>NZ_MPDG02000001.1:1071802-1179744 GCF_001887095.2 Shewanella sp. SACH
CGGATAACTCTTATGTGATTTTTTCAGACTCATATAGACCTCTTAATTTATTGACCATACTGTCTCAAAATTAAGTGTTCGATGGGATTAGACCAGAACATTGTCAGTTGATTAGGTTTAATGCTGCTTGATACCACCATAATGCGTGTTCACAGAGTTCTAGCATCAATTTGAGTGATAACTTTGGGTGCCGTATATCCCTATTTCCTTGGGTCAAATGCTCAATTGCAAACTGTTCAGTTTCATTTAATACAGTTAGTTAACCATGTGCGTATTGCTGGCCTATTAGCATAAATACGCTTGTGTACTCGTTAATGGTTTCGATCCGATGGAGAGTTTAACATTATGAAATTGATGGTTGTTGGAGCGGGTAGAGGTCTTGGCCGCGCTTTTGTTGAGGGATTATGTACTGCGGGTGACACTGTTATTGGTGTTTCACGCAGTCAACCCAGTGATCTCAATTTACCCGCCTGCGTTGAGGTCGAATGGATCAATGTAGACATGAGTTCGCCATTAGAAGCCGTTCGATTGATTGAGCAGCAAACTCCGGCGCAACTGGATGTACTCATTTATAATCTTGGAGTATGGGAACCTTCAGCCTTCACCGACGAGTACAGCTTCCTTGACGATGAGGATCAAAGTATTGTCGATATGGTAAATATTAATATCACGGGCACAATTATTCTGCTTAAGCGCTTGATCCCTAAATTACTCAACTCTTCTAAACCTCAGTTAATCCTTACGGGCTCAACATCTGGACTACGCCAAAGCGGGCGTCCAGAAGTGACGTTTAATGCGTCAAAATTTGCTCTTACCGGTATTAGTGACGCATTGCGAGAGGGTTTTAGAGAAGAGGGTCTGGCTGTAACTTGCTTGCAGCTGGGTTATCTCAATACGGAGGATACGCTTGCAACATCCATTGACGAAGCTGCTCAGCGAGGTGATGGCACCCTTGTGCCAGTGCACGATGTTGTCAACCTTGTTCGAACTCTCCTGAGCTTGTCAGATGCATCTTATGTGCGTGAACTGTTACTTCCGGCGATTCGTGATGAAAGATTTTAAGTCTTGATAAACAGTATTGAGCCAGCTGCGTTACATGCGCTGGCTCATGCTTTATGTCCGCTTTACCAAGTAACCATACCTTAGTTTAAGTACAGCCTCTTCCTTTCTGCAAATCCAACAAATCTCCCGTTTCAAACTTGACAATAAGTCAATTGTAAACAATTTTTTAACTTAGCATGTTTTCAGAAGGTAACTTTTCTTCTACCAGAATAGAATTAGTTTCACTGTAAAAATGTAGGTATATCTTATCTTTCACGGAGCTAACAGGATTTCAATTAAGCATCTGGTTTTGATTGAATTATCTAGGCTCAAGGTATCGTGATAAAACGCTGTCATGAAAAGGATTTTCAATGAAAGACGTTCATCATTATCCATATCAGTTGCTTCAGATCTGTTCTGTAGACCAGCGGGGGCGATCAAAAAATAAACTTCAATCGCATTATGCATACCCATTTATCTGGACTTGGCAGAGGCTAA
The DNA here is from genome assembly GCF_001887095.2 of Shewanella sp. SACH. NCBI lineage: Bacteria > Pseudomonadati > Pseudomonadota > Gammaproteobacteria > Alteromonadales > Shewanellaceae > Shewanella > Shewanella sp. SACH. The sequence goes on from NZ_MPDG02000001.1 coordinate 1,073,342, forward strand.
GTCCTGCACGCGATTTGTACCTTGATATCGGCGCTAGGTATGCAGAGATGCTGCAGAATACTTATATTTTTCGTTATCAAAGTAAGGTTAAAGCAAGCTAAACCGCGATTGTTTTATGCATCGAACGTGTTTTATGCATCGAGCGAGTCCGTGATGAAGTCATCACACTGTTACATAGCAGAGTTCTGCTGGCTTATGCACCTTAGGCAAACAACAGAGGATTAATCGTTTCTATAGCAGTAATGATGGTGAGTGATAAGTTCCAACAACAAGGAGAGTTAATTTCATGTATATCAAATACTTTAGTTATAGCGCGTTGTTCTTGTGTATGAGTGCGACCGTGCAAGCGGAATCGCCAGCCGTTACCAAAGCTGCCGCCAGTTTACCAACCTTAAGCCCGGTTATACCATTGGAAATCGCTGCAAAACCGCCTTTCTCTCTTGATAGTTTGCAACATGATTTTGATGATTTTTCTTGGCAATCCTTTATCGCACTGAATTGGCCTGCCAATGCCGATGGCACACCCAATACCATGTCCACCATTGGGCAAAAAACTAACCAGCCAGTCGTGTGGCTGCATTGGAAGGAAAGCCGGGAGATTTTTTTACCCGATGGCGTAAAACCACCTGGTTGGGATCAGTCCAATAATGTGCCGGATGTTTGCAAAAGTATTGATCCCAAGTCCATTCCTCAAGGGACTATTTATTTAACGCAAGTAGGGAAAACCCCGAATGTGTTGGATGAAAGTGGTGAGCCTTTTACAACAGGTCCATTGATTGATCAAAACGGGCTTTATACCCGTTATGAAATATTAACCAATGAAACCATGTTCAATTTTATTTTGGACAATAACCTCTACAGTAAAAAAGGCCAGAAACAGTTTAATGCCGATGTTGATTTTACCGCGAGCGACAGTAAAACCGGGCAGGTAGGTTCTATCATGCTTAAGGCCTCATGGATAAAAATGGGCGGCAAGTTTGATGCGACGAACTACTATACGACTTATGCGCTAGTTTATAACAATCCCGAAGAGCAACATGGGGTCAAGCCCGCGTGTGCGCTTGAACAAGTCGGTTTAGTCGGGTTTCACATTGCTCACAAAACCACAGGCGAACCACAATGGATTTGGTCTACCTTTGAGCATGTTGCTAACGCGCCAACCCAAGGTGAGTCTGCATCATTGTCGGCATATAATTTTTACGATGCTAAATGTACTGACTGCAAAGTTAATGAACCTCCTGCACGCCCGTGGGATCCGGCAAACCCGCACACTAAACCAACTCAAGTGGAACGCGTCATTCCTATTACTGCCGACGCTAAAGCCTTAAATGCCAGTTATCACGCTGCACTCGATGCTGTGGTGCCGGGATCGGTATGGATGAATTACGAATTGGTCAGTACGCAATGGCCTACCGATGCTAAAAATCCCACCGATCCAACGGGCGTGCCTGCTCCCTCTTTTTTAGCGAATACCACGCTCGAAACTTATATACAGGGTTCGGTAAAGCAAACATCAAGCAGCTGTATGGCTTGTCACAATAATGCGGCAACCACTAACGGCAATTTTGCTGATTTCACTTACTTGCTGCAACGCGCGCAATAATTTATGAAAGGAACTCATCATGACTGATATTACAGGCGCGACTGCCGATACTATGAATAATTTTATTGGTTTGAGCGCGGTATTAACCGGCTTTGCAACCAGTATTATTGCCCCGACGTTGGATCCCGTGGATATTAAATCCGAATACTTACCTGTATTTACGCAAAGGATAACCGAAGAATCGAAGGACCCAACCTTAGTGACTACTATTCTGCAAAAATATGCGGCGTTAAAAGCGCAGCAATTATCAGATCAACAAATTGACACGCAAATGCTGGCGCCAGACAACGGGACGAATTTTGTGTTGGCCTGTCGTAAATTGATTTTTATGTGGTACTCAGGTGCATGGCCAACCATTATTCCCGCGACGGATAAAGATCCGGAGACCACAGTTAGCGATATGATTTCGGCAAAAAGTTATACCACGGGTCTAGTCTGGCAAGTTATGCAGGCTCATCCTATGGGGGATTCAAATTATCGTTACGGCTATTGGGCAAAACCACCCGCAGCACTGTCGGCATATACGGGTCATCAAGGAGGTGCAGTATGAGCGCTCAAACCAATTACGATGTCATTATTGTGGGCTCTGGTATTGCGGGCTCTATCATGGCTTATCAACTGGGGATGGCGGGGAAAAAAGTATTAATCCTCGAAGCAGGGCAGGAAGTGCCTGTTGACCGCAGTGGTTACATGGAAACCTTTTTTAAAGCCAATGCCAAAACACCTGAATCACCTTATCCTCCTACGACGCAAAATCCAGCGGCATCGACGGCGGATAATCCACTCGGACTGCCTGATCCTGCGAAGGAGAATGTGCCGCGTTATACCGTGTTGCAAATTGGCGCATGGCGTAATCCAAAGCAATGTTATTTCGACTACACGCCGCAACCAGAGCATTTGAAACCTGACAGTCCTGAAGCAAAGTTTGCTTTTGCCAGTTCCTATGAGCGCATTGGTGGCGGCACAACTTGGCATTGGCTGGGAACCAGTTTGCATTTATTGCCCAATGATTTTGAATTGCAAACCCAGTATAAGCAGGGCGTGGATTGGCCCGGTGGAAAACAATTTTATCAGGCGCTGGTTCCTTACTATGAACAGGCGACCAATGAGATTGGCGTCGCCGGTGACAAAGAGGCGATGGATCAGCTCTATCGCGGATTTAATGTTTCACCGAATGGCGTTTATGGCGCGAATTACGATTATCCCATGCCTGGTATTGTTTCATCTTTAGTCGATCAACAATACGAACAAGCGGTGAGCGATATGGTGTACGACAGGATTAAATTGTCAGTCACGCCAACCCCTCAGGGGCGTAATTCATTACCGGGTGAACGCCGTCAATGCGCGGGTAACACAAATTGTATTCCTATTTGCCCAATCCAAGCCAAATACGATGCCACTGTGACGCTCGGGCGAGCATTGCAAACCGGCAATGTTGATGTGTTTTATCGTCACGTTGCGACAAATATTCAAGTGGATGAAAACACAAAGGATGTTGTTGGTATTGATTATGTGACCTATCAAACTCACGGAGGGGTAGCAACGGGCGGCGGTACTGTTACGGCTAAAAAATATGTGATTGCCGCTCACGCGATTGAGACACCAAAATTATTGCTCATGTCTAAGCGTAATAAAGCCTGTCCGAACGGTGTCGCAAACCATAGCGATCAAGTTGGGCGTAATTTGATGGATCACATCATGTATTTGGCCTGGGGTTTGGCTAAAGATCCTGTCTATGGTTTTCGAGGACCTCTATCTACTGCGGGCATTGAAAGTTTACGCGATGGCGCCTTTCGTAAAGACCGTGCCGCCTATCGTATCGAAATCGGCAATGAGGGTTGGCAGTGGGCTGCGAACGATCCATTCACTACCTTAGCCGACTTTGTATTTGGTCAAAATAATTCGCAATTAAATGGGGATTCTGTCAATCAACAGGGTATTCCATTGCGCTTTGACCCTGCTATGCCTGCAAATAGCAGCTTATTTGGTGCCTCCTTGGTGAATACCTTAAATGGTATTTACACTCGGCAAATTCGTATGGGCTATTTAATTGAGCAATTGCCTGATCCGGAAAACCGTGTCGAACTGTCTGAGACCTTGACTGATAATTTAGGTTTACCGCGCCCAAAATTAACCTATCGAGTCCGCGAAGATTATGTGCGCAACGCATTTGTCTCGGCTAAGGATATTTCGACCAAACTCTTTGATGCCCTTGGTGCGCGCGAATATACCAAGGCTCCGCCTGCGCCGGTTTTTTATGGTGATAAGCGTGAGGTAACCTCGAATAATTTTGAATATCAGGGCAATAATTTTACGTTTTACGGTGCTGGACATATTGTGGGGACGTATCGAATGGGGGACTGCAAAGATACGTCGGTGGTGAATCCTCGTCAGCAATCTTGGGATCATAGCAATCTGTTTTTAGTCGGTAGCGGCGTGTTTCCAACAGTTGCGACGGGTAATCCCACCCTCACTTTGGCAGCGTTGGCATTTCAGGCAGCAGATCATGTGTTAGCAGATCTCAAAGCAAGTTAATGCCATTTCGTTTATTGAGTCGTTAACCTGCTTTTAATTGCCAGTAAATAACCGCGTGCTCAATCGGCGCGGTTTTTCACTGTCATCTGTTATCGGAGTATCACGATGAAACATATTATTTTATTAATACTGATATCCTGTTTTCTCAGTGCGTGCAGTTCGCATTCAACAACACCAGACCCGCTCAGTTTGTACCGCGAGTTGACCCGCGATAAATCGCAATTAGATGTGCGTATTGGGGCGGCAAATCAATACAGCGGTTCCGAGAAAATCTGTTTAGATGCGAAGTGCGATGCTGATGGCGATAACTGCAAGCCCATCACTGTGCCCGCACCCAGCCCATTGATGACCAATAGTGATGACCAAAACTATTATCAGCTCACGCAGGATAGTGCAGGTTTTTCTCACTATGGTGCGCAATCCCAGTATGCCACTGATATTGAAACCTTGCGCAAACGGTTAGATGATCTGATGTGGTCCTTTAAAAAAAGCGGCTTAATCGATGCACTCAAACAGCAGAAAAGAACGCCAGCATTGATGTTTGATATTGATAATACACTGGAGTTTAGCGCTGCAATTGATTCCGACCCAACGGGCAAGGGGCCAGCAATTCAGGGCATGGTTGATTTTGCGAAACAATGGTGTTTTAAAGACGGTGTTGATTGTTATTTTGTCACGGCCCGTAATTGTGAAAACCAAAGTGCTAAACCCACTCAGTATTGGCTTGAAAATAACATGGGCCTTGATGCTAAGGTCGTAGATAGGTTCACCTATTTTTCACGCAACACTAAACAACTGGTGTGCAGCAATTTACCCACACCAGCACCCAATGTTGCATATAAAGATATTGTGCGCGAGGCGCTGGAAGCTGAACGGAAGGTATTTTGGCTAATGAGTATCGGCGACCAACTAACCGACTCTTTGGGTGAACACAGTGGTTTGAAGGTGCGGGTTCCGAATCAGTTCTTCCATGCGGACATTAACCCCAACCAGTTTGCGACTTACGGTGTGGGACGTTGCGGCCCCTTAGAGACAATTGCGCCGCCATTGGAATGCAGTATTGCATTAAAACCACAGGCACTTGCTGTAACCAACATCAACTACTGTCGTTCACAATAAGATGACTAACGCCGTCCTCGCAGCGCCGCTTGGACAGATTCAATAAGAGAGTTTACTCGTTATGTTGGTGTCATGACTTGCAAGCTCGCCGTCGCGAGCATTGCTGTTTAACTGTTTGAATAATTAAAATTAATGGGGCATTACTTTTGATTCACCAACGCTCAGAGTTAGCGCTTAAAAGTTAGCTCTCAAAAAGTACTTAAGCGTTAGCACGCTTTAATGCCATAGCAAATCACCAAAGACTGAATCTGTGTTGAGTGTATCGCGCTTGTTTCTGCGCCTCGTCGAGTCGGTTTACTTGCGAAGAATTTAGCCGAGATTTCAACTTACGTTGTTGTTTTACTCATCTCATGCCGCATTAGGTATGTTATTCGTCGTGGTTCTTTTACGCGTTTGGACTAAGGTATAGCCGCCACTTAATACTATGAGTAAGCTCCCTAGAAGTGTCAGTAAATCTGGTGATTCGCCAAATATTAATATGCCTAATGCTAAGGCAAACAGTAAACGTGTATACCGAAAGGGGCTGACTACCGAGACATCCCCAGCGCGCATCGCGATTGTCAGCGCATTGTAGGCCATGACACCAAAGACGATGGCTCCCAGAATTTGTGTTGCCGCAGTGGTACTAAACTGTAAGGGCTCATTTTGGTACATCAGTATGGCTAAGCCTGTCGGAATTAACACAAAAAAGCCATACACCCCAAGTTGCATGTTAGATAACACGGGCGATGCGGCACGTGTTGCGAGATCGCGGCCTGCAAAACCTAAGGTAGCGATAACGGCAAATAAAGAGGTGGCTTCAAAGCCATCAAGCCCTGGACGAATGATCATCAGCACGCCCACAAAACCAACCAATACCGCAAGCCATCTTTTATGACCTACTTGTTCACCGAATAACAAGGCTGCGCCAATCATGGCGATCAGAGGTGTGGCTTGCAAAATAGCGGATGCACTCGAGAGTGGTGTTAAGGTGATAGCTAAAGCAAAACAGAAGCGGCCGATCACTTCACACAATGCGCGTAACAGTATGGGGGTCGACAATGCTGCAGGGTGAAGCACAGTTTCGCCCTTGCGCCAAGTTAACAGTATAAATATCAACATTCCACCAAGGCCAAATAACGCTAAAATGAGGCCGATAGAGGTGGTTTCTGCTGCAGATTTGATGAGCATGTCTTCAATAGAAAATGCTGCCATAGCAGCAACCATAAACAGACTACCTTTTGTATTATTCAAAATCTCTTCCTAACATGTGTAGACTGCGTCTCTGAAAAAGTATCGACTTGAGAGTGTTGGCTCGATGGAGCAGGCCGCTGAAGTCATGGTATAGCTTATTGTGACCCAAGTTAAACATCATGTGACTCGAGTTAAACATCCTGCGCTCTAAGTTAAACAGCATTTTATGCGCGCTACTGCAGGTTTCTTTGCTCATCCTAATCGGATTAGCAGCCCAAGTTCGCAGTGATCTTGGGCTTGAAAGGAAAGGGGATAATAAGAGTAAGCAAGACACTATAATAGATACAGAAATGGCTTTTTCATCTATATCAGATGGTTAATTTAGCCTAACGCCGTTACGCGTATCTTGTAGGTCCAATATCTGTAAAGAGGATAGAGAACAAGCTCTTTGGCAGTGGCGTTAATCTGCCGAATATAAAATACTTTTCTTAAATAGGGCAATAAGATGCCCAGTTTTTATGGGATAGTTTGGCTGAAGCGCGGTAACTGTAATGGTGCAGTTCGGGTCTCGATGGCGTAACGTTACGCGTTTTAAAATGTCAGTCAATCAGCGATGATCGGAGTGCGCTTACCAATGCAAACTCTTTCACCTTGAGAAAATGAGCTTGATACGCTCTGTTTGCGGGTAATCTACTTGCATTGCACACAGTTTATGAGTGTGGTGCACGCGTGCGGCGTGCGCCATTATTGAGTTACTGCGATTCAAATGTTCCCCATTTCAGTGCGTTACCTTCATCAACGAGTAGTTGCCCTTTGCTCCATACTTTATCGATATTAAAGTTATCCGTTAATAACACAAAGTCGGCATCGTGTGTTTCGCTTATTCCGCCCTTGGTTTTTAGCTTGAGCACACGAGCGGCATTTGAGGTCACTAAAGGAAGCACTTGTTCTAGGGGTAAACCACTGTTAATTAAAGCCACTAGCGCTTCAAATAGACTGCTGACTTTACCCATTTCTATTCCAATACACTCTCCGTCAGCATTAAATACAGGCAGGCTAGCATTACCGTCGGAACTTAAGCTGATTTGACTCAAGTTGATACCTTGCGAGATTGCAAAATGGACCGCATCAACGACCGCGACTTCACCCTCGTTTAAATATTGAGTATTAGTCGACGTCGTGAAATCGATAACCCCACCTTGTCGTGCAAATTCAAGCCCTTGCTCTAATAACTGCTGGGAGCGATTCATGTGAGTGGGATAGAACTGCGTTAAAGGGATATCAGACTGCTGCGCGATGTGATGCAAAATTTGGATACCAGTGGCACCATCGCCCACATGCACAAACACTATGCCGCCTTTACCGCTGAGCATGCCACCGACGCGGCTTTGGGCTGCGACTCTGGCGAGTTCTGGCACAGTGAGTTGCGATCCTCGGTGATCTGCAATTGCAATCTCACCCACACCAATAACATTGTCGATTAACACCAGATCTTGGGTGATATCGCCAGTAAGGGTCTTTACGGGGTACTCATAGGAGCCAGTGTAGCAAAAGACAGACAAGCCTTCGTATGTGAGCGCTTTCGCTTTGACGACAAGTTCGTTCAAGCTGCGACTAATGGCGTCGGTTCCCAATGCTGCGACGAGCGTAGTGACCCCAGCAAGGCTGGCATCTGTTAGTTGCATCTCTGGAGTACGCGTGTGGTAACCGCCTTCACCGCCACCGCCTGTGATATGCACTAAAGGGTCCACTAAACCTGGGATTAAAGGGCGACCATTGGCTTCGATGATTGTGACTAAGTCTGCATGCTTAAGATCAATGACGGGGGCGATTTTAAGGACTTTCGTCTCGCAAAATAACACGTCGCGTAGCCCTAAAAACTGCGGCGCATAAACGGCGGCGTTACGGATTAAAGTTAACATCAGCTATATCCTGTAATAACGGCAAATAAGATGACGGTACTGGCCATCAAGGTCAGCAATAATTGAAAGCGCCAAATAAGCGCAAGCCATTGAGCGTATGAAATTTTAGCCACACCTAAACAGCCCATTAATGAGGCTGAAGTAGGGATCACTAAATTTGTCAGTCCATCACCAAGCTGAAAACAAAGCACTGATACTTGGCGGGTGACGCCTGCAATATCGGAAAGCGGCGCCATGATAGGCATGGTCAGGGCGGCTTGACCGGAACCCGATGCGACAAAGAAATTCATAATAGATTGAAATATATACATAACAATGGCAGAGGTGACATCAGGTAACGTTGCCAAGGACTCGCCGGCATAATGTAAGGCAGTGTTAAGAATAGAGGGCTGTTGTGGGTCATCGCCGCCAAGCAATAACACCACACCTTTGGCGAATCCCACAATCATAGCAGCGGGTAACAATTCACTGGCGCCTTTTTGAAAGGCACTTGAGATTTGGTTCAAGCTACGTTTTCGCCAAATAACGGCAATCAGCCCAACAACCAAGGCCAGTGCAAAAAATTGACTGGCGATTTGCGGAATATAATAGCCTTGGTTTACCACTCCCCAAATCACCCACATAATTACGCCGAGTAAACAAAGCAACACGAGAACGTCAAAGTAAGAACATTTATTATTCAATGGCTTATCTTTAGCATGCACGAGTGTGGCATCCACTGCCGAGCGATGTTTTTTAGCGTAGCGCAGGGTAAAAATTAAGCCGACAACAGTGAAAACAAACCAAGCTGCAATCCGTAAATCAGCGCCAGACATTAAAGGTACACCGGCAATCCCTTGCGCAATGGCCACGCTAAATGGATTCATCCATGAGGTAGCAAATCCAATTTGGGTGGATAAGTAGGTGACCATGACCACAGTTGCTGCTGAATAACCTAAAGCCTGAAAAAGCGGTAACAGTACAATGCAAAATGCAATGGCCTCTTCACTCATGCCGTATATCGCGCCGCTTAATGAAAATATTATAAACAGTAATGGGATCAGTAATACTTGGCTGCGCTGCAGTTTGGCGATCATCGCCATAATGCAATGAGTAATGGCGCCAGTGTCCATGACGACACCAAAGGCACCACCCACGATAAGGATAAATGCCATGACGCCAACGGCCGAGCCCATGCGATCGCCTGATGTCATGCCGTCGAAGGCAAAATTGGTCAGCCCCGTTTTGTCGTTGGCTGAAAATAGACTGACATGATGCGTGTTATCGTATGTCATGAAAAACTGTTGTGGATCGATTCTTTGAGTGATGTTGCCAGCGCTATCAACGATATCGACCATAGCAAACCAACCCGCTGGAAACAGGTAACTGCTTATTGCGGCAGCTAAAACGATAAAAAATAAAATAACAAAAGCGTCGGGCATTGCCCTTGCAGTAGGTAATTTCATCCTATGTGCCTTTATAAAGGGTCAGAATAAGGCATTGGCCACAATTAAACGCTGCGGCCAATGCCTCAAGTCAGTACATTAAAACTTGAAGGTATAACGTACGTTCCAGCGACGGCCTAACCAATCATGGACTGAGCTTGCATAGCCATTGGTTGGAGAGGAGGCGTAGGGCGGTTCTTCATCTGTTAGGTTACGCACTGACACCAAAAAGCTATGGTGCTCATTTAACTCATAACCAAGGCTCGCACTGAAGGTGAGCCAACTGTCGACGGTTTCGTTATCAAATTTAAAGTCACCATCACCCAATGAACTGATGTAGTGACCCGATAAACTGGCACTCCAATCGTTGAGCTGCCAGTCGGTTCCTAGATCAAGCACGCTTTCAGGACGAGCAATTTCTGAGGCGCCACTTAACCGCCCTAATAAATCTTCCACTGGGGTTGAAGGTGTAACTTGTCTTTCAAACGACAGGGTTTCAGTGCCCGCAACATAAAACTTAAATTCACCTGCGGTTTCAGTGTCTAAGCGATAATCTAGCTTGTAGTCGATGCCATCAGTATTTTGATTGCCGACGTTAAAATAGCCAGTGCGTAAGAAGCTGATATCCCCTTGGCCATCAACAACACAGCCGAATTCATCCCCCAGTTCTGCAACGCTAGTCACGATTTTTGTACTGTCTTTAATACAGGCGTCTAAGGTGGTGTTGGCATCAATATCAACAATATCATCGTGCTCATAGCGCCAGTAATCGACAGTCAATTGTAGTGCTTCGGTGAGGTTCCAAGAGACGCCAACGTTAATGGCGGCAGACTTTTCTGCGGATAAATCCTTATTGCCTATGGTTTCTTGGTCAAACTCGAGTTCGCCAAACTCGGCGCCAGCAGTACCGCATAAGGCATTGTAAGGTTCAGCTGAACCGCAATTGATATACTGGCTGCTGAGCGACGTCCCTGCGCCTAATTGGGATAAGGAAGGGGCTCTAAAACCTGTACTCCATGATGCCCTTAATACTAAATCCTCAAGAGGGCGATAACGCATTGATATTTTAGGGTTAACATCGCCACCAAAGTCACTATAGTGGTCGTAACGTAAAGCTGCGATCACATCTAAGGTGTCGGTAATGGGGAAATTAAACTCGCCATACATAGCATATTGCGTCCGGTCCGCTTCGGCATCGCTTGCGCCTAAGCCGATAATTTCGTTATTCACTGCGTTGATGGATGGCCTATCAAATATTTGCTCTTTTCGCAGCTCTCCACCAAATACCGAGCTTACTGCACCTGCGGGTAATGCAAACAGATCGCCACTGATATTAAAATCCAGCGACAACACCTCTGATTCACCTTTACGAATGCCGGGATCGCGCAGGGCAGCAATTTGTGCAGCGCTACTATCACGGCCTAAATTGAACGGATTAAATTCATCCGCCGCCACGGCGGCATCCAGTTTAGTGGCATTCATATAGCCAGCAACATTGTTGATTTCGTTTGTAGATTTGCCATAACTCGCCGCGGTTTCCCAGCTCCAGTCGGCAAGTTCACCGCGCAGTCCTGCGAGGACTCGATAGCTCTGAGTGTCATATTCCTGTACTCGACGCTCAGGGAAACGAGTTCGAACAGTGATAACGTCGCTGACACTGCCATCTAGCATGTCAATGTCGTGAACATACTGGGGAATGTTGGCAGAATCACCAGCAACATCCACTGTATATCCCGCAGGCGCCTCATAGGCTGAACCGGTATTCTTTTGATACATGCCTTCAGCAAAAAACTCCAATCCATTATCTAGACGATAAATATGATTAAAGGTCGTGCCTATGTTCTCAAAGTCAGGTTGGATAGCGCGTTGAATAACATAGTCATAATTGCAACGTGTACCACTTTTTTGGGTATCATCGCCACACCAAGACTCAGCGTAATCTTCACCATCTATGGTCATACGAGTGCTAGATTCAAAGGTGACATTAACAGGTCTATCGCTATTAAAGATGGCGTTTCGCGTCGCATAATCGACTACAACCGTAGTATTGCTGTTTTCTGTGGCAAAGCCGCCAGCGTAGGTCAGATTCTTACGGCTGGCATCGTGATCAGAAGTATCATCCCCATATTGGGCACTGAGCTCATGCCCGACAAAATCCTTACGGAGGATAAAGTTAATTACACCGGCAATGGCATCCGAACCATAGATGGACGATGCGCCATCGGTTAACACATCGATGCGTTCAATGGCAGATAAAGGGATAGAATTGACGTTCACAAACGAGTCAGAACCATTAGAGAAGGAATCAACGGCGACTCTTCGGCCATTGACTAGCACTAAGGTTGAGCTTGAACCCAATCCGCGCAAACTGACACCGGATGCGCCAGCTGGTGCTCCATCGGCTCCACCGACACCTCCAGTTTCCGAGAAAGTCCCCGCACTTGAAGCTTGGGGGAGATCGCGTAGAAACTCACTCACACTCTCGTAACCGCGTTTAGTGATGTCATCTTGGGTGAAACTTTGCAGTGGATTGGCGCCTTCCATATCCACCCCTTTTAGGCGTGAACCTGTGACTGCGACACGCTCGACCGGTGCATCTGCGGCAGGTTGCTCAGTTGTTTTTTCTAGTTCATTGGCTACAGCTAAAGCAACGGGCGACAAGGCCAACCCAAAAACAGCGCACAAAAATACAGAACTTCTCATGATAAGCTCCCGATAAATCTCTTATTAGAATTTTTAGACGTGGCTAAGCTGCGCGTGAGTCAATACGCATGGCATTAGTTAATGTTTTGCAGAAAGCGCAACGTCAATCAAATGATTGAGAGGGGAGTAAGACGGCTAGACTAGACTCCACCAAACACAAGGTGTTTAGCGGTTATTCGTCCCACCATTCGGACAGATACCATGTGCGGTAGTGGTATCTTTGGAAAAGAGTTGTTGCTGTTTTCATGTAATAAACTGAAGTCTTTTGTTATTGACCTGTTAAAAGACTATCCGTAACATGAGCCTTGAGTCAATACATGGCGCACACTTTTTATTGAGTGCCACTATGAAAAATCGTTGCTTAAAAAACTTATCTTTTTTGCTCAATAGCTTAAGTATTTCTTACTTTGCTCTTTTGCTATTTATCGCCCCAAGCGTGCAGTCAGCGCCAGTGAAATCCCTGAGTTTATCGATACCCACTCATCAACCATTTGATCTTATGCTGGTGGGCGGAGGGATGAAAACCTGCAGCTCTCAAGCTCCCGCAAATTGCCAATCGGAAGTCAAATTCTCAGCCGATGCCAAACGCGAAACACGTTATGTGTTCAACGTTTCGTGGCTTGAACGTGCACTTAAACACCCAAGATTGCAGTCGTTAAATGAGCAACAGAAAGTGATATTACGGCAAGCGGCTAAAGCACTTTCTCCTGTCAGTAACAGTCTTGAAAATAGCGATGTTGAAATTGGCCGTTCACTTGGCCGTTTACATAGTGACAGCTTAACCTTGGCAAGCCTTGAACAAGCCATTGCAAAGATAGATAAGCAATTTCTGGCGCATTTGAGCGACCAACAATATTACACACTGCTGGATTTACTGGAAGAAAAGCAAATGCTTGCTGACGGCACGCTGTTACAAGAACAAGTGTTACTTGATTCCACAACCAATCCCCATGCCGCGACGCTTTATCAATTATTTACGCAGCAAGCGTTGGCAAAGCGCCAGCAAAGCAACCCCAATGCCAAACGTCCACTGATCGCCGTTGTGACCGCCTCTGCGCGCGATCCCTTTGAAGCGGCCCATTACTATGTCAGCGTATTTGAGCAAATGGGGGCCGAGGTTATTTGGCTGCCTTTAGATGCAGCGTTGCAAGCAGGTATCGCTACCCGTCAGTGTGACCAACTCGAAATGTTTAGACAGCAAATACAAGGTAATACGGATAGGGCGAGGCTTTATCCAAAGCAAGTTGAGCTGCAAAAGGATTTCTGTGCCAGCCCCATTAAACTCTATCAATTGCTTAATCAAATCGACGGACTCTTTTTAAATGGCGGCGATCAGAGTCTGACTTTAAAGGCTTGGACGACGCCGGATGAATCACCCAGTGAAGCATTAACCATCATCAAGAAACGTCTTTCCAAACAAGAAATTGTCATCGGTGGCACCAGCGCTGGCACTGCTGTGATGGCTGATAAAAATATGATCACCGGTGGCACGAGTGAGGGTGCCCTGAGTTTTGGCGTTTTCGCGACCGAAGCGCCAAGTGAGCGTTGTGAAGTCGCTAATTGTGATGCCTCAGTTCCTGCAACGGCGGTCACTTATCGCGAGCAAGGTGGGCTTGGATTTTTCCCCTTTGGTATACCCGACACACACTTTTCACAACGAGACCGTTATTTAAGACTCTTGCTCCTTACCGCCAATGCCGATAGCAAAATGGCATTTGGGGTCGATGAAAATACAGCATTATTGGTCGATTTATCACATCGTTCGCTCTCAGTGGTCGGTGAGCATGGAGTATGGGCATTAGCGCAAGTTGAGCGATTGAAACAAAGCCAAGCTAACTCTGAAATAAATGCGATTTCGCACTATCTCACTCCGGGATCCTATGCTGAAATCGACGCCACTGGTGAGCATTTGACTCATATCCGCCTAGCTCAGACTGCCAAATTGACTTCAATAATGAGTAAACAGAGTGACTTTTTTACTTGGGTCAGCAATGCGTGTCGGCAAGGTATATATTCAACATCACTGAGTGATAAGTACGAATTAACCATTACTCCAATGGCGGTATTAAGTTGCCAAGGCATTTTAAATCAAGAACGCGGATATCAGTCGATGGGTTTAACACTAAAAGCGTTAGATAAATGACAGTAAGTTGAATTAATTTTAGTTGGATAGCTATGATATCAATAGGATAGGCTAAATTTATTAAGGTTAAGTATATATTAGGTAGATTTTAAAAAGTTGAGAGGATAATTAATCTACTGATTTTAAGTTAAGCGATTGAGGTTAAATTAGGTAAAGTAAATTTATATTAAGCAGTATTTATTAAGTATGATTTTTTTGCGAACTAATTAATTTTCAAAACCGCTAAGAAAAATAATGAATCGCTCAGCAAAACTGAGCGATACATTATATCAAAAGAAATTTTTATCGTTTTAACGATCAGCTTTGGATATTAATCGTCACTTTCTCGATAACGATGGGTTCGCGGGGCACATCTTCGTGGCCGGCAACTGTGGTGGTTTTGACTTTTTCAATCTGCTGGATAATATCCATTCCCGCAGTGACCTTACCAAATACCGCATAACCCCAACCGTTATTGGTGGTGGCAGTGTGGTCTAAAAAGTCATTATTGGCGGTGTTAATGAAGAACTGCGCCGTGGCCGAATGAGGCGCATCGGTGCGAGCCATAGCGATAGTGCCTATGGTGTTACTTAGGCCTTTGTTGGCTTCGTTCACGATAGGCTCGTGGGTCGGCTTTTCTTTCATTTTTGCGGTAAATCCGCCGCCTTGGATCATAAAGCCTTTGATCACTCGGTGAAAAATCGTGTGCTCAAAGAAGCCTTCTTCACAATAGCGGACAAAGTTTTTTGAACTGACAGGCGCATGTTCAAAGTCGAGTGCTATGGTGATGTCGCCTAAATTGGTGCTGAATGTAATCATGCTAATATCTTCTATCTTAATGAGTTTTTATTTCTAATAAGTCATGACTGGTACTAGATCATGACTTTTTACGGGATCATGACTTTGTATTAGGCCATCAGTTCGTTTTAGAACCGCTGTTCCACGGATTAAAGGGCGCACTGCGACCCGTAGTCTCGCTACTGTTGTCAGTCTGCGTGGATTGCGGCCGCGCTACAGTGGCTTTTGCCTCAGGCTTTGATTTCGCGCTGCGATGCTTTTTCGCATGGGCGGTTTCAAAGGAGCCTTCTTTCGCGGGGCGTGAGGTTCTAGCATCAGGTGCGCGGGCTTTAAAGGTTTTTGGCGTGGTATTTTTCGGCACAAAATCGAGGATAGAAACTGGCACTTCTTTGTTCGGCACAAAGCCTTCAATTTCTTTACGCACTATGATGTGGCCTAAACGGCGCTCGATAGCACACAGGTTTCTAAAATCATCTTTGGAAACAAAGGAGATCGCTTCGCCGGAGGCGCCAGCACGGCCGGTTCGGCCAATACGGTGAATATAATCATCGGCTTCATCGGGCAGATCATAGTTGACCACGCGGGTGAGGGCGTCGATATCGATACCGCGAGAAGCCACGCCGGTCGCAACTAAAAAGCGCAGTCTTCCGGACTTGAAATCGACTAATAATTGCTCGCGTACCGCTTGGCTGCGACCACTGTGAATGGCTTCGGCGGCAATACCGCGTTTTTCGAGTTGGCTGACCAGTTTGGCGGCGCCTTGTTTAGTCTGGATAAAGATCAGTGCCTGTTCCCAAGCTTGCTCAGTGATGAGTTTGCTTAACAGGGCAGACTTTTTATCTTTATCGACAGTGATCAACCATTGGTCGATTTGCGGTGCGTTCGCACTGTCGCGGGCAATTTCAATCTCAACAGGGTTTTCAACCGCTGTTTTCGCTAAAAAGCGCACTTGCTTAGATAAGGTCGCCGAAAACAACAGATTTTGGCGTTCTGTTGGCAGACGTTCGATGATTTTATTGATGTCTTCGATAAATCCCATATCAAGCATTCTATCGGCTTCGTCTAGGACTAATACCGAGATTTCATCGAAATGAATCGCTCTTTGGGTGTACATATCGAGCAATCTACCGGGTGTCGCTACCAGAATATCGACGCCTTCAATAAGACGTTGTTTCTGTGGTGCGGCATCGACGCCACCATACATGGCCATAGAGGTCAGCGGCAGGTATTTTGCGTATTTGGAAATATTGTCTTCAACCTGAACGGCCAATTCGCGGGTTGGGGTTAAGATCAAGGCGCGAACGCGTTTAGCCCGAATTTTCGGCATCTCGGCGAACATTTGCAGTATTGGCAACACAAAACTGGCGGTTTTACCTGTACCCGTTTGTGCGCCAGCGAGCAGGTTTTTACCTTTCAAGATCACCGGGATGGCTTTTTCTTGGATTGGAGTAGGTTGTGAATAGCCGAGCTCAGTGATGGCTCTTAAAATCGGATCGCTTAATCCAAGTTTGGAAAATGGCATTGAATGTCTCAGGTAAAGGGTCAGGTCAATAATGTATAAGCAAACTGTTACGCCAACGCGTTAACAGCGGAGCAGGGCGATATTATATACCCAAACAACCTGAAGATGCAGGATTCAGCGGTAATTTAACGCACTTTGGGCAAGGCGGTTATTTACAGACCTAGTGGGCTAAGTTAAAAATAACCAACGCGGCATAAAGTGCGTTACCCCGTGGTTAACATCAGCCGCCGGAACGGAGCGCCTAGGGCACTCCACTTCTATGTTGCATCAATTCAAAAGGTAGCCGACATTCTGTCATTGATGTGCCTTGAATTGGAGCCCCCTAGGCGCTCTGAAACTCGTATATTCAGGTAGCTTGGGTATATCAGGAGGTGAAACAGAATTGGCGATTATCGTTATCTGAGTTCGTTTGGCAAAGTGGGAATTTTACCTCGAATAAGCGAATGATAGGCGGCATAAATATCGATAACTCACAATTTTGTAACCGTAGATGTATTCACGGCTAACACTGCTGCAATTATTGGGACAATATGATTAACTTAGGTAATTTTTGCATGCCTGTTAAATATCAACAAAGGACCCATAATAATGAAAAAATCCGCTATTTCAATTGCGATAGTGTTATCGCTGGCCAGCCTTGCTGGTTGTCAATCCCATACCAGTCAAACTACACCTGTGGTTGCGGCTGAAGTTAAAGCCCAGTCATTTGAGCAATTTTCAGTATCCTTTATTGATTCATTGTGGGAATTATCACCGACGTGGGCCTTATACAGTGGCAAGCATGTTAATGATGGCTATCTTGAAATCCCCGATGCGGCTGGTCGTGCGAAAACACTAGCGTTTGTGAAAGCACAACAAGCCAAATTGACCCAGTTCGAGCAAAAGTCGCTGACGCCTAATGAACTGATTGATTATCATCTGATCGACAATTTACTCGGCAGCATGGCATGGGAAATTGACAGTTTTAAATCTTGGCAGTGGGATCCTTCAAGCTACAACGTATCGGGTGGTTTTGCCCAAATCATCAATGAAAACTTTGCCCCATTAGATGACAGATTACGTTCTGTATTAGCGCGTTTAGAAAATGTACCAGCTTATTATGCAGCCGCGCAGGCAAACATTAGCAAGCCAACATTGGAACATACCGAATTAGCTGTGATGCAAAACCAAGGTGCATTTTCGGTGTTTTCCGATAACTTATTAAAACAGGTCGCCGATTCTGGTCTGACGGCTACGGAAAAAGCGTTATTTAACACACGGTTTGATGCTGCCACTGCTGCAATTAACGGCCATATCGCTTGGTTAGACAAATTAGTGGTTCAACTCAAAAAAGACGGTGCCCGTAGTTTTAGAATTGGCGAGGAACTATACGAGCAAAAATTTGCCTTTGATATCCAAGCGGGCATGACAGCAAAACAGCTCTATCAAAAAGCCGTGGCCGATAAAGACCGTGTTCAAGGGGAAATGGCAAAAATTACCGATAAGTTATGGCCTAAATATTTTACTACGCCAAAACCTGCTGACAGTAAGCTCGCCATTCGCCAGTTAATCGATAAATTATCGACTCAGCATGTTCAGCGCGATGAATTCGTGAATGAAGTGCGTAAGCAAATTCCAGAGTTAATTGAATTTGTAAATAAGAAAAACCTAGTCACATTAGATCCTAAAAAGCCACTTGTCGTCCGTGAAACACCCGAATATATGCGTGGTTATGCTGGTGCTTCTATTAGTGCACCAGGACCTTACGATAAATCTGGTAATACTTATTACAACGTGACGCCGCTCGATGGCATGAGTGATGCCTCAGCTGAGAGTTATTTACGTGAATATAATCACTGGATCCTGCAAATTCTCAATATTCATGAAGCTATCCCTGGGCACTACACTCAATTAGTTTACTCGAACCAATCACCGAGTTTAGTGAAAAGTTTATTTGGTAATGGCGCTATGGTCGAAGGCTGGGCGGTATATACCGAGCGCATGATGCTAGAAGAAGGCTATGGCAACTTTGAGCCTGAAATGTGGTTGATGTACTACAAGTGGAATTTACGTGTTATCTGTAACACTATTTTGGATTACAGCATCCATGTGAAAGGCATGACTGAAGAGCAAGCCATTGCCCTGATGATGAACGAAGCCTTCCAACAGCAGGCAGAAGCCGAAGGCAAGTGGCGCCGCGCTACGCTTAGCCAAGTTCAGCTGACGAGCTACTATTCTGGTTATCGTGAAATCTATGATTTCCGTGACGAATACAAGAAAGCGCAAGGCAAAGATTTTGATCTTAAAACCTTCCACGAACAATTCTTGAGTTACGGCAGCGCGCCAGTGAAATATATTCGTCAATTAATGCAAAACAAATAAGTTCGCATATTGATATAAATTAGCAGAGCTCAGGCTCTGCTTTTTTTGTGCCGAATCGTTGCACACATTACTGTGAGGAAGTGAAGTCAATACAGTTACTGATGAAATGAAATCGTTAACACTCAGCAAATAATGGCAAGCAGATCCTATTGCCATATAACTGAAAAATTATATATTTCGTTATATGGCATATGCAGGTGTTAGCGTCAAAAATTGACGGCTTAATGATAGAGCAGAATAGCGTTATGTTTAATTCTTAGATTTAGATGATGTCATCAGCGCTAAGACTTCATCGTAAGAAATGTTAAATTCTCTCGACAAGTTAATGATTTTTGTTTTGTAGGTTTGAATGTTTTCTTGCTGGGCTAATTGATGTTTCTTTTCTTCAACTAACTCGTTAACTGTTTCTTGTAATATCAATAATCGACGTAAACTATAGTCGAGGGATTTGATATATTTACCCATTTGTTGCTTGTTACGTGCTTGCTCAAGATCCGTTGAGACTTTTTTATCATATCCATATTCATCTAGAGCCGCGATTGCGCTCTGCAAATCAAGATCAGTAGTCATTTGGTTTTCGCTTTATAACAAAGAGGTGTGAGAACAGATTGATGAAACTTTCTTATGAAACATTAAAGGGTGTCATAGGACGTTAACTATCGCAGATTATAGTGCCTATGCCAATATACACCAAGCCTTTGCTGGTTAAAATTAAATAAAAAATTCGCTGATTTTTGCTTTGACCTTGTCGGGGTCTACAATTATGGGTAGTCTAAAGTGATAGGCTATTATGGAGATTCAAATGCTTGATCTACTACCAGATTTATTTGACCACTATCCGTCTAAATTACAGTTACTTCCCCTCGAATTTAAACCCTATGGCGGTAAGCGGCTCTTTTGGGGCGAGATAGTCACAGTCAAGTGTTTTGAAGATAATTCTAAGGTAAAAGAAATACTTGCACAGGATGGGCAAGGAAAAGTTTTGGTTGTCGATGGGGGCGGCTCTCTGCGCCGCGCATTGTTAGGCGATATCATTGCGCAAAGCGCGCTAGATAATGGCTGGCAAGGGATAGTGATCAATGGTTGTGTTCGTGATGTAGCCCGATTAAATACTTTTAATTTAGGTGTTTATGCCTTAGGTGCCATGCCCATAAAAACCGAGAAGTTAGATCAAGGCCAAATTAATGTTGCTGTAGATATGGGCGGCGTAATGGTTACGCCCGGTATGATGCTGTATGCCGATGAAAATGGTATTGCAGTAAGTGATGAGATGTTGAACTTTGCATTTTTAAATTAACATTTTTAAATGAATTAGTTGCTTTAAATTCAAGTTGTTTTTGATAAGGATATTTATATGAAATTCATTAAGTGGCTCCTGGCCTTAGTGGTGACGCTCATTCTTTTAGTCACAGTGTATCTCACCGTATTTTTCGACCCTAATGATTTTAAACCTGAAATAGTTGATGCCGTAAAAAAACAAACGGGTCGTGAATTAGTCATCGCTGACGATTTATCCTGGACCTTTTTCCCTGTTATCGGCATTAATTTAGGGGGCGTGTCTTTATCTAATCCTGAAGGCTTTACCCCTAAGGCTATGTTAGAAGTCAACAAAGCCGTTGCCGAAGTGGCGTTGATGCCATTGTTTAGTCAGCAAATTGAAATTGCGGGGCTGAGTCTCGATGGCGCAACCATTAATTTAGTGACTCGCAAGAATGGCACCAGCAGTTTTGATGGATTAAGTGGTGATAATAGTAAGAAAGCTGCAACTCCAGCGGCCGAAACTTCCTCAAATGCCAAACTGAACGATATTAATATTGGCGGTATTTCAATCACCAATACCCAAATTAATATGATTGACGAAGCGAAAAAGCAAACTCAAGTCTTTACCTTAAAAAGCTTCACCTTAGGTGAATTCGCTTTAGAACAATTTGCGCCCATCGCCTTTGAATTCAGTGCAACTATGCCGGACATGACGGTAAGCAGTGAAGGCAAAGGTGAGATCAAACTAAGCCGAGACTTTACGCAACTCGTCGTCAATGAACTCAAAATTGACACTGTGGTGGAAGGTGAAAGTATTCCCAATAAGAAACTCGAAACATCGATTAGCTTAGCGACTCAAATCGCGTTAGATAAACAGCAATTGTCCGTCGATATTGCGCAGCTTAGCGCGGCGAGCATTACCGCTGCGGGTAAAGTTGGCGTGAATTACGCCACGAAAACTCCGCAAATCAATGCTGATTTTCAAGTCGGCGATATCGATTTAGATACGCTGTTACCTAAAACGGAGACCGCTGCCGCAACAGAACAAGCACCCGCTGCCAGCACTCCGGCAGTTGAGCCTGATCTCTCTGCCCTTAAGCAGCTTGATGTAAAACTCAAGTTGACCGTTAAGTCTATTAAGGTCGCTAATCTGTCGACTCAAAATTGGTTGATGGATGTGGGAATTAAAAATGGCGTGTTAGATCTAACGAAACTGAATGCGGATTTATACCAAGGTAAGTTGCTGGTGAGCGCTCAGGTCGATGCACGTCAAGCGGTGGCAAGTTATCAATTCGATAAAAAAGTGACGGGTGTACAAATTCGTCCTTTGCTGAAAGATGCGGCGGATGTGGATTTACTGGCGGGTACAGCCAACTTTGATGTGAAAGGTAAAGGTAGGAGTTTGATCCCTGAGCAGTTAAAGAAAAATCTATTAGCCAATGGCCATTTTGATATTAATGACGGGGCTTTGTACGGGGTTAACATACCGCAGATGATCCGTAGCGCCCAAGCTAAGTTAAAGGGTGACTTATCGCCAGAAACCAAGGAAGAGCGCAAAACCGACTTCTCGAGTTTGACCGGCAGTTTCTCGCTGGATAATGGTGTTGCCACTAACCCAGATCTTGCTATGTCTTCACCTTTATTGCGTTTGGCGGGCAAAGGTACGGCGAATTTATTGACTGAAGCCTTAGACTACAGGTTGACGACTAGCCTAGTGAATTCATTAAAAGGTCAGGGCGGTAGCGACAAAGATGCGCTGGCTGGAATTGACATTCCGTTGGCTATTACCGGGACTTTCCAAAAACCTGAATATGCCTTGGATACTAAAGCGTTACTGAATAATCAGTTAAAAGAAGAAACCGACAAAGCTAAGGAAAAATTAAAAGACTCCTTACTGAAAAAACTAGGAGGTTTCTAATGGTTGCTCCAATGCGCTACGCATTGCTTGTTTGCGCGAGTGCTTTTGTCGGCGGGCAACTTGTTGCTTGCTCGGCGCCTGAAGCCGCTGACACGAGTCCGTCTACCAAGGGCGAGACGACAACAGCCGCAGCGGTTCAGCCTGAGATTGTTCGCGCTGCCGATCTGGCGCTCGATGTTTCAGGCCTCAAAAGTACACCGACATTAAAGGTTGAACCTATGACGACTGATGCTACGCCAGGACTGCTTCGCGGCGAGTTAGCCTTAGAGCCATTTGTGGATTTCAAGCAGCCAGTTAAGGCAACGTTGACTGTGACCAATCCACAAACCTATGCCGTCGGCCTGCGTTATAACTCAGGGATGACGGCGGATTTGTGGCTGGTAACGCAAGAGGGCAAACGTCTGTGGGCTTGGTCCGATGATATGATGTTTACCCAAGCGTTACGCGATAGCCAATTGGCAGCGGGGAAAGTGATCACCACTTCCTTTAGCATTCCGCCCAAAGCGTTTGCTGGAATACCCGCTGGAGGTGCTCGTTTAGAAGCGCATTTTGCCGCTAAAGCATTAGAGTCTGATGCCGTCGTTATGGCGCCTGTTGTCTTATTACTGACGATGGAATAACGCCGACTCTCATAATCGGGAAAGCTCATAATAGAAAAAGGCAGCAATCCAATAGGGTTGCTGCCTTTTTGTTATCTGTGGCTCAATCTTGCTAAGGGTTTATATTGCACCAATCAGTTCGAACTATGAACCTGTTTAGCCTTATGCGTTTAACTTACTTTCATCGACTACTAATTTAATCACTTGGCCTGGTTGCAAATATTGTGATTGCGCTAGGCTATTCCATTCTAATAGCTCGGCCACAGTCACGTTAAATTTGCTGGCGATACGGGCGAGTGAATCACCGGATTTGACCTTATAACTCACAGTGCGAATTTGCGCAGTTTGCTCAAGATTTTTCGGCGCTAAGATCACCAGTTTTTGACCATTTTGTAGCTTGTCACTCTTACCTAATTTGTTCCAAACGCTAAGTTGTTTCACTGTCACTTTATGGGCTTGGGCGATTTCAGAAAGTGTGTCACCAGACTTAACCTGATAGGCAATTTTTGTCGATTCAGTCGCAGCGTGCGATTTCTTCGGCAATTGTTGCTGAGTCGACAGGGCATAGAGCTGTTTGTCTTGCGCATCGACAGGAATAATCAAATGCTTACCCGCGACTATGGTATTGTTTTTCATGCCGTTGGCGGCGCGAATTGCATTAATAGTCGTGTGGTGCTGCTTCGCAATTTTGCCAATACTGTCACCTGATTTGATCGTGTAGCGTAGCCAACTGATCCTATCTTCGGTTTCTGTTTCGGCAAGTGCTTTCTTAAATTCTTCCGATTTATCAATCGGCAATACTAAAGTGTGCGGCCCCAGTGGCGAAGTGGCCCAGCGGTTATAACCAGGATTGAGCTTTTGCAGCTCAAGTGTGGTCATGTTTGCTAAACCTGCCGCCATGGCTAAATCAATTTGGCTATCAATATCAACTACTTCAATTGAAGGATTGTTGCTGATTGGCGCTAAGGTGATGCCATATTCATCGGCGTGTTTAATGACTTCTGCCAGCGCAAGCAGTTGCGGCACGTAGCGTTCGGTTTCACTGGGTAAATCCAATGACCAAAAGTCGGTTTTTAAGCCTTTCTTCTCGTTACGTTTAATCGCATTGAGCACCCGAGATTCACCCGAGTTATAGGCCGCAATAGCATAAAGCCAATTGTTATTGGTTTTATCGTAAAGATATTCCAACATGTCGAGCGCCGCAGTCGTTGAAGCGGGCACATCACGGCGACCGTCGTACCACCAGTTCATTTCTAAACCGAAATGGCTGGCCATAGGCGTGGTGAACTGCCACAAACCCGATGCCGCACTTGCTGAAGACGCCGATGGATCAAAGGCGCTTTCTATAATAGGTAATAGGGCGATCTCAATCGGAAGATGACGCTTTTCAAGCTCTTCCACGATCAGGTACATATAAGGTGCAGCCCGCTCTGAGATGATCTCTAGATGCTGCGGATTTTTGATGTACCAATCGCGATATTGGTTTACCAATTTTTGATCCGGAACCGGTAACTGCATACCTTGACGTATTCGCTCCCACACATCGGTAATTTGCGCCGACGGAGCCTCAGTTGCGAGGTAATATTCTGGGACTGTATTTTCGGTTGTGACGGCTTCAACTTCTGTCTGATTAACGCCATGGTTGTCTAATGTCTGACAACCCGTGAGTAGGGCAAATCCCCCTAAAACAACATAAAGTGATACTCTCATTGAAAACGGTAGTCCTCTGTTAGTGCATAGCTTTTCTTTATAGTAACAGTATGTTTTATATGAAGATAAAGACGACGCAGCGCGCAAAGTTTTCACGCAAAACGAGCCATTCTATGGGATCTTTTCGATCTTGTCCCTTAATTATCGTACATAATGTAAGGCCATTTTTGATTTACATCATCAAAAATGGAAAAAACTGTTTAAATTTCAATCTATAATATTGCTTTTGTGATCAAAAATTATCTTTCCACTGTCTGAGCAGGGTAAAACCGCCAAGTTCGTCTAAATTGGCATGATTTAGATCGCTAAAATGCTGTTTTATGCTGTCAACAATCTCAGTGTCGCTGGCACGTAGAAAGGGATTGATGGCGCGTTCTAAGGCGATGGTGGAGGGGATAGTCGCTTTGTCTTGGCGACGCAACGCTATGGCGCGTTCGTTATAGTCTTGCAGCGCGCGATTGTTGGGATTGACCGCGAGGGCAAATTTGAGGTTTGAAAGTGTGTACTCATGGGCACAATACACCCGAGTGTCGGCGGGAAGCTGGGCAAGTTGCTGTAGTGAGTTGAGCATTTGCGCTGGCGTACCTTCAAATAAGCGTCCGCAGCCACCGCTAAATAAGGTATCACCGCAGAATAAGGCATCTGCAATAACGTAGGCAATATGTCCTGCTGTGTGCCCCGGTACATCTAAGACTTGCAGCTCGCCACTCATATAGTCGAGTATAAATCTGGGCTGTGCTGTTGCGTTCAACGGATGGGTGATGCCTTCAATCTTCTCATTATCTGGGCCATACACTGTGAGTCGGTCTTGACTGTAGGCTTGAAGTTCAGCGACGCCACCCGTATGGTCATTGTGGTGGTGGGTCAGTAAAATGCCCACTAGCGTGAGTTGATTGGCCTCTAGATAGTCAATCACCACACTCGCATCGCCGGGATCGACGACATAAACCTGTGTATGCGGTTGTTGTTGTAATACCCAGATATAATTGTCATTAAAGGCTTTGATCGCTGTTATAGTGAGCATAGAACCGCCTATGTCTGTATTTCAATTCGAAGATAAAGGTATTATCCATGAGTGAACGGCCCTTGGCGACCTTTGCCGCTTTTGCCCTGTGGCAAAATGGCAAGCAATCTTTGACCCAATTGGATACTTGTCTACCAAGCTAACGGAGGAACTCTGTGTCGCATTTTAGTACTGAGCTCAAACCCGAACAATGGAGCGACTTACCCAATGGTGAGGCGTTGCAACAAGCCGTTGCTAAACAACTTGAAGATTGGTGGCCAAGAGTCTTTGGTTATCATTTATTAAAGTTAGGGCCTTTGAGTGCCGAATTGTCGAGTATGGCATCGCCAGTCGCCCATCATTTTTCACTCTCGCCATCCAAAGGCGCTTCGATTGAAGGCGATTTTTGCCATTTACCCCTGCAGAATGCGGCGATAGATGCGGTGGTGATGAGTCTATTGCTCGAATTTGAACCCGATCCTTACCGTATTCTTCGTGAAACCGATCGGGTACTCATCGCCGGAGGCTATCTTTTTATCGTCGGTTTTAATCCCTTGAGTCCAGTATTTTTGGGTAAGTTATGGCCTAAGTATCAGGATTGTCTCCCATGGAATGGCCGCTTCTTTATGCCATCAAGGGTGCGAGATTGGTTAGGTTTATTAGGTTATCAAGTGGTGGGCGATGAGCGTTTGGTCTATCACCCCTTAATGGGTGATTTCAACCAAGGTAAATTTTTTCAACAGAGTTTAGCGTCATGGCTTCCAAGTGCGGGCAGTTTGTATTTGATTGTGGCGCGTAAGCTTGAGTCGCCACTCACGCCTATTCGCGATAAACGTAAGGTGCGGCAAACGAATTGGACCACGGCACCGACCGCGGGACGTTCAGGGCATTTATCAGAGCATTCGGAAAACTGATAAGCCATTTCCTTTTTAAGTACAGGTTTTAATATGCGGATCACCTTAAGACAACTGGCGGTATTTGAAGCTGTGGCACGTAGTGGCCAAGTCGCAAAGGCGGCGGAGCAGGTTAATTTATCACCACCGGCCACTTCTATGGCCTTGGCTGAGTTAGAAAAACAGCTTAATGCCCGCCTATTCGAGCGCATTGGCAATCGATTACAGCTGAACTCGCAGGGCAATTTACTGTTGCCACTGGCGACGGATTTATTGCACCGTGTCGAGCAAATTGAGCAGGCATTTACCTACCATGGTGGCGATTTGGTTGGGCGGTTAAGTATCAGTGCCAGTTCGACCATAGGTAACTATTTGATGGCGAAAGCCGCAGTGGCATTTTGTCAGCAGCACACTCAAACCCATGTGGATGTGGCGATCACAAATACTCAAGATGTGATCCAAGCGGTTGCGCAGTTCCGATCTGAAATGGGCTTTATCGAAGGTCATTGCACCGATAATCGTTTGAGTGTTGAAGCTTGGCATAAGGATAGGCTGCTGGTGTTTTGTCATCCGGCGCATCCTCTGGCGGGAAAAGTGGTTAAACCGGCGCAAGTGAGAGGCCAGTCATGGGTGTTACGTGAAGAAGGCTCGGGCACTCGTGAGTATTTTGTCAATGCTGCCAATGAGTTGGATATGCAGCCAGAAGCTAAGTTCTGCTTTACTACGCCGGATGCGATTAAACTGGCGGTGAAACAAGGTGCTGGGCTTGGGGTGTTATCTGAGCTGGCGCTGGAGAAAGAAATCAGCCGCAAAGAGTTGGCGTTAGTCACGATTGAGGGATTAGTGCTGGAGCGGCAGTTTTATCGCATCACCCATAAGAGCCGTCAGGCGACATCCCTTGGCCAAGCTTTTGTGCAGTTCTGTGAGAATTTTTTCAATATCGCAGGCGTGGAACCAAATAAGCAGTTTGATAGCAATGGCCATATGCAGTGAGCAAGCGGTTAATTTGAACTGTGGGTTTACGGTGAGATGAATAGTGAAATAAATCATTACGCCTAAGTGTTTAGCTTAGGCGTGATGGCATCGAACTTACTTTTTCGAATTAGCTTGTATGAACTTTGGCTGTTCAAACTTAGCTAGTTTAAGTAAGGGCCACAGAGTTAAGGCTGGTAGCCTAAGTCGGGTTGGGTCGGTTTTGATTCTGCCGCGGTGCGAGCTAATACATCGCAACGTTCGTTTTCGGCGTGGCCCGCGTGGCCTTTAACCCATTGCCAGTCGATAGTGTGCATCTGTGAGGCTTTATCTAAACGTTTCCACAGGTCAACGTTTTTGACTGGGGTACGGTTTGATGTCATCCAACCTTTTTTCTTCCAGCCATGGATCCACGTCATTATGCCTTGGCGCATATATTGGCTGTCGCTGGTGAGCACGACTTGGCAAGGCTCTTTTAAGCTTTCTAACGCTATGATTGGGGCTAATAATTCCATGCGATTATTGGTCGTGAGCGCAAAACCGTCGGACATCTCCTTTGTATGGCCTTTATAATTCATTACAATGCCATAGCCGCCAGGACCGGGATTGCCTAAGCAAGAGCCGTCGGTGAAGATGTGGATCAGTTTTAGTTCAGTCATCAAATTGTTACCATAGCCGGGAATTTCGGCCGAGTATAACCAAAAATTGTCATAAGAAGCGCATAAAAAAATGAATATTATCTCTAACGCTAGCCGTCAGGTTATTTTGGATACCGAAACCACAGGTATGAACCAGGGCAGCGGCGCCATTTATTTAGGCCATAGGATCATCGAGATAGGTTGTGTGGAAGTGGTGAACCGTCGTTTGACGGGGCGTTATTACCACCAATATATCAATCCAGGTCAAGCCATCGATCCTGAAGCCATTGCCGTTCACGGTATTACCGATGAGCGCGTTTCCAAAGAGCCGCGTTTTCATCAAGTTGCTCAAGAATTTATCAACTTTATCGACGGCGCAGAAATCGTCGCCCATAACGCCAACTTCGACGTGAGCTTCATGGATCATGAGTTTTCACTGTTGCAGCCGCGTGGACCGAAAACCGCTGATATTTGTCAGATCCTCGATACCTTAGTCATCGCTAAGTTCCTGCATCCTGGTCAGAAAAACAACCTTGACGCCCTCTGTAAGCGTTATGGTGTGGATACGTCGCGCCGCGAATATCACGGTGCTTTGCTCGATGCCGAGATCCTCGCCGATGTTTATCTGATCATGACTGGCGGGCAGACAAAGTTTAATTTGTCTAACGAGGAAGCGGGGCAGGAAGCGGGTGGGATTCAACGTTTTGATCCGCAATCACTTAACCTTAAAGTGATCGGCGCATCGGCCGATGAATTGACTATGCATGAACAACGCCTTGATTTAGTCGCAAAATCAGGCAAATGCCTCTGGAGAGGATAGAAAAATCACTATGCCGATGTCGCGCCATAAACCCATTTTAGCGCTTTGCCTTGTTGTCACTACGCTGTTTGCGAGTGTGACGACTGTGTTTGCCGCCGAGGCTGAAACCGCTAAAAAAGTCGTCAAGCCGCCCAAGGCCGCGCCGATTATAGGATTGGAGACGGCTTCTGAGCTTAAAAACCGTTTTCGCATCGACCATATGGTCGATAACATGACGCTGTTAGTGGAGCGCGAATACGGTTCTGCGCCTGTAGTGATAGTGTTGCCTGATGGCAGTAAATGGTACGCCAATCGCCATCCTGAAACCGTCAAGTGGGTCGATGGCATTACCGGCGATATTATTTACATTGAGTCGCCTATGCCTGGACCTTGGCAGTTGGTGGGTAAAGTCGTCCCAGGTTCGACCCTCAAAAAACTCTCTAAACTCGAAATCGAAGTGCAGCCTTTGCCGCAGCCGCTATTCCAAGGTGAGCAAGTTAAAATTGTCGCCCAGTTGATGGGTGATGCCCAGCGTGTGCGCATGCCGGGACTCGACTTTCTGGTGGAATGGACGGCTCATTTTGTGAGTAAGCACAGGGCCGGCGATGAGAATTTTGCCGCGGGTGACATTATTGTTGGTTCCTATAAAGACAATGGTGAAGATTATGATGAAAAACCCGATGATGGCGTATTTACCAGCAATCTCAATGTAAAGCAGCCTTGGGGTGATTATGAGTTTGTGGTACAGGCTCGCAACAACGTGTTTGAGCGGCAGATTTCATTTCCGTTTAGATTATCGCCGCGGCCAATTAATTTAGAAGTCATTACCCCAGACGATCCGTTAACGGGGCAATGGAAAATCATGTTGCACGTCGATAGTGCTGTGCTGCAGCTAGCTGAAACGCATTTTTCCTTTGAGCTAGTGGGTCCTGCGGGCTTACAACTGCCTTTGACCGTTAATGGTCTTACAGAGCCGGACTCTGAATTAGATTTACCGACTGTGACTGAGTTTGGTAGTTATCGAATTAAAGGTTTCGTGGCGACGACGACGATTACGGGTCGAGAAATCGTACTGGATTTGCCAGAACTGTTTTTCAACTTAATTCAGCCGCCAGAGCCGCCACCAAGCGCTGAAGAGTTGGCCGCCGTTGCTGCACAAAAAGCCGCAGAGGAAGAAGAACTTGCGAAGAAAGATGCCATGTTCTGGATCATCACGATCAACGCTATCTTATTGGTCTTGGGCGTCGTGGGATTAATTGTGTGGCGTAAACGCCAAAGTTTAGCGCAGGCCTTAGCTGCCGCTGAGTTACGTTTATTGGAGGAAGCATCGGCGAATCCAGCAGCTGCGCCGTCATTAGATGAAATCGATCTCACTATGCCAGATGAGGCGGATAAAGATCGTTAGCCAAGTGTCGCTGATGTGTTTGAGTTATGACTTTGAACTAGGGCGTAGCAGCGATATTTGGCACATAAATCAAGGTCGGAAATTGATTTGGTTTTTTTTTAATCAAATGATAAATCTAAGTAAAAAAACGGTTGACGCCCGCAGGGCTCAACCTTATTATTCTTCGCATCTTAAGCAGAAGCCTTGATTCTGTTGAATTATCGTTATGGCTGTTTTAGCTTCAGCGGCCTATCACGCTGGGGTTAGCGGGTTTTGAAACTCGTCAGATGTTGTATATGGAAGAATTTGGAGCGGTAGTTCAGTTGGTTAGAATACCGGCCTGTCACGCCGGGGGTCGCGGGTTCGAGTCCCGTCCGCTCCGCCAAATTAATAAAAAGGCCTTACAGCAATGTAAGGCCTTTTTATTTCTATCTTTTTCATCAAATAATTGCTGCGTAAAATCGCTGCAGCTTGCAGTCCATCGCTGTTGCGCCTTGGTTTCACTTAGGTCATGCAGTCTTCGATAAACTTTATAGCGTTTATGCATTTGCTGCTATTGTTAAGCGAAATAGATAATTCCCGAGCCATTATCATGCTCATGTCATCTATTTCATTAAAGATAATGCGAGCTCATTGTTTTCCTCACCTAAAGGATTTTTTATGGTTGAACAAATCACAGGTATGTTAGCGCTGATTGGGGTGTTATCGCTTTTTTGTCAATGGCTTGGTTGGAAATTGCGGTTACCGGCGATTTTGCCCTTACTGCTCTGTGGACTGACCCTTGGCCCCGGACTTGGCTTCCTTAATCCCGATGCGATTTTTGGCAATTTACTCTTTCCGATCATTTCTCTCGGGGTTGCCGTGATTTTGTTTGAAGGTGCATTGACTCTCAACTTTAAAGAAATCAAAGATCATGGTCGTATGGTGACGCATCTTGTGACCATAGGAACAGTGATCACTTGGGCTTGTATCAGCACGGCCACCTTTTATTTACTCGATTTTAGTTGGGAAATTGCACTCCTCTTTGGCGCATTAGTGGTGGTAACGGGACCGACGGTTATCGTGCCTATGCTCAGAAGTGTGCGCCCAAAATCCCAATTGGCGAGTATTTTACGCTGGGAAGGCATAGTCATTGACCCAATAGGCGCGCTGCTCGCAGTATTAGTTTTTGAATATATTACAGTTTCAGGCGATCAGACAACGCATGTGCTTTATGCCCTAGGTTCAATGCTTTCTCTAGGATTAGGGCTTGGAGCGGCAGCAGGTTACCTCACTGGGCAAATATTAAGACGCAACCTGTTGCCACATTATTTGCGCAATACCGCAGTCTTAACCTTAATGCTCGGCATCTTTGTCGGTTCGAACCTATTACAGGAAGAGTCGGGTCTACTGACTGTGACCGTTATGGGCATTTGGCTTGCCAATATGCGCGGTGTGGATATTGCTGAAATCCTTGAGTTTAAAGAGACCTTAACCGTACTACTGATTTCGGCATTGTTTATTTTATTGGCGGCGCGATTAGATTCTAATGCCATGCTCGACTTAGGTTGGGGCGGACTAGGCGTTTTAGCGGTCACTATGTTGTTAGCTCGGCCGCTGAGTATTTGGGTTTCTGGTGTCGGCACCTCTTTGTCGAGGGCCGATAAATGGTTTTTATGCTGGATTGCGCCGCGAGGCATAGTCGCTGCGGCGGTATCGTCATTGTTTGCGATTAAGTTAGAAGCCAACAATGTGCAAGGCGCCGATGCGATTGTGCCCTTAGTGTTTTTAATTATTATCGGCACGGTCGTTATCCAAAGTTTAACCGCGGGACGTTGGGCGCGATTCCTCGGTGTCAAAGCCGATTCTGCCCAAGGTTTATTGATTTTCGGTGCTTCTAAATTTTCCCGTGAGTTAGCGAAAATCTTAAAAGCAAAGGATGTCAAAGTGCTATTGGCTGATAATAACTGGGATAATATTCGCCTGGCACGTATGGATAATATCCCAGTGTATTTTGGCAATCCCGCATCGGAACATGCTGAAACCTATATGGATTTAACTGGGATTGGCCGCGTGTTGATCATTTCCCCTTATCGACAATTGAACCCTTTAGTGAGTTTCCATTTTCAAGATTTCTTTGGCACTAAGAAGGTTTTTGGCTTAAATAATACCGAAGTGGGCAGTGCGCGCCACCAGCTCTCAGAAACTTATAAGCAGCGTTTATGTCTGTTTGGTGATGCCGTGTCCTATGCCAAGATAGCAAGCCTGATGGCGAGGGGCGCTCAACTTAAAGTGACCAATCTAACCGAAAACTTCAGCTTTGAGCATTTCCGTAAGCGTTACGGTGAAACGGCTATGCCACTGGTTTATTTAACCAAGGAAGGTAAGGTCGTTGTAGTGTCAGGTAATGATACTGTGTTCCCGAATGGTATTGAGCTGATTAGCCTGTTGCCGATTGAAGCCTTAGAGGAAGCCAAAGTACAGCAAGCGATTGCAGAGCGAGAAGCACTGGAAGCCCAAGAGAAAGCGGCCGCAGAAGCCGCTTTAGCGAAGGTAAAAGCGGAAGAGGAGGCTGAGCAATTAAGGCTCGAGAAATCAGACGCTAACACTGTAATAAATGACGAAGCTGACAAGGGTGTGGTGGATAACATGATAAAGAGTTAACTTGAGCATGTCATAAGGTATTACTGCCATGTTTTATCTTGTTGATACGACAAACTCACTCTCATATTCGCAAGTTAAACTGGAGAATACCGATGTTGAAATGTTCCACACTCATGTGCTTGAGTCTTGTGTTTGGACAGGCGCACGCAGCTGAACAATGGCTACTGACAGCGGATCTCTGGGGTAATCCTGTGTATGGCACACTGACATTAACATCCAAGGGTGACAATCTCAGTGGCGATATAGACGGTGACAAGCTGAGCGGACATCGCCAAGGTACAAGTCTTACCTTTGAAAGCACTGATGTGAATGGCGCGGTCTATCACTATGAGGGCAAGATGCAGGATAATACCATTGAAGGTATTGCCGATTTTCCTGATACCAATCATCCAAATGTTCGGGTGAAACATGCCTTTTCGGCACGGAAAATAGCCACGCGTCCAGAAGGCCAACCGCGGCGTTATGAGTTCATGCCGACAAACTATTCTAATCTATTTGATCCTCATCGCACACCCGTCCTCACGATTTGGCCTGGGGATACAGTACAAACAAAAACGATTGACTCGGGTGGGGTCGATGAGCACGGCGTCACTAAAGCTCTATTTGGAAATCCACAAACTGGCCCTTTCTTTATTGCCACCGCAGCGCCAGGGGATACGCTGGTCATACGGATAAATCGACTTAGATTGAATCGAGATTATGCTGATAGCTTGGATGCGATAGTAGGGCGCGCATTGGGGGCAGGTTTTGCAACTCAAGCGGACGAACTTGGAAAGCCTGTGCGCTGGAAATTGGACAGAGAGCGTGGAATGGCGAGCTTGGAAACGCCAACTGAGCATTTAAAAGACTACACAATTAAAGTACGGCCTATGCTAGGTGGGCTGGCTGTTGCACCAGGTTTTGGTTCTGCGCCTGTATCTACGGGTGATACCGGACGCTTTGGAGGCAACATGGACTTTAACGAAGTAGTTGAAGGCAATATTGTTTATTTACCCGTGCAACAACCTGGTGCTTTACTCTATCTTGGCGACGCTCATGCGTTGCAAGGGGATGGGGAAACCTCGCAGTATGCTTTGGAAACCTCTATGGATGTTGAATTCA
Source organism: Shewanella sp. SACH (assembly GCF_001887095.2). Lineage (NCBI taxonomy): Bacteria > Pseudomonadati > Pseudomonadota > Gammaproteobacteria > Alteromonadales > Shewanellaceae > Shewanella > Shewanella sp. SACH. Next base: position 1,107,544 of record NZ_MPDG02000001.1, read on the forward strand.
CGGTTGATGTGATCAAGGCTAAATCGATAGCGATGCCGCGTGTTGAATCACCGGATCAGATCATGGTCTTAGGTCTGGCGGGATCATTAGATGAGGCATTACGTTCGGCGACAACAGGGCTTATTCAGTGGTTACAACAAGATTATGGATTGACGCTGCCAGAATGTGCGATTCTCCTCGGCAGTGCTGCACATTATTCTGTTCCTAATCTCGCTGGGCGTAGCGTGGGCGTTGCCTTGAAGCTTGATAAATCACTTCTTACTATGCCTCGTTTGCAGTAAGTATTGATACGCTACACAGTGTATTTAAGCTTGTATTAACGATGTATTCTTAGTTTTAAAGCACAACGCTTGGCACTGTCTTCACGGCATTACATTGTTATTTTTGTTCCGCGGTACTAGCTGTTATGCGACATCGTTTGCAGGATAAAGGATAAGCTATGTTAACGCTGAATAGCTTTCGTCATCTGGTTGTGAAGCTTTATCTGATTGAGCTTGTATCATATTGAGCGGTTGATTCGTGACAGAGGCAGATAGACTTGTTATAAAAAAGGAGGCTAGTTAGCCTCCTTTTTGTTGGTTTAATGTCCCGTCCTGAAATACGTTGACATAAAGAGGACTTCTTTATGACAACATCAAGTAACTCAAGCCGTAAGCGTACTCAACGCGATTACACCTTAGCTTTTAAATTAGGCGTTGTTGAACGTGTTGAAAAAGGCGAAATGACTTACAAGCAAGCGCAGACTCGTTTTGGCATTCAGGGTAAAACAACGGTACTCGTCTGGCTGAGAAAGCATGGTAAACTCGATTGGTCGAAACCCTTTCAGCATCCCCTTATGCCTCATTCAAAAGAAACCCCAGCCGAAACTATCAAGCGCCTTGAGCGTGAGTTAGCCGAAGCGAAGCTGCGTAACCAAATTCTCAATGGTATGGTCGATATCATGGACAATGAATACGGAGCCGGCCTCAGAAAAAAGTACTTATCCGGTATCTCTGGCAAGCCAAAACCCAAAGCAAAATAAACCTCGCCGTTGCGTGTCGCGCCGTCGGTATTTCACGGCAAGGTATTTATCAGGCTATCGCCCGAATGGCGAGCCGAAGCGCTGAGCTATCGGTCATCAAAGACTGGGTCCAATATTGGCGTAACTATATGCCACGATTGGGGACGCGTAAGCTCTATACTTTGATACAGCCTAAGCTGGTTGAACATGATATCAAACTCGGGCGAGACGGGTTCTTTACCTACTTGAGAAGTGAAGGCTTGCTAGTTAAGCCCAAGAGAAGTTTCACAAAAACGACATTCAGCAAGCATTGGATGAAGAAGCATCCCAACCTGCTGAAGGAAGAGGGACTACACGATGCCGAGCATGTACTGGTCAGCGATATCACTTATCTCGAATCAGACCAAGGCGTGCACTATTTGTCACTAGTGACCGATGCCGCGACACGTAAGATAGTCGGTCATCACTTGAGTTCGGACATGAAAGCAGAAAGCGTAGTGAAAGCACTAAAAATGGCGGTCAAAGATAAGCGCTATAGCGCTAATGCGGTCCATCACTCAGACCGAGGCTCGCAATACTGCTCAGCCGTTTATCAAGATGAACTGCAGGCCAACCATATTCAGCCGTCGATGACAGACGGTTATGATTGCTATCAAAATGCGTTAGCAGAAAGAGTAAACGGGATCCTGAAGCAGGAGTTTTTACTCTACCGGTGTAAAACGCTGGAAGAGCTGAAGAGACTTGTTAGAGAATCGATAGCGATATACAACGAAATGAGACCGCATCTGAGTTTGGATATGGAAACACCCAATCAAGTGCATAATAGAAAAGGCCAGCTACTGGAGCTGGCCTAGAAACTGTCAACCTATCTTAGGACGGGACATAAATATTACTGAGTGGATTACGCTGCGCGTTCCTGTGAAGTGGTAGAAACCACTTCTGGACGCAGTTCAGCTGGGTCAAAGTCATCAACGTTGATTGACTTCATACGACCGATTTCCGCTCTTTCTAGCAAGTTAACTTCATCGTCGCTCAGCACGCCTAGTGCTTTACCTTCAGCGGCTACTTTATCTAACCACATGAAGGGTAGACGTTTACCGCTCGCCTTACAGACTTTGTCATGCAGAGGCTCAGACGCGATGATGTCGAGCAGCGTTTGTTCTTGGATACCCACAGCATTGTGCTCAGAGTTGGTCCAGAACTGGCCTTTACCTAAACGGTCACGGCTTTCACACGGTGTTTGCATGATCTTAGCGACTTTATGATCTAACACATCGCTTGGGCGTTTCAGTGGACGACCGAATGGGAACATAACCACGCGTAATGCGCCGCCAAGACCCATAGGGAAGTTATCCAATAAATCGTCTAACGAGGCTTGTAACTTGTACAGCGCATCTTCAACCGCCCATTGCACTAACGGCAAGTCGTCGGTTTGACGGCCTTCATCTTCATAGCGTTTCAGCGTGGCAGATGCCAGATACAGTTGGCTCAGTAGGTCACCTAAACGGGCAGAGATACGCTCTTTACGTTTAAGGTTGCCGCCCAAGGTTGCCATGGCTAAGTCAGAAAGCAGGGCAAGGTTGGCACTGAAACGGTTCATCTGTTGATAGTAACGTTTGGTTTTATCAGAATAAGGCGCGTTAGAGAAACGGCTTGATGTCAGACCTAACCAGAAGCTACGGATGAAGTTACTGGTAGCGAAACCAATGTGACCAAAGATGGCCGCATCGAAGTTAGCTAAACCTTGACCCGATTCGGTATCAAACGCTGATTCCATTTCTGCAAGCACGTACGGATGGCAGCGAATTGCGCCTTGGCCGTAGATGATCATAGAACGGGTCAGGATGTTTGCGCCTTCAACGGTAATCGCGATAGGCGCAGCTTGGTAGCCACGGCCTAAATAGTTATTCGGACCAAGACACACGCCTTTACCGCCGTGAATATCCATGGCATCGATAACGCATTTCTGCATTCTGTCTGTCAGGTGATATTTCACAATCGCAGAGATAACCGACGGTTTTTCACCTAAGTCAATACCTGTAGTGGTCAACGTGGTTACCGCATCCATCAGATAAGCGTTACCGCCGATGCGTGCCATTGGCTCTTCGATACCTTCAAGCTTGCCGATAGGCAATTTGAACTGTCGACGAATGCGAGCATAAGCACCTGTTGCCAGTGCCGCGGTTTTCACGCCGCCAGCTGAGTTTGATGGCAGTGTGATACCACGACCCACTGATAAACATTCCACCAGCATGCGCCAGCCTTGACCTGCCATTTTCGGGCCGCCAATGATGAAGCTTAATGGCACGAATACTTCATTGCCGTGAGTTGGACCGTTTTGGAACATACAGTTGAGCGGAAAGTGACGACGACCAGTTTCAACCCCTTCCATATCGGTAGGGATCAAAGCACAAGTAATGCCGAGTTCTTCTTTATCGCCAAGTAGATGCTCTGGATCGCGCAGTTTGAAGGCTAAGCCTAATACTGTCGCGACAGGGGCTAAAGTGATGTAACGCTTGTTCCAAGTCAGTTTCATACCCAGAACTTCTTCACCTTCCCATTGGCCTTTACACACGATACCAAAGTCAGGAATAGAGCCTGCATCGCTACCGGCTTCTGGGCTGGTCAGTGCGAAACAAGGTACTTCTAACCCTTTGGCTAAACGTGGTAAATAATGGTTTTGTTGTTCTGGCGTACCGTAATGTTGCAGCAGCTCTCCAGGGCCTAAAGAGTTAGGCACACCAACAGTGGATGCCAACTCACTGCTCAAACCTGCGAGTTTTTGTAACACGCGCGATTGGGCATAAGCTGAATATTCTAAACCGCCGTATTTTTTCTTAATGATCATGGCGAAGAAGCCATTATCTTTCAGATATTGCCATACGTCGGCTGGTAGATCGGCAAGTTGATGTGACACTTGGTGTTGATTCACCATGCGGCACACTTCTTCAACAGGGCCATCGAGGAAGGCCTGTTCGTCTGCACTTAAACGCGCAACTGGGTAGTTATGTAGTTTTTTCCAGTTAGGGTTACCCGCAAACAGATCGGCTTCCCACCAAGTGGTGCCTGCTTCAATCGCTTCTTTCTCTGTTGAAGACATTTCCGGCATGATGCCGCGATATACCTTCATCAGTGGACGACTGATCACATTTTGTCTAAATGCACTGATATTTAACGGCAAGGCTACCACAAGGAAAACGATCCAAGAGATAGGGCCGACAACATCGAGTGTCCATCCTGCTGTCATCACAACAGCGGCTGCAATAGTGGCAGTGAGCAAAGATACCCGAAGGTAAGCTAGGGCTCCTAGCACTAAGATCATGGCGATGATCCAAAGTAGGGTAGTCACTGTAATTCTCCTTAAATATGACCGAGTGCCAACCACAGGTCATAGAGTGTTTTGTTGATTGCGATCACAATTATAGTTTGTGGTCAGACCTGTGTCGCATAAAAGTTAAACCTAAGACAATTTTAATACAAGTATTTTTCAAACAATTGTTTAAATTATTTGTCAGCTTTGATCATTCCACAAATGTCATCAACTAGTTACAATGCTAACAAGTGGATTTTTGATTGATGATGGGCGAGAAATATGTGCGAGTTACTGGCGATGAGCGCCAATGTGCCAACCGATATTGTGTTTAGTTTTACGGGATTAGCACAACGTGGAGGCGTAACGGGCCCCCACGTGGACGGCTGGGGTATTACGTTTTACGAGGGCAAAGGCAGTCGTACTTTTAAAGATGCTTGCCCGAGTAGCGAATCGCATATTGCAAAATTGATCAAATCCTACCCGATTAAAAGTGAAGTGGTGATAAGCCATATTCGCCAAGCGAATCGCGGCTGCGTATCTTTAGAGAACACCCATCCTTTTACCCGCGAATTATGGGGACGTTATTGGACCTATGCCCACAATGGCCAATTGACGGACTATCTGCCCAAGTTCAACGTTTCTCGCTATCAACCCGTTGGCGATACTGACAGCGAACTCGCTTTCTGCTGGATTTTGGAACAAGTTGCCCAGAAGTTTGGCGGCACTAAACCCGAGGATATGTTGACTGTGTTCCATTATGTCGCGACGTTGGCCGAGCAAATCCGTGCCTTAGGTGTGTTCAACATGATATTGAGCGATGGCGAGCATTTGATGAGCTATTGCAGTAACAACTTATGTTATATCACTCGCCGCGCGCCGTTTGGCAAAGCGAAACTTATCGATACCGATGTGGTGATTGATTTTGATAAGGAAACCACGGCCCACGATGTCGTGACTGTGATTGCGACTCGTCCATTGACTGAGAACGAACAGTGGCATGTCATGCAGCCCGGCAACTGGAAGTTGTTTAGATTAGGCGAGCTGTTAATCGATCTTTGATGTTATCCAATAGTGCTAACACCAGCGCTAAAAAATGGGTGCGAGCAGATTTGCGGCTGACTTTGGTTTGTTCAGGTCACTTTTTAAAAAGATTGAGTCAGTATCCAACACATCTTCTAGCAATGAATGGTTAGTGATAGACCATTAGCAACGAACATGCGGTAACGAACTGTTCGCTATGAACTAGCAGTGCAGGAATATTGGTTCTGAACTTTGGCAATGAACCATTAGCTATGAGCATTAACCGAACTTAGAGGCTGGCCCTAGGTTCGGTTAAATATTAGTTCGGTTAAATATTAGTTCAGTTAAATATTAGCTCGGTTAGATATTCATTCGGTTCGGTATAACTTCGGTTTGGTTTTATCGGTGTGAGTTCAGCTAAGGCTTTGTATCATTGAGCTAAGTTGATTTCCTTAACTTAACTCAATGCTTTGCCAGTTAACCTTCTGTCGTACCGAGCAGTTTTGGTACTTGCGGTTGCTCAGCAATATCTGCAGGCTTGCTTTCTTGGCTCACAACTTCATCGAAGTGATATTTAAGTAACTTAATATCCAGCTGCTTACTGCCTTTTTCAAAATGTGTTAACCGCACGGGCAGGTAGGCTAAGTCTGGCGCCATCCAGAAGAAGGTTTGGCGTTTTTTATTGTCACGCACCACTTCAATTTTGACTGTGTCGTAACTGCCACTGTCGATGTTCATCCGTTCTCTGCCAATCACATGGAACTTGTATTCATCCAGTTCGTTATCTTTGACCATCTTGTAGTCAAGCGCTTCTTTGCCCGCGGCCATATCGAGCCTGAATTGCAATTGCACCATTAATGGATCGAAAATCTCGCCTTCATAGGGGAATTTACCTTTCTCGTCTTTATAACGGGTATGAATAAAGCCCTGCGCTTTGGCGAACGCGGTTTGCTCTGTGTAATTCGGGCCGACACCTTGGCGCTGCTGTAAGTAACGCAAAGGGCTGAGTTGACTATTTTCTTGAGTAAATTCACTCAAGATGTGGCGCACATCGGTTAACAATAACAGGCTAAGGTCGCTGTCAAAACGATACTTATAAACCCCATCTTCTGGATTGGGCAGCGTGTATTTGGCTTTACCGAGTTCGATATCCCCATAGTTGACTTGGTATTCAGCCGTCTGCGGCGTGAGCGGCGTCGGCGCGGCTATGGCAAACATACTTTGGGTGAGGGCAGTTAAGCTCACTAAAAATGTCGGAATGGTACGCAAAGAATGCTCCTTGGGTCGCAGGTTTTCACCTTGTATCACTACAAAACGCTCAGTAGTGGTTGATAAAAAAGTGTCGAGTAGCATGCTTACTTACACAGTTCAGGGTAAATCAGTTCAGCGTAAATCAAAAATCGGAATCGACGGTTAGCAGGTTATAGCCGAGGCCGACACTTCTGTAAATAGCGATGTAAACAGTTTATGGATCAGTATATTAAACTAAAATGGCATTGCCATGACTAAAGTGACCAGATCGGGACGCCACTGGTACTCAGACAAACTAACTTTGCCGCAGTTCACTGTTATCCCTTCGATTCTTAATAATTCCATCTGTTCCTGAAAGGAGACTGAATTTTTCTCGAAGGAGATTTTACCCTGACTATTGAGTACTCTGTGCCAAGGCAGAGACAAATGCTCGGGTGCCGATTTGAGTGCCTTGGACACATAACGTGCTCGCCCCGGTAATCCCGCATAATCGGCAATTTTGCCATAACTGCTGATTTTTCCCCGCGGGATCATCGCAACGATATGCCAGATTTTCGCCATGGGAGACAAGTCCACCGCTTGGGGCTGGTGACTCGCTAAATCCTGTTCATCTTGTTTATCTTTTTCAAGATAGCGATACAGCGGCGATTTGTCTTTCGGAAACGATGCCATTGAATAGTTGGCCCTCAGCTAAATGCGTGTTCATGCTTAGAAAATCAGGCTTAAAAGGTCACACAGTAAAAGTCGCCCGCGACGAGGTTGGGTTAGTGTAACGGCAAAGTCTGGTTTAGCGGAAGAAGTGAGGACATTAAGCGTTCAATGGATTATGCATTACTCGACATTTTTTATCGACTATCTCGATTGCTAACAAAATATTTAAACTGTTTTTAGCTTTAATATTGTGTAAATGGTCAAATAGTCCATAATAGCGCCAATTTTTTTGACTCGATGAGAGAAGATAACTGGCATGGCTGTACTCGATATTCTAACAATTCCCGATGAGCGCCTTAAACGTAAAGCGCAACCTGTAAAAGATATTGAAGCTGTTCAGGGATTTATCGATGATTTAATCGAAACCATGTATCACACGGATGATGGTATCGGTTTAGCGGCAACGCAAGTCGGCAGTACGGATGCAATTATTGTGATCGATTTATCTGACGGTCGCGACCAGCCTCAAGTGCTGATCAATCCTGAAATCGTCGAAAAGTCTGGCGAGTTTGTGGGTGAAGAAGGGTGTCTGTCGATCCCCGGTTATCGCGCTAAAGTGTCACGTTTTGAGAAGGTCAAAGTGACCGCCTTAGACAGAACAGGCAAGGCTATTGAAATCGAAACCGATGAGTTTTTAGCCATAGTATTACAGCATGAAATCGACCATTTACATGGCAAAGTGTTTATCGAACATTTATCCATGTTAAAACAACAAATTGCGCTTAAAAAAGTGCGTAAATACGCTTAAGCCTATTGCATAAAAGCGTGCACAAAAAAGTGTATGAGCGCGCTGATTTGCCTGTTGCGCCTCCTGATTAGCCGCATTTTATGATGCGGCTTTTTTGTATCTAAAATTGGTATGTAAAACCTGAGTTTGAATGTCTTTGACTTGATATGTGAACATAACGACTTGTTTTAACTGTAATGAGTGGATAAGGTAGCCAGCAATATCCGCTAGTAATAAATTCAGTTGCATCATTAGCGGCAGTGTATGGATACGGTAGGGAAACAGATGAAACTTAAGATCATAACCAGCGGCATAATCTCACTCGCAATGCTTTCACTCAGTGGCTGCAGCGCGTTTTTTAACGGCAATACCACAGATAAAAAGGCGGTATCGAGTAGCTTAGTCGAATACTTATACCCAGATGAGAAGAGCCGCCAAGCCCAGCAGCCATCCTTACCTGTGCTGCGTTTGCCTATTACCGTCGGTATTGCTTTTTTACCTTCATCCCATTGGCAAGCCGATGCCATGGACAGTCGCGCCCAAGTCGCTTTGCTCAACAAGGTGAAACAATCCTTTATTAAATACGATTATATCGATCGTATTGAAATCATTCCGAGCACCTATCTTAAAAATGGTAAAGGTTTTAATACCTTGCAGCAAGTTGCCCGCCTGCATGACGTCGATGTGATGGCGCTGGTATCTTACGATCAACTGATGCAAAGCCACGAGAACAAATCCGCCATCCTTTATTGGACTATCGTGGGCATGTATTTAATCCCCGGCAATGAGAATGCAATCCAAACCTTTGTCGATACTGCGGTGTTCGATATGCGCAGCCAAAAGATGTTATTTAGGGCGCCGGGCATAAATCAGTTAACTGAAAGTTCAACCGCTGTTGGCGTGACAACAACTTTAAGGGAGAAATCCTATGAGGGTTTTGATCTTGCGGTGAACGATATGATAGTCAATTTAGACGATGAGCTCGCCCGCTTTAAAACACGGGTTAAAGAAGAGCAGGTTGCCACCATAGAACATAAACAAGGTTACAGCGGCGGTGGCAGTTTATCGCTATTAATCCTTTCTATACTGGGAATATTTGCGCTGCGCCGTTTAACGATTTGCCGTGAATAAATAATTAAGCGCCAATTAAGATCGTTAAGGATGAGCAAATTGAGGTTTGCTTTGAATCAAGACGTGGGCAAAAAGTATATAAAGTTGAGCACAGGCTCTGGTTATCAACTTACTTGTAGTTAACGTTTTGATTTTATTTTTAAAGTGGTTTGCTGAGGCTGCGGTATTGCGTCGGACACCACTTACGCGGGCGTGATACATTAGGCGTTTAACAAGGAGAAAAATTAAATGGATTTAAATTCACTATTACTGTTTGCAGTTGCTTGCCTTGCTATCAATCTTATCCCTGGACCCGATGTTATCTACATTGTATCTAACACAATGAAAGGGAAAATGATCAGTGGTCTTAAAGCTGCGATGGGTTTAGGTGTAGGTTATTTCGTTCACACGCTTGCTGCTAGCTTGGGATTATCTGCCATCATTCTCAGCTCAGCGTTGGCTTTTAGTATTGTGAAGTGGTTGGGGGCCGCATATCTAGTGTATTTAGGTATTCAAGCGTTAATATCAATGTGGCGTGGCAACAATAAAATGGTGGTCGATGACAATAGCAAACCAAACGGCAACGTATTTTACCAAGGCATTGTCGTTAGTGTACTTAATCCTAAAGTCGCTTTATTTTTTCTCTCTTTTTTGCCGCAGTTTATTGATCCGTTAGCAGGTTCAACGTCAATTCAGCTGTTAACCCTTGGTCTTATTTTCAGTTTGTTAGCGACCCTGTGTAACGTCCTTTATGCGTCGGCAGGAAGCTGGGTATTTAGTCGGCCCAATTCCCAGCGTTATTCCAGAGCCTTAGAGGGGATATCAGGGGTGTTGCTTATTGGCTTGGCCAGTAAAGTCATGACCAGTGATAGATAGTGGAATCAGGTTAGGCCGCTAAGAGCTGAGACACGGCTCAAATAAGCGGATCTGAGTTGATGAAAGACCCCGAAAGCAAGTTCCAGTGATGATAGAACGCAAACCGAAAGTGGATGTTGTTTGCGTTTTATTATCACTGGCCAGATTTAGGGTTACAGCTTGAGACTATTGAGCCGCGTTTCGTGCTTCAGTAAGCCAACCGTTCCATTTATCTTGGTTCTTGGCAATCCACCCATCTACGTGGTGTTGAATATCTTGCTTACTCTTTTCACCGTCGTTCATACGCGTGTTCTGCTCGTTGATATCGGCGAGCGGTAGTGTGAATACCTCAAAAAACTTCCTCGCGGCGGGATTTTGTTTAGCGAATTTTTTGTTGGCAACGATCTGGATGTCAGAAGCGACAAACCCCAGTTTTATCGGATCGGAAACCGCGCCTTCGAGTCCCTTTACCGTCATCCGATCAACGGCAGCACTCTGGGCATTTGTTGGTTTGATTTCAGGCACGTTTATCCATACCACGTCCTTGCCTGGCTTCATTTTAAAAATGGTCCAGTTGGGCGCCCAAGTATAGAAAAATATCGGGCCACCATTTTTATAACCCGCCATAGCGGATGCCATCCCGGCAGCATAGGCCGCTTTCACTGGATTAATCGAATCTTTCAGACCGTAAACATCCATATGGTGAGTGATGATTTTTTCGCATCCCCAACCAGGAGGACATGCAGTCAAATCCGCTTTACCATCTCCATTAGTATCAAATGCTTGTTTGACTTCAGGGCGTTTAAAATCTGCAAGAGAAGTAATGTTGTATTTATCGGCTTCTTTTTTAGAGATTAAATATCCACCTAATCCACCGGCTTTAATTACATAACCAATCTTTTCGGCTTTTTCGTCGAAATTACTCGGTAGCTGATCGTTATGCATTGGAAACCAACCATTGGCCCAATAATCAATGTCACCGAGTGTGACGGTTTTATAAAAGATGGGATTGACCAATGTCTTAGGTTTTTCGACATCATACCCAAGCGTTTCAAGGCCGCGTCGAACAAGTGCTTCCTGAAAAAAACCTGTGTCCCATGTTGCCCGAGCGGGTTTAACGGTTATCCCTTCCCCTGGCTTGAGAGTATCTGCAAGCGCTGCGGATCCCGTCACTGTCATTGCAGCTAACGCTGCACCCAGTATTACTTTTTTAAGTCTCATTTTACGTCCTTATTTTTTTTGGTCGCCATTGATTGGGTGATCCTATCGAGAATGATGGCTAATAAAACAATCGCTAGACCGCCCACCGTGGCCAAACCAATATCAAGTGTATTTAAGCCCAGAACGACAGGTGCCCCGAGGCCACCCGCGCCGATCATTGCAGCGATGACCACCATGGAGAGTGACATCATGATGGTCTGATTCAGGCCCGCCATGATGGTCGGTAAAGCAAGGGGTATCTGAACTTTAAGTAAAACCTGCGAGCTTGTTGCCCCAAAGGCGAGCGCAGCCTCGACTAACTCTGGGTGTACCTGCCTGATCCCGAGGCTGGTTAATCTCACCAAGGGTGGCAGGGCAAAAATGATGGTTGCCAGCACACCCGCGGTATTGCCAATAGAAAAAAGCATCACAATGGGGACCAAATAGACAAAGGCTGGCGTTGTCTGCATCGCGTCCAAAATGGGTCGCAGAACGTTGTTAACACGATCACTGCGTCCAGCCCATATCCCAAATGGCACACCAACAAGGGTGCAGAACACCACGGATGAAAAGACCATGGCGAGGGTTATCATGGTTTCTGACCAGAAACCGAGCAGACCGATGAGCACCAATGATAACAGCGTAAAGATGGCCAGTTTTAAACCTGACACTCGCCAAGCAATGGCGCCAAACAGGGCAATAACAAGTAGAGGGGAGGTTGCCAGTAGACCGTCTGACACACCAGACAGGATAAAGTCGACGGGCCATTTGATCAGTTGGAAAAACCATCGATAGCCTTCAACCAACCAGTTAACTATATTGGTGATCCACACATCTAAAGGAATCACTCTTTCATCAAAACTGAACATGATATAAAACTCCTGAAGTGAGTATTCTAAGATGCTGACTGCTCAAAATAGGTCCCCTTTTCCGCACGGTTTAAGGTACGAAGAAACAGATTTTTAGAAACAACGCCGCGATATCTACTTTCTGAGTTTACAACTGGAATAGGCCAAGCATGGGAGGCGACCAAGTGTAAGATATCCTGAAGACTATCTGTTTCTTGAACTGATTTAGCGTCTGTCAGAAAAGCATGCTCAAGTTTGCTACCACCATTTCCTTGGTCAACAGCGTCGCGCAGGGAGTCTGAAGAGACCACACCTAAAAAGCGGTGTTCTGAGTCAAGTACATAGGCAAATTCGCGATCTTTAATACTTAACATTTCTAGGGTGGCGCGTGGGCTACCGGCTTTAGTATGCCAAACGACCGTTGGCTGACTGTCGCGGGCAATGTCCCCAGCGGAGATAACACCGGTTGGATCCACACCACGGAAAAATGCACGTACATAATCATCTGCGGGATTTTGCAGGATTTCTTCCGGCGTCCCCACCTGAATCACTCTGCCGCCCTGCATAATGGCAATTCGGTCGCCAATCCGTAATGCTTCGTCTAAATCATGGGAGATAAAAATGATGGTGCGCTCATGACGATCTTGCAGTTTCAACAGTTCATCTTGCATTTCTGTCTTGATAAGCGGATCAAGCGCTGAAAATGCCTCATCCATGAGCAAGATATCAGGATCAACCGCTAAGCCTCGCGCTAATCCAACTCGCTGCTGCATACCCCCACTTAACTCATTGGGATAGGCCTTCTCCAAACCTTCGAGTCCGACTTGTTTTAAAGCATCTAGGGCTCGTTCTTCACGCTGTTTTTTATCCATGCCATCGAGTTCGAGGCCAAATGCGGCATTCTCTAACACTGTTTGATGGGGCATAAGCGCGAAGGATTGAAACACCATACTGGTTTTACTTCTGCGAAACCTGACCAGTTCATCCTTATTCATGTTGAGGATATTTTGGCCATCGACTAATACCTCTCCCGACGTGGGTTCAATGAGCCTGTTTAACATTCTTACTAGAGTTGATTTTCCTGAGCCGGATAGCCCCATAACGACAAAAATCTCACCTTTATTTACGGTAAAGCTGGCACCTTGTACGGCAACCGTCAGCCCTGTCTGTTCGTAAATTTCCTCTTTGCTTTTCCCTTGTTCAAGTAACTTCACCCCCTTGCGAGGCTCAGCACCAAAAACCTTATACAGGTTTTTTATCACTATTTTTTCCATAACATTTTCCATGACGCTCTTTTACGCCGTTCTGCTTTTTTGCACTAACGCTACATAAAAAACACATGAATAAATTCTGCTCGATTAAACATTGAATGATGAACTCACAGAGTTCATAAAAAATGCACAGCACGAGTAGTCTCTTTCTACACTAGTGTCTTACAGGCCTATCTGTCAACGAATCCACGCAATTAAGCAGAATGTAAATTATTGAAAATAAAAATATTTATTTATTTTCTTCGTACATTAACATTTTTTTAATGACTCAGTTGGCGGCTAAAACCTTGAAAGGCTGAACGATTCCAACAACGAAAAAAAACGTAGAAAACTGAAAGTCATCCAAGAAAAAGAAAAAGCGGGTGCAAACACAAAAACAGCGACAATTGCTCAGTAATTTGTGTTAGGAACCCATGTAAGGCGTGTGGTGGACAGCGCCAACAACCGTGGAAAAATTCATTATGACACTCATTCACTATAACAATAGAGGTCGAGTGAGCGAGTGATTGGGACATACTTATAGGTGTCTGATCATGAATGTCATGACAAGCCGGCGCGGTTGGATTTATCGCTGGGATCTCGTGTGAACATTTTTAAAAACAGGGACGACATTTATCTAGTGATTGTCAGCACCTAAAAGCGGACTGACGTTAAACGACTACGTCTATTTGCTTTGTTTGAACCTAAACCCAAAGTGCGTTATGTCATTGTTGATATTGATCTCAACATTGACCTCAGAAAAAATCTCAAAAAAGACCACAAAAAATTTTTTACTGCGATAACTCCATAGCTATGAACTCCACAGTTTTAGACATTACCGATTGTCTTTCTCTATGGCGAATGACTTGAGGTCTGGTGTCAGTGTGGTTCTGGTCTCAGTGTGATAGGGTGGATTTAGCTGCGAACTCGACGCATAGGAATTTGGCGGCGCATCAATTGCACTAATAACTGCATTAATATCACTCCCATGTTCTATAGCGCACCGACAGCAATACTGCTTTTTGCATACGATGATTCGTATATTGCATCCTCTGTTAAAAAATCAAGCATGTGAAGGAGACAGTACTTATGTTACGCACCGTTAAACATATGGAAGACTACGTAATCAGTGCTACAGATGGCAATATTGGGCATGTCAAAGATGTCTATTTTGATGACGAAACTTGGTGCGTTCGCTATCTCGTTGTTGATACAGGCACTTGGCTTTCGAGTCGAAAAGTATTGATCTCGCCTATCTCGATAGGCCAAGCAAACTGGGCTGACAAGCAATTACCCGTCTCGATCACAAAAGAGCAAGTTGAGAACAGCCCCGACATTAACACTCAAACTCCCGTCTCTCGCCAGCAAGAAATCCGCTTACTTAAGTACTACGGCTATCCATATTATTGGGGCGGTTATGGGATGTGGGGCGACAGTGTGTACCCGAATTTGATGTTAACGGGATACGTCGACTTGGTTTCGCGGCCCAATGACGAAGATCCACAAGCGGTTAGGGCGGTTAAAGCCGAGCAGCACCAAGATGACGATACACATCTGCGTAGCTCTCAGGCGGTAATCGACTACCGCATTCATGCTAGCGACGGTGACATTGGCCACATAGAGGACTTGCTTATCGATGAAGAGACTTGGGCCATTCGATATCTGATAGTGAATACCAGTAACTGGTGGCTAGGTCATCAAGTGCTCATTCCTGCAGATTGGATTGAAGATGTGAGTTGGCCGGATGCTAAGGCGTCAGTCAATCTAACACGACAGGCAGTAAAAGACGCTCCGCCGTATAACCCATTGATGCCAGTGGATCGTAAGACTGAAATGGTTATCTACCGTCATTATGGTCGTCCCGGTTATTGGCTGGATGAAGAGCAACATGAAACCGCAAAATCACACCCTAGCACCGCGTAAGAGCGAGCGGTGACAATATTAAGAGGTGATCGATGGTAGCCAAATCTATGTCTACATCTACAAAATCAGCCACAGAATCGAAAAGTGTCGCTATTTTTGGTGGTGGTATTGCTGGACTAACGGCAGCCCATGAATTTGCAAAACTTGGCTATCAAGTCAAGGTGTTCGAGGCGAATGCGGATGCGGGTGGTTTTTTTAGAAGTGCCAGAAGGAAAGAAGATCAAGGCATGCCTTCTGAATACTCTTGGCATGGAATGGGCCCTTGGTATAACAATTTTTTCGAACTCATCAAGGAGATCCCCTTTGATGAGAATTCCAGTCTCTATGACAACATACTTTCTCGGCCCGTGGTATTCGGCTTAGCGCCTAACTCAGGTTCGGCTCATTTTGGTGACTCTCACTCCAGCAATGTCGATGTGGAAAACCTGTTTAGTATGACGACCAAAGAAAAATGGCTTTGGTGTTGGCTAATGGGAAAAGCATGGTGTTCAAATACCCGAAGTAGCCAAAAGTACAGCAACATCAATGCGAAAGAAGCTTGGCGACCTTATTTAGCCGCTTCGACACTGAGTACCTGGAGTTCCACTTTTGGCCCTTGGGTAGGTTCCGACTGGTGTCATGTTTCTTTCCATCATGTGGCGCATTTTTTCCGTAAGCAATTAGTCACCAAGTATTCGTATCATCATCAAGCAGACAGTGAAGGCGGGCCGTGGGAACACAAGGCCCGTATGGGATGGTTGCTGCTTAACGGACCCAGCAGTGAGGTTTGGTTTGATAAATGGGTCGATGATCTGAAGAAAAAGCAGGTTGAGTTTCATTGGCAGACCCCACTTCATCGTTTGAGTTTTGAAAATAACAGCATCACAGCGGCAGAGCTCGCCAATGGCGAAACCATTCAGGCCGATATCTATGTCCTCGCACTCAATCCCTTTTCTGCGGCAGATGTTCTAGACAGAACCCCGCTGCTTCAAAATAAACCGCAACTCAATCTTTTTAAACCCTTGGTACAACAGGGGCCGCACACCCAAGTGTCCTTTAGAATTGGCTTCAAAGAACCAATGTCTTGGCCGCGAAAACGATGCGCGCTGGTTATTTCAGACTCCGCCTTTAACCTGACACTGTTTGCTCAGGAACAAGCGTGGGGAGAGTCGAGTCCTCTGGGGGACGATATTCAATCACTGTGGACAGTCACCGCGTGTGTTTCAAAAGTCCCTGGCCCAGTCCATGGCCTGTGTCTGGAACAATGCACTGAGGAACAATTTCTGGATGAAGTGTTATTTCAATTAAAACAGAGTCATGCCCTCGATGAATTGGTCAAAAAGGCTAACGGCGGTAAAAGTTGGCAAGATTTTTCCATCGTAAACATCACAGTTTGGCATGAATGGGCGTTTTCTCCTGAAGGCATAACATCGGCGCAACCCAAATGGGTGAATTCGACCCACACCCAACAATATCTACCACTGCAAAAGACGACGATACCCAACCTAGTTCTTGCAGGCGCTCACACCAAAACGACGGCGGATGTGTGGAGCATTGAGGCGGCGGTCGAGAGTGGCAAGCTGGCGGTAAAGGTTTTTGAGCCGCAACTTAAGGTCATTCCACAGTCGAACTTTCTGGTGTTGACCATCCTTGGGAAAATTGATGATGTGCTTTATTACTGCAAACTTCCTAACGTGTTGGATGTTGGTTTGGCAGTCATTGTTATTTTGTCGGTGAGCGCCATTGCCTTTGGGATTGCCGGATAAAGAGTGGCTGATATAAAACACAAATAACGCAGGGCGTCTGCATGACCATGAGAATAATGTTGGCTCAAAGCTCGACGTGAATTGCTCAACAGCGATTTCAGACGTGGATTGCGACCATGGGCATCCTCTTTTATCGGGCAGGTTTTGTCTGGGGCAAGATAAACCGCACTTTGTAGTTGCAGGCTAGCTTGGTCATTAATATAGAAATTTTTTATCTAAACGTTGGAGCCAATTATGTCAAAAAACGTAGCGGATCATCTAGTCGAAATGCTAGTAGAAGCGGGTGTTAAGCGAGTTTATGCCGTGACTGGCGATAGTCTTAATCCGGTCAATGATGCTGTACGAAGGGATGGCAGATTGCAATGGATCCATGTCAGACACGAGGAAGCGGGCGCTTATGCGGCATCTATGGAAGCTGAGCTAAATGGTATCGGTTGCTGCATGGGCAGCAGTGGTCCTGGGCATGTTCATTTAGTCAATGGACTCTATGATGCCAATAGAGCTGAAAATCCGGTTATCGCGATTGCTTCAACTATTCATACTGAAAAAATGGGCCTGGACAACTTTCAAGAGACAAGACCCGAAGCGTTATTTCAAGATTGTTCAAAATATGTGTTTCTCGCCAATACCCCTAAACAAGCTGTCAATGGTTTGCAAACGGCGATTCAGCATGCCATCAGCAAGAAAGGGGTCGCTGTGCTCGGGCTTCCCGGTGATGTGGCTTCAGCAAGTCTGGAATCTGTGCATACTGCTAATAAAAATTTCTACACCCAACCCAGAATAACCCCAAGCCATAAACAGCTTCAAGAACTGGCAAACGTCATTAATGAACATGACAAAGTGATGCTGTTTTGTGGCCATGGTTGTCGCTATGCCGTTGAAGAAGTGATGACATTGGCCGAAAGGCTTAACGCTCCTTTGGGATATAGTTTTCGAGGCAAAATATTTTTTGAGCGTAAAGAAAATCCTTATGCCGTTGGATTAAATGGGCTGTTAGGCAATAAATCCGGTTTTGAAGCCATGCATCAAGCCGATGTCCTGTTGATGCTGGGCACGGATTTTCCTTATAGTGAGTTCCTTCCCGAAAAATGCAAAATTATTCAAGTCGATACTAAACCCGAAAAATTAGGTCGTAGAGCTAAAGTGGATTTTGGCTATTGTGGTGATATTAAATCAACCCTTGAAGATCTCATGCCGTTAATTGATGCTAAAACATCCACGGATTTCCTCGATAAAACCCGTTCACTGCATCAAGAAATTGAAGCTATCTATGAGAGCTATGTGGAAGAAAAGGGCTCTGAAAAAAATATTCACCCAGAATATGTTGCCCATTTGGTGGATAAACTTGCCGATGACGATGCGATATTTACCGTTGATACGGGGATGAGCGCCGTGTGGGCCGCGCGTTATTTAAAGGCGGGAGCCAATCGCTATCTGACCGGTTCCTTTAATCATGGATCGATGGCGAATGCCATGCCTATGGCTATGGGGGCTGGTTTATCACAACCAGACCGGCAAGTGATTGCGTTTTGTGGCGATGGCGGTATTTCAATGCTGCTCGGCGACTTAATGACCATTAGCCAATATCAAATTCCTGTCAAAATCATCATCTTTAACAATCGTTCGTTAGCCATGGTGAAACTTGAAATGCGGGTCGAAGGTTATATGGAGTGGCAGACGGATATGGTTAATCCTGATTTTATAAAATTGGCAGAGGCGATGAACATTGCTGCATGGGAGGCGACGGAGTCCAAAGATGTGGAACTCGCACTGGTAAATGGATTCAAGCATAAGGGACCTGCGATAATCAATATTTTTACTGATCCCAATGCGTTGGCAATGCCACCCACCCTAAACTTCGAGCAAGTAAAAGGCTTTGCAGCATCGATGACAAAATTAATGGTCAATGGAAAATTTGCCGAAATCGTCGATACGACCAAGAACGATTTAAAATACTTACGGGAGTTATGATAAAACATCATGAAGCAAGCCATTCGATTCACCACAATTGTCCTGGTTATTTTTGTCGCCATCATAGGCATTATACTCTGGCCTTTAGCGGGTTTGATTATGCTGGTGGCTTCGCTCGGGCTGCTTGGATTGTATGATTTATTTCAAGCAAAACACTCGATACTGAGAAACTTTCCTGTCATCGGACATATGCGTTACCTATTAGAAATGATAGGCCCAGAGCTGCATCAATATTTCGTTGAGTCCGATACTGATGGCAAACCCATTAACAAGAATCATCGCAATTACATCTACGAGCGAGCCAAAGAGCAAAATCAAACACGCCCCTTTGGCACTCAGCTCGATGTATATGATGATAATTATAAATGGATGCAGCACAGCATCTATCCGGCGAAGAAAATGGACACTCCGCCACGGGTTATCATTGGCGGGAAAGATTGCCAACAACCTTACAGTGCCAGCCTGTTTAATATCTCAGCCATGAGTTTTGGCGCTTTGAGCAAAAATGCCATTCAAGCCTTAAATTTGGGCGCTAAAGCAGGTGATTTTTTTCATGATACCGGCGAGGGCGGGATATCCGAATACCATTTACAAGGTGGCGATTTAGTGTGGGAAATCGGCACTGGGTATTTTGGTTGTCGCACCGAGAATGGCTGTTTCGATGTGGAAAAGTTTAAACAAAAGGCCAATTGGGAGCAGGTGAAGATGATTGAAATCAAACTCTCACAAGGTGCAAAACCCGGGCATGGAGGGGTACTTCCCGCAGCTAAAAATAATCAGGAAATTGCTGAAATAAGAGGTGTTCAACCCCATACCGATGTGCTTTCACCTCCCGGCCATTCCGCTTTTAGCGATGCAGAAGGGTTATTGCAGTTTGTTGAGCAATTGAGAGTGTTATCCAACGGAAAACCAGTCGGCTTCAAACTTGCCATAGGCAGTAAACAAGAGTTTATTGAAATATGTGAAAAAATGCTCGAAACAGGTATCAAACCCGATTTCATCACTGTGGATGGAGCGGAAGGGGGAACTGGCGCCGCCCCCATCGATTTCTCAAACTATGTCGGTATGCCTTGGGAAGATGCACTGATTTTTGCCGTGGATACGCTCAATACCTACAAGCTCAAAAAAGACATAAAAGTGATTACGGCGACTAAGATTTTTACCGCTTTTGATCTGTTTAAAGCCCTTTGTATTGGTGCTGATGTGTGTAACTCCGCTCGGGGTATGATGCTGGCTTTGGGTTGTGTTCAGTCCCTAAAATGCAACACCAATGAATGCCCTACAGGCGTCACCACAAATAACCCCACATTAGTGCGAGGCTTAGTGGTTGCAGAAAAGTGGAAAAGAGTCCGCAATTATCACCAACATATGTTGGACGATTTCTTGGCATTATTGGCCGCTTCGGGCTGCCATTCACTTGATGAAATGAATCGAAATTTAATTTATAGGAAAGTGGATAAGCAATGGCATTCCTATGCTGAAGTGGTAAAAACTCAGCGGATTTTATGAATTTTGCACTGACTCTTACGCTTACAACTTCACAAAATACGGTAGTGCGATGAGTGCTATGCCGATGCAGACGAGTAAGATTAGGTTGCTGACAAAATAAGGGTAGATCATCAGGGTTATCCCAACGACGAGGGGGATGGGCGCGCCTTGGCGTTTACCATAGGTGAAGAAACCTATGCCGAAGACACCAAATAGCATGCTCCAAATCAGTACCGCGGGATTATCTAGCACGCTTTGTTCCTTTTTATCTTCTGCATCGACTTAAGTTTGTCGTAATAGCTCATCACATTAGCTCATCACATTAGCCCATCGCATTAGCGCTTAGTCACTGCTCATAATGAGTTCTTAAGCATAGTGAGTGTAATCCTAAAGCAGACTTTCGGCGATTAAGCTTTCTTCATATTGCGACGTCACACTGTGACTTGAACTGCTACTTGTAATTGGCATTTGAACGGCAACTTGAGATTCGCACTTGATACAGTGACTTCGGATTTTGACCTCATAGCGGCGTTAAACACGCTTTCATATTTGCAGCTCGTTTGAGTTCCGATTGGGATTTTACACTTGGTAAAGCTCTAGGGGTAAACCGTCAGGATCGCTGAAAAAGGTGAATTGTTTACCTGTGTACTCATCAATACGAATGGCTTCGACTTCAATATTATGTGACTGCAAGTGTGCAACGGTTGCATCAATGGATTGTACCCGAAAGGCTAAATGCCTAAGCCCGCAAGCTTCGGGATAGCTCGGTCTTTGTGGCGGCTTGGTAAAAGAGAACAGCTCGATTTGACTTAAATCCGGCAATTGTAGATCGAGTTTAAAGGAGCTGCGCTGCGCCCGATAATGTTCCGCCAGCGGCTTGAGCCCTAAAATTGTCACGTAGAAGTGTTTGGATTTTTCATAGTCGCTGCAAATAATCGCCGCGTGGTGTATGCCGAGTAACATAGGTTTCCTAATATCGCGTTTAAGATATTGTCTTAGCAGTGCATCTAAGTATTTATTCTTTTGTGCAGAGTAATACCAATCACATTAAATATCTAATCAGTTCAGAGCCTCACAGGCATTTCAATCCAAGGCGCATTGACGCAGAAATGGTCATTCCCTTTTAAGTCAATGCAACACGGGAGTGGGATGCCTGTGAGGCTCCCGAAGGGCGGCTGATGTTAACGGCGTAGCAACGCGCTTTATACTGCGTTTAAGGCTTTCGACAGATCACCACTATGCCTTCAAGCCTTCGCCTTGTCTAAAGCGCGTTGAACTCCCGCTGAATGAACAGATATTTTATACGATTGGTATATGTTCTTATTAGATTAAGCCCCATCATCCTAAGATGGCGGGTCTTATTTCGCAACGTGTTATCTCGTAAAAGCAGAACACAGCATTTATCGAACGCATTTGACCTTACTTATTCAGCCGCTTACTCATTCAGTTGCTTACTCGCGGACTCACTTTTCCGCTCATCTGCTACAACGGTGAGCGAGAGAATCGCCGACGACAGCGGGGCTAGGGTGAGTGCTATCTTGCCTTCACCTTGTTCAAGCTGCAGTTGGCTTGTTTGATGATCTTCGAGTAAATCCTTAAGCGGATATACGCCGTCCTTTAATTGCCACTGACGGATGAGCTCTTTGGGGAGCTTGAGCTGTAAGGCTTTTGATTCGGTCTGACTGAAGTTACTGACTACAATCAACTTTTGAGTCTGCTTTGAGGTCGGAGATATCACCTCGAAGCGGGCAAAGGCGAAGTTGCTGTCGTCATAGCCTGTTTCGTTTGCAGTGCTCTTTTGAGTACTCATATTTTGAGTGCTGTTACTTTCAGTCGCATCATTCTTACTGCGATTCGCGGCATCGAGTGAATAATATTGGCCTAACAGTGCAGGCGCCGTTTGGCCTGTGCTTAGATTCAATAGCTTTTGATAGTAAGCCCGCAGCGATGTTTCTTGCGCCGTTGATTGTCCACCATCAAACTTGCCATTGTTCATCCAGCGCTGATGGGCGGGGACACCAACATAGTCAAAAATACTGGTGCGTGATGCATGACCAAAGCCTGGATTGTCGATGGCGGCTTCTCCCACTTCTTGGCCAAAATACACTAACGTTGGTGAAGTGCCTATCGTTGCTGACACCACCATAGCGGGTAGGGCGTAGTGTGGATTTACGGCTTGGGTCTCTAGGGAGCTATTCGTTGGTTTATTTGTTTGTAGCGATGCTAAAAATGATGCATTACCAATACGTTGCTCGTCGTGGTTCTCTAAAAAGTGCAGCATGTGGGATTCAATATCGTGCACTTTTGCCTGATCCGCCGCGATATTAGCTGTGCTGGTTTTACCCGCCATCACGGCTTTTAGGGTGTCGTAAAGATCGACCTTATCGTACAGATAATCCATTTTTCCAAGCTGGATATAATCTCGGTACAACTTAGGGTTATAGACCTCGGCCAAGATAAAGGCATCGGGATTAGTGTGTTTTATCTGGCTGTTGAGGTAACTCCAAAACTCCACTGGCACCATTTCGGCCATATCGTATCGAAACCCATCGACTCCTTTTGCAAGCCAATATTGGGCAATCTGATTGAATTTAATCCAAGAGCTTGGGATCTCGGCTAAATGTTGTTGCCAGAAAGCGTAATGCTGCGCTTCAGTGAAAGTGGCGAATTTGGCTGGCAGGCGAGGGAAGTCATAGGTGCCATCTGGGCGTACACCGTAATTGATTTTAACCGTCTCATACCAATCATTAGCATCGGGCTTGGTTAAGCGTGAGCCATTGCCGGTCCACTTTGCGGGAAATTCGTCGAATTTACCGTCACTTAAGGGGTGAGCTTCTCCGCCCAGCGGTTTAAGCTCTGCGGGTAAGCTTGGCACCTCAAAGGCATGCGCTTGTCCTTTCGTTCCCTTCACACTGTTATCAACGACGTAATAGAAGTTGTTGTTTTTGGCGTACTCCAGACTGGTATCATCATCTTCGCCAAAATCGCGCACGCCTTGGGGTTTACTGACGGATTGATAATGGCGCGCCACATGGTTTGGCACAATATCGATAATCACCTTTAAGCCGTGTTGATGGGTACGGGCAATCAGCGCCTCGAACTCGGCTAAACGGTTGGCGGGGTTGACCGCCAGATCGGGGTTAACGTTGTAATAATCTTTGACTGCGTAGGGTGATCCTGCGCGTCCCTTGACCACATCGGGATCATCAGTACTTACGCCAATCTCACTGTAATCACCAATCAAGGCATGGTGCGGAACGCCCGTGTACCACACATGGGTGACGCCTAGGTCCTTGATGCTATTGAGTGCAACATCGTCGATATCATTAAATTTGCCGACACCGTTGTCGGCAATTGTTCCCCAAGGTTTATTCGTTGGGTTTTTATTGCCATAGAGGCGAGTAAAAATCTGATACACCACAGGTTTTAGCGTCATAACCTCACTCTCAGACTTTGGCTGTAACTCATTATCAAGCGCCTGCGCCGATGCATTTGCATTAGCCGATAAGCAAAAAAGCGAGGCAGTTAATAAAGCTGCACTAGATAAAGAGGCATTAAACAAAGACTGTACACATAAACTGAGTGATGAGTGCCACGACTGTCGGCGCTGCGGGGCTTTTGCTGCTTTGGTCAGTAAAGCCACGATGGGAAATTTAGCCGCTTGTTGGCTCTGAGTCACTCTGGAATCGATAGGCGATAAAAAGCTCAAGACTGAGTTCCTTTTTGAGTTGAGTTTTTGGCTAGGTTGATAGCAGTGTTGTTAGTATGAGCGCGCGTTAAAGCGTTAGCTTGATTCCTAGTGAGCATTGAATCTTGGCGGCTCGGCAAGCCAGCATTCAGCGGCGACTTAGTCTTAGACTTAGATTTAGTCTTAGAATTAGGCTTAAGCTCGAGGATAGTGACCCCTGCATGGGGCAATGTTATCGCTTGATTGAGTGAAACGGTTTTGCCACTGATGATGTCAGTAGCGGCGCCGCTATCGCCAAGGACACTGGCAAAGCGGTTTACATCTAGCGTGATTATCTTGTCATTTTTATTGTAAATCACCATGACTTTGTCGGCCGAGGGCTGAGTGCAGGCATTGTGTTGGGTTAGAGAATTCTTTTGTATCAGTGACTTAAGTGCCTCGGCTTTCTGTTCAGCTGATAATGGCGCATTTAATACGCAACGAAATTGCACATAGACACCATCTTGCGGTACAAAGTGCAGTAAATCGCCCGATTGTAGCGCAGGAGATTGTTTACGGTAATTCAGTAGGGTTCTGACAAATTGCTGTGCTTGTCGCTGGGATTCACTCAGTCCTTGGCCGGTAAAGGCGTTAGTGGCACTGTTGGCAAACCCACCGGGGAAATCACTGCGCACAACACCATCGTGACGGCCTTCTGTCGGGCTGGTCATTAACACTTCTGTACCGTAGAACAGCTGCGGAATGCGTTTGGCGGTCAGTACATAGGTGAGTGCCATCTTGTATAAGTCTATATTTTCTTTCACTAAACTGAAGATACGATTGGTGTCGTGATTGCCTTCAAATAGCACTAGTTGACTGGGTTCGGCATACACAACATCGTTGGCTAACATCTCGTAAAGCTTGATAAAACCTGTGTCCCAAGTTTCTGGCTCATTAAGGCTGGCAATTAATTTTTCATATAGCGGGAAGTCCATCAAACTGGGTAAATCTGAGGTATAGCCATCGGCATTGATTTTGCCCTTTTGCCAATAGGACACTGTGATGGGGTTTGCGGTCCATTCTTCGCCCACAATATTAAAATTAGGGTACTCAGCCATTACGGCCTTAGACCATTTAGCGAGAAACCCTTTGTCTGCGTAGGAATAAGTATCTTCGCGGATCCCTGAAAGTCCTGCGTACTCGACCCACCAAATACTGTTTTGGATAAGATAGGTTGCCAGTTTGGGATTGCTTTGATTCAGATCCGGCATAGTGTCGGTAAACCAGCCATCGACAAAATCAATATGATCTTGCGCTGCCGCGTAGGGATCTTGCACTGTAGTGCGCCTATGGCTGGTGAAACGGGGGCTGGTAACGCTGGATTTCATAGCACTGGATTTAGTAGCGGTAGACTGAATCAAGTCAGGCTTGGATTCGCGATTATGTAGCTGCGTTTTTGTGGCGTCATTGAGCCAGTCTTGGCTAGGTAAATCGTTGAGCCACCAATGATTAGAGCCGATATGATTCACGACAACATCTTTAATCACCCCAAGGCCAAGCTTGTTAGCCTTAGCGACTAAGGCTTTATAATCCTCGTTGCTGCCAAAGCGGGGATCAACGCGGTATAAATTAGTAATTGAGTATCCGTGGTATGAATACTGGGCTTGATTATTCTCAAGCAGCGGATTGACCCATAACTGAGTCACCCCGAGCTTTGCCAGATACGCTAAGTGCTGGCTGATCCCTGCGATATCGCCGCCATGGCGAGCATCGGGATAATAGGGGGTGCTGGGATTGCTAAGATGGCTAGGAGAGTTAGCCGCAACTTGCTCTAGCATATCGGCTTGATTGTCATTACTCGTGTTGCCATTGGCGAATCGGTCCGGGGTGATAAGGTAAATCACATCCTTATTGCTAAATCCTTGGCGCTCACGGCTGCCCTTAGCACGCCCTTGCAACGTATAGGGCAGGCGATAAAGAGGCGTGTTGGTTTGTGAAGCCGAGTCAGTGTTGGAAATCACCAGCTCAAAGGTTTGCGGCGCAGCTTGGCTCAGATCTAAATTGATAAACAGATAGTGAGGGTTATCAGTGTGTTCAAGGCTTTTCAGCGTGATGCCGTGCCCTTGGATATCAACCTTAAGCTGCTGCGGTAAGCTAGGCAGCTCGCGGCTATACAGCATCAACTGTAACTCAGGATTGTGCATCCCCGCCCACCAAAAAGCGGGTTCAAGTTTCAGGTCTTGAGGCTGGCTTGATGTGTCTTGAAGTGGTGAAGAGAGACTGCTTGAACTTGCCTGCGCTGTGTGGGCAGAGGCGCCTAGGCTAAGCATAATCACTAAGGAAGTGGTAAGAGTCAGCAGGTTTAATATCATATTCTTTCCTTGTTGATTCAAATTTAAACTGCAAATTCAATTTATAAATCGATGAGTTAGTACACTCTTAACGTCAGTCGTAACTCTTAAGCCGTATTTATTATTTATGTGTCGATAAGTGCGCTAAATACTGGTCATGGGTTGGTAGCTTAGTGACGGTATTATCAATAATGGTGCGCATGTTGAGCAGAAATTCACTCAGTGCTTGCGGTTGAATGGTTGCCGCTAATGGATTGAAATCCCGAGGCCTAATGCCTTGCCCCAACATGACTTGAATCCATGCGGCTTCGGTAAAGAGTTCATCTTGATGTCTAAACACTGTGCCTGTGGCACGAAATAGGGCGATTTTTTGCTGCAAACTCTCTGGCAGAACCATGGTTCGGCATTGATGCCAAAACCCATTTTCCTGAGCATCTTCCCTTTGGTTTAAATGATAGTGCAAGATAATAAAATCGCGGATTTGTTCAAATTCAAGTTGGGACTGGCGATTAAACTCATCGACATTCGCTTGTGCAATTCCTTGATGTGGAAAGAGTTTACTCAAGCGAATAATCGCTGATTGGACTAAATGCAAGCTGGTGGATTCTAAAGGCTCTAAGAATCCACTCGAAAGGCCGATGGCGACACAATTTTTATGCCACTGCTTGATTCGTCGTCCGGTCGTGAAATTGATTTTCTTAGGTTCAGCCAACGGCTTACCATCTAAATTATTGAGTAAAAGCTGTTTGGCGGCGTTATCACTGATATAGCGACTGCAATAGACTAACCCATTGCCTGTGCGGTGCTGCAGCGGGATCCGCCATTGCCAACCCGCATCATGGGCGATAGAACGTGTATAAGGCACTATTGCTGGCGTTTTTTCGCAGGGTACGGCATAGGCGCTGTCGCAGGGGAGCCAGTGTTGGTAGCTATCGAAGCCAACCTTGAGCGCTTTTTCTATCAGTAGCGCGGCAAAGCCCGAGCAATCTATAAAGAAATCGGCTTTTACGGTTTGTCCTGTTCCTAAGATTACACTTTCAATATCGCCGTTTGGCGTGAGTTCAACCGCCGTAATTTTGCCTTCGATACGCTTTACTTCGAGTTGCTCACTGAAACGTCGTAAAAATTGGGCATAGAGCGCTGCATCGAAATGATAAGCATGAGTTAAGCCGGCAAGGGGAGAGTTTGGGATCTGCTGGAGTACTTGAAATTTATTGTGTTTTGCCGCTTGGTAATTAACCGAATAATCCCAAAACGAATTGACCTCTTTTGGGGAGGTGCTGAGCCAGTAATGATGAAATTGAGTAAAACCTATATCTTTACCTACATTGCCAAAAGCATGCATATAGGCTTCATCCGGTTTGCCCCAATTTTCGAATTGAATACCCAATTTAAACGTTGCTTGGGTGGCATTGATAAAATCGGCTTCGGAAATCCCAAGGACGTTATTGAATATTTGCAGTGGTGGAATGGTGGCTTCACCCACGCCCACTGTGCCTATATCTTCAGATTCAATCAGGGTGATATTCAGTGTTGATTTAAACAATCTTGCCAACATGGCCGCCGTCATCCAACCTGAAGAACCGCCACCGACAATGACGATATCTTTGATTTTATTCATGATATAAGCCTTTCATTTTATGATTAGTGGTGATCAATTAACGCAGATGAATGACTAGCCTAGTGGCTTGAAATGATAAAGTAAAAAAGCCTCTGTAACAGGTTACAGAGGCTTTAAGCCGTGCAGGATTAGAACTTATAGTTCGCGCCTAACATAAAGTTACGGCCATAGTTTTGGTAATCACGGACTAAACGTTGATCATCGCTAGTGTAAGAGGTGAAAGGCTCGTTGGTTAAGTTGTTCACTTGGAACTGAACTGATAAACCATACAGAGACTCGATACCGCTTTCGCTAAAGTCATAACCGATTTGTGCATCGACCACTGTTTCAGCTTTGATGTTCACGTTTTCGCGTTGCAGGCTGATCTTTGTGACTTCACCGAGGAAGTCGCTGCGGTAGCGTGAGCTAATGCGTGCTTCAAAGCCTGAGTTTTCATAGTAGATCGTCGCGTTTAAGGTTTTTTCTGACAGACCTGGCAAGGTTGTTGGATTGCTGGTCGGGGTTTCCTTCACTTCACTGTCGTTGTACGAGCCGCTAATAACAGTACCAAAGCCACTTAACACATCGGCAAACATACCAAAGTCGACAGATACAGAGGCTTCAACACCTTGAACATAACCACCTTCACCGTTTTGTGGTTGGGTGACATCGCCAATTGGGTTATCAGTAGGCCCTTGTGGGAATAGGGTGCTGAAATCAAAGTCTGTATGTTGATCGTAAACGAAGTTTTCAAGATCTTTGTAGAATACCGCTACCGAGAAATAACCTTGGTCGCTGAAATAGTTTTCATAGCTTAAGTCATATTGACGGGCTAACCATGGACGTAACTCAGGATTACCTGCGTTACCACTCCAGTTAACGTTGCCACCACTTGGGTTAGCTGAATAAGTGTAGTTTAGGTTGGCATTCATTTTGTCCATGCGTGAACGGGTTAACGTGCGCGCTGCGGCTAAACGAACCACTTGGCTATCGGCGACTTCGAAACTTAAGTTAACGCTTGGCAGCCATTCAACATAGGAATCACCCGCTGTGCGCGGTGTTAACATCACTAAGCCATTTTCAACCGTTGCCACTGTACCGTCAGAGGATTGATCGGTATGAACCGCTTGTAAGCCTGCGTTGCCAGTCAAAGGAATACCAAATACTTCGGATTCAAGGTTGGCCATCACATAGCCCGTTGTCACTTTTTCCTGTACAGCCCAAGAGTTAGTAGCGCGGGAAAGATCCACATCAGCGACGTCAGTTTCTGTATAGTTACCGTCATTGTAGAAAGCCAACGAGTCGTAACTTAATACATTGCCCATGCCAAAGAAGTCGAGTGACGTTGGTGCAAGTAAGTATTGATCTGGTACTGCCATAGTGTAATTGGCAGAACCGTCATAACCTTTGAGTGTCAGGTAATAACCTTTATCTAATTTGGTTTTATCGCGATTAGTACGATTCACACCAAACTCAACGCTACGAACGGCACCGCCATCAAGCACATATTCAGCGCTTAAACGGAAGGATTTTAGCTCATCCTCAATTTCAGGTTTGTTGATAAAGCCGTCTTGAGTGTTAGCGCCTAGCGGGCTACCCCAACCGAGTGGATCGCCAAGTTTGATCAGGTTTTTATCAGAATAATCGAGGTTATGGTCAAATACATAACCGCCTTTACCGTTGTAAGCAAAGCCTAAATCGTCAACCGCACCCACACCTGTACCGCGGCCAGTTCCTGAGTAACTTTCCATACCTATGTCAGTACGGTTAGCTCTAGACATGGAGATATCGGCTTCAACATTCCAGTTATCATTGATGTTGAATTTGTTATTCCAGCCAATAGACAGAGAATCCGCATCACGTTTGTTCACGTCGTTACGGATAACGACTTCAGCGCCTTTGATGACACCTTCTGTGACTAAACCATTATCAGTTGTCGTCGGAATTACGCCACCGTTTGTGCCCCAAGCACCAGGTATTTCAATGCCTCGTAGGCGTTGATCATCGGTAAATTTTGAGTAGTAAATATCTAAGGTCGAGTGGTAAGTGGTATTTGGCGCATATTCAAATACGGCGAGTACGCCATCACGTTCTAATTCACTTGAACGAACGAAAGGTTTTGCACCACCTAAAACGCTATCACCATTGTCATTGGTTGGGTAACCCCAAGCTTGCCAACGTTCTTCTTGGTTAGGTGACATCATGCGAGCATAACCAATGGCGACACCAATAGTGTCATCGGCGAATTGGTCAATATAAGAGATACTGCCGCGGTAGCCTGTGTCACTTGAGCCGCTGTTTAATGAACCTAAATCGTTCATTTCGCCGCGTAGCGAAACGGCAATCGTTTGTTCACCGTGGGCTAAAGGACTGATTGTTTGCATATCAACCGTACCGCCGATGGCTTGTGCCATCACAGAGGCATCGGGTGTCTTGTAAACCACAACGCGATTTAATAACTCAGATGGATATTGGTCGAATTCCACACTGCGGTTATCGTTTACAGAGGCTTGTTCGCGACCATTTAATGTGGCGGTAGTGAAGTCAGGGCCCATACCGCGGATAGAAATTACGTTGGCACGACCATCGAGTCGTTGTGCCGATACGCCAGGTAATCGTGCTAGAGATTCTGCAATACTGACATCAGGTAATTTACCTATGTCTTCCGCTGAAATGGCTTCAACGATAGAAGAAGATGACATCTTAAGTGATTGGGATTCTTGCAAGCTACGACGAATACCAGTGACTTGAATCACTTCAATATTTTCATCTTTAGCTGTCTTATCTGTCGCCGCTTCATCTGCCGCATAGGAGTGCATACTCGCACCTGCGGCAATGAGCGCTAAGGTTAGCAAACTGGGTTTAAATCGCATCATATCTCTCTTCCCCTTGGAGTCGCTTTATCGCTTTGTAGAGCGTTTTATCGTTATCACCGCGTTATGTTTGCGGCCTTTTTTTTGGTATCTGGGCGCTTAATTGACTGCATAAGTGCTGCGTTTATGACCAAATTGTTATGCAACGGTGAAGATATTACTCCCGAGCTTCTTAGCGGAACAACAGAGTGCATACGTATTCAATGCCTCGTTGAGTTAAGAATAGCCGTTAATTGAGGGAAATCTCATGGAATAAAATGATTTTACCTTGCAGTTAAGTAGCTGTTAATGAATGATAAAGTGAGTTAATGCTCAATGTGGTTTCTGGCGCAGTCTTCTGCATACGTATGCAGGTGTATTGAACCTTATTTCCCTCTTCACGTATGCTCGGTGACACAAAATAAGCCGCGATACCTTTACTCTGCAGTAACAAAACGATAACTGTTTGCGTGAGTGTGTTAGGGAATGATCGCTGTAGAATAACGATAAAGGGGCAACAATGAGTGAGTTAACTTGGTGGCGTGGTGCGGTGATTTACCAAATTTATCCGCGTAGCCTTTTAGATACAAATGGTGATGGCGTTGGTGATTTACGCGGCATTATCACTAAGCTGGACTACATTGCGAGCCTCAATGTCGATGCCATCTGGATTTCGCCTTTCTTTAAATCGCCTATGGCAGATTTTGGCTACGACATCAGTGATTACCGTGAAGTTGACCCTCTTTTTGGCACTATGCATGATTTCGATGAATTGATTGAAAAAGCCCACGGCTTAGGCATTAAGGTCATTATCGATCAAGTATTAAGTCATACCTCTGATCAGCATGCGTGGTTTGTTGAAAGCCGCGAGAGCCGAACGAATCCCAAAGCGGATTGGTACGTGTGGGCCGATCCTAAGGAAGACGGCACAGCGCCTAACAACTGGCTCGCGATTTTTGGCGGTTGTGCTTGGGAATGGGAACCGCGTAGACAACAATACTATTTACATAACTTCCTGCGTAGCCAGCCCGATATTAATTTCCATAATCCTGACGTGCGCCAAGCTGTGCTTGATAATGTTGAATTCTGGCTTAAAAAAGGCGTTGATGGATTCCGCTTAGATGCGATTACCTTCTGTTATCACGATGAACAGCTCAGGGACAATCCGGCAAAACCTAAGGATAAACGTCAGGGCCGAGGTTTCAGTGAAGATAACCCTTACGCCTATCAATATCATTACTACAATAATGACCGTCCGCAAACTATCGCGTTTATCGAAGATTTACGAAAGCTTATCAATCGTTATCCTGGTGCGGTGACCTTAGGTGAAGTGTCGGCAGAAGACTCTTTAGCTGTGATGGCGGCTTACACTAAGGGTGAAGATCGCCTTCACATGGCCTACAGTTTTGAGCTATTAACCGACGATTACAGCGCCGCTTATATTCGCCAAACCGTAGAAGCATTAGAAGCGAGCATAGGTGATGGCTGGCCTTGTTGGGCTATCGGTAATCATGATGTGCAGCGCGTGGCGAGCCGTTGGGGGCAGGGCAAGCAGAATTCAGACATGGTCAAAATGCTCAATGCCATGCTAAGTTCACTGCGCGGTAGTGTGTGTAGTTATCAAGGTGAAGAACTCGGTTTAACCGAAGCGCCGATTGAATACCATGAGTTGCAAGATCCCTTTGGCAAAACCTTCTGGCCTATGTTTAAAGGCCGCGATGGTTGCCGTACGCCAATGCCGTGGCAGCAAGGCGCCGATTTTAGCGGTTTTAGTGAGGTTTCGCCTTGGTTGCCGATCGCCCCTGAGCATCAAGCGTTAGCGGTGGATGTACAAGAATCAGATGCAGATTCCATGCTTAACGGTTATCGACGTTTTCTTGCTTGGCGTAAATTACACCCAGTGCTGGTTGAAGGCGATATCCAATTTGTGGATATCAACGAGCCCATCTTGGCCTTTATCCGCACCTTAGGAGAGCTCAAAATATTCGTCGGATTCAACTTAGGCGATACCAATGTTGAGTTGGATTTATCACAGTTGGAATTGGGTGAAATATTAACGGGACACGGCCTGAAAATCGCACAAATAGAAAACAATCAGCTGAAGTTTTCGGCATTTGCCAGCTTTTATGCAGTTTTAAACTGAAAATGATTCATTTTTATTCGGCTGAGGTGTTATATACCCAAGCCCACTATTCGACGTAAAGCCGCCCACGGGCATACTGGGGAATGTAACCTTACTGAGTTCCTGATAATAAAAACATACAGAGAGAATAACTATGGCGTCATCAATTAATACCGGTAGCTACACGAGCAGCACTGGCGAAAATGGGTCGGGCAGTTATCGTTTTGCCTTGATCTCATTGACTTCACTGTTTTTTATGTGGGGTTTTATCACTTGCTTGAACGATATTCTGATCCCGCATCTTAAAGCGGTGTTTTCGCTGAATTACACTCAAGCCATGTTGATCCAATTTTGTTTCTTCGGTGCTTACTTCTTAGTGTCGATCCCCGCCGGTAACTTAGTGAAAAAGCTGGGTTATCAAAAGGGGATTGTTACCGGTCTTGTGATTGCGAGTATTGGCTGTGCGCTGTTTTATCCAGCGGCCACGCTAGCGACCTATAATCTGTTTCTTGGCGCGTTATTCGTTTTAGCATCGGGCATCACTATCCTACAAGTGGCAGCCAACCCCTATGTTAACGCCTTAGGCAGTAGCGAAACTGCCTCGAGTCGTTTAAATTTAACGCAAGCTTTCAATGCATTAGGTACAACAGTCGCACCATTCTTTGGTGCCATGTTAATTCTTTCTGTCGCCAGTTCTGTATCAAGCGATTTAGCCCACGCGAGCGCTGAAGCCGAAGTGGTAAAACTGCCATACCTGTTACTTTCTGGCGCCTTGGCTATCTTAGCGCTGATTTTTGCGAAGTTAGATTTACCTGTGATCCGCGAGCATGATGAAAGTGTTCAAGGTGAAGTCCAAACCCATCTAGGTAAAACCAGTGCCTTGCAAAGCAAGCACTTAGTGCTCGGCGCTGTGGGTATTTTCGTGTATGTCGGTGCAGAAGTGTCTATCGGTAGCTTCTTGGTCAGCTTCTTAGGTGAAAGCCATATTGCCGGTATGCCAGAAGCTGAAGCCGCCCATTACATCGCCTATTATTGGGGCGGCGCTATGGTGGGACGTTTTATTGGCTCTGTGGTCATGCAAAAAGTGCCTGCTGGCTCAGTGCTTGCGTTTAATGCCTTTATGGCGGCGCTACTTGTGGTTGTGGCGATGACCACCAGTGGCAGCCTTGCTATGTGGGCAATCCTTGGAGTGGGGTTATTTAACTCGATTATGTTCCCAACGATCTTCAGCCTAGCGCTGCGTGATTTAGGTCCACACACTTCACAGGGCAGTGGCATTCTGTGTCTGGCAATTGTGGGTGGGGCGATTCTACCCTTATTCCAAGGCATGCTAGCGGATAACCTTGGCGTGCAACTCGCCTTTATTCTGCCCGTGATTTGTTATGGCTTTATCCTGTTCTACGGCTCTAAGGGCTCAAAAATGTAACGGGTTAACTGGCTGACACTTAAAAGCGATCCATTTGGATCGCTTTTTTTATGGCTTTAACCTTAACTCAGCGCCAGCGTGCTTGCGTATTAGGGCCTGACCTCCTATGATCCTCCGGTTTTATCATTCATGGTGACCTTTTAAATGTTGAATTCTCCGCTTTCTGCCAGCTCGAACGAATTAGTGATCAGTATCTTAACTATGGTGCTGAGCCAAGGAAAACCCTTAGATCGGGCCTATTCTCAGCATTTTTCTGGGTTGCAATTGGTACCCGCCGAACAGGCGCGTATCGCATTAACGACGGGTGATATCCTACGTCGCTTAAATTTATATTGTTATCTGGCGGAAATCAGTCCAGATGAGATGGAGCGCTTTGGCTCTAAATTGCTTAATGCGTGGCATTTATTCCACGGGCTTGAACTGCCTAAAATGCAATATTCGCTGCAAGTCGATGAGGCGCGTTTAGCCGAGCGTACCGAGCAGGCGAAAACTAAGCCAGTACTGTGGGACGGTTGCCCTGAGTGGCTCGATGCGATGGGCCGTGAGCAATTAGGCGAGTCTTGGGAAAAAGAGCGCGCCGCGTTAAGTACCGCGCCGAAGCGTTTTTTACGCGCAAATGGTTTAAAAGTGACGCGTGATGAATTGGCCGCTAAGCTTGCCGCTGAGTTTGTGAGCACGCTGAGCGTTGATGGGGTCGATTCTGCCCTTGAAGTGACCTCCGATTCTGCCTTGTTCCGTACCCAAAGCTTTAAAGATGGCTTATTCGAGCAGCAAGATGCGGGCTCTCAGCGCGTGGCGGCGGCGCTTGATGCCAAGCCAGGCATGAAAGTTATTGATGCTTGCGCAGGCGCGGGTGGCAAAACTTTACACATAGCCGCGCAAATGCAGGGCAAAGGGCGCTTGTTGGCCATGGATGTGGAGCAATGGAAACTCGACAAACTCAAAG
This sequence comes from Shewanella sp. SACH, assembly GCF_001887095.2. Taxonomy (NCBI): domain Bacteria; kingdom Pseudomonadati; phylum Pseudomonadota; class Gammaproteobacteria; order Alteromonadales; family Shewanellaceae; genus Shewanella; species Shewanella sp. SACH. Next base: position 1,142,920 of record NZ_MPDG02000001.1, read on the forward strand.
AGCGTGCCCGTCGCAATGGCGCGCACAATGTCGAAACCCGCGTTATCGCCAGCAGTAAAACCATTAAACGCTTAAAACTGAGTGCCGATCGGGTATTACTCGATGTGCCATGCTCAGGTTTGGGCGTATTAAAGCGTAATCCAGATGCAAAATGGCGCGATACTGTTGAGCGTTTACCTGTGCTAATGGAGCTGCAAAAGCACATTTTGACTAGCTACAGCCGCATGGTGAAAGTTGGTGGCATAGTGGTTTATGCGACCTGTTCAATCTTCCCCTGCGAGAACCGTGGTCAAGTCGATGCGTTTTTAGCCGAGAATCCTAATTTCCGTTTGATTGAGGATGAAAGTATCAGCCCAGCCGATAGCGGATTTGATGGTTTTTACCTTGCAAAACTTGAACGTATTCAAGAATAAAGCCTTGCAGTTAAGACTAAAGTAAGCCCTTTATTGAATTGATACAGGGTTTACTTAGTTAACATTAGTGCCTAGAATTTCCTATAAGTTATAAATATTTTAACATTGTGAATGTGTATTTATATTGCAACTTTGTTTCTAAGGGAATTATGGCGTACGGCGTTAATCTTCCAGATCTGCTCGACCATGCTGACGTTAAACTCGCCCACAATGTCAGCATAGCTTGCTATAGCAGTATTCTCTCTATGCTGCTTAATGGCGCACCGCTACATGAAATCTTGCACGCCTTAGTGCTAAAAATCGAAGCGCAAAAGATAGGCACTCGTGGATCTATATTACTGCTCAGCGGTGATGGCAAACGTTTGTTGTTAGGTGCCGCGCCCCATTTGCCCGACAGTTACAACCAAGCGATTAATGGGGTCGAGATTGGCCCCAATGTTGGCTCCTGCGGAACGGCGGCATATTTCGCAAAGCGGGTTATCGTTGAAGACATCGCTACACATCCTTATTGGGAAAATTATAAAGAACTGCCACTGCGCGCCGGTCTTAAATCTTGTTGGTCTGAACCTATCAAAGATACTCAAGGCAAAGTGCTCGGCACATTTGCTATGTACTACGATACGATAAAGTCCCCAACAGAGCTTGATTTAGAGCTTATTTCAGAGGCAGCACGATTAGCCAGCTTGGCCATTGAACGCAGTCGGGCAATGGAGTTTCAGCGTTTAGCAGTGAAAATTTTTGACCGCTTACCTTTGGCACTGGTTATCTCCAATTCCGATGATTCCGTTCTCTATGCTAACCCCGCTTTTAAACACATCGTTCTCCCACAAAATATTGATATAAATAACTTTAATCCAAAGATGTTTTTATCTGCGTCTCAACCCAATGAGTTAGTCGGCTTATTCGAGCATTTAGCGCAGGATAAAATGTGGCAGGGGGAATTGGTTGGCTTAAGGGGCAATGGCGAGGAGTTTTATCTAGATCTTATCGTCACCACATTTAGAGAGCCCAACGGATTACAGCCTTGTTTTGCGTGGCTATTTTCAGATATTAGTGAGCGTAAAAAAGCGGCGCAGCTGATTAAGTATCAGGCTAATAATGACTCGCTGACTGGGCTTGCTAACCGTAATGCCTTGTTTAAACAGATCCAATCCTTAATTACCTCCGACAGTCTGACGCCCGGATTTAGTTTTATGCTGATGGATTTAGATAACTTTAAACAAGTTAACGACACCCATGGTCACGACAAAGGCGATGCGTTATTAGTGCAAGTGGTGCGGCAGATTTGCGAGTGCCTCAATGACACTATGGTGTTTGCGCGCCTCGGCGGTGATGAGTTTGCCTTACTGTTACCTGGGATAGTCAACCAGAAAGAGTTGGCGCAACTCGCTGAAACAATTAATAAGCATGTGGCGAAACGTTATGTACTTGCCGATGGCAAAGGCGTTTATAGCTCGGTCAGTATAGGGATTGCGCGTTTTCCAGAAGATGCCCTCGATCTCGAGCAGCTGTTAAATTGCGCCGATCAGGCCATGTATATTTCTAAGGCTAATGGTCGTAATCGTTATCATTTTTTTACTGAGCAAATGCAGCTCAATGCCGAGCGCATTGCCAGCCTTCATAATCAACTCAAGCAGGCACTGGATCAACAGACTTTTGAGCTTTATTACCAGCCCATAGTGAATGCGACCACAGGTTTGATTGTTCGCGCCGAAGTGCTGCTGCGCTGGCAGCATGAAGGGCAATTCATTCCCCCCGATGAGTTTATTCCCATCGCGGAGAACAGCGGCTTAATTGTTGATATTGGTCGAGATGTGCGCCTTGGCGCTATGCAAACCATCTTAGAGATGCAGGCTCACAATTGGCCGATTAACTTATCGGTGAATGTGTCGACCTTTGAGTTTTGGTCCCATGAACTGCAAGATGCCTTTGTGGATTCCTTTGCCGCGATTATCGAGCAACTTGAGGTGACAGATTTCCCCTACGACAGGTTAACCCTTGAGATCACTGAGTCTTTGCTGATGAAGCAACATACACATCTTATTGATGTGCTTAATGGTTTGCGGATTAAGGGGATTAAAATTTCCTTGGATGACTTTGGTACTGGCTACTCGTCCTTGTCCTATTTGGCGAATTTCCCTATCGATCAAATTAAGATCGATAAGAGCTTTATCGACCGATTAGACGAAGGCAAGCGTCACGAAGCGTTGGTGGAGGCCATAGTGCGGTTAAGCCATGCGTTAGATTTAACCGTGACGGCAGAAGGGGTGGAAACTGAGTCCCAACTTAAGTTTGTGATGTCTAATCATATTCAAGAAATTCAAGGCTATCTTTTCTATAAACCTATGCCAAAAGCCGCCTTCTTTGCGCTGTTGGCAAAGCAAGCTGAGCTGCATTAGGGTTTTAACGTTTGACCTTGATATTTGACCTTGATGTGAGGGCGGCTTAATCAGCGACAGTCTGATTTAGATATCGGGTTTAGATGTAAGGTAAGAATCAAGAGTTAAATATAACAAATTGAAATATAAAAATAAAAAGAGCGCAGAGGCGCTCTTTTTATTACTGAAAACTGGTGCTATATACAGTATCTGCGTTCACATTGAGTCAGGTTGGCGAGCGTTAAGATTTAGCGGTTAGCTGACCGTTAATCACTAGGCTCAAGTATTCAGTAAAATCGTGACCGTGATTTTGCAGCATTTTAGGGAACATAGAAATCGGCGTAGAACCTGGGAAGGTATTGATTTCATTCAATAGAATTTCATTGTCCGCGGTTAAGAAAAAGTCGATGCGCGACAGATGACGCAGCTTCATTCCTTTAAATGCCTTGATTGCATAGGCACGGATCTGTTCGCTGATCTCAGCTGAAACATGCTGCGCGACCACATCGGTGCGCGCTTTACTGTTTTTGGCGTATTTCTCATCGAAGGTGTAGAAGGTGTTGGTATCACAGATGATTTCACCTGGCACTGTCGCCACCACTTCACCATTGTACTCGTAGACTGCCACTTCTAACTCGCGGGCTTTTATGGTTTTTTCAACGATCACATAGGGCGCATAGCCGAACGCATCCTTAAGCACGCCTGCAACTTTATTGCTGTCATCCACTTTGTAACAACCGACAGAGGAACCCTGTGATGCTGCTTTAACGAAGATCGATCCCCATTGTACCAATGCTGCTTGGGTTTGCTCAATCGCCGCATCATCGAACTGATTCAGGAAAATATACGGCGTATTAGGAATACCTAAGGCCGAGAACCACATTTTAGCGGTGATCTTATTGAAGCAGTTGCTGCTCGCTTCGGATTCACAGCCAAAATAGGGCAGTTGGATCAGATTAAAATAGGATTGAATGTCGCCAGTCTCGCCGGGATAGCCATGAATGCAAGGAATGACGTAATCGACTGGCCATGGCGTTTTGCTTTCATCACGGAAGCGAATCTCGCGGCTATTGGTCAGCTCACAGTCGTCACCAGCGGCAGTGCGGTACTGGCCGAATTTATCCAGCTCGACTCGCAACACGGAAAACTGCTCAGATTTTGCTAGTGAGGTTTCAAAATAGTTGGCCGACATTAATGAAATATCGTGTTCGGCACTTCCGCCGCCGCACAGCAAAAGCAGATTGATCTTAGACATTGTGATTCCTCAAAGTGAGCAAAATCGGATGATATCGGCCTGTGGCAATACGAACATCATCCTATAGTACAACCGCTGTCATCTTAGTTTTCTTGTCCCCATGAGTGCAAGGTTTTGCTGACTGACAGCTATTAAGTGGTGAATTTTAACGCATTTAATCGCATTGCAAATAAGGGCTTGTGCATTTGCGAGTTTATTTTGATTTTTGTGGGGTTAGCTGCCAATGTTTTGCAACTGTGGAATCACTTTTAGCCGCGAAAAAATTAGCAGTGATACAAATTATCAGTGACCAAACGACACGACAGTGAGTGTAACGGCATTCGGGATGCATTTCAGCATGGCATTGTTGTATTGAACGACTATGGTCAGATGTCATCGTAAAGCGTTTTGGTGAATCATGAGGAGAAATCAGTATGACGAATAAAAACATTCGGTTAGCTCAGTTACACGATGCAGAGAGTATTCAGTTGCTACTTGAGCAGCTAGGTTATGCTTTGCCTGTCGCCGCGTTAGCCCAGACATTAACCGAGTACCAAGATAATCCCCAGTCCCGCAGTGATGAGCTATTAGTATGTGAGCTACCCAATGCGCAGGGTGACAGGCAAGTTGTCGCTGTGATGGCCTTGATGTTCTTTGATTATTTCCCCGCCTTAAGCCGTATCTGCCGCATAACGGCAATTGTGGTGGATGCCGACATGCGAGGTCAGGGCATCGGCACTCAGCTCATTGATTTTGCTAAAGCGCGCGGAAAGCAAGAGAATTGTCAGTTACTCGAACTCACTACATCGACCCAGCGCATTGCCACACAGCAATACTATGAAAGCATAGGGTTTACCAAAACCTCCTTCCGTTACAGCTTAGTCTTGAGCTAAACGAACTAACTTAACCCCAAAGCCTGTCTGCAAGACCCGATGCGCGTTGGGTTGCTTGGCTACTGGCCCGCTCGAATACGTGCTGGGTGCCTAAGCAGGTAAAGTGCACTTTAGCGCGGGTAATGGCGGTGTAGACCAACTCTTTGGTCAGCAGTTGCCACTGCGCTAAGCTGGGGCTCGGTGGCAGCACTAAGGCCACACGGCTAAATTCGCTGCCTTGGCTTTTGTGTACCGTCATGGCGTAACAGGTTTCATGGCTGGGCAAACGGGCTGGCAAGACTTTTAACAGGCTGCCATCGGCCTTGATAAAGTGCGCCATTAAGCGTTCGGGTTTATCTTCATCCTGCAAAATCAATCCGATATCACCGTTAAACAGGCCTAAGTTATAGTCATTGCTTTGGATGATAATCGGCCGACCCAGATAAAACTCCTGCAGCGGTTTAATCAGCTTGGCATTGGCCAGTGCTTGAGTCACAAATTGATTGATGCCTTCGACCCCATAATCGCCCGAGCGCATGGCGCATAGAATGCGGTACTGGTTAAAGCTATCTATGATGTCAGCCGTGCTTGGACGTGTGCCTACATCACTATTATTTACATCATTGTTACTTGCATGGCTATTCAAGGCTCTGAGATAGGCGCCATATTGTTGGCAGGCTTGCTCTAGCAGTAAATTGAGTCCCAGATTATTAGCCGGCTCGCTCACTTTGGCTTGGGTTTGGCTTACGACCATGCTGTGTTCTAACCACTTCAATTCAGCAGGGCCTTGTTGCCATACCTGCAATATGTCTTGAAGATCCGCGCGATTGACGGCGCTAGCAAGCAGTCCAATCCCCGCATCGCCTTTAAATCTGTGGCTGTGCATCAGCATACACAAGCTATCGCCAAGTTTAGGGCTATCGCTGATAAAGGGTGTCAACTCAAAACCCGTTAAAGCACTCAGGCGCTCGGCTTGTTCCTTGGAATAGCGCATTTGCCACAGAGCAGGATTGTTAGATGCTATGTTGTTTTGTGCAAGGTTATTGGGATCTACTGGTATTTTAAGACCAGCACAAATATCGGCGAGCACAGCGCCAGCTTCAACCGAGGCGAGTTGATCCTGATCGCCGAGTAAAATCAAACTGGCGTGTTCGGGCAGTGCGCTGAGCAATTTATACATCATGGGCAAATCGACCATAGAGGCTTCGTCGACGATCAATAAGTCAAGCCGCAGCGGATTACCTTGATGGTGGCGAAAGTGCGGCGAATTGGGGATCACCCCGAGCAGTCTGTGTAAGGTTGATGCCTCCTCTGGAATACGCCCCAATGCCGTTAAAAAGTCTTGGTTGTTTCTATTACGAGCTTCATCAATAACATCAGCATGGGCGCTGAGTTCCTTTGCCAGACGCGCTTTCGAGGCTTTGATCGATTCGCTTAATCGAGCCGCGGCTTTTCCCGTGGGTGCGACTAAACGGATTTCCTGTTGTGATTCCATTTGCAACAATAACAAAAGCTTAGTCACAGTGGTGGTTTTACCTGTGCCTGGGCCGCCAGTGATCACCGACAGTTTTTTACCCAGCGCTGTGGCCGTGGCGACCTTTTGCCAATCAATGGGTGCAGTGCTTTGTGTGCCTTCACTTTTAGTCAGTACATTGGTAGTCAGTGCATTGCGAGAGAGTGAATGGGGATCGCTCACATTGGCAGGGAACAGTTGATCTAACAGTGACCTCAATTTAGCGGTTTGAGTTTGCTCTTGGTGGCTTACGTCTTCAGAGTGTTTAGATACGCTCCCTGATAGGCGGATTAAAGAAGCGGCCACTGAGGTTTCAAATTGATGATAACGTTGTAGATAGAGTCTGCCATTATCAAAAATAAGTGGTTTGTTACTGCCAGCTTGGCCAACGGCATCAAAGCTTTGTAAAGTCTCTGTGAGCGCTTCGAGACTTAAAGTGATTTTACAATGGCTATTTTGCTCGGCCATAGGATTAAGCGGCACGATATGGGCGAGCACTAGGCAACTGTGCTGTGAAGATAATTGCTGGCTCAACAGCGCACATAGCAAAACAAACAAGGGTTGTTGGCTGTCATTTGGATGTAAGAGACTCATCTCGAGTGCGAAATGCCGATCGAGTGGCGTGAGCAGTCGTTCTTGCTCCCACTGTTTCAACAGCTCTGGTAGCGGCGCGGTAAGCTGGATTGCGCCATGGTCTATCCATTTCGCGGCTGAGAGTGAATGTGCATTTAGCCCTTGGGTTGAGCGCATCATGCCGGGACTCCTGTATCGATTGCTCCAGCTAATCTGCTGTGAAATAAATTGTCATCAAAAAGTGAATCCAGCGCGAAAATAAGTGCCTTCGGCGGTTTGTCGTAATAAATACCATAGCCGGGATATTGAGCCGACATTCCCCGTAAGAACAAGTAATAACAACCGCCGATGTGGCTGTCGTAGTCATAACTTGGCAGGCGTAAACTCAAATATCTGTGCAGCGCCAATGAGTAGAGGATGTACTGCAAATCGTACCTATGATCGGTTATGGCACTTTGCAGCGCGCTCTGATGATAGGCATTGATGTTGTCGCCTAAATGATTCGACTTATAGTCGGCGATATAATATTTTCCTTGGTATTCAAAGGTTAAGTCGATAAAGCCTTTGAGCATGCCTTTGAGATTATCAAACTTAAGTGTCGACTCATAGCCAAACTGCTGCAGTAGCGCATTGAGCTCAGTATCTTTAAGCTCGCTTAGGGGTAAATAAAACTCCATTTCGACTAAGGTATCCTGCGGCGATAACTTGGCTAAGCACAGCTCTGGATGTTCAGGTTTGGGCGTTTTGGAATTATTCTCTAAGGCCGATGTTGAAGGCATTGTCGTTGGCATGAGCCCAAGCGGCGCGTGCAGCACATCCAGATACCAAGTGTGCAATACCGTTTGCCACTCGGGTGCGATACCGTATTTCAGCATGGCTTTAGGCAGTTGCAGCGGTAAGTCTCTGTCTGCCTGCGTAAAATCAATCTCTTCTAGCACTAAGTGCATAAAACTACCGGCGTTAGCGCCGCGCTCAAAGTTAAAGCGATTGAGCATGCCATCCTGCAGCTCATGACTTGGATCATCAGGAATCGAGAGTGTTTGCGCAGCCATATATTCAAGCGTACCTAATGCTTCATCATCGGCGCCCGGAGCGGCTTTGCCATGGCTGGTATTTTTAACTAGGCCTGAATAACTGCCGACTCGCCACGGCGTGCTGTATTGGCGGGTTAAGGTTTTCGCGCTCAGTATTTGCGCTATGTCTTGGCTTGAGGGCAATGGACGCTCGTCTATGTCATCGGGCACCTTATCAATACTTATGGCTTCCACATCTTGTGCGAGCTGCTGCGCAGCATTGCAGATACGGGCAAAGTCACATTCTGAGTCGCCTATGCCGAGCAGATAGCCGATGGCGGTTTCATGCAGCTGACTTTTAAGGCCATTTTTAAGCTGACGACTGTGATTGGCGATATACAAGTAACACAAATACACAGGCCGAGTGAGCGCCACATATAGCAAGCGCAAGTCTTCGGCCAAGGTTTCTTGTTTGGCGCGATCCCAACCCTCATCCGTGCCTTCGATATCCCACACGAGTTCTTGCTCACCTGCATCGTTGGTTCTGTGGTACAGCATAGGCGTCGGGCGACGGCGATTGTCGCGGGCTAGGCTGACAAATGGCACAAAGCACACGGGATACTCAAGGCCCTTACTCTTATGGATAGTAACGATCTGCACCAGATTCTGCTCGCTTTCAAGGCGCAGCTGCTGTTCATCGGTTCCCGTGTTATCAATCAGTTGTTGTTCATACCAATTGAGCAGGGCGCTAATACCATCAAGCTCGGTGGCCTTTTGCTGTAATAGCTCGGCAAGGTGACGAAAATCCGTCAAACGGCGCTCGCCATTCGTGGCATCTTGCTCCTGTGCATCGGTTTGCGTACTAGCGGAGTGCAGTAAACGGTCAATCAGCTTAGTGCTATTGGCAAGGCTTAATAGCGTGGGCATGATGCCGCGTTTTTGCCACACTTGGTGCAAGTTAAAAAACTGCTCTAATAACAGCTGTCTGTGCTCTTCATCTTGGTTGAAGGCATGAATTTGCTCGGCGCTATAGCCCAATAATGCTGTAGCTAGCGCGCTGCGCAATGCCCGTTCATCCTTAGGATTCGCCAGAGATCGCAAAATTAACGCCATTTCCCGCGCTTCAAGGGTATCGAATACACTGTCACGACTTAAAAACACTGCGCCTATGTGGCGTTTACTCAATGCGGTTTTCATCACAGCCGCTTCGTTGCGATCCCGCACTAAGATAGCGATGTCTTTAGCGATCAAAGGCCCTTTCGGGCTGTGGCACGCGCCATTGGCCGCATCTGTCAGTAAACGGGTGATCTCCGCCGCGGCATCTTCGGCGAGCAAGTGTCTGGCGGTGGTTTTGTTGAGGCCGTTTTCTGCGCTTTCGCTTAAGAGTCTTAATCTTAAGGCGGCTGGATTGGCGGTTTTTTCAGTGAGGGTTTTCCCCTTGGCACTGCTGGGCGTTTTCACGCTATCAAAGGGGATCGACTGACTGATAAAAGGATCGTGATGCTGACTAAACAGATGGTTAACCCCAGCGACCATGTTTGCGCTTGAGCGGTAGTTGGTATCCAGATGATAGTGGGCCTGCGTATGATGACGGGCCTCAATATAGGTATGGATATCGGCGCCGCGAAAGGCATAAATGGCTTGCTTAGGATCGCCTATCATCAACAGACTGAGCTTATTTTCGGTAGCGTCTACACCTTGCTTTTCAAACGAGTAGCGGCCTTGGTAGATGCCAGAGAAGATCGCAAATTGCAGCGGATCGGTATCTTGGAATTCATCGATAAGCGCGACGGGGAAACGTGTCGCCACGGCTTTGGGCAAGGTTTCATTATTGGCATGTAGCGCGCTTGCTAAGGTTGTGAGCAAGTCATCGGGAGTCAGTACGTTTTTTTGCTGCTTTTGCTGGGCAAATCGCTCGCTTATGCCAAGTTTCGCACTATGTAAAAACGCCGGTTTAATAGCGGCAATCAATGTAGCGAGCTGTTCCATATGATCCATCAGCGGCGCTTCGCTCGCGCTTGGGATCACGCCGCCCTTGTTGAGCTTTAACTCAGACAAGGACAAGGCTTCTAACTCTTTCAGTGGCGGCAACCCATGACCGAAGGCGAGCCAGTTATCCAGCGCATCGAACATGGCGGCGAGTTTGGGGTACTTATCCGTTGCCTTGCCAAAGCGGGTGCCGTTGAGTGGCAAACTGTGTAGCAATGCCAATAAGCTATCGCGTCCCCGTGGCCAAGCTAATTTAAAGCGCTCTAAACTTTGGCGCAGTGATAGGGCCAAGGCATCAAACTTCAGCGCGGGTTTTAGGGGCTTTGCTTGACTGGCGCCAAGGAGCGGCCGCAATTGTTTGACCAAACCATCGGGCTCGCCAAATTCCTTGGCAATGATTTGCGCTAAGTAATCGGGCAGCGGATAACAGGCCTCACGCCAAAAATCCCGCACGGCATGGTGTAAAAACTCGCTGTCGTCCAAGGTAAAGTCCGATTCGAACAGCAGGGAGGACTCAAAGGCGAGATCCGATAAAATTCGCTGACAGAAACCGTGGATGGTAAAAATTGCCGCTTCGTCGAGGGATTTAAGGGCGAGATCGAACCGCCTAAGTGCAATGGCGCGTTCACTTTCTGGTGTGTTGTCATACAACGCCTGCACAAAGGGATCGGCAATCGTTAAACCCAAGAAGCACTTAAAGGCGACTTGAATACGCCGGCGAATACGATCCCTTAGCTCTTCGGTGGCCGCATTGGTGAAGGTTACTACGAGAATTTGCTCGCAGGTCAGCGGCGCAGGAATACCATCACCAAGCAATAAGCGTAAATAGAGACCTGAAATGGTGTAGGTTTTACCTGTGCCAGCGCTGGCTTCAATCAGACGACTACCGCCAAAGGGCAATGTGAGTGGATCAAGCGCCTGCGCCGCTGAATGTAACGCCGCTGCGTTTAACTGCTTGTGATCACTCATGATTGCTCTCCCTGTGCTCTATCGCGGTTTAAATGTGCTGCAGTCGCTTGTGTTTCAGTCGCTTGTACATTGGGAGTTTGGCCTTGGCTCATGCCATCGTTCAGCGCAAATTCCTCAAGCTGAGCCAGCGTGTCTTTGAGATATAAACTCACCATAGGGCGATAGATGCGCTCGGCTAATCCGCCAAAGCTTTCCTCAGAGAAATCCCGCGGAAAACTGAATAAGCGTTGGTAATGGGGTTCGTTCCCTTCGCCTAATTGACTCTGCTCATCCAGCCATTCAGGTAACGCTTGCTGCAAACGCTCATCGTGCTCACCCTCGCAGCTGACGTAGGCCAGTGAGGTGCGCGGCATAAAACACAGTGGATATTGCTGACCTTGATAAAACAGCACCAGCAAATCGGCCAGTAACGCATGGGCGCGCTCAGCAGTAATTGGCGCTAAGGCGTGGAAATGCCCCATGTCGAGTAGATAACTTGCATGTGTGTGGCCCATTGCCATTAAACACAGGTGGCGAAGGTATAACCTCAGCACATCGCGGCCGTGGGCGCTACCGGGACGGTAATTGACTAACCCCTTAGGACTGATGTCATCGATACGGCCTTGCAGTAACACTTGCTGGGATTTACCCGCCGTGATGGGCAAGTCAAACAGGAGTTTAATATCCGCATGACTGCTGGTTTGTTCTCCCTTGAGGAACAAGGTTCTACCAATCAAAGGCTTAATATCGTGCTGATATTGGCGTAGCAGCAAATCATCGAAGGGCTGCATCGGCAAACTGCCGCTGGCTTTGAGGCGTTTAATTAGCTCGATATCGGGCTCAGTCAGACCTTGGCCTATGGCATCGTCGAGTAACTGGGCCTGTAACATATAGCGCTCTAGGGCATTTAAGCTAAAGGGCTCGTCATTATCATCTGCCTGAATATTAAGACTAAGGTCGACTTTAAGCGTTCGGTTGAAGAAGTACTGCGCCGGATTTCGAAAGAAACGGATCAGGGCAGACACATCCACTTGCTTGCTTTGCTGTTGTTCGCGCACAGAAGCGGGCTGTGCCTCTGTATCTGGCATTGAGTCTTGCTCATCCGCTTCGAGCATGATGCGAGTGTGCGCGCCGATAAAGCGGCCAGCATGTGTGCCCGCTGCCGCCGCATTGGGCGGACACCATTGCTGGCTATAACTTTGGCCTATGCCTGACTCATTTTTACTTATGCTTGAGCCATCTATGTTTGAGCTATTTTCGTCATCACTTTTTACTGCGGCTTGATACAACTTAGGATCGAAGGGTTGCAGCGGCTGGTGGCTGACGATCGCGTTATAGAGTGCTTTTTCAACATCCTCTGGGTCTATGGGGCTTGAAACTTTCTGCGATTGAGCCAATAGCGTTTCAGGCAAATAGCAGAGCTGACAATATTCAATCAGTTCAGAGACGAGCATAGAGGCGATACGCTCAGAGTTATCCCGTTCGCTGCGACCGATATAGCTGATATACAGTTGCTCGCGCGCCGACAATAAGGCTTCTAAAAACAAATATCTGTCATCGAGGCGGCGGGAACGATCGCCTTTACGGGCACCAAAGTGCGCCATTAAATCAAAGCCGACGGGATGTTGAACCCTAGGATAAACCCCATCGTTCATGCCGAGTAAACACACTACCTTAAAGGGGATCGAGCGCATCGGCATCAAGGTACAAAAGTTCACGCTTCCCGCAAGATAACGCTGGCCGACCCGAGATTCGGTTAAGCGTTGATTAAACCATTGCTGCAGCACTTCGATACTGAGGCTCAGTCCGCTTATGCTCTGTTGGGCTAGTGTCACGAACATACTTGTATCTAACGAGTTTGTATCTAATGGCTTACCCGCCGATAGTAACTCTTGCTCTAGGGCGGCAATGGCATCGCGGATTTCCTGCAATTGTTCGCGCTCGTCTTCATCTGTGTCGTAAAAAGCATCCAGCAGCTCAGTTAATTCAGCCAAACGCAGGGCGCCCACTTGCGGCAGGGCGAGTATTTGCGCCGTTTCATCGAGTACTTCAATAAAATTGAGTAACTTACCTAACGCCTGCGCCGATTGTCCTTCGATGCCAGTCACGATCAGATGGTCTTGGTACAGCGGCGCATCGTCACTCAAGGCGTAACCTAAAATCAGCCTTTTAATACCAAAGGCCCAGGAGTTTTGCTCAAACGCTGGCACACCTTGTTTTAGGCGGCTTTGCTCATCGCGGCCCCAGCGCACGCCCGCTTCATCTAACCAGCGGCGGATAAGTTGCAATTCATCGTCATCGAGCTGGAAACGGCGCAAAATGGCGGGCACTTCGAGTATGCTCAAAATGTCGGTCAGACCAAAACGACTTTGATTAATCCCAAGTAAATTCAAAAAGCTATTGATGAGCGGTGATTCCTGCGCCGCGCCGCGGTCGGCAATTGCGTAGGGAATGTAATGCAGACCTTGCTTCGCCGAGAAGACGGCATCGATGTAGGGCGCGTAGGCGGCGACATCGGGCATCATCACCACTATGTCTTTGGGTGTAAGGTCGACATCATTGCTGAGTAACTCAAGCAAGTGATCGTGCAGGGTTTCGACTTCCCGCAGTGGGCTGTGACAACTCTTGACTCGAATGGATTCATCGTCGCGCTTAAGCAGGCGTCTGTTCTCGACATTTTGGTACAGCTCGGCATCTGGCCCTAGTACTCTGTCTAAGGTTTGCATCTCTAAAATATCGTATTGCACCCCGTGGAGCATGCTGGCATGACTGTGTGGCGAGTTGGGATCGTCACAGGGCTCACAATACACATCGTCGCCAAAGTCGCAGTGTTCGGCGGGGAGCTCAAGCAGCATATCGAGTAATTCACGGCCCATCTTGCCGTTATTGGCAAGCAGCGGATTGCCCACTTCGAGTTTATCTTCCCACAGTTCGGCTAATTGGCGTTTACCCGCATATTGCACCGCCATGCGGGCACGATTACGGGGATCAACAATGTCGCCCCAATAGTGTTGACACGGGCTTAAACCCAGCACGATCACATCGATACGGCCTGCCAGATGGTACAGCACCTCAAGGGTTTGCGGCGCCATTGAGGAAATGCCAAACACAAATAAGCGTTGTGGCAATTGGGCGAGTGACGTGTCGGGGTTATTCAGCGCGGCAATCAAGTCACTGTGCAGGTTAGCCCTGTGGTAATGGCTTTGATTAAGCTCATCACGGTTAAAGGCAATCAGTGCGCGCCATAAAATGGGTTGCCAGCGTTGGTCATCATTCAGCGGCTTGGTGAGTGATTCGGGATGCTCGTTTTGCTCCCACGCTAAAATCCAATCGGGGCGATACACTAAGTATTGGTCGAAGATATCGGCAATTCGGCCACAGAGTTGGTACAGCTTAATGTCGTCAGCCGTCATATCTCTGGTGTTGAGATGTTCACTCGTGTCGGCGGTATTTATGGTGGGCGTATTTTCTAGGGTATTACCTAGATAGTGTCTCAATGGCCCAAAGGCGTCATCTTGCAACATGCGCGGCAAGAGTTGCATCAGCTTCCACGTCATCGCCGCCTTAGTGAAGGCGTTGTCCTTGGGCACATCGGGTAATAAGTCATGGCACAACTGCCAGGTAAAGCTCGATGGCAGTGGGAATTCCAATGCGGCGGCAATCCCATTTTGTTTAGCGATTTCGAGGCGCAGCCAAGTCGACATGCCAGGACTCTGCACCAGAATATGCTCGTTACTCAGTAGACGTGCAAAAGCAAGGGGTTGGGTCAGGTAAGCGGCTAAATGGGCGCAGAGCACTTCCATCTGATTGGACTGGATTAACTTTAGCATGTGCAACTCGGCATGGTGACAGTAAAACAATTCTATGTGTTTGATTTATAAGATTCAACACTATTGCTGCTTCTGTGGAATTAACTCGCAATTTTAGGTGTTTACTGAGCCTTGAACCGATGAAACTTGGCCGGCTAATGCTCCGTTTACAAATGCTAGGCTAGCGTGAACTTCTTTTTCACCTTAGCCCTGAGCAATAACCAATTCAGTTGCTTCGCCGCCGCTTTAAATTTTGTTAAATGCGCTTGGTAGTCATCAGCCGGTAAATCTTGATACTTCAGCGCCACATAACTTTGGGTCAAGGTATGCATCAGCGCACAAAGCTGTGGTGCACTGTGTTGGTATTGCTCGATAATCTGCTGCGCAAATTGGTTTGGTCCATCACTGTCATTGCGTTTAATACCATGGCGGGCGAGGCGATTGCAGACCTGTTGATAGCGAGCGCTGATAGGATCGCCCTGAGTGCTAAAATGTAATAGCCCCGCACTGTAGGCGATATAGAGCACGATAAGGCTGATACATAGCCCCATAAAGACCGCGATTTTAGTGTTTGTCACATCTCCTAAGATGCCGCTGAGCACTTGATTCTGCCTATCTTGATTGAAACCCAGAACCCACACGCTCCAGTAATAATCTATGCTGGCAAAACGTTGCCTTAACTCATTGAGCCAAGGCATGGATTTAAAGCGTAAGCTACTAAAAGGGCTTTCCTGCAGGTAACTCAATGCGGGATCAAACTGGGCGTCGAATCCTTGTTCGATACGATCTGGGGCTACCATAGCGGTCGGGTCGAAACGTACCCAACCTTCACCTTCGAGCCAAACCTCAGCCCATGCGTGGGCCATATATTGATAAACGCTGTAGTAACCCGCTTGCGGATTCAACTCACCGCCCTGATAACCTGTAACCATACGTGCAGGTAAGCCTGTGGCCCGCGCCATAAAAATAAAGGCTGCGGCATAGTGCACACAAAATCCGGCTTTGTTTTCAAATAGAAAATCATCCACTTGCTGCGGCCCAAGGGGAGGCGGCGTGAGTGTGTAGAAAAAAGGCTCGGTATTAAAGTGGCGCATCATGGCCCACAATCGTGGCTTAGGTTCGGGATATTGAGTCTTGAATTGCTCGGCCAGCGCCCAAGTTCGTAGATTACTGTTACTTGGCAGTTCTAGGTTAATCTGCCTTTGCCGCGCTGAAAGCCTGAGATCCATCTTCGCCTTGGGCCAAGACTCCACTTGATAACTCATTCGTTGATCGACATTGCGCAGCGCTAACAGCCGATAGTCGGGCATATTGACCACACTATCATCTTGGCTGTAGGCGACATCGAGACCAAATAACCACGGCTGGTGGCTAGGCTCAGCAATCACTTGGTAACGAATACTCGGCTTGTTGTTTTGCTTGCCTTGTTTTGCAGCATCTTGATCTTCGCTGCTTATCGAAGCGGGGCTCTTTGTTAAATCAGGATCATTGGTCATTAAATCAGGGCTATTGGTCATAGTGTCAGGACTGGTGACTGTCGAAGCTGGACTATTAAGCATCAAGGCGGGGCTGGGCCGTGAGGGCGGAAACAGCAGCGCATCTTTTTGCAGCTTTTTAATGCCTTCCTCCTGACGCCAAGTAATACCGTCATAGTTTTCCATCACCAGAGCGCGCCAATATAACTCAGCATTAATGGGCGCGGCATTGGTAAAACTCGCCCTAAAGGCCAGTTCGGTCGAACGGGTGAGCTTGCCGATATCACCAATGGCCAGACTATCGGACAAGCCCGTTTGTGCTTCTTTCATGTTGGGCACTAACCAGAGCGGCGCAAAACGCGGTAACACTAAAAACAACAGCAGCGCGAGGGGCACACTCTGGAGTAAAAATTTACTACCGAGCCACGCCGTGTGTTTTAGGGAGTGTTTATCTTGATACAGTGTCACGAGCACGCAGGTGTTGATCAAAGTCACCACGAGTAAATGCGCGGTATTGAGTAAGGATTGGTGATCAATAAAGGTCAGCGCGATAATAAAATAGCCCGCGAGGACGACAACGCGCACATCCCTTTGGTTACGCATTTCAATGTATTTTAAGGCGTAACCTAGCAGCAGCAGATTCACGAGCGCGTTGAGTAAGCCTATTTCCTTTGAAACGAGTGCCAGTGTGGTTGCGGCGCCGATCGCAAGACTGGTGACCAGAAAACGCGGCGGCTTTGCCACTTTGCCGACATAAATCCCCACACGCCACAGCAAGCAAATTGCGCAAATGCCTAAGGTCCAAGGCGTGGTTTTATCAAATAGCGGGCTCAGTACGGCGATATTGGTGATCAATAACCAAAATAAAGTCTGACGGCTGATATTATCGCCAATTTGCGGTGTCGTGCTGCTGGCCGTTAATGTCATGCCTGTTCCCTCGAGGTCGGGATATGACGTTTCTTGCTGGTGGTTTTAGCCGTTTTATTTGAGTGCTTTGCCGCTGATGACGAATTAACGGCTGACGGCGCTAGCTGTGGATACAAGGCAAGGGCCTTATGGCAGGCGATTCTATGGTTATGACCGATAGAGGGCGCGATCAATATATCCTCGCCCATGGGTGTTTGCAGATGTAGGCCAAAATATTGCTCGAGTTGCGTGAGTTTATTGATTTGCCAGCTTAATTGACTCAACTGGGTTTCGAGCCGTTTAGCATCAGGTCTGAGTCTTAACCAGACGGGATCGCCTTGGGGCTGCTGGAATTCTTTACTCAACATACCGCGACCCTGCGCCCATTGTTTCCACGCCACTTGCTTGAGGGACTCGCCGAGCACATGGGGTTTAAGGCCTTTAAACTCATCAATCCCCGATACATGTTTACCCGCGAGTAACAGGGGATCTTGCTCCGACTGGGTATGATCAGCCTCAAGCTGTAGCGGCGCTTCAATCGGCTGGGCAAAAACTAAGTGACTAATGGCTAAATCCACATGCGACCATGCGCGGCAAAGCCCTAAGGGATAGAAGGATTCAATTTTGAGCCGACCCGGTGACACTTGACCCCGCTGATGATATTCGAAGGGCACGAGCGCTTGCTGTTCATCTGTGCCGACGTTCTGCACCGTATAAGTGCGATTATGCGGATAGTTAAGCTGAATATTATGGCCACTGTGATGGGTGCTGATGAGGACCGGAAAGGTTAAGGTCTCTCCCGCATAGACTTCGGGCGGCGTCATGGCGCGTAAATGTAGACCAGCAAGATTTTTGTAACTGTAGAGAATACAGGTATTAAAGAGGCTTAGGAGTAAGATGCTAAGGCCAATGACTAAGTTATTTTGATAGTTAGTGCCAAAAAGATATAAGAGTAAAACCAACCCGAGCCAAACTAAGCCAAAACCACTCGGCAAAATAAAAATGCTGCGATGGCTTAAGGTGATTTCAGGACTCGGTGGCAAACGCCTTGCTAACCAACGCTGCCAAATCGGTACTAGAGTCGGAACGAAAGTAGGGCGTATCAGTCGTTTCACTTCTGTATCAGTTCCTTGGTTGAATGGCTTGCTTTAATGCCTAGGTTAACTGCTCGATTAACTGCATGCCTTAGCAATATTGTTCATGACAGCGGTTCATCACATGATGGGGTTAACGCTCGCCAGAATTCGCTCGGATAAGGCTTCACCCTGTAATTGGCTACTGGTTCTCAGTCTGTGCTCCGCCACGCAGCAAAAGACCGCTTGTACATCTTCAGGGACTAAATAATGTCGACCCTCTAAAAAAGCCCATGCCTTAGCGGCTTGCAATAGGGCTTTGGTAGCGCGGGGCGATAAACCCACGCTATCAGTTTGGCTGCGAGAAAAATTCACTAAGGCCAGAATGTAATTGAGTAAGGCATCGGAAGCGCTGACCTTGTCGCATTGTTCTTGCAGTTGCATCAAGGCCAGTGGTGTCAAGCATTGGGGCAGTTGATCTAAGGTTAAGTGGTTATGATTGCTCTTCAGCATCGCAAGTTCGGCGTCGTGGCTTGGATAACCAATTGATAGACGCATCATAAACCGGTCGAGCTGCGATTCTGGTAGCGCAAATGTGCCAGATTGTTCGGTGGGGTTTTGGGTCGCGATCACAAAGAAAGGATTGGGTAATCTGTGGGTGATGCCATCGACGGAGATTTGTTGTTCTGCCATCGCTTCAAGCAAGGCACTTTGGGTCTTAGGGCTGGCGCGGTTAATTTCATCGGCCAAGATCATCTGCTTAAAAATCGGCCCTGGATGGAAGATAAATTGCGCCTGATGTTTATCAAAAATAGACACGCCGAGAATATCAGCGGGCAGCATGTCGCTGGTAAATTGAATTCTTTGGTAACTCAAGCCTAAGCTTTGGGCTATGCCATGGGAAATACTGGTTTTACCCATGCCGGGTAAATCTTCAATCAGCAGGTGGCCGCGGGCGAGAATGCAGGTCAAGGCAAGCCGAATTTGCCTAGGTTTGCCCAGCAACACTTGTTCGAGTTGTTGTAGTAATTCGCTGATCCCAGATTGTGCCACGGGCGACTCCTAATACATTTAAAAGCGTAACTGAAAGTGCATGCGAAAGCAGACAAGCTTTACCACTATGGCGGATCATCGCCTGCTTATCCAGTGGCATTTCTAGTGCGAAATCAATTACTCGACTGAATGACGTTTAGGCTTGCGTGTGCTGGTGGCGCAAAGTCAAAGGGCGGCGCGTGGATCTATGCAAGACACAGCGCTTGACTGCGGGTGGGGCGAATAAACCAAGATTTAAACAAAAAGCCTTGGACTAAGTCGACGCCTATGTCTCGCGCAAACGCCAAGTGGGCTTCGGTTTCTATGCCTTCTAGAATGCACTGTTTGTTGGTTTGCTTGGCAAAGTTAATCAGCGCTATGAGTAACTGGACTCCCTCGGGATGCTTGATGTGGGTTAACCAATGGCGATCGAACTTGAGATAATCCACATTCATCATCAAATCGACACAAAGCATGGAGTGGGGCGCACCAATATCGTCCAGCGCTACCTTGATATTTGCTTGTTTAAATTGGCTGAATAGCTGATTGGCAAGCTGGGCATCGTTAATGCAGGTATTTTCAATGATCTCGACCGTGACTTGCTGGTACTGCGATAACAGCTTTATAAGCTTGGCAGTATGTGGCCCATCGACGGCGTGGGGATCGACATTGATAAAAATACGCTGCTGGCTGGGCGCGTGAGCGAGTTGAAATGCTTTGGCTTGATATTCAACGGCGGCGAGCAACTCTGTGGATTCATGCAATTGCTCAAACACGATATTGGGTGCAACCGCATCGCCATCTGGTAGATAAAAACGCGCTAAGGCTTCATAGCCGTCGATGGCTAACGTATGGGGATCGACAAAGGGTTGGTATTCGCAGCTGAGCGTTAACGAACTAAGGTTAATCATGGGCCTAATGGGAGTCTTAATGCATTAATACTAATTATTCGCATTTAATGCCTCGCAGTGCAAACAAGTTTACGATAAAACGGCGTGATTGCTGAATAATTATTCGCTTTGCTAATTATTTGAATTTAGAGAATATCATTCAGAATTTTTGGCGGTTAAAGCATGAGCATTACCTTAGGGTATGCTGAAAAGTAAGAACTCGATACTGCTGAGTATCGAGTTCCTTTTTATGTCGCAAGTTAGTAAGCAAACTTCAGTTCGGCTTCGCTGAATAATGGCTGCGCTTTTTGCTCTTGCGCCTCATAAATCAATCGATAGCTGAAGACGGCTTGCACATATTCACGGGTCTCAGTGAAGGGAATGGCTTCGATAAAGCCCATAGCATCGAGTTTTCCATCCGAGTTTGCCAACCAGCGACGCACCCGTGACGGGCCTGCGTTATAGGCGGCTGTGGCGAGGATACGGTTCTGGTTAAACTCTTTTAACAACTGGGCATAGTAAGCGCTGCCAAGATTGAGGTTAAGCTCTGCGCTATAAAGATCCTTAGGATCGCTATATTTAGCGCCATGTTTCTTGGCGGTTGCTTTAGCGGTCGCAGGCATAATTTGCATTAAGCCGCGGGCACCGACGCCTGAGGTCGCATAAAGATAAAACGCGCTCTCGCGGCGACTGATCGCTCGAATCTCATCTATGTTCACTTTGTGCTTTTTACTGGCGTGCTCAAAACCTTCTTGGTGCGCCATCGGGAAGCGTAGGGGAATGTCATCCCACAACTTACCTTGGATACTGGCTTCTACGCCAAAATCATACCAGCCTTGTTCATGGGCATAACGGCCGTAACGGGCTCGCATAGTATTGTCACTGCGTCTGAGCAGCGACATCCATTCGTAACGTGCATCGAAATAACGATCCAGCGCCATTAGCTCTTGCACGCGCACAAAACCCACATCATCGGTTAATTTTTGGCTGCTGGCGTCGACGATAGGCTCAGGGCTTTGATTCAGCGAGACGGGTTTATTTAAAAACTGTGCGGCGGCAAAACCGTAAAAATTACGTTCATTGCTGATTGTCGCAAGAGCCTTAGTGGCACTTTCTGGCGCATCTTTAGCATTCGTGCGATAGAGCCAATATTGCCAGCGTTCCTTTGCTAAGGTTTCTGGTTGCAGTAAATTCAAGTAACGGGCAATGCTGCGCATGTCGTGATCGCGAATGGCCCATCTTAACCGGCGTTCAAATAAGTCGTCACTTTTCAGCTCGGCCAGTACATTGTCGACATAGCTTTTATGGCTATCATCTTGTTCGATTAAGATGCGGCGAACTAAGTATTTATCCAGTTGTTGGGCTTGTGCTGGCGTGAAACGATTAGCCTTTTGATACCGTTCATACAAATTAATCGCTTGGTCGAGATCCTTGCGGGCAAGGCGTTTTAATCCCGCCGCGACTATGTCACCCACAATCGGATTTTTATCCTTAAACTTTTCTGTATGGCGCAGGCTGTTTGGATCTTTATAGACGGCGACTAAGCGCTTCGCTTCGTTGTTATGGGTGATGATCTTCTGGGATAAATAGCTCAGCAGACTGGTTTCGCCAGTCTCAAAACTCAGCATCATCCGCGCCCATATGACATCTTGAGTGCGTTTACCCGCTTTGGTCCAAGCGTTGAACAGGGGATCACACTCTTTTGGCCGTGAACTACCAAACACCCAAAGTGATTGCGCCGCCGCATAGGCGGTTTTTATCTCGCCCTTGGCGAGTTTTGCCTCGTAGTAATAACATTGCAGGCGGATGTCGGAAGGGACATCGGGACTTATTGCAAGATAATCACTCCAGCGTTTTTGGGTTCCCGCATTGTTTAAGTATTTAGACCTTAACCTGTTGTACATAGGTGTGGTTTCATATTTATCAATCAGGTTTTTTGCCGCAGCACCATGCAAACCATTGAGATCGCCGATGTCGATATCATGGTCTAAGTAAATTGCCAGCGGATAATCGCCCAATTTTGCCCGTAGGGGTTTATAGACTTCATAGTCTTGTTTCTTTAAGGCTTTTTCGGCCTCAAGGAAGGTTTTCTGCGTTGGCGTTAACGCGAATGCAGAAGGGGCATTCAAGGCGCCTGCGAGCAATATTGCGCTGGATATAATCACATTCATCACGGCTTTGCACATGGAGCGTTTGCCTCCGGGCATCAAGGTATCAATCGACATGTCCGTATCGATTCAAGGTTATTAGCGAGTGTTCAACTCTATCAATCAATTAGGTCTATCAACTTTGTTTATCAAATCAGTCTATTAACTCAAATTATCAACTCAATCTATCATTTTGGGCATTATGCGGGTTCGAGTTCTGTGTCCTTAGGATCGCGCGTTGGCGGCAGCGTTAGCTCAGCGTCATCATCCTGTGTATCGTTGTCGTCTTGGGCTTCATTGAGTGCTTTTTCTAGCAGCATTTTATCCAGCTGTTTACTGGTATCGACCCCGAGTTGCTGCATTAAGTGGGCTTGACGCACTAGGTTACCTTTGCCCGATGACAGCTTGTTCATGGCGCTGTGATAGGTTTTTTCGGCGTTATCTAAGGCACGACCGAGTTTTTCCATGTCTTCAATATAACCACATAACTTGTCGTAAATTCGACCCGCTTGTTTTGCAATGGTTTGCGCGTGTTGGTTTTGATATTCGTAGCGCCAAATATTGTTAATGGTGCGCAGGGCCACCAGTAAATTCGTCGGGCTCACCAACATGATATTCTGCTCAAGGGCAAAATTGACTAGGCTAGGATCATGCTCTAACGCCAGTAAAAATGCGGGTTCAATAGGAATAAACATCAACACATAATCGAGGCTCTTAAGACCGTGCAGATTTTGATAATCCTTTTGACTCAAGCCCTTAATGTGACTGCGAATCGAGATCACATGCTCATTAATCGCCTGTTGGCGTAGGGCAGGATCTTCACTGTTGAAGTAACGCTCATAACTGACTAAGGACATTTTAGCATCGATGACCACGTCTTTATTTTCTGGCAGATGCACAATCACATCCGGCTTAAAGCGCTTACCGTTGTCGTCTTTGAGATCTTGCTGGGTATGGTATTCATGGCCTTCACGTAGACCGCTTTCCTGCAGCACGCGATCGAGGATCACTTCACCCCAGTTACCTTGCTGCTTGTTATCACCCTTGAGCGCTTTGGTCAGGTTGATTGCATCTTGGCTCATCTTCAGATTGAGATCTCGCAGGTGCTCAAGTTGATGTTTAAGGGCGCTGCGCTCGGACTGTTCGTGGGTGTAGGATTCACGAATTTGTTGTCTGAATCCTTCAAGCTGTTGTTTCAATGGCCCAAGCACGCCTTCGAGTTGACTGGCATTTTGATGCTTAAAGTTTTCGCTACGTTCTTCAAAGATTCGATTGGCGAGGTTTTCAAATTGGGTCTGTAACCGCACTTCGGCCGATTCTAGGCTGGCGATTTTATCCTGCAGTGATTCTTGCTGGGCATCGGCCTTGGCTTGAATGGTTTGCTGCATGGCATTGGATTTCGACAGCGCCAATTGAATTTCTAACTGACGGCGCTGGCTGTCATTCAATTGTTGCTCTAAGGTGGGGACACGTTCGGCTAAGGCCTCGGCTTTACCTAATTGTTCAATTTTGAGCTCAAGGCGCTGCTGGTATTGGCGCAGTTGCGCCTCTTTGTCATCAACCAAAATCTGCTGTTGTGCTAAGGATAATTCAGCATCTTCATTCACTTGACGCATCTCTTGCTCAAGTTGATCTTTGTGTTGTTGCCAACGTTGGCGGGTGAGTCTTTGGTTGAGCAGAGCACCGATCAATAGGCCTAAGAAGGCAATGGCGAGAAGGCCGATGATTTCGGCGACGGAAAAAGATTGAGAAAATGGCATGATCAATAGCACTCCTTTAGCTTTGGCGCTTAGGTTCGCATGCCGCCCAATAGGCTTCAAGCCCTTTAATCAACTATATCTGCGCTTAATGCTTGAATGAGCAAGTCTTATACGTTTAAGGTGAATTTATTCACGGGTGGAAAGTTTTTCTGGCTTTTACCTGTCTATATTAAAGTGAGCATAGAAGTGAGCGATACAGACGAGCGCCAGATAAGCTTTTATCGCGACTCGGTGGCGTTAATCATTAGATGGTAGAGGTGTCAATTGGCTAAACATTCCCGTTTTACCCCAGGTATTCTTAAAAAAGCGCAGTGGCACATGCAAGACAACCAAGTGACGCCCGAAGCGGTATTTCGCTCGCGCCGGCAGATTGTGAAAGCCATGGGGCTTGGTGCTATCGGCGCCAGTGTGCCCGGTTATGTGCAGGCCGGATTGTTCGATTTATTTGGCGATCAACCTAAGTCTTCATTTATCACCACGCCACTGACCTTTCAAACCAATAAGCAATACGGTGATGCTGATGTGTTAACCCCGTTGGATAAGGTGACGCAGCACAATAACTTTTACGAGTTTGGTACGGATAAGCAAGATCCCTTCAATAATGCCCAAGGTTTTAAAGTCGATCCATGGCAACTGCGTATCGAAGGTGAAGTCGAACGGCCCATGACTTTAGATTTTAATGATCTCACTAAAATGTTCCCGCTTGAGGAGCGTAACTATCGTCTGCGCTGCGTTGAAGCTTGGTCCATGGTGATCCCTTGGGTGGGGTTCCCACTGGCTGCATTATTGAAAAAAGTGGGTGTAACTAGCAAGGGTAAGTATGTCGCCTTCGAAACCGCTTTTGATCCCGAGCAAATGCCGGGGCAGAAGAGTCGATTAATGGGTGGTGGTATTCATTATCCCTATGTTGAAGGCCTGACGATAGCCGAAGCCATGAACGATTTAACCTTAATGTCGGTCGGTTTGTACGGTAAAACCCTGCCACCGCAGAACGGTGCGCCGATCCGCTTAGTGGTGCCGTGGAAATATGGCTTTAAGAGCATTAAATCGATAGTGCGAATTCGCGTTATGGATAAACAACCGCCCACCAGCTGGAATCAGCTTGCCTCACACGAGTATGGATTCTATGCCAACGTGAATCCGGCGGTGGATCATCCTCGTTGGTCACAGGCCAGTGAACGTCGTATTGGCGAGGGCGGACTATTCTCAGCAACCCGTATTGATACCCAGCCGTTCAACGGTTACGGCGAGTTTGTGGCTTCACTCTATGACGGTATGGATCTGAGGAAAAACTATTGATGCTTGGTTTGCTGTTTGGAAATACGCCATTAAGCGGGGATGACCTATGTTGAGATTAACCGCTAAGCACTTGTTTTGGTTAAAAGCGTTATTTCATTTGCTGGGTTTAGTGCCCATCGTCTACCTGGTGCTCACTGTAGTGTTAGGCCGCGCGGGCGGCGATCCTGTGCAGCACATTATCCACTACACAGGTATAGGCGCGTTAAATGCCTTAGCGGCGACCTTATTGATCTCACCGATTGCCAAGCTGACCAAGCAAGGGCTATTAATGCAGACTCGTCGCTTGGTGGGGTTATATGTGTTCGCCTATGCCACTTTGCATATTCTGGCATTCTTTAGTTTAGATCTGTTGTTTGCTTGGGAATTACTGTTTAGCGAAGTGGTAAAACGGCCGTACATTTTAGTCGGCGCTGTGGCTTATCTTATCGTCACTGCTTTGGCGATAACTTCGTTTAAAGGCTTGATGCGTAAGATGGGACGTCGTTGGCAGACCTTGCATAATGGGGTGTATTTAGTCGCGATATTAGCGCCAATCCATTTTTACTGGTCGGTAAAATCGGAAATCATTGAGCCGAGTCTTTATATCTTAGGTTTTAGCGTGTTATTGCTATGGCGCACGCCTTGGCTTAAGCGCATCCTAAGCGGCAAAGGGATGAATAAAACCGTGAAAAAGACGACCAGTGGACAAGATAAAACGTCGATTAAATCAGCTTAAACGCATAGTGCGAGCGGTGAATCGTTGGCTTGTGTTACCTTTCTTTGTGCCTAACGCAAGATATAAATTATAAAAACAAAAATGCCGAATCAAGATTCGGCATTTCTCATTTAGCGAACTGTTCTGCTCAGTTAATCTTCTTGCTCAGGTGGCAAGACTTAACCTAAACCTTGAGTCGCCGATTTCATTTGGATGAACTCAATTTTATAACCGTCTGGATCTTCAACAAAGGCAATCTCAGTGGTGCCGCCTGCGACTGGACCAGGGGCGCGTGTTACTTTGCCTCCGGCCGCGGCAATAGCAGCGCAACGGGCGTAAATATCTTCATCGCCAATGGCTAAGTGGCCAAAGCCTGTGCCTAAATCGTATTTGTCTGTGCCCCAGTTATAGGTCAGTTCAACAACGGCTTGGCCAGTGGACTCTTCACCGTAACCTACGAAAGCTAAAGAATATTTGTACTCTGGGTTTTCAGAGGTGCGAAGGAGTTTCATGCCGAGTACTTCAGTATAAAAAGCTATACTGCGTTCTAAGTTACCGACGCGGATCATAGTGTGTAATAGTTGCGACATAGGTCCTCTCTATAAATAGATTACGGCGAGGAGTATATCAAAAATGTATCTACGTATGACTACAAATGTCATCCATTGTGTTTTTATCGAACTTGACCAACATAGCTGGCTAGGATAGGGATGCGCTGGCTGTCGACGGACGATTTTGCTAATTTTGAAAAGAAAATTGCCGATAAATTGGCTGTCGCTCACAAAACACAGAGACAAACATGGGTTTTTACCGCAGGGTTGACGATAATATGGCCATACCAACTAGGAGAGTGAATGATGAACACCGAACTTAAAATGGCCTTAGGCACTACACTTGTAATTGCTTTATTTTTCAGCGCGTTCTTTGTTTCAATCTTTTAACTAGCAATACAAGTTTCAGTTAACCTTGTACCAAGTTAAGCAAAAAAGCCGCTATTGCGGCTTTTTGTTTGTCTGTGATTTAATGCACGTAAAACTTAACAAGGATTTGAAGATGTTGTTTAGCGAAACTGAAATAGCATTCATTGCATCGGCTAAGCGAAAAGTACAGATGGCGCAGAAAGTGCGGTTAGCTGTGATTGCATTAGTCGTGCTGGGTACTGGACTGACGATATCTGGTTTGTGGGTCAATGAGTTCGCCATTTATATGGCCTTTGGACTCGTGGTCTTTGCAGTGGCCTTACCGCAATTCGGGCAAGGGCCGAAATATGAAGAGTTAGTCAGTTTGCTCGAGAAGAAAAGCCAAGGCTAACTCGCTTGGGTTTACTCTTCAGGATAAATTTTTTCTTTAAATTCGCACAAGTCTTCAATGATACAGCTGCCGCAGCGAGGTTTGCGCGCAAGGCAAGTGTAGCGGCCATGCAGAATAAACCAGTGGTGCACATCGACTTTAAATTCCGCAGGCACGACTTTCAGCATTTTATCTTCCACTTCGACCACGTTCTTGCCGGGCGCAAATTTAGTGCGATTAGCGAGGCGGAAAATATGGGTGTCGACGGCGATGGTCGGCCAACCAAACGCAGTATTGAGCACCACGTTTGCCGTTTTACGGCCAACGCCGGGCAGAGACTCTAAGGCTTCGCGGTTTTCAGGCACTTCACCATTGTATTTCTCAATCAAGATCTCACAGGCTTTGATCACATTGACGGCTTTGTTGTTATATAAGCCTATGGTTTTTATGTATTGTTTTAAACCATCGACGCCAAGGGCATAAATGCTTTGGGCCGTATTCGCCACAGGAAAGAGTTTGTCCGTTGCCTTGTTAACGCTCACATCCGTCGCTTGGGCGGATAAGGTCACCGCGACTAAGAGTTCGAAAGGACTGGAAAAATTGAGTTCGGTTTCAGGTTTCGGATTGTTATCGCGAAGACGGGTGAGGATCTGGATGCGTTTTTCTTGATTCATGTACGATTCCTGTGCGGTTGTTGGGTTCAACTCGTCATTATCAATAGGGTATTAATGATGATTTAACGAGTTTGAAACCTAGACCTGCTGATTTCCTATGCTTTGAGTTCTTATGCTGAGTGCTTATGCTTTGATATATTATGTTTTAATTCCAGTCGCTTAAGTGCGCTAGGCGCACATTAAGCGTTGAACACCATACTCTGTACTATGCTGGAATTAAGCCTTTATGTCGAAAGCCTAACCAACCTTAGTGATGCGCGCGCGGGTGACACTTGGCTCTGCGGCGACTTGAGGTTGGCGTTCTTTCACTTTTTTATCAATCACGTTTTTCAGTGCAATCAATAGTCCCATGACGATAAATGCGCCAGGTGGCAGCATAGCAAGCAGGAAGGGAGTATCGACTTGCCATAAATGGATGGTTAAGGATTTCGCCCACGGGCCGAGCAGTTGATCGGCGCCATCAAACAGTGTCCCTTGACCTAATATTTCCCGCGTTGCGCCAAGTACTGTAAGCACTAAGGTAAAACCGAGTCCCATCATTAAGCCATCAAAGGCGGCGCTAAAGGCGTTATTGCGCGAGGCAAAGGCTTCGGCGCGACCGATAATGATGCAGTTGGTCACAATCAACGGCAGGAAGATCCCAAGGGATAAATACAGACCGTAGGCATAGGCATTGATAAGCAGTTGCACTGTGGTCACCAGCGCGGCGATGATCATCACAAATACCGGAATACGAATTTCTTTGGGCACATAGTCGCGCACCAGTGACACCAAAATGTTAGAGCCAATCAGCACCAACATAGTCGCTAGACCAAGGCCAAGGGCGTTCGTGATCGTCGCTGTGACCGCAAGCAGGGGGCACAAGCCTAACAGTTGCACTAGGCCAGGGTTATTCTTCCACAGACCTTGCCAAGCAATTTCGCGATAATTAGTCATGGTTGGCCTCACAATTTAGCGGCAGACTGAAAATTTGCGCTTGGTTATTGTTGAAATACCATACTGCGTTTTTGACTGCTTTGACATAAGCGCGCGGGGTGATAGTCGCGCCGGTAAATTGATCAAAATCGCCACCGTCTTTTTTAACCAACCATTGTTTGTCATCTGCCGAGCCTAACACTTTACCGACAAACTGAGAGACCCAATTGGATTTACGCAGATCGATTTTATCACCGAGCCCAGGTGTCTCTTGGTGAGCTAAGGTGCGAACGCCTAGGACTTCACCTTTAGTGCTAATACCCACAATCAATTTGATGTTGCCGTTATAGCCATCGGGCGCTATAGCTTCAATGGCGATGGCCACAGGTTTGCCTGCACTGGTGGCTATATAGGCGGGCATTGGGCTGTCGGTTCCTAATGCGTCTTTATCCAGCAGCAAAGTACATTGAGCCGTTAGCTCGTTATCGTGCATCTCATCAGGGATTAATTGATGTAACACTCGCATTAATTCTTGCTGTTCTTGCTGCTTAATTTTATCAACAGTTTGTTGATTGACAGCGGCGACGAGCCCAGTACAAATCAAGGCAAACAATGCCAATAAAAAACCATTTTTAATCATCGGATTTTTCAACTCTTTTTCCTTAAGCTCTCGTTGCCCGCAGAATGATGTTATCGCTTAGCATGACCTTAGCTCGTTGAATGACCATAGGTACGTGGACGCACGTAATAGTCAATAAAGGGCGCACAGAGGTTGGCCAGTAACACGGCAAAGGCGAAGGCGTCAGGGTAACCGCCTTTCGTGCGGATGATATACACCAACACACCAATTAACGCGCCGAAGATAATGCGACCACGGGGACTGGTTGCGGCTGTAACGGGATCGGTGGCGATAAAAAACGCCGCTAACATGGTCGCGCCAGAAAACAGATGCATCAGTGGACTGGCTTGGGTATCGGGTGACAGTAAGAAACCGATACTCGATGCCACAAAGAGCCCTAATAACACGCCAGTGCTGATGTGCCAGCGAATGGCTTTTAGTTTAAGTAACACTAAACCGCCAGCAAGATAGGCCAAGTTCACCCAGAACCAACCTACGCCTGTACTGCCATCAAAAATGGCTTTGGTGAGACTTTCTGTGGTGGTTAATCCCATGGATAAATCGGTTTTGAGGGTATCGAGTGGCGTCGCCATTGTCATGCCATCAATGCCTAAGCGGAACTGCTCCATATTCACGTGCGCGCCAACATTAAAGATAAGTTGCAAGCTTTCAACAAGGCTGGGTGAATGCAGTGCAACGGTGCTCGGTGCTATCCAGGTGGTCATTTGCACAGGGAACGAGACTAACAGCAATACATATGCCGCCATTGCTG
This sequence comes from Shewanella sp. SACH, assembly GCF_001887095.2. Lineage (NCBI taxonomy): Bacteria > Pseudomonadati > Pseudomonadota > Gammaproteobacteria > Alteromonadales > Shewanellaceae > Shewanella > Shewanella sp. SACH. Next base: position 1,173,208 of record NZ_MPDG02000001.1, read on the forward strand.
GGTTGAATAGGTTATGGCCTAAGCCGCCGTAGAGGTGCTTAACTATGACGATCGCAAAGGCGGTGCCCATGACGATCATCCACCAAGGGGCGAGGGGCGGAATGGCGACACCAATTAAGATGGCGGTGAGCATGGCGCTGTTATCGCTAAGGCTCGCTTTGATATTGCGATTGCGAAGTTTCATCACAGCGGCTTCGCAGCTTAAAGCGACGAGGATCGCCAGCAGGACTTGCACAAGTGTGCCCCAGCCAAAAAAGGCACATTGCACGACAAGGCCCGGCAGTAAACATAAAATCACCCTTTGCATGACCGTTGAGGTATGCAAGTTTCGCGTTACATGGGGTGATGAGGCTATTTTAAACGCCATTGTGTTCCCTTTTAATCATTCTGTTCTTAATCATTAGTCACACTTGAGTCGCTCGAAGCGTTGGCTTCTTGGGCGAGTGCCGCTTTTTTGGCTTTTGCCTTGGCGATGGTCGCAGCAATCCGCGCTTTTTTAAGCTCATCACTCGATAAAGGCGCCGTTTCAATGGGCTCTGCAGTGGATTCCACCGATGGCAAAATGGCATCAGCTTCAGTTGTTGCAGTATCAAGCGTTGCTGCTATCGAGGGCGATGCCACGTTATCTTCAGTTTGGATCTCGTCAACGGACTCTATTTCAGCATCAGTTTTAGACTCTGCTGATGCAGCTGCTATTTTCTTCGCTTTAGCACGAGCAACAGCGGCGGCCACTTTGGCCTTTTTAATCGCTTCAGCGTCGTTAACGCTAACGTCAGTGATGCTAACTTCAATATCAGTAGCGACTGCATTAACAGCGGTTTTTGCATCAGCATTCACATCTGCTTGAACGCTAGCTGTGGAATCAACTGCTGGAGTCGCGGTCTGGCTTAAACCATTTTCAGTATTTGTCTCAGCTTGTTGCGCGGCTTTTTTCGCTTTAGCACGGGCAACCGCGGCGGCTACTTTGGCCTTTTTATCATCGGCAGCGCTGGCTTCTGGTGTGCTGTCAGCCGTTTCAAGCGGCGCGGTATCGGCTTGCTGAGCGGCCTTTTTAGCTTTGGCGCGAGCAATGGCCGCGGCGACTTTGTCCTTCTGAGATAACGGCGCTTCTTGCGCGATTGCATCTGTTGCTAAGAAGGATTCATCACTGGCATCAACATTCACCACATTGTTTGTATCAGCACCATTTGTATTAGCACCATTGGCATTCACTTGGGCGGCTTTCTTCGCCTTAGCGCGGGCGATGGCTGCGGCAACGGCAGCTTTACCCTTGGGCGCGTCTGTCGTATCAGTGCTTGTGACGTTTGATTGATGATTCGATGATTCTTCATTCGACAACACTTCAGTTGCTGATTGTGCCGCTGCGGCTTTTTTCGCGGCGATCCGTGCCATGGCTTCGGCGACGGCATTTTTATCCGTGCCAGTCATAGTTGCTTGTCGGCGCTCTGCGGCTTCTTTCGCCTTAGCTTCACGGGCCAGTTTTTCTTCTTCAAGACGCGCTAAGCGGGCATCGAAGCGCTGTTTGGCGCGCTCTGCTTGCTGCTTCTCATCGGCGGCTTGTTTGAGTGCAGATTTGGCAATGCGGTAATACTCGACTAATGGAATATCACTCGGGCAAACGTAACTACAACAACCGCATTCAATACAATCCTTTAGATTGAAACTGGCGGCTTTATCGTATTCTTCGGCCTTGGCGTGCCAAAAGAGTTGTTGTGGCAACAAGAGTGCAGGGCAGGCAGTGGCGCATTCGCCGCAGCGGATACAGGCTTTTTCTTCGGGCGTGCTACCAATTTCTTGGCTGCTTGGCACCAGAATACAGTTGGTACCTTTTAAAATAGGCACTTGGATATTCGCTAACGCATGGCCCATCATAGGCCCGCCAATAATCACCTTTTGGTCAGGCTCTGGCGTGAATTCAGTTGCAGTCAGTACGTGATCAACGGGTGTGCCTATCGGTAACCAGTAGTTCCCCGGTTTGCTGACATTTTTGCCTGTCACAGTCACAACGCGTTCAATCAGCGGCTTGCCTTGGGTGACGGCTTGATGAATCGCAAAGGCAGTGCCGACGTTATGTACCACGATACCGAGTTTGGCGGGAATGGCGCCCGAGGGCACTTCGCGGCCAGTAATGATTTGAATTAACTGCTTTTCACCGCCAGAAGGGTATTTTGTCGGGATAACCGTCACCCGAATGCTGCCCGCTGGGAGTCCGCATTGGCTGACAGCAGCTTGCATGGCTTTGGCTGCTTCAGGTTTATTGTCTTCAATGGCGATAACAATGCGTTTTGGCGTTAATAGCCGATGAATTATGCCAATACCCGCGAGGATATCTTGGCTATATTCGCGCATTAATCTGTCATCGGCGCTGATATAAGGTTCGCACTCGACGCCGTTGATGATGACTAAATCGATTTCACTGACCGGATTAAGCTTGATGTGAGTCGGAAACGCTGCGCCGCCCATACCCGCAATACCCGCTGAGCGAACCTTATCGACGATTTGCTGATGACTTAAGTCATCAAGTTGATTTTGTACCAACTCGCACCAGGTGTCTTTGCCATCGGCTGCGATAACGCAAGTGTTAACCGGCAATGCAGAGGCATGGTTGCTCGCCCTTGGTTCGATAGCAACAATAGTGCCCGATGTTGGCGCATGCACAGGTAAATGCCAAATCGAGGTGCCTTGCGTTAACGGCGTGCCTTTTAAGACGCTATCGCCAACCTTCACCGCAAGCGTGCAGTTTTCACCGACTTGAGGGACGGGCACTAAGTACGTAGAGGCTAAGGGCAGTTGGCCAATCGGCGTCGCGTTGGAGAGGAATTTGACTTCAGGAGGATGTATTCCACCGGGTGATCGCCAAAGGGTTCCTTTATCTAATTGATCTAATAAAGTTAACACCGCTTTTCCTCTTCAGACTTTGTCTCTTGAATATTGGTTTCTTGAATACTGTTTTCTTGGATGAGCGTCACTGGGATAGCATTTAAGCGCCAGTTCCAATTTTTAAGATTTGGGGTGACTGGGATCATATCAATACAATCGACAGGACAAGGCTCAACGCAGAGATCGCAGCCCGTGCAGTCGGTTGTCAGCACGGTATGCATGAGCTTTCCGGCACCGATAATCGCATCCACAGGGCAGGCTTGAATACATTTAGTGCAACCAATACATTCATCTTCGCGAATGTAGGCCACTTTTTTCACTTGAGATTGTGCTTCGGCATTCAGCGGCTCTGGCTCGACGCCCATTAGGGTCGCCAGCTTTTCCATGGTGGCTGTGCCGCCAGGGGGGCATTTATTGACTTTATCACCATTGGCAATGGCTTCAGCATAGGGGCGACAACCTGGGTAACCGCATTGACCGCATTGGGTTTGTGGCAGGATAGCTTCAAGCTCATCGACAATCGGATTGCCTTCGACCTTGAATTTAAGGGCGGCAAAACCGAGCAATACCCCAAAGACTAATGCCAATAGGGTCAACAATATGACTGCAATTAAAATTCCGGACATCTTACTTAACCAATCCTGTGAATCCCATAAAGGCGAGGGACATAAGACCTGCGGTGATCATCGCAATCGCGCCGCCTTTGAAAGGTAAGGGGACATCGGCGGCCGCTAAACGCTCGCGCATCGCCGAGAAGAGAATTAACACTAATGAGAAGCCTAACGCAGCACCAAAGCCATAGATAGCCGATTGGATAAAATCGTGCTTCTCATTCACGTTTAATAAGGCTACGCCCAATACCGCGCAGTTAGTCGTGATAAGCGGCAGGTAAATTCCTAAGGCACGGTGCAGAGCGGCACTGGTCTTTTGCACGACCATTTCAGTAAATTGCACCACAACGGCAATCACTAAAATAAAGCTCATGGTTCGCAGATAACTCAGGTCAAAGGGTAATAATAGATACTGGTTGACGAGATAACTGAGAATAGAGGCTAACGTCAGCACAAAAGTGGTCGCCATAGACATGCCAATAGCGGACTCCAATTTGCTGGAGACCCCCATAAAAGGGCACAGGCCTAAGAATTTCACTAAAACGAAATTGTTGACCAGCACTGTACTGATCAACAAGAGGAGATATTCAGTCATCCTAATACTTTTCTAAACGGATCTTGGCCGTATTATCGACTTTTCCGTATGCATAAACAACATATAGAATGCAGGGTTAACCATCTTTACTGTAAATTTTGGCGATGAATTAACCCATTAAAGTATTAAATCTGATCTGTAATGGCCATGGCTTGGGGCTGTGCGATGTAATAGCCCTGCAATCCATCGACTAAGAGTTTTTCGAGTGTTAATTTTTCTTCTTGGCGTTCGACACTGGTTGCGATGACCCGAATGCCAATTCGTCTGGCGACATCCACCATCATACGTACAAAGAACTTATTGTTGCTGTCTTCATCTATGTTAGACGTGTAGCTGCCATCGAGCTTAATGTAATCGGGGCGCACTTCGCTGAAGAATTTGAAGGAGGTAAAGCTCATGCCAAAACGCTCAATCGACACCCGTGAACCAACACTGTGTACTTCGCGAACAAACTTATAACTCGCCCCTAAGTTAGACTGCATGCCGGACTCGTTGATCTCAAAGACTAAACGCGATGCTATGTATTTTTGCTTACCTAGTATGTCTTTTAGCCAAGCGACAAACATGTCTTGATGGGCTGAAAATGCGCTGATATTGATACCAAAGTTACCGGTAATAGTCGGGTTTTCCTTAAGCATCTTTAATGCACTGATCACAACCAGTTTATCTAATTCTGAGCTCATACCGTGACGTTCAGCCATAGCAATCACTGTGGTGGTAGGTAAGAACTTGCCTTCGCTATTGTAAAAACGCGCCAACAACTCACGGTAAACCTCTACATCGGTACGACACGGCTGAATAGGCTGCTGGTAGAATTTCAATGCTTGGCGTGTCACTAAATCATGAATCGCCATCTTCCAACGATCGTCACCAAACTGCTCATCACCATTGAGTTTCTCTTGAATGTGATAGCTATTGGGGCCAAGGGTCTGAGCTATGCTGACCGCGGTATCGGCAATTGTCAGTAAATTAACCGCTTCGGTACCTTGGCGATAGGGGACTAAGCCTATATGGGCGACGGATTCTGCTTTTGTCATTTGCAGATATTCATCGAGGTAAATTTTTAATTGGTCTAAAAATTTCGGTGCATCTTTTAGCATGACATCGGGAATAAACACCGCAAAATCGGCACTCGATACCCTAAAACATTCAGCATCTGCATATTTGCTACAGGCTTTGCGGATGCAATTAGCTACACTCGAAAGATAATCATCACCCGCTGAACGGCCTTGTTTTTGATTAATGGGGGTCAGCTCAGTCGCTTTAACCATTGCCATCAGCCCAAGTTGAGGAATATCGGGATGACTAATGGTTTCTAATTTTTGGGTGAAACGTTGGCGACTACCAAAACCTGTGACGGCGTCTTGATAGGCTGCTTTATGCAGTTTTTCATTTTCTTGATTGAGCTTATCGATTTGGGCTTTAAGTTGCAGGCGACATTCTTCTAGGGAGATACCAATAGGGGTGAGCTCGCCAGTCAGTTTCGAAGCTGCGACGGCAGAAAAGCCTAACTCGGGTATTTTTGAAATATAATCAGCAGCATAACGTACCGCAGCTCTGAGTTTCGACATTAATAGAATAAACACTAATAGCAGAATAAGGTAAGTCACTAGCAACATGACACCGAGTTTTTGAGTGTTACTAATTGCAGTATCAATGGCTTGGTTTGCACTGAGCTTGACCTGTAAACGACCCGATGCCAATTTTTGTGTGTGGCTGAGTTCGATGGAAAATAAACTCGCTAAAGGGTGGGGATGTTGACTGTCTAAGCTTCCTTCGGTATGGCTCAGTTGGCCGTCGGTATCATCAATATATTGGAAGAACTGGAATGAGTAGTTTTCAGAAAGTTTTTTAAAGAGTTCTACACCGTTACCCTGCCATTGTTGGTAGCGGCTTAAGCTAGATTTAAAGCTATCGAGTTCTTGCTGCTGTTGGACTTGCAATTGGCTGTTTTCGCTTTGATACACCCAAGCAAAGAGACCTAAGAAAATAAGCAGTAAAAAAATTGGATATGATTTTGACATGGCCATAAAAATCCGCTCTAGATTTTGGTGAGTTCGAACAAGATAAGTTTAAGCTAAGAATACTTAAAAACCGCTATCTGTGTGAAGATACTCATAAATTTGTTCAACAAGCTGCTAACAGTGTAACTGTATTTGCTTAAAAACAAAACGGAAAAGAATAGCTTGGCTAGAAGCCAGAAGAAGCAAAGAATTGAGATTAAAACGAAGAATAAAATGGCTCCCCTGACTGGACTTGAACCAGTGACATACGGATTAACAGTCCGCCGTTCTACCGACTGAACTACAGGGGAATCGTTTACAACTTATCTTTACCGCTTTGTCCTACTTGCCTTTACTCAGTGTGAAATTGGCTCCCCTGACTGGACTTGAACCAGTGACATACGGATTAACAGTCCGCCGTTCTACCGACTGAACTACAGGGGAATCG
>NZ_MPDG02000001.1:1179752-1231686 GCF_001887095.2 Shewanella sp. SACH
GGCTCCCCTGACTGGACTTGAACCAGTGACATACGGATTAACAGTCCGCCGTTCTACCGACTGAACTACAGGGGAATTGTTTCACACAGTCGTAGCGACTCGTTGAGAACGGAGCGCATAGTAAAACGCTCTGTGGGATGAGTCAACTCGAGTTACTAAAAAAAGTGTAATTATGCTGTTAAGTGCTCATCTAATGTGCATCGTGGTGCAGAATTCGACATTTTTAGTGAAAAACCACTTAACAATTCGCAATATAGCTTTGAACGACGCCATCGTTTGCGGAGTGAAATTTCTATGAAATTGAAATCTCTCGTTAAAAATAAGCGCTTTTTAGAAATCAGCCGAGCTTAAGGCCAATGAATAGGCTTAAACAGCTTAAAGCTGTAGTGCCGCCAGCTATCGCTTCGGGTTTATCGCATCTTTTTAGCAGATTGATAAGCATTGGGTAAACAATATGAGTTGAGATAGCGATGCGGAGTGAAGTTATTGGGCAGCATGAAAAGGGGATTGAATTAGCGGTAAATAACGATTGGGTTAAACCGTTAGGCTTGTTGGCGTAAGGTAGACGATTAAGTAAAGCTTCTTTCTAGGTGCTGGGTAAGTCACCATGATCGATGAATCATTGGCTATCAACTATCAACTATGAACTATCAAAAGTGAACAGTGAGTAAGTTAAGAGTTAAGCTGCCTTTCAGCTCTATCTTTCTGCCGCATATATAGAATACCTTTACAGTAAAAGTGAACTATTAATGGCGATGACGCGTATCTCAATGTTGATAAGTAGACTCATTAAAAATAAATGTGATTTATACAGCATTGATCACTGAGTTTTATGCTGGTTTTAACGTTAGTGCAAACAAGCTAGTAAACGAGAAGTCCTAGCTGCTTGCTTATCTGTCAGAGTAAAAGTGTCCAGTTCAACACGCAATATGTAACTGATTTTAATTTAGCTTTTATCAAATTAGCAGTAACTGTTGCTAAAAGCTAGTGACGCGTTGCAAAGTAAAAATCTGGGCCAATTGCAATTAGTGAAATCGATACAAGTAGCAACATTTATCAAATGTAATTAAATTACCAAATGTTGAGTGGCTGTTGTTATGGTGCATGACAGCCTCCAATCCCGCGTGGTTTCTCGGTTATTTCGACTTATCAACAAAATCTGTGGATAACCCTGTGAGTTGTCCAAATAAATGGCCGTCAAAGCCTTGGAGTATGGGCGTCGGACTTAAAATGCACTATTTTGGGTGGGAAAAATAAACTTCAATATTATCAATTGAGTATTAAAAGCAAGTGGTTTTTGTTGAGGGTGAAAACAAGGTTGCAATTTTGTAATCGAACGAAATTGATTTCTTGTGTATTAAATTGGCATTTTTGCTTAGTTTGCGGGTGTTTTATGAGCAAAAACCGTTGAAAATGGCTTGGTCTAAAAGTTTCATGTTTCTTCCACTAAATTGTCATCTGGCGGTGTTACTGCGTATTGAATTGACGACAGGAAGGATAACGGTGGAGCTTAGTCGGTGACTTGATTAGAATGGGGCGACTCATTAAAAGGATATGTGCGCGTGTCAGAATCTGTTTTTCAGCTTGAATCGCAATTCGCCCCCGCAGGCGACCAACCTACAGCGATAGCCAAATTAGTCGATGGACTCGAAGCGGGTTTAGCTTGCCAAACCTTACTCGGGGTGACCGGCTCAGGTAAAACCTTCACGATTGCCAATGTGATCCAAAAATTAGGTCGCCCCACGATTATCATGGCGCCTAATAAAACCTTGGCGGCGCAGCTTTATGGCGAGATGAAAGAGTTCTTTCCCCATAATGCGGTTGAGTATTTTGTCTCTTACTACGATTACTATCAGCCAGAAGCCTATGTGCCTGCATCGAATACCTTTATCGAGAAAGACGCGTCGGTTAATGCCCACATAGAGCAAATGCGCCTGTCGGCGACGAAGGCGCTATTAGAGCGTAAAGATGTGGTGCTCATCGCTTCTGTGTCGGCCATTTATGGTTTGGGCGATCCCGACTCCTATTTAAAAATGCTGCTGCATCTACGCCAAGGCGATGTGATGGGGCAGCGTGATATCTTAATTCGTCTCAGTGAATTGCAGTATAAACGCAATGATATCGAGCTACAGCGCGGTACCTATCGCGTGCGTGGTGAAGTGATTGATGTTTTCCCTGCCGATTCTGAGCGTAATGCCATTCGCGTTGAATTGTTCGACGATGAGATTGAGCGTTTAAGCGAGTTTGATCCGTTAACTGGCCATATCATTAAGCGCATCGCCCGTACGACGGTGTACCCTAAGACTCACTATGTGACGCCGCGGGAAAAAATCATCGCCGCCACTGAGTTTATTAAAGAAGAGCTGCGTGAGCGTAAGCAATATCTACTCGATAACAACAAGTTAATTGAAGCCCAGCGTATTCATGAGCGAGTGCAATACGATGTGGAAATGATGGTGGAGTTAGGTTACTGCTCAGGCATCGAAAACTACTCGCGCTATTTGTCAGGCCGCGCACCGGGGGAAGGGCCGCCAACCTTACTAGACTATTTGCCTGCTGACGGTCTATTAATTATCGACGAATCCCATGTGACTGTGCCGCAAATCGGCGCCATGTACAAAGGTGACCGTTCCCGTAAAACCACACTGGTGGAATACGGTTTCCGCTTACCGTCTGCTTTGGATAACCGACCGCTCAAGTTCGAAGAGTTTGAGCAATTGATGCCGCAAACCATTTATGTGTCGGCGACACCGAGTGTCTACGAGCTGGAAAAAAGCGAAGGCGAGATTGCCGAGCAGGTCGTGCGGCCAACGGGTTTACTCGATCCTGAATTAGAAGTGCGCCCAGTCGGGACTCAAGTGGATGATTTATTGTCTGAGATCGCCAAGCGCGTCGCTGTTAACGAGCGGGTGTTAGTGACCACATTGACCAAGCGTATGTCGGAGGATTTGACTGAATACCTCGACGAGCATGGTGTAAAAGTGCGTTATTTGCACTCGGACATAGACACGGTTGAACGGGTGGAGATCATCCGCGATCTGCGTTTAGGTAAGTTTGATGTGTTGGTTGGGATCAACTTATTGCGCGAAGGCTTAGACATGCCAGAAGTGTCACTGGTGTGTATTTTAGATGCGGATAAAGAGGGCTTCCTGCGCTCAGAACGCTCGCTTATCCAAACCATTGGCCGCGCCGCGCGTAACGTTAATGGCAAAGTCATTCTCTATGCCGATCGCATTACCAATTCGATGGCGAAGGCCATTGGTGAAACTGACCGCCGTCGTGAACGCCAACGCGCGCACAACTTAAAGCACGGCATAACACCTAAGGGCGTGGTTAAACGGATCACCGATGTGATGGATGTGGATGACGGCCGCGACAGTAAAGCTGTGTATGGCAAAGTGGCTGAACCTAAGTCCCATTACCATAAGGCCGATGCGACTGAGTTGAGCCATCAAATCGATCAGCTTGAGAAGAAGATGCACGAACATGCGCGTAACTTAGAGTTCGAACAAGCGGCGGCGATGCGTGATGAAGTCAAGCATCTGCGGGACTTGTTGATCAAGGCCTAGATTTACCTTAACGCTAAAGATTAAAAAAGCCGTCCAGCAATGATGCTGCGACGGCTTTTTTATGTCTGTCAGAGAATTACGCAGAGACTTTTACGGGACTAAACTTCAACGTGATGAATACCGCTAAAGCACAAATCAGCCCGCAGATTAAGCCAACCAAATGCGCCTCAGTTGCCACGCGCGCGCCTATCATGGCGGTGACATCATTGCTGGCGCCATAAAGTTGTTCGTGGCCAACCTTGATGATAACGCCAAGTAACAGCAGATAGCCTGAGCGCAGCTTGCGGACAATATCCTGAACCGCGCCGAAGGCGAATAAGCCATGCAACATACCGCTTAAGCCGACATAACCGAGCAATTGCGGGTAGCCCAAATATAAGCCTATGCCTTCTAGTAAACATAATACGAGGAATAGTGCGCTTAAGCCTTTGAGATGGTAATGGAAATGATGCAAAAACAGCACAACCCAAAGACCCGCAAGATTCATCAACAGGTGCCACTGATTCGTGTGAAGTAAATTACCGCTGATTAAGCGCCACCATTCACCATCAGCAATAGCACTGCGGCGATAGGCGAGCAGGTTGTCGACAGCAGGACTGGCTAAGCCTGCGACATACAAACCCGCACATATCAGACTCACTATCAGCGCGACCCAATAGGGACTGCGTGTCATGCCTTAGGCTCGCTAGCGTCGAGTGAAGCCATGACTGCGGTTTTATCCTGCATGTACTCATCCAAACCACGTTTACGCAGATGACAGGCAGGGCAATCGCCACAACCATCACCAATGATGCCGTTATAGCAAGTGAGGGTGTGGTGGCGAACCAGATCGAGTTGCTGGTATTTATCCGCCAGCGCCCAGGTTTGTGCCTTATTGAGCCACATTAAGGGCGTGATGATCTTAAGTTGTTTATCCATGCCTTGAACTAAGGCAGATTCCATCGCTTTAACAAAATCGTTGCGACAATCTGGGTAACCAGAAAAATCGGTTTCACATACGCCTGTGATAATCGCTTCAGCGCCTAATTGATAGGCATAAATGCCCGCAAGCGTTAAAAACAGAATGTTACGTCCAGGCACAAAAGTATTCGGCAGGCCATTTTCCATTAACTCATGTGAGACGGGAATCGCATCACGGGTCAGTGCCGATATCGCTAACTCATTGAGTAAGGTGACATCCATGACTTTATGGCTGGTGATCTTCAAGCGTTTGGCTAAGGATTTGGCGACTTCAATTTCTTCGCGGTGACGTTGACCGTAGTCAAAGGTGATCCCGTGAACTTCATCGTACTGGGTTAGGGCTTGGATAAGACAGGTTGTCGAATCTTGTCCGCCACTGAATACCACCACTGCTTTGGACGCTAAGGGTTTTGACACTAAGCTCGTTGACATAAAGGATTTCACTTAACCGTAGAACACTTATAAATAGGCCGTTAGTGTAACTCAGGCCATAGGGCTTGCAAACTCTGGTGATCTGCATCAAATAGGCTTTCTCGGCGCAAAAACTTGCAGCTCAAGCTAAAATCCACTATAAATGCCGCCCCAGAAAAGTGGAACGCCAGCATGAACTACCCAGTCAACGAAGTATTTGAAACCATTCAAGGTGAAGGTGTCTTTACCGGAGTGCCCGCCATATTTGTCCGCCTGCAAGGTTGTCCCGTGGGATGCGCTTGGTGCGATACGAAACAGACATGGGATGTGCTTGAAGTGAATAAAGTGACGCCAGAGCAAGTCATTACCGTAGACGGCACTATTGGGCGCTGGGCAGAACATACGGCGCAAAGTCTTATCGCAGCTTTTCATGCTAAAGGTTTTACTGCGCGCCATATAGTGATCACCGGCGGCGAGCCTTGTATGTACGATTTACGCGAATTAACTGAAACCTTGCACAACCAAGGCTTTGCTACCCAAATCGAAACCAGTGGCACCTTCGACATCAATTGTGCCGATGACACTTGGGTGACGGTATCGCCCAAGGTGAACATGAAAGGTGGCTATAAGGTATTAGCGCAGGCGCTGAACCGTGCCAATGAGATCAAGCATCCTATCGCCACTGAAAATCACATTGCTGAATTGGATGAGTTACTGCAAGGCATCGATATTTCCACGAAAACGATTTGCCTGCAGCCGATTAGCCAAAAGCCCAGAGCGACTGAACTGGCGATGAAGGTGTGTATTGCCCGTAATTGGCGTTTATCGATCCAAACCCATAAGTATTTGAATATTGATTAATGCTCTTGGGTTAATCTATAAACGATAAAAAAACGCCTCACAACTGTGGGGCGTTTTTTATGGCTGACGTTTAGCGGTGGACTTTAAAACCGTCAACTCAAGGGATTTAATCGAGTCGGTTAATCAAGCTCGCTTAGTTGACCAAAATGATTAAATGCCGCAAGTTGGCGCTGATAGGGCGCAATATCGCCGATGTTGGCTGCAATCCATTCGGTATCGTAATAGGTATCGAGATAACGCTCACCCGAATCACAAATTAGGGTCACGATTGAGCCTTGCTCTCCGCGCGCTTGCATTTGTACGGCAAGTTGCAATGCACCGTAAAGGTTCGTGCCCGTCGATGCGCCGGTTTTACGGCCAATCAGTTGTTCTAACCAATGAATTGTCGCCACTGATGCTGCGTCGGGGATTTGCAGCATAGTATCCACAACGCCAGGAATAAACGATGGCTCGACTCTTGGTCGACCTATGCCTTCAATTTTACTGCCATTGCAACAGGTTAAGCTGGCATCGCCGCTCTGATAAAAATCAAAAAATACCGAGTTTTGCGGATCAACTACGCAAAGCTGGGTCGCCAACCTTTGATAGCGGATGTAGCGGCCTATGGTCGCCGATGTGCCGCCTGTACCCGGACTCATCACTATCCAACGCGGGATTGTGTGTGGCTCGCGTTCCATCTGATTGAAAATAGAATTGGCAATATTGTTATTGCCGCGCCAGTCTGTTGCGCGCTCGGCGTAGGTGAATTGATCCATGTAATGGCCGCCCAGCTCCGCGGCTAGGCGCGCCGATTCGGCGTAAATCTCACTGGAATGGTCGACAAAATGACATTGGCCTCCATAGAAAGTGATCTGTTCAATCTTCTTTTTAGCCGTGCTTTTAGGCATCACGGCAATAAAAGGTAAACCGAGTAAGCGGGCAAAATAGGCTTCAGAAATCGCCGTGCTGCCCGATGAGGATTCGATAATGGGCGTGCCTTGCTTAATCCAGCCGTTACACAGGGCATAGAGGAAGAGTGAGCGGGCGAGGCGATGCTTTAAGCTTCCTGTCGGGTGGGTACTTTCATCTTTAAGATAAATATCTATGCCATCGAGCATAGGTAATTCAAGTTTAATCAAATGGGTATCGGCGCTGCGCTGAAAATCCGCTTCAATCTTGCCTATCGCAAGGGCTTCCCACGTTGGGCAGAGTCTGTGAGCGCTGTGTGAGTCCACTGGCGGTTGAATTGTGTTAGATATCATCATAGTCACTTCGAAAGGGATCATTTTCAGAGCATATCACAGGGACGGGTAAAGCGGTTTTATTGGATCTGCTTGGAGTCACTAGCTTGAAGTCGCGCGAAGCGTGATTGATGTTAAAGACAAATATCGCGAACTAAAAAGATGGCTTCAAACAGAAGTGCAGTTTAATACAAAGAATGTAATCAGAACAAAAGGAATAGATGAAGTTATGGCAGATAAAACTTGGATAGACAAAACGGAAATTGAACAAGAGGGGTATAGATAATGAAAGAAATGGTGGAGGGAGAAGGATTCGAACCTTCGAAGGCTGAGCCGTCAGATTTACAGTCTGATCCCTTTGGCCACTCGGGAACCCCTCCACGAATACCTTTAACGCTTTTGTAAAACTCTACATCATTTTCGAACAACACTCACAAACTTACAGTGCAAATGGTGGAGGGAGAAGGATTCGAACCTTCGAAGGCTGAGCCGTCAGATTTACAGTCTGATCCCTTTGGCCACTCGGGAACCCCTCCTCAATTGCGGCCGCCATAGTAGTCAGAAACCTTTTGCATGTAAATACCCAATTTAAAAATTTTCCTAAAGTTATGCATCAAATGGTCGATTAACTAACAACGAATTGTTTTGACGATGTTTTTTTATGCAAATTGATGTTCCTTTAGTCAACGAAGCCCAAATTGGCACCCGCTTAAACGCGGCGATAGAAAACGACAGACGGGGTGAATTCGCCCTGTTGCTGTCGTTACTGTCCGTTGACGCACGGGACATGGCGCAATTTCAATGGCAAAACGAGCTTGATATGGCGCAAAAATTACAGCGTCAGTTCGAGTTGCCACCGCAGCAAAGCTTAATGGCTGATTTATCTTCTGCCGAACCAGTAGTCGATAACAGCAGTATTTTTATGGCCCAAGGTCCGCGGGCATTTCAATTACAGCAGGCACTGCGACCGGAAGCCTTAGTGATCCGAGGCGGTGAGAGCGTTGCAATGGCCGAGGCCCTGAGTAACTGTGATCATGTCACCCAGCTCAGGCAGCGGGGCCAACTCAGCGCGCCTAAGGTTGAAATCATGCATTTTGCCGATCAATTGGCAATCCAACGTAATCTCGTGCCTCTGCTCGCTTCTGCCTAGTTACCCATTTCCAGCAAGTCCTCTTCAATACCAATAGCGTCAATCTGCGCCATTTCAGTAAATAAGCGTGAGCTAAAGCCAGTTATCTTGAGGCTTAATTACCTATAATTCTGATTAACCTATCGAGTTAGCCACTTACCGCGCAAATAAATTAGCGAGCATAGTTTAGTGATGCCGTTAATCAGTCGCTTTATAAAGAAGGAATACAGATGAAAGGCATAATAGAAGCACAGAATCCGGCAGTGAATGACACTTGCACCGATTGTGGCAGTTTTGTCGATATCGGCGCCGTCATTGATGAACACGATACCTTATTGACGTTAAATTTTGTTGGCGATAGCGCGCAAACAGATGCAGAAAGTATGGCGAGCCGTGCCCAAGCTCGTTTTGCTGAAGTACAAACTGAGTTTGTGACCACGGCGGCGGGTATCGATTTACTGCTGACCTTTGGTGTGAGCGCCGAGAAAATGATTTTCCAATTGGAAAACGGTTTATAAGTTTTTGTGCAGCACTTTTAGCGGATAGATTTTAGCAAATAGAGTTCGAGCTTAATCGTTTTAACTGTCTAAAAATGCTGCAATTGTTAACTGAATTGTAATAAATTGTGCCACATGTTGCTGCACTTACAATAGATAGTGTAATCTGCCTCCAAATAAGAATAATTCAATCAGCTTAATTGCACATTTCAAGCTACGTTTGCGCGTAGCAAAGACCTTTAGCCCAACACGAAGTTTTGTAGGGAATCAGCGTGAAGCGACGTCAGCATCAGCATTTATTGGAGTCTTTGGTTCAGTCAACTGCAAAACAGCAGGGCGATTTCACCAAGACAGCAGAGTTAGCCACAGAGTTGTTGTGCCAGAATTTAACGGTTTCTTTGGTGTCAGTGTGGACGTTCTCAGCTGATCAACAAACCCAAACACTCGTTGCACAATTTGGTTCTATGATGTTGCAAGACATTCATAGGCCTAAACTATTACAAGCTTGTCCCCGTTATGTGCACGAGCTTAAAACCCTGCGCCATATCGATGCTGGCAATACGCTGACCGATCCCCGTTTAAGTGAATTGGCAGAGTGCTATTTTATCCCGCGGCACATCAATTCGAGTCTCGACATCGCCATTCGCATCAATGGTCGTCTGGAAGGTGTGCTCTGCATCGAGCGGGCGCAATTTACTCCCCATTGGCACGATAGCGAAATCCACCTCGCGTGCCAGATGGCAGATCAATTAGCCCTGACCTTAGCGACAAAACACAGCTACGACAAAGAAGAAAGCCTGAGCCTATTTCGCTGCGCAACAGAGCAATCCCGGCAGATCAGCATGCTCATTAATCTGCATACTGAAAAAGTCGAGTATGTGAATCAGGCGCACAGTGAAATCACTGGCATGCCCCGTGAGCAGATAATCGGCGCAAATATCCGTGAATTGGCTTTTTTTAAGCAGCATGCCCAATTAGCCGAGCAAACCCTAGCGCAGATTTTTAGGGGCGAAATTGCCAAAGGCGAAGCGCAGTTTAGCCGTGCCGATGGCAGCCGTTATTGGCTGACATATGTGCTGAGTCAATTTATTACCGACCGTGGCAATCATTATGCCTTGGTCTCGTGTGAGGAAAATACCGATGAGCACAACTACAAGTTAGAGCTTGAGCGACTCGCTTGGCGCTGTGGATTAACGGGGCTACATAACCGTACCCACTTTAATCGAGTGCTTGAACGTACCAATAAGGGACTGTTGTTATTAGTCGATCTGGTTGGATTTAAGCGGTTTAACGATACCTATGGCCATGAGAATGGCGATAGCTTATTGATTGAAATTGCCCGCCGTTTGAAACATTTTTCCGAGATCAATAAAGCCACCGAAATTGCCCGTGTCGGCAGCGATGAATTTGCCGTGCTGCTGACTGATGATAACGCAGTATACGATCTCGATTATTTTAGTACGCGTCTGTATCAGCATCTGGCTATGCCTATCTTAATCGGTCGCGAACAAGTCGAGCCCAAGCCTGCCTTAGCTGTGGTTGATATCGCCTCGGTGGCGAGTTTGTTTGCGCCGTTAACCTGTGCCGATATTGCCGTTCAGTATGCTAAAAAGAAAAAGGGCACAGCAATCCAAGTGTTTAACAGCACTTTATTGAGCGCATTTAAAGAAGATGCACAGATAGAGCGCGATTTACACAGTGCCATCCGTGGTCGTCAGTTTGAGCTTTATTATCAGCCACTGAGGGATTTGGAGCAGAATACCTATATTGGCGCTGAAGCTTTAATCCGTTGGCATCACCCTAAAAGAGGGGTGTTATTTCCCGCATCTTTTATCGATATTGCCGAGCAATCGGGGATGATTAATTCCATCGGCAGCTGGGTGTTAGAGGCCGCATGTCGCCAGTTGAACCTGTGGCAACACCATAACGCGGACATGACAATGCACGTGAATGTGTCGGCCCGTCAGTTTTTCAGTGGCAATTTATTCGAGCAGGTGTGGCAGCTATTAACTCGTTATCGATTGAAACCTAAGACGTTAATTTTAGAGATCACTGAAACTGAGTTGATGGGCGATATTCGCCATGCGACCTTGTTATGCCAAGAATTGGCTGAGTTAGGCGTGGGACTCGCGATTGACGATTTTGGCACGGGTTATAGCTCTATGCGCTATTTGAAGCAGTTCCCGATCAGTAAACTCAAAATAGATCGGTCGTTTATTTCAGATCTCACCGTGAGTCGCGAGAGCCGCGAGATTGTCTCAGCTATTATCGCCATGGCGAGTGCTTTGAATATCTCCTTGACGGCAGAAGGGGTTGAAACCCTTGAGCAAGAAGCCTTTTTAGCGAAAAGCTTTTGCCATCAGGCGCAGGGCTATCTCTATAGCCCCGCATTGCGGGAGCCTGAGTTTGCACAATTTATCTTGTCGGCCAAAAGCCCTTCAGTCTTGACCCACTAAGCAGGTGTGAGCAGCTTTTAAACCGCCGTTTTCGATAACTCGCGATGACTCTTGATAACTTTCGATAAAGTAAGGGCAGGCAAGATTGCTAACTTAGATTACGCATCTAGCATACGCATTTAGAACATAAATCTTAAATCTAGCCTGTCTTTATTTTTAATCTCTATGCTTGTTAAATCAGTGATGTAAACCATTACTGTAATTCTTCAGCACAATATTGCGCCGCATGCTCATAGCAACAGCTTATGATGTTAACTTAGAGAGACTTTAAGCAGCATTGTTTGAATTTTTTACCGCTATGGCAAACGCAAGCATCATTTCTGCCGGGTAACTTGGCCGTCATTTGCTGGCCTTGGCTGTAATACCAGCGACCCGTTTGATAGATAAATTCTGAACGCTCATAGATAGCATCAATTTCACCTTCGAGTTTGTACCAAGCCTTAAATGTCACTGTGCCATGTCTTTGTTCAGCGATTGCTTGACTCACAGCTTGTGAGATGTGGGCGGGTGTTTCACTGCTGCTGAGTACTTCTAGTCCTAGCCAATGTGGGTGAGGGCCAGTATTCAAACTTGCTAGGGTGAGGCAGTTTAGGTACTCGGGATGATGTGTTTTCAAAATGTAATCAAAATTTTTCAACACAAATGCGCAGTAACGTGAGCGCATGAGTTGCTCGGGCGTGTGCGCAACGACTTGCCCAGAATCGACATGAATATGCAGTGGATTGCAGCAATCTTGATAGCGTTTGCTACTGCCACAGGGGCAGTTTTGTTCAGTTGTAATCATGTTTTCTTTGCGGTATCGATTAAATGATGATTTGTTTCAATAAATTAGGCTTTTATTTTAACGCATTATACTTTTATTTTAATGCATTAAGCATGTATCTGAATGCGTTAAATAGCGTCAGCACAAAACTTAGGGTAATTTCTTACCCGCAGGTAAAGGCGGAAACTGGCGACCATAATACAAGTTAGGTACGGGTTTCGCATTCAGATAATAGCTAGGTTCTGCACGATTATTGGTGTCTAAGCTCACTTTCCATTGGGTCGCTGAGACTTTTTCTGTACCAATGGCAAATTTGCCTGCAAATTCACTCACAGGTTCGCCCGTTTCTTTTGCTGGGTAAAATCGAACCAAATAATAGCCAGTATCTATGGCTCCATCGCCGATAATTTTACGCTTGGTGATGCGAAAATCGACGTCGATAGTGGCTTTCTTCGCGCGGATTTTATCGAAAAACTTTTGGTAAATCGCGACGATATTATCTCGGCCATAGTAAATTTCTTTACTTTGACTCTCAGACAAGTAGCTAGCGTCATCGGCATAAATCTCACGGGTCACTTCAGGGGACAATTGATTAAAAGCGCTAATAAATAAAGGATAATTAGCGTTGATCAATTGATCATCGGTGGATTTTGTATGCGTTTTAGCTGGATTGGCTAAGCTTGGCAGCGACAATAGGCACATCAGGACTAGCGGCAAAAATTTCATTACTTTATTCTAATCTGGCAATCATGGCGTCACTATAATGGAGCCGCCCGCTGAACTAAAGCCTTGAATGATTACAAAGTGTGTTTCTGTACAAGAGTGTGAAGTAAAGGAGCTTGCCATGCTGGATGATGAATCAGCACTGTTTTTTGAGGAAATGGCCGGAGTTGTACCACTGAAAGGCGAGGTGCCTGCGGTGAGTTTCGCGCCCAAAGCGTTAACGGCAGAGCAAATCCACAGACGCGATGCCTTACAAAGGGAAGCTTATTTAGCGTGTATGCCACTGGATTTGAAAGCGTTTGTGCAGCAAGCGCCGGATGACATTGTCAGCTTTAAACGTGAAGGGGTACAAGGCGGCGTTTTTAAACGACTCCGAATGGGGCAATACAGTATCAAGATGGAGCTCGATGTGCATGCCTATCGGCTTAATCAAGCTCGCGAGGCCGTACTCAACTACTTACTGGCAGCGCAGGCGCACGGTGAGCGGTGTGTGATGTTGATCCACGGTAAAGGTTATCAGAGTCAACCCTTTGCTGGATTACTCAAATCCGCTGTGTGTTGTTGGTTATCACAACTGGATATGGTGCTGGCCTATCATTCGGCGAAAACTGAGCAGGGCGGCACTGGGGCGCTGTATGTGATGTTAACTAAGTCTGAACAGCTCAAGCTTGAGAACCGTGAAGCCAATCGTAAAGGCATGGGTTTGCGTTAGACCAAAACAGGCCCAGTATTTGATAAAAAGTATTGAAGAAATAACATGGAATAAAAATGCCCAATCTCGTTGGGCATTTTGCTTTATGCAATTTGGCGATGACTTAACGCGTCATTACCAACCACATTGGCGATTTGCGGCGGTATTTTGCTCATCTAACCATGTTTTAAGCGGCGCGAAGTAATCGAGCACAGCTTTGGCATCCATGGCTTCTTTGCCTGTGACTTCTTTCAATGCTTCAGGCCATGGCTTACTTAAACCTAACTCGAGCATCTTATTGAGTTTCTCTCCCGCAGCTTGATTGCCATAAATACTGCATCTATGAACCGGACCTTTATCGCCCGCAGTTTCACACAGCGCTTGATGGAACTGGAATTGCAGAATATGCGCGAGGAAGTAGCGGGTGTAAGGCACATTACCTGGCACATGGTATTTAGCGCCTGGATCAAAGTCAGCTTCGCTGCGCTTCGTCGGTGCTTTTACGCCTTGGTATTTTTCCCTGAGATCCCACCATGCTTGGTTATATTGGGCAGGCGTGATTTCACCACTAAACACTTTCCAGCGCCACTGATCTATCATTAGACCAAAGGGCAAGAAGGCGATTTTATCTAAAGCTTGCTTTAGTAAAAGCCCAATATCCTTAGAGGCATCAGGTACTTCGTCTAGTAAGCCAATCTGTTTTAAGTAGCTTGGGGTGATCGACAGCGCAATCGTGTCACCAATCGCTTCATGGAAACCATCGTTGGCGCTGTTTTTAAACAGGAATGGTTGCTGCTTATAAGCGCGTTGATAGAAGTTATGTCCAAGTTCGTGGTGGATCACGCTAAAATCTTCGGCGGTCTTTTGGATACACATTTTGATACGAATATCGTCGAGATTATCGAGATCCCATGCCGAGGCGTGGCAAACCACATCACGGTCCTTTGGTTGTACGAATAGAGAACGTGCCCAAAAACTTTCTGGCAATGGCGCAAATCCTAGAGACGTGAAAAAGCCTTCGGCTTGTTTCACCATTTTATGCTCGTCATAGCCATTTTTTGCCAGTAGTTCAGTGACATCGTAACCCGGGTCGGCATTGTCTGGGGCGACTAAGTCATACACATTGCCCCATTGCTGGGCCCACATATTGCCGAGTAAATGTGCAGGGATAGGTCCTGTGGTCGGTGCGATGTTATCGCCGTATTCTTTATTGAGTTCACCGCGCACGTAACAGTGCAATGATTCATAAAGGGGTTTCACTTGGCCCCAAAGACGATCGAGTTCCTGTGAAAAATCATCGGGTTTCATATCATATTGACTACGCCATAGCTCAGACAGGTTTGCATAACCAAGATCCTTCGCGCCTTCATTGGCCAGTTCCACTTCACGTTGAAACAAGGGACGCATGGGTTTGGCAATTTCACGCCAGCCTTTCCACGCTTCTAGCAAGGTTGCGGGATCCCGTGATTCGGCCATCAAGCTCGATAGCTCAGGCTGGCTCATACACTTACCGTCGGCAAAACAGTATTTGCCTTTGCCGTATAAGCCATTTAACTCTGAGCTAATTTGCGCAAGCTCGGCATTTTTCGCAGGATCGAGCGGGGCGGGCAATACTAACGCACTGCGTAATATATTGAGTTTGCGGGCATTAACGGGATCGAGCTGCACATTGGCGTACTTAGCCGCCTCTGTTGCAAATTTTACCGACGCTGCGCTGACCTTTTCACCGACTGCGGCAGACAGAGCCGCGGTATCATCGGTAATAAAGTTGCTGTAAATCCACTCGGCGCGATTAGATTCAATCGACAATTCAGCCATTTTGGCTTCAGCATCGTTAATAAAAGCAATGGCTTGTGCTTTATCTGGGGCGGTATTGATGACAGCCGCTTCAGTGCTAGCAGGCTTGTCGGTTTTGCTTTGTGCATCATTACAGGCCGTTAATCCCAGCGCTAAGGCGACTGTGAGGGCGATTTTACTGCGACGATTTAATGAAATAACCATGTCTACTTGTCCTTGTTGTTTTTGTGTTACGCAGTTTACCTAAAGCGAAGGGGTATTGCACAAGGGTTAATGGGCTTGTTGGTCACACTTAATTCGTAGATGTTCGACATGCAGTGGGTATGCAGGCTAGAAAGCGGTGAGTTTGTCCAATTTTAGTTTGACATCCGTGGTGCCAATGTTTAATTTAAACGAGTGTTTTAAATTATTTCAAGGTCACGGAATGGCAAGTCGATCCGATACAAAAACTAGAATACTTGATGCCGCAGAAAAACTGTTCGCCGAACGGGGCTTTTCTGAGACCTCGTTGCGACTCATCACCAGTAAGGCTGAGGTGAATTTAGCATCGGTCAATTATCACTTTGGTTCTAAAAAAGAGCTGATCCGTGCAGTATTAGCGCGTTATTTAGACGTGTTTATGCCTGCGGCTTCAAACCAAATTAATCGCTTAAATGCCGCGCCAGCACAAGCAACACTCGAAGAAATTTTGTCTTCGCTGGTCGATCCTTTATTGGATTTAAACGCGCTACGTACCGAAGGCACCACGATCTTCCTGCAGCTTTTAGGCCGCGGCTATATCGAAAGCCAAGGGCATTTACGTTGGTTTATCACTACCCATTACGGCCAGCATCTCGATGCTTTTGTTAAAGCCGTGTCGGCCAGTGCGCCACATATTCCACCCGCTGAAATGTTTTGGCGTTTACACTTTACCTTAGGCACTATCGTATTCACTATGGCGTCCGCCGATGCCCTAAACGATATCGCTGCTGCTGAGTTTGGTGAGCATAACGACATCGAAGCCGTGATCCGTAAAGTGATCCCATACATGGCGGCTGGCGTATCAGTCCCCGTTTCTTCTTAATTAAAAGGTCTTGATAATGTTGACGATTATAATTCTTGCCCTGATAGCCATTGTCGTGTTGTTTGCGGTGAAAAATATCCGGATGCAGTTTATTACCCGCCCAGTTTTTAGTTTTTTCAAGAAGGTCTTGCCGCCACTTTCAGATACCGAGCGCGAAGCGATGGAAGCCGGTGATGTCTGGTGGGAAGGGGAGTTATTCCGCGGAAATCCTAACTGGAATACCTTGCACAGCTACGGTAAACCGACACTGAGCGCTGAAGAAAAAGACTTTATCGATAATCAAGTAATGACAGCACTGACGATGATCGATGATTTCGACATAGTGCATAACCGTAAAGATTTACCGCCAGAGTTGTGGGAATACTTCAAGAAAGAAGGTTTCTTCGCCCTGATCATTCCGAAGAAATTCGGTGGTAAAGCTTTCTCTGCCTATGCTAACTCTACCATTGTCAGCAAATTAGCCAGCCGCAGCGTAAGCGCCGCTGTGACCGTAATGGTGCCGAACTCTTTAGGCCCTGGTGAGTTGTTGACCCATTATGGTACGAGTGAGCAGAAAGAACGTTGGTTACCTGCTTTAGCTAAAGGCGATGAAATTCCTTGTTTTGCGTTAACTGGTCCAGAAGCGGGCAGTGATGCCGGCGCTATACCTGATGTGGGTATTGTGTGCCGTGATACCTTCAATGGCGAAGAGATGCTCGGGCTAAAACTGACTTGGGATAAGCGTTATATCACGCTGGCGCCTGTAGCGACGGTTCTGGGTTTAGCCTTCCAAATGCGCGATCCAGAAGGTCTGCTTGGTGATAAGAAAAACTTAGGCATTACCTGTGCGTTGATCCCAACGGATCATCCTGGTGTGGTTATTGGTCGTCGTCATAATCCGCTAGGTATGGCGTTTATGAACGGTACCACCCAAGGTAAAGAAGTGTTTATCCCGCTGGATTGGATTATCGGTGGCCCTGAATTTGCTGGTAAAGGCTGGCGTATGCTGGTTGAGTGTTTGTCGGCGGGCCGCGGTATTTCATTACCTGCACTGGCAACGGCTTCTGGTCACATGGCGACGAAGACGACAACGGCTTACAGCTATGTGCGTCATCAGTTTGGTATGGCGATTGGCCAGTTTGAAGGTGTGCAAGAAGCGCTGGCACGTATTATTGCCAACACTTATCAGTTAGAAGCCGCACGCCGTTTAACGACTACGGGTATCGATCTTAAAGTTAAACCTTCGGTTGTGACTGCGATTGCTAAGTACCACATGACTGAATTAGGCCGTTCTGTGATGAACGATGCCATGGATATTCAATCGGGTAAGGGCATTCAATTAGGACCTAAAAACTATTTAGGCCACCCTTATATGTCGAATCCGATTTCGATCACTGTGGAAGGCGCGAACATTCTAACCCGCTCCTTGATGATTTTTGGTCAAGGTGCGACTCGCTGCCATCCATACGTGCTTGCCGAAATGGAAGCCGCTGCGATGGAAAACCAACATGAAGCCTTAGAGCGTTTTGATGCGCTATTAATGGGCCACATGGGTTATGCCACGCGTAATGCTTTCAGTGCGTTGTTTAGCGCGTTAAGTGGTAGCCGTTTTGGCAGTGCGCCAGTGAGCGGTGAAACTAAGCAGTACTATAAAGATATGTCGCGTATTTCATCTGCATTAGCCTTAATGACAGATTTATCCATGCTGATCATGGGCGGCGATTTAAAACGCAAAGAAATGCTGTCGGCACGTATGGGCGATGTGCTCAGCCAGTTGTATTTAGGCTCAGCAACCTTGAAGTTGTTTGAAGACAATGGCCGTCAACAGGACGATTTACCCGCAGTACGTTACGTAATGGCCAATCGTTTGCACTTAGCGGCAAAAGCAATGGAAGACACGATCCGTAACTTCCCGAGCCGTCCTGTGGCATGGTTACTGCGCGGCTTAATCTTCCCGCTGGGTAATCACTTCAATGCGCCGAGCGATAAAATGGCGACCGATTTAGTCGGCGGCATGTTGAAGCCTGGCCCTGCTCGTGACCGTATTACCTTCTTATGTCCTGAATTTGAAGGAGATAAAGGCGGTATTGCAGAAGTTGAGCAAGCGTTTGTTGCGCAATATGCCTGTAAAGATATTTATAAAAAACTGAAGAAAGCGCAGCGTGCCGGTGAACTGCCAGCCAAAGTGCCTAATCTCGTCTTGTTTGCAAAAGCACTCGAGACAGGTATTATTACTGCCGATGAAGAGCAAAAATTGCAGCATGCTGATAAGCTGCGCTTAGCGGCAATTAATGTGAATGATTTCGAAGCATTATAATGATTGCTAGTGTTTGATGTTAGCGTTTAATGTTAGTGCGGTCTGGTCTAAGCGGTATTAAGTTCAATGATTACTCCGCTTGGGCCGCTTGGATTTCCCTCAGCAATGAGAGAACGACAAATTAGCACCAACAGAAATCAGCACTTACAGATAACAGCACTTACAGATAACAGCATTTACAGAGAACTGCAGATATAAAAAAACCACCTTCATGAGGTGGTTTTTTATTGGCTTTTTCTAACGCGCTTTAGTCGTTAGATAAAGCTAAAGCAATTTAAGCTACGATCAACACTTTACAGGTGTTAGTGCCGCCAATCGTTTCCATTGCATCGCCTTTGGTCATCAGCACCATATCACCACTATTCAAATAACCTGCAGCAGTTAATGCTTCTAACGCTTTTTGCGCTAGCTCATCGGCTGGGTGGATAGTTGAATCGAAGTAGATTGGTAACACGCCGCGGTACAAGGCCATTTTGGCTAGGGTTGTTGCGTGACGTGATAAACCTAAGATCGGCAGTGCAGAACTGATGCGTGACATCAACTGTGGAGTCGCACCCGATTCAGTCAAAGCAATAATCGCCTTAACGCCTTCAAGGTGGTTAGCCGCATACATAGTCGATAGTGCAATCGTTTCTTCAACTGAAGTGAAACGCACATCTAATCTATGCTTAGACACAATCACACTTGGGTGAGATTCAGCGCCAACACAGACGTTTGCCATTGCCTTAACGGTTTCTTCTGGGAAGTCACCGGCAGCGGTTTCAGCAGATAACATCACAGCATCGGTACCATCAAGCACAGCGTTCGCCACGTCCATTACTTCGGCGCGGGTTGGCATTGGGCTTGAAATCATCGATTCCATCATCTGAGTGGCCGTGATGACGACTTTATTCAGTTGACGTGAACGGGCGATTAACTTCTTCTGCACCGCAACGAGTGCAGCATCACCAATTTCAACACCTAAGTCACCACGGGCAACCATGACAACGTCAGATGCTAAGATCACATCATCCATAGCCGCATCGGTTGCGACGGCTTCAGCGCGTTCAACTTTAGCCACGATCAAGGCGTTACAACCGGCTTGACGGGCAAGATCACGGGCGTAATCTAAATCAGCACCACTGCGTGGGAACGAGACGGCTAAATAATCCACTTGGATCAATGCCGCAGTCAGAATGTCAGCTTTGTCTTTTTCGGTCAGCGCTGCAGCAGAAAGTCCGCCGCCTTGCTTGTTAATACCTTTGTTGTTAGATAAAGGGCCAGCCACAGTCACTGTGGTGTGCACTTTACGGCCTTCAACACGCTCAACGCGTAATTGAACACGGCCATCATCTAACATCAGGATATCGCCGACAGTCACATCATCAGGCAATTGCTTGTAATCGATACCCACTTGGGTCTCGTCGCCTTCACCTTTTGCTAACTCGGCATCAAGCACGTAGGCTTGACCTAACACCAGTTGCACTTTCTTATTGTCTTTGAAAGTAGAAACGCGGATTTTAGGGCCTTGTAAGTCACCCAGAATAGCCACATGAACGCCCAACTCTTTAGCGATTTCGCGCGCTTGAGTGGCTCGTTTTAAGTGATCTTCTGGGGAACCGTGGGAGAAATTAAGACGTACAACGTTTGCACCTGCCGCGATGATGCGGCGTAGATTATCATCACGATCGGTAGCGGGACCTAGAGTGGTGACGATTTTGGTTCTGCGGAACATAAGGATACTCCGTTAAAGTTAAAAAAAATCTTGGGCCTATATTACCATGCAATTCCAGATTATGTAGTAAAGTTACAATCAAATTGATCTAAAGTTATGTATGAAAATTGTGAGGTATCGCTGATATTTGCACGATAAATGGCTAGGTTAAGGATCAACACTAGCCATTTTTAGAAAAGGAAGTGAGTTACAGTATCGGATCTTTATTGATGCGAGACTCTTTTAATACTTCTTTCACCCGTTTCAAATTATCGCGGAAACGTGGACCTCTGCGTAAGGTAAAGCCGGTTGCCAATACATCTATAGTGACTAATTGGGCTAAACGCGAGGCCATAGGTAAATACATGTCGGTATCTTCTGGCACTTCCATTGTCACGGGCAGCGTACATTCCATCGACAAAGGCGAGTTGCGGGCGGTAATACCAATCACAGCTGCACCGTTTTCTCTCGCTAAACGTGCTATCTCAATCAATGACTTAGTGCGGCCTGTGTGGGAAATTAATACAACAACATCACCTTCATTGCTGTTGATACAGCTCATGCGTTGCATTAGAACATCGTCAAAACAGATGACAGGTACATTAAAACGGAAGAATTTGTTTTGGGCGTCATGGGCAACAGAAGCGGATGCGCCTAGGCCAAAAAAGGAAATAGTCTTAGCTTGAGTAAGTATATCAACCGCTTTGTTTATGGCTGAAATATCTAAACTTTGACGTGCGGTATCAAGCGAAGCCATTGAAGATTCGAAGATTTTTGTTGTATACGACTCAGTCGAATCATCTTCTTCAACGTGGCGGCTCACATAAGGAGTACCGTTCGCAAGACTTTGCGCTAGATGTAACTTAAAATCAGGGAAGCCTTTAGTATCTAAGCGGCGGCAGAAACGATTCACAGTAGGTTCACTGACATCTGCCATCTTAGCCAGTGTGGCGATGCTAGAATGTATAGCTGTCTGTGGTGATGCTAAGATCACCTCTGCAACTTTGCGTTCTGATTTACTAAAATGGGTGAGGCTTTTTTGAACCTTTTCTAGGGTATTCATACGCGTATGTCCGCTAAATTGAGAATGTAATTTTATTTATTTTTGTTTTGTGGGGACAGATCAAGGCTGGCGGCCCACAAAGAGACTCTATGTAGTAACTTTTCAGTACAATTTTGAAATAAGACTTTACTACCTTCAGTAATTTAAGCACAAAAAGCATATCAGATTAATGCTGTAAGTGCCTAGTTAGCTAGAATGTTAATATTTATAAAAATAGATGCATTTAATAAATTCTGTTGTTATATTACAACAAAAGTGTGGATTTCTTCATCGACATGAAGGGACACGACATACAAAGGAGATCGTAACGCAATGGGCAAAACAACATCAGGCGCCAAAGCTTGTGACTTCGTACTCTTTGGTACTAAAGGCGATTTGGCACGACGCAAGTTGTTACCTTCTTTATACCAGCTAGATAAAGCTGAACTTCTCGATAAAGATACGAAAGTGATCGGTGTCGCGAAAGACGAGTTTACTCAAGATGAGTTTATCGAATTAGTCACGCTTGCATTAAACACCTTCGTGAAAGAGCCTTTGTGCGAAGAGACTCTCCAACGTTTCCTGTCCCGCTGCCACTATATAGGCACTAACTTTACCGATTCAGCTGGCTACAGTGCCTTCCATGAACTGCTCAAACCAGAAGAGCGCGTCATGGTCAGTTACTTTGCTACGCCACCTGCGATATTCGGCGACATTTGCCGTTGTTTGCATGAACAAGATCTTATCCACCCCGATTCACGTGTGGTGCTCGAAAAGCCAATCGGTTCAGATTTAGACTCTTCTCGCGTTATCAATGATCAAGTTTCCGCTTACTTCAAAGAACGTCAGGTTTACCGTATCGACCATTACTTAGGTAAAGAAACCGTACAGAACTTGATTGCACTGCGTTTTGCTAACTCTTTATTTGCCTCTAAGTGGGACAACCGTACGATTGACCACGTCCAGATCACAGTAGCAGAAGAAGTGGGTATCGAAGGCCGTTGGGGTTACTTCGACAAAGCGGGTCAGATGCGCGACATGATCCAAAACCATTTGCTGCAAGTGTTAACGCTCGTTGCTATGGATCCACCAGTCAACTTAGACGCTGACAGCATCCGTGATGAAAAAGTCAAAGTGCTTAAATCACTGCGTCCGATTAATTCTGACAATGTGTATGAAAATACCGTACGCGGTCAGTACAGCGCAGGCTTCTTAAAGGGCAGCCCAGTACCGGGTTATTTAGAAGAGGAAGGCGCTAACCTTCAGTCACACACAGAAACCTTCGTGGCTATTCGTGTGGATATCGACAACTGGCGTTGGGCGGGCGTGCCTTTCTATTTACGTAGCGGTAAACGTATGCCGTTTAAGAGCTCTGAAATTGTGGTGTATTTCAAAAACCCACCGCATAACTTGTATCGCTCAAGCTACCGTAATCTGCCACCCAACAAGCTGACTATTCGTCTGCAACCCCATGAAGGGGTTGAAATCCAGATGATGAACAAAGTGCCAGGTTTGGAGCAGAAACAACGTTTACAAACCACTAAACTCGATTTGAGCTTCTCCGATACCTTCAAAAATGAACGTATCGCCGATGCCTACGAGCGTCTATTACTCGAAGCTATGCTCGGTAATCAAGCGCTGTTCGTGCGCCGCGACGAAGTCGAGCAGGCATGGACTTGGGTTGATGGCATTATTCAATCGTGGGAACAAAGCAACGAAAAACCAAAACCTTATCCTGCGGGTACTTGGGGTCCAGTTGCGTCAGTTGCTTTGATCACCAAAGATGGCCGTTCGTGGGACGAGTAGGAGACTTTGATGATTAAAGAAACCGTATTCAAATCTTTCGATACGCCAAGTGCGTTAGAACAGCAACTGGCCAGCAAGATTGCGAGCCAGTTACAGGAAGCCGTCGATGCCCGCGGAAAAGCGAGCCTAGTGGTTTCCGGTGGTTCGACGCCGCTTAAGTTATTTCAACTATTGAGCATGAAGTCCATCGATTGGAGTGATGTTTATATCACTCTCGCCGATGAGCGCTGGGTTGAAGCCGACGCCGATGCTTCTAATGAACGTCTAGTGCGTGAACATTTATTACAAAACCGCGCGTCGAATGCCAAATTCCGCGGTTTAAAAAACATGTTTTCGACCGCAGAAGCGGGCGCCGATATGGCCGCCGAGTCTTTGTCTAATTTCCCGCGTCCTTTTGATGTGGTGGTATTAGGCATGGGTAACGATGGTCATACATGTTCTTGGTTTCCCTGTAGCGCTGAGCTTGAAAATGCGCTCACAACCCAAGCCCTGTGCGTGGCGACTAACCCCACCACAGCGCCCCACGGCAGAATAACGCTCTCTAAGAGTGCGATTCTGAACAGCAGACAAATTTATCTGCACTTGGTCGGGGAACAGAAATTATCCGTATATCGTCAAGCGTTAGAAAGTGATGATGTCCATGCTATGCCTATCAGAGCCGTATTAGCGCAGCGTAAAACGCCCGTTGATGTGTTCTGGAGCGCTTAAGGAGTCAAGATGCACTCAGTAGTTCAAGCTGTTACCGACAGAATTATTGCCCGTAGCAAAGCGTCACGTGAAGGTTATCTCGCCGCATTGAATGATGCCCGTAACCATGGTGTACACCGTAGCTCATTGAGCTGTGGCAACTTAGCCCATGGTTTTGCCGCCTGTAATCCAGACGACAAAAATGCATTGCGTCAATTGAATAAGGCGAACATCGGCATAGTGACGGCATTTAACGACATGTTATCTGCGCACCAACCCTATGAAAGCTATCCTGAATTGCTGAAAAAAGCCTGTCAGGAAGTCGGCAGTGTTGCACAAGTGGCGGGCGGTGTTCCGGCCATGTGTGACGGTGTGACTCAAGGTCAACCCGGTATGGAATTGAGCTTACTGAGTCGTGAAGTGATTGCGATGGCAACGGCTGTGGGCTTGTCTCACAACATGTTTGATGGTGCTTTACTGCTCGGCATTTGCGATAAAATCGTTCCAGGTTTGCTTATCGGCGCCTTAAGCTTTGGTCACTTACCTATGTTATTCGTGCCCGCAGGGCCGATGAAATCAGGTATCCCGAACAAAGAAAAAGCCCGTATTCGTCAGCAATTTGCCCAAGGTAAAGTGGATCGCGCGCAGCTGCTCGAAGCAGAAGCCCAGTCTTACCACAGTGCAGGAACATGTACCTTCTACGGCACTGCAAACTCGAATCAGCTGATGCTTGAAGTGATGGGTCTGCAGTTACCAGGCTCGTCGTTTGTAAATCCTGATGATCCACTGCGCGAAGCCTTAAACAAGATGGCCGCTAAGCAAGTGTGTCGTTTAACCGAAATGGGTACTCAATATACCCCAATCGGTGAAGTGGTCAGTGAAAAGTCTGTGGTTAACGGCATTGTGGCACTCTTGGCTACCGGCGGTTCTACTAACTTGACTATGCACATCGTCGCCGCGGCTAGAGCTGCCGGTATTATCGTGAACTGGGATGATTTTTCTGAATTATCCGATGCCGTGCCATTAGTGGCGCGCGTGTATCCAAACGGTCACGCCGATATCAACCATTTCCACGCTGCAGGCGGCATGGCGTACTTAATCAAAGAATTACTTGATGCGGGTCTATTGCATGAAGATGTGAATACCGTTGCGGGCTTTGGTTTACGCCGTTATACCCAAGAGCCAAAACTGCTCGACGGTGAATTGCGCTGGGTCGATGGCCCAACGACAAGTTTAGATACTGAAGTGTTAACTTCAGTCGCATCGCCTTTCCAAGGTAACGGTGGTTTGAAATTACTGAAAGGTAACTTGGGCCGCGCTGTGATCAAAGTATCAGCGGTACAAGAACAACATCGTGTCGTTGAGGCGCCAGCGGTAGTCATTGACGATCAAAACAAACTCGATGCCTTGTTCCAAGCAGGGGCTCTGGATAGAGATTGTGTGGTTGTGGTTAAAGGCCAAGGCCCGAAAGCTAATGGTATGCCAGAGCTGCATAAATTAACGCCATTGTTAGGCACGCTTCAGGACAAAGGCTTTAAAGTCGCGCTGCTGACCGATGGTCGTATGTCTGGCGCGTCGGGTAAAGTCCCTGCGGCCATTCATTTGACGCCGGAAGCCTTAGATGGCGGCTTAATTGCCAAAGTCAAAGATGGCGACTTGATCCGTGTCGATGCGTTAACAGGCGAACTGAGCCTGCTCGTCTCTGAAGCAGAACTTGCCACCAGAACCGCCGGAATAGTCGATTTACATCGCTCACGTTATGGCATGGGCCGCGAGTTATTTAGTGCGCTACGTTCCAATCTAAGCAGTCCAGAAACTGGTGCGCGTTGTACTAATGCCATCGATGAACTTTATTAATACAAAGGAAGAATAACGCAATGCTTGAGAATAACTGGTCACTACAGCCACAAGATATTTTTAAACGCAGCCCTATTGTTCCTGTTATGGTGATTAACAAGATTGAACATGCGGTGCCATTAGCGCGAGCACTGGTTGCTGGCGGCATTAGCGTGTTAGAAGTGACTTTGCGTACACCTTGCGCACTCGAAGCTATCACTAAAATCGCCAAAGAAGTGCCTGAGGCCTTAGTGGGCGCGGGCACTATTCTAAACGAAGCTCAGCTAGATCTTGCGATTGCCGCTGGTGCGCAGTTTATTATTACCCCAGGCGCTACAGTTGAACTGCTCAAAGCCGGTATGCATGGTCCTGTACCATTGATCCCTGGTGTTGCGAGCATTTCAGAAGTGATGACGGGTATGGCGCTTGGTTACACCCACTTTAAATTTTTCCCAGCCGAAGCCTCGGGTGGTGTGGATGCACTGAAAGCCTTCTCGGGTCCCCTAGCGGACATTCGCTTCTGCCCAACAGGTGGCATTACGCCAAGCAGCTATAAAGATTATTTAGCGCTGAAAAACGTCGATTGTATTGGTGGCAGCTGGATTGCGCCAACGGATGCAATGGAACACGGCGATTGGGATCGTATCACTCAACTTTGTAAAGACGCCATCGGTGCTTTATAAGTCGAGCTTGAAATAGCGACAAAAAAAAACCACCGCAAGGTGGTTTTTTGTCTTTCATCTTTAGCCTTTGATAAAGAATGTCTGTGATAGCTGGCGCTATAGAAAGTCTAGCTTTTATAGATATTCGCACATTTACAAACGGTCTGGCTTTATAGCAAGTCAGGCCGCGCAATGTCTGCTTGCCTACATTTCCTTGCTCAGTTCCACATTTGAGCCGGCTTTTGGGCTAAATAGCTGTTGATACAGTCGCCCCGCAAACTCATCGGTCATT
Organism: Shewanella sp. SACH; assembly: GCF_001887095.2. Classification (NCBI taxonomy): domain Bacteria; kingdom Pseudomonadati; phylum Pseudomonadota; class Gammaproteobacteria; order Alteromonadales; family Shewanellaceae; genus Shewanella; species Shewanella sp. SACH. The sequence goes on from NZ_MPDG02000001.1 coordinate 1,206,207, forward strand.
CCCGAAATGTAGTCCGCCAAGACTCTATGACTATTTAAACCCTGTTGCTCACTTTCGCGCCAGCGCTCTTGGGTGTTCAGTGGCAGTAAACGTTCTGGATCGGAAGCGAAGGCTTCGAATAAACCCATCACAATCTGCTGGCCCTTATATTCGAGCATTTGGATCTCAGGTTTACGGATCACGTATTTATAAACCAGTTGCTTGAGCACATTGAGCGCAATGGCAAATTCCGGCTCTAAGGTGGCATTAAAGCGTAATAATGGTTCTTCAAACACGTCATCTTCTGAGATAACAATCGCGGTGACAAAGCCATTAACGAGGGTGCCTATGGCATCTTTACGTAGGTGATGCTCATGGGAAAACAGCTTATTGCCAATATCGGCAAGCTCTTGTCGTATCCACGAATCGCCGCTGTTGGTCAGTGTCGGCGCAACATCTTGATGCCACTGGGATGCCGTGACTATACCCATCACGATCGCATCTTCGAGATCGTGCACCGCATAGGCGATGTCATCTGCCAGTTCCATAATCGAGCAATCGAAGGATTTAAACTGAGTGCGCAGATGTGGATAGTGGTGCAGGGCGGGGTGTGATCCTTGCTGCGTCGATGTAAAACGACTGCGGTCTGCCTCAGATAACGGCTCAAGCACCCAAGCGAAGATGTCGTTATCATCGTCGAAAATGCCCTTAACCGGCGGCCATTGTGACGGCTTGAGCTGTCTATGGTTGGTGATTTCGTTATGCTCGCCCGCGACAAATAGCTTCGAGTGCGGCGCGGGGTATTTCAAAATCCCGAGCATGGTACGCCGACACAAGTTCATCCCGAAATCTAATGTGTAGGGCTCAAGCTTAGAGAGAATTCGAAAAGTTTGGCCATTGCCTTCAAAGCCGCCGTGGTCGCGCATCATGTAATTCAATGCCACTTCGCCGCCGTGGCCGAAGGGAGGATGACCAATATCGTGGGCTAAACATAAGGACTCTAATAAGCTCATAGAGCAAAGCAGCTGCTTATGCTGTGGATATTTGCGTCTGAGCTGGGCTGCTATGCCAGTGCCAATTTGCGAGACTTCGAGTGAGTGGGTTAATCGAGTGCGATAGAAGTCATTCATGCCAACGCCGAGCACTTGCGTTTTGGCCTGCAGGCGGCGAAAGGCGGCCGAGTGGAGAATACGCGCCCTGTCTCTTTGGTAAGGGCTGCGGTGATCGTTACGCCGTTGTTTATCTTCACCATGACGGCGTTCTTGCCAAACACTTGAAGTCATATGCATTCCTAGCGAGAGTGGAAAATCAAAGCATCTTGTTAATTTCGTCTAAATTCAAGGTGAAACTGGGCACAAAGCAGTTCATAAAATACTGTACTGCGGGGTCAGGATTTGTCGCCAGCATGTCTTCGAGACGCTTACGGGCGGTGTTGAACTCACTGTTGCCCGCGCGGTTTTCTTCAAGACATTTAAGATAGGCACACAGAGTATCAGCGGATTTCACTATGATCTTGTAAACGGGATCGGCGTAATCGCTTATAAAGAGGCTACGATAATCCTTTTTAAATTCCTCAGGCACCATATCCAGCATGCGCTGCTCTGCAATCGCCTCAATCTTTTTATACTCGGCTTCAATTTCTTTATTGAAGTATTTCACCGGTGTCGGTAAGTCACCCGTGAGGATTTCACTGGCATCGTGAAAAATCGCCAGACTTGTAGCTTGATGGGGATCAAGCGTCGTGCCGAACTTTTTATTGCTGATGATCACCAGTGCATGGGCCACCATGGCGACTTGTAGCGAGTGTTCCTGAACATTTTCAGTGCGAACGTTGTACATCAAAGGCCAGCGTTGGATAAGTTTCATTCGAGCTAAATGGGCAAATAAGTGACTCATAGTTTTCCTGTTAATTCGAGGGCCAGCGTTGGATAAGCGTCATTCGTATTCTAAAAACGGCACATAAATGACTCTTAGTTTGCCTGCTAATGAGTGAGTAGAAAGGCGACAAGCTGCATTGGAAGACGTGACACGAGTTGAATAAGCAGTATTGACGCTAATGAAGTCTTAGATTATCACAGCCTTGGGTGACACGTGAGTATGAGCGTGGAGGATTTGTCGAAATCGCTAAAAATAAAGCGACCACTAGGATCGCTTTATGACTCAAACTGTTAGTCGAGGCTAAACCTACTGCCGATAGTTTTCGAGGAAGGCGCCAAACTCGGTAAATGCTTTTTTCAGATCTTCTTTATAGGGTAAGAAAACCACTCGTAAATGGTCGGGCTCAGGCCAATTAAAGGCGGTGCCGTGCACTAACAGAATTTTCTTTTCTCTGAGTAAATCCAGCACTAAGCGCTCATCATCCCGCAGATTGAATTTCTTCATATCCAGTTTAGGGAAAGCATAGAGTGCGCCCTTAGGCTTTTTCACGCTGACGCCCGGGATTTGATTCAACAGCTCGTAACAGGCATCCCGTTGAACTGTCAGGCGACCCTTAGGTAAAATCAGCTCGTTAATACTTTGATAGCCACCGAGCGCGGTTTGAATCGCATGTTGATTGGGCACGTTTGCACACAGGCGCATCGAGGACAGCATTTCTAAACCTTCGATATAGCTCTTCGCTGCTTTAAGATTGCCAGACAACATCATCCAACCGACACGAAAGCCCGCTGCGCGATAAGCCTTTGATAGACCATTGAAGGTAACAGTTAAAATATCGTCCGACAGGCCAGCCGCAGGAACATGCTTGGCTTCGTCATACAAAATTTTGTCGTAAATTTCATCGGCAAATAAAATCAAACTGTGTTCACGGCAAAGCTCAACCACTTGCAGCAGTAATTCTTTGCTGTAAACCGCGCCCGTAGGATTGTTCGGGTTGATCAGTACAATACCGCGGGTACGCGATGAAATCTTACTTTTAATGTCGCTGAGATCGGGGAACCAGTCCGCTTCTTCATCGCAACGATAATGAACCGCTTTACCACCGGCGAGATTGGCCGCCGCCGTCCACAGTGGATAGTCAGGCGAGGGGATTAAAATTTCATCATCGGTGTTAAGCAAACCTTGCATCGCCATCATAATGAGTTCAGAGACGCCGTTGCCTATATAGATATCTTCGATATCTACACCAAAAATCCCTTGGGCTTGATAATGCTGCACTATGGCCTTACGGGCAGAGAATAATCCTTTTGACTCACAGTAGCCTTGCGCACTGGGTAGATTAAGGATCACATCGCGCACAATTTCCTCCGGCGCTTCGAAACCGAAGGGGGCGGGATTACCAATGTTAAGTTTGAGGATCCGATGACCCTCGTCTTCTAAACGTCTGGCTTCCTTGTGCACTGGGCCGCGGATGTCATAGCAAACGCTATCCAGCTTGTTGGATTTGATGATAGGGCGCATTTACACCTCGGAACATGCATAAAGTTTTGGCTTAAGTTAGCGCACCATAACGAAATTTCACTGTAGATGAAAGGGGGGAGCAGCACAGAATGAGACTTTTTTTGTAAATACCACTTAGTTAAATATGCTTTAACAGTCAATTAATGAAATAAGAACAAGTTTTATATTCTGACTTTAAGAAGGTTTTAAGAGTGTTTAGCTAATACTGACGGTAGATAAAACCCGCTTTACGTGTTTTTGGGATGCAGGAAGAAAATAATCACGCTTGATGGAAATGCATTTTCAGTGGCTGACGGCTATTTCGTTATATTTGTTTGTCCTATAAATCTTAGTAGGGGAAAAGTGTATTTTAGCAAAAGCTTAATGATTGATTTTTAATCACAGTTCCTCGATAAGATCAACTTATGCAAGCTGTATATGACCTTGTGATAAATAGGCATATTTATTGAATGCTTATTAAGCTGAGAGGATCATAAACGGTTTCGTTGCGAGTGAGTTAAAAGACTTTAAAATCATTGTATTATATTGATTTTGTTTGCAGCCGTTAAAATTATTTTCTATCAAGTTAAATTTATAGTTGACTCAATATTCGATGCGCTTTATTTTCTGCGCGATGTTTTTGGCAAGGCACCTCAGATAGCAAGCAATTAGCGGGTTTTATCTTCAGGGTTAGTCATCATGAAGCAGCTGTGTTGACGTTCTGAATCATGTTGATTTCAGACGTTATTCTAAAACCATTTGCCTTTTAGGCGATTTATTTAGAGGACCTAAGTGCATGTCTGAACCGACAGCGTTAAGTCTCATCCCACCTTTGGTGGTATTGGTGTTAGCTATTTGGTTACGCCGTCCCATTTTATCTCTGATCATAGGTGCGGTAACCGGTTTCCTGTTACTCGATCCCAGTCAAGTCTTAAACAATTTTGCCAGTGTGTCATTGAAGGTCATGGCCGATGAAACCATAGGTTGGTTGATTCTGGTGTGTGGTGGTTTTGGTGCGCTGATTGCGCTTTTGGTCCGCACTGGCGGCGCATTAGCGTTCGGTCGTAATGCACTGAGATTTGCTAAGGGACCCAAATCTTCATTGTTGATGACGTTTATTCTTGGGATCGTGATTTTTATTGATGATTATCTCAATGCGCTAACCGTGGGTGAAACCATGAAGCGTGTAACGGATAAATTTAAAGTGTCCCGTGAGATGCTCGCCTATGTTGTGGATTCCACTGCCGCGCCTGTGTGTGTATTAGTGCCATTATCGACTTGGGCAGTATTCTTTGGTGGGTTATTGGTCGATAACGGTGTTGCGGCCGAAGGTCAGGGCATTGCTGTCTACATGCAAGCGATTCCTTACATGCTTTACGCTTGGTTAGCCGTGGCTATGGTGCTACTTGTGGTACTTGGCATAGTGCCTGCCATTGGCCCGATGAAAACTGCGCAACTGCGCGCCGCCCAAGGCGAGCCAGCAGAAGCCCAAGTGGATTTCGACCAAGTACAAACCTCGGATGAATATGCGGTTAAAGCCATCGAAGAGGAATTTAAGCACGCCGATAACCATGGCAAGCTGCATAACTTTTTAGTGCCGATTGGTTTGTTAGTGGCCTTTACCGTGTACTTTGATATCGACGTGTGGAAAGGCTTGCTGGCGACTTTAGTCATCACTATCCCTTATTATGCTGTGCAGCGTTTGATGCCGTTATCCGAGATGATGGATCAGATGATTGATGGCTTTAAGAGCATGTTACCGGCGATTAGCACTGTGATTGCGGCATTTGTGTTTAAGGACGTATGCGATCAGTTATTACTGCCGCAGTACGTGATTGAATCCTTAAGCCCGTTTATGACACCTAAATTGCTACCTGCTGTGGTGTTCTTATCCATGGCGATCCTCGCGTTTGCGACGGGTTCGAGCTGGGGCATTTTTGCGGTGACCATTCCTATCGTGATGCCATTAGCGCAATCGGTGGGTGCGGATATTCCATTAGTGATTGGTGCCTTGTTGTCGGCATCATCATTTGGTAGCCAAGCGTGCTTCTACTCAGATTCAACCGTATTGGCCGCCCAAGGCTCTGGTTGTAACTTAGTGAGCCATGCAGTGACTCAGTTACCTTATGCGCTGATCGCCGCTGTACTGGCGTTTATCGGCTTTATCGTGATTGCGTAAACTAAGTCACTATAGAATTCGTCACTGTTAGAATAAGAAACCAGCTGCGGCTGGTTTTTTTATATCTGCCGTCATTGGGTTCAGCGGTTAAAGTGGGGGAAAGCCGAGTGGAGAGTGGCTAGGCTTGAACTAGGATAACCGTGATTACACTCTTAAATGAAGACGCTCAGCTGATGTCAAATTATATTTTACGGAATTGTCATTTATATTTTACATATTTCATCGTTGCCATGTAGCTTTTCAAATCAAAGCCTGATTATACTTTGCATCCTTCATAGTGTTATTTTCAACATTTAGTGGCAAACGAATCAAATGGACTCAACCCTTCTTACTGCGTTTTTCCAGCATGGCACAATACGTGATGTCGAATGTTTATTCCCTGATATCTCAGGCTATCCAAGGGGGAAGCTCATGCCAGCCCGAAGCTTTGCTAAGGGTGATGAGTTACGTATTGCCCAAGCGATTTCGATGCAGGCGATTACCGGTGAGTATTCCTACGATCCTATTTTCCCCGATGCTGATCCTGATCTGTTACTCGTCCCCGATTACAGCACCCTAAAAATGATCCCGTGGACCACAGTGCCGCGCGCATTTGCCATCCATGACTGTGTGTTGCTCGATGGCAATTTATGCCCATTTGCGCCGCGTTCTATTTTAAAAAATGTGTTGGCCCGTTACCAAGCCCTTGGGTTAACGCCCGTGGTGGCCCCTGAGATTGAGTTTTATCTGACTGAAGCCAATACCGATCCGAGTGCGCCGTATCAGGCGCCCATTTCAAAAAGTGGCCGAGCTGAAAACGGTCAATCTGCGTTTAGCATGAATATGCTCAATGAACTCGCGCCATTTTGGGATGAGTTTAATGCCGCCATCGATGCGATTGGGATCAAAGGTGATACTTGGATCCATGAGATGGGGCTATCGCAATATGAAATTAACTTAGTGCATGGCGATCCGTTGGCCTTAGCAGATCAAGCTTTTATGTTTAAATACGCGGCGAAAGAAATCGCCATTAAACATGGCTTGAACGCGATTTTTATGGCGAAACCCATAGCAGGCCAACCTGGCAGTTCTATGCATTTACATCAAAGTGTCGTGGATGATAAAGGCAACAATATTTTCAGCCATGCAGATGGTAGCGATACTGAACATTTTCACCATTACATCGGCGGATTACAAAAGTATCTACCTGATTTAATGTTGTTATTCGCACCCAATATCAATTCATTCCGACGTTACATTTCCGGCAGCCAAGCGCCGATTAATTTAAGCTGGGGCGTAGATAACCGCACCACAGGCTTACGTGTGCCATTGAGTGCTCCAGTGGCGCGACGGGTAGAAAATCGCATTGCGGGCGCCGATGCCAATCCGTATTTGATGGTTGCTGCGTCACTTGCTGCGGGCCTTGCGGGAATGGAAGAAAAACTATCCCCAAGCGCACCAGAAACCGGTAGTGCTTATGAGAGCAGCCATGACTTAGCGCAGACATTTCTCGCTGCATTAACGCAAATGCGCCAAAGTGATTCGGCAAGGCGCTTACTCGGTGATGATTTTGTCACGGGTTTTGTGTCAGTGAAGGAGATTGAGTTTCAAAGTTATTTGAGTGAGATAGGTGCTTGGGAGCGACGCTTCTTAGGGCCGCAATGCTAGCACTTATTTGCTGAGGGGATGTGGCTGGATAACGCTTTATTTCCTTGAGTGACTCGACATTCCACAAATACATCCCACAAATCACGCGACTAAAAAACAGCAACAAAAAAGCCAGTGCAAGCACTGGCTTTTCTTCGTCTGGAAACGAGAAAGGCGATTAAACGCGCTTCTTGAATTCGCCAGTACGAGTATCGATTTCAATCTTGTCGCCAACTTTCACGAAGTCAGCAACAGTAACAGTGCCGCCGCCAGTGATAGTTGCTGGCTTCATCACTTTACCTGAAGTATCGCCACGAGCTGAAGGCTCAGTGTAGATCACTTCACGTACGATAGTGGTTGGCATTTCAACAGAGATAGCTTTGCCATCGTAGAAAGTCACTTGGCAAGTTTCTTCCATACCGTCAACGATATAAGCCGCTGCATCACCTAAGTTTTCAGCTTCTACGTCGTATTGGTTATATTCTGCATCCATGAATACAAACATAGGATCAGCAAAGTAAGAATAAGTACAATCAAGACGATCTAGGATGATGTCTTCTAACTTATCTTCACCTTTGAAAGTCGTTTCAGTACCAGAGTTAAGCAGTAAGTTTTTCAACTTTAACTTAACGATAGCAGCGTTACGGCCAGAACGAGTTGTTTCAGTTTTCTGCACAACCCATGGGCTGCCATCTAACATGATCACGTTACCAGGACGGATTTCATGAGCAGTTTTCATTACACTATTTCCTATATTTAGATTTTTCTGTTTTCGCGCAGTATCTTAGCTGTTTTTAACGAACTGAACTAGTCGAGTAGCGAGATCTGCAGCATTTAATGCATTAATTGGCCATTGTTTAGCATGGTGCAACAAGGGCAAATTAACAGGATTAAGGTTTTGCCAGTGAAGGCTCACGGCAGATTGCTGTGCTTGGTTGAACGCAAGATTCAATTCAGACCAATAACAAGCAATTTTAGGTGGCAGATTATCGCAGTAAAGTTTGAGAAAAGCTTCTAATTTTACGAGGTGATAATCATCTTCTTGGGGATAAATATGCCAAATGAAGGGTTTTGCGGCCCATTGAGCGCGTAAAAAGGAATCTTCACCGCGGACGATATTGAAATCGCAGCTCCAGAGCAGACGATCAAACCCTTGTTGGTCTGTCATGGGTAAAATATGCAGGGTTAAATTGCCATGATTTATCTGCTGACCCGGCACTAGCGCGGCAATATCACAGGGCAGTAAATGCGTCAGACTGTTTAAGCTGCGCCCCTTGGGAATAAGCGCATGGATTTTCTCGGCCGATTGCTGCCATAACTCGCATAACGCGGGGAGTGCCTCGGTTTCATAGCTAAAGATGCTAATTACAGTATCTTGAGCCTCAATCCCTCTAAGACCTAGCTGACTAAAAAGCTGTAATTTGTTAGCTGAGTTAGCTTGCCAAGCATCGCGCTCGGCAAACAAATCTTGCTCGCAGATGAGCCCACCGGTTTTTGCGCCAAAGCCCGGGAAGTAAAAATACTTCTTTAAACCATTGGCTTGTAATGAAGGCAAACCATGGCAGCCTTCGACCCAATCCTCAGCGCTTAAATATTCTAAATTCAACCAGATAGGCACAGATCTGGGGTCGTTCTGATGTAAATAAACCAACTGCGCTTTTACCTGTTCGGGTAATTCACAGGCAAAGGCTTCGATGAGCACAGCTCCTGCGACAAACGCTACGGGTAAAGGCTTATTCCAATGAATAATATTCACACCATTAAACGTCTGCGCGGCTTTTAGTGGATCGAGTGTCGGTAAGATATGCGAGAAGCTTGCGAGGTCGTCGACCCACAAATTAACGGGAATCTGGTACTCATTAGCCATTTGTTTGGCTAAACGCCAAGTGACGCCAATATCGCCATAGTTATCGACGACGGTACAAAAGATATCCCAATGAGTGGAGCGGGGTGTGTTGGTCATGAGTGTGGTATGTCGTTATTCTTAGTCAGAAATATAAGCATAAAAAAAGCGGCGTTAAGGCCGCTTTAATCGAATGGTTAGCCCAATTAGTCTTCTAATTCAGCTAAGCACATTTCTTCGTAAATTTGCTTAACCCAAGCATCGACACGCTCTTCGGTCAGCTCTGGCTGGCGATCTTCATCGATACCTAAACCAATAAAGTGGTCGTCATCAACTTGGCCTTTAGAGGCTTCGAAGTTGTAGCTTGCAGTTGGCCAGTGACCAATGATGATACCACCACGCGCCTGAACGATATCGCCAACCATGCCCATGGCATCAAGGAAATACTCAGCGTAGTCTTCTTGATCACCACAACCAAAAATAGCGACAAGTTTGTCAGTAAAATCAATTTGCTCTAGTTCAGGGAAGAAATCATCCCAGTCACATTGAGCTTCGCCGTAATACCAGGTCGGGATGCCGAACAGCAGCAAGTCATACTCTGCAATCTGTTCTTTGGTACTTTTGGCGATATCTTTCACCTCAACCATTTTTTTACCCAGTTTTTTCTGGATCATCTTGGCTACGGCTTCGGTGTTACCTGTGTCGCTACCGAAAAAAAGACCTACAGTTGCCATTGTCTATCCTTTAATGTCTAGTTCACTTATTACGTTAATCTTGCTGGTACTCGTTCAGCACTCAACTTGTTGCTGAAGAATTAATTCGATTAACTGGCTACGGCTGATGTTACTGGCCAATGCCTGCTCATTCAAGGCGTCATACAAATCTTGTGACACCTTTAACTCTATTCGCTTTAATCCGTTGGCTTTATCGCGCTGGATTTGATTGCGTTTGTTGACCTTAAGCTGCTGGCTACGGGACAAAGGATTACTTCGTGGGCGGCCCCGGCGCTTTTCATTGGCAAAAAGGTCAATGGTGGTTCTGTCTGTCGCTTCTTTTGCCATGTTCTTATTGTTAACCGATCCCTGAGCCTTCCCAAGTGATCTGGATAATACCTTTTACAATAAACCCGGCGCAGCCGAGAAATAACACTAACCAAACAATAAATCGACCAAATTTCGGCACGTTACCTTGTTTAAGCACATCGTGGATGGCCATGCCGATAAAGAAAAATATCGAGGCAAAAAACAGGTTCAGGCCGATGGTTTCAATTTGTTCCATGTACTGAGATAACATACTTTCTTAGTCCTCGAGAGTGTTCTAAGGCCAAAAGAGGCGCGAATATATCACATCAAGATGGCGGCTGCCATATGCTTTAGGTCGAGTTTGCTGCTGATTTACATTGCTTGTTTGTCAATAAATTCAGACACAATCCGGTTAAAGATGGCGGGTTTCTGTGCATGTAACCAATGACCACAGCCTTCGAGGGTTTTCGCCTGCGCCGCAGGGAATTGCGCCATGATAGCGCTTCTGTGCTCACCAGTGACATAATTTGAGTCACCGCCGCGAATAAATAGACTCGGGCCACTATAGCTTTGCACTGGATTTGGCGCCTGATTGTGCCAACCAATAATATTGGGATAACAAGCCTTTAGCCCACTTAAGTTCAGCTTCCAACGAAAGCCAGTATCGGTACGTTGCAGGTTTTTGAGTAAAAACTGCGCGGTGGCTTCGTCGATACCTTTGTCTATTAAGTGGTTAAGGGCAAAGCGTCTGTCAGTATGACCTTCTAAGGGCAGACTTTCTAATGCGGCAAACACTAAGTCATGTCTTGGCTCATAGGCGACGGGGGCTATATCTGCTGCCACCATGCTGATAATGCGTTCTGGAAAGGCTAACGCCGTCGCCATGGCGATTTTACCGCCCATGGAGTGACCCACAATATGGGCGCGTTCAATAGCCAGTTCGTCGAGTAATGCAACCATGGCCGTGGCGAGGCGAGGGTAATCCATCTCATCCCAATGCTCACTTAAACCATGATTGGGCACATCGACACGAATAACCTGATACTGGCTTTCTAATACTTGCCCTAGGCCTTTGAGGTTATCTAGGTTGCCGAACAAGCCGTGGATCAAGAGTACTGCGGGTCCTTGGCCTGTAGAAACAAAGTTCATGGTCATTCCTGTTGGATATGTTTAGCTTAACGTGGCGCGAATTGTGCCCTTAATGCCGTTGGCTTGACAAGTCAGTTGCCACTTTGGCGTGTATGCGGCGATGAACTTGGGCGCTTTTTCGGCAATTGTCGATTATCTGCTAGTTTGCTGTGCTATTTCACGCATTTTTAGAATAATGGCGCTTTATCAGATTGATAGACATGGATACACTGGTAACCGATCGCAATGATCTGCCCCGATCGCTGTGGTACACTTTTTTCGGTTAAGCCTGTCGAATAACAAAGGATAATTAAGGTTATGAAATATATCGAAGTTGATGAAGAGCTCTATCGTCATATTGCCAGCAAAACAGAACGTATTGGTGAGAGCGCCTCTGACATTCTTCGTCGATTACTCGGCCTGTCCGTCGATGCGGTCGAACCACCTCAGCCTTTGGCGATAAGCCAACCAAGTTTAGAGGCTGAGCCGATTCAAGCTGTGGCGGTGCAAGCTGCACCTGCTGTGAATGACTTCAGTCGCTTAGTCGATGAACATCTGTTATCGCAACAAAAAGGCGCGGTAGGGCGTTTCCTCTTTTTGCTCGAAAGTCTGTATCAATTAGCCCCAGAGCAGTTCTCGCAAATTCTGCAGATCCAAGGGCGCGATCGTTTGTATTTTGCCCGTTCGAAAGAGCAATTACTGGAAGCGAGCGCATCGGCGAATCCTAAAGAAATCGGTACCAGTGGTTTCTGGGTGACAAGCAACAACAATACCGCCAAGAAACGCACCATTTTATCTGAAGTCTTAGTGCAATTTGGCTGTGATGCAACGGTTGCAGCTGGCATCGCCGAGCGCGTTTAATCCGCGGGTGAGCCGTTTCATCAGCTATTGAGCTAAGTTTAATCATTGTTTTTAATTGTAATTGAGTGCAGGAGAGCCATAGGTGGCAATACATCAAAGGGCAGGACAAATCGCTAATCAGACGGATCTGGTCAATATTCCAAAACTGATGAGCCATTATTACAGCATCACGCCAAATATGGATGATGTACAACAACGCGTCACCTTTGGCACTTCTGGGCACAGAGGCTGCGCTTTTAATGGCAGTTTTAACCAACAACACATTTGGGCGATTACCCAAGCTGTGGTGGATTACCGCCAATCGGTGAATATCAATGGGCCGTTGATCCTCGGGATTGACACCCATGCGTTATCCTATGCGGCTTATTTATCGGCAATTGAAGTGCTGGCGGCAAATAAAGTCACAGTGCACATCCAACAGAATGATGGTTTCACGCCAACACCAGTGGTGTCCCATGGGGTGATTTGCGCCAATCGCGAAGCCAATATCACAGGTGCGGCACTGTCCGATGGTTTGATTATCACGCCTTCCCATAATCCGCCTCAAGATGGCGGGATCAAATACAATCCACCCCATGGTGGACCGGCCGAAGGTAATATCACGGCTTGGATTGAGTCGCGTGCCAATGATTACTTGCGCCAAGCGTTAGCTGGCGTGCAAAAATTAGCGTATGCCGAAGCACTGGCCTCAGGCTATGTCAACGCCATTGATTTGATCACGCCCTATGTGGCTGATTTAGAGAATGTTATCGATATGCAGGCGATTGCCAACGCTAAGCTGCGTATCGGTGTGGACCCGCTCGGTGGTTCAGGGATTTTCTACTGGGCTCCGATTGCCGCGCGTTATGGGCTCGATATCACCTTAGTTAATGATAAAGTTGACCCAAGCTTTAGCTTTATGCCGCTGGATAAAGACGGCAAAATCCGTATGGATTGCTCGTCTCCCTATGCGATGGCAGGGTTACTCGCCCATAAAGAATCCTTTGATTTATGCCTTGGTAACGATCCTGACTATGACCGTCACGGCATTGTCTGCCCTGGTACCGGCTTGATGGACCCTAATCACTACCTTGCGGTCGCTATCGATTATTTACTGACGCACAGACCGGATTGGAGCGATACCTTAGCCATAGGTAAAACCTTAGTATCGAGTGCGCTTATCGATAAAATCTGTGCTTTCCATGGCAAAAAATTACTCGAAGTGCCTGTGGGCTTTAAGTGGTTTGTCGATGGTTTAGCCGAAGCCACCATCGCCTTTGGCGGTGAAGAGAGCGCTGGCGCGGCATTTTTACGCCGTGATGGCACTACGTGGTGTACAGATAAAGACGGCTTTATTCTAGGGTTACTTGCTGCAGAAATTCTTGCGGTGACAGGTAAAACTCCAGGTCAACGCCATCAAGAGCTAGTAAAACAATTTGGCCAAAGTTTTTATAAACGTATCGATAGCCCAATCAGTCTTGAAAACAAGGCCAAATTTGCGTTATTAAATGCAGAAACCTTAAATGCCACTGTGCTTGCGGGTGAGACAATCGAAAACGTGTTAACCCATGCGCCGGGCAATAATGCGGCCATTGGTGGCATCAAAGTGACTACGGCGAATGGTTGGTTTGCCGCGCGTCCATCGGGCACGGAAGCGTTATTTAAGATCTACGGCGAGAGTTTTATCAGTGAGCAGCATTTAGCTGAAATCATCAAAGATGCGCAGGCATTAATTGATAAGGCGCTGAACGCTTAACGCAGCAGTAGGTTTATAAAGTATTAAAAACAAACGCATTCAGTTTTGAGTGCGTTTTTGTTTATGTCTATTTAAGCTATGAGTATTAAACTCATGCTGATTTGACCGTATTTAGTACTCGATATGACAACTCGGTAAGTTATTCTTATCGATGTAATTTTGGTGATATTCCTCTGCCACATGGAACTGTTGCAATGGCACAATTTCAGTCACGATATGGCGTAATCCCCAACGACCTGAGCGGGCAAAAGCTAATTTTGAGGCTTCTGCCGCGGCTTTTTGTTCACGGTCATGGAAGAAAATCGTGCTGCGGTATTGAGTGCCTATATCTCCGCCTTGCATGTTCAGACTGGTTGGATTGTGGTTTTTCCAAAATACCTCGAGCAAGTCTTCATAACTGACCAGGGCAGGGTCAAATTCCACTTGTACCACTTCGGCGTGGCCCGTTTTGCCTTTTTTGACTTCTTCATAGGTGGTCGCGCTATTATTGCCGCCCATGTAACCGCAGGTGGCATTCGATACGCCATTCACTTGTCTAAAAAAATACTCTACGCCCCAGAAACAGCCGGCACCAAAGGTTGCTAACGCCATAATTAAATCCAATAGAAGTCTAGATGGCTAAGGATTGTGATAAAACTCGCGCGCAAAAGCAAGCCTCTAGCAGGAATATTTATGCTGGACGATTTTTCGATAAAGGCATGGGAAATTTACACTCGGCATAGCAAAGCGCCGCGTTGATCTTATTCCGTTCAAAACTGGGTCCTATGGCGATAAATGTCTGAGAACAGCATTAAAAACATGTGTTAGTATTGAAGCCGCTTTTTAAGGTGCGAGTCAGCCTAACCGCGGTGAGATGAATGCTTGAGTGGTTATTGCTATCTGCACTGATGCTATTGCGCCGTTACTGTTACACACCATTATAAGGAGAATTCTGTGTTACAAGCTCTGTTAGATTCAAAGGATTTTTTAGCGCTCACCTTAGCCCATCCTGAACAGTTCGATGGCGAGTTTTCATTTAGCTTAGGCGACCATACCCAAGTTGAAGTGTGGGATACCGGCGTTATCGTTTTTGAGCCCGCCCAGAATGAAGGAAAAGATGTTGTCCTTTCTTGCGGTGTTCACGGTAACGAGACCGCGCCCATTGAACTCTGCAATGGCTTAATTAAGCAGCTTTTACAGCAAAAGATCATCGCTAAACAGCGCACTTTATTCCTGATTGGTAACCCATTAGCGATTAATAACGGCACGCGGATTATCGATGAGAACATGAATCGTCTCTTTAGTGGTGAGCATTCCAATCCTCCGGGATTAGTCAATCCTGAGCGAGTGCGCGCCAAAAAACTCGAAGCCTATGTCGACCGTTTTTATACCGCGGTTGCCGATGGTCGTCAGCGCATTCATTATGATCTGCACACGGCGATGCGCGCCTCGAAGCATGAAAAGTTCGCTATTTATCCCTATCGTCCAGGGCGTGCCTTTAGCGGCGAGCAAATCATGTTTTTAGCCGCAAGCGGCGTCGATACGGTACTTTTTCACCACGAACCGACCACGACCTTTAGCTATTTTTCCTCCGAACGCTACGGCGCCGATGCCTTTACCATTGAGCTTGGCAAAGTGTATCCCATGGGGCAGAACGACATGACGCGTTTTATTGCGACCCATGAAATGTTTATGCGCTTGATCACCGCTAAGCCGTTGGAGTTAGATGCATTTGATGCCGATAAGGTTAACTTGTATCAAGTGTGCCGCGTCATCAATAAACATTTCGATGATTTTGAATTTACCTTCGCAACCGATGTCGAAAACTTCAGATCTTTCCCGAAAGGTTTTGTATTAGCGCGGGAAGGTGGGCAAGAAATTAAAGTGGAACATGAGTTTGAGTCTGTCGTGTTCCCTAATGCCAAAGTGCCTATTGGCAATCGCACTGTGATTTGCCTGATCCCTGCAGTGAATGCGGACGTGCGTTAGGCTTGTAAAGCAATATATACATGCGAGGCAGGGATAACTTGTGGTTTGAGCTATGCCAATGGTTGATAGGTAGTTTACGTTAACGTAATGTTCGTCGGGCATATTCGTATAAACAGACGCATCAAAACGCTTTGGTGCGTAATGAGATAACAAGAGCACAATATGAGCAAAGCAACACTCAACACTGATACAGTGCACCGTGTCGGCTTCTTGGATAAGGCATCGCTACACATTCCTATCCTTCGAATTCTACAAGCCGACGGCACCACTTATGAAACCGCGGTTTTGCCTGTGATAGATGAAACCTTAGCCACTAAAATTTACGATACCTGCGTGTTCATTCGGGTACTCGATGAACGTATGTTAGGTGCCCAGCGTCAAGGGCGCATCAGCTTCTACATGACCTGTACGGGTGAAGAAGCGGCGATTGTCGGCAGTGTGGCCGCACTCGATCAAGAGGACGTTATCCTCGCGCAATACCGTGAGCATGCGGCGTTGCGTTATCGCGGCTTTACCACTGAACAGTTTATGAATCAGATGTTCAGTAACGAGAAAGATCTCGGTAAAGGTCGCCAAATGCCAATCCATTACGGCAGTGCGGCATTGCATTATCAAACGATTTCTTCACCCCTTGCGACACAAATCCCGCAGGCGACTGGTGTGGGCTACAGCTTAAAAATGCAAGGTAAGCGCAACGTCGCGGTTTGCTATTTTGGCGAAGGCGCTGCATCGGAAGGGGACTTCCATGCCGGTCTAAACATGGCAGCAGTATTGAAGTGTCCAGTGATTTTCTTCTGTCGTAACAATGGCTACGCCATTTCAACCCCAACTGAAGAGCAGTTTGCCGGTAACGGTATTGCGAGTCGCGGCGTGGGTTATGGCATGCACACGATTCGTGTTGACGGCAATGACATGTTGGCCGTGTTAGCGGCAACGCAGCAAGCCCGCGCTTATGCGATTGAGCATAATGCCCCTGTGCTGATTGAAGCCATGACTTACCGTCTCGGCGCGCATTCATCATCAGACGATCCATCAGGTTATCGCTCGAAAGATGAAGAAGCCAAGTGGCAGCAACACGATCCGGTTAAACGCTTCAAATTATGGCTTATCAACAAAGGTTGGTTAGCTGAAGCGGATGATGTGAAACTGCATGAGAAATATCGTGAAGAAGTATTGGCTGCGGTAAAAGTGGCTGAAAAAATTCCTGTGCCTATGCTGGATGAAATTATTGAAGATGTGTACGACAAGCCGACGCCAGTGCTGAAAAAGCAACTCGCCGATCTTAAAGAACATATCAAAAAATATCCGCAAGCCTATCCAAAAAGTGCAGGGAGACTATAAGCCGTGGCTGAAATGAATATGTTACAGGCCGTCAATGAGGCCTTGTCGATAGCCATGCAAGCCGATGAGCGCATGGTGGTTTTTGGTGAAGATGTGGGTCACTTTGGTGGGGTATTTCGCGCCACTTCCGGTCTTCAAGAAAAATTTGGTCGCGATCGCTGCTTTAATACCCCGCTGACAGAGCAAGGTATTGCCGGTTTTGCCAATGGTTTAGCCTCAAATGGCATGACTGCTGTGGCGGAAATCCAATTCGCCGATTATATCTTTCCGGCGTTCGATCAAATCGTCAACGAGTCGGCTAAGTTCCGTTACCGCAGCGGTAATGAGTTCGATGTCGGTGGATTAGTGTTCCGTACGCCCTATGGCGGCGGCATTGCTGGCGGCCATTATCACTCGCAATCACCCGAAGCTTATTTTACCCAGACACCGGGATTAAAAGTAGTGGTACCACGTAACCCAGAGCAAGCCAAAGGCCTGCTGTTGGCGTCAATTCGTGACAAAAACCCAGTGATCTTCTTTGAGCCTAAGCGTTTATATCGCGCATCGGTTGGCGAAGTGCCAGCGGGCGATTATGAAATTGAACTGGGCAAGGCTGAAGTGGTTCGCGAAGGTAAAGACATCACCTTAGTGGCGTGGGGCGCGCAAATGGAAATCCTTGAAAAAGCCGCCGACATGGCCGCTAAAGAAGGGATCTCCTGCGAAATTATTGATTTACGCACCTTGTCACCTTGGGATATCGATACCGTTGCCGATTCAGTTAAAAAGACCGGACGTTTGCTGGTTAACCATGAAGCGCCATTAACTGGTGGTTTTGCAGGTGAAATTGCCGCGACAATCCAGCAAGAATGCTTCTTGTATCTTGAGTCGCCCATCAGCCGCGTTTGTGGTTTAGATACCCCGTACCCACTCATTCATGAAAAAGAATACATGCCTGATGCGTTCAAAACGTTTGAAGCCATCAAAGCATCAGTGACCTTCTAGGAGTCCGGTATGATTAAAGATTTTATTTTGCCGGATATTGGCGAAGGTGTAGTGGAATGTGAATTGGTTGAATGGTTGGTCAAAGAAGGCGACACAGTCGTTGAAGATCAGCCGATTGCCGATGTCATGACAGACAAAGCCCTAGTGCAAATCCCTGCGCCATTTGCGGGCGTGGTCACTAAGCTGTATTACGCCAAGGGCGATATTGCGAAAGTGCATGCGCCGCTCTATGCCGTACAAATTGAAGGTGCCGTTGAAATCGCGAGTGAAGAGTCTATTGCGACTGAACCTGCTGCGACGACTTCAAAAGTGACTGAGCCTGTGGCGGCAACAACTGCCAATACGTCATCCAGTTCATCCGTCAGCATTGAAGAATTCTTACTACCGGATATCGGCGAAGGTATTGTTGAATGTGAACTCGTCGAATGGCTAGTGAGCGAAGGTGATTGGGTTGAGGAAGATCAACCGATTGCCGACGTGATGACAGATAAAGCGCTGGTGCAAATTCCTGCCATTAAAGCGGGTAAAATTGCCAAACTGCATTATCGCAAAGGTCAGCTAGCTAAAGTGCATGCGCCTTTATTTGCCATTGAAGTTGAACATGCGGCTTCTGCACCTGCGACAACAAACACTGATACTGTGGCCAATGCGGCACCAACAGCGCAGATTGTGAGTGCAGAACCTGCTCGTCAAGGTAAAGCCTTGGCCAGCCCTGCGGTTCGTCGAATGGCGCGGTCGTTAGATATCGATTTGAGCCAAGTACCTGGCACAGGAAAGCACGGCCGTGTGTATAAGGAAGACATCACTCGCTTCCAACAAGGCGCGAGCAATGTTTCTACTCCAAGTACGACTCAGGTAAAAGAGGCGCCAGTTCAAGCGACTCAAGCATCTCAAACCCAAGTCCCAACATCGACAGTAACTCAACGCGCTGACACGGTTGAGCCGATTCGCGGCGTAAAAGCTGTGATGGCACGCATGATGGTGGAATCAGTGTCGAGCATTCCGCACTTTACCTATTGCGAAGAGTTTGATTTAACAGACTTAGTCGCACTGCGTGAAAGCATGAAAGTGAAGTATTCGTCCGATGAAGTGAAGCTGACCATGATGCCTTTCTTCATGAAGTCGATGTCGCTCGCGTTAAGTCAGTTCCCTGTGATGAATAGCCAAGTGAATGCTGATTGCACTGAGCTGACTTACAAGGCGCGCCACAATATCGGCATGGCGGTGGATTCTAAAGTCGGTCTCTTGGTGCCAAACATCAAAGATGTGCAGGACAAGAGCATTTTAGAAGTGGCGGCAGAAATCACCCGCCTGACCCAAGCAGCCCGCAGTGGCCGCGTGGCGCCAGCGGATCTGAAAGACGGCACGATTTCCATCTCTAACATTGGCGCCTTAGGTGGCACAGTGGCGACGCCTATTATCAATAAACCTGAAGTGGCGATTGTGGCCTTAGGTAAGTTGCAAACCTTGCCGCGTTTTAATGCGAAAGGGGAAGTCGAAGCCCGCCAAATCATGCAAGTAAGCTGGTCTGGCGACCACAGAGTGATCGATGGCGGTACCATTGCTCGCTTCTGTAATCTGTGGAAACAATATCTGGAGCAGCCGCAAGAGATGTTATTGGCCATGCGCTAAGCCGCTGGCACGCAGATTTGACAGTAAAAGGACGCTTTAGAGCGTCCTTTTTTATTTGCTTTGCACAAATGGGTTAATCTTTTGATCCCGATTACGTATAATTCCCGGACGTAGTTATCCTGATGGATGTGTTATGAGTCAGTTTGCCCCCAGCCCATTTGCTCCAACAATAGAAACCATTGATTACCCGTTTCCGCCTAAGCCAGTTCCTTTGTCCGATGCGCAAAAAGCCGATTACAAGGCGCGTATCAAACAACTGCTCATTGAAAAAGATGCCGTTCTGGTTGCCCATTATTATACCGATCCTGAAATCCAAGCCCTTGCCGAAGAAACCGGCGGCTGCGTTTCAGACTCCTTAGAAATGGCGCGCTTTGGCCGCGATCACCCAGCAAAAACCTTAATCGTTGCTGGGGTCAAGTTTATGGGCGAAACCGCCAAGATTTTGAGCCCAGAAAAAACCATTTTAATGCCGACCTTAGAAGCCACTTGTTCATTGGACTTAGGTTGTCCAATCGATAAGTTCAGTGCTTTCTGCGACGCGCACCCAGATCATACTGTGGTGGTTTACGCCAATACTTCGGCAGCCGTTAAAGCGCGCGCCGACTGGGTGGTGACCTCTAGTATTGCCCTCGAAATCGTTGAGCACTTAGACAGCGAAGGTAAAAAGATCATTTGGGGACCAGACCGTCATTTAGGCAGTTATATTGCTAAACAGACGGGCGCCGAAATGTTGATGTGGCAGGGCGATTGTATCGTTCACGACGAGTTTAAATCGAACGCGCTGCGCGATATGAAAAGCGTTTACCCAGATGCAGCTATCCTTGTGCATCCTGAGTCACCAGCCAGTGTGGTGGCGATGGCCGATGCCGTTGGCTCGACCAGTCAATTGATCAAAGCGGCGCAGACTATGCCTAATGAGCGTTTTATTGTGGCAACCGATCGCGGCATCTTCTATAAAATGCAGCAGGCGGCGCCAGGTAAAATCTTAATCGAAGCGCCAACAGGCGGAAATGGCGCAACCTGTAAGAGTTGCGCTCACTGTCCTTGGATGGCGATGAACGGTCTACAGGCGATTGAAGCATCACTCGCCGACAGCGATAAAACCACCCATGAGATTTTTGTGGATGAAGACTTAAGAGTTAAAGCGCTGATCCCGCTGACGCGCATGTTGGATTTTGCTAAGACACTGAATATGAAAGTGAAGGGTAATGCCTAAGCCCGTTCTTTAGCTTTTTCTCTGTTTGATAAAAATCCCCGCCATAGAGTGGGGATTTTTTATGGCTGTTGTTTTTATTAAAACTAAGGCAATAAAAAGCCCCGCAAATGCGAGGCTTGATTGAGTAACGCATAATCTAGTGACTAGATTACTTTGCGTTCATCAGTGCAACCGCGTTATCTAACATACGGTTACTGAATCCCCACTCGTTATCATACCAAGACATCACTTTCACTAAACGGCCGTTCACACGGGTTTGAGTGGCGTCAAAGTTTGAAGAGAACGCATTGTGGTTAAAGTCGATAGACACTAATGGCTCTTTATTTACCGCTAACACTTCGCTCAATGGCGCAACGCTGGCAGCACGTTCGATAATGGCATTCACTTCTTCAACTGTCGTATCACGGGCAGCGATGAAAGATAAATCCACCAGTGATACGTTAACTGTAGGTACACGAACCGCTAAACCGTCGAACTTACCTTGTAATTCAGGTACAACCAAACCTACAGCAGCAGCTGCGCCAGTTTTAGTTGGGATCATTGACAGTGCTGCTGCACGGGCACGACGTAAATCTGTGTGGTACACGTCAGATAAACGTTGATCGTTGGTATAAGCGTGAATCGTGGTCATCAGGCCTGATTCAATACCAATCTCGTCATTTAACGGCTTAGCAAAAGGCGCTAAACAGTTAGTTGTACAAGAAGCATTTGAAATCACTGTCATGTCTGACGTCAGCACGTTGTTGTTCACACCGTAAACAACAGTGGCATCGACGTTTTTGCCTGGAGCAGAAATAATTACTTTCTTCGCACCTGCGGTTAAATGCGGTTGAACGGTTTCTTTAGAAGTGAAGATACCAGTACATTCGAAAACCACGTCAACTTGCAACTCAGCCCATGGCAGTTTTGCAGGATCACGTTCTTGGAAAGTGAGGATCTTATCGCCATTCACATAAATAGCTTCGGCATCATGGTCAACTTTGGCGTTGAAACGACCGTGAACAGAATCGTATTTTGTCAGGTGAGCGTTGATTGAAGCGTCGCCTAAATCATTAATAGCGACAATCTTGATTGGATAAGCTTTTTCGCTTTCGTACAAGGCGCGTAATACGTTTCTACCGATACGGCCATAGCCATTTATTGCTACACGGATAGTCATCTCATATCCCTCTGGTGATTATAAAATTCAACTGGTAGTAAAATTACCAAACTGACAGCTATCGTCAAGTTAAATCGGCATTTTACCGCTGTCTTGATTAACAAATTAGGTATTTTTTTTACATCGGTCGCGAAATCACCATTTTTTACGCGTTAATTGGGTAAAAAATTACAAGATGGCAAACATTTTGCCATCGATTGCTTAGTCTGTTTTTTCGACAGGCGCAGGCGGCACAGCCTCGGTTGTCGTCGGCGCTTGGTCAACCGCTTGAGGATCAAGCCATTGTCTTACTGGACTCTGAGGATAAGTCCCGTTTTTTAGCGCATCGATAAGGGCTTGGGCTTTTAAATCGAGTTCAGTCGCCAGCGTTTTATTGCCACCGAGCAAGGCTAGCATTTTTTCCTCTGAATACTTCTGCTGCGTAAGTAGTAAATTTGCCTTCGTCAGCATATAGGCTTTATCGAATACCTGTTGCTGGCGATAGGCTGATGCGAGCCCAAGTAACCAGTTAACGTCGAAATCATCGTATTGGATGTCTGCAAAGACTTTAAGATAGAGTTGTTGCGCTTTGATGGCATTTCGATTGCTGTAATAGGTGGCGACTTGGGCAAGTAAGAAAGAGTCAGTCACTTCGCCGGCGTTTTCATGTTCTAACAATCGATTTAGCGCCGCGGTATCGCCAAAGCGCGTCCATTGGTAATAGGACATGAAAGGATCTTGTCGCTCGCGGGTTTGCTCTTGCAGCAAACTTAAATTCTGGGTGCTTAATCTAAAGGCTCTGGCTCTATCAGCGGTGCGATTGGTGTGGATGATATGTTGCACGCCAGAGGCGAGTTCAATGCAGCGGCTGTAATCCTCAAGATAGGTCAATTGCAGATAGAGTTGTTTGCCTGTGGGGTTTTCGATGTCTTTTAACTCGTAGCGGTTCTGAATAAGTTTGGTTTTTTCGGCCAAACACCAGCCGTCCTTATGCAAATCGGCACAAATTTCAGGATTATTTTTACAAATTGCTGAGATATTTCGGTCATTATCACAACCGAAAAGACCGAAAAAGCTCATCCCTAAGGTAAATGATGTAATTATTACTAGATTTTGTCTCAAAACACTCTCCAAACGATAATTTTTCTAATAAAATTACAGATTTACAGAAAATATCTTACTGGCAACAAAGCGCGACTTTCATTACAATGGCGCCGACCAAAACAGGGTTTTCCCTAAAACCCGCATTAGATTATTGGTCTTTTCGTCATGTTACTCAAACCTTTCAGTACATTTTATTGAAAAGTGAGATAAAGGATCTGTAAATGAGCGCTGATAAACACCTACAAAGTTGGCAAGAACGTTTTGAAATGGCAGAGGCAATGCAGCCTTTGTTAGGCAAGTTGTACCGTAACCAAGGCGTTGAAGTCGTGGTCTACGGCAAGCCGTTACTCAATGCTTCTACGATTGAAATCATTAAAGCGCACCGTTTAGTTCGTCGTCATGTCGGTGAAAAATTACGTTTACGCGAGAGTTTCCCCTTCGTTCAAGCTTTGAGCAAACTCGCAGTTAAACAATGTAAAGTGGATATTGGTAAGCTTGCAGTCAATTACTGGCGCGATCACACCGATGTCAGCGAAATTGAAAACTATATGGCAAAAGAGTTGGCCGATGCCATCGACCATGCTGATGATGTCGCACCGCGTGATGTCGTGCTGTATGGTTTTGGCCGTATCGGTCGCTTATTAGCACGCCTGCTGATTGAACGCACAGGTCGCAGCAATAAGTTAAGATTGCGCGCTATCGTATTACGTGGCGGTAAGAAAGGTGATTTAGAGAAACGTGCCAGTTTATTGCGCCGTGACTCAGTCCATGGTCCTTTCAATGGCTCTGTGGAAGTTGACGAAGAGAACAATGCCATCATCGCCAACGGTACCTATATCCAAGTGATTTACGCGAATTCGCCTGATGAAGTGGATTACACTAAATACGATATCAGCGATGCACTCGTTGTTGATAACACAGGTATTTGGAAAGATGAAGCGGGTCTTGGTTTACATCTTAAGAGCCCAGGCGCGAGCAAAGTGTTGCTGACAGCTCCTGCAAAAGGCGCTATCAAGAACATCGTTTACGGTGTGAATGAAGGCGACATTACCCCAGAAGACATTATCGTTTCTGCGGCAAGCTGTACGACCAACGCCATTACGCCGGTACTGAAAGCCGTGAATGATAAATATGGTATTGAGAATGGTCACGTTGAGACGATTCACTCTTATACCAACGATCAAAACTTGATTGATAACTATCACACCGCTGACCGCCGTGGCCGCAGTGCACCATTAAACATGGTGATCACTGAAACAGGCGCCGCGAAAGCCGTTGCTAAAGCACTGCCAGTGTTAGCGGGCAAGTTAACCGGTAACGCGATTCGTGTGCCAACGCCGAACGTTTCTATGGCCATCATCAGCATGAACTTGAATGCTGAAACCAGTAAAGATGAGCTGAATGAGTACCTGAAAGATACGGCGCTGCAATCACCACTACAAAATCAAATCGATTACACCGACTCTACTGAGATTGTATCGAGCGATTTAGTGGGTTCTCGCTACGCGGGCGTGATTGATTCACAAGCGACTATCGCAGAAGGCAAGCGTGCCATTCTTTATGTATGGTATGACAACGAGTTTGGTTACAGCTGCCAAGTGGTTGGCGTAATGCAAACTATGTTAGGTTTAACGACGCTATCTCTACCAGCATAAGTTAGCTGCGTAAATAACCAGAGTAAGTTATGCGGAGTCTTGAAAACTGCGCATAATCTTCACATCAAGCGCCCAGTAGGGCGCTTTTGTTTTTCTATACTCAGGCAACTTAATTGAGTTCGACTCAATCCTCACAATCAACCACAGCTTATCTGCCTCACTTAATCATCTGCCGCATCGACGACAGTATCGGCAAAAAGCCTAAATTGATGAAGGAAACATCAACTTTGCGGACTTGTGGCGCTTTATTGGGCAAACGATGCGGCTTAGATCATTTTTTAAAAATTGTTGATTGACTCTGAGGTCTAAATCGGTAGAATGCCAATCCGCAGTCAGGGGAAAGCATGCATAGCATGGCTTCTAATGATTAAGCGCAATGATAAGCGACATTAGCTCAGTTGGTAGAGCGATACCTTGCCAAGGTATAGGTCATCGGTTCGAACCCGATATGTCGCTCCAAATTTAATAAATTTGGCAGTTTGGGCGCGATGGCAGAATGGCTATGCTGCGGATTGCAAATCCGTCGATCTCGGTTCGACTCCGGGTCGCGCCTCCATAGATTAACGTATTAATGACACGATTCCCGTCGTTAATATAAAGAGTTTGCCCGAGTGGTGGAATCGGTAGACACAAGGGATTTAAAATCCCTCGCTGGTAACAGCGTGCCAGTTCAAGTCTGGCCTCGGGTACCAAA
>NZ_MPDG02000001.1:1231693-1293898 GCF_001887095.2 Shewanella sp. SACH
GTGGAATCGGTAGACACAAGGGATTTAAAATCCCTCGCTGGTAACAGCGTGCCAGTTCAAGTCTGGCCTCGGGTACCAAAAAACAGAAAAGCCCTGACTCATGTCAGGGCTTTTTTGCTTTATCGCATCTCAAAGCCCGAACTCCACAATGCTTCACCTCGTGTCTTATCTGATCATTCTTAGGCTAGGTCCGGTTAGGATTGGCCATGGGTTCAGCTCACATTTCCGGCATTCAGTATTGCGACATCAGCGCGCGATTCTTTTCTACAATATAAAACAGCAGGTTTTTGTGATCTAGATGTTATAAATAACTTTATATAAGTAATTTCATATTTATGCTTATAATTACATAACAAAAGACACTTTTTTTTGGTAAATCTACAATAGCGTAAGAATTTCCCTAAGAAGGTGCTTAAGTAGCTATTACCCCCTTAAAGACAGTGGTATAAATAAGCCGAAATTTCCCCTACACGCGCATATTAGGATACGTAGTCATGATTTTCTCTCAGGTATTACTCGCACCCGCTGATCCGATTCTTGGTTTAACCGATACCTTTAAGGCTGATCCCCGTCAGGATAAAGTCAATTTGGGTGTCGGTATTTATAAGGATGAGGCTGGACAAACCCCTGTGCTGGCTTCAGTGAAAAAAGCCGAGGCTATTTTACTTGAGCAAGAGAAGACCAAAAACTACTTAGGCATTGAAGGCGTGCAAGCGTATAACCATGTTGTGCAAACATTGTTATTCGGTGAGGGCTGCGAGTTAATCACTTCTGGCCGTGCTGCCACAGCGCAAGCACCAGGTGGTACAGGTGCACTGCGTATTGCTGCTGAGTTTTTACTGCGTAATACCGATTCGTACACTATTTGGGTGAGCAATCCAACGTGGGCTAACCATCAGAATATTTTTGAAACCGCGGGTTTAACCGTTAAAGAGTACGGTTATTACAATGCAGAAGCCCATGATATCGATTTTGATACCATGATGACGGACTTGTCTCACGCGAATACGGGCGATGTCGTGCTGCTACACGGTTGCTGCCATAACCCAACCGGCATCGATTTAACCTTGGCTCAATGGGAACTCGTAGCCCAATTGTGTGCCGATAAGAAACTTGTGCCATTGTTTGACTTTGCATACCAAGGTTTTGGTGCTGGAATTGAAGAAGATGCCGCAGGTCTTCGTTTAGTGGCATCAAAAGTGCCTGAGCTGCTGGTTGCTAACTCTTTCTCTAAAAACTTTGGTTTGTACAACGAACGTATCGGCGCCGTAACTGTGGTGGCTGAAGATGCTGATGCTGCAGTGCGTGCCTTTAGCCAAGTGAAACGTACCATACGTGCAAACTATTCTAACCCGCCAGCACATGGCGCACTGATTGTCAGCACAATCTTAAATGACGCAGACCTGAAAGCCATGTGGGTGCAGGAAGTCAAAGAGATGCGTGAGCGTATCGCCGAAATGCGTACTCTGTTCGTTGACAGCTTAAAGGCTGAAGGCGTGACTCAGGACTTTAGCTTTATTTCTCGCCAAAATGGTATGTTCAGTTTCTCTGGTTTGAATAAAGCCCAAGTGGCGCGCTTGAAAGACGAGTTTGGGGTTTATATCGTTGGTTCAGGACGCATTAGCGTTGCAGGCATGACTAAGACCAATATGCCAGTGATCTGTAAAGCCATCGCCCAAGTCTTGTAAGGCTTATTAGGTTATAGAATGAGGCTAAAGGAATTTCTCTTTAGCCTTCAAACATAAAGGACAGCATTTGCTGTCCTTTATGTTTTTATTGTGTCAGTACGTGCAGGCTATTCAGTGATTAACAGCTAAGCGCGAGAGGTTGGTGCGATTGCAGCGTGAGCTCAGATTTGATCCGCAATAGGGCGCTTAATGCATCTAATAAGTTCGCTTGATCATGCAAGTTCGGGTTATGGCGATTCTTCAACGGAAAATAGTTGATCAGTGGCCCTAAACGCGTTTGTTCGCCATGACGTAACACTTTGTGAATGATGGGCTTGCCAATCACTTGATGACACCAAGCGATACGTTGCTCAATGCTAAATCGACCCGCGGGTGAGGCTTCTTCGGCCAGGTTATCGATAAAGATCACCTGTGCTTTAGTCGCGGCGAGGCTTTTGGCGAACTTAGGTAACAGCAGCGGCGGCATGATACTGGTTAAGAAGCTGCCAGGGCCTAGGATAACTAAATCTGCGTGCCGAACGGCCTCACAGGCTTCAAAGGTGGCATCGACCTGTGGCTCAAGGCAGAGCGCGATAGGCGCTTCATCCATACTGTCGACATTGATCTCCCCAAAAACTTTACTGCCACAAGCTTGCAGAGCCACTAAGTGCGTGGGTTGCTCAGACATAGGGATCAGCTGGGTTTCAATCTTGAGTAAGTTACGGATGAGATTAACCGCTTCTAATGGACGAACACACAGTTGATCAAGCGCCAGTAAAATAAGATTACCCAGATTATGGCCGCTAAGCTCAGTCTCTCCTTGGAAACGGTATTCGAACAGTTGTGAGCCGACGGAAGGGCGATTGGCTAGATGGGATAGGCAGTTGCGTAAATCGCCCCAAGCAATACAGTCCTGCTCTGCTCTGAGTCTACCGGTCGAGCCACCATTATCTGTGGTCGCGACAATCCCCGTTAAACGGCTGCCTAAAAAATCGAGTGAAGATAATACTCGGCCTAAACCATGGCCTCCGCCAATGGCGACGACACGTTCAAATTGATTTAACATCAAATGCTGCATCTGGGTTCTTCCTTCCTGAATACCCGAAAATATGAATGTTACTGTCATTACTGACTTACTTAACCTGAACTCGGGATAACGAGTGTCGAAAAATCTAAATTTAACAAACTAAATCAATGCTATAAATGATTCGTTTTAAAAGAAAAATCTATTTCCTGACTGAATGCGCAGATTTTTGCGCATATCAAGGCGCTCTGTCGTACGCCATAGCGAGCTATGGTTAGACAGAGCAACGCAGAGAGACCCGAAAAGATGCCTATTCAGCGGCTCTGCTTATCCCGAGCTCAGGTTACTTATAAAACAGGATGACGTAAGTGCTGCTGTGCAATGTCACTGCGTTAAGGAACCTTAGTATAAAAGCTCAGTCGAAAGCTTGCACCCATTATCGACTGTCATACGGCAAGCATACATGTATGGCACAGATAGGGCTCTAGAGTGGCGCCTAAGGCGCAATATTGTACCTGAGTTAATGAGCCTGGTACTTGATTTATTGACAGTGACGGCGTGCAAATTTCGTTAAATCTGACAATTAGCTTATAATCCGCGCTTTATTTGCCCAATACGGGCGTCACACTTAAGGTGAACTATTGAAAACAGGTAGAATCGGTTCGTTTACATTGGCATTAGCCATGGTCATAGTGGCGATTTTTGCATTGCGCGTTTGGATTATTCCGAACACGAATGATTCATCTGCCATTGCGACCCAACTCGTTGACGCTGTCGATCCTGTTACGCAAGTTCCTGACTTCTCTGCGATCAACGATATCACCGAAAAGAAGAAAGCCTTTTTTGATTTTCTGCGGCCGATTGTGCAGCAGCAGAATGCCATCATCTCGATGGAACGTGAGTTTGTCAGTGAAATGCTCGCTTTGGTAGAGAATGGCAAGAGTTTATCTGAGACCCAACTCGGGCAGCTTAATACGCTATTCGACAAATACCAATATGCGGCGCGAAACGTCGATGCTAAATCCTTAGCAAGCTTACTAAAGCGCGTCGATATTGTGCCTGAATCTATGGTGCTGATCCAAGCCGCGAATGAATCCGGTTGGGGCAGCTCACGTTTTGCCCGTGAAGGCTTTAACTTTTTTGGTGAATGGTGTTTTACTGCTGGCTGCGGCATAGTGCCATCTTCACGGGGAACAGGTAAGAGCCATGAGGTGAAAGTGTTTTCATCGGTCGACGAGTCCGTTTCGTCCTACATGCGCAATTTAAATTCCAATACAGCCTATGCGCTATTTCGTTCTATCCGTGCCGATTTACGCTCACAGGAGCTAGAGCCGACAGCGGATCAATTGATTTATGGACTCGTGAATTATTCTGAAAGACAAGAAGCTTATATTGATGAGCTGCTTGATATGTTACGTCATAATGAAAAATATTTGGTGAATGTCGATGTATAAAAAACTGTTGTTTAGTGGCCTCTGTTTACTGGCAACTAGCGCCGCTGCAGAAACTGTATCCCTTGAATATAAAGGTTTTTATGATAGGTTAAAACAAGTCAACAAGGGCGGTTATCAACTCGTAGAAGTGGCTTTTAGTGTTCCAATGCAAAAGAACTGTTTGATCCAGAGCGGTTCTATTTCCAGTGAAAAAACATCAACGCCACTGACGTATACCTATGCTCAGCGGTTATTTATTCCCTTAGATGATGATTTAAAAGATCAGCGTGCCTTGGTTAATCTCAATTTTGCCGGCAGTGCTGAGGGATGCGCTATCGCGATGCAAGTCAGAGCTAAGCAAACATTAGCCGAGTACGATAAAGCGCGTTTACAGCAAATTGTGACCGAAATGGACACGCTGCTTGGCGCTATGCAAGGCTTCCCGATGCGTTATTTTAGGGAGTCCATTGCCGGCCTTAACTTTGAATTCAAACCCGAGCAAGAAGTGTATGTACACCTTAATGGCCGTGAACAAGCCGTTAAGGGCAGTTATAAATTAGCCGCGAATGAGCTTGAAAACATCACGACGCTAAGCTTCAGTGCCCAGCCATTAGTGTTGAGTCCTTGGGTGAAGTGATCCTCTTTGCCTTGTTGAATTGGCATCTTGAAAAAATCGATTCAGAAGCACGGGCTCAAAGATAGTGTAGGCAGTCTTAACTTATTTTGTAGCCATAAAAATGCCCACTTAATGTGGGCATTTTTGTTTAGCTAATTTATCTTGCATACTTTCTTTGGGTTAACTCCTTTTACTGACTAAGGCGCTAATTCAGACTTAGTTAGACTTCATAAGTGTTAACGATATCAATGCGTTTTGCCGCATCCAAATCAATACGGCCGCTGTTGGCGATATCAAGGAAATCGAATGCGGGCAGATTAGCTTCGGCAACATCACCACGCATAGGCGCATCTGGGTCACGCGTTAGAGACACAAAGTCGAACTGCTCACGGTCAACACCCTGTGATGGTGCGGTGTTTTGCATGGCGGTGAAAATCGTTTCAATACGACCAGGGTACTGTCTATCCCACTGATTAAGCATGTCTTTGACTGCGGCGCGCTTTAAGTTTTCCTGCGAGCCACACAAGTTACAAGGGATGATCGGGAATTCTCTTAAGTTGGCATATTCTTCGAGATCTTTTTCACGGCAATAGGCAAGAGGGCGAATGACCACATTAGCGCCATCATCCGACAGCAGCTTTGGTGGCATAGCTTTCATCTTACCGCCAAAGAACATGTTCAAGAACAAGGTCTCGATAATGTCATCCCTGTGGTGGCCTAGGGCGATTTTAGTGGCGCCGATGCGCTGGGCAAAGCCATAGAGCGTGCCGCGTCGTAGGCGAGAGCACAGGGAACAGGTAGTTTTACCTTCAGGGATTTTATCTTTCACTATCGAGTAAGTGTCTTTCTCGAGGATGTGATAAGGCACATTGAGCTTATCTAAATAGGCGGGCAGCACGTGCTCAGGAAAGCCGGGTTGCTTTTGATCTAAATTAACCGCAATGATTTCAAACTGAATGGGCGCGCGTTGCTGCAGATTCATCAAAATATCGAGCATCGCATAGCTGTCTTTACCGCCACTGAGGCAGCACATGATCTTATCGCCATCTTCAATCATATTGTAATCGGCGATTGCGCTACCCACTTCACGACGCAGACGTTTCTGTAATTTATTCAGACGGGTAGTGTGTTTTTTTGATAACTCTTCAGACATAGGATTTGCCGTAACTTCAGATATAGCTTCAAGCATAAAAAAGCGCCCAGTAACTCAGTTTCAGGGCGCGTATTATTCCAGCTATCTTTGGCGGGGTAAAGTGCCGCGTATCGCTTAGGCTTCTTCTAACGGTGATTTGTAACCGTCGGGTTTGATGGCCAGTAAATCGCAGTTGATGCTATCGATAACATGCTCTGCAGTATTGCCAATCAGTGCCGCTGAAAATCCGGTGCGACCGACAGTGCCTAAGATCACTAATTCGGCATCGAGTTTTTCAGCAAGCTCAGGGATCACATCCTCTGGCAAACCTTCTTTAACATGGCAATGATTTGGATTGATATCATAAGCGCCAGCAAGGTAACTCACGCGCTGCTCATGCTGCATGCGAATGGTTTCGTTGTAGGACTGGGCATCAAAGTCCGGTAATTCAATGGCTAAGTTTACCGGCGTACCGGGATAGCCATTGACTAAATGCACTTCGGCAGAGAACTTATCCGCTAAATCTTTTGCATGCTCGATGATTTTACCGTTAAGCATTTGATGATCGGTATCTTCGGTTGCCACATTCACAGCGCAAAGGATTTTGCCCGCCGCTGGCCAGTCATGGGCTTTCACCATCAACACAGGCACAGGTGCTTTACGCATTAAATGCCAATCGGTTGGGGTGAAGATCACCGCTTTGAGTTTGTCGTGGGCATGGGTGCCTTTAACAATCAAATCGTATTGTCCTGAAATTGCATGATTAATAATGCTTTCGAAGGGGCGGTTATGCCAAATGACTTGGGTATCAATATTGAGTTGCAGATGAGTGTAAGCGGCGAGTAAGTCTTGGATCCAAGCGAGACGTTGATCTATGACGCCTTGACGCATGGCTTCGCGCTCTTGATTCGACAGAATCGAAGTCATCTCATAGGAAAAATCGAAGATAGAAAGAAACACAGTGACTTGAGCGTTGCATTTACTGGCCAAGGTCGCCGCTCGTGCGAGGGCAACTTGATTCTCTGTGGTAGGGTCAACCACAACCAGTATTTTTTGATAATCCTTCATGGGAGGTTCCTTTAGTCATAGGCTCAATATCATCATGAGCCTTTGGCAGTTAGCTGTATTGTTCTAGATCAAACTCATTCGAAATTGATTAAAACTCGCTTAAAAATCATGCCTTAATCTGTATGACATGTCTAGCCAGTCCCGGTTTTTCAACTGAATTGTTCTTGCCATTCATGACAAGGACCTAGCGCGTAACTCTCTTGCACTTAACTATCATGCTGCGCTTAACTTTATTGCAGCAAACACTCTTGCGGTGAACTATCTCGCTATGCGCGAATTACCCGCTAACAGATTCAGCTCTTGCGAGTCGAGGATAGTGATGTACTTTCCCTTAACTTCAATCAAGCCTGATTTTTGGAAACGCCCAAGTAAGCGACTGATGGTCTCTACGGTCAAACCGAGATAATTACCAATGTCACCGCGGGTCATGGTTAAGCGGAATTCTTTGGGCGAGAAGCCACGGCTACCAAAACGATTAGCCAGATTACTGATAAAGGCTGCCAGACGTTCTTCGGCATTTTTCTTGCTGAGTAGCAGGATCATTTCTTGATCGCTCATGATCTCATTGCTCATCAGGCGCATGATCTGCTGACGCAATTTAGGCATAGTGCCTGAAAGTTCATCGAGGATGTTAAAGGGGATTTCACAGACCATGGAGGTCTCGAGTGCCTGTGCAAAACTCTGGTGCAACTGGGCGTGGATACCGTCAAAACCAATCACATCACCCGCTAAGTGGAAGCCGGTGATCTGCTCATCGCCTTGCTCGGTAATAGTGTAACTTTTGATGGTGCCAGAGCGAATCGCAAACAGGGATTTTAACGCATCACCCGATTTAAAAATTTGCTCGCCTTTTTGGATCGGCTTTTTACGCTCAATAATATCATCGAGCTGATCTAGCTCACTTGCATTGAGGGTAAAAGGAATACAAAGGGTACCCATACTGCAATCGTGACAATGGATTGTGCATCCGCTAGCGGCAGGACGACGATTCTTATTTTGTTCAATTGTCATGTTGATTCTCAAGTTTATCCACTGCAGCCATGTTAAACCAATTCACTCACTTGGGCTAGTTTAGCTGCGCGAGTGCGATATATAAAGTTTGACCACCAAACGCAATTAACAGTAAGCCGCTCAATAGTCTAACGGTTTTCTGTTGAACCCAAGCAGCGAGTCGTTTTGCTGCCACGCCAGCGCTCAATAGGGCGGGTAAGGTGCCTAATCCAAAGGCCAACATTATCAAAGCGCCTTGGCTGGCAGAACCAGATGCGACCGACCAAGTTAAGGTGCTATAGACGAGGCCGCAGGGGAGCCAGCCCCAAATGAATCCCGCCATGACCGCTTGGCTCGGGTTTTTGATAGGCACAAGGCGTTGCGCTATGGGTTTTAAATATTGCCATAACCATTGGCCAACGCGCTCAATCTGCACGATTCCAACCCAAATTTTGGCGATATACAGCCCAGTTGCGATCATCATCAGTCCGGCAAAGATACGCAGCACAATCAGATAAGTATCCAGTTCAAATAAGTGACCAAGACCTGCCGCCGAAGCGCCCACTAAGGCGCCCGCTAAGGTGTAACTCAAAATACGCCCAAGATTGTAACTCAGTAAATATTTAAGCTGATGCGCCAGCAGATTGCCTGTTTTGCCATTGGGGATTTGGGCTGAGAACGCGCCCACTAAACCGCCACACATGCCAAAGCAATGTGCGGCGCCCATGAGGCCAACGAGAAAAGCGCCAGTGACATTGTACTCAATCACTGTGTACTCAATCACAGAGGCATGCCTTTTTCTTGCGCTGCTTCGGCTTGCTCTTTTTCAGGCACGGGATGGCTGTTTGGTTTAACAGTGTCTTCGTCGAATAATATCGACACACTTTGGCGGTCTAAATCGTCAAATTGTTCGGATTTCACAGCCCAAAAAAATACCATTACAGCGATGGCGACAAAGATCATTGCAATGGGGATAAGCACATAAATAATTTCCATAATGACCTCTTACTATTCTGGTTTTACTGTTATTGTGATCACACTTTAACCCGCAATAATCTCAGGCTATTACCGACCACAATCAAAGAACTTGCCGACATGCCAATGGCGGCGATATAAGGTGCCACATGGCCGGTAACGGCTAAGGGCAAGATCAGGGCGTTGTAACCCAGCGCCCACGCTAAATTTTGTCTGATAAT
Organism: Shewanella sp. SACH; assembly: GCF_001887095.2. Taxonomy (NCBI): domain Bacteria; kingdom Pseudomonadati; phylum Pseudomonadota; class Gammaproteobacteria; order Alteromonadales; family Shewanellaceae; genus Shewanella; species Shewanella sp. SACH. The sequence continues at coordinate 1,240,820 of NZ_MPDG02000001.1, forward strand.
CTGTGTCGTCAGTTTCGCGACGCTAACGGCTTGGGTGAAGCGGGACAGATGATCCCCCAATAAAATTAAATCGGCACTGTTTTTCGCGATAGCACTGCCGCTGCCCATAGCCACCGACAAATCGGCGCCCGCAAGCACAGGCGCATCGTTGATGCCATCGCCAAACATGGCAACCCTTGTATGCTGTTGTAATCGGGTCACAAGGGCAAGTTTATCTGCAGGCGTTAAGCCGCTGTGCACATCGTCAATCCCCAGCTCTTTTGCCAGTTGATGTACATGCCCCGAGCTATCGCCGCTGGCAATACTGATGCGGCAACCTTGCTGCTTTAACATCTCAACCGTGGCTTTGCTGTCTTGGCGGATATTGTCTTGAATTTCAAAGCTTGCCAGTACTTCAAGCAGCTCATTGCATGAACGTGCTAACCAAATCTTTTGGGTTGGGTCACGACTATCAATACTCGCGCCGGTAAATACTGCATTGCCAATTAAGTAATCAGTGCCATCAATTCGGCCTCGAACGCCAAAGCCGACTTCATGGTGAACCTCTTCGGTAACCAATGCATTATCGGCAAATACGGCAAATGCCGCGGCAATCGGGTGGCGAGAGCCTGTTTCCAGCGCTGCGGCAATGGCTAAGGCTTGCGTCTTGGTTAAATCGGCCATGCACTGCGTTTGCCCGATAGAGAGGGTACCACAGGTGAGGGTGCCGGTTTTATCAAAGACAACATGTTTGATCTGTGGCAGTTTTTCAAATACACCGGCTTTGCGAGTAATAATCCCAAGGCGAGTAAAAATAGCGGTCGCGCAGGTGACGGCGGTCGGTGTGGCCAGTGCTAAGGCGCAAGGACAAGTGGCGACCAAAACCGAAAGTGTTACCCAAAAGGCATCCTCAGGGGAAATTTGATGCCAAACCAAATAGGTGATTGTCGCTATGGTCAGGATTGTGCCCGAGAAATAACGCGATAATTTATCGGCTAATAGCGCAATTGCAGGTTTAGTATTGGATGCAAGCTCCTGCAGTCGAATAATCTCAGCCACAAGTTGGTCTTGCCCTAGCGCTGTGACGCTAACTTTGATGGGTTGGTCGACGTTGATTGTGCCTGCGTAAACTTGGCTAGCAATAGTTTTTTCAATTGGCATTTGCTCGCCGGTGAGCATAGCTTCATTGATGCTAGTGTGACCTTCAATCACTACACCATCGGCTGCAATCATTTCACCCGGTTTGACGAGGATCACATCATTGAGACGTAACTTTTTGGCGGGAATTTCTTCCTGACCATTGTCGTTCACTAAGTGCGCTGTGAGCGGTACCAACTTATGCAAATTACTCGAGCTGACCGAGGCCTTTTGTCTGGCTTTCTGCTCGAAGTAGCGTCCCAATAACAGGAAGAAGGTAAACATGGACACTGATTCAAAATACACTTCGCCTGTGCCATTTACTGTGGCAAAACAGCTGGCAACGTATGCGCCGCCAATCGCAATGGACACAGACACATCCATATTGAGTTTGCCGCTGAGCAAGGTACGAATAGCACTGAAATAGAAGGGCTGCGCCGAGTAAAGCACCACGGGTGTGGCAAAAATCATGCTGACCCAACGGAAATAATCCCGATACTGCACATCTAAATCGGTGAAGTAGCCTGTATAGAGGGCGAGGGCGAACATCATCACTTGCATGGTCGCAAAACCCGCTAAGCCTAAGCGCAATAAAAACTTACGACTATTGAGTTTGTTGTTGAGCTCTTGCTCATCGACTTGATAGGGCGCGGCTTGATAACCAATACGGCTAATTTGCCCGAGGATATCGCTGAGTTTTACCGTGCGTTTATCCCAACTGATCATAGCCCTTTGGGTGGTCGAGTTGACGAGCACTTGGCTCACGCCCGTTAGTTGTTTTACTTTGTGCTCAATCAACCAAGCACAGGCCGCGCAGGTGATGCCATCGATAGAAAGTGACACTGACTCGATATTGTCCTCAGAATGGACAAAGTCTTGCTGCACTTCGGGTAAATCATAGGCACTAAATTGCGTTAAGGCTTCGGGGACGAGGGCGTTCTGTTTACTGCCGGGTTCAGTGCGGAACTTGTAGTAACTGAGTAATCCCGCATCGACAATCGCCTGAGAAACCGCCTGACAACCAGGGCAACACATGAGTTCATCACGATCATTGATGCGGGTCACAAACTGCTGGCCCGTCAGCACGGGCTCTTGGCAGTGAAAACAACTTGGATGTGTCATAGCAATTCTTATTCAACTAAATCAATTCAACCACAATCAGTTCAGCCAAAGTTGGACGTGATCTTTTAATTCAACGCGCTGGTGAATGCGCCATTTGCCATCGTAACTTTCAAGACGCACTTCCCAAGGGCCGGTCAGTGTGGCAGGCACGGTAATGCGATACACATTACTGGCATCGGCAGTGGCGGTGAGCTTGATGTCTCTGTCGGCAATCGTGGGATGGTAGAACTCGACTTTTAGGGCAGCTTGAGAAGCGGGGCCACCTTGTTGCGTCAGTAGAATTTCATTATTAGCTTGTTCGAGCGAAAAGTTCATGCCGATCTGTTTGGCATACTTCACTTTACTCAAGTCCATATTAATGGCTTTGCCTTCTTTGTAGTAATCCTCGGCGACTAAAGAGTCCGAGTTAGTAAGGGCAATTTTCAGTGTGGTAAAACTTGCGATGACAGCACATAAAGGAAGAATAATTAAAAACCAAGGCCAGAACTGCTTATACCAGGCTTGTTGTTCGTTCATGTCAGATACCCATTCAAAAAATTTGCGCCATTTTACCGTTAAAAGCTGGTTTTAGCACTTTAAAAAAAAAGGCCTCGAAGTCTTCGAGGCCTTAGCGTTACCCATATCTAATTACTTGTTTGACAAGCTATAAACATAAGCTGCGATTACGTGAACTTTCTCTTCACCGAGAACGTCTTTCCACGCTGGCATTACACCTGCGCGACCATGTTTAATGGTTTCTTCGATCACGCCGCGGCTACCGCCATATAACCAAACATCGTCAGTTAAATTTGGAGCACCCATGAACTTGTTGCCTTTAGCGTCCATACCATGACACGCGAAACAACCTTTCATGAATGAGCCTTGACCTTGAGCGGCGAGTGTTTCATCGTGCTCACGACCAGACAATTTAACAACGTATTCAGCTAAACCCGCAATTTCGCTGTCATCGATTGGCAAACCACCTTTCGGCGGCATCATGCCATGACGACCACCCATGATAGTGGTTTTAATCGTGGCTAAGTCGCCACCATATAACCAGTCACCATCAGTGAGATTAGGGAAGCCTTTGCTACCACGTGCGTCAGAGCCATGGCACTGTGCGCAGTTTTGTAGGAACAAACGGCCGCCCACTTTCAATGCTTCTTGGTTTTTCACTAATTCTTCTAGTGGTGTTGCCAAGTAAGCCGCGAAGATTGGGCCATATTTTTCATTAGCGTGTTTTACTTCTTGGTCATACTGAACATAACGGCCTTCTTTTGCTGCAAGCTCAATGGCTGCGGCAGAATCAGCTTTAATACCTTGTTCAGTACCAATGCTTTGGTTAGAACTCGTCCAGCCTAAAAGGCCTTTGTAGTTACCTAAACCAGGAAATAAGGCTAGATAGATCAAGCCAAACACGATAGTGATATAGAACATATAACTCCACCATTTTGGCAGTGGGTTATTGAGTTCTTCAATACCGTCGAAACTGTGACCCATGGATTCGCCTTCTTTTACGCCCGTGTTGTTCTTAGAACACACACGGAGTAATAGAAAACAACCCGCGATCACGACTAACGAGAGTACGGTAATCCAAACACTCCAGAAGCTACTCATCACTTATTCTCTCCTGAGTCCTTCGATACCTTGCTGACTTCCTCATCGGAAAACACAAGGTTAGCTGCTTCATCAAATGATTTTTGACGACGCGAGCTATATGCCCAAGCAAATATACCGACGAAGGTCAGCATCACAATGATGGTTAAAATGCCTTGTAATGTGCCGTAATCCATATATTGCCTCCTTATTTGAGTGCGTGACCCAAAGACTGAAGATATGCAATCAAGGCTTCCAGCTCTGTCTTACCAACAACAGCTTTCTGTGCGCCTGCGATTTCTTCATCGGTATAAAGATCATTACCTTTGTAACCGCCTTTATGCATGTTACGTAGGATAGTCATCTTATCGCCCGTCAGTTCGCCGTCTAACTTGTTTTCGGCTAACCATGGGAACCCTGGCATATTCGATTGAGGTACTACAGCTCGAGGATCGATTAAATGAACTTCATGCCATTTATCGCTGTAACGACCGCCAACACGGGCAAGATCAGGACCTGTACGCTTAGAACCCCATTGGAATGGATGATCCCAAACTGATTCACCCGCAACAGAGTAGTGACCATAACGTTCAGTTTCTGCACGTAAAGGACGGATCATCTGGCTGTGACAGTTATAACAACCTTCACGAACATAGATGTCACGGCCTTCAATTTGCAGGGCAGTGTATGGCTTTAAACCTTCAACTGGCTCAGTCGTATCTTTTTGAAAAATCAACGGTGTGATTTCAACGAGACTACCGAAACTGATAGCGATAACGGTAAAGATCGCTAACAAACCGATGTTTTTTTCAACTATCTCATGATTAAATTTCATCGAGTTTGCTCCTTTAAGCCGCTGTTGGTTCAGCCAATGCTGGCAATGAATCTTTAGAGGCTTTCACAGTACGGATCACGTTGTATGCCATGATCAGCATACCGGTCAGGAAGAAACAACCGCCAAGGAAACGTACAAAGTAGAAAGGATATGAAGCTTCAAGACTTTCAACAAAGCTATAAGTCAAAGTACCGTCAGCATTCACTGCGCGCCACATTAGACCTTGCATTACACCTGAAATCCACATAGAGACGATGTAAAGCACAGTACCAATAGTCGCTAACCAGAAATGGACGTTGACTAACTTGATGCTGTACATACGGCCGTGGCCGAACAATACAGGGATCAAGTGATACAGAGAACCGATAGACACCATTGCAACCCAGCCTAGCGCGCCGGAGTGAACGTGACCGATAGTCCAGTCTGTATAATGTGATAGTGCGTTAACTGTCTTAATTGCCATCATCGGACCTTCGAAGGTAGACATACCGTAGAAAGACAGAGAAACGACTAAGAAACGCAATACAGGGTCAGTACGCAGTTTATGCCAAGCACCAGACAAGGTCATGATACCGTTAATCATACCGCCCCAAGAAGGTGCGAATAGGATCAGTGACATCACCATACCTAAAGACTGAGTCCAGTCAGGTAAAGCTGTGTAATGTAAGTGGTGAGGACCAGCCCAAATATACAGTGCGATCAAAGCCCAAAAATGGACTATAGATAAACGGTAAGAGTACACAGGACGACCCGCTTGCTTAGGTACGAAGTAATACATCATCCCCAAGAAGCCTGCGGTTAATAAGAAACCTACAGCGTTGTGACCATACCACCACTGCACCATAGCATCGACAGCGCCGCTATACAGAGAGTATGACTTGAACAGACTGACTGGTACTGCCATAGAGTTAACTATGTGTAGTACGGCAACGGTAATAATAAAGGCACCAAAGAACCAGTTCGCCACGTAAATATGCGAAGTCGTTCGTTTGATAATAGTACCGAAGAACACAATAGCGTAGGACACCCAAACGATAGTAATTGCGATATCGATAGGCCATTCTAATTCAGCGTATTCTTTACCTTGGGTGAAACCCATTGGCAAAGTGATAGCTGCTGACAGAATGATGGCTTGCCATCCCCAAAACGTAAATGCGGCTAACTTAGGTGCAAATAGTCGGGTTTGACAGGTGCGTTGTACGACATAATAGGATGTTGCAAAAAGGGCTGATGTACCGAACGCGAAGATCACCGCATTGGTGTGTAATGGTCGCAAGCGACTATACGTTAACCAAGGAGTGTCAAAGTTCAGCTGAGGCCAGATTAACTGAGCCGCAATTAATACGCCGACTGACATACCAACAATACCCCACAAAACTGTGGTTAAGGCAAATTGGCGGACAATGGCGTAATTGTAATCAGCGCCTGTTGGCTGGGAATGGTTCATCATAATGCTTCCACTGCTTATTACTTTTACTTTTAGTAAAGACAAGCTTTACCTGTTATAAAATGACATAAAACTCAGCTTCCCTATTCAGGTTGCTGAGTCATGTCAATGCGTTACCCTGCATATTTTTGCTCAAATATGAGGTTTCGCAATGATACTTGAGCAATATCAAAAAAGATACCAAAGAAGGGGTGTAGAAAGTTGATCTAGATCAACCTACGCCATAGAATGTTAACATATTGCGTCATAAGGTTAATCTTTGTGCTAAATCGTCCTAATCCCTATTTATTCATCGCGTTAATTCTCTTCAATCTCACAGCTTGTACTGAAGATGCTAAGCAAGTCACGCTTAAAAGCAGTCTTGATCCTTCACTTTGTCAATTTTCGGCAGGGGATTGTGTTAAACAAGTGGGCGATATCAAACTCACTGTTAGTCTGTCGCCAGCAAATGCACCAAGCGAAAAGCCATTAACATTAACGCTATTAGCGTCTTCGCCCATTACCGATGTGCAAATCCGCTTAGAAGGAAGAGACATGTTTATGGGCGTTATTCCCGTAAATGTGAAGCAAACCGACAAAATGACTTATATTGGTCAAATGGTATATGGATCTTGTAGCAGTGGTTATATGGTTTGGCGCGGCTTTGTTAGTTTCAACGTTAATGGCGAAACTAAAACGGCAGTGTTTGATTTTCTCGCTGATGACAACGGCTAAGACTGGCTTGATATTTCCTCACAGTGCCTTCAAAGTATTCGGACAATTACCGCTGGTTATCGCAGCTTAATTGTCCTTCCAGTTGTCTTTTACTTTGACAAAAATATCCACATTATCGATAAAAAGCTGCAATAAGTGTGGGTCAAAGTGTTTTGCGGCGCCTTTACGCATTTCAGCTAACACCTCCTCTAAAGGCCAAGCTGTTTTATAGCAGCGTGCATGGGAAAGTGCATCAAACACATCTGCAATAGCCACAATCCGCGCGAAAATATGAATTTCGTCTTGTTTTAAATTGGCGGGATAACCAGAACCATCATATTTTTCATGGTGTTGCAGTGCAATAATCGATGCAGCTTTGAGGATAGGGCGCTCTGAATTCGCCAAAATCTGATGACCAATCGTAGGGTGCTGACGCATGACTTGCCATTCTTCATCATCTAACTTACCGGGTTTGAGCAGAACGGCGTCGGGGATCGCTATTTTACCTATGTCATGCATAGGTGAGGCGCGGCGCAGTAAATCGGCTTCGTATTCAGGTAAACCAGCGAGTAAAGCGAGTTGGGAGCAATATTCCGCCATACGTTTCACGTGATTGGCGGCTTCTTTTGAGCGGCTTTCAACCACATCCCCTAAACGCAGAATGAGCTCAGATTGGGTATCTTCAACTTCTTGACTGAGCAGCAAGTTTTCAAATGCAACGCCGACGTTGATGGCAAAAATATCAATGAGTTTCTTATCAAGATCATCAATTTTATCAATACCATCCATATACAATAGATTGATTAACCCACTTTTTGTGGGGAAGTAACCGACAAAGCAGTTGTCTTCATAAAGGCAGCGTTTTTGCGTGAGCGCATTGCGCAGTAAGCGGTCGATATGCTCTGGCAATTGAGTAATATGGTTTTTATTGGAAAACTGGCCTGTGCCTGCGAGGATCTCTATGTTCACGGGATCAAGATGGCCGCTGATCGCATCAATAGCATTGCACGTTAGCAGTAGGGTTTCTGAATCCAGATTAAGCAGGGTGGCGACTTGAGTAAGCAGTCCATCGGCAAATTTATGCAGGGTGCGCAGCTCAAATAATCCAGATGTTGCTTCTAGTACTCTTTCTAGCCCTTTACGGTGGTTGATTTGGGTACGTCTTGCTTGCTCAATTTCCATAATATCGCGATAGGAGCGCAGGGCAGAGTAGACGCTAGTCATGAGTTTACGGGAATCGAGTTCAGCTTTGGCTTTGTAATCATTAATATCGTAATTGACGATAACGTCTTCTTCAGGTGCTTGACCAGGTTGGCCCGTGCGCAGGATTAATCGTGTGGTTTTATTTTGGAGTTCTTCACGGATCCATTTCACTAACTCTAAGCCTGCATGATCACTCTCCATCACAACATCAATAAAGGCGATGGCGATATCACGCTCTTGATTGAGTAACTCTTTTGCTTGTTCAGCACTGTAGGCATTGATAAAGGTGAGGGCGCGGCCATCGAGTTTAAAGCGTGAGAGGGCAAGCTTAGTGACGGTATGAACATCAGGTTCATCATCGACCACTAATACCTTCCAAGGAATACCTGACTCAGTTGTCTCGGTAGGCTTTTTACCGGAAAACAGCGGGTTTTTCTTTGCAAGATCAATCAGCATCCGATACCTCATTCAAATAAAAATAATGATCACATAATCAGTGTAGTAGACACATTTCAAAGAAGTGCAAAATCTTACATTAAATAGCGAGGTGAGTGGCAAACCTTCAACTGAGTTGTTGATAACGGTTATCATTTGTGTATTCTGTTAATATCACACAATGATAGGAGGGTAAGGGCATGAGTCAGCAGATTAATTTATCGATTTCAACCCATAAACTGGCACAGCTTATACAGGATGGACACCTCTGTGCGGCAGATTTTAGGTGCTTGGACAGTCAATCTAAACAGCAAGTGTGGCAGTTATGCCTGATTTGTTGCCAAAAGCGCATTACGTGTCAGCAATGTACGTTTTCAACTTGCACTAAAAAACCTGACCTCTCTTGATGCCGATAAATAACGTTATCGGCATTTGCGTTTAAGTATTATCATATAAGAAACCCTTATAATTCAGATGTAATATGCAACTTCCTCCAGTAATCCCGCTATTTGACTCATTTGAATTCATACAAGTTGGCAATAGTGTTGTTAACCAATATATCACCCAAATCAGCATGAAAAAGGTGGCTGATGCGGGCTTAGTGATCGAGCACGCCAGTGATTGGTTGTTTGAACAAAAGCACAACGAAAACAACTATAAAGCCTATCGCAGCGAGCTCACTACGTTTCTGCATTGGTGTTTTGATGTGGTTTCAATGTCGCCCATTGAAGTCACACGCAAAGACATGAGCCATTACGTTGATTACTGCCAAGCGCCGCCCATAGCACTGATTGGCTATTTTAATGTGCCGCAGTTCAAGTTTGATAAAATGCATGAAGAACGGGTTCCAAACCCGCAATGGCGGCCATTTGTCGGTAAAAAACGACTCGGACAAATCCAGCCTTATGCGTTAAGCGACAATGCGTTAAAAACAAAAATGGCCATTTTGTCTTCGTTTTACTCGTACCTGACAAGCGAAGAATATTGTGAGCGTAATCCTGCGCAGATCTGGCTGAATCACAGTCGGTTCGCGGCCAATCGGCAATATCAGCGCCAGAGTCATGAAGAGGAAAACAGCCTCGCATTCACTGAATTGCAATGGTCATACATTATGGCAACTGTAACCGCGCTGGCAGAAGCATCCCCTGAATTACATCAAAGAAGTTTATTTCTTATTTCATTGATTTATTGCTGCTATTTACGCATCTCAGATGTGTCTGCACGTGCAGGTTATTCACCGGTGATGGATCAGTTTAAGCACAATCAACAAACGGGTATTTGGAGTTTTCATATTCCATTGAGTAAAGGCGGTAAAAGGCGCAGCGTGGCAATCTCAAAAGCGTTACTCGATGCTTTAGTTAAATATCGTCAGTTTTTAGGATTAACAGATTATCCAGCGCCAAACGAGAACCATCCTTTGTTTGTACGGCACAAAGCCGCTGGCCGCGGTCGAGATGTCGGAATCCTCAATGCCAATCTTGGCATTCGTCAAGTCCGCGATGAAATTCAAAGTATTATCAATCTGGCGGCAGAAAGTATTGAGGCCGATGGCTTTGCACAAGACGGTGCGCAGATGCGTAAACTCACTGCCCACAATATTCGCCATACAGGCATTACGCACGATATCAATATTAACCGTAGACCATTATCCCATGTACAAGCCGACGCTGGACATGAAAGTATCGACACCACATCGCAGTATTTGCACACAAGCCAAATCGAACGTCATGAAAGTGCATTCAATAAACCAATAGACCATTTAAAAGGCATCGGTGATTGAGCTTGTTTGAATGGTAATTGTTCATATATTGATAATTCTTGATCAATAGTTATCCAATAAATTCATTCGTTCAAAGATTTTCATCCCGAAGATCAATTACCACAACACTTATCGGCACATCTAATCCCTTCCATATAAAACTGCGCACAATGTATATTATGTTAAATGTAAAAGCTAGAGATTAAACTCCATACCTATTGATTAATAATCCTCTAATGCTTTTGCTTTGTAATTGATAAATGAAAATATTCCCTGCCTGTGACTCATTTAATAATTGTTCAGCACTTAAGGAATGCTTTGCGCTGGTGATGATGAGCCAGTCCATGTTTGGCCCACCAATGGCAATACTGGTTGGATTGGTGACGGGTAATGTCAGAGTAAGATCAACTTGGCCGTTGGGACGATAACGCACCACTTGGCCGCCACCCCATTGGGCGTTCCAAATATATCCAGCGGCATCGACTTCAGAACCATCAGGGAAAATCATTTTCTCTGTTGTGACAAATGAACGCTTATTACTGACTGATACCGTGTTTGGATCAAAATCATATTGAAAGATTTCATGTTTTGGTGAGTCGGCATGGTACATAGTCAGTCCATCTGGACTCCAGCAGAGTCCATTTGAAATGCTGATGTTCTCGCACACTTTTAAGCATTGGCCTTGATGACCTACGCAGTAAAGTGCCGCATCACTACTTGGATAAGGGCCATTTTCGACCACAGTTTCAACCATAGTGCCGGCCCAGAAGCGCCCTTGCCTGTCGACTCGGCCGTCATTAAATCTATTATTCGTTAGGTGTGATTCTGGCGTAGCAAGCCATTGTACTTCTCTAGTTTTTAAATGGTATAAAGCTATACCACGATCAAACGCGACAATCAGTTGCTCTGCATTTTGCGTCAGACCAAATGAACCTACTCGGTACGGCATGGTAATGGTTCGAAGACTTTGAGTCGTAATTGAATAATTGAATATTTCAGCAGCTTCAATGTCAGTCCACCAAATGGATTGGGTTTTATCATCCCAAAGCACGCCTTCCCCTAGAATATTTCCTACGGGAATGGTCATCAGTAATTTGCCAACACCAACAATATTGTTCATAAAATCACTCATTTGGGATGAGGTATTATCTTTAAACAAATAAACGTTTATAGCAATGCTACCAAAGAGAATGAGAAGTAAGAACTGTGTAAATACTGTAAGTAAAGAATCCGCCTTCTTAGAAGGCGGCTTTGACTTGCCCCTGGAAGGGGCTATTCCAAGAACCTACATCATCTGCAACGACAATTGAGCCTCATGTTCCTGATCTTGTTTATCTTGATGGCGCACATATCGTCTAATGATTTCTTCATTAACCCCTACTGTATCTACAAAATAACCTCTGGCCCAAAAGCTATTGCCCCATAGCTTTTTACGTACATGAGGGAATTTATTGAATAACCTTATCGCACTTCTTCCTTTCAATACTCCCATCAGCGTTGATACTGACAGCTTCGGCGGGATTATGACTACCAAGTGAACGTGGTCTATCTGAACGTTTAATTCTAAAACCTCACAACCCTTCATATTGCAAAGGATATAAATTGACCTATATAACTCCTTACCAAGGTTTCCTTTTAAAATTTTAAAACGGTACTTCGGAGTCCAAACAATATGATATTTGCAACGCCAATAAACATGTGATGAACTTCTATAATCGCCCATGCTTTTCGTTTCCTCTTACTTGTGGTGAATAAGAAGTCTCTTTTAGCATGGGCGTAATTCAGGCTATAGCCACAAGGAACAATCACCACCGCCAGAGGCGGTGGTTTTGGGATGACAATAAAAAAGCACCCTTTCGGATGCTTTCGTGATGAGCGTCAATAGCTTGGGTGTTGCTTGACTATTGATTGGATTCGCTAAACAGATCTTGCACGTCTTGCTCGGTTATCGCTTCGTCATAGAACTTGATTTCATCGACTGAACCGGTGAAAGGTGTATCCCAGAAGTTAACGCCGACCGTAAACTTTGTGGTGGGTACAGAGAAAACGTTCGGGAAGTTGGCGCCAGTAAACAGTAAGTTACCATTGATGTAGACCTTCACATCCCCACCATTAACCGTGTACACCATGTGTGACCAAGTCTCTTTTGGCATAGTAAAGCCGGTTCTACCGTCATACCAAGCTTCACCAGACCATAATACCGCATGTTCATAGTCGTTTTGTCCGCCAGGTAATACGCTGGTCCAGCTTGAAGCACTGGCATAACTAAAGAGCGCACTGGTGTATTTGTTCAAGACTTTAGGATTCAGCCACAAAGAGACTGAATAGCTATTGTCTTTGATCAGGTTGTTTGGCAGTTCAATACCCGATTTTCCGTCAAATACTGCCGCTTTGCCCACAGCGCCATCAGCGTAAGTAATGGTTCCACCAGTTGTACCAATTAAGTTACCCACCACAGTGCCAGCACCAAAGTGAGCAGTGCTGTCCGTTAGGTTATCTTCAAAGCTATAGACAGCTACAGGTGTTGGTGGCGCCATTGACTTCACATTTGCTGTGAACACTTTGGTTTGAGTGGCTTGTCCCAGCTTTATGGTTGCCGTCAAGGTCACCACTTTATCAGTGTCCTCACGACCTGGCTGAGTCACGCCACCTGTGGTATCTATGATAGTCGGATCTGAAGATACCCAAGTTATTGCTGCTGCATAAGGACCCGTGACAGGCAAATGCAAATTTTCACGTACTGAGGATAAATCGCCTAAGTCGAGGATATCCACTGCAGATGCTAGTAATTCGCTGTCTGGCAATTTATCAATATCCAAAGCTTTGACTTCACCTGCAGTCAATGCCGCTTCATATACCTTAAGTTCATCAATCAAACCATTATAGGGCAGATCCCAGTAGTTAACTCCAAGCCCAAAGACGCCCTGTTGGCCGCTGAAATAATCGCTGAGATTGCCGCGACTGAATTTTTCAACACCGTTGATAAAGACACGTACCAGCCCATTGCTCACCGAAAACGCGACATGTGACCAAGTATTTTCAGGTATTCGCTCACCGGTAACGCCATCAAACCAGGCACTGCCGTTACTCCAAAACATGGTATTGCCATCCCAGCCTTGGGGCAGCATGCTGATCCAAGTGTTAGAGAACTTACCGCCATCGGCTGCGGTTTCCTCATTGACTGCACCAAAAAATGCCGTTGAAAACCCAGTGATGACTGTCGGATTGGCCCAGAATGAGACAGTGTACTCATAGCTTGAAATTATCCCTGTAGGCAGTAACACGCCGTGGGCGCCATCGAGTGCCAGTGCTTCCCCTTCAAGTCCCATGCTATAACTAACTGAATCAGCTGCTTTAAATATTCTATCACCCGTAGGTTGACCAGCTGCAAACAGCCCTAAAGAGTCTGTCAGGTTGTTCTCGAAACTGTACTGCGCGATACGGTTATAGGTTTTTCTCGCAAACACAGTCACTTGATACGTCTTAGTGACTTTTTTACCGTTAACCATGATAGTGGCGGTCAAAGTTACTACCTTGTCACCTTCCCCTACATTGGGGCGAACCACAGTGCCGTCTGGGTGGATCACAGTAGCATCACTTGATGTCCACTCTATTGTCGCACCGCGTGTACCGCGCGTTGGTAGCGCAATCACACCACCCGTCGCTTCACTGACAACATCTATGCTGTTGCCTATGTCGGTTAATAGTTGTTCTGAGGTCTTATCGAGCAGTTTTGAGCCCCAAACGGAGACGCCTTCATTCGACAATGCGCTGAAGGTGGGTACCAATTTAGCGAGGGTCTCATCCCACTGCCATGCGAGAGTACCTTCGAATGTACCCAAATTATCAAGGGTTAACGTGATTCTGTTCGGTTCGTTATCGTATAAACGATATTTACCCGTGACTTCCCCTTTCACAAGACGACTCTCGGTCAGTGTGAGGTAAACGGAAGTTTTTGGTGAAGTGTTGGTATCTTTTTCAAAATTAATAAAGCGATAGTCACCGACGAGATCGAGTGCATCGACAACATTATCACCGTCAATTGGCGCATAACGATGTGGTGATACCACTAACCAACCATCGGCATTGATAAACATCTCATGAACACGTACAGAGTGTTGCTCATCGCGGTTAGGGAAACGAGTATGGGTAACGAGGAAATATTTACCTGTATTTTTATCAAAATAGGCTGAGTTATGGCCTGGCGATAAATATCCCTGAGTGCTTCCCGTATCGCCTTTCTCTGCAACAAATTCGAAGCCACCGAGTATCTTATTGCCATGTTCTTCAGGATTTTTATAAACTTGAGTCATGTCAAAACCACTGGCATCGACATAAGGTCCGTCAGGATTTTCTGAGCGGGAAACACGAATGTTATAACCACCATTGGCCGCAAAGCCACCAATAGAAGTAAATAAATAGTAATAGTTAGCATCAGGGCTATAGAGAATATATGAGCCTTCATTAGCCGCAAACTCACCACCGGTTAGCCGCTTACCATAGCCTTGATTCGGGAATGGTTTTGCTGTGGTCTCATCTATTTTTAAGATCCAGATCCCACCGAAGTAAGATCCATAGGTCATCCACAGTTGTCCATCTTTGTCATAGAAAACAGCGGGGTCTATGGTATTTGGCATAGTGCCACCGTTATAGGCGGTTACACCATCAGGTCCTAAACCTTGAGTAATCTCATCCGCCGTTAATCCTGAGCGCAAAAATACACCTTTATCGACATATGGGCCTTCTATCGCGTCAGCTACGGCAACGCCGATAAAAGATCGTGGGGCATTACACACAGGTGTTGGATAGCCAGGGTCATCTGGATTGTTACAAAAATCGTAATAGAAATAATACTTTCCATCTTTAAGCTTGATAACATCCGGCGCCCACGAGCCTTGAACTTTATCGCCAGTCCATTTAAAAGCGGCCACCATTTCGCTCGAAACTGTATTAAATAGTGGATTTTGATCTGTGGGTGCATTTGCAATGCGTGTGATGGTGACAGGATTATTATCATCATCGAGAACCGGTTCGCCATTGGCATCAAGTACTGGCTCAATGCGAGTCAAATATTGCCAGTTCATCAGATCCGTTGATTTAGCCGCAGCTAAATGTGAACCAAAAACGTAATAGGTATCGTCTGCTTTAATGATTGACGGATCATGCACTGCAAGATCATTAAAATCTAACATTTCCTGCTTGATTGTCGGATCCGGTAATTGTTGGTTCTCTGGAACCATATTGGGAGGTAATGAACCAGAATCCCCATCGCCGCCACATCCCCCAAGAACTATGATCCCCGTCATAGCAAGCATCAATTTACTCAATTTCATATAGCCATCTCCCCCATTAATATTCATGTACTTAATTTTAAAGTGCTTTTAAAGAGTTCTATGTTTTTAGGTTGATCACTTTTAACCCATGCCCTATGGGAGATGATCACGACAACCACAATTCATCATACAATAGTATATTTGTAAACAGCAAAGATATCTTTTAACAAGATACTGACAAATTATGTGTTGACAGGTTATTAGTCATACAATAGCATCATTATAATTAACATAACAAAATATCTACCAAAAATTAAACAAACTTATGAAATAACTGCACTTGGGGAGCTCTTTCATGTTTACACGTTCACTGCTCAGCATAGCGATAGCTTCATCAATATCTTTGATGTGCCAAAACGCTTATGCAGAAGAAGAAAAAAAAGTTGATGAGATAGAAGTGATTCAGGTTACTGGCATTCGTGATTCGTTAACGAAGGCTATCGAGCTGAAGCGACAGAACGTTCAAATTGTTGATTCCATCATTGCGGAAGATATTGGTAAGTTTCCCGATAATAACGTGGTTGAGGCTTTGCAAAGGGTCACAGGCGTGCAAGTGACTGGTCGAGGCGGCGGAGAAGTGAGTGGCGTCACTATCCGTGGATTAGGCGATGTTTCAACCACGATTAACGGTCGTCAAATTTTTACTTCTACAGGGCGTTCTGTGGCATTAGCGGATATTCCAGCCTCGCTACTGAACAGTGTTGACGTATATAAAACGCGTTCAGCCAACCTGATTGAAGGCGGCATCGCGGGCCAAATTGACATTAAAACCCAGCGGCCCTTCAACTTCTCTGGGGAGAAGATTGTCGTTGCCGCCCGTGGTATCTACAGTGATGCAACTGAAAAAGTTGACCCTAATTTCAGTATTCTTGCCAGTGACCGTTGGGATACAGGCGCAGGTGAATTTGGCGCCTTAATCAACGCTTCTTATGCTGAGAGTAATTATCGCGATCAAAACATTTGGGTCGGCTCTTCTGATCCCTACCGTGCCGATAATTTTGAGCGGATTAACGCTGCATTTGTGACGCGTGGTGAAGAATTATCCACAACGCCAGGTTCAACGCTCAATGTTAATGGGGTTGATACAGAGTATGTGTTGCTGCGCGATGCGATGGGCTTGACCGATTATACTGGTACCCGCAAGCGCCCTGCCGTTAACTTATCACTGCAATGGCAGCCTAATGCCACGTCAGAGTATCTCTTCGAAGCTTTCTATAACGGTTATCGCAATGAAGATTTTAACTCGCTGCTGTTTTCATTTGTTAATGGTAACAGTCATTTCAGAAACCCAGAGTTCTACGACAATACTAATGTGGTGAAGAAGAACTACATCAATAACGCTGCCTTGTTTACCAGCGGTGATGGTTCTACGGGCGAGACTGATAGCTATGTTTATGCATTAGGGGGTAAATGGGATATTGGTGACGACTTAAGATTACGATCCGAAATCAATTATCAAACCAGTAAATTCACTCGCTCTTTTGTGGCCATGCAAACCAACGCAGTACGCGATCAGTTAGCCGTAGATTTTAATTACAATGGCACAGGTAACCCTGCTTTTGCATATCTAGATGACCCAAGCACGACTGATATTGATGAAGGCAGTTTGACCAACGCCGCCGACTTCAATATGGGCAGCTTGTTCGACACTAGCGGTAAAGATGAAGGTGATGCGATTTCGTGGAACTTAGATGGTGACTATGCCATTGAAGCGGGTCTATTTGACACGATCGATTTTGGTGTGCGTTATGATAAACGTACCGCCAAATCGAAATCGAAAGATCAAAGCAGTGGTAGCTGCTCCATCAATGGCGCAACTTGTCGTTTAACGGATATTGCAGGCTTACCAACGACGTCGGAATCCGGCTTCTATGACGGTCAAGCCTATGTGCCAAGCAACTGGTTGTCTGCTGACGGCGGCTATCTATTGGATAATGTAGGACAAATGCGTGAATACTATGGCTTGGCAGTCAACGGCGGTGGTTATTTAGATTCGCGCTCTTTTGACATTGAAGAACAAACCATGGCGGCCTATCTGCAAACGAACTACAGCACCGAACTCTTTGGTTTACCTTTAGATGGTCAGATAGGCGTGCGTGTGGTGAACAGCAGTACTGATCTGGCCTTTAATGAATCAGCGGCGAGTAAAGTAACGCAATCAACCGATGCAACCGATGTGCTGCCAAGCTTTATGGCGCGCTACTACCTAACCGATGATCTGTTATTGCGCTTATCCTACGGTAAAACAATAAGTCGTCCCGCTTTTGGTGACTTAAACCCTACCATGACACTGACACCTCCTAATGCCGGCACGGAGGCTGAATTTGGTTATGCATCGAGCGGTAATCCAGATTTAAAACCGGTTGAATCGCAGAACTACGATCTGTCATTAGAATATTATTTTGCACCAAGTAGTAGCTTATATGGCGTGCTGTTTAAGCGTGAAGTCGATGGTTTTGTCTACACCACGAGTCGCAACATCGAAGTGACTGACAATCCAAATCCAGATTACAACGCAAAATACGTACTCACACAACCATCCAACGCAGGTAAAGGTAGCTTAGATGGTTTAGAACTGGGATTTACCTACTTCCCCGATGAACTACCTAATTGGTTGCAAGGTATTGGTATACAAACTAGTTACACCTACATAGATGGCAAAACCAAAGATCCTATCTTTGCCGCTGATACTGATGGCGGTGCGGGCGAGCTTATTGGTTATGAAACTAAGCCGTTAGTCGGTGTCTCTAAAAACTCATACAGCGTGGTATTAGCCTATGAGAAAGAAGGTTACTCTGCACGCTTGTCCTATGTATATCGTGATAAGTTCCTAACGGGTTATAACTTCTGCTGTTCAATGCCAACGGGGATTTACAGCGACTCAGAAGCGAACATGGACTTTCAATTTAGCTGGGATGTTACCCCTGATTGGGTACTGACCTTCGATGCCACTAACTTAACCGGTGAAGAGTTCCACTCTGCTTATACTGACTTTAACTTGTATAATAGTGGTTCATCTTTGTATAGCCGCACCTTTGCGATTGGTACGCGTTACTCTTTCTAAGCCTGATGCTTCAGCCGTGAAAGAAATCAAAAAGCTAATCAATTGATTAGCTTTTTCTTTTGGTCATCCACATGATGAACCACAAAAGGAGTTTATATGCGTAAGGTTATTTTGGGTGGCATGCTTTGTTGTGCATTGACGGCTACTTTCACTATCGACGCCGTGGCCGCTAATAGCGCGTTAGTCAGTCCCGATAGGCGCATCAGTGTCGCGCTTTTTATCGATGCGCACGATCAAGCACAATATCAAATATCCCAAGATAGACAGCCCGTGTTACTGGCTTCAGGATTAGGTTTAGCGCTTTCAGACAGGCAGTTTTTAAATAATATTCGCTCGATAAAACCCAGTGATATCACACAAATTAATGAACATTATCAGCTCTACAGCGGCAAGCAAAGCCAAGTTGACTATAGCGCGAATCAACAACAGTTTGTGCTCACCAATGACAAAATGCAGCAGTTGGAAATCACCTTTAGAGTCTCAAACGATGGCGTGGCATTTCGCTATCGCGCGCTTGAAGATAAACGCATCGACAAGCAATCGCCAAAACCCGTGAGTGTGGTCGAGGAATATACTCGTTTTAATTTGCCGCAGCAGAGCCGTGCTTGGCTGCAACCGATTGCCGAGGCGCAAACGGGTTGGGAGCATACCAACCCATCCTATGAAGAACATTATCAAATGGATATCCCTGTCGATCAGCCGTCCCCCTCACCAGCGGGCTGGGTTTTCCCTGCACTGTTTAAGATAAGCAATAAGACGGATAACACTTGGATGGCGATTACAGAAGCTGGCGTGACGGCAAATGATCACGCCTCGCGTCTGCAAGCTCGCTCTCCCAAAGGTGAATATGCCATAGGTTTACCTATGGCTGCCGAGGTGTTTACTGGCAAAGCACTGTTGAGCCACGGCACCTTACCTTTGCAGACTCCGTGGCGCGTGATTGCCATTGGCTCTCTTGCGACCATAGCTGATTCCACATTGGGAACAGATCTCGCTGAACCTTCAGCAATGGACACTCGATTTATCAAGCCCGGAATTGCCTCTTGGAGCTGGGGATTATTGAAAGATGACGCCACTGTTTATTCCGTACAGCAGCAATTTATCGATCATGCTGCGGACATGCACTGGCAATACACACTCATTGATGCCGATTGGGATCAAAAGATTGGTGACGACAAGCTCAAGCAGCTTGTTGATTATGCAGCTGGTAAAAATGTCGGTATTTGGGTTTGGTACAATTCATCAGGTGATTGGAATACCACGAAATACAGCCCTAAAAGTCGATTACTGACCGCCGAGACTCGCCAACAGGAGTTTGCTAAGTTACACAATTTGGGTGTTAAAGGTGTGAAAATTGATTTCTTTGCCGGTGACGGTCAATCCATGATTGCCTACTATCACGACATTCTCAACAATGCGGCTAAGTATGAGTTATTAGTTAATTTTCATGGCACGACTTTGCCAAGAGGCCTGAGCAGAACTTACCCTAACTTATTAAGTGCAGAAGCGGTAAAGGGCTTTGAAATGATCACTTTCTTCCAAGAGGCGGCAGATAAGGAAGCGAGTCACAGCGCCATGTTACCTTTTACTCGTAACCTATTTGATCCCATGGATTTCACCCCAACCACCTTTAACGATATCCCTAACATCAAGCGTAAAACGACCAATGCCTTTGAATTGGCCTTGCCGATTTTGTTTGTGAGTGGCATTCAGCACATAGTTGAGACACCGGCAGGAATGAAAACCGTGCCGACCTTTGTTAAAAGCGTTATGCAGCAATTGCCGACTCATTGGGATGAATCCCGCTTTATCGCAGGTTATCCCGGTAAATTAGCCGTGTTTGCTCGCCGCGCTGGCAACACTTGGTTTGTCGCGGGTATTAATGGCGAAGCAGAAGCTAAAACCATCACACTCGATCTCAGTTTTTTACAAACGATGGGTGGAAATATAGAGATGATTGTCAGTGATGGCGAGCGGGGTTTTCAAACCCATAAGGTGGTTTTATCCGCTAAAACGGAAATTAAACTTCAGGGTAATGATGGGTTTATCATTCGCATTACGCCTAAAAGTTAAGCGCAAGCACTCAGCTAAACAAACATTCTAAAGAAGTATTTTAATAGATTTAGCCTCATGGATAATCGTAAGCGGCTCAGATTGATTAAATCAAAGCCGCTTTATTTTTTCATCTCATCCAATGACTCAAGGCTGTGCTAAGTGGCAGCTTATGAGCTTTGAAAGCCTCAAGCGATTTTGCTACTGTTAGCACCCTCACACTTTTCGAATACAACTTATGCTTTCTTCATGGTTTTCATTTGATGCGATCCCCGCCGATATATTTGCCCTACTCACCCTTAGCGCCGCATTTACCTCTTTTTTTACGGCCTGTTTTGGCATTGGTGGTGGCGTTATGCTTTTAGGCGTGATGGCACAAGTGTTACCGCCGCAACTGATTATTCCATTACATGGCGTGGTGCAATTGGGTTCGAACGGTGGCCGTGCAGCTCTAGGCTGGCGCTATATTGAATGGCGACTTATAGCGGCATTTTTCCCCGGTGCAATATTAGGGGCATTATTGGGGAGTGTTGTGTTGGTGGCGCTGCCACCATCAGTTATGTACCTCACCATTGCTGCATTTATTCTTTATTCATGTTGGGGTCCCAAACTGCCAAAAATGGTGTTTGGTACTTTAGGGACGCTTGCCGCAGGCGCCATAACCACGTTTATCTCGTTATTTGCAGGCGCTACTGGGCCATTAGTTGCGGCGTTTATTAAACAATTGGAAGTTGACCGTTTTCGCACCGTCGCCACTTTTGCCATGGCGATGTCACTGCAGCACGGGGTTAAAATTGTGGTGTTTGAAGGCATGGGTGTATCGCTAGCGGATTGGTGGCCGCTGTTGGTGTGCATGATTTTAAGCGGCACAGTAGGCACGTGGATTGGGTTTAAAATGCTGAAACGTGTCGCCGATAAACATTTTCAAACCGCTTTTAGCATTGTACTGACGCTGTTGGCCATTCGATTAATTTGGCAGGCGATTAGCCAATGGTAGAGGCATAAAAAAAGCAGTAACTGAATCAGTTACTGCTTAGCGCCGAGCAACGCTGGCTCAACCAAGATGTCGTTAAGCGACCTCAACTCAAACGACATTTCAAGCACCCGTTACAAACTATTTGTTGCTATTTCACCTCTCTGAAATAGAACTGCTGCGAAATGGTATTTTTCCAGACATCCTCAACGATATTATCGCCATTGTCATAGGACTCTCCTGCCACTTTCATCGATGAACCGCCCTTACGCGATACCACACGCAGTGAACCATTTGGCATAAACTCAGTTCGCCATTCACTGTCAGCCTGCTCGCAACCACCCAGCTGCAAGTTGCCATCAACACTCACTAAGCATTGGGCTTGTTTGTTCGCCGCTAGCTGCTTCGATTGCAGGCGGTAATAACCATCACTGGTGGATGTTGCTTGCCATTGCTGGCAGGCATTGGCGGTATATTCATGTTGAACCACATTGGCATTGGCTTTAAAGTCGCATTGTTGCGCCGACACCACTCGTCCACTGTGGGCATTTACAATAGCTAAATGAGATACCGGTTCAATCCGCCAGTCAGTACAATCGCTGACGCGGTTTTCGCCGGTAACGACAGCTGCGCCCTTTTGGGTAGTGCAATTGGCGGCTTGCAGATTTTGAATAGAACGCTCATTGGCAAAACGGAACCAACCATCATGGCTGGCATCCACTGACCAACGTTGGCAACGGGAAGCAACCCAAGGCGCAGCACTCACGCCAAAGGCTTCACTGTCTTGGCAATTTTCTTGGGTGAGAAAGCTGCCTTCGGCCACGTTAGCAAATCGATAAAGTCCGTCATTGGTGGGATCAACCACCCAAGTACTGGCTTTATCGTCACAACGGCTAACGCTGACATCGCCTTTGGCATTGGTGATGAGGCACTGGTCGGTATCATGGTTAACAATACGGTATTTCACCCCTTCAACTTGGGCTTTCAATGGCCCAAACTCACCACTTGGAACGCGTAAGGGTTGCTTGTCTGCCATTGGCTCACCAAAGTTAGGCAGGCCTTTGTCATCCCATTTAAAAGGTTGGGCTCTGGCGGATCGTGTGCCACTGCAACCATCTGTGGGTGAAGAGTTGCCGTGGTAAACCAACCAATCTTCGCTGCCGTCGGGGGAGGTAAAGAATCCGTGATGGCCAGGGCCATAAACCCCATTGGCTTTACTGAAAAAAGGTTTGTCGTATTTCGTCCACGCAGCGGGATCCATAGGATCGGTGCCCGTAAGTTCGACCACGCCAAGCGAGTAATCTTCTGTGTTACAAAAGCTTGCCGAATGCACAAGGAAGGTTCGTCCTTGGTGCTGAATGATTTCAGGTCCTTCATTCACGTTTAGACCGGACTTTTCCCAAGCGTAAGTAGGCTGAGTGATCACCTTATGCTCGCCTTCAACGGTCCAAGGATTACTCATCTTAGCGATTAAATTGACTTGATCTTTACCGTGCCACTCGGACCAAAGGAAATACAACTGTCCCTTATATTCCAAATAACTGCCGTCGATATTCCAATGATCCGGCATAGGCGTACCTTTGTAAGTGTATGGCCCCATAGGATCGCTGCCTTCACTCTCAAGGATATGATTGCGCTGACCGTCAAAGTTTTCCGCAACGCCTGAGGTATAAATAACATACCAGCGTAGACCATCGGCGGTTTGCATTGGATGGAATTCAAATGCCCAAAAATTACAGCAACGTGATTTATCTGTACCGGTCCAAATATTGTGTGCGGGAGCATCGGCAAGCCCGGCAATCGTGGGCGATTTGCGCATCACTAATTCAGAAGTCCACGTTGTCGTGGTCAGATAATAGTTACCATTAAAGTATTCAAGCCAAGGATCTGCGCCATTTCTAAACAAAGGGTTGGCAAACGTTTCGCTGGTGATTCGGTTATCGTCCGTTGATATGGGCGATGCGTGAACCATACCTGCCCCCAAGCAGGATGACAGCGCCATTACGGCGACTAATTTAGTCAGAGAATGAGTCATTGTTATTTATTTCCTACTGAGTCAACTAATACACTTTGATATTGGGTGAGCGCGTTAGGGTCGACCACTGGCCAACCTTGATTCCATGTCAGTTCAGCTATTTTGAGTTTTTGTAAGCCATGATCGGCGGATTCATAGGCGTGAAAGACTAAATAATCTTTTCCATCAAATTGATACACGCTGTTGTGCCCCAATCCTGGCCATGCCTTAGTACCGTTAAGCAACACGGAGCCTCCACCTTGAGCCATTTCTTTACCGGTTTTATCAAGATAAGGGCCAGTCACTGATTTCGAGCGGCCAACCGCTAAATGATAGGTACTGTCGTCACCACGGCAGCAAAGACCGTAGGAAACAAATAAATAGTAAAAATCCGCTTTTTTATAAATAAACGGTGCTTCAATTTGCGCTGGGCCGGGTTCGGTTTCTGCTAGCAGTGCAGGACGCGCTAGCTTGGCTAAGGTATGCCATTCCTGCGGCTCGGCAATCGAGATAAAGTCACTATTGAGTTTAACGAGCTTCAACCCTTGCCAGAATGAACCGAAACTCATCCAAGGCGTGCCTTGTTCATCAACAATAATATTCGGGTCAATAGCATTCCACGCATCGCGGTCGGGAATGGACTGCAACACAATCCCCTTATCAACCCACTGATAATCTTTTGAATGTTTATCAAGAGTTTTATTGACGGTTACCCCAATCGCGGAGGTATTTTTACCAAAGGCCGAGACAGAGTAATAAAGGTAAAAACTGCCGTTATGCTCAATGATATCCGGCGCCCACAGGTGACCATTAAAACCCGGTGCAACACTGCGGGCCCATGTGGGCTCAGTGTCGAATACTCTGCCCGCCAATGCCCAGTGCACTTTATCCTTTGAAGAATAATAGGTAATGCCAGGGCCGGTACTAAACAGATAATAGTTCCCCGCTTCTTGCGCCATTACCGGATCATGAATACTCACCTGTTTTGCGCTAATGCTACCGACAGTGCCAAGAAGGCCGAGCAGCAAGGCACAGTTGAGCCGCTTAAGGTGTTTTTTAGATGAAGCAGACAGTGGTGGCATCAATTCTCCTTAATGAAACAAGATCCAATATAATAAAATAGCTATTATGCTATTGTATGATGATTGAGGTTATCATACTATCAAGAAAAATAAGTAACAATCCAATGTGGGAAAATTAACAGTTAGAGAATGTATTAACATGGGGAATACGCTATAACGTGTTGCTGGTACATTAACTCACTGTTTATAAAAAATATAATAAGGATTTCTGATGAGTTCTCATAAACTTTCGGTCATTGAGAAGATCGGTTACGGCTCTGGGGATATGGCTGTAAACGTGGTGATGTCTTCAATGATGTTAATTATTACCTTCTTTTATACCGACATCTTTGGCCTAAAGCCTGCTGATGTGGGTATTTTGTTTTTACTGGTTCGCTTGATTGATGCCATTACCGATCCACTCATGGGCATTATTAACGATAAAGTAACCACACGTTGGGGCCGTTATCGCCCTTACTTCCTGTTTATGGCGGTGCCGTTTGGGCTGTCGGTCTTTTTAACCTTTAGTACACCGGACTGGGACTACAACGCTAAACTGATTTGGGCTTATTCCACTTATATTCTGGTGACGATTATTTTCACTACAGTCACTATTCCTTATATATCCATTATTAGTGTACTAACAGACAACCCCAAAGAGCGCTTATCCGCCAATGGCTATCGACTGTTCTTCGCTAAAATTGCCGCTTTTTTAGTGACCATTATAGTGCCTATGCTTGCCGCATCTTGGGGCGGTGATAACCTTGCTGCTGGCTATCAAAAGGCCATGGGTGTAATGGCATTAATGGCAACATTGTTGTTTTTATTCTGTTTCTTCACGACTAAAGAGCGTGTGGCCTACAAAGTAGAAACTAAGCCTATTGGCACACAATTGAAGTTGCTATTAAAGAACGATCAATGGTTAGTGCTGTGTTCTATCTGCGTGATAGGCACAGTCGGTTACGTTATTCGCGGCTCAGTTGCCGCCTATTACGCCACCTATTACCTCGGCGGCGACGCCAAAATGCTGTCGGCTTTTCTCTCAACCGGTGTTGGCGCCGCGATTCTGGCTATGGTGGCCTCAACCTGGATCACTAAGCGTTACTGCAAGCTTAAGCTGTTCCGTTATAGCCAACTCATCGTCGGTGTTTTAAGTGTGCTGATGTTCTTTACTGTGCAGCCAGGCGATATCGTACTTGCCTTTGTGCTCTATTTTGCCATCTCCTTTGTGGTGGATTTACATGCACCTGTATTTTGGTCGGTAATTTCTGAATCGGTCGATTACGGCACGGTTAAAACAGGTCATAGGGTTTCGGGTTTAGCTTTTGGTGGGATCTCATTCGCTCAAAAAGCCGGTATGGGCGCCGCAGGTTTTGTAGTGGGTATGTTATTGACTTACTTCAACTATCAACCTGGGCAAGTACAAAGCAGTTTCACCCTGACAGGGATTTCCTTGATGTTAACTGTCATTCCTGGTGCCTTCCACGCGCTGATGGGGTTATTGATGTTTAAGTACAAAATATCTGACCGTGTTTATGAAGATATCAAGCAAGCACTACCCGATATGGAAATTCTTGATGAAGAGGCCGCACCTGAGCCTAAGCGCGCAACTCAAGGCGGTAATTCAGATCCGCAAGTATCAGTTTAACGTTGGATTCTTTTGAGTCTGTTTTGTAAGTTGTTTTTGAAATTATGTTGAAACCCGTTTTGGAATCGTTTGGAGTAAAAGATGTTAAAGCTTAGCCCTTTAATTGAACAACGTGCCGACCCTTTTATTTATAAGCACACGGATGGTTTTTATTATTTCACCGCGTCAGTGCCTCAGTACGACCGTATTGAGTTACGCAGAGCCACCACGATTGCTGGTCTTGCCGATGCCACTCCGGTTGATGTGTGGCATAAACCGGATACGGGGGCTTATTCTGACTTAGTATGGGCGCCGGAAATCCATTTTAATCAAGGTGCTTGGTATCTTTATGTTGCAATTGCGCCGAGCCGAGAAATTAAAGATGCGCTGTTTCAACATCGCATGTATGTGCTGCGTTGTAATGATGCCAACCCACTGATGGGAGAATGGCAATTCCTTGGTCAGCTCGATACAGGTATCGACACTTTCTGCCTTGATGCGACAACCTTTGAACACCGTGGTCAGCTGTACTATGTGTGGGCGCAAAAAGCCCCGGACATCCAAGGCAATAGCAATCTTTACATTGCCAAAATGGACACACCAGACAAGATAAGCTCAACGCCTGTCATGTTAACCAAGCCTGAATATCCATGGGAGATCAAAGGCTTTTGGGTGAACGAAGGTCCGTCCGTGCTAAAACGTCATGGCAAAATCTTTATCACCTATTCTGCCAGTGCTACCGATGAAAATTATTGTATGGGTTTACTGTCTATTGATGAGAATGCAGATTTACTCGATGCCGCTCAATGGCATAAAGCATCAGAACCTGTGATGACAAGTTGTTATGAGCACGGTGTTTATGGTGCGGGACATAACAGTTTTACCTTAGCTGAAGATGGTGAAACCGATCTATTGGTGTACCACGCGCGCACTTACACTGAAATTGAAGGTGACCCTTTGTGGGATCCAAACCGCCATACCTATGTTAAGGCATTGCGATGGGATGATGCGGGTATGCCAGTATTTGGCAAGCCTTCAATCCAGGAGTAAAAGGTTCTTGTATTTGAAGCTTTTAAGCTAAAAGTTTTAGCTTAACGCCCTTAGCTCAAGTTCTTATTTTAAGTTCTAAGTTTAAAGCCCCTTCTATTTGGGGCTTTTTATTAGCGGTATATTTTTTGTGGTGCAAGTGTTCGCAGTACGCAAATGTTTGTGAGCTGCAAGTCCATCACAGTACCTCCTCAGTTTTAACAGCCGTTCTAGTGAGAGATGAGATTAAAGCGCCTAAACCTTAAAGGGATCTGATATGAAATCCGCATTACTCTTAAGCCTTTGTTTATTAAATCCACTAGGCTTTGCAGCGCCAAGCGCTATCCCACTTAATGATGTTCGTATTACCGCCGGCCCTTTTTTACACGCCCAGCAAACCGATTTGCACTACATCATGTCGATGGATCCCGAACGGTTATTAGCGCCTTATCGTAAGGATGCTGGCATAGCGACCACGGCTGAAAATTATCCGAATTGGGAAGATACGGGTTTAGATGGTCATATCGGCGGACATTATCTTTCCGCGCTTGCGCTGATGTACGCGGCGACGGGCGATAAAGCCGTATTAGCACGACTCAATTACATGGTGGCCGAGTTAGAAAAGTGTCAGCAAGCCCATGGTAATGGTTACCTTGGTGGTGTGCCCAATAGCCGTAAGCTCTGGCAGCAAATCGAGCAAGGTAAGATAGAGGCGGATTTATTCACCCTCAACCAAGCTTGGGTGCCTTGGTACAACGTCCATAAAGTGTTTTCAGGCTTAAGGGATGCCTATTTGTACACCCATAATCCAACTGCGAAAAAAATGCTGGTGAATTTCGCCGATTGGATGCTGCATTTAAGCAATAAGCTGAGCGATGAGCAGCTGCAACTTATGCTGCGTACCGAATATGGCGGCTTAAACGAAACCTTAGCCGATGTTTACGTTATTACTGGGCAAGATAAATACTTAGCTTTAGCTAAACGCTATACCGATCAATCCTTGTTGCAGCCACTGTTACATCACGAAGACAAACTCACGGGGTTACATGCAAATACGCAAATTCCGAAAATCGTCGGCGTCGCCCGCATTGCAGAGTTAAGTAATAACAAGGTTTGGTTAGACAGTGCCGATTTCTTCTGGCAGCAAGTCGTGCATAAGCGCACGGTATCCATTGGCGGTAACAGTGTGCGTGAGCATTTTCATCCCAGTGACGATTTCAGCAGCATGTTGGAATCGGCCGAAGGGCCCGAAACCTGTAACACGTACAACATGCTAAAATTGTCCAAACTACTTTATGAAAACAAGCTACTTGATGAAAATAAAGCTGATTTAGCTTATATCGAGTACTACGAGCGCGCCCTTTATAATCACATTTTGTCGTCTCAACACCCTGATAACGGTGGTCTTGTGTACTTTACGACTATGAGGCCCGATCATTACCGCGTCTATTCCTCTGCCCAGCAAAGCATGTGGTGTTGTGTCGGCTCAGGGATTGAAAATCACGCTAAGTATGGCGAACTCATCTACGCCAGCGAGGGTGATGATTTTTATGTGAATCTGTTTGTCGACTCCGAGGTACATTGGCAGAAAAAAGGTATCACCGTTACGCAGAAAACCTTGTTCCCTGATGCTAATACCTCAGAAATAACCTTAGACAAAGATGCGCAGTTTGCCCTTAATGTGCGATATCCACAGTGGGTGCAACATAATGATTTAACGCTGAGTATTAATGGTCAAGCGCAAAAGTTTAACGCCGTTGCAGGCCAGTACATCAAGATCAAACGTCAGTGGCATAAGGGCGATAAGATCAGCATCACCTTACCCATGACTGTGACGTTAGAACAAATACCCGATAAAAGCTCTTATTACTCAGTTCTGTATGGGCCGATTGTTCTGGCGGCCAAAACACAGCCGATTGCCAATGAATCCTTAAACTTTATCGGTGATAGTAGCCGCATGGGCCACATTGCCAAAGGCCCTATGTGTGAACCCGACCAAGCGCCGATTTTTATTAGCGATGGCACCGCATTTTTGCAGCAGATCACCCGCTTGCCGTTCAGTGAACTTAAGTTTTCTACCGGCAAGGCGCGGATGAATCAGACTAAATCCTTAGAGCTGATCCCCTTCTTTCGCCTCCACGACAGTCGTTACACGGTTTATTTTGGGCAAAGTGCGCCTAATGAGTGGCAACAGCGACAGCAAGCCCTGAGTATGAAATCTCAATTTGAAGCTAAGCTTGCGGCGCAGACGCTCGATTTAGTCTTGCCCGGTGAGCAACAACCTGAAGCTGATCATTTCTTTAAGGCATCTAAGAGTGAAGCTGGACTCAATGGCACCCGCCATTGGCGCCACGCCCACGATTGGTTTAGTTATCAGTTGAATGCAAAGGGAGAAACCGCACCGATCTTAAGGCTCACCTACTTCGGCTTAGATGCGGGCCGCGAGTTTGAGATCCACATTAACGGTAAGTTACTCGCAACAGTGACATTGAGCGGAGAAAAAGGCGCAGACTTTTATAGTCAAGACTACCCTATTCCCGCCGAAATGCTGAGCGACCCTAATCAGCCTTTTACCGTTAAGTTTGTCGCTAAAGGAGGCTCAATTGCAGGTGGTTTGTATGAAGTAAGATTACTGAGAACCACTGAATATCCGTAATAGCGTGAGAGTAATAAAGTCTGATACCCAATATTCACATATCGTAGGAAATGGCGGTTTAACCTCAGTTTACCGCTATTTAAACGCTTTCTGCCCCAAAACGTGCCAGAGAAGACTTTAGGCTCTCTCACGGTAATGACTCGGTTGACCTAGTTTTGTAATGTTTAAAGTGTTCTGGTCAACCCAAACTGGACACTTTTACTTGAGAATTCTCAAACTCTACGGGTGACAGATCGTCACTAGCAGAATGAAGCCACATCTTGCTTCATAAACTCCCTTGTTGGTTGATTAACTTTAAAAATCCAATCGTGTTTCAAATCAGTAAACGCTAAGCGCTTATTATTGTTGCTTATACAATTTTAGTTAGGAGAAGTTTTTAGCTTCACTTAGCAAGCGTTTGTTCATCGCTGAGCTCATTATCAAACTGTGGCATGCCATCTGCTGACCAAGATATCGCGCGATAATAGCTGTGCCGATTACCGTCGGTGAGTGGCGTTCCCTGTAGTTCGAGGTAATTGCGGGCGTGGTAGAACATTAACTCCGTCTTACCGTCTTCTGCTAGTACAAAGCTGTTGTGCCCTGGACCAAAACGTTTAAGTGCTGGATTACTGCTAAATACGGGTGTGGGTGCTTTATGCCAGCTCTTGGGATCGAGAAGATCGGCCGTTTGATCCGCCCACAGTAAACCTATAGCGTAGCGATCATCTGTGGCGCTGGCGGAATAGGTCACAAAGACTTTGCCATTTTTAATGAGCACGGCAGCGCCTTCGTTGACTTTAAAACCCAGTCTTTCCCAGTTGAGCAAAGGTTCGGTGATGATGGTTTCCTGTGCTGACGCCTGCGTCGGCGATACCATTTTGGCGATCACCAATCCCGTGTTGTAACTTTTAGCCTCATCTTGCTGCGCCCAAATAAAATAACGCTGTTCGCCTACTTGAAAGCTGGTGGCATCTAAAGAAAATGCATCGTGCGCCGTCTTAAGGCGTCCGAGTTCCTGCCACTCACTCGCCATCGGATCATCGCCATTTAAGCCTAATACAAACATGCGGTTATGAAAACGCAGGTCTTTATCACTGGCGGCATAATAGATATACCAACGGCCATCAATCTTATGTAGTTCGGGCGCCCAAATGTCGATGCTCATGGGCCCAGACTCATGCTTACGCCAAATGATCTTAGGCTTTGCTTGGCTCAGCCCTTGAATTGTGGCGGCATGGCGCAGTTCTATTCGATCGAATTCAGGTACAGAGGCAATAAAGTAATAACTGCCATCGTCGGCTTTAATCACCCAAGGATCGGCACTACGGGCAATAAAAGGCAAATTTTGAATGGTGGATGTGGTCTTTTGTGCATCAATAGCCTGATGAACGGCAGCTTTATGCTCAAGCACAGGCACTGCATTCGCAGGGCTTGCCATACAAACCGACAGCGCAATTGACACCGCCAGTGCCGACAAACGGCTTGGTTTAGGGGTAATTCGATTAGCGTTACCATGATTAGAACTACCATGCTTAGAGCTAATAGGTTTAGAGCGAGTCATTGAGGTTAACTTATCCATGGCTAGGTTTGCGTCCATTCAAGAGTTTTTGTAACACGATGAAGAAAAACAGTAATAACCCAATCACTATCTTGGTCCACCAACTGCTGAGCGTGCCATCGAAAGTAATGTAGGTCTGGATCACGCCCATTAAAAACACCCCAAGCACAGTACCTAACACAAAACCGCTGCCACCGGTGAGCAAGGTGCCGCCAATCACCACAGCGGCAATGGCATCGAGCTCTACCCCAACTGCTCCGAGTGCATAACCGGAAAAAGTGTAAAAGGTGAACACAATCCCCGCCAAGGTTGCGAGAAAACTACTGAGCGCATAAATACTGATAGTGGTTTTCGCGATAGAAACCCCCATTAACTCCGCCGATTGCGCATTACCGCCAAGGGCGTACACATTGGTTCCGAAACGGCTGTAGTGCATCATGACGGCAACAATGATGAAAAATATGATAAAAATCAATGAGCTGATATCAAGCGAGCCATGACCGGGTAAAGCAATGCTCAGATCGGCAATGGCATCGTAAAACGGATGGTCAATTGCGATTGATTCTTCACTGATGGTGGTTGCCATGCCGCGCGCTAAAAACATCCCCGCCAAGGTCACAATGAAGGGTTGAAGCTTGTAAACGTGGATAATGCTGCCCATCAAGGCACCAAAGAGTGTGCCAAGGGGCAGAACCAGTGCAAATGCGAGCAGTGGATGCCAGTGATATTCGGTAATTAACACACTGGTAAGCACGCCACTTAAGGCAATCACTGAGCCTACGGATAAATCGATGCCTCCAGAGATGATGACTAATGTCATCCCGAGTGCGGTGATCAGTAAAAAAGCGTTATCACGGAATAAGTTAGTCACGACTCTGACACTGGCAAAGCCATCAAACTGCATTGAACCTATCAAAAACATCACTAGCAGCAAGGAGGCCGTGATCCATAGGGGAATAAAACGTTTAGCGATCATTTTTTGTCTCCAGCCTTGTCACTGTTGAAGGTGCGAAGTTTGAATAATCCCGATAGCTGACTTCTGAATTTCTCAGACTGCAGTAACAGTACACTCAAGATCACTATTGCTTTGATCAACAGGTTAAATTTGGCAGGTAAACCACTGACGATAATCGTAGTGGCTAAGGTTTGGATGATCAGCGCGCCGATGATCGACAACACAAGTGAGAAACGCCCACCAGTTAACGCTGCGCCACCAATCACTACAGCTAAGATGGCGTCGAGCTCGAGCCATAAGCCGGCGTTATTAGCGTCTGATCCTTGAATGTCGGCAGTGCTTATCATGCCGGCTAACGCTGCGCATAATCCGGCAATGGCATACACGAACAGCTTGATGGATTTATCATTAATACCAAGGTAACGACTCGCTTTAGCGTTACAGCCGACGGCTTCAATAAAAAGTCCCAAAGCGGTTCTGCGCAGCAATAATTGGGTCAATAGCAACATGCCAATGACAATCCAAATCGGCATAGGTAATCCTAAAAACTGCCCAACACCGATTGCCGCAAATGCTTCATTTTGAAAGGTAATGATCTGCCCCTGATTGATTAGTTGAGCGACGCCGCGCCCCGCAACCATGAGCAACAAAGTCGCCACAATAGGCTGGATCCCTAAAAAACTGACCAAGGCACCATTAATGCAACCCGCAGCGAGGCCAACCATCAAACCCGCGAATACCACTGTCACTAAGCTGATATCCGGCACCAGCAAAAGGTTAGCGCAGACCGCTCCTGCGATTGCCATCACAGCACCAACAGAGAGGTCAATCCCACCTGTGGCAATGACTAAACTCATGCCAATCGCGAGCAACGCTACCGGCGCACTGCGGTTTAAGATATCAATCAAGGAACCATAAAGACGGTCATCTTGATAGGTTAAATGGAAAAAACTGCTGTCGATAAATAAATTAACTAGCAGCAGTAAGGCTAACGCTAATAAAGGCCAAAGATAACGACCGAAGGACTTTGACTTACCCGCTTGATAACGGTCCGTTTTTTCTTTGGTTATTGGGTGCTGGTTATTTGACATCATAGGTAAAGCCTCCGGCGACATCATTTCTGCTGAGCTTTTCATTTATCCCTCCGCAATGGCTTGCATAACGTGTTGTGAGGTGAGATCTGAACCCGTTAATTCACGCACCGCATAACGGTCGCGCATCACCACGACTTTGTTGGAGAATGCGACAAGTTCATCTAATTCGGAGGAGGCAACGAGCAGAGACATACCATCGTCACACAAGGACCTAATCAGTTTGATAATCTCGGCATGGGCGCCGATATCGATACCACGGGTTGGTTCATCGAGCACTAACAAAATCGGTTCGATGGCAAGCCAGCGCGCTAAGATCACTTTCTGCTGATTACCGCCACTGAGCTGCTCTATGGGTTTGTCGGCATCGGGCGTGGCGATCTGCAATTTATCGATAAAGAACTGGGCAATTTCCTGTTGCCTTGCCTTTGACAAACAGCGCCACCATCCTACCCTCGCCTGCAAGGCTAAAATGATGTTCTCGCGAATGGATAAAGGCCCAATAATGCCGTCAATCTTGCGATCTTCAGGACAAAGTGCGATCCCCGCGTGAATGGCATCCACAGGTTGTGAAAGATTCAGTTTTTTACCCGCTAAGTGAATGCTGCCGCTTTCAAGCAAATCCAGTCCAAAAACCGCATTGCAAACTTCACTGCGCCCTGAACCTAACAAGCCAGCAAGACCCACAGCCTGACCCTTAGGCACAGTGAGCGTCATGGCTTGAATGGAGCCTTTAACTGACACGCCCTCAAGGGAAAGAAGTACAGCTGAAGTGCTTTTTTCTGAATTATTGTCAGTTTTCTTATCAACCAGTTGCTCTTGCAATGAACGCCCGAGCATAGCTTCAATCAATTGGGATTGGGGTAACTCAGATGTAAGATATTCACCAATAAAGCGACCGTTTCGCAGTACCGTGATGCGGTCACTTATCTGGTAAACTTGATCGAGAAAATGGGTGATAAACACTATGGCCACACCCTTTTGCTTAAGCTGATTCAAAATGCCAAACAGCACTTGCACTTCATCCGCATCAAGGCTGGCCGTTGGCTCATCTAATACCAACACTTTGGCTGACATGGCTACGCCACGGGCAATGGCGATAAGCTGTTGTACGGCTATAGAGTATTGCGACAGTGGCGCAGTGACATCAATATCCAGCTTGAATTGAGTCAACACGCAGCGGGCATCGGCATACATTTTATTAAAATGAATTAACCCAAAACGTTTAGGCTCGTAGCCCAGAAATAAATTCTGCGCCACGGAGAGGTTCGGAACCAGATTCACTTCTTGATAAACCGTGCTGATCCCGATTTTCTGCGCCTCAATCGGCGTACAAAAATGCTGTTTTTCACCCAGAAAAACAATATCCCCGCCATCTTTGGATTGTGCTCCCGTCATCACTTTAACCAGTGTGGACTTACCCGCACCGTTTTCGCCCAAGAGGGCATGAACTTCCCCTGAATATAAACGTAAACTCACCTCTTCTAGCGCTTTTACGCCGGGATAATGTTTACTGATATCCTTCAGTTCTAAGATAAGGCTCATAGCGCGTCTCCCCAAGAAACCCTTTACCGTGGCTTAGCGCAGGCGACGTTTTTCATATTCAGCGGCTGCGGTTTCTTGGGTGTAAACGTCACCCGTAGTACTAATCAATTTAGATTGATCTTTGTTTCCCTTGAGGAATCCATCGATCACATCAAAGGCTGGTCCGCCTAAATAAGGACTCAATTCAACTGTTGCGTTGGCATCGCCATCGGCCATGGCTTTGAAGTAATCCGGTACGCCGTCAACTGAGACGATTAAGATATCAGTACCTGGTTTTAGCCCTGCTTCTTTAATGGCTTGCACGGCACCGAGTGCCATTTCGTCGTTATGTGACCAAACGGCGCACAGTGCTTGGCCGTTTTGTGCTTTAAGGAAACCTTCCATCACTTCTTTACCCTTAGCACGGGTAAATTCACCCGTTTGGCTGCGGATAATCTTGGCATTAGGGTAATTAGCGATAACGGCATTAAAACCGGCGGCGCGATCGATGGCGGCAGTGGCGCCAACTGTGCCCTGTAGTTCGGCAATATCACACTTACCTTGGGTTTTATCCATTAACCACTGGGCGATTTTGCTGCCTTCTTCGGTAAAATCGGAGGCAATACGGGTAAGGTACAGCGAATCATCATCAACCTTAATATTACGGTCAACGATAACAACAGGAATGTGGGCACGTTTAGCTTCTTTCAGTACTGGTTTCCAACCTGTTTCGACCACTGGCGCAATAATAATGGCATCGACACCTTGGGCGATAAAGCTACGTACTGCTTTGATTTGGTTCTCTTGTTTTTGCTGTGCATCGGCAAATTTTAAGTCAATGCCCCTTTGCTTGGCTTCTGCTTTTACTGCCTCGCTGAAGCTGGTTCGCCAACCACTTTCTGAACCTACCTGTGAAAACCCCACAGTCGTAGCAAATGCGCAACTGGCACTAACGGCCCATAAACTGAATGCCGAAACTAATTTCAAATTTTTCATTATTATTCCCTTTCAAAATTTTAGTGACAAAGATCCCCAGACCTTCTTAATTCAGAAGATCAAACTTAAAACGTTTCGTTATTTACTGGTTATAAAATCTAAAAAACTCAGATGTTTTTAAATGTGTGTACCGTAATTTGTTTGTACAAGGTAT
Organism: Shewanella sp. SACH; assembly: GCF_001887095.2. NCBI lineage: Bacteria > Pseudomonadati > Pseudomonadota > Gammaproteobacteria > Alteromonadales > Shewanellaceae > Shewanella > Shewanella sp. SACH. The sequence continues at coordinate 1,277,068 of NZ_MPDG02000001.1, forward strand.
TGGCTTCTAGCATCACAGTCGGAAAATGAGCAATATTAACGGCGTTTGGATAACCATGGGTTTCTAAACATAAACCGCGATATTGGGTTAATGGCTGACCGTGATTATCAAGGTGCGAGCCATCTAAAAAATTTCCGCTGTAAAATTGCAACCCTAATTCAGTGGTGCTGATTTCCATCTCTCGCCCAGACATAGGGTCAATTAAATGTGCTATGGGTTTTAAGCTAAAGGATTGGCTATCACCTCTACTCTCCCTAATGAAATAATGATCATAGCCATTTTCTAAGTTGTGAATATCTTGGCCGATGGGTTTGGATTGCCTGAAATCAAAGGGCGTGTTCTCGACTTGAATTAACTCACCCGTCGGAATTTGTTCTGCATCTAAAGCCAGAATGTGTTCTGAATAGAGTTGTAATGAGTGGCCTAAAATCCCGTTTTGTTTATCGGATGCCAGATTCCAGTAAGCATGATTCGTTAAGCAAATAGGCGTAGTTTTATCGGATAGTGCCTCGTAACTTAAAGTTAACTCATTGTTTTCGTTTAAGCGATACTCGATTTTTACCAGAAGATTACCCGGAAAGCCTTGATCGCCATCGGGACTCTGTATTGTGAAGGTGGCTGCGACGGCATCGGGATATTGTTGAGTTTGGCATTGCCACTGACAATGGCTTAACCCTTGGGGGCCGCCATGAAGTTGGTTACTACCTTCATTTGGCGTTAATTTAATGTGTTTGCTATTGAGTGGGAATTGAGCTCCACCAATTCGATTCGCAACGCGACCAGCTGTAATACCAAAATAATAAGGATTAGTTGCCCAGTCTTGAATATTTTGGTAACTCAAACTTAAATCAATAGGCAGTTCATCTTTACCATGAAGTTTAACTGACCAAATACTGGCACCGTAATTTGACAATAATACCTCTAACCCATGGCTATTGGTCAAAGTGATTAAATGCAACTCTTCAGGAAATGCGGTATGAGTTAATTTTCGCGTCGATATTGAGAGTTGCATAACGGTAATATCACCTTTTAGTCGTTAAATTTTTAACAGCAGCACTCCTAGCCTATCCATGCGTATTAAATAACGACTTAATGAACCACAAACTATATTGTTAATGACTAAATCCAACCACCATCAACGATAAAGTTTTGTGCAGTGCAGAGTTTGCTATCATCTGAAGCCAAAAATAATGCCATGGCTGCGATATCTTCTGGCATCACATATTCTTTGATACATTGATTATCTTCGATATGTTTTGCCGTATCTTTATCTACCCAATGGGTTAATTGACGTTTAGTCATCACCCAGCCAGGCGTTAGGGTATTAATTCGAATTTTATCTTTACCTAAATCCGCAGCGAGTCCGCGGGTCAATCCCATAGCGCCGGCTTTAGAAGCGGTATACCCCGCCATGCCAGACTGACGATTGTGCCAACTCATCGAGCCTAAGTTGATCACTGAGCCACCACCGAGGCGCTGCATTTGCTGCCTAACAGCTTGAACTGCAAAAAAATAATGCCGCAAATTGGTATTTAAACAGTGGTCCCAATACTCGGGCGTTACTTCATCTATGCTATGGCGTTGATCACAGGCGGCATTATTGATTAAGACCGAGATCGCCCCTAATTCTTGTTCTACTGTCGCTAACACCGTTTTTAGTGCGTCGATATCAATCAGATCACAGGGATAAAACTTTAAGACTGCATCACCTTGATTGGCTAATAAGCTGTTAACCAGTTGATTTGACTCATCCACAAGAATGTCGACAAATGCAACCTTCGCGCCCTGCTCTAAAAAAGATCTCACTAAGCAGGCGCCAATACCCGTACCGCCACCACTGATAAAAATGGTCTTTCCTTTTAAGCTCGGGTACTGATTACTCAACTTCATAACTCAACCTTTTTTTAAAATAATTATTTGGTTTTATTATAAAAGAAAAAGGCGCCATGTTTAATGGGAATGTGCCGGAATATCAGCACCTCGACATCCCACTAGAAAATCAAAGTCACAACCTTCGTCCGCTTGCAGCACTCTCTCTTTAAAAAGAGACAAATATCCAGTGCCGATAGGAATGGGTTTCACCGAGGCTAACTTAGCCAATCGATTTGCTAATTCGTCAGCGCTGATCTCAAGTTGCAGAATACCCGCAAAGGTATCAAGCGTGATCACATCACCATTTTGCACTGCGGCTAAGGGACCTAAATCCTGCGCCTCGGGCGCGACATGTAAGACTACTGTGCCAAATGCGGTGCCACTCATACGCGCATCTGAAATTCTGACCATATCTTTAATGCCTTTTTTCAATAGTTTAGGTGGTAATCCCATATTACCTACCTCCGCCATGCCCGGATATCCCTTAGGGCCGCAATTCTTGAGCACCATAATACTGGTTTCATCAATGTCCAGTTCTGGGGAGTTAATGCGAGCGTTGTAGTCATTAAAACTCTCAAAAACCACAGCTCTACCACTGTGTTTCATTAAATGAGGACTGGCCGCCGAAGGCTTAATTACTGCGCCTCGGGGAGCAAGATTTCCCCTTAATATCCGAATCCCGCCATTTTCAACTAAAGGCGCATCGATGTTCATGATGACCTCTTTGTTGTAGCAAGGCGCATCCACTACATTTGCCCACAGGGTTTGGCCGTTCACTGTTAAAGTGTCTTTATTCAATAAATTTTTATTAAACAGCTGCTTTAACACTGCGGGCAAACCTCCTGCATAGTAAAAGTCTTCCATCAAGTACTGACCTGAAGGTTTAAGATTCACTATGGTGGGCACATCGTAGCCGTGTGACCAATCGTCCAATGACAATTCAACACCAATACGACCTGCTATCGCTTTTAAATGGATCACCGCGTTGGTCGAGCCGCCAATCGCCGCATTGGTTTTTATCGCATTGATAAAAGCCTCGCGGGTCAATACTTTCGACAGCGTTAAATCCTCATGCACCATGTCAACAATACGCATGCCAGACATGTGGGCCAACACATTTCGCCGAGAATCTACGGCAGGAATGGCGGCATTTTGCGGTAAACTTGTGCCTAAACTTTCCGCCATGCAAGCCATAGTTGATGCTGTGCCCATAGTATTACAGGTGCCCGTTGAGCGAGACATATCGGCTTCAGCATTCATAAACTCTGCCAGACTGATATTGCCCGCTTTATATTCTTGGTGCAGTTCCCAGACTAGTGTACCTGAGCCCACGTCCTTACCTTTGTGCTTACCATTGAGCATAGGTCCGCCAGTGACGACTATTGTCGGCAAGTTGCAACTGGCGGCGCCCATCAATAATGCGGGGGTGGTTTTATCGCAGCCAACCAATAAGACAACACCGTCAATCGGATTACCGCGAATCGCTTCTTCAGTATCCATCGCTGCTAAGTTACGTGTCAGCATAGCACTTGGGCGTAAATTGGATTCGCCATTGGAAAATACGGGGAATTCAACCGGTATTCCCCCTGCCTCACGTATGCCGTTTTTGACCCTTTGTGCTAAATCGCGCAGATGGCCGTTACAGGGTGTGAGTTCAGACCAAGTGTTACAAATGCCGATCACAGGCTTATTTTGAAAATGATGGTCTGGTATGCCTTGGTTTTTCATCCAGCTGCGATACATAAAGCCATTTTTGTCATCACTCCCAAACCAACTCGCAGAACGAAGTGCTTTCGTTTTTTTATTATTCATTTTCACACCTTCGTTATAACAATCTGTGCCTTAGTGAATGCACTCGGTTACCCCATTGACACTTATCTCGCCACTGTATGCCGCTCTGTCCTCGCCCAAAGTGGCAAAAAACAGTCGTTAATCATTTGCGCTTTAAAGATTGCTAGTGGGCAAAAGTATTGGTATTACTATAATACTAAAATGTCAAAAAACAATAGAGGAATTATGAAAAAGGCACTTTTGAGTTTTTGTTTAGTATTTAATTCGGCGGCATTTGCCGCTAATCCTGTGTTCCCCGAAGTGTTTACTGCCGATCCTGCCGCTATGGTCCATCAGGATACTGTGTACCTTTATACTGGGCATGATGTGGCCAAAGACAACAAAACCTTCTTTGAGATGCACGATTGGTTAGTCTTTAGTTCAAAGGACATGCTGAATTGGACCGAACACGGCAGTAAGTTAGCGGTTAAGGATTTTAGTTGGGCAAAAGGCGATGCTTGGGCAAGCCATGTAATTGAAAAAGAAGGTAAGTTTTATTGGTATGTTACAGCAAGACACGCGAAGATTAATGGCTTTGCGATTGGTGTGGCCGTTGCAGACAGTCCATTAGGACCTTTTAAGGATGCGCGTGGAACGGCACTGATCACCAATGATATGACAACCGATACCGACATTGACTGGGATGATATCGACCCTGCGGTATTTATCGATGATGATCAGCAGGCCTATATTTTTTGGGGTAACTCAAAGCCTCGTTATGCCAAACTAAAGCCCAATATGATCGAACTCGATGGCCCTATTCACGCTATCGATGTGCCTAATTTCACCGAAGCGTTATGGGTGCATAAAAAGGATAAGACCTATTACCTTTCTTATGCCTCAGGTTTCCCCGAAAAAATCGCCTACGCGACGAGCGATAGCGTAAAAGGCCCGTGGAAGTACCAAGGCATACTGAATGAAGTAGCGGGTAACTCACCAACAAATCATCAAGCGATTATTGAATTTAAAGGCAAATCTTATTTTATTTATCATACTGGCGCTTCGCAAAATGGCGGCGGTGAGTTTAGACGAACCGTTGCCATCGACCCGCTTTATTACAATGAAGATGGCACGATTAAGCGAATCCAGATGACGACGGAAGGCATTACTTCGGCGCAGTAATACTCTGATGATGGCTAATATGGTGCGAGGACAGTTGTAGATACTAAAAAGGTGAGCCGAATATCGGATCACCTTTCTGTTGTCACCAAGCATGTGCGTGATGCTATTTGTGCTCGATATTCTTCTTTAGTGTATCTTGGGAGGTGGAGAGCAGTTTATTCATTTCTGCTTTAGCACGTTCACTGTCCCCTGCTTCAATCGCAGTATAAATGGCCTTGTGGCCTGGCAGTGATTCGAGGAAATCATCTTGGATGGTACTACTCAATCTAAAAATTTCGAGTAAAGCCGACTGAATTGATACGCCTAAAGAGACCATAAACTCATTGTTGGTCGCATCTAAAATCGCCATGTGGAAGTCAATATCCGAGGTATAAACCTCATCTGTGCCCACTTGCGCCGCTTCCATCTTGGCATAGGCTGCCGCAATGATTTCAAGTTGCGCTGGAGTACGTTTTTTCGCGGCAAGTTCGGCAGCAGCGGGCTCAAACACCTCACGGATTTCATACAACGACGTGTAAAATTCAGGCGAGGGTTTAGATTGAGAAAACCAATTTAAAATCACGGGATCGAACATGTTCCAATGGCGGCGCTCACGAATACGGGTGCCCAGTTTGGGACGCGATTCAATTAAGCCCTTTGCGGTAAGCACTTTAAAGGCTTCTCTGAGCGAAGTGCGAGACACCTCAAGCTCTTCACAAATGGTGTTCTCATTGGGAATATAATCACCCGGAGCATAAAATCCGCCAACAATACGCGAGCCAAGTTCGCTGGCCACCCAGTTGTGGATATTCTGCGGTCGGTTGTTTGCCTGATTTGCCATTGCGCCCTCTTATGTCCCGATATAGCCGAACAGAATCTAAAATAACTCGCTAAAAAAGCCGAAATTGATCAAATGTTATGATACTACCTTTCCTTAAAAACGTAACAGGTAATTTTCATAAAGCCAAGAATTTATGAGGGTTTCGCGCTAATTCATCCTTTCACCGTCACGCCACTCTCACGCTTTTCTTTACACTGTAAGGCTGCTAGGGACAGGATTAATTTACCTGCTACGGCTCATTTTATGCCTATATTCGACAGGTTTTTAGTAGGATGGCTACGTTAGGAAATAATCGTTTTTAATATCAAAATCGATCAAGACATCGACCACAAACATGCCCGCTGATTGTGCTGCTTGAATACCTGCTTTTGCATCTTCAAACACGATACAACGCTCAGGGGCAATCCCCATCAACTCGGCGCAGCGCAAAAACGTATCTGGTGCAGGTTTGGGCGCGACGACTTGATCGGCACCAACCACATGGTCGACTAGCTCGAGTAAGCCGCACAGGGTTAAAATCTCAACCGCTTCCTCAGTATATGCGCCTGTACCTACTGCCATAGGGCGCTTGCCCTTATTCTGCTTGGCAAATTCGGCTAAACGGGTTGGCTTAACATAGAGGTGCATGGTTTCACGAACCAAGGCTTCTTTATAGTCATTCATAGCTTCACATGTGGCGTTCGGTGTTACACCAAAATGAGCAATTAAGATTTTAAGGGTGCCAATTGTAGGCACGCCAGCCAAGGATCGCATTAATGCGCCATCAATAGGTATCCCAAAGTGGGTTAATGTTTGTCGCCAAGCCTGTTCATGCAACTGGCCGCTATCGACCAAGGTGCCGTCCATATCGAAAATAATGCCATCAAAATCTGCGTACATACTGCTTTCCCAACCTTTAAGACTGAAATAAATTGACCAGCTCAACTCGTCTGACGTAAACACATTAACGTGTACAAATTGAAAAGCCGCCCTGAGGCGGCTTTGCACTATTAGCTTGAGATTATAGTCCTCTTGCTAGACCGTAATATACGGAATTCTGGCGAAGCTCATTTTTAAACTGACGAATACGAGTATCAGCATCAATGATCACCAGTTCAGCCCCCGCCATTTCTGCAAAATCGACTATATTGTCAGTGCTGATGGCTTGGCTATAAGCTGAGTGATGCGCGCCGCCCGCATTGATCCACGCTGCTGCAGCAATAGACAGATTTGGACGCGGCTCCCACAGTGCCGAGGCAACGGGCAGATTTGGCAATTCCTGTGGTGGTGTCACTGTATCTAATTCATTGAGAATAATACGAAAGCGGTTACCAAGATCGATAGTCGATACGTTAATGGCCGGTCCCGCTTTACCGGTAAATAGCAGACGCGGAACATCGCAGCGCACACCAATCGTATGACGGTGAACTTCTAAACGTGGTTTAGCGGCGGCAATTGACGGACACACTTCAAGCATGTGCGCGCCGAGCACTTGATCTGTCACGCCAAAGTTATAGGTGTAATCTTCCATAAATGAAGTGCCACCGGTGCGGCCTTGGCCCATCACTTTCATGATGCGTACCATAGCTGCGGTTTTCCAATCGCCTTCGCCGCCATAACCCATTCCGTTTGCCATCAAACGTTGTGTCGCTAGCCCAGGTAAACCCGTCATGCCAGTTAAGTTTTCAAAGCAGTTAGTAAAGGCACCAAACTCGCCATCTTTTAAGAATTGGGTTAAGCCCAGTTCGATTTGCGCTTCTTTTCTTAAACGGTCAAGTTGGTATTCATCGTTAAACAATTCATTACTAATGACATATTCGCTCGCGTAGCGGTCGATCTGAGCCGTGATATCATTTTCGCTAATGGCATTAATTGCATCATTTAGCTCACCTAAACTGTAGGCATGCACTTCGTAACCGAATTGAATCTGCGCCGCTACTTTATCGCCTTCGGTCACTGCCACTTGGCGCATGTTGTCGCCAAAGCGTGCAATACGAAGATTTTGGCTTTCGTTCCAACCGGCCGCAGCACGGCACCAATCGTCCACTTGGGCTTGTACATCGTTTGTTTGCCAATGACCTACTACCACTTTGCGCTCTTTGCGCATGCGGGTGCCGATATAACCAAACTCGCGGCAACCGTGGGCACTTTGATGGGTGTTCATGTAGTTCATGTTAATGTCGGCCCAAGGCAGCTCGGCATTAAACTGAGTATGCAAATGCATGAAGGGTTTGCTGAGTTCATTCAAACCCGCAATCCACATTTTAGCAGGCGAGAAAGTGTGCATCCACAGGATAACGCCTACACAGTTTTCATCACTGTTGGCCGCTTGGCAAACAGCATAGATTTCGCGGGGTGATTTAACCGTAGGTTTATAGACGACTTCCATTGAAATTGCGTCTGACTGATTAAAACCGTGGACAATTTGCTCACTATTTTTCGCCACTTGCTCCAACACTTTAGGCCCGTATAAATCCTGCGAACCGGTCACAAACCACACTTGCTTTTGTTTGAATGCTTTCATATTGTTCTCTACCCTATAAATTTGATGATACTGGTAACGTGAAACCGATTGATTTTATGCACTATTTACTTAGGGCACTGTTTTGGCCGTAATAGGCGTCTTTACCGTGCTTACGTAAGTAATGTTTATCAATAAGCTCTTGTTTTAATGGCGAGATATTTGGCGACAAGGTTTTGGTTAGATAAGCCATTCGCGCGATTTCTTCGAGTAATACAGCGTGATAAACCGACTTTGCCGCGCTGTCTCCCCAAGTGAATGGCGCATGCCCCGCTACGATTACCATAGGTGACTCGCTTGGATTTCTATCAGCAAAGCAATCGAGAATTTGTACGCCCGTTTCTTCTTCATAATCGCGGCTTATTTGGTCATCACGCATCACAGCAGTGCATGGGATCTCTCCGTAAACATAATCGGCTTGTGTGGTTCCCAAACAAGGAATGGCGATTTGCGCCTGCGCCCATGTAGTAGCATAAGTCGAATGTGTATGGGTGATGCCGCCAATACTCTGCCATTGACGGTATAAATAAGTGTGCGTTTTGGTGTCGGATGATGGACGTAAACGCCCTTCGACAATTTGATTTTCAAGATCGACGATAACAATATCTTCGATCTTGAGATCCTCATAGGGCACACCACTAGGCTTAATGCCAATTACACCGAGCCTGCGATCAACTTGCGACACATTACCAAAGGTGTAAGTCACTAAATTGCGCTTCTCAAGCTCCATATTGGCTTCATAAACTTCGCGTTTCAGTTCAAGAAATGACATGTTATTTGGCTCCATCAACATAATGCCCTAGGGCTAAATACGCTTGATAAAGCGCTTGGTATTTTTCAGCATTGGCAGGATTTGGCGCATAAGTTTTGGCGACATTAGAGGCCATCACGGCTTGCGCACTTAACACATCGGGATACACGCCTGCAGCGGTTGCGGCATAAATTGCGGCGCCCAAGGCACAGCTCTGCTCGCTTTCCAGTACGTCGATGTTGCAATTCCACACGTCAGCGCAGGTTTGCATGATGAAATCTGACTTTTTAGAGATACCGCCAATCGTGACGACTTGATCGATTCGCACGCCCTCTTCCTTGAAGCGTTCGATGATGGCTCTGGCTCCGTAGGCACTGGCTTCGACTAAGGCTTTAAACACTTGCGGTGCATGGCTGCCCATAGTGATGCCGCTGATCGCCATAGATACTGATTGGTCGGCATCGGGGGTACGACGACCGTTAATCCAATCAAGCGCGACGATACCAGTGTCACCCACTGGAATAGTCGCAGCAGCATTACCCAGCTCAGTTAAGGTTTCATCCTCGAGCTGTGCAATCAGTTTGGCTTTCACTTCCTCGTCAAATAACGCTGAAGTATTGATATTTTTAATTGGCCAAGTGGTGAGGTCCTTAAACCAAGCGTAGAGATCGCCAAAGGCTGACTGCCCTGCTTCAAGACCAATTAAACCTGGCATAACTGAGCCATCGACTTGGCCGCAAATGCCTTTAATACAGCGGGAGCCAATATCTTCATAACTGGTAACTGTGATATCGCAAGTCGACGTGCCCATCACTTTGGTGAGTACGCCCTCCTTCACATTGGCCCCCACCGCACCCGCATGACAGTCGAACGCGCCGAACGACACGATAACGTTGGTTGATAGTCCTAGATTGGCGGCCCACTCGGGCGTTAAGGTACCGCAGGTTTTATCTGAAGTGCAGGTTTCAACGGGTAAGCGATCACGAATTCCATCCAGTAATGGATCGATATCAACAAAGAATTCATTAGGTGGGTAACCATTCCATGACTCGTGCCACATGACTTTGTGACCCGATGCGCAGCGACCCGCCTTGTACACATTAGGGTGAGTTGTGCCTGTCATTAACGCTGTGATCCAATCACAGTGCTCGACCCAGCTGTAAGTTGCTTGTCTCACTTCAGTGTCATGGCGCAGTACGTATAATGCTTTGGCCCAGAACCATTCAGATGAGTAGATCCCGCCCTCATATTTAAGGTAATTCTCTTTGGCGACTTTAGACGCAGCGGTAATTTGCTGGGCTTCAAGAATCGCGCTATGGTCTTTCCACAATAAAAACATCGCATTAGGATTAGACGAAAATTCTTCTTTAAGCGCTAATGCCACGCCTGCTTCATCAACGGCAATCGGTGTTGAGCCTGTCGTGTCAAAGCTTAAACCACACACGTTTGCCGCTGCGCCTGCTGGTGCTTTAGCCCAAAGTCCATGTACAACCTCAATTAAACTTTCAATGTAATCTAAAGGATGTTGCCTAAATTGATTTTTAGCAGGGACGCAATACAGTCCCTTTTTCCAACGTGGGTAGTACACCACATTGGTAGCAACTTCAGCGCCGCTTTGTGTATCAACCAATAACGCGCGAACAGAATCAGAGCCGTAATCCAGCCCTAACGCGTAAGACCCTAAAACATTAGACATTAGCATCCCCGTACATTGAACTCTGCAATCAGCCAAGTGATCACAAACATTGTGAATATCATTTAGTACTACAATACTACTATAGCCTAATGGTATTACAATATTATTTTTATCAAAGGGTGATAATTTTTTTAACATCAGCAACAAGTTTATCGAGGTAATTGTTTTATAAGGATTTGCTGTTTCTGCTAAATAGCGACAAAAATGCATCGGCAGAAAATTCGAGAAGTGCTGAAAATCGGTGATTTGAGTTAGCGTGGTCTATCTGGTGATTGACATCGAGCGGATGAGTGAGAATAATACGCGGCAGGTTGCAGAGAAGCCTGTCCGCAAAAGATGATATCACTCTGATAAATTAACAGCGTTGCGAATCGATTTCATATCGAACCCACAGCAATCAAATAAGTTTGGCTTAGCGGAATGCCAATAAACTTAGGAGAATTGTTTGTGAAACATGCAACAGCCAACACTTTCAAGCCCGCCAGTATCAATGTTGAACCTTCTGACATTGTGTCCTTGGCAGCCACCGAAACACCCTCCCACGGGAAATCTCATTCAGGATCTCAGTCAACAGAGTCCTTAGGTACGTTAGCTATCCCTACTTTGTATTTGCGTTTTGCGTTACCCATGGCATTCGCCATGATGCTCAGCGGCAGTTACAACTTAGTCGACTCATATTTTATTTTGAAATACATCGGCGCCGATGCATTGGCTGGGGTAACGATTGCCTTCCCGTTACAAATGATGATTTTCGCTTTAGCCTGCATGATAGGAAATGGGACTGCGACCTTAGTGAGCCGATTTTTAGGGGCAAACGAGTTTAATAAGGCGAGTCAAATCGCGAATACCGGTTTCGCGTTAGCCCTATGTTGCGGCGTGATCGTCACTGTCGTGTCACTCGCCCAGCTCGATAATCTATTAGCGTTTATTGGGGTAAGCTCAACACTTGCCTTAGCTGCTACAGAGTATCTACAACCCATTCTCTGTTTTAGTCTGTTCACCTTTTTGTTATCCCTTAGCGGCGATTTACTCAGAGCACAAGGCAAAGTCGTGGTGATGCTGCTGGTTATCTTGTTGTCGGCGGTCATGAACATTCTGTTCGATACACTCTTTATTGCCGTTTTGGAGATGGGCGTAAGTGGTGCGGCGTGGGCAACGGTAGCGGGCCAATGTGTGAGTCTATTTATCGCCGTCGTCTATTTTGTTCCAAATAACCGCTTTGCCAATAAGCAGGCGCTTCATCGGCAAGCTGCCCAGCCTATTTGTTTTAGAATAGAGCAGATAAAGCTCAACCTCACTGAGATAAAAGCGATTCTTGGCTTAGGTAGCCCGATATTATTGTCATATCTTGGGATTGCCTGTGTGATCTCATTGGTAAATCATATTTTAGTCAGTCATTTAGCCAATGTAGTGCCCAATACGCCAGCGGCGAATGAGGTCGCGTACATGATCAGCGCTTATGGTTTGATCGGACGCTTTAATATCTTTATCGCCCTGCCGCTCATGGCTCTCACCAGTGCAGCACAAACGATCAGTGCCTATAACTATGGGGCGATGGCATCTTCTCGGGTGTTAGCGTGTGCTAAATGGGGAATCGTCTTGACTTGCTGTTATCTGAGTGTAGTGACAATCATATTTATGGGGTTTCCTACCTCAGTATTTGGTGTTTTCACCGATAATCACTCACTCATTGCCGCCTGTATTAAAATTTCGAGTGTGACGTTTATCGCCCTACCTTTGGCGGGGTTCACAGGTATTGCGATTGCTGTGTATCAAGGCACAAACCGCCCTAAGCTTGCATTGCTATTATCTGGGATAAAAATCTATGGTTTGTTATTGCCCCTGCTGGTCCTGTTACCTCAACTATCCTTTACAGATATTTCATTTATCACAGGTGTATTAAACATTAATATCATGCCAAACGCTTTGATTGAGTTATGGATGGCCTTTCCAATCACGGACATCTTAGCTTGTCTATTGAGTTTATTGATCATCAGTATTTGGCCTTTCATTCACGTGCCGCGAGCAAATCGAGTCAGTCATGGAGGTAATGCAAAATGAAGTTAGCCAATATGAAAGACTCAAGCACCATCGCATTAAATGAAACCAAAATTCGCGCTAAGAAGCTGCTCAAAGCTTGTCAGCAGGATGAGCCGTCAGCCAAGCAAAGAGTCACAACCTTAATAGCGAAGTTGGGCATCTTACACTCAGATCTCCAGCTTAAGCATTGCCAACAAGTTATCGCACGTGAGCTAGGGTTTATCGATTTTCATCATTGCCAGCGAGTCCTGTCGGGTCAAGCCATACTCGGGGATGATTGGGGAAACTTATTCCACACTAAGCAATGCGAGACGCTACTCAATCATTGGTTTACTGGCTATTTAGCCGCGCGTGATTTTAATGCACAAACTGAAGGCACATTGTTACTCCCCTACAAGAAGCAGTTTTTTGTGGTGGAGCGGCAGGATTACTGTAATGCGCTGAATTTGTCGATAATTTCGCAGCAGGTGGATAACGCCGGTGAACCGACAATCCTGCGGGATCTGGTGAGTAGCTATGCGAATGCAGACTGGAACGCCTTTGCGCTGGCCATGATCCAGCACAAACTACCCAAGGTGTAATACAAGGAAAGGCCTCATAAGATAAGGCTAGCACTAAGCTAGCCTTATCTATTACGTTTGCTACAAGAGTGAAATGGACAAAAATGCGCTCATAATCCACCGCTGAAATTGCTGCTCTTGTTAGCCTTAAAAGAGTAATACGTCTTTAGTTAATAGCGCCATGCAATAAGTTAATGCGTTAAAAACTCAGTTCGCCAAGCATTCAATGTGTTCGCTTTCATTGCGGGGGCATAGAGCCAGCCCTGCGCCATTAAAACCCTTTGCTCTTTTAGGAAATCTGCTTGGCTTTGGGTTTCTACCCCTTCAGCAACGACTGCAATACCGAGTTCTTTTGCCATGCTAATCATAGATTTCAACAGAGGTTCACCATTGCCCTCTTTGCCTATTCTTTGGACGAATATTTTATCCAGTTTAATATTCGTCAATGGCAAACTGGCTAAGACTGACAATGAAGAGTACCCCGTACCAAAATCATCTAGATGAATACCAAACTTTAATTCACGGCATTGATTGATAAATTCCAACATCCCAGCTTGGTTACTTATCAGGCAGCTCTCTGTGATTTCAATATCCAGCAAACCAGAAGCCTGCGTTTGCGCCGTTCTTAGTCTACTGATCAATTCTGGGTCCGCAAGTTGACTGACACTAAGGTTAATCGCAATTCTCAATGGGTTACCTTGTTCACACCAAATGGCTGCTTGTTGAGCCGCGGTATTGATCACCCAGTTACCAATCGGAATGATTAACCCATTCGCTTCACAGCGATTAATAAATTCATCGGGCCGAATATTTCCTCGCTCGGGATGCACCCAGCGAATTAACGCTTCGACACTGTGTATCGTGTTATCAGTTAAATTGACTTTAGGTTGATAGTGAAGTTCAAACTGATCTTTTTCAAATGCCAGCCTCAGATTTTGATCTAGCCACTGCAACTGCTGCACTTTCGTTAGCATACTCGATTCAAAGAAGTGCATCGCAGAGCCATCAATTTGCTCCGCTTCAGTAAGTGCGATATAGGTGTTACGGATAACCAGATCGGTACTGTTTCCATGTGTTGGATAGGATGCAATGCCGATTGAAATGTTAACGAAAACGGTGGCGTCATCTATTTTCAGAGGAATACACATACGATCAATAATTTTCTTAGCAATATCAGCAAGAATATTGGGGTCAACGACATTAGCGACGACAATTGAAAAGCGTATATCAGTTGAAGAGCCAAACTGGCAGCCTTCAGGGATCACCTCTGCAATCGCGCTAACGGCTTTGATAATCAACAATTCACTCATAGCAAGACCAAAATTACTGATCACGCGAGAATATCGGTTAAGTGAAATGCCTATAATTGAGAATGTTGAATTATTTGCCGCTAATGCTTCAATGTGTTCAAGCTGAGCCTGCCTGCTGGGTAAACCCGTTAGTTTATCCGTGTAAAGGAGCTCTCTTAGGGATAGCTTTTGCCGTTCTAACTTTTCTTCGTTTAAGCGAAAAGCCGTGACATCACGTGCAACACACATTATGCCCTTAATGTCGCCAAGGTAATCGATGAATGGTGTTAGGATTATTTCAACATATTCGCGGTGTTTGTCAGCGGCGTAGGTAAACCACTCTCGAGAATGTACGGCAGCTTTACGCCATAAAACTTGAGTCGCATTATCTTGGAGTGTTTTCGCGATAGTTTGTGGCAAGATATCTTGGATTGAATGTCCTTTGAGCTGACTTTCTGCTAACCCAACTAAATTTTCAAATTTACTGTTGCAGTTTAACAAACAACCATTTGTATCCATTAACCAAATTAGATCGGGCAACGTTTCGATGAGTGTCTTCAAACGTGCGCGTTTATCTTTTTCTGACGCTGCAATATGCATCTGTTGTGTCAGATCACGACAGATCAATATTACCCCGCTGCCATCGTCAATTGGAATTGCCGTTAGACCCAAATGTGAATGGTCTAAACTATCATCCCAGCGGATAGCTTTTCCTGTTGAGATAGCCTCCTTGATGTTATCAAGATGCACTAAAGCTGTCTCGGCACTCAGTAACTGACCATATGAACGTCCCGAAACCTCTTGGTATTCAATTCCTAGCTGAGCACATGCCAGCAAATTAGCCTGCTCGATTATTCCATCGCTACCTATGATCAATATGCCATCGGGTGATGCAGCAAGCATGCCTTGCCAAGTCCGTTCTGCAGTGCGTAAATGTTTGTTTTCTTTTTTAAGTGGCTGCGTAACGGGAAAAGAATGCGATGCTTCAATAAGATCGTGCAGTTTACGCGCTACTAAGCCGCTATCGAGCAAGTGCCCTGCTAAACTGATGCCTTCGTGAAAATTGGTGGCTCGTCCACCCAGAATAAGTGCACCAGCACTGTTTAACAGAATGGCATCTCTAGGTGCTCCTCGTATTTTCCCTGAGAATATCTGCTGAATTAACTCCGCATTTCCTCGTGGTCCTAACGTTCGGATATCGTGTAAACGGCAGCGCGTTAGTCCAACATCCTCAGGTGTTATCTCATATATCGACGTGCCATTGGTGCCTATTTCATGGATACAGGTTCGACCAAGTAGTGATACTTCATCTAAACCATCTAGCCCATGAACGACCATTGCCCTTCGTAGTCCTAACTCGCGGGCAGCATCAACGGTCATTTGTTGTAAATCAGAACGGTAAACTCCTAATAAATGTCGTGGAGCGCTAGCTGGGTTAACAAGCGGACCAATTAGGGAATAGAAGATGGTTTTTATGCCTAAGGTTGTTTCGACGGGAAGTATTCGTTTCATCACTGGGTTAAAGTGAGGGGCGTGTATGAAGGCGAGTCCGATCTCTTCAATCATTTTCTCTATCATGGGTGCTTGTAGATCTATTTTGACGCCCAAAGCCTCCAGCACATCTGCACTACCCGAAGGACTCGATAATGACCTGCTACCATGTTTTGCTACTGGGATACCTGCCGCAGCACAAACAATGGCAGTTGCAGTTGAGATATTAAAAGTACTTAGGCCACCACCTGTTCCGCAAGTATCAAGTAAATCTTCGGTGATCTTAGGTCTAACGGGAATAAGATGCGCATTCATAGCACGTACAATCGCGACGGTTTCGTTAGTCGTAACGCCTTTGGATGTTAACCCCATCAAAAACGCTGCAATATTAGCCTCGCTAACATCGTCGCAATTAACGTCATTGATAAAAGATATGATTTCGTCTGAGGACAATGCTTGTTTTGCCACTAAGTGCTTCAGCGTCTCACGTATCATAAGCCTACAACTGTGTGTAATAAATGACTGATAAAATGAGTATAGATGACAATTTGTACGAGCTATATGTTTTATATCTGCATGTATACGTTAAAAATAGACTGATTATGCACAGTTGCGTTGCTGCTAAATGGCATCGGTAGAAATAAAATGACTGATGGTTTTTTCGTGGAATGTGCTGAAGAAGCAATATTTGAATTAAAACCTAAGGTTCATATTGTAAAAACAAAAAAGGCCATCATTGCTGATGGCCTTTCGCGTAAAATATGGCGGAGGAGTAGGGATTTGAACCCTAGGTGGGCTATAAACCCACGCCGGTTTTCAAGACCGGTGCATTAAACCACTCTGCCACCCCTCCGAACGAG
>NZ_MPDG02000001.1:1293907-1305123 GCF_001887095.2 Shewanella sp. SACH
GAACCCTAGGTGGGCTATAAACCCACGCCGGTTTTCAAGACCGGTGCATTAAACCACTCTGCCACCCCTCCGAACGAGGCGCATAATATAAGTAAGTGTGTTGACTGTAAAGCACTAACTCTCAATTATGCGCCGATTGTTGCTATTACACTCAATCCGCTGGATTTTGCTTCACATCGGCCACTATGCCAACACGTGCGGGATCTGGCTTAGTGAAATGTTTGGCAAAATCGCCCCACCCTTGTTGGCTCTTCAGCACATAGCCGACCACAACTAAGATAGCGCAACATAGGATGCCCCAACCGATCGCTACTTCACCTAGGCTTGCCCACATAGCGACTAAGCTAGATGCACCAAAGGCAATGCTGATCTGCAAGAAATTCTGTAATCCTGCGGCCTTAGCGGCATTCTGACTAAACTGCTGTAGCGCGCTGTTCACGACTATCGGGTAAATGGCGCCATTAGCTGCGGCCAAAATAGAGAACGAAATAAGCAGTGGGAAAATCGTGCTTGCTGGGAAAATCAGCGTGAACATGATGATCGAAATAACGCAGGCTGCGAAAATCGACAACAAGATATTCAGTGTTTGATGCCCGCCAATGCGTTTTATCAGTAACTTACTCGCATAACCACCGACAATAAACATGATGGTTTGTGGGATAAAGCTAAGGCCGATTTCAGTTGGCAGATAGCCGTGCATTTCCATCACAATCGGCCATACGGTTAGATAAGCAAAGAAAGCACCGGAACAGGCGCCGAAGATCACGACGTTGCCTAAATAGCGGGTGTTTTTCAAAATTTGCCCATAAGATACCGCAGCATGTTCACTGTGTGTATGCTGACGCTTGCCTGGCACAAAGTACAAGGTCATCAATATCAGTAGAAAAGCGATAACACACAAAGAGATAAAGATTGCACGCCAGCCTAATTCGTTCAGAATGTAAGCGCCAAGGATCGGTGCTAATGCAGGCGATAATGCGACCAGTGGCATAATGTTACTGAAAATACCTTGGGCTTTATCGGCATCATATTGTTCCACCACAATCGCTTGCCAAATAACCCCTGCACTACAGGCGCCAATCGCTTGGAAGAAGCGCGCGGTATTGAGCATTAGGATAGAATCACTGTTGGCAATAAACACGCTGGCAATGGCAAACACCACTAGGCCAAAGATCAGTGCCCAACGTTTGCCGATTTTATTGACTAAGGGGCCATAAAGTAGCTGACCTAAGGCAAGACCCGCCAGGAAACAGGTCAGCGACATCGCGACCTGTGATGGGGTACTGTTAAGTGAGCCTTCAATTGCTTTGAAAGCAGGCAAATACATGTCAGTGGCAATAAAGCCGAGCATGCTCAACATGGCTAAATAGAATAGAAACATAAAGAACTTTATGTTTACAAAGGTGTTACTAGACGTTTTCATAAAATAATCGGGTCGGATTGACTAAAGCGTGCAGTCTAATGACTTGTTAAATCTATTGGAAACGTTTATTTTTGACTTGTGCTATCAATTATTTTCATTGGAACGGACGTCAGCTATGCTCTCAGAACAAGCGCTAGAACTCATAGATATTGTGGCTCGTGTAGGAAGTTTCACCGCGGCGGCGAATCGGCTGCATAAAGTGCCCTCTGCCGTGAGCTATGCGGTCAAGCAAATAGAAGAAGAACTCGGCGTCATTCTTTTCGAACGTCATCATCGCAGCGTAACCTTAACCCCTGCGGGTGAACATTTTGTTAAGCAAGCCAGAACTTTGCTTACGCAGATGGACGAGATGAAGCGTGGCACGCAGCGCGTAGCAAACGGTTGGCAACCGACCTTGTCTATCGCGCTGGATAATATCGTCCGTGCCGATAGGATCAGCGTATTGATTGCTGACTTCTATCGTCATTTCCATGATATTGAATTGATTATTCGCATTGAGGTCTTTAACGGGGTTTGGGAAGCGCTCGCCACGGGCCGCAGTGACATTGCAATTGGTGCAACAACCGCAATTCCGGTCGGCGGCGTGTATCAATATAAAGACATGGGCGATATTGAGTGGGCATTTTTAGTCAGCAAAAATCATCCATTGGCCAATATTGACCGTCCGCTAAGCGACGATGAGCTGCGCCCTTTCCCCTCGATTTGCCTAGAAGACACCTCTCGGGAAATTCCAAAACGTATGACTTGGTTGCTCGAAAATCAACGTCGCCTCGTTGTACCCGATTGGATCCGCGCCATTAACTGTTTCCGCGAAGGTTTAGGCGTTGGTTATATGCCAGTGCACTTAGCAAGTGTGTTTATTAAAGCGGGTGCGCTGGTTGAGAAACAGCTAGAAAATCCTAAGCAGACCAGTCCATGCTGTCTCGCGTGGAATGCCGACAAGATGTCGCCTGCGCTCGCTTGGGTACTGGAATATCTGGGCGATACTGAAAAATTGCATAAAGAGTGGCTGGCTTAAGCTTGGTTTAAACTCAATATGCTGATCTAGTCCTTATACTCGGCATTGGCTGTAACTGCGCCTAAGTTCAGCAGGCCTATTTATCAAGCCAATTAAGTTTTAACCAAGCATTCATGTGCTTAGTAGATAAAGATACGGATGCAGCCATCTCAATCCTAAACGCTTAGCACTTAAGATTGATATGTGAGATGAGGCAAAATTTTTAAGATTAACAATTTGTTATTCATGGTTCTATGACTTTCACCCGTATCTCAGGTACGGTATCATTAATGCAGTTAAGTTCGTTTTAGGATTTTACGGGAACTTAGTGTGCTGTAAAAAATCAAAATGATCAGTTCGGAAATGTGTCAACGGAGATCAACATGACCCAAGAAACCTTATATTCGACAAGTGCGTCAACACTGGAAGTGAACAAACTTCTTAAAAACACTTATATGCTGTTGTCTATGACATTGGCCTTCTCTGCCCTGTGCGCTGGCTTGGCAATGGCATTAAATATCAGTCCATTACTCTCCATTGGCTTATCCATTGGCGGCCTAGTGCTGTTGTTTGTAACCTTACGTAAAGCCGAATCTGCAGCGGGTATCTTCTGGGTATTTGCCTTTACTGGTATGGAAGGCGCGTCACTGGGCTACATGCTGAATCACTACGCTGGTATGGCAAACGGTCCACAGCTGATCATGCAAGCACTGGGGTTAACGTCAGTGATTTTCGTTGCCTTATCAGCCTATGCGGTGACCACTAAGAAAGATTTCTCTTTCCTACGTGGGTTCTTGTTCGCTGGCTTGATTGTGGTGATTGCCGCTGCCGTAATTAACATCTTTATGGGTAACAGCATTGCCTTTATGGCGATTAACGCCGGTATTGCATTATTGATGACAGGTTTTATCCTGTTTGATACTAGCCGTATTGTGAACGGTGGCGAGACGAACTACATTCGCGCAACTATCTCATTATACTTAGATTTCTTAAACCTCTTCATCGCGCTGTTGCACCTTATGGGCATAGGCAACGATGACTAATCCTAGTTAGCGATTTTTAGCTTAACTTGCGTTAGAATGGCCCTACTTTTAGGGCCATTTTTATTTTAAATGAGCAAATTTATTATCCAAGTGAACGGGCCCGCTTATGGCACGTCGGCGAGTGTTAACGCCTTACGCTTTGCCCAAGCTGCACTTTTGGCTGGGCATCAGATTATCTGTGTGTTTTTTTATCAAGACGGCGTGTATAACTCCACAGATTTAAGCTTACCCGCCTCCGATGAAAACGATGTGATCAGTGACTGGAAACAGCTCGCGCAATCCCATCAGTTCCCGTTAGTCAATTGCGTTTCAGCAGCGCTGCGCCGTGGGATTGTAAGCAAGCAAGATGCCAGCGAGAATGGCCTGAGCCACTGGAATGTGGGCGAGTCATTTATCATGGGCGGTTTAGGCGAGCTTGTCACCGGCATTGAATCGGCCGATCGTTTGATCAGTTTTTAACTCTCAGGGTGACTATGAAAAAATTGTGTATCCTATTTCGCTGTTCGCCACACGGTACTGTTCGTGGCCGCGAAGGTTTAGATCTCGCCCTGCTGAGCGCCAGCTTTGAGCAAGAAGTGAGTTTAGTGTTTGTCGATGAAGGTGTGCTGCATTTGATTAAAGATCAACAGCCTGAGCTTATTGGTGCTAAAGATTACATCTCCACCTTTAAAGCACTGCCGCTGTACGATATCGAGTCGGTATTTGTCTGTAAGCAATCCTTAGCCGACTACGGCTTAAGCCATGGCTTACTGTCAGTTCCTGTTACTGTGGTCAACGATGAGGCCATCGCTGCCCATTTAAAACAGGTTGATGAGGTCTTAGTATTCTGATGATTTTACATCATATTCAAACATCTCCCAGCCGAGATAGTGCGTTGAAACTCTGCTTACGTTACGCCTGTAAGGAAGATGCGATTCTACTATCGAGCGATGGCGTGAACGCGTTACTGCTGCGTCAATGGGCAATGGCATTATCGCCCTTCAAGCTGATGGTCTTAAAAGACGATGTCGTCGCTCGAGGCCTATCTGAGCGTTTAAAGAACGTGACGCTTATCGATTACAATGAGTTTGTGGCTCAATCATTACTCCATGACAAGGTGATAACGTGGTAAATCCATTGCAATTTAATGGCGCAGAAATCGCCCGTGACCATCAAGGTTATTTAAAAGATCTCAACGATTGGCAACCGGATATGGCTTTACTATTGGCGGCAGAAGAGCAAATCGTGCTTACGCCCGCCCATTGGGAAGTGATTAATTTTGTTCGCGATTTTTATCTTGAATACAAAACGAGCCCTGCTATTCGCGTATTGGTCAAAGCTATTGGCCAAGCTTTAGGGCCAGACAAAGGCAATTCAAAGTACTTATATACCTTGTTCCCTATTGGCCCAGCAAAACAAGCTACCAAAATTGCGGGCTTGCCAAAGCCAGCTAAATGCATTTAATCGTATAGGTTAAGTCATCGCACTTAACTCAATATCGAACGTAAGGGTCAAATGTGAGCATTGAACATCAATGTGGCACAAACAAAAAGGCATGTTCCCTTGGGAAACATGCCTTTCTTTTTACTTGAACAAAGTTAATAGGGTTATTTGACGTTTTCTAACACAACCCAGACGGCTTTGCCTATGGTCGCCAACATCACCGCAAAAAATACAGCAATGACAGCGGTATAGGAAAGCCAACGGAGATAGCGCTGGCCTTTATCCATAGTATTATTTTGCGTTCCATTAGCCTATTTTAGTCAAGCCGCCCATGTAGGGACGCAGCACTTCTGGGATTGTGATACTGCCATCGGCATTTTGATAGTTTTCTAAAATAGCCACTAAGGTACGACCCACAGCTAAACCGGAACCGTTTAAGGTATGCAGTAACGCGGGCTTATTATCAGCTTTCACGCGGTAACGTGCTTGCATACGACGGGCTTGGAAATCCTTCATGTTTGAGCAAGAAGAAATTTCACGATAAGTGTTTTGTGCCGGTAACCAGACTTCGATGTCGTAGGTTTTGCTTGAGCCAAAGCCCATATCACCAGTACATAAAATCACAGTACGGTATGGCAGACCTAAACGTTGCAATACAGTTTCAGCATGACCTGTTAGCGCTTCGAGCGCCGCCATTGAATCTTCCGGCTTAACGATTTGCACCATTTCAACTTTATCGAACTGATGCTGACGGATCAGACCGCGAGTATCTTTGCCGTATGAGCCCGCTTCGCTGCGGAAACATGCGGTATGCGCGGTTAATTTAATCGGCAGCTCGTCTTCATCAACAATGCTATCGCGCACTAAGTTGGTTAATGGCACTTCGGCCGTTGGGATCAAGCTTAAGCCTTGGCCTTCTTCGGTGGCAGGTTTAGTGTGGAACAAGTCTTCACCAAACTTAGGCAGTTGACCTGTGCCCAGTAAGCTTGCTTCGTTAACCAGTAACGGCACATAGGCTTCGGTATAACCGTGCTCTGTGGTGTGCAAGTCCAGCATGAACTGACCAATGGAGCGGTTTAAGCGGGCAACTTGGCCTTTCATCACGATAAAACGTGAGCCAGTGATTTTCACTGCATTTTTAAAATCTAAACCGTTTAGGCCTTCGCCTAAATCGATATGATCTTTAATTGGGAAATCAAACGTGCGTGGCGTGCCCCAGCGGCGAACTTCAACGTTCTCCGTTTCATCGGCACCGATTGGCGCGGATTCGTCTGGCAGGTTGGGCATCGACATGGCAATGGCATTCACTTCTTCAAGCACGGCCGCCAGTTCAATCTTTTTGGCATCCAGCTGTGAACCTAAATCGCCCACTTGCGCCATGATCGCGTCAACATCTTCACCACGGGCTTTAGCTTGGCCAATGGATTTGGAGATGGCATTACGCGACGCTTGTAATTCTTCGGTAGCCACTTGCAGTGACTTACGCTTTTCTTCTAATTGAGTGAGGTGAGCTATGTCTAAAATAAAGCCACGGGTGGCCAGTCGCTCAGCGGTAACTTCTAATTCGTTGCGCAAAAATTTAGGATCTAACATGTGATATATTCTTAATAGTTAAATGCGAGAAAAAACCAGTTGCTGACCTAAGTACACCATGAATAAACATAGACTTAGATTCAACACCACATTCAAAGTCGCCTTCAGCCAATCCCCTTCTTGCAGCAGCAATAAGGTTTCATTAGAGAAAGTCGAAAACGTTGTCAAAGCGCCCAACAGGCCGATACCGATCAGCGCTTTGAGTTCTGGGCTGATATGACTCATTTGCCCCAGTGCGTAAATTACGCCCATTAAAAATGAACCGAGGACATTAACCAACAGTGTACCAAAAGGAAAACTGCTGCCAAATACTTGGATCATGAATATTGAAATAAGATAGCGAAAAACAGCCCCAATTGAACCACCTAGCGCCACAAGTAAGAGATTATTCATATCTTTTATGCTCGCTGGCTTGATCTAACTGGGCTAATTGCGCCAACTTATCTTTGATTCGCTTCTCGAACCCTCGCTCAGTCGGAAAATAAAACTGCGCTGTTTGCAGGGATTCGGGGAAATAATTTTCACCACTGGCATAGGCATTGGCTTCATCGTGGGCATATCGATACCCTGCTCCCATGCCAATGTCTTTCATTAATTGAGTCGGTGCATTGCGTAAATGGTGTGGCACTTCGACTTGCCCAGTATCGCGAGCTAACTCACGCGCGGCCTTAAATGCGGTATAGACAGCGTTACTCTTAGGCGCACTGGCAAGATAAACAATGGCTTGCGCTATTGCTCGCTCACCTTCGGCTGGGCCGACACGGTGAAAACAATCCCAGGCATTAAGCGCTATGGTCATCGCCGCAGGATCGGCATTGCCGACATCTTCAGAGGCAATTGCCAGTAAGCGCCTTGCGACATACAGCGGATCGCCGCCGCCTTCTAATATTCGACAAAACCAATACAGCGCCGCATCGGGTGCTGAGCCGCGAATTGATTTGTGGACGGCTGAGATTAAATCGTAAAATTGATCGCCATTTTTATCGAATCCAGCAACTTGATGCCCCGCCACTTGGATCAACATCTCAGTGGTAAAGGTGCCGCCATCGGCGAGCATATCGCTCATCAACTCAATAAGATTTAACGCTTTACGGGCATCACCATCACAAAGTTGCGCCAGTGTGGTGAGCACATCGGTTGGCATCACAAATTGGCGTTGGCCTAAGCCGCGCTCGGTATCGCTTAAGGCTTGAGTTACTATGTGGGCTATCTCATCATGGCTTAAGCGCTTGATAAGATAGACACGTGCCCGCGAGAGCAGCGCATTGTTGATTTCAAACGACGGGTTTTCAGTGGTCGCACCGATAAAAATCACAGTGCCATCTTCAATAAATGGCAGAAAGGCATCCTGCTGGCTTTTATTGAATCGGTGGACTTCATCGACAAACAATAACGTGCGTTGACCACGGGATTCAGCCACGGCTTTCGCTTGCTCAATCGCCGCGCGAATGTCTTTGACGCCAGAGGTGACCGCAGAGATGCGTTCAACGTGGGCATTTGAATAATGTGCTATTAATTCGGCTAAGGTCGTTTTACCTGTGCCCGGCGGCCCCCACAACATCATGGAATGGGCGCGTCCCGCTTCCAATGCTTTGCGTAGCGGCTGGCCTTCACCCAGTAAATGTGCTTGGCCTATGTACTCGGCGATCGTTCTTGGCCGCATGCGTGCGGCCAAGGGACGAAAGTCTGGGGCGAAATTAAAGGATAAACTGCTCACGCTATTGCCTAGTGCGCTGTTTTACGACGTTGATCATCAACATCGACATTGTCAGGCAGCACAAAGCTGAACAGCGCTTTGTCTTTATCAGTAATCGCTTGCTGATTGCTCAAATCAAATTGGCTCAAATTACCTTTGTCATCGGCAACATTAAAGTTGGCTAACTGGGCATTTTTGAAACACACCTTGACGGACAATATGCCCGAATCAATCGCCTTAGGTTTGATCTCATAGCAGTCTTGTTGCTTAGTGACTGAATACTGTGACCAAGTGGCATCGTCGCGGTGGACTAACAAGGCGATAGGCGAAGCATTGATAGCCTCGGCAAAATCCATGATGACCACTTCTTCGGCGAAGGGATTGTAGATCCATAAATCTTTACCATCAGCGACAATTTGCGATTCATCTGGCTGAGTTAAGTGCCAATAAAACTGATTTGGATAGGCCAATGCAAAGATACCAGAACCCGTCTGAATGACCTTTTTATTCACGTCAGTGACGGTTTGTTTGAAATCGGCTTTTAGTGATGCAGTACCAATCAGTTTGTCTCTGAGCTGCTGTGCATCATCGGCAAACACAGCCGCGCTAAATAGCAAAGGTGAAGCTAACAACACAGCGCATAATCTTTTTTTCATTTTATTCCTTACCCTGTAAAACCCTTGGGTGTATCAAAGCCACGCCTCAGCGCGGCTTAATAATGTTTTGGTGCCGGCGGCGCTAAGACCTCACGGTTACCGTTGTGGCCTTGAGCCGAAACGATACCTTGGGCTTCCATCTGTTCGATAATGCGCGCGGCACGGTTATAACCAATCTTAAATTTACGCTGTACGCTTGAAATCGAGCCGCGACGAGTTTCGGTCACAAAGGCGACAGCTTCATCGTAGAGTGGATCATATTCTTCATCGGTTTCTGCAGTTTCACCCGGAAGTAAGACTTGCTCGCCATCGCTGGCACCATTAAGAATTTCATCGATATATTGCGGTTTACCACGGGCGCACCAATCGGCAACGACGCGGTGAACTTCATGGTCATCAACAAAGGCGCCATGGACACGGTTCGGAACCGCAGTACCCGGTGGTAGGAATAACATATCCCCCATACCGAGTAAGGTTTCAGCACCCTGTTGGTCTAAAATGGTGCGCGAATCGATACGCGATGATACTTGGAACGCCATACGTGTCGGAATGTTGGCTTTAATCAAGCCAGTAATCACATCCACTGACGGTCTTTGGGTTGCCAGAATCAAGTGTATGCCTGCTGCACGGGCCTTTTGCGCGATACGGGCAATCAACTCTTCAACTTTCTTACCGACAATCATCATCATGTCAGCAAATTCATCGACCACGACAACAATCGATGGCAGCTTATCTAACGCAGGCGCTTCAGGCTCCATGCTGTCGGATGACTTCCACATAGGATCTAAAATCACTTCGCCATTGGCTTTCGCTTCGGCAATTTTGGCGTTATAACCCTTAATGTTACGCACGCCCATCATAGACATTAGCTTGTAGCGACGTTCCATCTCGCCCACACACCAGCGCAGTGCATTGGCGGCTTCTTTCATATCGGTAACCACTTCACAGAGCAAATGCGGAATGCCTTCATAGACAGACAATTCCAACATCTTGGGATCGATCATGATAAAGCGCACATCTTCTGGGCCAGACTTATACAGTAAGCTGGTGATCATCACGTTTACGCCCACAGACTTACCAGAACCAGTGGTACCAGCAACTAACAAATGCGGCATTTTTCCAAGGTCAACCACGACTGGGTCGCCGGCAATATCTTGACCTAACACCATAGTTAAGTTGGATTTACTGTCGGTAAAGGCGGCGCAATCTAACACATCGCGCATAAACACGGTTTCACGGAATTTATTCGGCAATTCGAGTCCGACATAAGCCTTGCCTGGGATAACTTCAACCACGCGCACACTTTCAGCCAGCAGTGAACGGGCTAAATCCTTCGACAGATTAGAAATTTTTGACGCTTTAACGCCAGGCGCTAATTCTAATTCGAAGCGCGTGATCACAGGACCTGGATACACACCCACCACATTGGCGATGATGTTGAAATCGGCTAACTTCACTTCAACTAGACGAGCGACTTGATCTAACTCTTCTGGGCTGATCGGGTTTTTCTTACGGTCTGGCACATCGAGCAAATTGATGCTGGGTAACGGGTCCATTGGTTTTTTCGGCGCGGGTTTATCTTCTTGTCCCGGTAACACCACAATGCCATCCACAATCTTCGCTTTTTGATCTTGCTTCTTACGCTGGGCTTGATTCACGGCACCCGTTGAGGCTTTTGTATCAAAATCAATGACGTCATCATCGGTAAAGCCTAAGCTTTCATCGTCATCTTCCGCCAAAGTTTGGCTGTTAAACACTGGCTCATTGTCGTCGTGATCGAATGAATGCGAATTGAAATCGGCTCTTTCTTGCTCATCATTTTTTGCATGTTGAGGTTCGGCTAACCAAGGTGGTGCTTCAAAATTGCCATGGGCGGCAAAATCCTCTTGATCGATTTGAGGTTCAACCCTTTGTGCATTTTTGCTTTTACTGCCATTCAAACTCAAAATTTTTGCAAGGGCCGATAGCTTGGTTTTTTGCGGCGCAGCTTCTTCAGTATTAATGCTTTCGGTAATAAACCCATCTTCTGCTGCAGTAGACAGGGTTGGGGTTATTTCGGCTCTGCGGCCAATATGACGTTCACGCACCTTTGGCGTGGCAACGACTGGCGGCTTTTCAAGCACGTATTGTGATTCGCGGCGCTGTTTAAACTTATCGACCACAGACATAAAACCACGGGTATCTTCGGTTTCACGCTCACGTTTCATCGCTTGCGGTAATAATTTAAGTTTCTTATAAATCCAAATAGAGATTAAGCCGATTTTCTCGACCACGGTCAGCCAGCTGATCCCCGTCAACAGGGTAAAACCTGAACCTAAGAAGCACAGCAGCAATAAGGTGGTGCCGAGTTTATTAAAATACGGCAGCATGGCTTGGCCGATCACAT
>NZ_MPDG02000001.1:1305133-1425043 GCF_001887095.2 Shewanella sp. SACH
TGGCCGATCACATCGCCCGCCACTCCGCCTGCCGAAAACTCGTAGATGTTGTTAGCGTTCATACTCGCCAACGCAGAAAACCCAAGGATGATCAGCAAAAATCCAATCAATCTCAGGGCCACTGAAAAGTAATCAACTTCGAGCAAATGATGGGCGCGTTTGAACAGCAGCCAGCCGGTCGACGCGACAATGATTGGCATGATGTAAGCCGTGACGCCGAAGAAATATAACAGAATATCGGCAATCCAAGCCCCTACTGCTCCGGTCCAGTTTTTAATATCGCCTTGAAAATGCGACTGACTCCAACCAGGATCAGACGGACTAAAACTCGTCAATGCGAGTAAAATATAAGTGGCGAGGACACAACAAATGATGAGTCCGCCTTCCAGCAGACGTTGCAGGCCAGTGAGCGTGCGTACACTATTTCCTTGAGACAAACGACGTAATCCATAAAAAGTGAAAACAGGTGGCCTAACGATACCAGAATCCCACTAAATGTGGAGCACATTAGCCTGTTTTTCTGTGCAGAATTGGCCATGATTGGCAAAAATTAACCTATTGGGGTGTTTAAGTGTGCTTTTGGAGAGGAATGAGTTATTACACAAACACTTCCGTTAACAACTCTGCTTAAAAATGCCACAAAAATAAGCCCCTAAGTTGGCGAACTTAAGGGCAATGACAAGGTTAGTTGTAGTAGATGTTAAACGGGATAGTTGTGCTGACTTAAACAATAAATAAGGGGCCTAGGCCCCTTATTGTAAAACCAAACAATCAGGGTAATTTAGATATCTGAGAGTAGATGATTTATCGCTACGCGACTGGTGTGTTTAACCTCTTCCATCACGACATAAGTCCGCGTGTCGGAAACAGAAGGTAATTTCAACAAGGTTTCACCTAACAAGCGACGATAAGCCGACATATCTGAAACACGAGTTTTCAGTAAGTAGTCAAAATCGCCTGAAACCAGATGACACTCTTGAATGTCGTCGAGTAACTGTACTGCACGGTTAAACTTATCAAACACTTCGGGAGTATCACGGCTTAAGGTGATTTCCACGAATACCAGTAGGGATGCACCCAGGAAATGAGGATTGACCAATGCGGTATAGCCATTGATATAACCTTGCTTTTCGAGTCGTTTCACTCTTTCTAAACACGGAGTTGGACTAAGTCCAACTCTTTTTGATAATTCCACATTAGAAATGCGGCCATCAAGTTGTAATTCATTAAGAATGTTGCGATCGATGCGATCCAAGTCTTTTACAGGACTCTTTTTATTATATGCCATTTATTTAACCTTGCTTTATCACTAAAACAACATTTTATTCTACGTATGCCGAAAGTTCAGCAGCATAAACTGCGTCGCCGATACTATACTAGATATCCCTGAATTAATCACGTTCAGGTCACGATAAAATAACAATTATGCCCATTAAAAGTGGGTTTTCAGGCAATTGAGGCTCAAAGATGATTATTGGTGTTCCCAAGGAAATTAAAAACCACGAATATCGTGTCGGTATGGTTCCTTCTAGCGTTCGCGAGTTAGCGATCAAAGGTCACGAAGTTTTTGTAGAAACAAATGCTGGCACAGGTATTGGTTTTTCAGATCAAGATTATATTGATGCTGGCGCCACAATTTCAGCGACTGCTGCTGAAGTTTTTGCTAAAGCGCAGATGATTGTAAAAGT
The DNA here is from genome assembly GCF_001887095.2 of Shewanella sp. SACH. Lineage (NCBI taxonomy): Bacteria > Pseudomonadati > Pseudomonadota > Gammaproteobacteria > Alteromonadales > Shewanellaceae > Shewanella > Shewanella sp. SACH. The sequence continues at coordinate 1,306,822 of NZ_MPDG02000001.1, forward strand.
AAAAGAGCCTCAAGCAGTTGAACGCGCTATGTTGCGTCACGATCAGATTTTATTTACTTATCTGCATCTTGCGCCAGATTTACCGCAAACTGAAGATTTAATTAAAAGTGGTGCCGTATGTATCGCTTACGAAACTGTGACTGACGACCGTGGTGGCTTGCCCCTACTTGCCCCAATGTCAGAAGTTGCTGGCCGTATGTCAATCCAAGCTGGCGCTATGGCATTAGAGAAATCTTCTGGTGGTCGCGGTATGTTACTGGGCGGCGTACCAGGGGTTGAACCAGCTAAAGTCGTTATCATTGGTGGCGGCATGGTTGGTACTAACGCAGCTCAAATGGCTGTTGGTTTAGGCGCTGATGTTGTAGTACTTGATCGCAGTATTGATGCACTACGTCGTTTAAATGTGCAATTCGGCTCTGCCGTAAAAGCCATTTACTCTACCGCTGATGCGATTGAACGTCATGTTATTGAAGCTGATCTTGTGATCGGTGGCGTACTGATCCCAGGTGCTGCGGCACCTAAATTGGTTACCCGTAGCATGATTTCACGTATGAAGCCGGGCAGTGCCATTGTTGACGTAGCAATTGATCAAGGCGGTTGTGTTGAAACTTCACACGCAACGACTCACCAAGATCCGACTTATATTGTTGATGATGTTGTGCATTACTGTGTGGCGAACATGCCTGGTGCGGTTGCTCGCACTTCCACTTTCGCCCTTAACAATGCAACTCTACCGTATATTCTTAAGTTAGCTAACTTAGGCTATAAAGAAGCGCTGTTGCAAGACAAGCACTTATTGAATGGCTTAAACGTGATGCACGGTAAAGTAGTCTGTAAGGAAGTGGCTCACGCCCTGAACTTAGCGTTCACCTCTCCAGTTTCATTACTGGCATAAGCGTGGAATTAGCTTAAGCTTTCGGTGGAACATTGCGTTTGTTTTACCTAGCTAATGATCCAAATCGGCCTCGACTCTGTTGAGGCCGATTTTTTATTGGCCAGAACCAAAGCTCAAGCATGAGAATCGATAATCTCTCCCGTATGCAAACTTGTCCCGTGCTTTCGCTAGTGATGCCCTCTCAAGGTGTTTATTTCGCCACAGTAAAGTAAAACTGACACTCTGAATACCAAAGCGCACTGACTCGATTAGCGCAATCTAAAAGAATCACCCTCCAACACTTTACCCCTACAGGTAAATTCCCTACAATCCTTGCAATTTGCTAAAGGCACGGAGATAAAAATGAGCCAGGTCAGACATTGTAACTTATTGATTTTGGGTTCAGGCCCAGCAGGATATACCGCAGCCGTTTATGCTGCGCGTGCTAATTTAAAACCTGTGATGATCACAGGTATGCAGCAAGGTGGTCAATTAACCACTACGACTGAAGTTGAAAACTGGCCAGGTGATGCGGATGACTTAACCGGTCCAGCGCTGATGGAACGTATGCAGAAGCATGCTGAAAAGTTCGATACTGAAATCTTGTTCGATCACATCAACGAAGTGACTCTAACTGAGCGCCCTTTCCGTTTGAAAGGCGATAACGGCGAGTACACCTGTGATGCGTTGATCATCGCAACTGGCGCTTCTGCCCGTTACTTAGGATTAGAGTCAGAAGAAGCATTCAAGGGCCGCGGCGTATCAGCCTGTGCGACCTGTGATGGTTTCTTCTATCGCAATCAAAAGGTCGCTGTGATCGGTGGCGGTAACACTGCCGTTGAAGAAGCATTGTACTTAAGCAATATTGCCGCTGAAGTGCATCTGATCCACCGTCGTGACACCTTCCGCTCAGAAAAAATTCTGATCGACCGTCTGATGGACAAAGTTGCCAATGGCAACATCATCCTTCACTTAGATCAAACCATGGATGAAGTGGTTGGTGATGCTATGGGTGTAAACGGCCTGAAGATGAAGAGCACTAAAGATGGCTCTATTACTGACTTAGCCGTTGCTGGTGTGTTCGTCGCCATTGGTCACAGCCCTAATACCGGTATTTTTGAAGGCCAGTTGGAAATGAACCACGGTTATTTAAAAGTACAGAGCGGGTTGCAAGGTAACGCCACGCAAACCAGTATCGAAGGTGTTTATGCTTGTGGTGATGTGATGGACCAACATTATCGTCAAGCGATTACTTCTGCGGGCACAGGCTGTATGGCCGCACTCGATGCAGAGCGTTATTTAGACGCTAAGAAGTAACTAGACTCGATTTTTCAACGAATAGCAGGCTTAGCCTGCTATTTTTTTAGCCCAAAATCCTTAAGCGATTACAAAAAATTTTGTGAGCTTGCCAATCAGCACTGTTCACGCGTGCACATGTTTTTCCTTCACGATGCTTAATCTTGTACCAGTCAAATGAGCGCTTATAAGTGTTTAAGTAAATAACATCATTGGGTTAAGTCAAAAATGGCGCACAAAAAAAGGGACCAAATGGTCCCTTCTCTACAGCAACAAACTAATTTCTTAGTTTAACGCTTCTTTTGCTTTTTCAACTAAAGTTGCAAATACAACTTTGTCGAATACAGCGATGTCAGCCAAAATCTTACGATCGATTTCGATAGACGCCTTTTTCAGACCGTTGATGAAACGGCTGTAAGACAGACCATTTTGACGAGCGGCAGCATTAATACGTGCAATCCAAAGTTGACGGAATTGACGTTTTTTCTGACGACGGTCACGATAAGCATATTGACCAGCTTTAGTTACTGCTTGAACAGCAACACGGTAAGTACGGCTACGAGCGCCATAATAACCTTTAGCTAGTTTTAAAACTTTCTTGTGACGAGCACGAGCGGTTACACCACGCTTAACTCTTGGCATTTTCTAAACTCCTAAATTAAGCGTAAGGTAATTGACGCGCGATTGCTGGAACGTCAGCTTTTGATACTAAACATTTGGCACGTAAGTGACGTTTACGTTTAGTGCTTTTTTTCGTCAAAATGTGACGTAAGTGTGCTTGCTTGCGCTTGAAACCATTAGCGGTTTTCTTAAAACGCTTCGCTACACCCTTGTCTGTTTTCATTTTAGGCATTTCTAAAACTCCGCATTGGGATGTTTAATAAAAAGCAAGGCGAGCAAAGGCCATAGACCTTTGCTACTTTAAGTTTTGCCCTACTTATTTCTTTTTAGGCGCTAGCACCATAATTGCTTGTCGGCCTTCCATTTTCGGGAAAGATTCAACAACCGCATACTCGTCCAAATCAGCCTTGATACGGTTCAATAGATCCATACCCAGGTTTTGGTGTGCCATTTCGCGACCTCGGAAACGTAGCGTAATCTTCGCTTTGTCCCCGTCTTCCAGAAAACGTATCAGGTTGCGTAGTTTTACCTGATAGTCGTTTTCGTCAGTTCCAGGACGGAATTTAATTTCCTTAACCTGAACCTGCTTTTGCTTCTTCTTTTGTTCCTTGGCTGACTTAGCCTTATCAAAAAGGAACTTACCGTAGTCCATAATGCGACATACTGGAGGTTCAGCATTTGGGCTGATTTCTACCAGGTCTACACCTGCTTCATCTGCCAAATTCTGAGCATCTCTGATGCTTACCACACCAATAGCTTCACCATCAATGCCAGTTAAGCGTACTTCAGGTACACCTGTGATTTCTTCATTGATTCTATTAGGGGCCGGCTGACGCCCTGCTGTTTTTTTGATCTTTATGACCTATTCCTCCAACAATTTGAGACTACGGAGCGAAATCTGTTGATGGATTTTAGTGGCGAAATCTTCAAGTCGCATCTTACCTAAATCGATACCATCACGGGTACGCACCGCTACTTCCTTATTTTCCATTTCTTGATCGCCAACGACCAACAAATAAGGGACACGCCTTAAGGTGTGTTCGCGTATTTTAAAGCCTATTTTCTCATTCCTCAAGTCAAAAGACGCTCGAATACCTTGTTCTTTGAAGAATTTTACGACTTCTTCAACATAATCAGCCTGTTTATCAGTGATATTCATCACGACAACTTGCATTGGGGCTAACCAAGTTGGGAAACGTCCTGCATATTCTTCTATCAAGATACCCAAGAATCGTTCCAAAGAGCCTAAAATGGCACGATGGATCATCACTGGGGTCTGACGGCTATTATCTTCGGCAACGTAAGTTGCACCAAGACGGCTTGGCAACGCATAATCGAGCTGCACAGTACCACATTGCCACGCACGGTCCAAACAATCGTGTAAAGTAAATTCGATTTTTGGTCCGTAGAAGGCGCCTTCACCTGGCAAAATGGTGAATTCAATATTATTGTCACGCAGAGCTTGCTTAAGCGCTTCTTCCGCTCTGTCCCACATCGCATCGTCACCGATACGTTTTTCTGGGCGAGTCGACAGTTTCACCACGATATTTTCAAAGCCGAAGGTGGCGTATGTATCGTAAACCATCTGGATACAAGCACTCACTTCCTCTTGAACTTGGCTGTCAGTACAGAAAATATGAGCGTCATCTTGGGTAAAACCACGTACGCGCATTAATCCGTGCAACGAACCAGAAGGTTCATTACGGTGACAGCAACCAAACTCTGCCATACGTAATGGCAGGTCACGGTAAGATTTCAACCCTTGGTTGAAGATCTGCACGTGGCCTGGGCAGTTCATTGGCTTGATAGCATATTCGCGGTTTTCACTGCTGGTCGTGAACATGGCTTCTGAGTATTTATCCCAGTGACCAGAACGTTCCCACAACACGCGGTCCATCATTAATGGGCCTTTCACTTCTTGGTAAGTGTATTGGTTTAACTTACGGCGAATGAATCTTTCTAATTCGAGGAAGATGCTCCAACCGTCGTTATGCCAGAACACCATACCGGGTGCTTCTTCTTGCATGTGATACAAGTCGAGCTGCTTGCCGATTTTACGGTGATCACGCTTAGCCGCTTCTTCAAGACGGGTTAAGTGTGTGCTCAAGGCTTTTTTGTCAGCCCAAGCAGTACCATAGATACGTTGCAACATCTTGTTTTCTGAGTTGCCACGCCAGTAAGCGCCAGCAATGCTCATTAATTTGAAATGTTGGCAGAAACGCATGTTAGGTACGTGCGGTCCACGACACATGTCTGTGTATTCTTCGTGATGATACAGCGCAGGCGTCGCGTCTTTGCTGATGTTTTCATCCAGAATAGCAATCTTATAATCTTCGCCGCGCGCGGCGAATGTATCACGGGCTTCTTGCCAGCTAACCACACGTTTTACTACGTCATAGTTAGTTTTGGCCAGTTGAAGCATGCGCTTTTCTAAGGCATCGATGTCATCTTGAGTCAGCTTGTGCTCAAGGTCGATATCATAGTAGAAGCCGTTATCGATAACTGGACCAATCGCCATCTTGGTTTCTGGCCACATTTGCTTAATAGCATGACCTAATAAATGTGCGCAAGAATGGCGAAGAATTTCAACACCTTCTTCGTCTTTGGCGGTAATGATTGATAGCTCTGCATCGGTTTCAATGAGATCGCAAGCATCTTTTAATTCGCCATTAACACGGCCAGCGATACAAGCTTTCGCTAAACCTGGGCCAATATCGGCGGCAACATCGAGAGTCGATACAGCATGAGCAAACTCGCGTTTGCTACCATCGGGAAGTGTAATTACAGGCATGAAATGTCCTTTCCAGTGGTGACCCACACGTAGGGCCACTTGGTTTTAGTTAATGTAAGAGAAATGCTCGCTAGGTTAAGACAGTACAGGAGTCTTAGCCGCCTTGCGTAGCAGGGCGTTTATTCTAAGGGATTGTAGCTAAAAGGCGCAAGCATATTGGCCAGAATTGGGATTGAAAGCAAAAAGCAAATTCATGATTTTGCAGTGTCTTGGTAACTTAGCGGTCATCTAACTCCCCTATTCTGGCGCCAGTTTATTAGCCATCACTGAAAACATGACAAGGGAGTTGATATGTTGAACTGCATTCTACTGGCTGTGGCACTCACGAACACAGCCGCCGCTTTACCTGAGCCGCAGCATATAAGTACAAACGAACCTCAGATTGATACTCAAGTATTACTCGTTGATATTAAAAGTGAGCTTGAGCTACAGATGCAGCGTTTAACGCTGGATATTACCCAAAATGCCCGCGATGGCGTGTTACACAGCAGCGAAATGGAAGGGTTAGTCACGGTTAAGGACTAGATGCTAAAAGGGTTATTGATCCACTAAGCAAAGCATTTAACCAGAAGGTCTATCATGCTGCATTTTGATACCGACTTCGTCTAAGTCAGCGCACTGCACTCTGCTGTATACTCAAATAGGAAGCACTTAAATAGAAACACTCGAATAGGACGCACATAAACAGCACTCAGGTTTGCAAAACCAACGCGCACAACAATAGGTGCGATGAGTGAACTAAGTGTGAGATGTGCTGATTGAACTGAGCGATTCGCTCTATCCTATGGGGGCTCTGTTCTATTGTGGCTTTCTTCTATTAGCTATAAGGAGTTACAGCATGAGAGTCATGAACAAAGTTATTGCTTGTCCCCACTGCGGGCACCATCAAGATATCAGTATCGATGCCAGCTGCGGAGATCAAGATTATTACGATGATTGTCGAATTTGTTGTAATCCCATTCATTTACGCTTACATATCGATGAGTCGAGACGTACCGTGGAGCTGTATATCGACTCGGACGACGAGCAAATTTATTAAACGAGATTGCACTAAAGGCTGCGATGTCATGAAACTAACGTGCTTGTTCGTTAAAACGCCTGGCCAGCACGCGCTCGACTGTGTCAACGATAACTTGTGTTTGGCTATCGATCTCAATATTGAGTTCATCACCCACTTTATATTGACTCAAATTGGTCAGTTTTAGGGTTTCAGGAATTAAGTGCAACTTAAAGCCGGAGCCACTCACCTCGCCTACCGTTAAGCTGCAGCCGTTAACGCCAACAAAACCTTTATAAAAAATGTAATCCATCCATTTTGGCTCAATGCCCAGTGTCAGATCATAATGCTGTTCTGTATGGCTAATATCGACAACTTTAGCCTTGGTATGAATATGGCCAGAGAGAATGTGACCACCAATCTCACTACCAAAAGTTAACGAACGCTCAACATTAACGCTTTGACCTATAGACAAATTAGCCAGATTCGTCAGTCGCAAGGTCTCTTCCACTACGTCGAAAAATACCCTATCATCAACGACCTGAGTCACAGTAAGACATACCCCGTTATTTGCCACACTTGCACCAATCGCAAGTCCCTCATGCAAATCAGGTTCGAACGCTACCTCAAGGGTATTTAGGCCATCTTTCTTATGTATTGCAACCACCTCGCAGGTGGCTTGAACTATACCTGTAAACATTTTCTGCTCGCTTAATCGTTAAAGGCTGTATTTATGAATAATTCAGGCTATCAAGCCAAACGTTTAATCCAATTGGCGCTGCCGGTGCTAATAGCTCAGGTCACTCAGACCATGATGGGCTTTATTGATACCGTTATGGCGGGCCGTGTTAGCGCGGTTGATATGGCCGCTGTTGCGGTAGGCACTAGCCTTTGGTTGCCCGCTATTCTATTCGTCCAAGGTTTACTGATGGCTTTTACGCCTTTATTTGCCCACTACAATGGGGCGAATAATCAAAAAGCCATCCAACCTTTGGCCTTTCAAGGTGCCTATCTTGCCATCATTGGTGGCATTAGCGTGATGATTTTCCTCGCATCAGCGCCCTTTGTGCTTGGCCATATGGATTTAGAACCAGAATTATACCGCTTAACCATTGGATATCTCGACGGTATTTTATGGGGTGCGCCCGCATTTGTGCTATATCAAGTGCTGCGCGGCTGTAGTGAAGGGATTTCTTACACGTTACCAACTATGGTCATTGGCTTTGTCGGCTTAGCAGTGAACATCCCCGCCAACTACATCTTTATTTATGGACACTTTGGCGTGCCTCCGATGGGCGGTGCTGGCTGTGGTATTGCCACCGCTTTGGTTTTTTGGGCCATGCTGATTGCTATGACTATTTATATGCAACTGCATAAGAAATTCGCGGCCTTGGCTCCTTTCAGTAAATTTCATCGTCCTGACTTTGAAACGATGAAAAAAATGACCAAACTCGGTATGCCGATAGCAATGGCGCTGTTTTTTGAAGTGAGTTTATTTGCCATTATCGCGCTGTTACTCGCCCCATTAGGCGCAACTGTGGTGGCAAGTCACCAGATAGCACTGAACTTTTCTGCCATCGTATTTATGCTACCGTTATCTATTGGTATCGCGGTATCGATCCGAATTGGTTACTACTTAGGCCGTGATCGCGCCGATATTTCCGCAGTGGTTACCAAAGTGGGTTTATGGCTGGCGCTGTCCCTTGCATTATCAACTGCAGTCTTGACCGTCATATTTAGATTCCAGATTGCAGAGCTTTATAATGGTGATCCTGAAGTTGTCGCTTTAGCCGGCAGCTTGATGTTGATGGCGGCACTGTATCAATTATCAGATTCAGTCCAAGTGGTTGCCGCCGGAGCCCTACGTGGTTATAAAGATACCCGCAGTGCCTTTTATATCACGCTGTTTTCCTATTGGGGCATAGGGATGTCACTCGGTTATACCTTGGCTTATACGGATCATATCGTTCCTGCCATGGGCGCCCATGGTTTCTGGGCCGGATTGATTGCAGGCCTCACCTCGGCGGCGCTGCTATTTTTCATTCGACTGCGTTACATCCAAAAACATGGCGTGCATTTGAGCCTCATCGATGGTGATAGTGTGCATCATTGATAGCATTAACGGCGAGCATCGATGCTCGCCGTTTTGTTTATCGGTTTGATTTTGATGCCTTCTCTAATACCAATCACATTAAATATCTAATCAGTTCAGAGCCTCACAGGCATCTCAATCCAAGGCGCATTGACGCAGAAATGGTCATTCCCTTTTAAGTCAATGCAACACCGGAGTGGGATGCCTGTGTGGCTCCCGAAGGGCGGCTGATGTTAACGGCATGGCAACGCAGCTTTATACTGCGTTTAAGGCTTTAGACAGAGCACCACTATGCCTTCAAGCCTTCGCCTTGCTAAAGCGCGTTGAACTCCCGCTGAATGAGCAGATATTTTATACGATTGGTATAAACGGATAAGAAACTGCGGTTTTATCAGCGACTTTGCTGAAACACTGGACAAGTTGCACAGCAATTCACCATTTGACGACAAATTTGATTTTTTTGCTTGCCAGCTCTGCGCTATGCCCCTAATATAGCGCTCGTTCCAAGGCGCAACGCTTTTGAATAGTAAGTTAAAATTGCTTTTGAATAGTAAGCTAAAATTTACGATACACCCGTAGCTCAGTTGGTTAGAGCACTACCTTGACATGGTAGGGGTCGGTGGTTCGAGTCCACTCGGGTGTACCATTTTTTATTCTGCATTTCATCTGTTCGCCTAGTTAGTAATCCAATTACCAATAAAAAATTAAATCAAACCGTCTTTAAAACACATATTTATGTCACCTATCGCCCCTATGCTTTTGATTTAGTTAAATAGAATCCGAACATCTACACTATTCAACATCCAAAACGTAATACCCCCTACTAAAACCAATATTGGCAGTAGAATTGTTGCGACCTCTCCCATCCTTTTAAGCTAGCCGCCTAAAAATCTCTGACTAAGTACGGCATCGAACAGACACTCGAAGGTCAATGTTGCAGAATCATGCATTCATCGTCTGTTCGTTAAAAATAGCGTTAAGACAATCACCTGCAATTATCATAATCGCTCTATAGTGAGCGATCCCATCAGCATTTAGCGAGGAACTCCCAATGTCGAATGAAGGCTTTCATGAATCCATCACTGAACTCACAGATAAAACCAAGGACATGCACAGAGCACTTACATCACTGATGGAAGAGCTCGAAGCGGTAGACTGGTATAACCAAAGAGTTGATGCGTGCAAGAATAATGAGTTGAGAGAGATACTTGAACATAATCGAGACGAAGAGAAAGAACATGCTGCAATGCTACAGGAATGGATAAGGAGGCAAGACCAAAGCTTTGATAAACAGCTAAAACATTACTTATTTACAGATACACCTATTGCTCACAAATAAGCATTAAATCTAGCTGTTTGTGCGAGCGATTTGCACGAGTAAACGCCTTTAGTTACTAAGCTGCCGTTGTTGTAATACCCATTTCTGCATGTATTATTGCTCCATTTAGCTCACTTCGTACAACCTTGCTGAATACTCGCGTGCAAAGTGTATCACTACGGGCTTAGTGACTTTTATCATTATCGTAAGGACGACACTTGATGTGGCCTTAACAAGCGATCTCGCGTGTAAAGTCATTTAGCAGTATGGGACATTTCAATGCCAGTATCCGCGAGCACTGCTGTGCTAGAAAAACGAGCGATGCCAGTCATTTCTAAACGACTAAAAACATCACTCATTATTTGTTTACATTGAAATGACGACTCAATATTGAGGTATCACATCACTTAGGGTTTATAACTCAAATTTTACCGAGTAGAAGGAGTATAACGAGGATAAATACCACCAAACCTAATCCACCGCTTGGTCCGTACCCCCAGCTTTTACTGTGTGGCCACGTTGGTACCGCACCGATTAACATCAGAATCAAAACAACCAATAATATTGTTCCTACCGTCATGAGAGTCTCCTAGACATTATGGATATCACTCGAACCAGAAATCTTAATCAATATGACTTGAGCACTACAGACTAAGACCCTTTTAAAAACTCACATAAAGTAGTCATACCTTATGCTTAAGGTGCTTACTTAATCGTAAAACCTCTTACATCAACTATGTTTGTCGACATCCTTAGCCGCTTCTTTTACATTACCCATTTTTTTTTGAGTTTTACCTTTTATCTGCTTCTGAACACCTGTAGTGGTCAAGTAAAATTGGCCACGGTTTTAGAGTCATTCCAATATAAACGTTCTGACTCATTTGGCGTTAACCCACCATTATATTGATGGGGTCTGGTCTCACTGTAATATCCAGTGATGTAATTTGTGATCTCTTTATCTGCTTCAGTAAAATTCCCATAACCACTGGCGGGTATCCACTCAGATTTCAAACTTCTAAAGAAACGCTCCATTGGTGCGTTATCCCAACAATTCCCGCGACGACTCATACTTTGCTCAATCTGAAGACGCCATATTAATTGTCTGAATTTCAAGCTCGTGTAATGCGAACCTTGATCGCTGTGATATATCACATTCTCAGGCTTACCCCTTAACTCAAATGCCATTTTCAAAGCTTTACAGGTCAGCTCACTATCTGGTGATAATGACAAAGCCCATCCAACAGGTTTGCGGGAAAATAAGTCTAAAACAACGGCTAGATAGGCCCAGCGATTACCGACCCAAACATACGTCACGTCGCCACACCACACTTGATCTGGTTGAGTTACTGCAAACTGTCGATTAAGCGTATTGGGGATTGCAACATGCTCTTGTGTCGCTTTCCGATAAGAATGCTTAGGCTGCTGACAGCTTAATAACCCAAGCTTTTTCATTAAATTACGGGCTCGATAACGACTGAGACCAATCCCTTTGTTAGTCACTAATTGCGCTATCGTTCGCGCACCGGCAGAGCCATGACTAATACGATGTGCGGCCTTCACTTCACTGCATAAAATAGTAAAGTCTGTATCAATATGTTCTTTTCTTTTTAGCCAATACTTATAGCTACTTCGATGCACTTTGAATGCATTACAAATTGTGAGAATAGAGTGGCTCTGCTTGAGTGCGCTGATTAGCGTAAATTGTTCATCGAGTCTGACATCAAGAGAGCGGTAGCCTTTTTTAGGATAAGATTGTGCTCCTCAAGACGAGCTATTTGCTTCTTCAGCTCACGGATTTCAATTTGTTCAGGGGTAATCGGAGATGCTTTTGGTGTGCCACCCTGGCGTTCTAGTTTTAACTGTCTCACCCATTTATCCATAGTGGACTTACCTACGTTCATCGCCTTTGCAGCTTCGATGATGCTATGGTTTTTATCGAGGACTAATTGGGCTGCTTCAAGTTTGAATTCAGCACTAAATGTTTTTCTGGTTGTTGCTCTCATGTTTTCACCTAAAGTCATCTACGAGGCAATAATATCACCTCTATTTAGGTGGCCAAAATTAGTGTGCCACTACAACCTTTTACCTGTTGTTTGGGGTTTCCAACTATCTCACCTATTTTTTGCTGCGCTTTGCCTGCAGCATCTTTTATTGAACCTTCTATCAAGTCTTTGTTCATGGTCAATTTCCTTTTGAAGTGGTTGATATAATGTTTAAATAATAAGTGCTCATAATCAGCTCTGAGCCAGGGTTGATTTTTAGTGAATATCTTAATGCGTAAATACATTAGTAAAACTAGGTTAAAGGTTAAACGAAAAATCATATCGCTTTATTAGCGTTAGATTTCACTGGCAGTGCTTTACATCAAGCGAACAGTGTTAACTTCAGTATTTATACTGCTACAAAATAAAAATTGGGTCTAATATAGGAATGATTTATCGCCATATTGAACTTTATCTTGCGCGTAAATCCTTGAGTGTGCGCTATAGTGGACATGTCACTGTGAATTTGAAATCCATTATGAATTACTTTTATTATCTATTATCTAACTATTTGTGACTATGGACTAAGGCTGTAGCCGAGTCACATTCACAAATCATCAGATTAAATAACAGGAATGATATTAATTAATGTGAATATCAATGTTTGAAGATATATCAATCTAAACCTATAACCAAATTTATACTTTCTTTGAAAGTGCGTCTGTGCGATAGCGTACAGACTGTATCAATGTAGTCGTTCACAAATCTCAAAAATAATAAACCACACTAAATCAACAAACTAAATGCACTTGATATGACTAACGTTAAATATTACTTCTCACTAGATTTCAATATGGCTTTTAACGCATGCAATTCTATTATATAGCTAATCCCGCTATATATCAGTGTGCCATCAACGCTTGAGATGAGTTTACTCCTCAACTACTGAGTAAATACAGAGCCTGCTCGAACTGTACATGCTATAAATCGTCAATTTGTTTCATGTTACGTGCTAGCAACCGTTTTTCAGCTTCTTCAAGTGACAATATATTGCTAAGAAATTCAGTTACGGAAGGTGCAGAACTGCAATTTTGTAGATATTCAAACAGTCCAACAATATTTTTATGATATTCAAGTGTGGCTATTGCTATTTCATCTGTATCCATCTTCTCAAACGGATGTTCACCTGTTAAATGAATAGGTATGGCCGTTTTTTCATAGAAATGTCGACAATAAGTGTTAAGTGCATTGCTATTGCCATTATCTTCGAACTGTCTGATGACCCGTGCCATTTTCTGCTCGTGCGATGAAATATATTTCAGCAGTAATTCGCTACGTTCGCTATCATTTTCCAGTGCGCAATGTGCCGCAAACACATGCAGCTGTTGGTGGATATTTTTAGTCCATTGCATAACATCATAAAGCGTTTCAATTTGCATATTTATCCTCAGCATAAGGTTATTAATGATGAGTATACCCGTTTTTATTCATTGACTCTGTTCGTTGCCGCACTGATTGCGAACAGTATAATGCCTGCAAAAAAATTGTGAGAAACTGCTAACCTAATGTGTTGTCCTACCATGACTTGGTTGAACCACATCATTCTTCCACTTTCAGGCGATAACTGTATTGGATTTTGGTACGAAGCAAAGGTTGGCTTAGTCCAACATCTATAGATATCAGTGCTGAGTCGTTAATACGAACTAGCACGAGCAATCAAAACATTAGCAATAATAGAATATGCAGGAGAAGTAGCCGATCACTCGGCTACCCTGTTTAGCGGAAAACTTAAAAGCGGTAATTAAAACTCAAGGTCACATTACGTGGCGTGCCATAGTGATACACGCTATATGCTTCGGACATTAAGGATGAGGCTGACATATAAGCGTAGTATTTCTCGTCTAATAAATTATCCACGTTAAGTTGCAGATCCATATTATCGGCGAGGTTATAGCGGGCCATCAGGTTAACGAGGGAGTAAGACTCCTGATCTATTTTCACTGTGCCGCCTTCAGAGTAACTGTCACTCTGCCAATTAATACCCCCACCCACGGTTAACTCAGGCAGATAATCGACAAACTGATACGTGGTAAATAGCTTAAACTGTTTACGTGGGCTTGTGGTTGCCATTCTGTTTCCTTCCACATCTTCCGCTGTAAACTGAGAATAGCCAGCCGTGATATTCCAACCATCAATAAACTCACCCACCACTTCTAACTCGAAACCTGTACTTTCAGTACCTTGAGCAGCTTTGTAATTAGTAACGGGTTTGCCATCAATGATGACGGTTCCATCCGGCGTTGCTAGGTTGTCTTGATCGATTTTAAATAGCGCGACAGTTGTGTGCAGACGATCGTCAAGATAAGCACTCTTCAGACCAATTTCATAAGCTTTACCTTTTAATGGGTCGAGATACTCTCCATAAGCATTAGTCACATTTTGCGGATTAAATATTTCGGTATAACTCGCGTAGGCACGATGTTGCTCACTAATGTCATATAAGGCACCAACATAAGGTACAAACACCCCATCATCACCAAAGTTGGTATCAGTGCCGTAGCTCACTCCTTCACGATTCCAGCTCGAAATCCGGCCGCCTGCAATGATTTTTAAGGCTTCTGTAATGGTGAAACGGGTTGCAGCGTAAAAACCTTTCTGCTCAGTGTCCATTTTAAGCTGGCGATTGGCGTCCGTTGACCATTCAGGCTCTGCAAATGCATTGTTTTGCCATTCGTAAAAGTTATCTACGGGCTTACTGTCGTAGAGGTTCGTTTCATCACGAATAGGTTCGAAAGTATCCGTATAGGATTTTTGTTTACTGTATAAGGCACCGACGACAAACTCATGTTCACGATTAAACAGTTGATAATCCCCTTTCAGCTGCAAATCGAAATTATCAGAGTTGCTCTCACCGTGGCTGTGATAACGCTGACCACTCAATCCTGCCCCCGTTTCTTTATCAAGTAAACCAGACATGTAGATCATTTTAGTGGTGGTTTCATACTCCATACGATTGTAGTTCGCCACCAGTTGCCAGCCATTGTTGAAATAATGATTGAGGTTTGCAAAGTAGTTTACGTTGGTGGTTTCCCAGCGACTCCAATCTGCTGCCGTTGTAGCAGAAACATCCCAATCGGTAGGAGTGCCATCGCTGTATACGGCTTGCAATGCTCCCCACATGGCGCCTTTAGGGTTATTGTTGTTGTAACTGCCCCCCACGCGCAACATAGTGTTATCTGTGATATCAGTATCGATAACACCGTAAAGAATGGTTTTGTGGTCTTGATAAAGCTCTTGGTATGAATCGCTATTGACGTATTTAGCGACCATGCGACCACGTACACTACCACTTTCATTGAGGCCATTAGAGACATCTGCGGTGATCTGTTTTTTATCCCAACTGCCCGTTGCTACATCGACATAACCCTTCAGGTCGCTGCTATCGGCATGTTTGCGTACCAAGTTAATCGAAGCAGACGGATCACCGGCACCTGTGAGTAAGCCTGTTGCCCCTCGCACCACTTCAACTCGTTCATAAAGGGATACATCAGAAACGGTTTCGCCGGCATCCCCCCCTAAACTCCAAGATAAAGGTACACCGTCAATCTGGTAATTTTGCACTGAAAATCCGCGAGCATTGAAACCATTACGCACGTTGTCAGTTTTAGATGACGATAAACCGACAGCATTATTAACGACATCAACAACGGTATTAAGCGCCTGATCTTGAATTCGTTCAGCCGTTAAAATCGACACTGACTGCGGCGTTTCCATCAACGACAATCCAAGCCCAGTGGCGGTATCGATAGTCTTGCTGACAGTGTATTTACCCATCACAGTGATTTTTTCAATATTCTGGTCTTGGAGATCAGGAGTTGACTGCTCCTCGGCTAAAACCAGTAAAGGGTTTAAGGCCAAAGCAATAGCCGCCGCAAGAGGAAGTAAATTAAATTGCATAGTTAGTTGGATAGTTTATTTAGAGTGGCAATACGGTAACACTATTGCGAATCACTTTCATTTGTATTTTAGTGATTCAGATAACATATTTGCTATTGACTCATGAAGGACAAGACAACTTGGTGTTTCATGCAATTGAAACTTGCCATTTAAGAGAAAGCTCATAGCAAGAAAAGTGATTTTTTAGCCGTATTTAAGCCCAGATGCTTAACCTCACCCCCCTTAGCTTGTCACTCTAAGAGGTCGTCTTTGCTGTCTGGGCTTTAGGTTTTAAACTTGTTTTGAAGTGATTTGTGTTACTGCACGAGTATATCAGCGGGCAGCGGCCATTTTCCGACTTGCCACTCACCTTGCCAATTCTCTATCGAAATCCACAGACTGTCGGCCGAGGTTAACTTTTCAGATGCGATGGCGTGCACATGTTGGCCATGCTTGTTACCGTGTAAAATGCCATTCTCACTGCGCTGTAAGTCTGCTATCGGCAGAGCCTGAGTTCCAATGTTAGCGTAGCCTTGACGTATATTAGCTATTTCACCTTTTTCAAAAACCAACATAAAATCTTTCACATAATCATCATGATGCACGTAAGGTGCGTTAAGATTTAAGGGTAAAGGCGCAATGCTAAACTCGCCCAACTGCTGAGCCTGCCATGCAGGCGGAAATGTCGGTGTTAACGACTGATATAGAAACAATAGCGGTAGGAGTAGAATTAACCCACTGAGTTTATATTTGTTTTTTAGCCAAAAGCTTGAGTCTGTGACAGTCATTAATATCCCTCCTCTAGCAGGTCAGTCGCAGTGTTTGCAACCCTCGCATTTTTAAATGCCCGCAGATTGCGTAATCCCCACATCATAAATCCTGTAATTGACATACCCGATAGAATTAACCCAAAAATAAACCAAATGATTTTTGTCCAAATGCCGCCTAAGGTGCCGTAATGTAAGGGATCTGCGATATGCATTAGGGTTTGCATGCCCGTCATTGTTTCGGGTGATGTGGCACTGGCAACCTCCCCTGTCCAAGGATTAATACTGAGGTTGTATGAATACTGATCGTAGAAAATATGATCGCCGCTACCGCTCAGATGAAACATGTCTCGATTGTGCTCTGGTTGCATCACATAACTTGGCTGAAAATTTGGAAAGCGTGTTTGCGCTAACGTTAAGGCTTGTGTAAGTGACACGTTCGGCACTGCTGGCTTCATGTCACTCTTTTGGACGAAGGGCAATTGTTCTGCCGCGACTAATGGCGCATGGGGTTCAATATCAATATCTGCATGCCAAAAAATGGCTTGGACTAGATACCATAATCCTGTCACGGCCATGATGGCGATAAACCAAATAGACCAAACACCAGACAATTTATGTAAATCTGCTAATAACGTCTTTTTGCCTTGACTGATGCGCAGCTTAGGTGCAAAAAAACTCCGCCAAAAACGTTTATAGACAATCAATCCAGTGACTAAAGACGCGAGCATGAACAGCGCCATCGAACATACGAGGTAATAGCCAAGGCTGTAACTGCTTTGCCAGGGAAATAGTAACCACGCATGTAACGATCTGATAAAGCCGATAAAGGTCATACCTTCATTGATCTGTTGGATCTCACCTGTGTATTGATTTACATAGGCCATGGCAAAGGGTTTATCCGCGTCACTGAACATCACCACATTCACCAAATATGGCTCTAAAGTCATAGCGCCAGTAACCGCCGCACTTGGGTAGGCTGTCTCAACAATTGTCATCAACTCGCTGACTGGTTTCTCCGGTAAATCATTAGGATTCAATGCTCTGGATGCAGGATTCGTGAGCCAAGTGATCTCATGACTCAATACCGCAATCGTGCCCGTCAAACAGATAAAACAAAATAACAACCATATTGGGAGCGACACCCAACCGTGCAACATAAACCAGAACCGGTTACTGATCTTCGCCATTTGTGACTTTCCTAACACTTATCTAATGTCGAGAGTGTAAAGGTAATGCAAATTGTTATCAATACGATGTACCGGTAATTGTTTTCAATTAGAATGCCGGTCACAAAATACTATGATGGGGAATCATGATGCATAAAACGTTATTAGCTACACTCATTTCGGGCCTGTTATTTGCCTCGAGTTTGTACGCTGATTAAGCTTAATCCCCGGCAAGTATCGATTTCTACGATCAAGGATTCTTCGGCGAGCCGAGAAATGTCGAACTTAGTTTGAGCTACAATTTCTGATCATCTTACTCACTAGGGATACCGCGCATCGCTTTTATGCGCGGCATCCCTAAGTCAGCACTATCATGTGTTAAAACATCATCCGGTAAACGACAGAGGATTAAGCCTTTGGGCTCAGGGAGATATCCATTACAATGAAGTTCATTTTGAGTCCGTGAAACAGATATTCAGCCTATGCCTAAGTCTCATACCCACATGCACCAACATTTGCAGATGCCGCATTCGCGAGTCGAACTGCACACTTTGGCGCGCGAACTTGCCTTCGAGCAAGTGACCATTATTGGGAATGCTTCTGGCAATTGGCAGCCAGCTACTACTGGCACGACATTTATCTTCAACGGCACTCAATGGAATGAGAAAAGTAACCCAAATAATCAGATAGTGAATATCGCTAATGGCGGTTTTGCCGAATCAAAATATGCTTTTGTGGTACAAGGTCACCCGCAAAATGATTTGCTTACCCAAGCTTTGACACAAGTTGCGATTGAATTAACGCCTCAGCTTGGCTGCTGGCCTTCATCTGGCTTAACCACAATCGTATTGATGCAGCAATTGTCTCAGCATGTACAAGTGCAGCGTATGTCGCTGTTTCCGAGTTTAGCAAGGCCCAATGATTTACCACTTGAAGACCACTTACCTTGTATGGTGCATAATTGGTTAGGCGAGCGGCGGATTGCGCAGACGTTCGCGCCCGCACTCGACTGGCCGGAGTTCACTCTGTCACCGGTTTTTTTAGCAAATTTAGCTACAACAGACAAAGAGAGTTCATCCCAAGCTTCGCAGGTGATTAACTCGGGCAATCCCTTTGATTTACTTGCGCGTTTACAAGAATCAAACCCATCGGCAGATATTCCACATTCCGCAAAACACATGCAACTTGATTGGCTGATTGCGCTGGCACACATGCCTATCGATGTTTGGCTGAAATATGCGGATTTAAAACAAGTCATCAATGCCGAAGCATTATTTTTTAATCACATGCCAGAATCAAAACCCAGCTATTGGTACTTAATGGATACTCAGGCGTCCCAATATCTCGATGCTATCCGCCACAGTTTGGCCTATTGCTGGCAAACACTTTCGACTAAGCAAAACGGCACGACTCACACCTTCACTAACCGTTGAATCGTTAAATCAGTTTCGAATTTGTCGACTCGCCAACTAAGCTCGTACTCGCATCACACTGCCATTTGCCGTATTTTTATCTACATTCAAAAATTTAAAATCAGCCAAGCGGATGTTTACTCAATGCCATTCCTAGCGGCTCGAAGTAATTGATCAAAGCTTGGAATATCACTTTTCTGTGAGCTTCATCGGGATAAGCGCCCTCCTTTGCCATTACTGAAAAGCGTGTCCCTGACACTAAATACTGATTCGAAATATCATCATAGGATTCAATACAGGCTTCAAATGCCCGCGCCATCATTTCAGTTGGCCGTGCGAAGTACTGCATTCCATGTTTTTTATCTAAGGCAATCGCTCGGCGCACATAATCATGGGGCTCATCGCCATTGCCACTCAAAAACGTCACCTTGAAGATCTCCGATAACCGTGCATTCAGTGGATGTTCTATGATGGGCAGATCCGATAACCAAAGATCGCTCGCGCATTGAAACCGCTTAGACGAAGATTTGAAGGACTTAGCGGCAATATAGTGGTCAAACGCGTGCCAAAATTCGTGGGCTAAAGCGCCAGCGCCAGCATTTTTTGCCAAGGCCAATTCCCGAGTCGCGGGCGCATAATGGGCCTGCACGCCCTTTTGACCGCCATGGCCAAAGGCTAAACTCACGGTTTCCCGCAGCCCTAACGTCAAAGGTGGCAGCTTTAAGATAAAGGCCAGATCGGCGAGCGAATCAAACACCAGATCCGCAGCGATGCGCGATTCATCCCGCGTAACCCAGCGGCCAACGCGCACATGACTAAAACCAAAGGTTTGTTTAACATCAAGAAATGTCACCTGCTCACCAAATCGATAATCGGGTCCATGGCGGGTATATTGCTGATTGATTAACACGGTTTCCCTTGAAGGCTAAAGCAATGTGGACTGATATGGCGGCTATTTTAGGTGAAAAACCAAAGGAACAAAACGTCGTTTTGAGTACAACACTAAGTTAAGCGAATGCTTGGTAGTCTGATGAATACAGGTCCCGCTAAGCGGGTTTAGTTTTTCGTTTTGGAATTAACTCAAGTTTTGTTAGCTTTGGGTTTTATTTTTGGATTAGCGACACGCTGGGCTAGCGGCTCAGTCTTAGTTACCTTCGTTACCTTAGTTACGCCGTCTTAGTTACACATGGATGACTGACACTCTACACAACTAATACACTGATTCAGATACACTTTACTTAGCTAGGCTGGTTACCCGTTAACATCACATCATCCCATATCACCACGCGATTTCGCCCTAGGGTTTTAGCTTTATAGAGCGCTTTATCCGCCTCGGCCACCAGCTTTTCAGCATCCGAGCGGCACTGACTTCCTGTTTCGACGGGCAATGCAACCTGCACTACATCTGCAATATCAGCACTGTTATCGATTCCATGATGAATAATCACAGGGGTTAATGCGCTAACCCCTGCTGAAAATTGATATTGAAAATCAGCCACGATTGCAGAAATGTCTTCATTGGCAAGGGATGACATCATACGCATTACGATTTTCTGGGCCGCCTCAACTGTGGTTTCTGGCAGTAACAGTGCAAACTCTTCACCGCCTAAGCGGCCAAAAATATCGTAGGGACGGGTTCGGGCGCTGATAAATTGGGTAAAATGCTGCAATATCTTGTCACCGACTTGATGACCATAGCGATCATTGACGAGTTTAAAATTATCGATGTCCATCATCACTAGGCATAATGGCAACTGTAAGCGACTCAAGCGTTTGATTTCGTGCTCTAACTGCTGAAAAAAGTGCCGCCGATTGGCAATCCCCGTTAACTCATCGGTGAGCGCGAGGCGATTTAACTCCGTTTGCGCATTCCTGAGGGCAAATTCGACCTGTTTTAACTGGGTGATATCCGTGCAAACAATCACCATATCGCCATTGTGATAAACCTGCTCCGAGAGTTGCAACCAGCTACCGTCGACCAGATCCACTTCAAAACGTCTAAAAGCCGATTTACGTTGATTAGCATGAATAAGCTCGAGCCATTCCTCTATGGTTTCATGCTCAATTTTCGGTCCCTGTTTATGGGTAAAGGCAAAGCGCATCATGTCGTCAAAATGCTTGCCGACCATATCTTGATCAACAAAACCAAACATTTTCGCAAAGGTATTATTATAAAAGATAAAATGATTATGCTTGTCTAACACCGCTAGACCATTCTCGCTCAGCCGCAAAGCTTCCGTTAAAAATGGGTAAACCAATTCAAGGGGTTTCTTATCCATCGGCATTCCTAGCAGTGACACATTTAAATAAGAACTTAGGTATGTTTAGCGTAGCAGTGTTCTGCGCGGATCACAGCGCTTCTACCTTAGATTACACATTAACTGCAAAGATATTTGCAGTATTTCAGTACCAATTGGATGAAGTCAGAAAATCATATTTCTATATAACATTCAATATGTTGATGGTTTACTCTTTTACCGCTAATTTGCTGAGAAAGACTTCGGCACTAAATGGTTTCTGCATGAAATGCACCTCAGGAAACGACGCTAACTCGGGAATATCATCGCAGTCATTCGCGGAGAGCAAAAAGAAACGACAGTGATGTTCAATAGGGCTATCACTCACCAGGTTTTGTAATACTTGCTGCATCTGCCTGACCAGTTGTAAACCGTTCATTTCTTGTAAACGATAATCCACAATGACAATCTGTGGCAAATGGTTAACCAACATCTTCAGTGCTTGCTCTGTATTATCAGTACTGAAGGTTTGAAAATGATAGTGCTCCAGCATGGCGCGACAAATTTCAAGATTAAACAGATTGTCATCTATGATCAGCACCTTTTGTTGATCATATTGAAGTGTTAATCGTTCTTTCGCTGCGCTGAGCTGACAGGGGAAATGCAGTAACACTGTGGTGCCTTTGCCCTTTTGACTGCGCAGCCTAAACCGACCGCCAATCTGCTCAAGCAATCGATTACACGTATAGAGCCCGAGTCCCATACCCGATGTCGCGGCAATAGGTGAGTTAGCGGCGTGCATAAAGGGATCGACTAAAGCGCGCTGCGCTTCCTTTGACATACCATCGCCAAAATCGCGGATCAGCACCCTAAGCACAGGGCGCTGATTTTTAGCATTCGCTTTAAGGTGTAAATCCATATAGCAATGCACTTCGCTACCCGTACTGTATTTGAACGCATTATTGATAATGTTGGTCATGAGTTGGAATAACTTAGTCCCATCGAGTTCGATAAACTTCGGCAAAGACTCACTTACTACAATGTGTAAACGTTTGCCGGAGGTTGCACTAAATGCACGATAATAGTCCTGAATATTGCCCACATACTCGTGTAAGTTCACCGAATGTAAATTCAGTTTTAACTGCCCAGCTTCTGCCTTACTGTAATTTAAGGTATTTTCGGCAACCGAATAGAGTAAGTTGGCAGACCAGGCCATTTTATCGACGATTTTATCCAGTTCCTGTGGTTGTGAGAGGGCTTTTTTTAGCATGCGACTATAGCCAAGAATGGCATTGATTGGGGTGCGGATCTCATGATTAATGCTCGAAAGTACGGCTAATTTAGCGCGATTATCGAGCTTAATTTGCTCCACAATCTGCTGATTTTTAGACTTAAAGTACAAAAGGAAGGACAACACTATGCCAAGGGCTGCAATCAGTAGGATGATCACGATAAGCTCGATAACTTCTTTTTGCGGCACTTGATATTGTACCTGTAAACTCACTCGGGTTTGATATTCAGGGATCGCTAAGGTTTGGCTATCAGAGTAATTAAATAATGAAAATAGGCCGCTGGCTAACTTAAGATTACAGAATGAGTTTTGCAGTAACGACTGCTCAAATGACTGTTCAAATTGATAGGTAATGCAAACGCCCTGCTCTTGTTCGATTCGCGCGAGTATCCGCTGATGAGAAACGGCATAAACGAGATAAGGCATATTAGGCTTATCAATGGCCACCACAGCCAAAGTGTAATTGGCAAGGCTCGCCTTAAGCTCCCCTTTAGGATCCTTGACTAGCTCAAACTGTTTAAGCTCAGTAGCCATCGTTTTATCTGAGATATAGGCCAGTTCAAGACTGGGGGTCAGCGTAAAAGCGACGGCAGATTTGATTTTAAGTAAATCCTTGGCAAAAATCTCAAACTCCTGTGACGTCACCTTACTCGACGCGTGGAAAAAAGATTTCAGCGCATCCAACATGATCTTATGTTGTAGGAACATATCCCGCGAGGAAGTAAAAACCGCCTGCGCTTTTTTATCGTAAATAGCGTCAAACTCATACAGCGAGTGGGACAAGGTTAGCCACAGCACTAATATTGTGACCCATAAGCCACTGAACATATTGATGCAAGCACTGTATTTAACGCTCATTGACGTAATCCATTACAGCATTAAGCAAATCGTTTAGCTGATGTTTGAACTGTTCTCGCTCGCAATAATTAGCCATAGGCACGGTATTCTTAAGCTGCAAATAGCGAGCAATCCCCACGAATTGATGTGTTATGGCCTCGATACTGTCATTGGACTCACATTTTTCTAGCTCGAGTCGCATACGCTGCAACTCTGCGATAAGTGTTGATCGCAGCCGCGATTGCTGTTCTTGGCTGTATTGCTCAAAAAATGTCGATAAGGCCAGTGTTAACTCATTATTAATTATTGACTTAGTATCCATGAGTTAGGCATTCCCTATTGTATTGCGCTATCCAATCAATAAGATAACGACCTTCAATTGGCGGGCTATATAAATAGCCTTGGGCAACATCACAGCCTAGTTCAGAGAGAATGGCTTCTATTGCACTTGTCTCAACGCCTTCGGCAACCACCTTTACGTGCATCTTCTGCGCAAGTGCTATGGTGGACTCCACAATGAGATAATGTTGGTGATTAATATCCATATCGGAGACAAAACTTTTATCAATTTTAATTTCTTTAAAGGGAATGGCATCGAGACGATCATAAGTGGAATAACTTTTACCGAAATCATCGAGGGAAATATCGATATTGTTGATAATCAGCCGTGCAATTGAGTTAAGCACTCTATCTTGATTGATGATCTCTTGCGATTCAGTGAGCTCTAAAATCAAATGGATGTGTTTATGCTCACGGCCACATTCGATGATGAATTCAATCAGTTCATCGCAGGTCAGATCGTCGGCGGTAATGTTAATCGACAGCGCAAACGCCGTCAGTAAAGGTTGACGCGACCAACATTGCAACGCCTGGGAAATGACCATCCGCGAGAACAGGCTATTCAGCCCCTGTTGATTAACCAGTGGCAAAAAAACGTCGGGATAAATATAGCCATTGGATTGATCGCAAAGCCGCGACAGCACTTCAAAACCCATGATTTCCTTGGTCTTTAGGTTGATCTTAGGTTGATAGCAGAGAATTAATTGTTCATCTTTAAGCAATTGCCGCACATTGATATTGGCCGCCCTGTTTTGCACGATCGATTGATGTTGATGCGCATGATGTCTATCCGTGGATGCTTCTAACAATGGCGTTAAAATATCATTCACGTTGATAGGCTTAGCAAATACCCCCAGCAAGTTGAGCCTCAGCACTGTGATGATATTGTCCACCAGCTCTAAAGTCCGTTTATCCGAAGAGCTGATCACCGCAATCGGAATCGCGGCAAAACGGGGCTCGGAGGCCAACATATTGATGACTGCGATTCCATCTCCTTGGTCCATCTTAAGATCTATGATGATCAAATCAAGCACCACTTCGATGTCAATAATCAGTTCTATGCCTTGATTACCATTACAGGCCTCATAGATCTGCACATTATCGTCAACCAAGAACTTATGGATATCGGCTTTCATGGTTTCTCGAATAAAGCGCTGATCATCTATGATGAGAATATTCATATAGGGGTCTCTAACTGCATGAAGAAAATGGGATCGATCGTTTGGGATTTTGATGAAGGAATGACGGAAAGCTTGAGTAGATTACGATTTGCCATCACCTCTGTGCGACTGGAAAAAAACGAATAGTTTTTTATCGGTTTGCAGCAACCTTCTATCGTTCTCACTTTGAAAATGGGTAACTTAAATTGCGTTAACTTTCGTTTTAATGACTCATCACAGATATTAAAACTTAAAAACTTGAGTGATCGACTCGCAGCCAATTCATTGAGATAAACAGACATCATGTAGTTTTCAATATAGGGAGTCACACCAAAGGAGGAGAACACCATCAAGGTATCTGGTAAGGCTTGGCTGTTATGGTTAATCACCTCGAATAAGTCCACCTCATCATTCATAAATTCGAGGGCAATTTTGCCCTGAGTGCGACAAAACAGACTATGTCCGACTATCTGATCGCCCGAGCTAAACGCAACAACTAATGACAGACCATGGAAAAACGGTTGAGATAAGTTACGGCTCACAAAGGATAAACGCGGATTACTTTCATAAACCAAACTGAGTTGCAGTAACGCCATGAAGTTATGATGGTGGCTCTCGATAAATTCGACACGATAAGGCGTATTGCGGTAGTACGGATGGTCACTGCGTTCTATGTTGGACTCAAAAAGGTTAATCAGGGCTAAGCCTTCGTTGATAAACTTTTTATCCTCCCGATAAATATCAAAGAGTTCAGAGCCAAATATTTCAACAATTTCAGACTGTTTAGCAAGGGATGGGATGTTAACCCCTCGCTCCCAACGGCTAATCGTGATGGAATCTAAGGTATCGAACAGACAACTTTTTTGCCTGAGCAAACCACATAAATCTTCTTGGGAAAGGTTATTCTCTGTGCGGGTGTGTTTTAAGAAATTGGAGAATGTCTGTGCACTTGTTTTGTTTTGATAGGAGATAGGTGTACAAATCATATCGCGTTCCATCTGTATTTTTTACTTTATCTAGCAGCTCCATATATGTCGTATGGTCGATGTCATCTATTGGCTCTGGATGTCTATATGTATAAGTAATCCAAATGCGCTTAAGTCCCTCGATGAAATAAAGTCCAGTGATATTTTCGTCACTCACCACTTAGTTGCTCCATTTCAGCTTAATGTTCACCACGTTTTTGCAATAGGAAAGTGAGTATAAATGGCATTGTTTATCTGAGACCATGGCACAGTCAAAATAGCGACAATAAAAAAGTGTCTAGTCATTCATCCGGTAAAATCATTACCATAAACACTCGCCACTCACTCAGCGGAATCACAGTTCAGCCAGCATAACGCTTATGAGCCTTGCGCAATAACCATTAATGGTGAAATTGATTGGTTATGCGTTAAGTATTCAATTATGAACATATAATGCCGACAAATTTCTCACCTAACTTCACTTTTAAGGCATAAAAATTCACGCTTTGAATAAATAAAAACAAAAAATACGCTTGAAAATACAGGCAGGACATCTTGTTACTCGCTTATGACTTAAGCCAGCCAGCTGCGAAAATAGATGGGTAATTGGCCCGTCCAGCGTTTAAAAGAACGCCTGAAATTACTGGCGTCGCTGAAGGACAGTGAATTGGCAATACTGTGAGCGTCCTGCGAAGGTGTGGCTAAATAATACAGGGCTTTGATTAAACGTGTTTCATCGGCGAGTTGGCCAAAGCTTAGATCCATTTCAGCCAAGCGGCGCTTTAAGGTCGCTGGGCTCATCGATAGTTTTTCTGCCATCTCTGGCAAACTTAAGTTATCCCGCATCAGCGACAAACGAATACCCGCCGCCAACCCGAGCCTATATTCACTTGCAAACAGTGCATAGCGTGGCGATTGAAAGTGACCTTGGCGCGGAATGACAGAATGAAAAGTAGAATGAGTCACAGCGTAAGGTGTGGGTTGTGATTCAAAGCTACCGATGTTGAAGGGGTTTCACTCTACCAAGGTGCGAGCATTCACGGCAAAAAACAAGATTTGCTGGTGGTCTCCAGTCAAGGCAATAACAGTTATCTGCTTTATCAAGCAAGCGCGCCTTACGCACAGGTGGGACGTTTTCGCATTGGCGTGAACTTGAACGGGATGGAAAATGGCCGCGAAACCAGCATCGACGGCAGCGCCGAAACCGATGGGCTAGCCGTCACGCATTTGCCCGTTGGTAGTGGAGTTTGGCAACAGGGAATGCTGGTGGTACAGGACGGTCACAACCACTTACCCGATGCCAACCAAGCTTTTAAATGGTTACCTTGGAGCAGCATAGTCAAACAATTCGACATCCACTAAGGTCAGTTTGCTGACAAAATGGCGCAGCGTAAAAAGCGTCAGGTAACAAGTGAACAAGAATTGACAAATGAAAAGTGTAGAAAAGGCTTTTTGCGCTTTAGATGAAAGGTTTGAACTAGACCTTGGAAGCAGTACTTAGCATGAGCTTTGGCATTAGCGTTTAAAGCAAGTTTAGGGCTGATTTTGGAGGTGAGCTATTTTAACTTGACGTAATAATGAGCGACCAGCGCTATTTGATTGTAAATTGTGGAATTCACTCATTATGCGCTCGATATGCAAATCTAAAACTATAACCCCCGAGAATTTTCTAACCATCATGCAATAAAGTGAATAGTTAATCATAAAAAAGAGGTTAACCGTGTTCTACGGTTAACCTCTTTTTCATTTAATCAGGCGATAAATCAGACGTTTTATCAAACAGTCAGATCCATAACTTCAAACCTACGCTTACAAAAGCCACGCCTTGTAAAAATCAACTCAAGAACTAAAGCCAACTCATACCAGAGCAAACTGAATACAAAAACTCACTCTTTACCTGCATGAGAATTGCAAGCCGTAGAAACAACGGCAAATCGCATGCGTGAAAAAACGAGTGCAAAACTAACGCCAGCTAAAAGCCATGTCCGCTAAATTTGGCAGACATGGGATTAGGATTAGCTACGCTTAGTGCCCCACGGATCGTTATCATCTGTCGACGGGCTTGGTCCTGAGCGCTCTGTCATTTTTGAATCATTTCTTGAATCGTTTCTAGGCTCGCTTCGGCGCTGGGAGCTGCTATTCGATGAACCATAGCCAGAACCTGTTCCACGTCCACCCGCAGGTTTTTTGCCTGCGCTTTTACCTGAGCTACCTGCTCCATATCCAGAGTTTGGACGGCGGTTGCCCGCTTCGTACTCGGCGCTGGCTTTGGCCTGCATTTCAGCGATAGAGGCTAATGTCAGTTCCATCGGTTTACGCGGCGCGATACCTGAGGCAAAACCTCGCTCACGTGGCTTGAGGTCAAACTGCTCACCGACGGCTTTAGGCATACGCTTAAATCGGTACAGGTAGAAGTTTTCCACTTTCTCCCGCGCCCATTCGGTTTTTTTGAGGAAAATGACACTGGCCTCAATGGTCGGATTGGTGTTAAAGCAGCCTAGCTTTAATGCTGCGAATAAAATTTTCCAACCGTAAAAATCGACTAACTCAGTGATCATTGTCTCGAGTTTGAGGCCGTGTAATGGGTTGTTTTGTTGCTCTTGTATCATGGGAATTCCAAATTCAGCCCAATTGGCTGATTTTACTGTATAAGTTTACGGTGTTGAGTTATCAAATTAGTTACTGAATTTGCGACTAAACGGGCTATGACAGCTATAACATTAGTTAATTAAGCCATTAAAATCACTTAAGTCATTTAAGCCATCTAGGCGAATGATGATACTCGCTAAGCTATTTGCTAAGTGACGGCACTAGCATGCAGCGTTATATACTTGAATCGTTAATCTTAAAGACCCAAAACTTGCATATAGAGCAGTTAACTATGTAGCCGCAGAATTAGCCGCAAAATCTGCTTTCTCAGCAAAACTGCGGGAATAATAACGGTAAATAAGCTAAACGCCTCCTTTTATTTGCTCTGGCGGGGTTTAGCATTGGCTTTAGCGCATGAAATCCACCGCGTCTCAAGTCGCCATGAAGGCTTGAATCTACCATCGACACCTCATAGATAGGCATTTTATATAGAGACTTCATAGGTAGACGCTTAGATAAGAGATACTTAACAGACCTTCACTCAGTAGCAAGCTCAGACCTGTGCCAATTTTTGCCGATAAACCGCTTACGCCTTCGCTCATCCTCAAAATAAACGCAACTGAAACGGCTCGATTTATAGCTGCGCATCACATACTTGCTCGCATCTTTAGCCCTTAGTCTGTATACTCCGCGACCTTATTATCCCAACTTTAATGTTTTGGCTTAGAGTGGGTGAAGCGCATGTTTCATTTTGAGGCTTGTTTGTCACAATCCCCGTTAGCAAATACCTAGGAAAGCTCCTTTGATCTCTACCGCGAACATCACGATGCAGTTTGGCCCTGAGCCATTGTTTGAAAACATTTCAGCGAAATTTGGCAATGGTCACCGCTATGGTTTGATCGGCGCGAATGGCTGTGGCAAATCGACCTTTATGAAGATCCTCAGCGGAGCTTTAGCGCCAACCTCTGGCAATGTGTCCATCACGCCCGGCTTAAAAGTCGGTACCCTAAGCCAAGATCAGTTCGCGTTTGAACAATACAGTGTGATCGATGCAGTGATCATGGGGGATGTAGCCCTGTGGAAAGTCAAACAGGAACGCGATGCAATTTACGCTAATCCAAATATGACTGAAGAAGATGGCATGCGCGTTGGCGATCTTGAAAGTGAATTTGCCGAAATGGATGGCTACAGCGCAGAAAGCCGCGCCGGTGAAATCCTGCTCGAAGCGGGTATTGAAGAATCTTTCCATTACGGCCTAATGCAGCAAGTGGCACCGGGCTGGAAACTACGAGTCCTGTTGGCACAAGCGCTATTTGCCAATCCAGATATTCTGCTGCTCGACGAACCAACCAACAACTTGGACATCCATACCATTAGCTGGTTAGAAGCCGAGTTGAACAAACGTAAATGCACCATGATCATTATTTCCCATGATAGACATTTCTTGAATGCCGTCTGTACCCACATGGCCGATATCGATTACGGCGAACTGCGCATTTACCCAGGTAACTACGAATACTTCCTCGCCCAATCCTCTTTGATCCGCGAGCAATTATTGTCGGGCAACGCCAAGAAAAGTGCTGAAATCGAAGAACTGCAAGACTTCGTTAACCGCTTTGGTGCCAACGCCTCTAAAGCGAAGCAAGCTAGCTCGCGCGCTAAAAAGATGGACAAGATTAAACTCGATGATGTGAAATCATCTAGCCGTATCCACCCTTCTATTCGTTTTGATGCCGGCAAAAAAATGCATCGCCAAGCGCTGATCCTCGAAGATCTCGCCCACGGGTTTGATGGCGAACAGTTATTCCAAGGCGGCGACTTGATCCTCGAAGCCGGCGCAAAATTAGCGATTATCGGCGAGAACGGCGTGGGTAAAACCACCTTCCTACGTTGCTTAGTCAATGATTTAGAACACAATAAAGGCGTGATCAAGTGGTCAGAAAACGCATCAATCGGCTACTGCCCGCAAGACAGCAGTGACGAATTTGATAATGACTACACGCTAATGGATTGGATGTCACAGTGGCGCCAACCCAAGCACAACGATCTAATGGTACGCGCCATGTTAGGCCGTCTGCTGTTCACCGAAGACGATGCCAACAAGAAAGCCCGTAACTGTTCAGGCGGAGAGAAAAACCGCTTGTTATTCGGTAAGTTAATGATGCAAGACATCAACGTGCTGATCATGGACGAACCGACCAACCACATGGACATGGAAGCTATCGAAGCATTAAACAATGCGTTGAAAGACTTTGAAGGCACCTTGATATTCGTTAGTCATGACCGTGAGTTTGTATCGTCACTCGCAACGCGTATCATTGATATTAAAGATAAAAAAATAATTAACTTCCAAGGTACCTTCGATGAGTACCTTTCAAGCCAAGCTGAAATGGAAGCGAGAAAAAGCGCATAATATTAGGCTAACTTACGCTGATTAACCCAGCGTTATCGCATTAAAAAGTCGTCATTGGTTATCCAATGACGACTTTTTTATTGGGCTAAATAATGATTTAAAAATCTGAAGAGAGTTATGGCTTGCCCTGCAAACAACGTTGCATAATTTGATAAGCAATCGCATTCACTTGCTCTTGAGTGAATATAGCGGCATTCATCTTAGGAAGTGTAATCGCGACTTGCTTATGATTAATGATAGGAAACGGTGGTTTAGTTTGTGACTTCACCATCCACCCGGGAAATACGAGTACAGGCATTACCAGAATAGATTGGCCTACAGCCTTTGTGAGCCATTCACTCACCCACTTAGCTTGACGTTGAGCTTGTTCAATCGGTGCCGTTTCTGTCCAAGACGGAAACACCAATTTCCCATCACGGTAAAACAACTCATGTGCCTTATGTTGCCCACCATTTGACTCATTCTTCTTATCACTGTACCACTTATGCCGCCCCTTAGTTTCAATGGCAAACACACCATTAATCCCCACGACTAAGTGATCAATGTTAAAACCATCGGCTTGAATATCATGGAAAACTTGATAACCCAATCCCTGCAAACGCATTAGTTCGGCTGCAGTAGCTAATTCGGCCGTATGCCCCAAACGTAACTTAGTCAATCGAGTCATACTACGATAGGTTTTGACCACAAAATAAATTGGGCCGAGTACAATGAATCCAATAAATGCCAAAGGAAATGTACCTTTGTCGAGGTATCCCCTTAATCCTTCAAATGCAAACGGAATGGTGACAACGATGACCGACATGAGCATTGCGCTCAGAATATCAAATTGCAGCTCTTGGATCTGTTTTTGAATGCCAAAACCAGGCAATCTGTTCAACTTTTCCCTATCAATAGGCAGCTTTACCGTTCTGTCTCTATGTCGTATAACAAAAAACATAGGGACTAAAATCGCTCCCATACCCAACAAAATAAGTGAAACTGAAAAAATCCCTTTTAGTAACTCTGTCATACCTTTCCTTTAAAAATTAGATTATTAAGATTCTGAGGCTGAATAAACGCTACTTACTACTTTGTTTCTAAATTGCTGTACTCGATAAGTCATTATCTATCGCGTTAAAAGGCACTAAGGTTTTTTTATCGAGCCAGAGTGGAGAGCGATTTTGCCCTGCAAGCTGATAGGCCCAAGTGGTGATGGCTTCGGATCGATCACTTTCACAGACGAAATATCGGCTGAGTTCAGAATGTAACGCTTGGCCATGCTGGATAATGTTTTGCTCATACCAGTTATCTTTGTGACGCTGTGCGGCAAGATGATCGCGTTTATTGTTATTGCAACTGCTATGAGCGAGGACAAAATTATGCCCTAAATCATTAGGATATCGTGCCCAAGGAATAAAGTGATCCACTTCGCCAGTTTCTTTTAATGACTTATGGCAATAGAAGCATTGGCCCTTTTGGATATCAAGCAGCACAGGTCTAGCGTGAGTGATCGTCTGTCGGTCACTGCCAAATAGAAACTCGCTTAAATTGCCTTTACTGCCAATAACGACCAGATTTGCGGGAAACTCGGCGACTTTCTGCACCCATTGTGTGCGAGCTAATGACACCACTAAATCATGAAATCGCCTGAAGCAGAATGCGATACCCGGATTCAACTCGATATAATTTTTAGTTTTATCATGGGGATAAAGAAAACAATCTGCGTTTCGGGACAAAATTTGTAAGCGCCATAACGGGCCCTCTTTAACGGTGCCGCGCGTTTTACTCAATAGAGCAGGATAACTAAGATGCGCTTTTAACTGGGATAAACTGTTAACGCCTTGATTACGTAGCTCAATCAAACTGTTGATTAAGGCTGATTGCTTTCCATTATTTTGAAGTAGAACAAAATGCGCATTAACAGCACCAAAAGGTAAGGAGTGTTGCCAATAGAGTTCAATAAACTTTTCAACCAGTTCATCAATACTGATCGCGGTTTTCTGTTCAGGATCGGCATTGAGTATTAATGGCCGTTCGATGCAGATATCGGCGATCGCATGCAGTAAGGCAAATTTATATGTTGCAACGAAATCACCTTCAACCAACAGACGTTGTAAATAGCTAATAAATTCAACTTGTCTTCTCGCATCAATCGGCATGATGACGCCCCTGAATAATGGCGTTTGCTTCGGGAACAGTAACGTTTGGGACGGCTTTTGGTGTAAATACGAGTGTCTGCCAATGCACTTGCGTGCGACCGAGTTTGTCAGTCTCATCTTGGCTCGAATCTTTGAGTGCTAGCTGGCAATCTGCAGCCAGTGCGAGCAATTCATCTGCACTGACTGGGTGCATAACGCGGGCATCGGGGCTTAGACCATGGCGCAAACTGATGACTAAAAGTCCCGTTGAATTGAGTAAACGTGAGAGTGTTGCTAGTGCTAGTGGGCGCTCAGAGGGAGATAAATGCATCCACACAGCGCTGAGTAAAATCAGATCGAACTGTTGTGCTAGGCCAACTACTTTTTGTAGCTGAGGTAAACTATCCTCAATCCAACGAACGGGTAGATCCCGCGTTAACACCTGCCCCATTTTCGCTAAAGCAACCGCAGGTTCGATTGCAAAAATTTGCGTCTCTTTGCTCTGTGCCTTTTTGGCTAAATAATGCACATCCCGCCCTGAGCCCGCTCCCACATCCAATATCGATAGTTTGTCTCTCGCGAGGATCGGAAAAAGATGATGTAACCAACTTGAATGCACTTCTTCAAAGGTTTTAGACAAATACTGCGCCGAGAGTGTTACGGCATGGCCATTATAAAACGCTATGCTCACTGACAAAAATCCTTTTGCAACAAGTGATTGTTTTTAATGACGCTAACTTATCACAATCACTTTTGATACAAAATACACATCATCATTATCCTGCTGTTTTGCATAAAATATTTTGCGTTTTGCTGTTTTATATCACAACCCGAGTATTGGCGATTGAAAAAGGAAGTCTATTTAGGCGGGTAACATCTGTGCTTTTCCCCGTCGTTTTTTTCGCAGTGGTTTACACTCTATTAGTCAGTCAAAAGATACATGCAATTGGTTGAATCTGTTACACCCTTCTGTTGATAACAGTGCCAATTTCAGTATCGGTATAAACAGGTTTTATCGTCCCGAAGTAGCGACCACACGGAAAACCTAGGGCTCAATCATTTAGGATATCTATTGCCTATGAGTTTTGAAGATTCGTTAGAGCAACTTAAACGACAGTTTTTACATGCGCTCCCTGATAAAAAGAAACAAATCATTACCCTGTGGATTTCATTGCGTAAAAATTGGAATGCACACATGTTGTCTGCTGTGTATCGTGAGGTGCATAACTTAAAAGGATCGAGCGAGACCTTTGGGTTGTCGGATACCAAACACATAGTCGACAAACTCGAGTTGCAGCTTAAAGGGTTGCTCAATGCGCCAGCTCCCGAACTTCCTACTATCAAAGGCTTAGATACCCTCTTCCACCAGTTGTTGCAAAACAATATGCGCGGTCAACCGTCGCCGCCTGTGGTAGAGGCGCAAATGCAGCAAAGTCCCTATAAACCGGCTAAAGCGCGGCATGATCACCATATTGCCATCATAGAAGACGATGGTAATGTCGGCGCAATGATCACAAAGCAACTGCGAGAGTTCGGTTTTAGTGTGCAGCATTTTTTGAATTTCACGAGCTTTCTGGTGGTGCAAAATGAAACGCCCTTCGATCTGATTCTATTGGATTTAATTCTGCCCGATTGGACTGAAGAGGCCTTGTTCGAAGCCGCCACAGAGTTTGAAAAGAACAATACCCGAGTGTTTGTTTTATCCTCGCGCGGGGATTTTGACATGCGGTTGCTGGCCATTCGTGCCAACGTTAGCGAATATTTTGTCAAACCTGCGGAAACCACTTTATTGGTGCGCAAAATCCATCAATCTCTCAAGATGTCAGAGAAGCAGCCCTTGAAGGTGTTACTGGTGGATGATCAACAGTCTATGGTGGATTATTTTTCAAGCCTGTTACGCAGTCACGGTTTGATGGTGAAAGGGTTATCGAGCGCCGAGCAAGTTTTGCCTGCCCTTGAGCAGTTTGAGCCTGATTTGTTCATCTTTGATTTATACATGCCTGAGGTGAACGGGCTTGAACTGGCAAAGATGATACGCCAACTGGATAAATACACCTCTAGCCCAATTCTCGTGTTGAGCTCTGACGATACCATGCAGAATAAAGTCAGCATCATACAAGCGGGATCAGATGACCTAATTTCGAAGCAAACTGCGCCGAGCTTATTTGTCGCGCAAGTGATATCCCGCGCCCAACGTGGCCATGATATTCGCAGTTCGGCAAGCCGCGACAGCTTAACGGGATTGTTAAACCATACCCAGATTCTGGTTGCCGCGAGGCGCTGCTATAACGTGGCGAGGCGAATTAACTCTCAGGTTTGTATCGCCATGTTCGATTTAGATCACTTCAAAAAAGTGAACGACACCTATGGCCATGCCGGCGGTGATAAGGTGTTGCTGGCCTTTGCCCATCTTCTACAACAGTCCTTACGGCAAACTGACTTTACCGGTCGCTATGGCGGCGAGGAATTTATGTTAGTGCTGCCAGATATGCAAAAACCATTGGCGATAGCTAAGTTAAATACGATCCGCGAGAGCTTTAGCCATATCGTCTTTGTCGAAGATGGCGTTGAGTTTAAGGTGACGCTCAGCGGCGGTTTAGTGTTCTCGGACGAATGTGAGGAGTTTCAAGATTGTCTGTTACTGGCGGATAAGCACTTGTACGAGGCGAAACGTTTAGGCCGAAATCAATTAGTGTTTTCACCAAGTGGGCAGGATTGAACGCCATTCACTCATCCGGCGCATGAATCAGGCCGTAATGTCATTCGGTTTGACTCACCGCCATATTGATGATTACTTTTTAAGCACGTTAAAGGCAGCAATCACAGTGAGCTTAAATGGTTGATAAGCTTGCTCGGCATCTGCGACAACTCCACCACATAATCCACCGCGCGGCACTTTATCGCTTCCCTTGGCATACCAAATACCACACAACTTTGTTCATCTTGGGCAAAAGTGGTGACGCCTTTTTGATGCAGCGCCACCATACCTTCGGCGCCATCTTTGCCCATGCCGGTTAATATCATCGCGCTGATATTGGGCGCGGCACATTGGGCCAAGGCATTAAACATCACATCGACCGACGGCCTGTGGCCGCTGACCTTTTCATCTTGGGTTAATTTCACTTTATAACTGCCACCCACTTTGATGATCTCAAGGTGATGATCGCCAGGGGCAACATAGGCATAACTGGGTAAAAGTCGCTCACCGTGCTCGGCTTCTTTGACTGTGATCCGTGACAGTCGATTTAAGCGTTCGGCAAAAGTGCGGGTAAAACCCGCTGGCATGTGTTGGGTGATCACTATCGGTGGCATAGCCGCAGGTAAATGCTGTAATACATACAAAATGGCTTCAGTGCCGCCTGTAGAGGCGCCTATCGCAACTAGATGCTGGGTTAGGGTTGTATTGGCCAATACCGGCCGCTTACTCGATACTGGGCGTGTTGGCTCAACAAATTTTTGCGGTTTGATGATTTTGGCTTTCGCGGCGGATTTGATCTTATCTAAAATCAAATCCTGATAATCATGGATACCTTGGGGCGAGTCTAATTTCGGTTTAGGGATAAAATCTACCGCGCCTAAGGCCAAGGCGTTAAAGGTCGCATCAGCGCCCTGCTCGGTTAATGAGGAAATCATTACTACCGCAGTGGGTCTGGCTTTCATCAAGCGGTCCAGAAAGGTTAAGCCATCCACTTTAGGCATTTCGATGTCTAAGGTGATCACATCGGGGCGAAATTGATTCACCAGATCCTTGGCCTCAAAGGCATCGGCAGCTTGCCCAACCAGAGACAGTTCAGGATCAGCCTCAATCATTTTACCGAGTAGGCTGCGCATCAGCGCGGAATCATCAACAACTAGCACTTTGATCGTCATAACTTAATCACCAAATAGTTCAACGTCACCGCCCGTGGGGAGATTACGAACCCGTAAGCGGTACTCGCTTTCTCGGTCAAGAATCGTGCTGTTATGCATGGTTTTAATTTTGCGAACTTTCACTT
The DNA here is from genome assembly GCF_001887095.2 of Shewanella sp. SACH. NCBI lineage: Bacteria > Pseudomonadati > Pseudomonadota > Gammaproteobacteria > Alteromonadales > Shewanellaceae > Shewanella > Shewanella sp. SACH. Next base: position 1,344,023 of record NZ_MPDG02000001.1, read on the forward strand.
TGCCCGTATGGGGGAAAAAATACACTTTGCGCGGATACACATCGAGTAAATCGGCAGCCATTATGGGGATGTTTTCCAGATTGAGGTATTCAATCACAAACTCGGCATTACGCTCGCCAATGTTGTGCACGGTAAAGCCACGTAACATATTGCCCCCCCCAAACACCTTAGCTTCGAGTGAATTGCGCTGCGCGCCAAGCTTGAGCAAGTCGTTGATTAATAGCTCCATTGCATATACGCCGTAACGGGCTGAGTCAGCGAGTACCCCAGTGCAATTGCTGTTATCGCTTGGCAATAAAAAGTGATTCATCCCGCCAATTTTGAGCTTAGGATCATACAAACACACGGACACGCAGGAGCCAAGCACTGTCACTATCATGGTGTCTTCACGGGTCGCAAAATACTCGCCGGGTAATATCTTTACCGCATCGCAACCAAAATGATGGTCATGATAGCGATTCGGCTCTGTAATGGCATATTCGATATTAGGTTTTAGCACTCATGAGCCCCTTCACTGGCCGATAGGTTGTTTGGCCAACGGCAGTGATAATTTGCGGGAACATGTTAAAATTTTCCGAATGTCCCGCTATATAAAGCCCATCCTCGCTGAGGGAGTTCATCATGTGTTTTAAAATGACTTCCTGTGTTTCTTTATCGAAATAAATCATTACATTACGGCAAAAAATCACATCGATTGGCGTTTTTAGCGGCCAAAAAGAATCGAGTAAATTAATGCGGGTGAACTTGAGCATTTGTTTTAATTCGGGCACCACGCGCACATTGCCCAACTGTGAACCGCGTCCACGGTGAAAAAAACGTTTCTTGCGGATATCGCTGACAGTATCAATCCGGTCTAAGGGATAAATACCCATTTCAGCCTTTTTTAGTACGCCGCTGTCGATATCGGAGGCAATGATCTCGATAGGCGTTTTAAAACTATTAAAATGCTCAGCGACAGCAATGGCGATCGAGTATGGTTCTTCCCCTGTGCTACTGGCCGCACACCAGATCCTGCGGGTATCTGGATTATCGATTAAATATTGCTTTAACACCTCAAAGTGATGCGGTTCCCTGAAAAAAGCCGTTTGATTGGTGGTTAACGCATTAATAAATTCTTGGTGTTCGTTTTCATGGCTTAACAGATACTCAAAATAAGGCGAGAATCCGGCTAATTTCAATGTCCTGATCCGCCGCACTAAACGGCTATACACCATAGCATCCTTGCTATCGGCGAGTTTGATCCCCGCTAAGCGGTACAGCGTCGTCCGCGCAGTATTAAAGTGCACCGAGGTATAGGCAAACTCTCGCTCCAATGGTTTGTTTTCGCTCAATTAAAATTCTTCCCATTCATCTTGATCTTGCTTCATGGGCTTCATTGCATTGGTTTTGGGTTTCTCTGTCACCCTTGATTTTGCCATAGATTGAAGCTGCTGTTTGATGGGTTTCATCGCCTTCGCTTTGGGCGCCGCTAATCGCGCGTTGCTGTGTCTTGGGGCTTCATCCTCATCGTCTACACGAAAACTTGCAACACTGTCTGAGAGTTGCTGTGCTTGGGATTGCATGCTTTCAGCGGCGGCGGCCGCTTCTTCAACCAATGCCGCATTTTGCTGGGTCATTTCATCCATTTGCACCACGGCTTTGCTGATCTCATCAATACCGATTGCCTGCTCATTAGACGCTGAGGCGATTTCCGCCATGATGTCGTTCACGCGTTTAATGGCGATGACGATTTCCTTCATGGTATCGCCGGACTTACCGACAAGGCTGTTGCCACTCTCGATTTTAGACACGGAATCCGAGATCAATGCCTTGATATCTTTAGCGGCATTGGCCGAGCGTTGGGCTAAACTGCGCACTTCTGATGCGACTACAGCAAAGCCGCGCCCTTGCTCACCCGCCCGCGCGGCTTCAACGGCGGCATTAAGCGCTAAGATATTGGTTTGGAAAGCAATACCATCGATAACACCAATGATGTCGGCAATCTTACGCGCCGATTCATTAATCGATGCCATGGTCTGTACGACTTGCTGGATAAGCTCACCACCGTCCACCGCCACTTCCGAAGCTTTAGATGCTAAGGCATTGGCTTGGCTGGCGTTATCCGCATTGAGTTTCACTGTACCTGTGAGTTCCTCCATGCTGGCGGAGGTTTCTTCTAGGCTCGAGGCTTGCTCTTCGGTGCGGCTGGATAAATCGGCGTTGCCTTGGGCAATTTCTGCTGAGGCGGTATTAATGGTATCCGCCGCTCGCTGAATATCTTGGATCATGAAAGATAGCTTTTCAGCGGTTTGATTTGAATAGTTTTTCAAATCATTAAACGTGCCTTCATAGTCGTTATAAATGCGGGTGGTCAGATCGCCATCCGCCAGCGCCATCAGTACGCGCGCCACATCTTGTAGTCCACGGTCTGAGGTTTCAATTAAGGAATTTAAGTTGTTCGCCAGCATCAGGAAGAAACCTTGCTTGCCTTCGGTGTCCGCCCTTTGGGAGAAATCACCCGCAGCTGCTGCGGTCACAATGCGGGAAATCTCTTGCTCGGTTTGCACTTCAATGGTGCGGTCGAGCCATTCAACCACAGTCCCTAAGCGCTCGCCTTCTTTTGACACTATGGGGCTAGCGGTTAAACGGAAATGGCAGCTGGCCACCTTAATCAGCGATTCATATTTGCGGTCTAATTTATCGAGTAGACTCGCTTGGTGGGCAGGATTACGATGGAAGATATCCATCGAGCTGCCGAGGATTTTATCCACAGAAAAATGCGGTAAAGCCTGCCTAATTTCATGCTCAGACTGACGTAACATGGCTTCGACCGAGCGATTCATATAAATGATGGTACGGTTAGCATCGGCGATCATGACGTTGGTACTGGTATTGTTGAGCGCTTCCATAATACGCTGGGTTGCGCGCTCGGCTTCGATACTTTCGGTGCGATCTATCCACTCAACACCTGTACCTAAGTGTTTATTTTCAGAGGTGATAATCGGCGTCAGAATCAACCTAAAGGTACGCTTGCCAATGGTGATTTGCGCAGTATGGGACTGAGTCAAACGCTCTAACAGGTTGCGTTGATGCGCTGGATTTTTATGGAAAATATCGATATTACTGCCTATCAGTTTAGCGACCGAGAATTGGGGTAACTCTTTACGAATATCATCCTCGGCCTCTTGCAGCAAGCGGACGACGGCTTTATTCGCATAGATGATATTGCGCTGACTGTCAGCAATCATGAAGCTGTTGCCACTGTTATCGAGTAGCTGAAAATAGCGCTGACGCTCTTCATCCCTTTGCTCACGCGCTTCATCATTGCCAAAAAATTTGAAGATACTCATTATTGTTACTCCTGATCAGTCAGACTATTTGCATCAATTAGACCCAGCTCATCACTGCTGATCAGAGCCTGAATATTTACTAAAATGATCATCTTATCCTCGACTGTGGCTAAGCCTTTGAGATAGCGACTATCGAACGCCACACCAAATTCTGGTGCGGGTAAGATCTCCTCCGCTGATAGCTTAATCACATCGGATACGGCATCGACCACTATGCCGACAATGCGCTCGAATACGTTGAGCATAATGACGATAGTGAACTCGTTATAAGTGACTGCTCCAACTGCAAATTTCATCCGTAAATCCACTATGGGCACTATGTCACCGCGCAGATTAATCACGCCTTTTATAAAGCTGGGGGCGTTGGCAATTTTGGTGACTGACTCATAACCACGAATTTCTTTCACAGACATAATATCGAGGGCATAGTGCTCTTCGCCCAGCATAAAACTCAAAAACTCCACCTCATCATGGGAGTTGTATTCCACTTTGGCAGTCATAGTTGATCGACTCTCCATGGCTATTTCCTTAATTTTTTATGTGCAGAGCGAGCGATTCGACATCGAGGATCAAAGCGACGCTGCCATCGCCCATGATGGTGGCGCCTGAAACTCCGGGGATCCTACGATAATGTTTTTCAAGACTCTTGATCACGACTTGCTGCTGGCCAACTAAGGCATCAACGCACAGGCCAAAGCGCTTGTGGTTGCTTTCGAGCAATACCACTATGCCCTCTTCAGGGCTCTTAGCATTGGGCTCAATTTCCATCAGCTGATAAAGGTTTAGCAGGGGTAAGTATTCTTCACGTACTTTTAAAAGTCTTTCTTTGGCTAGAAATTTGAGTTGTTCAGTTTGCGGCTGAATAGATTCAATGATGTGCACTAAGGGCAAAATGTAGATCTGACTTCCCACAGAAACCGTCATACCATCGACAATCGCCAGCGTAAGTGGCAATTGGATTTCAAAGGTTGAACCTTGACCCTCAGTCGACTCAATATCAATGCGTCCGCCTAAGGCTTCAATATTACGGCGCACCACATCCATACCGACACCGCGGCCAGACACGTCTGTGACTTCCACTGCGGTTGAAAAACCTGCGGCAAAAATCAATTGCCAGACTTGCTTGTCGCTAATGTTATCAGCCACTTGCAAACCGTTTTCCCGCGCCTTTTGAATAATGCGCTCACGGTTTAAACCTGCGCCATTATCATGCACAGCGATAACAATATTGCCCCCCCTTTGGCTGGCTTTTAGGGACAATACGCCCACTTCGGATTTACCCGCTGCGAGTCGTTTTTCAGGTTTTTCGATGCCGTGATCTAAGCTATTGCGCACTAAATGGGTCAGTGGATCGACAAGCTTTTCAATCATGCCCTTATCAATTTCTGTGTTGCCACCTTCAATCACGAGATTGACGTTTTTACCCAGTTGCTCAGAAAGATCCCTCACCAAACGATTGAAACGGTTAAACACAAAAGATACCGGCAGCATACGCACCGACATCACAGCTTCTTGCATTTCACGGGTATTACGTTCCAATTCGTTGAGCGCAGTCTTAAGCCGCTCGCCTAAATCGCCCGTCATTTCATTGCCAATAAGCGTTAGCATGGACTGAGTGATCACTAGCTCGCCCGCTAGATTGACCAGGGTATCGATTTTGGAGGTTTCGACCCTTAAGGTGGCATCCTGAGCCGACGCGGCAGGTTTTTTAGCCGCTGCTTTCATCTCTGGAGGCGTATTTTTTGGTATAGCGGATGAACTGAGTGCCGCATTTGAATTTGTTGCATTTGAATGGATTGCAGCAGGCGAGCTGGGGTTTACAGAAACACTCGCGGGAACACTTATAGCAGGCGACACTTTGGCGTCAGTAGCGCCCTCTTTTTCTTTAAATATGCCGCGTTTTGCTTGGCTGCTATCTGCGTTGACTTTAGCTTGATTGGCAACTGTGGTGGGTTTAACTACCTTAGGCGCTACTGGCTTTGAGCTCAGTAACTCGATTTCATTAGCGAAGGATTCGGGCGTCAACGCTTCAAAAAAGCCAAAACCTAATTCATCATCGGATGTGAAATCAAAGGGCTCTGCCGCTTTCTCAGTATTGCTTACATCATTTATGACACTTTGTACGCTGATTTCTTCGGCTTGATAAGCCTCTTCAAAAAAGCCAAAGTCTTCACCTTCAATAGCAATATCGCGAGCCATTTCAACTTCAAAGAATCCAAAACCCTGATCTTCCACCTTCTCCACTGACTCGGCTTGGATAATGGGAGAAATCGGAGCATTAGCAGCATCAGTGCCATTGCGTACTGCAACCGATGAGCTAAAAGACTCGCCATTTAACGCTGCGACCAGCTGACTTTTACTGTACTCCACCTCCTGCCAATCAATCTGTTCTTCTTCGCGGTACAGGCTCAATATATGAGATAGCGTATCAACGGTACTCAGCAGTAAATCGATAATCGATGAGGTGAGTTGGAAGTTGCCCTTGCGGGTCTTATCCAGCAGGTTTTCCATCACATGGGTGACACTGGTCAGTGCGGTAAAACCAAAAATACCGCTGCCACCTTTAATCGAGTGGGCGGCACGGAAAATTGTGTTCAGTTCTTCAGGATCGGGAGAAGCAAGGTCCAATGCCAATAGCAATTGTTCCATATTTTCAAGATGTTCATGACTTTCTTCAAAAAAGACCTGATGGAACTCGGCCATATTGATGGACATAGCGCACCCCGTTGCAGTTAACCCAGCACTTTTGCCGTAATAGCCAACAGCTTTTGAGGATCAAAGGGTTTTACCATCCATCCCGTCGCACCTGCCGCTTTTCCTTGCGCCTTCATGTCATCGCCCGCTTCGGTCGTAAGCATAATGATCGGAGTTCGCATAAATGCCGACATCGCACGTAAGGATTTAATTAAGGTCAGCCCATCCATTCGCGGCATATTCTGATCAGTCAGAATAAAATCAAATTTCTGCCCGTTACAGATATCGAGGGCTTCTCGACCATCTTTGGCCAGCACCACTTGATAGTTAGCCGATTTAAGGGTCGCTTCGACCATTTGTCGAATCGCAGCGGAATCATCAACAATTAATATTTTTTTACTCATGCGCTATTCCATTATGACTTTAGTTATATTCCCTGGGGGTACTAATTCGTAGGTCTTAGATAATGTTTTCACCAGTGAGAGACCGCGACCAGACAACTGAGGAATGTCAGCAATGATGTTCTCATTACCCGTAAAACCTTTTCCACTGTCGCTCACACTAATATGTAACTCGTTTTGCGATGAGCGCCAGATAATGCTCACTTTCACCCAATCGTTTGATGTGAGTCTGTCTGCAAAACTGTCCCTAATACTATGGTACAGTTCGAAGCCTTCTGGATCGTTTTTTAGCCGTGAATCTAATTTTAGTACACCATGGTCAATGGCGTTGCTAAATAACTCTGCGACGACAGTAAAAACCCGTTGGCAGAAATGAGTGGCAAAGCCAAATATGCTTAAAAATTGATTTAATGAGCTTAAATAGTCAGCGCTGAGTAACATAGGTCCGGCGATGCTGACATCCCAACAAAACTCACCGTCCATGATAGATTGCACTCGGCTGACTTCTCGACTTTGATGCCAACTGCTTAGTTTCTCGAAATCTAAAGTGCAAATCGTAATATCATCTGCAATATTTTCAGCAGAGCAGTACTCATGCATATTTTCATTCAAATAATGGGTAAGGCCACCGGATAAATTAATAAACAACTCCTTTAATTTATCAATACCAAATGGGCGTTCTTCATGGGTATATTGCTCAATTAAACCGTCACTAAAAAGACAGGCATGGCCATTATTCGGTAAATCAATGGTAAAAATATCAGCAATAAAAGTATGTGGCGGCAATATACCCAGTGCCATATTGGTTGATTTAAATTGTTCAATCGCTTTATGGTTATCTGAACTTGAAATATGACGTTCTTCAACATCAGTATTCAGTAACTTGGCGCGTTCATCAGCCTGAATATACACAGGCGGCATACCGCCATTCCAAATGTGTAATTTATTGCGATTAAAATCGGCTTCCAAAATAATACAGGCTACGAATCTGTCTTCTGGATTCTCGCGATGAACCTTAGCATTCAGCTCGTAGATCAGCGTTATTAAAGAAAACCCCTTTAAAACCATAGCTCTAAATGTGCTCGCGACGCGCATAATCGGCATGGCTGCACTCAGGCCATGACCCGTTGAATCAGCGAGAATTAAGAAGAAATTGCCATTAGGTGCCATGCCATTAAGGATAATATCACCACTAAAATTGGCACTTGCTTGGCAGTAGGTCTGCACAAAATCAAAATCAGTATTATCAATATTAACTAAGTGCTCAAACAAATGCCGGGCCATGTGTTCTTCTCTGGCCTTCTCATAAAGCATTTTTTCGAGTTCAATTCTTTGTTGTTCGACTTTATGTTGTAGTTGCACACGGCTAAGTAAGCATTCAACTTTGTACCAAAATATTTCAACATTGATCGGTTTAACGACAAAATCTAATACCCCCATACTAAAACACGCTAACACGTTTTGGCTTTCTTTAGTCTCACTCATCACAATAACAGGCGTTTCTTGTTTTTCCTCGTTCAACTTATTCAGTAACGCCAGTGCAGTGCCATCTTTGAGCCAGTAGTTAATCAGGATTAAATCAACCGTATTTTGCGTTATTTCAAAAAATACCTCCTCGAGATCATTACAAACAATCACGTTGTAACCTTTACTATGAATAAAATCACTGATCCTCTGACTCGCAATAGCATCATCATCGACAACTAATATAAAATGTTCAGGCTGAGTAAGTGATACCATAACGAGTGTTACTCTATGATGTATATTTTCTGCATATTGGCGATATCTAGGATTTCATTCGCCTGTCCATGTGCCCCTTTGACAGATGTTGAAATATGTAATTCCTGCGCCTTTCGATGCAGCAGTACCATCATGCCTAAAGCAGAACTGTCCAAATAAAGCACTCGGCTAAAATCTAAAATAATATGATTAACCTCTGGGAGGGTTAACATCTCTTGATAATCACTGGTAAATTTCTTGTGGTAATAAAAGTCAAAGCGCTCTGGCAATGAAATAACTTTAATATTTGACATTATGCTATCCCTAATTAAAAGAGTTCAATTTCACCACAGGTTATTTGATCCCTCGATACGGGATTATGCGTCTCCTGGCGTCGGCGACTCATTTGTGTCGAAATGTCATCACCTTGAATGCAAAACTCCTGTTGTGACATAGTGGCAACACGATTGAGGGACTCTTTTAAATGGCTTAAGGATTGATTAGTATAAATCAGACTTTGGGAGGTGATATCACTGAACTGCAAGCCACGTATCGTATCTGAAATGGCCTGTTCGAGTTCATGTGCCGATGAATCTATGCGTTCGATCACTTGAGAATCCTTCTCTGCTTTAACGATAATCTGCCTTAGCGCAGTATCAATATCCTTCTTTGCATCTATGATATAAGTCATATCTTGTGCAGCAACTTTACTCACGTGTACGGTTAATTGCTCAATCTGAGTTTGAATCGATCTAAGCTGTTTTTGAATGCCTTCACTAAAGCCTGCACTGCGAGTGGATAAAGCCCGCACCTCATCGGCCACAACCGCAAATCCCCTGCCCGCATCACCCGCCCGCGCCGCTTCAATTGCCGCATTTAAGGCGAGTAAATTGGTCTGGGAAGAGATCTGATCTATATCCTGCAAAGCTTTCATCGCTTGGGGCATAGACTCATAGATGAGGTTCACTTTCTCCAACAACTCCATTGTCGATGCCGACATTTCTATGGTGGATTGAATAAAGCGCTCTAACGTCATAGAGGTATTATTGGCAAATTGTTTCATTTGGTCTGAATGGAATAACTCAGCATCGTCAGTGCTTTGAACAAGAGCTGAAATGAAGCCTGTTTGCTCGGTCATTAATCGCCCTAAGCCATCAAACGATTCTCCCAGCAGATTGACCGCATCGCCCTGCACCGCAAGTACGCTGTCAATGTTAGATCCACAACTGTTGAGTGTGGTGATTGTTTCTTGATACAGACTGACGTGAGCTTGCCAATCGGCGGCAAGTTGGGTGTTTGAAGACTTATCATCATGCTGTTGAACTGACTGCATTTGCTTGTGCTGATAAAATTGCCACAGCAACATAATCAACACAGAAATAATCGGCCCCATCGCCCACAAGGTGATTAAACTCAGCAAATATCCAACGCCTGCCGCGAGCAACGCAACGACCCCATCCTTGTATGTCATATGGACTTCACAATAATTGTACAGTGATTAAAAAGTAGTTTCATATTGGGTGATTTTCAAACATGAAAGTGAAATTTTTCACATTGTTACGTGTCGCAATGCGGAAAATGCAGTTATCCCGTTAGAAATCCTCAGTATTGGGCGCCAATCTTCAATAAATCGCTGTAAATTCATGATTTGCTAATAAACTTGCCTTTATAGAACCCGAAACTTAACTGTGCAGTATTCATACCCTAGGTTACACTGGAAGCGTCATTGATTGGGATGGAATCGCTTATGAGTCAACGTACATTACACTCCTTATTTAAACCGACTTCCGTTGCCATTATCGGCGCTTCGAATACCGAGAAACGCGCGGGTAATGTGCTGATGAAAAACCTGCTCTCCAGTGGTTTTTCTGGGCCTATCATGCCCGTCACCCCTAAATATCGGGCAGTGATGGGTGTGCTCGCCTATCCCAATATTGAAGCGTTACCCATCAAACCCGATTTAGCCGTCATCTGTACCCGCGCTTGCCGTGTGCCCGCCATCGTTGAAACCCTGGCGCAATTTGGCTGTAAAGTGGCGATAATTATGGCGTCGGGCATGGCGCAGGAATTTAACGAAGATGGCGTGAGTCTACTTGATCTAACAATGCAAAATGCCAAGCGTTACGGGATGCGCATTCTGGGGCCAAATAGCTTAGGTATGTTGCTGCCGCCATTGGGATTAAACGCCAGTTTGGCCCATGCCAGCGCCCTACCGGGTAAAATTGCCTTCGTGTCTCAATCAGCCGCCATTTGTACAACAGTACTCGATTGGGCTAATAACAAAGGTATTGGCTTTTCGTCCTTTATCTCTCTGGGCGATGCCACCGACATTAACTTTGACGAATTGCTCGATTACCTTGGTCGCGACAGTCGCACCAGTGCCATCATGCTTTATATCGATTCTGTGAATGAGAAACGCCATTTCCTCTCCGCTGCGCGAGCCGCCTCACGCAATAAACCGATTCTGGTGATTAAATCTGGTCGCAGCGCCGAAGGGGCCCGCGCCGCAAAATTACATACGGGCGGCGTTGGCGGTAACGATGCCGTATATGAAGCCGCATTTCGCCGTGCGGGTATGCTACGGGTTAACGACTTGATTGAACTGTTTGCCGCGGTTGAAAGCCTTGCGCATTCCAATCCGCTGCAAGGTGAACGCTTAGGGATTATCAGTAATGGTGGTGGCCCCGCGGTGTTAGCGGTGGATGAACTCATTATGCGCGGCGGTAAATTGGCTGAATTGTCAGATGACACCATAGCGAAATTAGAGGCCGTGTTGCCTAATACTTGGTCAAGGCAAAATCCCATCGATATCATTGGTGATGCGAACGCGTCACGATATGCTAAAGCCTTGACTATCTTGATGGATTCCAATGAGCTGGATGCCATTTTGGTATTACACTCACCTTCGGCGCTCGGTGAAAGCGTTGAAATCGCCGATGCCTTGATTAGCGTGATCCACGCGCATCCGAAAAAGAATCGCCTTAATATTTTGACCAACTGGAGCGGCGAAGACTCAGCCTATCAGGCGCGAAAACGCTTCACTAAGGGCGGCATATCCACCTATCGTACGCCCGAAGGCGCCGTGGGTGCTTTTATGCACATGGTTGAATACCGCCGCAACCAAAAACTGCTGCAAGAAGTACCGCAATCTATTCCCGACAATATTCCTACCGATAGCCACACGGCGCGCACATTACTGCAAGCGGCTCAAGCGAAAGGTAAATCGGTACTCGAAACCCACGAGGCAAGTCCTATTTTGCGCGCCTATGGGCTGAACACGATAGACACTTGGTTTGTGAAAGATGCCGATGAAGCGGTCGCCATCGCTAATGAAGCGGGCTATCCCTTAGCGTTAAAAGTGCAGTCTCCGAACATCTTGCATAAGTCCGATGTGCACGGGGTAATGCTCAATTTAACCTCGGCCGAAGATATCCGCCACGCCGCGAGTGCCATTACCCAAAGGGTGCATCAAGCCAATCCCGAAGCCATTATCGAAGGCATGATAGTGCAAAAGATGGCGTTGACCGCTGGCGCACAGGAAATCCGTGTTGCCGTGATAAGCGATCCTGTCTTTGGTCCGGCAATTTGTCTTGGTGAAGGCGGTTCTGAATGGGACCCTACCAATGACGCCGCCGTTGCCCTGCCGCCACTGAATATGGCACTGGCGCGTTACATGGTGATCCAAGCGTTAAAGACCCATAAGTTGAAGGACAGGCATTTACCGCTCGGTTTAGACATGAATGCCCTGTGTGTGATGCTAACGCAAATATCCCACATCATTATCGATTGCCCCGAAATCGCCTCTTTGGATTTAAACCCGGTATTAGCCGCGGGTGAAAATATCACGCTGCTCGATGTGAATATCCGTTTGCACGATGCCAATGCCGACAGTTCATCGCGCATGGCCATCATGCCGTATCCGAAGGAATTAGAAGAAGTTGCCGAGCTTAAAAATGGCCTAAAGGTGATGTTAAGACCGATTCTTCCCGAAGATGAGCCCAAGCATTTGGCTTTTGATAATTCGTTATCCGATGAAGACAGATACAAACGTTATTTTGGGGTGCGATCGAAAATGACCCATGAAGAAATGGCGGTATTAACTCAAATCGATTACGCCCGTGAGATGGCTTTTATCGCCACCGCCAAAGGCCCCGATGGTGATGACATCACTTTAGGTGCTGTGCGTGCGTCCATCGACCCCGACAATACCGAGGCCGAGTTTGCTATGGCAGTGCGCGGCGATCATCAAGGAATAGGTTTAGGTAAGTTGTTGCTCGAAAAACTGATTAAGTATTACCAAGCTAACGATACGCCTGTGCTGACCGGCTTTACCATGTTCGAGAATCGCAATATGGCCAGCCTTGCCAAGAGTCTCGGTTTTAAGGTGAGCTTCGACATGGAGGAGCATTTGATCAAAATGCATATGGATTTAAAACCGCCCAGTGACAAATAGAGCCTATCCAAACTTAACAAAACGCCGCAATGATTTGCGGCGTTTTGTTATCACATCTGCTGAAATCCATAGTACAACCACACAGTTTAATTTTTATGCAACTTACTCTTATCTATTAATCACTTAAAATGTCAGGATGCTTGAGAAGAGTATTGGTAATGAGCCTAGGCCGTGCACCATTGGCTGAATAAACGCAGCAAAATCAACCTGTTTATGGTAACTGAACCAGCAAAACTCAGCCGCAAATCCCCTATCTATTTATCCTCTCACGCAGTTACGGCCTTCGGCCTTCGCTTGATACAGCGCTTTGTCGGCGCGACTGAATAGAGTTTCTGCATCGTCGCCTTGCTGTAATGAAGCGAGACCAATCGAAACAGTAATCGCGCCGAGGGAAAGTTTTTTGTCTTTTCCTATGGTTAAGCGGCGCTCAGAGATACGTTCCCGTAAATTTTCAGCCACTTGTAATGCATCGTGAAAATGGGTATTGGGTAACACCACCACAAATTCTTCGCCGCCATAACGCGCCACAAAATCATCCCCTCGCACACATTGTTTTAAGGCTAATGCGACATAGGCCAACACTTTATCGCCGGTTAAATGGCCATAGGTGTCGTTAAAAGCTTTAAAATTATCGATATCGATCAGTAAAAGGCTGCAACGGGTTTGGTGATCTTGGGAGAGGTAGATTTGATCTTGAATACTCAGTTCATAGGCACGGCGATTGTGCAGCGAGGTTAATTGGTCAGTCATCGCTGCTAGGCTCAGGTTTTCCATTTCCGATTTAAGATTTTGCACTTCTTGGCCCATGGTGCACAGGCTTTGCTCCATCTCACGGTTGTTGATGAGTAGCATCTGCATTTCATCGACTACACCGTCAACCAGCTCGTTTAAGGTATTAATGTCGGGATTCGTCTGTAGGCGTAAACCAAACTCGGCTAATGAACCTGAAAACGCCGCAGTGCCTTGACTCAACTGGCTGATTTTACTTAACAAACTATTGATCAGGATTTGCGTTTCAATCTGCACATTTTCAATCACTTCGGGTGACTGTTCTTGAATAAAGTTCTTATACAGGCTGGTGTTGACCTCCTTGGTAAAAGAGACCGAATTTGCCAGAAAGCCATCAATCGCACGGTTTAAATCGAGATTTGTCCCTGCAAAATATTCATACCAAACAGTGTAGTTTTCAGGTGTAACGGGGATATCGAGGGCAGACATTTGCGGTACGGCCAAACGCAAAATTTGCGCGGCAGAATCAAGCTCTTTATTTTCTGCAGTAGAAGGCATAAATCGCGAACCATAGACTTGTTATGTTTTTGTATGCATTAAGTTAACTCATGTGCTTGGATTTGGATATGGGAGAAATCAATTATTATGATAGGGCGCAAAAGAAAAGAGGATGTTGCCATCCTCTTTGAAGTTCATACTTGGATCGACTAAGACAAACTAACGAGGTATCACTCAATAACTTTTGGTCAGTAGATCATACTTAGTCACAAGATAATATTGAGTCGCACGATAATGTTAGCGACTCAATATTGATGAGTTAATGGGTTGATTAACCTCGGCAACTGGCAAAGATATCTAACTTAGGCTGATATACCTCGGTCTTGACATTCATTAAGCCTAAAAGACTGTCGAATAAATTGTCATGGGAGAAACCGCCCTTCGCCGCGTGCTCAGCTAAACAGGCCATGTCTAAGTGGTTATCTTTACTGAAATCTTCAGATACCCAAGCAACCATAGGAATACTCGTCTGTTCGATTGGGGCAATGCTGTAAGGTGCGCCATGTAAATACATGCCCTTCTCGCCTAAAGATTCGCCGTGGTCGCTGAGATACAACATGGCTGGATCAAATTTATCTTGCTGATTTTGTAACTTTTTCACTACTTCGCTGATGATGTAGTCAGTATACAAAATAGTGTTGTCGTAGGTGTTCATCAGCTCATCTGGGCTACAGTTTTGGATATCGCTGCGCTGACAATCCGGTGTGAACTTACGGTGCTCCGGTGGATAACGTAAGAAATACGTCGGTCCATGGCTACCAATCACATGCAGGACAATCACGGTATCTTTGCGTTCTGCAGTGGCCAAGGTTTCATCTAATTTGTTGAGTAACACTTGGTCGAAACAATATTGGCCAGTACACAACTCAGGATCGCTGTTCAAATCAATCGAAATGTTTTCAACTTGATCGCACACGCCTTTACAGCCAGAGTCGTTATCAAACCATTGCACTTTAATCCCGCCATGGTTCAACACATCTACCGCAGTATCTTGGGCATAGGCGCGGCGTGAATCGTAGTCTTCCCGTCCCATGCGCGAGAACATGCAAGGCAGGGAGACTGCCGTTGCCGTGCCACATGAACTGGTATCTTTAAAGACAATTAAGCCTTGATCTTGGGTATGGGCGTTGGTTGGCTTGTCGTAACCATAATACTGATAACTCATCGAACGCGCGGTTTCACCGACCACAAGCACTAATAAGTTAGGTTTACCATTAGGGTTGGCACTGACATTTTTAGCATCGAGACCCAGCGGCTGATATTCAATCGGCGTTTGTAAGTAGTGCACATTAATGTACTTAGACGCAGCGCCAATAAAATACGTCGGTACGATATAACGTTTTAGCTCGTCGTTGTTGCGGCCAAAGGCGGCGTAATCTTGGAAATAAAAGAAAGCAATAATGCCGAGCCCCGCCAACATCGCCAGCATAAACAGCACTTTATGCAGTAACTCTTTGAAGAAAGGCTGGTACTGAATATCGGCCTTATAGATAAGGTACGCAGGTAAAATCCCTGTCAGTAACATATTCATTATCGAAGCAAAATTCACATACATCAGCGCTTCAGCATGATTGGTTTGAAAGGTGTTTTCTATCATGCCGTAATCAAACACGACATTGTATTGATAGGCGGCGAAGAACACACTCGATGACAACAAGGTGAGTATGATGAAAAACGGCTTAACGAGGTACTTCACCGTAAATAAGGAAAACACAAAACTGAGGGCAAATGCTAAAAACAACGGCATAGTGGCGATGAAAATAGGATCGACATCCGGTTGTTTTTCGATGCCTTTTTTAATGATGCCGAATAGTGGGATATTGAAGATACAAACGTAAAATAACGCTGTGATAAAAGTGAATCGATTCACCGATAGAGTCTTAAATCTTGCTAGCACTGATAGCTCTCACTCAAATTAGTTGTTTGTCGAGACTAACTTAATTTTCTTAAGGTAATCTTAGGCTGTAACAGTCAAATTTTTTGCCATAGTAGCAAGCTCTTGGTAATGGCTCAAATTATCTGTGGTTAATGCTCACATTTAAAAAACAAACTTAAAAAAACGGCCGAACCTCAATGAGTTCGACCGTTTTTTGCTCCCCAACCTATTAGGGCCTTGCTCGGTTTTTATCACCAACGAATTAACAATTCATGTTAACCCTGCGGTGATTATCGTAACTGCTGTAATAAGTAGGCAAACGCCATTGAATTAAGTTCCGCAGCTTGATTATTATCTGCAGCGCCGGCGTGGCCACCTTCGATATTTTCGTAGTACAACACATCAATCCCCATGTCTTTCATCTTAGCGACCATCTTACGGGCGTGACCTGGGTGAACCCTGTCGTCACGGGTAGAAGTGGTGAAAAAGACCTTTGGATAATGCACGTCTTTATGCAGGTTATGATAAGGCGAGTAGGTTTTAATGTACGCCCATTCTTCTGGAATATCAGGGTTACCGTATTCGCCCATCCAGCTGGCACCCGCTAGCAACTTATTGAATCTAAACATATCAAGTAAAGGTACTTGGCACACGACAGCATTATAAAGATCTGGTCTGCGGGTAAATGCCGCGCCCATTAACAGGCCGCCGTTGCTGCCACCTTGGATGCCTAAATGTTTGCTTGAGGTGATTTTACGGGCAATCAAATCTTCAGCGATAGCCTCAAAATCCTCATAGGCTTTATGTCGATTTTGCTTTAACGCCGCTTGATGCCAAGCAGGGCCGTATTCGCCACCGCCACGAATGTTGGATAACACATAGACGCCGCCCTGCTCTAACCAATTCTTACCAATGGTGGCCGAATAAGAAGGACGCAGCGACACTTCAAACCCGCCGTAACCGTAAAGTAGCGTGGGATTAGTGCCATCTAACTTAAGATCCTTAGCCATCACCACAAAATACGGCACTTTAGTGCCATCTTTAGACGTCGCAAAATATTGCTCAGTTTTAAACTTGTCCGCAGCAAACTGTTGCGGCATACCTTTAATTTTCTTTGGATTTAAGGTTTTGGCATTCACAGTGTAGAGACTTGAAGGCTCAAGAAAACTAGTGTAATTCACGAAGAAATCATCACTGTCTTGCTCAACGTCCATCACAGTCAAGGCGCCATTCGCTTCAAACGGTACGTGAGTGCTCTGCCAAGCGCCCTTTTCGTCTTGCTCATAACGCACTAATTTGCTTTTCACGTTATCGAGCCAATTAACGAAAATTGCACTCTTGCTAAAACTGAGCTGCGCAATCGATGCGGTTTGAGTCGGGCTCACAAATAAACTGAACTTGGCTTTTTGAGCGATGAGATCAGCTACATCGGCATACACGACCGCGCCTTGCTTAAAGTTACCGTCTTGATTGGTTAAATCACTCTTTAACTCAATGAATAACTTACCTTTGAAATAACCTTTAATCTCAGAATCTTGCGGTAAAGGCAATCCAATGAGTTTACCGTCTTGGTACACATATTGGCTGGCGGTGTAGAAGGTATGCGCCTCGGTCACTAAACTCAGCGGAGTTTTATCATCGAATAACACCCAGCCAGAGACTGCAACTGAAGCCTTGTCGCCGGTAAAAACAGGCTTAGCTTGCTCGAGTGGCGTGCCGCGTTGCCACAGTTTAACGCCCCGGGGATAACCCGAATCCGTCATGCTTTGACCATCACCAAAATCAGTACCGACAAAGGCGTGATCTTTATCTATCCAGCTCAGGCTTGATTTGGCTTCTTTTAAAAAGAATGGCTTATCTTTGGCAGTAACAAAGGATTTAGTGTTGAGATTAAATTCACGCACTTCCACCGCATCGGCACCGCCGCGAGACAATGAGACAAAACAGCGCTCATTTTCAGGATATTGACAGCTAATATCCTTAAATACCCAATTGACGGCTTCGGCTTTACCTAGGGCATCGATATCGAGCACGGTTTCCCATTTAGGATCGGCCTTGGCATATTCTTCCATTGTGGTGCGACGATAAATGCCGCGCACATGGGTGTCATCCTTCCAAAAGTTATATAACTTGTCGCCAATATGGGTGGCGTAGGGAATGCGTTCTTTATCGTTCAGGATGGCGAGGCTATTCGCCACTATGGTATCAAAACCTTTGAAGGCTTTAATTTCGGCGGCAGATACGGCATTTTGGGTTTTCACCCATTCCATTGGCTTAGCGCCTTCAACATCTTCCAACCAAATATATTTATCTTCTTCTGCGTGAAGTTGACCGCTCATTCCGAGCACTCCTGCAATGCACCAAGGCAGTAATTTATTATTCATTCTATTCCTTTTATACAAAGTCCATCTTGAGATCTGCACTTACATTACCTTAATTAATATCCAGTTCAACTATTAATCCAACAAGAATGTAACAAAAGGTAAGATACTGTAATAGCAGATGATTAATCTAGAATGAATCGCGTTTTTAAAGATGTCGTGCTATAAAAAAAGCGTCAACGAGGGACGCTTTTTAGTCGATGACGTAAGGTAAATTAAAACTCGTTATTCATGCGTGACAGCAAATTAAGCAGCACGATTCGTTCCTCACTGCTCATTTTTGCGGTGAGATCTGTGGTGAGTTGTAGATGCAGAGCATCATGTTCAAGGAACAAGGCTTGGCCCTTCTCTGTTAACTCCACCAGAATCGAACGGCGATCGGTTTCATGGGGGCGTCGCACGACCCACTGTGCCTCCACCATTTTATCGATTTGAACCGTTAATGTGCCCGTTGTGACACCAATCTTGTCCGCCAGTTCCTTCATTCGCATAGCGCCATGCACGCCAAGTAACTCAATGGTGTGCACCTGCGACAGACTAAAACCTTTGTCACGTACAATGGCGTGCTCCCAAGACGACAGCTTTTCGTAAAATTCAATAATCACATGATTTAATGCATGATCGGTTGAATGTGTGGCCGTTGAATGTCCAGCTGTTGAGTGAGCAGTCGAATGTGGCTCACTTGAATGCAGGTTTGATGAATGATGATGTTCAACTGTCATTAGGCTTCCTTAGCCATACACTCGCGCTGACGGCAAGTATGGAGTTCGATGGTGATATGGGCCAACTCAGGAAATTGTGACAGTAACTGATTAAAATAACTGACATCTTTTGGTGAATGGGACACGATGGACACCATAATAGCATGGTGATCGGCGCTCACTCGCCAAAGATGTAAATCGGCCACTTGATGATCCGTTACAGCTTCAATGGTTTGTGTGACTTTACGTTGCAATGACGCTTTAACGCCGCCGTCCAGCAAAATAGGGCTCGTTTGCTGAATAAGTCCCCAAGACCAACGGCTGATAATCACAGCGCCGACAATCCCCATAATCGGGTCGAGCCAAGTTAGTCCCATGTATTTACCAAACAACAAGGCAGCGATGGCCAGCACTGACGTTAACGCATCGGCTAGTACGTGAAAATAGGCCGCGCGTAGGTTGTGATCATGGCTACCGTGGGCCTTCTGGCTCTTGTGCTCATGCTCATGCTCATGCTCATGCTCATGCTCATGCTCATGCTCAGCACTATGTTGATGATCCTGTTCATGTTGGCAATGACTATGATCATGATGACTTTCATCGTGTGCATGTGAGTCATGGTGCGGGTGCGGATCCGCATCATGTGAATGCGCGGTATGGGCATGATCGTCGTGGGTGTGTGCTTGGCTGTTATGATGCGCGTGAGCATGTTCGTCTTCATGATCATGGTCGTGACTATGATCATGTCCATGACCGTGACTATGACCATGAGCGTGCCCATGATCGTGGGTATGATGATCTTTAAGTAAAAACACACTCAGTATATTGACGCTTAAACCAATAACGGCCACAAAAATAGCTTCGTTGAAATGAATTTGCTCAGGACTGATCAGCCGCATTCCCGATTCAATCAACATCACCAATGCCACTAAACCTAAGGCTATTGCACTGGTGTAACCGCCAAGCACACTCACCTTACCTGTGCCAAAGGCAAAAGCAGGATCCTTAGCGTGTTTACGGGCATAGGAATAGGCAAACAGGGTAATCATAAAGGCCGCGGCATGGGTGCCCATGTGCCAACCGTCGGCGAGCAATGCCATAGAACCGTAAATGGTTCCGGCAGCAATTTCTGCCACCATAGTGATCACAGTTAAATACAGTACATAGCGTGTGTTTTTTTCGCCATCGCGGTTCTGATTCGAAAACTCATGTGAGTGTTGCCATTGGGCGAGTGAGTGCCCTTGGCGGTGGGCTGAAGCTTGATGCCCTGTCGCTTGCTCGGCTGCTGTTGATTTCATTGTGTAATTCCTACTCCATGTCCATCGCTATCAATGATAAAAAACGTGTTGCCAGAATTATAGTTTGAAAATCAAAATATATGAAGATCAAATTAGTCATTTATCAAGATATACCGTTTTCAAACTTTTAAACATGCATGTGGATCCCCATTATGCATCTGTACTCCTGTCACGAGTCGAGACGCTGATATGTGAATTAAGATAGGCAGCTAGACTAGGCAAAGGATATCAGGCAAGGTTTAATGGATTAGCATTTAATTTATGAGTGAAAACAGCTGAGTCAGCAGAGTAAGATTGGCTTTATTGCAGCCTTACGCAGTTGTAGAAAGACTCAGAAGCGGCTTTTCAGAACGAGTTGAAATCCAAGTTTTGAGGTGGTTATCTAGGCTGTTTCGTATATTTTTCGCATGATATGCGTCAATAAACCGCCACAGCAAAGAATTGAAATAGCACCGAACTTAACAAAATAAGTCATTAAAAATCACAATAAACCCTTATTATTCAAATGGATAAGAATTATTTGGTTAAAAATCGATTTTTTATTGAATAATTTAACCCTTTTTTACCTCTGCCGCGTTTATAGGGGCAGAACAACGACAAACTTGTCGACATCCATTCAGTTCGATTAGGAGAAACAAGATGAAATTGAAGACCTTATTTAGCGTTAGCACTGTTCCCCTTGCATTTGCATTATTTTCATTCAATGCTGCGGCAGTTAGCCCGCCACACCCAACAGGATTAGATGCGCCTATGATCAGCATTCAACGTTTTGACCCAAAAGATTACAGCGCACAAGAAGCCACTAAGATGTTCCCTGCTCCTGCTGCCGGTATGGTGCAGCACATTTTGAGTTTGCCTAAGTTAGAAAACGAAGATGACTACATGATCGAAATCCAAATTGGCCAGACTCAAATGGTCGATTGCAATAAGCATGGATTAAACGGGGAATTGAAGGAACTGACAGTACAAGGTTGGGGTTATAACTACTATCAAGTGGATGAAATCGCTGAAGGGCCGAGCACTATGATGGCCTGTTTCGAATTGGCGAAGAAAGAAGCTTTTGTTCGTATTCCGGGTGAACTGAAAATGCGCTACGACAGTCGTTTACCTAAGGTATTTTATCTACCAGAAGGCGCGGAACTGCGTTTCAGGACTTGGAAAGTGGATTCAACCTATCAATATTCCAAGTAAGTAGCACGATTTTAACGCTCGAGTCATCAATCGAATGCGCTTCGAGTCTTTGCTGATTGATAAAAGCAAAGACTCGAAGAACATTAACTAGAATCGTTTAATTCTAACAACTTGCATGATTTCTATCTCAAAACCCGCGACTGTTTCTGTCTCTGGGTAATAGATGACATTGATCTTTTGCCCTTGCAGATTACGATATTTTTTCACCCGTCTGAATTTAAACGGCACATCACAATCTTCAATCATAACAGTATGTTGTACCCACTCTGCCTTTTCTCTTTGCATATGGGAAACCACAGTCACACCTTCAGAGTGAACTAAATGTTCATGGGTGGCTAACATCTTTTTTACGGCCTTATTCATGTTCAACTCTTTTATCATCTAGTTGCGACAACAGTGACTCAACTTTCTGTTTAATTTCAGCATATCTCAATTTTTCACAGCGGCCGAAACCACTTAACTTACGCACTTGAAAACGACTCACCAAAGGCACCGACATGCCAGCGAGGCAACGACAATAGGTATCGAGTGACAAAGTCTCAATGCCTTTAGCCGTTAAATGATGTTTCAACTCACGCAAATCAGCCAATATCTGCTGATCTGTCGGCCAAGTCGGTTCCGTCGAATAGCGCAACTTAGCAATATTGCCGCGGCAAACACTGCAATGACCGCAGACCGCTGGCGTCTCATTATCATCAAAATAACGGGATAAATTGTGGCTTAAGCACGTCTCAAGTTCAAAAAAGCGGACTAACTGCGCGATTCGCGCAATTTCTTTCTGCTCTTTATCAATAAAATAATGGTACAGCTCATCGATGAGTTCGAGACGCGCTAATGCGGTAACATCCACCCGATACACATCGGTAATTCGTTTAGTCTCTAATTCAATCAACTGATGTTCAGCTAAATATTCCAGCGCGGCTAACACGCGGCTGCGCTCATGACCCGTCGCACTGTACAAGGCATCAAAATCTAACGCGCCCCATATTTTCTTCATCTGCGTATGATTAAAAATCTGCGTTAAAAACGCCTGCCGCTCAGGATTAAATCGGCTGAGAATGGCGTGTTTGTCGACCAAAAACTTGTAATTAACGTCAGCGTAGTAAGCAAATAATGGCTTAACTACACCTAAAATTTCTAATTGAACGAGTAACGTTTTTAACGGTAACTGGCGAATATTACTCGCCGTCGACAGGCCATTGAGCTGACATTCCCACTGACCGGAATCTTGTTCAAGTCGAATAGCCTCAATAACTTGTGCTATACCTTCTCGCTCCGGCGTATCGCCATATACAAAATTCTCAACGGTATTGAGCCCGTCAAGATTGGCCAAGGTGACACAATGGGATAACGCACCATCACGCCCTGCTCTGCCGATTTCTTGGCTGTAGTTTTCAATAGATTTAGGCAAATCGTAGTGGATCACAAAACGAATATTGCTCTTATCGATTCCCATACCAAAAGCGATGGTTGCCACCACCACTTGCAGCTTATCCTGCATAAAATCATTTTGAATTTGTTGACGTTTTTCATCTTCAAATCCAGCATGATAGGCACTGGCGACTATACCTTGTTGGCTCAAAAGTCGTGCGACCGTTTCGGCGGTTTGCTGCAAAGTTACATACACAATGCCGGCACCTGAGAAAGATGCAATCTGGTTAACCAGTAAGGCATTCTTCTCTTGCGTTGATACAGGCAGAACAGTCAAATCTAAATTGGGTCGATAAAATCCCGTTTGCACTATGTGTTCAGGCGCAATATCAAAGCGCTTGGCCATATCCAGTTTCACTTTACGTGTTGCTGTGGCCGTCAATAACAGTACCAATGGGATCTCAAGCTCACGCCGATAGTCGGGCAATTTAAGATAATCGGGCCGAAAATTATGGCCCCACTCTGAAATACAATGCGCCTCATCGACGATCAGCATGGACAGCGGAACCGATTGAATAAATTGCCGAAAACGTTCATTTTTAAAACGCTCCACCGACACCATCAAAATTTTCAGCTTGCCAGAGCGCGCATCAGCCATCACTTGCTGACTCTGCTCGGCGCTTAAGGTTGAATCTATGCTGGCCGCATGAATTCCCTTAGATTGTAAAAACTCCAGCTGATCTTTCATCAAGGCGAGTAAAGGCGAAATCACTAAACTCAAATGGGGTAACTGCAATGCTGTAAATTGATAACAAAGGGATTTACCTGAACCCGTCGGAAAAATCGCTAAACTCGACTTCCCCGCCAACAGTTGTGTTATCGTTTGCGCTTGGCCAGGGCGAAATTCAGAAAACCCGAAATCCTGCTGCAACAAACTAATGTATGGATTGGTTTCTGGAATGGGATTGAACATCAACCGTCCTTTACACTCATCCTTACCACCCAAAAAATTCGGGTATACCGCAAGAAAAAGATTCAGCATTAAGTGAGTCGACTAGTTTAGCAAATTTTGAGGTACTTTACGGAGTTAATTACCGACAACTGAGTTTTGGAGCTGAATTTATCGGTTGAAAACCATGATGCCGCAGATAAAGTGTGACATTTAATCTATTGATTTTATAAGAAGTAATTGGCTGTTTTTATAAAAACTTGAATGCGAAAATAAAAACGACTTTAAAAAATGAGCGATGGATAATATAAGCGCCGAGGCTAGAGCTTAGGTTAATCTCGGCCGCATGCAGTCTTCAGTTTAAGGTTTTCTCGCAAGGTATAAATTAATCAGCGAGGTGAGTTTATCCTGAAATCTTTCTTCAAAACTATCAATATCACGTCCGATAGAGACAAGATATTTAGTCGCTTGTTCGCGGGAAAGTAATTTATTGGCAACACTGTATTGCATCTCTTCCAAGGTTTTATCGTATCTTGGGATCAGCAACCAAGTGCCAACATCGACGTCGAAATGTTGCATCGCTTTCTGGGCCAAAGCACAAAAAGCCTCAATATGATCCACACCATCTGGTCCGAGACAGCCTGGCTCAATTCGGCACAGGACAGCAATTTTCCTATCATTTTTAATGCTTACACTCATTTCTGATGCCCCATGTTACCAAGTCTTAAACTTAAAAAATCCCTTTAAACTTAACAGCAATTTTACGTGTCTGCACAGATAAGTCACGGCTTACTTGCTCATTTAAGCGATTATTAACAAATCCATTTTAGGCGATATTGCGACGTCATAATAAAGATCAACAGAACTTAACTCTGCCCATTTTATTTCAGGACGAGACAAGCCAGAGATTATTCATCAAGCATATCGTCGACACTCATATTGTCATCTAGGTCATCTGGATGCTGCAAATGGCTTTGTGAGATATCGGCATCATGCTCTGACAATAAGTTATCAATTGCCTGATCAAAACTGTCTAACTTTTGTGTCTCCATATAACGCTTTAATCTCTGAATAATATCCCTACTTACCTCTATATGGGATTTTTTCTGACGCTTTTTTATTTGAGATAGCTCTTTACGAACCATGCGCCAACCCAAATCAGTAAAATACTGATTGAGCATTTTGTTTACATTCTTAAGCTCGTTGTCGAGTCGCTGTGTCTTTTTACGTAATCGGACCAATTCATTTAATTGTGTCACCAACTCAGTATAGGAAACCGTTTGTAACTCAGCGTCACAAAACCAATCTGGCTTAGATGCCACAGCTTCAGGATTGATAAGGCGATAAATTAAGGGTAAGGCAAAAATTAATTCTGCTTCCACAAGCAATAATAATTTTCTTCCTGCTGTCGGTTTGTCTTGTTGATATATCCAAGCTTGCGGTTCCATAAATACGTTTCTTTAGTTAAGTATGCATTTAATGCGGATGAAATAAATGGGACCTCATGCTAGTACAAATCGACAAGTATTAATATATGGTTCAACCATTTTATTGACTGGGAATCGATCCCTTATGCTTTTATTTGCCTTTGGCAGAAATAGCTCAATGCATATCACGTCAAGTATCAGATAAGCGGTTGTCGTTATTAGCTTAAATTTCATCCGACACACAAGCCAAGTTTAGCGGCATGCCATTCATGCAAACCAATAGAATGGTTAAACCATTCTTTAGGATTTTGCTTCTGTGGCTAACTAAGTTAGAAATCACCGCATAGGGGAAGTACGAATTTCATACTATTATTGCCTTTAATTTTATATCCGCTTAATTAATCGCCATTGTTAGAATAGGTTTATCTTGGCTGTTTTTTAAACTAAATAATCCAGCTAAATGTTATTTAATGCCCCCTCCTCTGATAAAAGATGATTATTTAAACAAATAAGCACTCTACCAGTGATAATGACGATTATCACTGGTAGGTATAGCTATAATTTGCGTATAATTACGCCTTCTTAATTCGATATCAAGTGACTTCTACGGCATGTCTAAAATGATCCGAACAAATAGTAATGCTCAAAATAACACCAATGTATCGAATGAAAGAGCGAATGAATCAGGTCATCACCATAATAACCGTGCTGAACAGACACGTTTTTTTGAAGAGACTTTCCTGCCACAATCTGTTCGAAGTGATTATTTAAGCGCCGCCGAAGAAACTGAATATGAGATTTCAGTGAACACTCGCCGTGTTTATAATACGAGCTTTAGTGTATTTAGCCGTTATTGTGCCGAGCACCAACTTCAGGCCCTGCCCGCAGATCCACGAAGCGTAATTTCATTTATTGGTCATCAAAAAGAATTGATCCAAGAAAGCACTGGCGTTCAACTTTCTAAGCAAACATTAACCACAAGGTTGGCAGCTATTCGCTACCATCATATTCAAGCGGGATTTCACTCGCCAACCGAACATCCTCTGGTGATCAGAGTAATGCGCGGTTTGAGCAGAAATCAATCTCGCCATGTAAGTGACTATGATCAGCAACCCATTATGTATGATGAAGTGGAAATGTTGATCCAAGCTATCGATGAGCAAGTGCAGCCATTAACCCGAGCGCGAGACAAAGCGATTATTCAATTAGGATTACAAGGTGGGTTTCGTCGTTCTGAACTGGCAGATATAAAAGTTCAGTATGTCAGTTTTCTGCGTAACAAATTAAAAGTGCGCCTGCCCTATTCGAAGAGTAATCAGCAAGGCCAACGGGAATGGAAAGACCTGCCAGACCATGAACCCTTTGCAGCACTCGACGCCGTGAAAAATTGGTTATCGTTAGCCAATATTGAAGACGGACATTTATTTAGATCGCTTTCCCGTGATGGAAAAAATTTACGTCCGTATCAAATGAAAGACCGACATTCCGGATCTAGTTCATTACTGAATAAAAATAGTGGTTTCCTTACCGGCGATGATATTTATCGCATCATTAAAAAATATTGTACTAAAGCAGGACTGCCCGCCAAATTTTATGGTGCCCACAGTTTGCGCAGTGGCTGCGTAACACAACTGCATGAAAATAATAAAGATCACTTGTACATCATGGCCAGAACCGGACATACCGATCCGCGCTCACTTCGTCATTATTTAAAACCAAAAGACTGAAACTTGACGATCACAGGTTAAGCATTAACTCCTTCGTTTTAACCTGAGAAATAGACTTCACTTTATTATTCTAAGCAGGAAAAGGATTTCATTAAAAGGACATTAATGTACAGAACTAATAAGTATTAATGGAAACACATTAGATAATTATATAAATTAACAATTTAAGTTATATTAAAAACATCAAATTAGAGCAATAAATCTAATTAATGTTATTTTAAGATTGATATATTTCTAACCTAAAATACTTATCACATCCAATTTAACATTCTTAAAACATATAAGCTTGGTTAGTATGTAAATTATTCCTGTAATATAAAATCAGCTTTATTGTCATATTGGTACTTTAGCCTTAGGCACGAAATTTAATTCATCGTACTAGCCGGAGTAAAATATGAGTAAGGCCACCTTTGATCCTACACTTTATAATAAAAGTAATAATGAACCCTTTAATCAAGTGTTGGATAAGCATTTATCTCGCCGTAATTTCGTAAAAAGTGGCTTAGGCCTCAGCGCTATGACTGCTTTTGCCAGTGTTGGCTTAACCGCTTGTGGTTCAGACAATGAAACTGTTCCTAAACCTGTCGATCCAGTCACGCCAGTGCCACCGACTAAAAGTAGCGCTAAGCTTAACTTTACATCGGTTGCGGGTTCTCGCTTAGATGCGGTTGTCGTGCCAGAAGGTTACACAGCGCAGGTGTTAGCACCTTGGGGCACGCCATTAAACGCAAAAGCGGCGCCATGGAAAAACGATGGTAGTAACACGGCCGATGACCAAGCCAACTCAGTGGGCATGCACCACGATGGCATGCATTTCTTCCCATTAAATGATGCGGGTGATGACGGTCTACTCTGCATTAACCACGAATACATTGACGAAGATGCCTTGCATCCTACGGGCCAGACATTTGACCCCACTTCTGGTCTTCGCACTGTTATCGATGAAGTGCGCAAAGAAATTAACGCCCATGGCGTGTCGGTTGTACGTATAAAACTGATGAATAATCAATGGGAAGTTGTCAGTAATGATGGTCATAACCGTCGATTTACTGGCGCGACTGTGATGGATATCAGCGGTCCTCTGGCCTACTCTTCGCTACTCGAAACCCGCTATTCTCCCGATGGCAGCCAAGCACGCGGCACCTTAAATAACTGTGGTAATGGCTACACGCCTTGGGGCACTTACCTGACCTGTGAAGAAAATTGGCCAGGCTATTTTGCTAATCGTGGTAGCTTAACCGTCGATCAGAGTCGCATCGGGATCAGTAAAACCAGTACACGTTATGGCTGGGACGATCTTGCCGGTCATGATGAAGAACGTCTCGATGAATTTGCGCGTTTCGATGTAACGCCAAAGGGCGCAAGTGCTCAGGATGACTACCGTAACGAAGCAAACGGCCACGGTTATATTGTGGAAATCGACCCGTACAACGCCACCTCTCGCGCGGTAAAACGTACAGCACTTGGTCGTTTCCGCCATGAAGGTTGTACCTTTGGCAAATTGACCGAAGGCAAGCCCGTGGTGTTCTATTCTGGCCACGATTCTCAATTCGAATACCTCTATAAATTTGTCTCGGCTGCGGCCTGGGATGCAAAGGATGCTGACAGCAGCAACCGCCTGCAAACAGGCGATAAGTACATGGATGAAGGCACTTTATACGCGGCTAGATTCAATGAGAATGGTGGCGGTATTTGGTTACCTTTGACGTTAGATAGCCAAACCACAGACGGCAAAACCTTAAGCGATAGCTTCGCAACTTTGGCCGACATTATTTTGAACACAGCAGGCGCAGCGGATCTAGTCGGCGCGACACCTATGGACCGACCTGAATGGTGCGCGGTCGATCCATTCACAGGTTCTGCTTATTTGACCCTGACCAACAACTCGAAACGTACCGAAGCGAATCCTGCCAACCCAAGATTGAAAAACTACTTCGGCCATATTATTCGTTGGGATGAAGGCGACAAAGCGACTGAATTTACATGGGATATTTTTGTGTTTGGCTCACCCAGCGATGGCAATGCTGAGACCAACTTGTCAGGCTTAACCGATCTCAATCAATTTGCCAGCCCTGATGGGTTAGCCTTTGATAAACGCGGTATCTTGTGGGTTCAAACCGACAATGGCGCAAAGGAAGTTGCCGAAGAAACCAACGATCAGATGCTCGCGATCGTGCCTTCAACACTGGTGGATGGCCAAGAGAAACAAGTAGGCGTAACGGCCGATAATCAAATGGAATTAAAGCGTTTCTTCGTCGGCCCCAACGACTGTGAAGTGACAGGTTTTGCCATTAGCCCAGATTACACTTCGGTATTTGCTAACATTCAGCACCCAGGTAACTGGCCTTATTCGTCTAATGCCGCTGAACAAACACCAGCCGGAATCACATTACGGCCTCGCGCCGCCACTGTGGTTATTCGCAAATTAGATGGTAAAGAAGTTGCAGTTTAAGACGTTATTTAAGGAATATATTTGCTTTAGTTAAAGCGCAAATAATGCTTTCTTGCCAGAGCAAACTTTAGCCTATATAAAACTCCCCTCAAGTGAGGGGAGTTTTTATTTAAGTTAGTCGCTGACTTAAATTTTTATATTACCTATTCATTTCAAAGATTAATTAACGCTTGTCGTTATTGGCTTGTTCGAAGGCAAGTTCAAAGGCATTGGTAAAATCTGTGATTGGCAGAAGATCTTCACGGCAACGTCGATTACGGCCCAGTAATGATGATTCAACAAATAAATCAAACCACGTGCTTAAGGCTTTGCCATTAGCCGCTTCGCCTATCGCCCCTAATGCTAATGATGCCACCTCGGCGGTGCCAAGTTGAAAGTCATGGCTGCCTTTACGCAATGCATAGGTTGCCAGCGTGTCGGGATCGAAGGAAAGCAGTGGCAAGGAATGCAAGTAAGGACTCTTACGGAACATTTTAATCGCTTCACGCCAACTGCCATCGAGCATGATCAGTAGCGGCCGTTTACCTTCGGCTAATGTCGACATCGGCACTTGGTTCAGTATTGTTTGTCCTTGCTCCGCATATTGGGCTGGAAACACTAAATAAGGTTGATATTGCGGCGAATCGAGCAAAGCAAGCAATGCCGCTTCAGGTTCTGTGCGTGACCAAATATAGGCGTGCGTATCTGGGATAAGATCCGCAATCAAGCGCCCGCTGTTAGTTGGTTTTAGCACTTCATCGTTGTACATGATCAGCAGGAAACTGGCTTGAGTTTGTAACTGACGACGCAGCGCACAGGTACAGAACTGCTCACCTAATAGGCATAATGGACAGCGGATCAGTTTTTTACCACGGGCACCAAAGGGCTTAGTCGAAATAGACTTACGGTACTGATATAAATGGTGCACTGCATGTGGGGCTAAAGCCATAAAAACCAATTCTCTTTCAAACTTATTAGGGGTTGCGGCTAAGTTATTCAGCACTTTCCTCTCGCGGTGGCGCAGTTTATCCCTTGGCCGTAAATGGCGCAATCCGCGCAATGCATTATCGGGATAAAAGGCATAAGTGTCGGTGTTTGATGGTATAAGCTGCTGACTCAACTTTGCATTATAATTAAGGAAATCTCGTCGAATAGCGCAACAGCTGTAATGCAAAACTCCATGTCATCACGCAGTATTTAACACTAGATTAGCAAAGCCAACGTTTTACTTACCTCCTGAGGGTAAGTTGACGCTAAATATCAGTAATGACTTAACTTAATGGGGAATTACCGTAATATCGTGTGCAATCTCTACTCTATAAATGCAATTTCGATAAAAGGTCAATTATGCAACGACATACCCTGCTCGCTACCATGCCGTTATTAAGCGGTGTACTGCTCACTGCAACGCTTTTTTCTAATGTCACTACGGCCCAAACGCTTAATTCCAAAGACATCCAGTCACTTGTTGATTCCGCAGTCAAACCACTGATGGCCGAGTACGGTATTCCCGGTGCGGTGATTGGCATCACCATTGAGGGTAAACAGTATTTTTACCAATATGGGGTCAGTTCTAAAACCACAGGGCAAAGTGTGACAGAACATACCCTGTTCGAGATTGGTTCTATCAGTAAAACCTTTACCGCGACACTGGCTAACTATGCACAAATCGAAGACAAGTTATCACTCACGGATATGACCAGTGATTATGTTCCTGCATTAAAAGACAGCCATTTTGACGAGATTAGTCTCATAAATCTTGCGACTCACACTGCGGGAGATCTGCCGATGCAAGTGCCCGACAAGGTCACGAATAACGCAGAATTAATGGATTATCTTAAGCATTGGCAACCGTCATTTGCCCCAGGGACGCACAGGAATTACGCCAATCCAAGCATTGGGCTGCTCGGCATGATTGCCGCACAGAGTTTAGATCAAACGTTTCAACAAGCACTTGAGCAGACGATCTTTCCGCAATTGGGTATGACTAGCAGCTATATCCAGGTTCCGAGCAGCAAAATGGCTGATTATGCCCAAGGCTACAATAAGCAAGACATGCCAGTACGGGTTAATCCCGGCGTATTAGCCGATGAAGCCTATGGCGTTAAAACCACAGCCACGGATCTGCTGCATTTTGTGGAGGCCAATATGCAAATACACCCGCTAGCTAAGCCACTGCAAACGGCACTCGATGAGACCCAAACGGGATACTTTGATGTGGGCATGATGACCCAGGATATGATTTGGGAACATTACTCCTATCCTATTGATCTTGATAAAATACTTATGGGCCATACTCAGGAAGTGGTGTTTGGCAGTACGCCAGTTAAACCCATAGTGCCGCCCCTCGCGCCGCAGCAAAATGTGTGGATCAATAAAACCGGCTCAACCGGCGGTTTTGCCGCTTATGCAGCATTTATTCCTGCGCAAAAGCTTGGCATAGTATTGTTAAGCAATAAAAATTATCCCGTTCCGCCACGGGTGACTGTGGGGTATCAGATTTTAACGGGCATAGAAAAACTACAAAAATAGCATCTTGCTAGTCGCGACTATTAAGGGAGATAGGCCGATTTGCTATCTCCTTTCTTATTTGTTCCTTATGCATATTTTTAGCGTGATTTTTTTAGGGTGGCTTGTATTAGGCACCTTATCCACTTGCTTACTTCCAATCTCTTAATAGCCAATATTTTTAAGCAAACTCCCATGTAATAAAATAGACAGTGCAGGGTTAATCTGAGTATTAATCCATTTGCAATTATTCGACCTAGTTAACACACAAATAACCCTACGTAAGTTTAGCTTTACAGCTAAAAATAAAGAGAAAAACTTATGCGTCGCATTAAAAAATATTTCATTAAATCAATATGATTGA
Source organism: Shewanella sp. SACH (assembly GCF_001887095.2). Lineage (NCBI taxonomy): Bacteria > Pseudomonadati > Pseudomonadota > Gammaproteobacteria > Alteromonadales > Shewanellaceae > Shewanella > Shewanella sp. SACH. The sequence continues at coordinate 1,376,130 of NZ_MPDG02000001.1, forward strand.
CACTTGAAGTTACGCTTTTAGGGAGTAAGATGCGCGCAAATACCTTAAGTGACCTTTTTCGGAAATATCATGTCAGGCACGCCACACTCTCCTATTCATCACGATGTCGCTCCAGCGGCGAGTCAATCTAGTTTACTGTTAATGATTGTCTTTATAGTCGCCTGTGGCCAAATGGCGCAGACGATTTTTGTGCCTGCCCTTCCGCAAATTGCACTCGGGCTCAATGTGGACGCCAGTCAACTGCAAGCAGTGATGGCCTGTTACTTACTCTCCTACGGGATGTTTCAATTTGTGTATGGCCCAGTGTCAGATCGCATTGGCCGCAAAATGCCACTCGTCGTGGGTATCGCAATTTTTATTATAGGTGCAGTGTTTGCGGCTCAGGCCACAAGCTTTAACCAACTGATTATGGCGAGCCTTATCCAAGGATTAGGCACAGCTAGCGCGGGCGCATTATGCCGGAGCATTCCCCGCGATCATTACTTTGGCGACCGACTGGTTAAATTTAATAGTTATGTTTCTATGGCCGTAGTGTTTTTACCTTTACTGGCACCATTTATCGGTAGCGCCAGTGCGGCCTACTTCGGCTGGCAAGCCGTGTACTGGGTGTTAGCAGGATTCGGTGCCGTGGTCTGGCTGTTATTGATATTCGCCTTTAAAGAGTCATTACCTAAGGCGCAGCGGGAACATCAAGCCGTTATCGCATCCTATCGTCATGTCCTGCGCCATAGAGCATTTCGAGCTTATCTGTTTTCATTGATCGCAACCTTTGCGGGTATTGCGGCGTTTGAAGCCATTGCCGGCGTTCTCTATAGCCAATATCTTGGACTGACGCCCTTCATGGTCAGTTGTTATTTTGTGGCGCCTATTCCAGGCTATTTATTGGGCGCGCTGATTGCAGGTCGACAAAATAAGCCACGAAGAGTTATTTATCAAGGTGTTGCGCTGCTCGGTGCTGGCGCCTTATTCATGTTGCTCCCGGGGCTTTTCAATTTAGTCGTCGGTTGGAGTTTACTGGTTGGATCGATTTTATTCTTCAGTGGCGCCGGTATGCTGTTCCCTACCCTGACCTCGGCGGCTTTAGAGCCATTTCCACGTCAAGCAGGAATTGCGGGGGCATTACTGGGAGGATTACAAAATTTTGGTGCCGGACTTGCCGCATTGACTATGTCTTTAGTGCCTATGGGCGGCCAGTTGAGCATAGGTTTATTAAGCGCTGTCATGGTGGTGTTAGTGATTTTGTCTTTGTATTACGCCAGAGATCAAAATGACACTCACCACAATTTGATGCCACAGATTTAATGTCCTAAATTTAAGATCCTAGATTTAAAACCATAGATTTAATGCCGAAAAATTGAAGCGATAACGTTCTTAGCTTAAGCAAAATCTATTGTCGCAATTTAACAAAAAAGCCCACATTGATGTGGGCTTTTTAAATCGGTAAAAAACTGTACTTAAACAGAAATATTGGCAAATTCGTTGTGCTAAAGAACCCAGCGTTACAGAATACGACGCAGTAAAAAGTCGGCTTTAAGGCGACGAATTCGGGTCATGATCTTCTTCACTGGCGCAGGATAACTCTGCAAGGTATCCACTTGGCTGTAGTGATATAACCGCTGCGTGTGCTCAAGAATATGCGTCTGCTCTGCTTCAAACTGGGCTTTCCAGCAGCCAATTTCATCTTGGATCAACAAACCATTCTCAAGATCCAGCGCCCAAGCTCTTGGATTCAGGTTAGAGCCTGTGATCAAATGCTTATTCCCGTCAGCACTGATGCCCTTGAGGTGATAACTGTTGATGCCGTGTTTCCACAGATGGATATTCAGCTGACCATTATCAATCGCCCACTGTTGGCGTTTAGCAAACTTACGCAATGATTGCTCATACATATAGGGCAAGGCACCTATGGTTGAGAAATCCTGCTCAGGTGGAATATAAAAATCGTTAGCCGTCTTGTCGCCAACAACGATGTCAATGCGTTTGCCATTGCGCAAATGCTTAGCCAAGGCGCGCACTAAAATATACGGCGGATTAAAATAGGGCGTGCAGATAAACAGCGAGTCTTTTGACTCTTCCACCAAGGCGACAACTACTTTATTAAGTAAGTTTTTCTTGCGGCCTAGCCCAAGTAGCGGCGTGATGCGATTGCCATCACGGGTTTCCTTAAACTGGTACTCAGCGTCAGACAATCTCAGCTTAAAGCTGCGCATGTCCGTCTTAGGCGGCAATACTTCTTGTTCAGCATCTTGGGTTAACGAACACACAGCAGGATCAGCAATGATATTTTTCTGGATCATCGCGCGCATACTGCGGGCTAATTCGGCCGACTCAATCAAGTGATAACGGTCGAAACGATACTTATCATTTTGTTGTAAATAGATATTATTGAGACTGGCACCGCTATAGATCACCGCATCATCGATAATAAAGCCCTTAAGATGCAGTACGCCCATAAATTCACGGGACTTAACGGGGACACCTAAGATATCGATGGGATGTTCGGCTTCAGCCATCACTCTGCGGTACATCAAATAGTTACCGCTATCGCCTTTATGGCCAATCAAGCCGCGTCTTGCGCGGTGAAAGTCCACTAATACTTTAACATCAAGCGCTGGATTTGCCGCTTTGGCATCCATCAACGCTTGTAATACTTCACGGCCAGCTTCGTCATCTTCTAAATACAGCGCCGCAATATAAATACTGTGCTTGGCGCTCGCGATACGAGCGAGCAATTCTGCCTTGAAACGGCATGGCGTGAGCAACCACGTTAAAGCCTCGGGTTGAACGGCTATTCCACCAAGCTTATCTAGCAAGGCATCCTCCTTTAATCATGCTGACCACCCCGATAGGAAGCACTGGGGTTCAATGATAAAAACATCACAGCAATATGTGTTAACTCTGGATAGGCCTCTGTCACTGCCTGCCTGATCGTTTGTTCTACTTTAAGATGGATATCAGGGTCCTTAGGGAACCAGAGTAACTCAACTTGGACGAAGCGTTGATCAATTTTTCCATTTCGAAAACTGATGCTTGGGATCCAATCTAACGTGAAACTCTCTGCATTACCTTTACATATATCCGCCAATGACTGCAGTAATGTTTGGCTGAACGCTGCAACGACCGCTTGTGGTAAGCCGCGCATACTAATATGTGGCATGGTTTAGTTGTTACCTAAGAACCTAAAATCGTAAGGGGTAGAAATTACCGACTTCACCTCGTCTCGGCAAGACTTTTCTCCCAAAAGCCTCCTTAAACCTCGCGGTATTGCTGGTAATTTGACCTCGCGCGATGTAATCCTGCCGTAGCGCCACTATTTAGCTAAAAATCACATCTTTTAGGCTAGGATTACAACCACATTTAATGGCTGTTTTTTCAGCACACATATCATGTTAAGGGCAATGTAAAAGTGTGAATATTAACGGTTCGATATTAATCGAACAGTTCCTGGATTAAGTGATGTTTAACGTGACAAGCCCATACAAACCATCGCAGATTTTACTGAAGATCCGCTAAAATGTCGGTCAAATCACAAAATAATCTTCAAACCTATTTCGTTTACCCCGAACCCAGTGATTTAGCGTAAACTAAAACGCCTATTTGCGATGAAACCAACACGATAAAAGACGAAGACCATGAACAAAAAAATTTTGCTGACGTTAGCGCTGACACTGCTGTTTGCTTGGGGTATTTTCCATTTTAAAACCCAGTTGGGATTACTGATCCTGCCACTGTTTATCGGACTGGTATTGTTTGTTACCCTACGTTTATATCGCTTGATGGAAAAGGATGACGGCAGCAGTGAGGATTAGCCCCACATTGTATCGAACTTAACCAGAAGGCCCATGATGTTCTTAATAAAAATGGCCAATCGCTAACATGGAAACGTTACTGAAAACCACTCTGTATGCCAGCCTACTCTTAGCGGCGAGCCACAATATCGCCCGCGCTGAGCAAATCGACGCAGGAGCGATAGAGACCCGAACCACTTCGCTTAGCCAAGCGGTCAGCAAAATCAGCCCTCGTCACTCGCAAATTGCACTGCTGGCAATGGACATGTCTAACAATCAAGTGATCTTTAGCCAACAGGCCGAGACGCTGTTTATTCCCGCCAGCACGCAAAAGCTACTCACCGCTGTGAGCGCCATGGCTCAGCTTGGGCCTGATTTTCGTTATATCACTGAATTATGGACGGACGCACCAATACGCAAGGGCCATATCGCCGGCAGCGCTTATCTGCGTTTCAGTGGCGATCCGACGTTCACTCAAGCCGATCTCAAGGCCATTTTTGCCAGTCTCGTGAAACAAGGCATTAATCGCATTGATGGACATCTGTATTTGCTCGGCGATAAACAAGAGCAAATGCAGGCCCCTGGTTGGGTTTGGGATGACTTAGGCATTTGTTTTGCCGCGCCCGTATCGAGTTATATTATCAATCAGAACTGCGTCTATGGTCAGTTCAACCCCAGTACGGCCAATAAACCTTCACAGGTGAGCCTGCGCACGGGGAGTTATGGGGTAAAAGTCAGCAGCGATGCGGTATTTGATCCCAAGGCGAGTCGCGAATTTTGCCAGCTCGATTTGGTGCGACTAGGCCAAAACAACTATCATCTGCGTGGTTGTTATCCGGGCGGTGAAGCGATTGGGCTGGCGATTGCGGTGAGCGATCCGTTCAAATTTGCCCAAGATAACCTCACCTCGCTGCTCAAAGGTGAGATGTCACTCGCGGGTAAAGTTAAGCTCGGCACTAGCTTGCCCAAAAAGGCGAAATTGATTGCCAGCCATAGCTCGGCGCCTCTGTCTGAACTGCTCGATACTATGCTGCTCAAGTCGGATAATTTGATTGCTGATAGCCTGTTTAAACAGCTTGGCAAAAGTTATTTCAATGCCCAAGGTAGCTTTACTAATGGCGCGGCAGCCATGCAGCGGATTTTAACGGAGTTAGGCGTCGATCTGAGTAACGCTAACATTGTCGATGGTTCAGGCCTGTCACGCTATAACTTGCTCAATGCACAGCAGTTAGCGGCGGTATTGGCACTCATCCATAAGGACAGCCGCTTTAGCCCGTTAATGACCAGTCTGCCGCAAGCAGGAATAAGCGGCACCTTAAGGTATCGCATGGGTTACAACAAGCCGCCGCTGAAACAGCAAATTTTTGCTAAAACAGGCTCGATGCAAGGCGTGTCTAACTTAGCGGGGTTTATCCGTTTGCCTGAGCACAGTGACACCCTGTTTGTGGTGCTTGAGAATGGCATGAGTCCCGAGCTTAAACATCAGCATAAACCATCGTTTAATGCCGAGTTTCTCAAGCAATTGATTTCAGTGCTGCAAGTGCCATCACCCACCACAGCAGCGCTTAGTACCGCTGCTCACTCGGTCCAAGATTAAATACTGCCGAGTAGAAACAGCATGATATAAAACAAAAAAGCACTGAGTCATCAGTGCTTTTCTCGTTTTTATTTCGTTTTTATTTCGTTTTTATTTAAACGAATTCATCACAGCCTTGTTAAAACAACTCTGCAGGCATCGCCATAGTGGTCGCATCACCGGCTCTGACTTGAGCGATATGGTAATCCGCTTTAGGCAGTAACTTATCAAAATAGAACTTAGCTAAATAGGCTTTCTGCTCAGCGAACGCTTTATCTTCATGATCAGCGACTTTATCGACCATAGCCAACCAGTAGAAACCATACAGGGTATAACCAAAGGCATCTAAAAAGTCGACCGCGCAAGCATTAATAAGCGCAGGCTGAGCGACTTTGTGCTCATTAATCGACTCAGCGACTATGACCAAGGCATCTAAACGTGCGCATACTGCGGCCACTTTCACCGCATCAACGTGAGTAAATGCACGCATTTGTGCTTTCAAGTCAGCGACAAATTCGTTTAATGCGGCAAGATTATCGCCCGTGACTTTACGGCCGAGGAAATCGATGGCTTGAATGCCATTGGTGCCTTCATAAATCTGTGCGATACGGGTATCACGAACTAATTGCTCAATACCCGTTTCACGAATATAACCATGTCCACCAAAGACTTGCTGCGCCATGATCGTCGCATCAAGACCTCGATCGGTTAAAAAGGCTTTAGCGACTGGCGTTAATAAACCCACATAACGCGCTGCTTTGGCTTTAACTTCATCTTGAGCATATTTGGCCAAATCTAGCTGTTGCCCAGTAAACACAGACAAAGCACGGCCCGCTTCTGTCATCGCTCGAATGGTCAACAACATACGGCGCACATCGCCGTGGACGATAATAGGATCAGATTCACTGCCCGTCGGCGAGCCGCCAGCGGCAACGCCTTGATTACGCTCTTTAGCATAATCAGCTGCCATCTGATACGCCGCCTGAGCACTGCCCAGCCCTTGAATACCAATCGCTAAGCGCTCGTAGTTCATCATAGTGAACATGCACACGAGACCGCGATTGGGTTCACCAATCAAGAAACCTTGGGCATTATCAAAGTTCATCACACACGTTGCTGAACCTTTAAGGCCCATCTTGTGCTCGATGGAACCCACAGATACACCATTCGCATTCGCTAAGCTGCCATCGGTATTTACCGATATTTTAGGCACAAGGAAGAGTGAAATCCCTTTGCTATCCGGTAGCTTGGCAAGCACTAAGTGGATGACGTTTTCAGTTAAATCGTGATCGCCACCCGTGATAAAAATCTTGCTGCCCGTGATGGCATAACTACCATCATCCTGCGGTAAAGCTCGAGTACGAATATTACGCAGATCAGAACCCGCTTGCGGCTCTGTCATATCCATAGCACCCGCCCATTCGCCGGAATATAACTTAGGCAAATAAGCTTGTTTTAATGCTTCGCTGCCGTGGGCATTGATACATAAAGCCGCACCCGCAGTTAACGAGCCATAAAGCGTAAATGCATTACAGGCACTGTAAGCCATTTCGTCGACTAAGATCCCCAGCATCTTTGGCATGCCCATGCCACCAAATTCAGGATCGCCACACAAGCCAATCCAACCGCCCTGCGAATACTGTTCATAAACGGCTTTGTAGCCATCAGGAGTAATCACTTGATTATCTTGATGTAACACGCCCTGCTCATCGCCAGTCCGGTTCAGCGGATGGATCAACTCACTGCTGATCTTGGCTGCTTCTTCAAGAATGGCATTGGCCGTGTCGATATCGACCATTTCAGCAATCTCAGGCAATTGTGCCCAAGTGTTTGGGGCATCAAATACCTGTTCCAGTAGGAAACGCATATCCGTTAACGGGGCTTGATAAGGGTTCATTGGTAGACTCTTAAACGTAGAATTAAAACAGTTGTTTTAATTTATACCAGTTCACTGTAGAAAACAATCTCATTACAAATACAGCCGCGAATAATATGGAGGTACGTGAGCAAAGTATAAATTCAACCCATAAAAAAACCCTTAAGCTTGAACTTAAGGGTCTCTATTTTAGAAGCTTTACCACAGGATTGTCGCAGCGTTAGTTCACAAGCTTGTGCTTATTACCACATTAAATCATCTGGGATCGCATAATCAGCATAGGGATCATCTTCAACCACCACAGCTTTAGATTCATCCTGCTGCCACAGATAACCACACCACTGCGGCACCAGCAGTTTCACTCGCTCGGCTAACTTATGTGGTACTAAGTAACTCTTATCTTCGTAACGTACTATGCCTAACTGCCCTTTGAGCAATTCTGCCTGCAGTTTTTCATCTATGTATAAAGAATAGATTTTATTATCAAGGGTATAGTTAAATTTCACTTCAGCATAAGCTGGGATCTTAATCGCAGACTTAGTGAACTCAGTGATTAAACCGCGCACCTGTCCACGCTCTGATGCCTCTGCAAAACGTTGCTCGTTCAGCGCTTTATCTTTTAGCGCCTGCAGACGTTTTTGCTCGGCCACTTCTTGCTTAAAAGCACTGGAGCCATCATCTATTCGTGATTTTTTATCACGGCGTTTTTGGGTCTTAACGTCGCGAACCTTTTGTTTACTGGCAAGCCCTGCTTTGAGTAGCTGCTCTTGTAATGCATTAGCCATGGATCATTACCTACTTAATCTATATAAAATCAAAGTTCTCGATTTTGAATATCAAACATCTAAAACCAAACTACATTTTTGCGGCCAGTTCGCCAAGCTCTGTCATTGCAATACTGGCGCCGCCAAGTGACCAACCGCCATCAACAGGCAGCACAACTCCCGTAATATAGGACGCCAATTCAGAGCCTAAAAATAACGCTGCATTGGCGATATCCTGACCTGCGCCGTTGCGTTTTAGCGGAACGGATTGGGCAACCTTCTGCTGTAATGCGGCGCTGGGTGCAAGGCGATTAAAGCCTTCAGTGTTAGCTATGGGGCCTGGCATAATCGAATTAATTCTCAGCCCCTCACAGCCCCACTCTAAGGCTAAGGTTCGCGTCAGCATATCCACGCCCGCTTTAGCGGCACACACATGTACTTGCATGGGCATAGCAATCGAAGCCTGCGGCGCCGAAATCTGGATAATATTACCATTGGGGCGACGCAGCAAAGGATAAGCCTGCTTTAGCACTTGAAAACTGCCCAGCAAATCAATGTCCATCACCGACTTAAAACCATTAGCCGAAAGCTTTGCGGCGCTTGCAGGGAAATTCCCCGCCGCGCCGCTAATCAGCACATCGATAAAACCAAACTCAGAAGCGATTTTATCAAAACCGACTTCAAGGGCGCTAAGATCGCGCACATCAAAACTCACCCCCAGATGAATCCCGTCAGGATTGGCCTGTTGCAACTGAAATACCGCGGCATCGATTTTTTCTTGACTGCGGCTCGCGACTGCGACATTGGCGCCAGCCTGTGCGAACGCAATTGCAATGGCGAGATTTATCCCACTGGTGCCACCGACAACGACAACATTCTTACCTTGATAGTTAAACATCGTAGCATTAAACATGGGCGTTCTCCGTGAACTGTGAGATATGCACTCAGGGTGTGATTAATTATTCTATGCTGCCATTCAAGATACTATTTCAATTATTATTAATCATATCAAGGATACCAACGAGCGATTCCAAGCTTTTTTATTTAAACAACGATCAAACCGCGATTGAGACGGCTATTGAAACGTCTATGCCAATGATTGGTGAATCGCTTGCAATGCCGCTAACGGATCGGCGGCTTTGGTGATTGGACGGCCAATCACTAGGTAATCTGAACCCGCTGCTATCGCTTGAGGCGGCGTCATCACCCGGTGTTGATCGCCAGCATCACTACCAACTGGGCGGATCCCCGGCGTCACGAGTTTGAAGTCCTTACCTAACAGTGATTTTAACGCTGTTGCTTCTTGGGCTGAACACACCACGCCGTCGAGTCCAGCTTGCTGCGTCAGCTTAGCTAAACGTTGCACATGCTCAAACGCAGGCACATTGATGCCGAGTAATTTAAGATCATCATCACTCATGGAGGTTAATACCGTCACAGCGATCAGCATAGGCGCTTTGTCGCCGTATGGCAGCAAGGCCTTTTTGGCAGCTTCCATCATGGCTAAACCACCACTGGCATGCACGTTCGTCATCCATACACCCAGCTCTGCGGCAGCGGCCACGGCTTTGGCGACAGTATTGGGAATATCGTGAAATTTCAAATCGAGGAACAAATCAAAGCCACGATCATGGATATCTTTCACCAGTTGCGGGCCAAACAGGGTAAACATTTCTTTGCCGACTTTAAGGCGGCACATGTTGGGATCGAGTTTTTCTATCAGTTGTAAAGCGTGGTTTTTGTTATCGTAATCAAGCGCTACGAGGATAGGTTTAGTCGTCATCATCTCTCCAACAGAGTTACACTAACTATAGATATTATCTTATTTACTCGCCGTCTAAGCCTCTGATCCGCTTGATACTGCCCCAGTTTTTACAGGAAGGACAATGCCAGTAAAGTGCATGGGAAGGGAAACCACACTCTTTACAACGGTAGCTTGGACGGAATTTAATTTGTTGCTCAACGAGCTGCTCTAGCATAGTTAAACTTTGCTTGGCTTGCCCTTCCTCTGCTTGACGCAAATGCATTTGCATCAAGTGCTGAAAACCTTTCATGGTCGGATGCCGATATAGGGCATCGAGCACCATGGTCTCTGCCGCTTTAATCTCATCCAGACTTATCATGTGCTGCGCTAAGGCGACAACTACAGAAGCACCCGCGCCATCGGCCATGGCGCCCGCCAGTAACTCTTGGAAGCCTTCTTTGTCTTGTGTGTCGCGATAAACTTGTTTGGCCGTAGGGATTGCATCGGCAAAAAGCTCGATATCGGCTTTTTTCAGTTGCAGCAGCATTTGCTTGCACTGGGCATAATCTTGAATATCGAGGTATTTTTTCGCTAAGGTCAATAACGCTCGGCCGCATTGGGGATCTTGCTTCAGCGCCTGTTGCAGCAGTTTAATCTTCTGTGCATCGTCGCTGGCTTCATCGGCTAACTGGCAATAGAAATGCGCCGTTAACGGCTTTAAGACTTGCTGACGTTTACGACTTAGACGCTTAGTGATATCAATGGCTTTTTGCCACTCTTTAATCACTTGATAGATAGCAATCAGCTGAGTTTCAGATTCTTCACTGTGATCGTCTTGGCTAACCAAGTTGATAAAGATCTCTTCGGCCCTATCGTAAAATCCTGCGGCCAGATAATCTTTACCCAGCTCCATCATAGCGATGTCACGTTGTTCATTGGCTAGGTTTGGACGGGCAATTAAATTCTGATGGATACGAATGGAGCGGTCGACCTCGCCTCGCTTACGAAAAAGCGAACCGAGTGACAGATGGGTATCTATGGTTTCATCGTCAACATCTAGCATACTGATAAACAAATCAACGGCTTTATCCGATTCGTTCGACAGTAAGAAATTGAGGCCAGTAAAGTAGTCCCGGCTCAATTGTTTACGTTGATTGCTTTGATTCTGCCTTATGCTCCGTCGCCCCATATACCAACCGTAGGCGGCAGCAATGGGAAGCAACAGAAAGAGTATCTCAAGCATATTAGGCGTCTACATCCTGAGGGGCTTTAGCCATCACTTGGTTTAGTTTCTTTCTCGTTGTCGCTAAGCTCAATTTCAAGCGCACGATATAGTAGCTTGCAACTAACCAGCTCAAGATGAAACCAGCAAAAAAGACGATCGCTAGCACAACAGGTAAACGATATTCACCCTGTGCGACAAAATAGCTGATGGTCACCACTTGTTCGTTACGCGCGCCAAAGATCAACGCCAGAATAAATAACAGTGCCACAAGCACAGTTGCTACAAATGATTTCACGCTGCACTCCCTAAACGCGTTTCAATTTAATGATTATCCAAGAAATTCACTGAGCTGACCAGCATTGCCTTGCAATAGATACAAAAAAGCCTCCTAACGGAGGCTTTTTACTATGCGGTCAATCACACATTAACGGCGTCAACACGCTCGCGCAGTTCTTTGCCTGGCTTAAAGTGCGGGACGTATTTACCTTCCAAATCGACTGATGAACCAGTCTTTGGATTACGGCCAGTCCGCGGTGCACGATAGTGAAGCGAGAAACTACCAAAGCCACGGATCTCAATACGATCACCGCTTTCTAATGTTGTTGCCATTTGCTCCAACATTTCTTTGATTGCGCCTTCAACCTCTTTCGCCGACAGCTGCGACTGCCTGGTGGCGAGTTTTTCGATAAGTTCAGATTTCGTCATCCTAGCTATCCCCTATTATCAAGCCAAACACAGTCGCCTAATGGGGAGAGAAGTCTCCCCAAACAACAGGCGATTATTTACGAGCTGCTTTAAACGCTTCAGCCATTGCATTGCTAATAACAGCGTCATCTTGTTTGTTCAGAGTCGCCATTACTTCTTTCTCTTCAGCTTCGTCTTTCGCTTTGATTGACAGGCTGATAGAGCGGTTCTTACGGTCAACACCCATGAACTTAGCTTCGATTGCATCACCTACATTATAGACAGTAGATGCATCTTCGATACGCTCACGTGAAATGTCAGCTACACGGATGTAACCTTCAACAGTGTCAGCCAGTTCAACAGTCACACCTTTAGCATCAACAGCAGAAACAGTACCGTTTACGATAGTACCTTTCTTCTTGTCAGCCAAGTATGCGTTGAATGGATCATCTTCAGTTTGCTTAACACCTAAGCTGATGCGCTCACGCTCTGGATCTACAGACAGAACCACTGCATGGATTTCATCGCCTTTCTTGTATTCAGAAACTGCGTCTTCGCCAGTACCGTTCCAAGAAATGTCAGACAGGTGAACTAGACCATCGATACCGCCGTCAAGACCGATAAAGATACCGAAGTCAGTAATTGACTTGATCTTACCAGAAACCTTGTCGCCTTTGTTGTAACGAGTTGCGAAGTCATCCCATGGATTGGTCTTACATTGTTTCAGACCAAGAGAAATACGACGACGCTCTTCATCGATGTCCAGAACCAGAACTTCAACTTCATCACCTAAGTTAACAACTTTAGATGGGTGAATGTTCTTGTTAGTCCAATCCATTTCAGAAACGTGAACCAGACCTTCAACGCCTTCTTCGATTTCTACGAAGCAACCGTAGTCAGTTAGGTTAGTAACGCGACCAGTTAAACGTGTGTTTTCTGGGTAGCGTTTGCTGATTTCTAACCATGGATCTTCGCCAAGTTGTTTCAGACCTAGAGACACACGAGTGCGCTCACGATCGTACTTCAGTACTTTAACGTTGATTTCATCGCCAACATTGACGATTTCTGATGGATGTTTAACACGTTTCCACGCCATATCTGTGATATGTAGCAGACCGTCAACACCACCTAAATCTACGAATGCACCGTAGTCAGTCAGGTTCTTAACGATACCCTTAACTGCTTGACCTTCTTGCAGGTTTTCTAACAGTGCATCACGCTCAGCGCTGCTTTCTGATTCGATAACTGCACGACGAGAAACAACAACGTTGTTACGCTTCTGGTCTAGCTTGATAACTTTGAATTCTAATTCTTTGTACTCTAAGTGAGCGGTGTCGCGAACTGGGCGCACGTCAACTAGAGAACCTGGTAAGAAGGCACGGATACCGTTTAATTCAACAGTGAAACCGCCTTTAACTTTACCATTGATGATACCGATTACAGTTTCAGCATCTTCATAAGCTTTTTCCAGAACGATCCAAGCTTCATGACGTTTCGCTTTTTCGCGAGACAGTTGAGTCTCACCGAAGCCGTCTTCAACAGAGTCAAGAGCTACGTCAACTTCATCACCAACAGCGATTTCTAAAACACCTTGAGCGTTTTTGAATTGTTCAGCTGGGATTGGGCTTTCAGACTTCAGACCCGCGTCAACCAGTACCATACCGTTTTTGATTGATACAACAGTACCACGAACGATAGAACCTGGACGGAATTCCAGAGTTTGAAGGGATTGTTCAAATAGATCAGCAAAAGATTCAGTCATGTTTAGGTTACTTTCTTTATTAAACCACTGTCCGTCCTAGACGTGGAGTCAGTCAAATTATCCGTATCATCCTTAATACGAATACCTATCCGGTGGGCTAACTTAGTTAGTGTCGGATAATTTTTGGTTGATAAAGTTAAGCGCAAGCGCTAACACTTCATCAATACCCTTTCCGCTTGTATCGATAATGAGCGCGTCCTCGGCGGGGACTAAAGGAGCCACCGGACGATTCATATCGCGGTCATCACGTTCGATAATTTCACTTAAAAGGCGCTCGATATTAACATCGAAGCCCTTGTCCTGCAACTGATTATAGCGTCTTTGGGCACGCTCTTCAGCTGAGGCGGTTAAATATAATTTTGCCGGCGCACTTGGGAAAACCACAGTTCCCATGTCGCGACCATCGGCAATTAATCCTGGCGCCGTTTTAAAGGCCCGTTGACGACGTAATAACGCTTCTCTCACCCGTGGAAACGCGGCGACTTTTGAAGCGGCATTTGAGCACTCTTGAGTGCGAATGTCGGTGGTGACGTCTTCACCTTCCAATATCACTTGAACCGGATCGGTATCATTGCCTGTTAAAAACTTCACATCGAGATGTGCCGCTAACAGCGTGATCGATTCTTCATTTTCCAGTTCAACGTTATGATGAATTGCTGCGAGCGCAAGAACTCGGTAAATAGCACCACTATCAAGTAGTTGCCAACCTAGATGCTGAGCCAATAATTGACTAATTGTACCTTTGCCAGCACCACTTGGGCCGTCGATTGTGACTACAGGAGCCCGTTCAGACATACATTCCTCCGCAAAAAATAACCATCATCCGTGAGTTCATCAAGTGAGCCCCCGAAAATGAGCGCGCAGCATTGTACAACAAAAGACAAACAAAATCCGTGGATTTTTTATGAAGATTAGCAGCCGCGCAAATACGGCTGACTATTCTTGACATCAATAGTTGTAACAATGACGAAGCAGATTGGCTTAGCCTTGCAGACTCGCAAACTGCTTAAAGTAGTCTGGGAATGTTTTAGAAGTGCAATCAGGATCATTGATGGTAATACCGCAATCGGCAAATGCCAGCATAGAAAAACACATGGCCATACGGTGATCATTGTAGGTATCAATTTCTGCGGTGTTAATCACCGCAGGCGGGGTGATTTTAATGTAATCGTTACCCTCTTCAACCTCGGCGCCGACTTTACGTAATTCCGTCGCCATGGCCGCTAAGCGGTCGGTCTCTTTAATACGCCAGTTATAGATATTGCGAATAACCGTAGTGCCTTTAGCAAATAACGCTGCGGTAGCAATGGTCATGGCCGCATCGGGAATGTGGTTCATGTCTAAATCAACGGCCGTTAACTGAGAGCCACGGGCAATAATATAGTCATCGCCCCACTCGATATCTGCGCCCATTTTTTCAAGCACATCGGCAAATTTCACATCGCCTTGAATACTTAAACGGCCCACACCCGTGACTTTGACTTCACCGCCCTTAATCGCCCCTGCGGCGAGGAAATACGATGCCGATGACGCATCACCTTCGACCAGCACTTTACCCGGCGACACGTACTGCTGACCGGCAAGGATCTCAAATCGGGCATAGTCATGGTTGATGACAGTTACGCCAAATTGCGCCATCAGGGACAGTGTAATATCAATATACGGCTTAGAAACTAACTCGCCTTTGACATGGATATTCACGCTGCCCTTTGCAAGCGGCGCCACCATCAATAAGGCGGTTAAAAATTGGCTCGATAAATCGCCCGCAATCTCAACATCGCCGCCATTAAGACCCGTTGCACTAATCGTCAGCGGTGGGAAACCATCATTTTTAAGATAAACGACATTGGCACCGAGTTGCCTTAAGGCATCGACTAAGTCGCCAATCGGGCGCTCTTCCATGCGCGGCTCGCCTGTTAGGGTAAATTCGCCTTGGCCTAAGGTTAAGGCTGCGCACAAGGGGCGCATTGCTGTGCCCGCATTGCCTAAAAACAATTCCTGCGCGGATTCTGAGGAAATCACACCGCCTAAGCCATCGAGTTCACACACAGTATTGTTTTGCGATAAACGGTAGTTCACCCCTAACTGCTTGAGGGAGGCCAGCATGTGGCGAATATCATCTGAGTCGAGCAGGTTGGTGAGCGTGGTCGTGCCTTGGGCTAAGGTGGCCAATAATAAGGCACGATTAGAAATACTTTTTGAGCCCGGAATATTGATCTCACCGCGGACTTGCACAACAGGTTCAAGACGTAATTGCTTCATGAATAAATCTTCTTTCTCTATAGGGCGTCATCATCACGATCACGCGGGCTGAATACGCAAAATGGCAACTTCACGCTACACAGCGTCAAGTTAAGATTACAAATAAAAGGAGATTGGGGCCTTGTTGGTGCTTCGTCGTTATAAAATTACCGATTGTCGCTAAGGATTCAACCGTTTTTTCGAGAAAAATGGCTTTTTGGTCAGATTATTTACTGAGTTCAGTGTAAAAATAACAAAAACGCAAAATTTAAGCGGTTAATTTATGATTTAACCGTATTTTTGGCAGGCTTTTTTGCCAAGATAACTGGCGTGTAATCACAGTTTTCACTTTAAATACTTTACCTTTCCGCGCTATTCTAAGCCCCAAACGATAAATAACGCATATCTGATACAAACAATCACGTTTGCACTATAACCAGAAAGGTAGATGGAGCTATGTTTAACTCACTCATCGCAATGCCAGCAGATCCCATCCTTGGCTTGTTGACTCAGTACCGCGAAGACACCCGCCCACAAAAAGTTGATTTAGGTGTGGGCGTTTATAAAGACCCTACAGGCGTAACCCCGATCCTTAACTGCGTGAAAAAAGCCGAGAAATTCCGTCTCGATACCGAAACCACCAAAGTGTATATCGGTCCTACCGGCTCGCCACAATTCAACACTTTAATGACAGAATTAGCCTTTGGTGCTGGCCACAGTGCCATCATAGCTAACCGTATCCGCACGGTATCGACACCCGGTGGTACTGGTGCACTGCGCGTGGCTGGCGACTTTATCAAACGCTGCAACCCGAATGCGGTGTTATGGGTAAGCGACCCAACTTGGGCTAACCATGTCGGTTTGTTCGAAGCGGCTGGCATTACCGTTAAAACCTATCCGTATTATGACTACGATAGCAAATCATTGAAATTTGATGAGATGCTTGCTGCCCTATCGCAAGTGAGTCCTGATGATGTGGTGTTATTCCACGCCTGTTGCCATAACCCGAGCGGAATGGATTTAACCACAGAACAATGGGATAAAGTGGTTGCCCTGACAAAAGAGCAAGGCTTTACCCCACTGATTGACATGGCATACCAAGGCTTTGGTGATGGCGTTGATATTGATGCCTACGGCGTGCGTCAAATGGCGGCAGCGGTCGATAATATGATCCTTTGCAGCTCATGCTCGAAAAACTTCGGTTTGTACCGTGAGCGTATCGGTTCATGCTCTGTGATTGCCAGAGATGCCCATACCGCCAATGTCGCGCAGTCTGTGCTGCTTTATGTGGTTCGCTGCCTCTATTCAATGCCGCCTGCCCACGGCGCTGCGATTGTTGAGACGATTTTAGGATCGGCAGAATTGACCCAAGAATGGCTAGATGAACTGAAAGTAATGCGCGATCGCATTAACGGCAACCGCGCCATTTTAGTGGATAAACTTAAAGCCAATGGCGTAGACCGTGACTTTAGCTTTATCGCCCGCCAAAAAGGCATGTTCTCCTTCCTCGGGGTGAATCCAGAGCAAGTGGCGCGCCTGCAAAAAGAATTCAGCATTTATATGGTGGGTTCAAGCCGCATCAGTATTGCTGGGATCAGTGAAGATAACGTCGATTACTTAGCCCAATCGATCGCCAAAGTGCTTTAAGCACGACTGAGTTTATCTGCACAGCTTACTCTGCTGTATTGCTACGATTCAGGATGCAGCAGAGTTTATTTACCCCTTACAAGCGTTACGCTTTTCAATCATGCCACTGCATCAGCGTTAACAAACCTCCCTTTGGTTCTAAATCCCCAAAACCTTATCAAGCTACGCCACGACTCACTGTTCAAGCTTTATTTTTAATCGTAAAAACTACTTTCTCGCGTTTTAAAACACAGTCGTTTAATGCAATAAATCGCCAGTTGTGATCTCGGTCGGCGGATTTCCATTTCATCAATCAGGGCTGCGGCTATTTTCACTTTTTAAAGCCAGACCAGCCCAGTAGATTAGTGGTCATTATAGAACTTGTGGATATTACGCCATGTTATTACAAGATAAATTAGTGCAAATCGTCATCAATCCGCAGCTTTCACCTAAGCAAAAATCCAACTATTTAGCGTTGGAGGCAGAGGCGAGCTTGTCCTATATGCCGATATCGACTGAGGTAAAAGCCGCGATAAATGACGGCATTATCTGCGATATGTTTGAAGGCCATGCGCCTTTTAAACCGCGCTATGTGTTGCCAGATTATGCCCGCTATCTAAAGCAAGGTTCAGAATATTTAGAGCTTTCACCGGCGCAGGATTTAGATGAAGCCCTCAATGCTTTAACCATCCTTTATCACCACGTGCCATCGGTGACTAACATTCCAGTGTATCTAGGTCAGCTGGATGAAATATTAATGCCTTTCACCGAAGGAATGGATGCTGAAGTACTTTATCGTAAACTTAAATTGTTCTGGATCATGCTTGACAGGACGTTACCTGACGCCTTTATGCACGTCAACATTGGTCCAACGGATAACATCGTTTGCCGCACTCTACTGCGCATTGATGCCGAATTAAAACAAGTTGCCCCCAATTTGACTTTTATGTACGACCCAGCCATCACGCCGGATGAATTGTTGCTGCTCGCCACCACCAATATTTGTCAATGCAGTAAGCCGCATATCGCGAATTACCCACTGCACGCCAGTGCCTTTGATTCACGCGGTTTTGGTATTGTCAGTTGCTACAATGCCTTGCCGTTAGCGGGCGGCGCCAATACCTTGGTTCGACTCAATCTTAAAGAGGTCGCGTTAAAGGCCGATTCAATCAGTGATTTTTTTGATGCTGTCTTACCAAATTACTGCTCACTCACCTTCGAGCTAATTGAAGCGCGCTCGGCATTTTTGCATCAAGAATCACACTTCTTTGACAGCTTTTTAGTTAAAGAACAATTGATTGATGAGTCGCGTTTTGCGCCTATGTTTGGCATTTACGGCATGGCGGAAGCGGTGAATATTCTGCAATCATTAACAGCCAGTGGAGAAGTTAAGCCAGCTAAACACGCTAGATATGGCCATGAAACGGATGCAAATCAGCTGGGCTATCGTATTTCTGCCACGCTCGATGCCATAGTGAAATCCACACCCGTCGCGCATGGTTACCATGGGCGAGCACTGCTGCATTCACAGGGCGGCATCAGTATCGACAAAGACGTTACTCCAGGCGTTCGCATTCCCTATGGTACTGAACCTAATCCCATCGCTCACATTCAAGCCTTAGCCCAACATCATCAGTATTATACGGCGGGGATTAGCGATATTTTGACTATTGATGAAACCGTAAAATCCAATCCACAAGCCATGTTCCAACTGTGTAAAGCGGCGCTTGAGTTAGGTTTTAGGGAATTTACCGCCAATGTCGCCTCTAACGATTTAATGCGCGTGACCGGCTATATGGTAAAAC
Source organism: Shewanella sp. SACH (assembly GCF_001887095.2). Lineage (NCBI taxonomy): Bacteria > Pseudomonadati > Pseudomonadota > Gammaproteobacteria > Alteromonadales > Shewanellaceae > Shewanella > Shewanella sp. SACH. The sequence continues at coordinate 1,395,221 of NZ_MPDG02000001.1, forward strand.
GCTCGGACATTGAAGCATTTAAGCAATGTGGCTCACGCCTCAATACCACAGGCTTAGCCGCAGAAGCGGCGGTTAATACGGGGATATTACAACGCCAAGCAAGAGTCATCGCCCATGAACACTCCCCTTGTGTCTCTGAATAGGCAAGTAATGGTCAGTCAGCTATTGCCCTTTTCCTGCGTTGACGGGCCTGGCAGCAGGCTCGTGTTATTCCTGCAGGGCTGCAACTACCAATGCAAAAGCTGTCATAACCCACATACCATAGGGGTGTGCGATGCCTGTGGCGATTGTATCGCTACCTGCCCAGACAATGCGCTGACATTGATAAACCTCAATAATAAGCCTCGCATTCGCTGGGATAGTGAGCGTTGTAGCCAATGTGATACCTGCCTTGCCGTGTGTCCGAAACAAGCGAGCCCTAAGGTCACGCATTACAAAGTCGAGGAGATACTGGTGATTCTGCACAGTCAGCGTCACTTTATTAATGGCATTACCGTGAGCGGCGGCGAAGCGAGTCTGCAACTGCCATTTATTCTTGCGTTGTTTCAAGCAATTAAGGCGACAGGGTCGTTATCACACTTAACTTGCATGCTCGACACTAATGGCAGCTTGAATCTAACCGGTTGGCATAAACTGCTGCCCTTTTTAGATGGCGCTATGGTGGATCTTAAAGCGTGGCAGCAAGATACCCATAGGTACATTACTGGTCGCGACAACCATGCCGTGTTCAAATCCATTCAGCTATTGGCTCAACAGCAAAAACTGTATGAAGTGAGATTGCTGCACATTCCGAGCATCACGGATTATGAACAGGAAATAGAAGCGCTGGCGACCTATTTGCTTCAGCTAGGTGCGGATACACGGGTTAAATTAAACGCCTTTCACCACCATGGCGTTGTCGACGACGCGTTAACGTGGCCAAGCTGTACACAAACCGATATTGAACGCTTGGCCGCAAAGCTTGCAAAGCGAGGCGTTACAAATCTTATCTTGCCCTCTTGCTATATTTAACGACTGCAAAGCAAAATTTGCTCGTAAAGCCAGCGCAGCGCGGGATCCTTCATGCTTTGTCGATGCCAAACGAGACTGTAAGCCACTTTGCCATATTCTATGGGTAAGGATTTAACGGTTAATCCTTTAGCCTGGCTGGCTATGGATGCCCAGCGGCGCGAACAAGTAAAAAGCAATTCACTGTGGTGGCACATTAACGCCGCGCTGCCAAAATCAGGGACCGAAATGGGTACAGCACGTTTTTTAGATTGCTGGGCGAGCAAAATATCAAAAAATGGCGTACTCAGATCCGTATCGGTAATGCCAATATGGCGGTAACTTAGGTAATCATCGAAGCTGATCTGCGGCTGTTTAGCCAAGGGATGGGACGAATTCATCAGACAGACCATTTCATCGCTGAACAAGGTTTCCCACACCAGATCGTCTTGAAGAGGATTAGGTTGACTCAGATCGTGGGGTAACAGCACAAAATCTAACGAGCCTTTGATGAGTCCATCAAAACCAATATTGTCTTTGCTATAAATATCGAGATGGATATGGGGGGCCAAATTGAGAATATGGGCACTTAATTTGGCGGCCAGCAGTTCAAAGGTACTTTCGCGCATCGCAAGCGAGAAACGCCCCTCAAAATGTGCTGGATTAAACGCATCTTGACTCATGATCTGATTCATATCATTGATCATTTGCTGCACGCTTGGGCCTAATCGTCTTGCCAATGGGGTTGCGACCAGTGAGTTACCGTTACGATAAAATAGTTCATCGTTCAAACTGTCCCTGAGCTGGCTTAAGGTTTTACTGACGGATGAGGGGCTAAGACATAAACGTTCGGCGCTGGCGGTTACGCTCAGGGTATCGAGCATCACATGTAAAGTGATCAAATGCTTCATACTAATGCGCGAAAGCTTGGCCAAATCCATCAGTGACATCCTATTGATTTATCTTCTATGCACACTCAAACGCGTACTTTTAAGCATGATAAACAATAGCATGCAACTGACCAAATATATTGCTGAGAATATTCCCCAGTAATGCGCGCCAGCTCACAGGCTTGCTCACTGCTCTCTCTAATTCAAGCCATGTCTAATCCAAGTTATCTTTAATATAAGGTTCTTCCCTAGGTCATCTTGCTTAACGCCAATAATCGATAAATTACAGCCAACAAAAAAGCGAATGCATTTGAGCATTCGCTTTTGGGATGTCTAACTTTGGATAGCTAACTTGGAATGGCTAGCTGATGATAAACATTCAATAAACATCACGTTTATCTGCAGGCAGCAAAACCTAGGCGCTAAGCGCCGCAAGCTAGTGAGTGACTATATAGATAGCTAAGCCTAGCTATGTTTAGCCGCAAACTCGTTCATAAACTTGACCAAGGCAACTATGCCATCGAGTGGCATCGCATTGTAAAGGCTAGCGCGCATGCCGCCGACAATGCGATGACCCTTGAGGGCCACGAGTCCGGCAATTTGCGCTTGCTTTAAGAACTCACCATCGAGCGCTTCGTTGACTAACTGGAAGGTCACGTTCATTTGTGAACGGTTCGCTGCAACAACACCATTACGGTAAAAAGCATTACCATCAATGCATTGATACAACATCTGCGCTTTTTGTTGATTAATTTTCGCAATACTCGAAATACCGCCAGTCGATTTCAGCCAAGCAAAGACTTCAGCGGCAAGGTACCAAGCAAAGGTTGGTGGCGTGTTGAACATAGAATCATGCTCGACGGCTAGACGATAGTCCATGATGGACGACTGCGGTAAACTCGGCAGTTTTAACATGTCATCGCGTACTATCACTATCGACAGACCCGATGGACCTATGTTCTTTTGTGCACCGGCGTAAATCAAGCCGTAGCGGCTGACGTCGATTTCACGGGACATGATTGTTGATGATAAATCGGCAACAATTGGCCATGGTGAGTCTAATTCGTCAAAAATTTCGATACCATCTACTGTCTCATTTGGACAGTAGTGAACATAGCGATAATCGGAATCGATTTTATGTAAGTCAGGTAAGACAACCGCATTGAGTCCATTGTGTTTTTCAACAATATTCAGACTATCAATTTGTGCTTCACCCGCCAGTTTCTGCGCTTCTGCTAACGCGGCTGATGACCATTGGCCACTGACTAAATACAGGGCTTTACCCTGTTCGCCGAGAAAATTATTCACAACAGCAGAGAACTGTCCGCGACCACCGCCGTGCATAAATAGCACATGGTAATTTGCAGGGATCTGCATCAGTTCACGTAAATCGGACTCGGCTTGCTCGGTCAGCGCGATGAACTCTTTACTTCGGTGGCTGATTTCCATCACGGAAACGCCTTGGCCATTCCAATCAAGTAATTCCTGTTGTGCTTTTTTCATTACCGCTGCGGGTAACATTGCAGGTCCAGCACAGAAATTATAAATCGCGCTCACTGACACTCTCCTTAATCCCAACCATGATGTATGTATTGATAAATACGAAATCATTCTAAAACGAATAATGCTACCAACAATCAATGCCATTAAAAAAACGAGCGTCCAATTGGACGCTCGTTAATATGACACTTAATTACTCTTCGTCTTGCTCATCATCAGCAAGCTCGTCTTCATCTTCGTCCAACTCTTCTTCGTCATCCAGCTCTTCATCAAGAGCCTCGTCGGCTAATTCGCCTTCGATAATGACAGGAACAATCGGTAAACCGTTTTCATCCAGCTCGACTTCATCTTCATCACTTTGGATTTCGTCGATACGTTGCAGGCCAACCACTTTCTCGTCGCCCGCGGTGCGGATAATCGTCACACCTTGCGTGTTACGGCCAATGATAGACACGCCGCCCGCTGGTGTACGCACTAAGGTGCCTTTATCACTGATGAGCATAAGTTCGTCGTTAAGACCCACTTGCACTGCGCCAACAACTGCGCCGTTACGTTCGCTCACCTTGATAGAAACCACACCTTTAGTCGCACGGCTCTTCGCTGGGTATTCAGACAATTGAGTCCGTTTACCGTAACCGTTTTCAGTTACAGTCAGAATCGCGCCATCGCCTTTGGGTACGATAAGCGACACGACTTTTTGACCTTCTTCTAAACGGATACCACGAACGCCTGTTGCAGTACGGCCCATAGGACGTAACGACAGAACTTCTTCGCCGGTTTCAGGATCGGTTTTCACTTCGCCTGTTTCAGAATCACGTACTTTCTCACCAAAGCGAACCACTTTACCTTCGTTCGAGAACAACATGATTTCGTCATCACCGTTAGTGATATCGACACCGATCAGTTGGTCACCGTCTTTGAGGTTAACGGCGATAATGCCGTTTGCACGTGGGTTGCTATAAGCAGTTAGTGCGGTTTTCTTCACAGTACCGTGTGAGGTCGCCATGATGATGTACTTGTCAGCCGCGTATTCACGTACTGGCAGAATCGCAGTAATGCGCTCGCCATCGGATAACGGCAGCAAGTTAACAATTGGACGACCGCGTGCCGTACGGCTCGCTAATGGCAATTGATACACTTTGAGCCAGTACATCTTACCAAAGTCAGAGAAGCACAAAATGGTGTCATGGGTATTGGCAACTAACAGCTTCTCGACGAAATCTTCATCTTTCACTTTAGTTGCCGCTTTACCTTTACCACCACGGCGCTGGGCTTGGTAATCGGTCAAGGGTTGATACTTGGCATAACCTAAGTGCGACAGTGTCACCACAACGTCTTCTTCGTTGATCAAGTCTTCAAGACTCATATCGACTTCGTTAGCATTGATCACGGTACGGCGAGCATCACCGTATTCATCAAGGATTTGAACTAATTCTTCCTTGATGACTTCCATCAAACGCTCAGGACTGCGCAGAATAAACAGCAGACCCGCGATAAATTCGAGCAGCTCTTCGTATTCGGCGATGATCTTATCGTGTTCAAGACCGGTTAAACGGTGTAAACGCAGTTCCAGAATCGCCTGAGCTTGTTGCTCAGTCAGGAAATATTGACCGTCACGGATACCGTATTGTGGCTCTAACCACTCAGGACGCGCGGCGTCATCGCCTGCTTTTTCCAGCATGCCTTGAACGTGGCCTAATTCCCAACCTTGCTCAACCAATTTAACTTTGGCATCCGCAGGCGTTGGCGAGGCTTTGATCAGCGCAATAATCGGGTCGATGTTAGCCAGTGCAACCGCCAGCGCTTCCAAAATATGGGCACGCTCACGGGCTTTACGCAATTCGAATACAGTACGACGCGTCACGACTTCACGGCGATGCAGAATAAAGCATTCGAGCATTTCTTTCAGGTTAAACAGTTTTGGCTGACCATTGGTCAGGGCCACCATGTTAATCCCGAAAGAACACTGCATTTGCGTTTGAGCATACAGGTTGTTTAATACCACCTCGCCCACTTCGCCGCGCTTAATTTCGATAACGATACGCATACCGTCTTTATCAGACTCGTCGCGTAGACCGCTGATCCCTTCAAGCTTTTTATCTTTAACCAGCTCGGCAATCTTCTCGATTAAACGGGCTTTATTCACTTGATACGGGATTTCAGTCACGATAATGCGTTCACGGCCATTATCTTCGGTTTCCACATCCGCCAGTGCACGCATGATCGCGCGGCCACGGCCAGTTTTATAGGCATCAATAATGCCTTTACGGCCATTGATAATTGCCGCAGTAGGGAAATCCGGACCTGGAATGTATTCCATCAACTGTTCAATAGACAGTGAGGGTTCTTCAATCAGTGCCAAACAGCCTTTCACGACTTCCGTTAGGTTGTGTGGTGGGATGTTGGTTGCCATACCTACCGCAATACCCGATGAACCGTTAATTAACAGGTTAGGTACGCGTGTAGGAAGTACAGCTGGAATGAGTTCTGTGCCGTCGTAGTTAGGGACGAAATCCACTGTCTCTTTTTCAAGATCGGCCAGTAATTGGTGCGCTAACTTATCCATACGGATTTCGGTATAACGCATTGCCGCCGCTGAGTCACCGTCGACCGAACCGAAGTTACCTTGGCCGTCGACTAAGGTGTAACGCAGTGAGAATGGCTGGGCCATACGGACGATAGTGTCATAAACAGCAGAGTCACCATGGGGGTGATATTTACCGATGACGTCACCGACCACACGGGCAGATTTTTTGTAAGGCTTGTTCCAATCGTTCTTCAATTCACTCATGGCAAACAGAACGCGGCGATGAACCGGCTTTAAGCCGTCGCGCACGTCTGGTAATGCACGTCCCACGATAACGCTCATGGCGTAATCAAGGTACGAATTCTTTAGTTCGTCTTCGATATTAATTGGCGAAATAGATGATGCCAGATCAGTCATAAACTGCTCGTTCCCCTGAAAAATAGCCGACAACGTATAATCCGTATCATTGCCTAGCCCAAAAACGTGATTTGGCATTCTAACACAGTTATTTAATGTCGCCAGACCTATCATTATCGAATTGAGAGTCTGGTGGCTTAATAGATGAAAACACTGTCAATTTGGTCGTTTGAGCGATAAACCAGCGTTGGAATTCGCGGCTTAGGATGAGAAAAAAACGTCAAAGGGATGAAGTAAAAGGTCGATACGGAGCACAACAATTAACATAAAACCAGGAAACTGCTGAAAATTCACTCAACCACAAGGGCTTAGCTCAGTCGAACACTTTGTTTATCAAACATAGTCGTTATAATAGCCGCACAATACAGCTACTTCAGGTAATAGCATGCATCAGAATACCAATGTGGACCCACAGGAAATCGCAAAGTTTGAACGTATGGCCGAAACGTGGTGGGATCTCAACGGTGAATTTAAGCCGCTGCATCTATTAAACCCGCTGCGCTTAAATTATATCGATCAAACTGCCGGCGGCATTTTCGGTAAGACAGTGCTCGACGTTGGTTGCGGCGGCGGGATTTTATCTGAAAGCATGGCCCGTATCGGTGCCGAGGTTGATGGTCTTGACATGGGTGATGAGCCCTTAGAAGTCGCCCGCCTACATGCCCTCGAAACCGGCGTAAGCATTAATTATGTAAAAAATACCGCCGAGACCCACAGCCAAGATCATCAAGCCTATTACGATGTGGTGACGTGTATGGAAATGCTGGAGCATGTGCCCGATCCACAATCTGTGATCAAGGCTTGCTGCGACATGGTTAAACCCGGTGGCTTTGTGTTTTTCTCCACCATCAACCGCAACATTAAATCCTATGTGCACACGATTCTCGGCGCAGAATATTTGCTGAAGATGCTGCCAGTTGGCACCCATGAGCATAAAAAATTCATTAAGCCTTCGGAATTGATTGAGCTTGTGGACAATACCGATCTGATCTGTACCGATGCATTAGGCATCAGCTACAACCCGCTGACGGGCATTTTTAAATACACGCCTAAAGTTGATGTGAATTACATGATAGCGACGCGTAAGGTTGATTAATATGAGTCTGGCACAGATCCAAGGCGTACTGTTCGACCTCGACGGCACCTTAGCCGATACCGCGCCGGATCTGGTGCAAGCCCTTAATTTAAGTCTTCAAGACGTCGGCATCGCCGCGCAGCCGTTAGCGGCCATGCGCTACGCCGCATCCCACGGCAGTTTTGCTTTAGTCGATGCGGCGATACCCAATGCAGCGGATGATCTTCGTACTCAAGTTCAGCAAGGGCTGCTCGCCCACTATCAGCGCATTAATGGCGATCACTGTGCGCTATTCGCAGGCATTGCAGCATTACTCGACTGGCTCGAGTTAACGCAGCTGCCGTTTGGGGTGATCACCAACAAGCCAGCCCGCTTTACCCGTCCCTTATTGCGAAAACTGAATTTACACTTACGTATGCCCGTTATCATTAGTGGCGATTCAACCAAACACCCAAAACCCCACACAGCACCTATGTTGTTAGGGGCTCAGCAACTGAACTGCGCTCCAGAGCACATTTTGTATCTTGGGGATGCCGAGCGGGATTTGTTAGCCGCGAAGGCGGCGGGCATGTTAGGCGGCGTTGCCCTATGGGGTTATCTGGGTGTCAACGACAAGCCATCGCAGTGGCCTGCCCACGCGCACTTTGCCAGCCCAACTGAGCTACATCAAACACTTGTCGAAGCATTGGCCTAGAAAAACTCGCTAATAAAACGGCGAACAGACGTCACCATGACACTCAAAGATAACACTTTTGCTAAAGCCATTATGCAGATGTACATAAGTGTGTTTGCCTGATTTTTCCCTGCGAATAAAATCAGGCGGCGAAAGGTCGGCGGATAAAAGATCGGCACTTGTGCGCGATCGCGATCTAAAGAAAAGATCGCCTAAAAATCCCCCATGAGTGCGACACACTAACCTGAAATTGAGCTTCAAGGTTAGCCGTTACTAACGCGAAAGCTTATCCTCAACTTATCCACAAGATGTCCCCTGAATTCAGACTTGCAAATAGGGTCAAACCTCACTATCTTGTATCCCAGATAATTTAAAACACCATATCTTGTGTATAGGTAGCAATCAGACACACTAAAAGCTCGCCGCTTAATTGACTCGTTTTCAACCAGTCAGCAGTATTTAAGGGACGGTTATTGATTGTTTTACAAGGATACGTACGGTGAACTTGCTCACCTAAATAGATATAAGAACCAAGGCCTATCTCCAAATGAATAGCACTATGACAGTCACAAAACGCTGTGGCGATCGTGAAAATATCGATCTCGAAAAAATACACCGCGTAATTACTTGGGCAGCCAAGGGATTAAAAAACGTTTCTGTTTCTGAAGTTGAACTTCGCTCGCACCTACAGTTTTTCGATGGCATCCCAACCGAAGCTATCCATGAAACCATTATCAAAGCGGCTGCGGATTTAATTTCTCCAGAATCACCGGACTATCAGTTCCTCGCCGCCCGTTTAGCGGTGTTTCATTTGCGTAAGAAGGCCTTCGGTCAATTCGAGCCGCCAGCACTGTATACCCACGTGACTAAGTTAGTTGAGCTTGGCAAGTATGACATGCACATTCTGCAGGATTACAGCCGCGAAGAACTCGACGTGATGGATACCTATATCGACCATTGGCGCGATATGGACTTCTCTTACGCTGCGGTAAAACAGCTTGAAGGCAAATATTTAGTTCAAAACCGTGTGACGCACGAAATCTATGAGAGCGCCCAGTTCCTCTACATTTTGGTCGCGGCCTGTTTGTTTGCCCGCTATCCAAAAGAAACGCGCCTGAAATACATTAAAGATTTCTATGACGCGGTATCGACCTTTAAGATTTCGCTACCAACGCCAATCATGGCCGGTGTGCGCACACCAACGCGTCAGTTCAGCTCTTGCGTACTGATCGAATGTGGTGACAGCTTAGATTCCATCAACGCGACTGCTTCGTCTATCGTGAAATACGTTAGCCAACGTGCGGGTATCGGTATTAACGCCGGTCGTATTCGTGCTTTAGGTAGCCCAATCCGTGGTGGTGAAGCCTTCCACACAGGTTGTTTACCTTTCTATAAGTATTTCCAAACCGCAGTGAAGTCTTGTTCTCAAGGCGGCGTGCGTGGCGGTGCTGCGACCCTGTTCTACCCTATTTGGCACTTAGAAGTCGAATCTCTGCTGGTATTGAAAAATAACCGCGGCGTCGAAGACAACCGTATCCGTCATTTAGACTACGGTGTGCAGCTGAACAAAGTCATGTATCAACGTCTGATCAAAGGCGAAAACATCAGCCTGTTTAGCCCATCTGACGTACCTGGCTTATATGATGCTTTCTTTGAAGATCAAAACGAATTCGAACGTTTATATGTGCAATATGAGCAAGACAGCAGCATTCGTAAGAAAACCATAAAGGCAGTTGAGCTGTTTTCACTGATGATGCAAGAGCGTGCCTCAACTGGCCGTATCTACATTCAAAACGTGGATCACTGCAACACTCACAGCCCGTTCGATTCAAAAGTCGCACCGATCAGACAGTCTAACCTGTGTCTTGAAATCGCCCTGCCGACTAAACCATTGAACAACATCGATGATCCAGAAGGTGAAATCGCGCTTTGTACGTTGTCAGCACTTAACTTAGGTTCTATCAAAGAATTATCTGATATTGAGCCATTAGCCGACCTCGCCGTACGTGCACTGGATAACCTGTTGGATTATCAAGATTACCCTATCAAGGCCGCGCAAATTGCCTCGATGAATCGCCGTACCTTAGGCATAGGCGTGATTAACTTCGCTAACTACTTAGCAAAAAATGGCATGAAGTATTCCGATGGCAGCGCGAACGAGCTGACCCACAGAACCTTCGAAGCGATTCAGTTCTATTTACTGAAAGCCTCAATGAACTTGGCCAAAGAGCAAGGTGCGTGTCCGTTATTCCACGAGACCACTTACTCTCAAGGTATTTTGCCAATCGATACCTACAAACGTGACCTAGATAAAATTTGTGCTGAACCATTGCACTTAGACTGGGAATCACTGCGTAGTGATATCAAGCAATATGGCCTGCGTAACTCGACGCTGTCGGCATTAATGCCTTCAGAAACCTCGTCGCAAATTTCCAATGCGACCAATGGTATCGAGCCACCACGTGGTCTTATCAGCGTGAAATCGAGCAAAGACGGTCAGTTGAAGCAAGTTGTACCTGATTTCGATACGCTGAAAGATAGCTATGAATTGCTATGGAAAATGCCAAGCAATGACGGTTACTTACAGCTAGTGGGTATCATGCAGAAGTTCGTTGACCAAGCTATTTCGGCCAACACTAACTACGATCCTTCACGTTTTGAAGGCCGTAAAGTACCGATGCAAACCTTGCTGAAAGATTTGCTCAATGCTTACAAGTTAGGTGTGAAAACGCTTTACTACCATAACACTCGCGATGGTGCGTCGGATTCACACGATGACATCACCAATTTAGAGAAAGAAGATGATGGTTGCGCCGGCGGCGCGTGTAAAATCTAGTCTTTAACGTTAACGCGGCTCTTACAAATAAAAAGTATAGGGATCCCGATTGAGTGGATCCCTATCCATTGGAAAATAGCACCATGGCCTACTCTACCTTCTGTCAAACACCCAACGATGCCACCCGTGAACCTATGTTTTTAGGTCAATCGGTCAACGTGGCTCGTTACGATCAACAAAAATATGAAGTGTTCGAAAAACTGATAGAAAAGCAGTTATCTTTCTTTTGGCGCCCGGAAGAAGTAGACGTCAGTCGCGATAAAATCGACTACGGTGCATTGCCCGATCATGAAAAACACATCTTTATTTCTAACCTGAAATACCAAACCTTACTCGACTCGATTCAAGGTCGCTCACCCAATGTGGCCTTTTTACCACTGGTGTCGCTGCCTGAACTAGAGACTTGGATTGAGACTTGGTCTTTCTCTGAGACGATTCACTCGCGCTCATACACCCATATCATTCGCAATATCGTTAACGATCCTTCAGTGATCTTCGACGATATCGTCGTGAACAAAGAAATCTTAAGCCGTGCGACCGATATCGCCGCTTACTACGATCACTTGATCCAATTGACTCAAGTGTTCCATTTACTCGGCGCGGGTACCCATGTTATCGATGGCAAAGAAGTCATCGTAAACACTCGCACCCTGAAAAAAGCCTTGTACCTGTGCATGATGTCAGTCAACGCCCTAGAAGCGATTCGTTTCTATGTTAGCTTTGCCTGCTCATTTGCTTTTGCTGAACGTAAGCTAATGGAAGGTAACGCGAAAATCATTCGCTTAATCGCCCGTGATGAAGCCTTACACTTAAACAGCACTCAGCATATTTTAAGCATCATGCAAGGCGGTAAAGACGATCCAGAAATGGGTGAAATTGCCGCAGAATGCCAACAGGAAGCCTTTGATTTATTCTTCAAGGCCGCAGAGCAAGAAAAAGAATGGGCAAAATACCTGTTCAAAGACGGCTCTATGATAGGTTTGAATGAACAGATCCTCTGCCAATACGTTGAATTTATTACTAACCAACGGATGAAGTCGGTGAATCTGCCGCAACCTTATCCTGAAATAACCAATCCATTACCTTGGATGAAAAACTGGTTAGAAAGCGATGCAGTGCAAGTCGCGCCTCAGGAAGTGGAAGTGTCTTCATACCTAGTCGGTCAAATCGACTCAGCGGTTGATGGCGATGAATTCCTCGACTTCGATCTATAAGACGCTCAACAGTGACGTTAAAAATGGCATTACAACAGTGACATCGAAAAAACGGCCACAAAACCTGTTTGCGAAGGCGCCAATCGTACGCCTTCAAGGTCAACCTGTGTTGCTCTTTACTGAGCAACAAGGCACCTTGCTGCAAGCGCTCGAAGCAAAAAAAGTTAACATCTTCTCAGAATGTCGCAACGGATTCTGCGGTGCCTGCAAAACACGGGTCATCAGCGGAAAAGTCAGCTACTTAAACGAACCCTTAGCCGAACTTAAACATGATGAATGTTTACCCTGCTGCTGTGTGCCTACCGAAGATTTAGAGCTCGACTTGTCACCTGAAGGTGCGGCCGTAGTCACCTATGCGTGTCAACCTCGTCAGAGCAAACCCAGTTTGGCTAAGACAAAGCAAACACAGCATGAAGCAAGCAACACGCGCACGTTAAAACAAGAAGTGTTTGAAGACTAACAGCGCCAAGATTAGACTTCTCTATAAGCTGCTTTAAATGATCCACTCTGAATAAACAACTTTCACTTTTTCAGTAAGCGGCGTTAAAACAAGCATTAGCTGTTAAACACAAAGTCCCTTTCAATACTGCCTTAATTAATCCGCGCCAATTAGCGACCAAACGCATTAAACCCCACTCTTCTTCCTTCTCTCTATTTTCAATGCATTCCCGCGGAAAACCAAAAAGCCTGAACTCAGGTTCAGGCTTTCAGGATCTAAAACTTAACGCATAACGCCTAAAGCTTATTGCAGAAGACTTATCGAGTTTCTATAAGCGCATAGCCAGCTCAGCGCCTTGGCGGATTGCACGCTTAGCATCAAGCTCTGCCGCGACATCCACGCCGCCAATCAGATGCACAGGCAAGCCCGTCGCTTTCATCTCATCCACTAAGGTGCGATTCGATTCTTGTCCAGCGCAAAGCACAACATTATCAACGGCCAGCACTTCAGCGGTTTCGCCCACGCGAATATGCAGTCCCGCATCATCAAACTTATCGTAACTCACGCCCGTTTTCATCTTCACATCATGTTGCTTAAGCACAAGACGGTGGATCCAGCCGGTGGTTTTACCTAAGCCTTTACCCATCTTCGACGTTTTACGTTGCAGTAAAAATACCTTACGATGATCGGTATTGTCGGAATGTGGTTCTGTTAGGCCGCCCGCATGTTGGTAAGTTTTATCTATGCCCCACTGTTGCAGCCATTTATCAGCGTTCAGCGTGCTAGATTGGCGCTCACATAAGTAATGCGCCATATCGAACCCTATGCCGCCAGCACCAATCAAGGCCACGGTATTACCGACAGTCACTTCACCCGAGAGCACTTTTTGATAATCGACCACCCGTGGGTCATCAAAGCCGGGTAAGACTAAATCACGCGGCACAACGCCTGACGCTATCACCACTTCATCAAACTTTTCGGTTGCCAACACACTGGCATCCAGGCGAGTGTTTAATCTCAGCTCCACCTTATGCAACTTAATTTGATTGATGAAATAACGGATAGTTTCGTTAAACTCTTCTTTCCCAGGGATTTTACGGGCGAGATTAAACTGACCACCCACCTCGGATTTCGCTTCAAACAAGACAACGTGATGGCCACGCATGGCGGCATAGACAGAGAACGCCATGCCCGCAGGACCTGCGCCCATCACCGCAATACGCTTTTTATTGGCAGTGGGTAAAAAGTTGATTTCAGTCTCATAACAGGCACGAGGATTCACTAAGCAGGTCGCGCGCTTAAGGGAGAAAGTATGATCAAGACACGCTTGGTTACAGCCAATGCAGGTGTTGATCAGCTCTGGCGTGTTCGCCGCGGCTTTATTGACAAACTCTGGATCGGCAAGGAAAGGCCTTGCCATCGACACCATGTCAGCTTGACCAGAAGCAATAATCTGCTCGCCAATCTCAGGGGTGTTAATGCGGTTAGTGGCAATTAAGGGCACAGAAACTGATTGTTTGAGCTTTTCAGTCACCCACGCAAAGGCGCCGCGGGGCACACTCGTCGCAATGGTCGGTACGCGCGCTTCATGCCAACCAATACCGGTATTTAAAATGGACACGCCAGCTTGCTCTAACCACTGGGCGAGCTGCACCACTTCATCCCAAGTCGAGCCGTTATCCACTAGATCGAGCATAGATAAACGGAAGATAATAATGAAGTCTTTACCGACTTTTGCCCGTATCGCGTTAACAATCTCAATAGGGAATTGCGCCCGCTTTTCAAACGCACCGCCCCATTCATCGGTGCGGGTGTTAGTACGCGCACTGACAAACTGATTGATCAAATAGCCTTCAGATCCCATGACCTCGACGCCATCGTAACCAGCTTTCTTGGCAAGGGCGGCTGAGCTGGCGTAATCCTTAATGGTCGAGCGCACTTGGCGACTAGACATAGCAGACGGTGTAAAAGGTGTAATGGGTGATTTAATTTTGCTCGGTGCTTGGGAAAAAGGATGATAACCGTAGCGGCCTGCATGCAAAATTTGCATACAGATCTTACCGCCGGCCTCATGCACAGCCTGCGTGACCACGCGATGCTTACCGACTTGCCAAGGAAAACTCAGCTGACAGGCATGGGGCGTAAGGCGGCCACGAAGATTAGGGGAAATACCACCCGTCACAATCAAACCCACACCGCCCAGAGCGCGTTCTTTGTAGAACGCTGCCAGTTTCTCAAATCCGCCCTTTTCTTCTTCCAAACCTGTGTGCATTGAGCCCATAAGCACGCGGTTTTTGAGCTGGGTAAATCCCAGATCTAAGGGTTCTAATAAATGGGGAAACGACATTCAAACATCCTTTTAAAACAAGTGATTTAAATCAGCATACCTTGAGTCAAATCTAAGCTCAACCGTTGGATCGAGGCCATCAGTCAAAATCCTTTACAATTGTGTTTAGCCTGTAGCGCCATTTTCAGTTAGCATTGGCAGATTGGACTTATAAAGGAGTGACAGATGTCCGCTAACCCATCGTTTTTCAAGAGAATATGTTTGTTTATTTGGCACACCCTCAACGGGACGCGTAAACTGATCCTCAATCTGATCTTTTTTGGCATCTTAGCCGCCATTATCATCTCCATTGGCAGCAGCGAAGATATCCAAGTAGAAGACAACTCGGCGCTGGTGCTTAATCTGGCCGGCTCGATTGTCGATCAGAAACAACAGGTCGATCCCCTAGAAGCCGCATTCAAGCAAGGCCAAAATGCCAACGCAGATGGGGAAATCCTGCTCGCCGATGTGCTGTATGTGATTGACAATGCCGCGCAAGATCAAAGGATTAGTACCCTAGTACTTGATCTAGCCGATTTGAAACGTGCCGGGATCAGCAAGCTGCAATCTATCGGTGATGCACTTAACCGCTTTAAAGAAAGCGGTAAAAAAGTGGTCGCCATCGGTAATTACTACGAGCAGAATCAATATTTCCTCGCCAGCTTTGCCGACACCATTTACCTCAATCCCCAAGGCGGCGTGTCGCTTGATGGCCTGAGTATGTACAACCAGTACTTCAAATCGGCCTTAGATAAACTCAAAGTTAAAGCGCATATTTTCCGTGTAGGAACCTTTAAATCCGCGGTTGAACCCTACATGCGTGACGATATGTCCGACGCCGCTCGCGAAGCCAGCAGCGCGCTTTTAGCGGATGTATGGCAAAGCTACACCCAGACTGTCGCAGGCAATCGCAATATTGAGCCTAACTCGCTGGTGCCCGATGCAACCACTTATTTGGCCGAGCTCGATAAAGCCAATGGTGACTCTGCGGCAATGGCCATCAAAATGAAATGGGTTGATAGCTTAGCTACCACGGAAGATTTTCGTCAAACCATGCTAGAAACCGTGGGCAAAGCCAGCAGCGGTGACAGTTTCAAGCAGGTGAGTTTTTATGATTATTTAACCTTAGTGACGCCATTGCCAAGCTTTGTTGAGCAAGACAGTGTCGGCATTATTGTCGCAAGCGGTACGATTCTGAACGGCACTCAACCTGCGGGCCAAATTGGCGGCGAAAGCACTGCCGAGCTGTTACGTAAGGCCCGTTTCGATAAACACGTTAAAGCCTTAGTGCTGCGCGTCGATAGCCCTGGCGGTAGCGCCTTTGCCTCGGAGCAAATTCGTCAAGAATTACTGGCACTTAAAGCAGCGGGCAAACCTGTTGTCGTCAGTATGGGCAGTTTGGCCGCATCGGGTGGTTATTGGATTTCGGCCAGTGCCGACTACATCTTCGCAACGCCAACCACGCTCACGGGCTCAATTGGGATCTTCGGCATGATCACCACCTTCGAAGATTCTCTGGCCAGTATAGGCGTGCATACCGATGGCGTATCGACGTCGGAATGGGCGGGATTGTCTGTGACGCGCACGCTGTCACCGCAAGTTGAAGCGATTATCCAACGTCATATTGAACGCGGCTATTTAGACTTTATCTCGCTGGTCGCTAAAGAACGTAAGATGACCATAGAACAAGTCGATAAGATTGCCCAAGGCCGAGTGTGGAGCGGTAAAAAAGCCCTCGAGCTTGGCTTAGTCGATGAACTGGGTGATTTAGATGAGGCGATAGCTAAAGCCGCTAAACTCGCGGATATGACGCTATTTGATACCCGCGTTATCGAACAAGAACTGACACCCGAGCAACGCTTTATGCAACAGATGTTTGCCTCAGTATCGAGCTATCTGCCCGCCTCACTGAGCCAATCATCGATGTTAGAGCAAATGCTAGCGCAATGGACCAGCAGCTTGAAAACGTTAACCTCTTTTGATGATCCAAATAACGTCTACATCTACTGCGATACTTGCAACATGATGAACTAAATCTGCCAGCGTCTAGGTTGCTGCTCGCAACTTCAAGATGATGACAAAGACAAAGCCCGGCTCTCCGGGCTTTTTTATTGGGTTTATGTCAGTTAAATCGTATAATTCGGCCACTTGAAGCTAAGAAAACGACAAGAATGACTAAACGCTCCATTTATGTTGCCTATACAGGCGGCACCATCGGTATGCAAAAGACCGATAACGGCTTCGTCCCTGTGGCGGGATTCCTGACTCAGTGCGTGCAATCTATGCCTGAGTTTTACCATGAAGAAATGCCGACATTCGTGATCCACGAATACTGCCCGCTTATCGACTCTTCCAATATGGCGCCGACCGATTGGCAGATGATCGCCGACGATATACAAGCTAATTACGATAAATACGATGGCTTTGTGATCCTCCACGGTACAGATACCATGGCGTACACGGCTTCGGCGCTGTCGTTTATGCTGCAAGGCTTGTCAAAACCTGTGATAGTGACGGGTTCGCAAATCCCCCTCGCCCAGCTGCGCTCAGACGGTCAAACCAATTTATTAAACTCACTCTATATTGCGGCGAATTATCCGGTCGCAGAAGTGTGTTTATTCTTCAACAACAAACTCTTTCGAGGTAATCGCTCGACTAAGGCCCATGCCGACGGTTTCGATGCTTTTGCTTCGCCTAACTTCCCGCTACTGCTTGAAGCTGGGATCAAAATCAATCTGCGCGCAGGCAAAATCACCGTTGCCAACGATACCCCATTGGAAGTGGCGCATATCAGTCCGCAGCCTGTGGGTGTAGTGACCTTGTATCCAGGTATCTCGACACAGATTTTTGAGAACATTCTGCAGCAGCCGGTTAAAGCCCTCATACTATTGACATTTGGTGTGGGTAACGCGCCGCAAGATGCTGCCTTACTCAAAACCTTAAGGCAAGCGGATGAACGTGGCATAGTGCTGGTGAATCTTACCCAGTGTTTCCAAGGTAAGGTGAATATGGGCGGCTACGCCACAGGTAATGCACTCGCTAAAGCGGGCGTGATCAGTGGCGCCGATATGACCATAGAAGCGGCCTTGGCAAAACTACATTATTTACTATCGAAAAATTTGCAGCCAGCGGAAATAAAAGCGGCCATGTTACAAAACTTGGTCGGTGAATTGAGCATAGATTAAAGATAGTGTCTTTTAATCTGTTTGTAGTTCTCAATCACTAGCAACAAAAAAGCCCATATTTAATGGGCTTTTTTATGTTAACTCAGATTAAACGACGTCAAATGAGTGCTTGTCTCGGTGCTTTTACAGAGAGCTATTTATAGAGGCTATTTGCATTGAAGTTATTTGATACTAAATCAATATTAACGTCACATAAACAGCTAATCCCAGCTCCACGCCTAACATCTTAGCAAACACAAACCACCTTGAAGTCAGTGAGTAATTTATAAATCCTGCACTTTAAACTCAGCAATCGGCTCACCGCGGAATTGCTTTTTCAACTCGGCTTTAGACAATTCATTGATTTTACCGTCAGGCGCAATAGTGAAATGCTCAGTTTGCTCCAGCTTACGAGCTTGATACAACATCACGACCTGCAGGGTCGATTCACGCTGCACTTCACTTAACACAGTGCCATCTTCCCACTTACCCAGTTCTGCTGCACTACGAAGCCTTTCATAGACTTCAATGGGCATTTGATCGATCACTTGATTAATATCTGTCATACACTTTTCCGCTTATGTAACACGATTCTGACTCGTGTGATGAGATAACCCACAAAACCAAACACAAAGCATATTCCAGCGATATTCGCCCGCATACCTTCGGCAGGTTCACCACCCCAAAACCAAATCACCACACCAGCAATAAACAAGGTCATAGCAACAAAACTCTGATTCATTAAGCTGCTGGACTTTTGAATATGACTAATGCGCGATAAGGACTCATTGTCACCATTGGTGCTCGCTTGACAATGGGGACATACAGGCGCCTTACTCGACATCCGCTTGCGACACACTGGACATTCAATTAATGCCATATCAGCCTCGCCCTAACGTAATTTATCAACAACGGCGAGCATGGCGATAAGCGATGCTTCACCTAAATAAATACTGCGCTCTGGCGACCAACCCACAAAAGGATCGGCCAGATTGTTATTGTCTTTAAAAGGCATTTCGAGGGTATTGGATAAACACTCGAAGGTCTGAGCGACCCAATTAGAAGCAACCGTTAGATTCGCTTGGCCTGGCTCGTCTTTGTCATAGCCAAACTGAGTTTGAAAATCAGCACTGGCTAAGGTTAATGCTTGACTGAAGTCCACTTGCAGCTGCGCCAGCTTATCATTGTAGGCAGGCACGCCCTCACAACCTGCGAGAAACACATAAGGTAAGCCTTCATCACCATGGACATCATAGAACAAGTCGACACCAGTTTGCTGCATCTTGTTGACGACGTGGTACACCTCAGGGCTCTTTTCTAAACTTGGCGTTTGCCACTCGCGGTTAAGATTGATCCCAATCGCATTGGTGCGCAGATGGCCTCTGACACTGCCATCGGGATTCATGTTCGGCACTATATAGAAATTGGCTTTATCGAGCAGCGCTTTCGCTGTTGGACAATCATTATCGAGTAAACGATTCACTAGACCTTCGACTAACCATTCAGCCATGGTTTCGCCCGGATGTTGTCTGGCGGTGATCCAAATATTGCGTTTAGAAGGATCGCCATTACCGACTTTCATCAGGGTAATATCGCGGCCATCTAAGGTCAGGCCTAAATGCTCTAAATTGACATCTGGGTGTAACTGCGCGCCGCTGAGTAAATCTAAGTGACGCTCATAGCTGTATGGCGCAAAGTAAGCGATTTGAATCGCATCGCAATCCAGCTCTAAGCTAATGCTCAGTTTGCCGTCTTTATACTGTGTAGGAATACGGAACCAATGCTGACGGTCGTAACTGGCTACTGCCTGATAGTCTTCCCATCCCTTGGTATAGGAAGCCGTCCCCGCGTTGATGATATTTAAGGTGTAATGGTTACCCACCTCACCTTCGAATCGAAAATTGAACCATTGATAAAACTCGCCGCCCGCATCGGGACGAATAGCAAGTTGAATATCGTCTTTATTATCAAGATTAACGACTTGGATATTTCCGCCATCAAAGTTGGCACTGATCCGCATAATGATTCCTAATAGGTTGTTAAAGCTAAGGGCTGTTAATGGCACGCGACTGA
Organism: Shewanella sp. SACH; assembly: GCF_001887095.2. NCBI lineage: Bacteria > Pseudomonadati > Pseudomonadota > Gammaproteobacteria > Alteromonadales > Shewanellaceae > Shewanella > Shewanella sp. SACH. The sequence goes on from NZ_MPDG02000001.1 coordinate 1,415,342, forward strand.
TAGCACGCAGCACATTTTATTATATGGCCGATAGGATAAACCAAAACATCCCAAGGGGAAAACGAAAGCCAGTAAATTCAGTCAAGGCAGTTGCAGTCGACCTTTTATTGACCAAGTTTCACGCCAAACATCCGTTCAAACTTAGCCGTTAACAAGGTAGTAAACGATGGTGTTAAGCCATAAAACTATAACCTTGGCCTCGCACTGTATTGATTAAGTTACGCGGCAAGCTGATGTTGGCTAATTTACGGCGAGTGTTACTAATGTGCATATCGAGATTGCGGTCAAATCGGCCCAGATCCTTTTGTAATACTGAGCGTTGCAACTCTTGTTTCGTGATGACTTGACCTTTCCTTTCAAACAGATATTTAAATAATTTAAATTCGGTTTGAGTCAAATCGACATACCGTGTACCAATGGTGATCCTGTAACTCATATCATCAAAGTTAATCACTTTCGCTGCTACAGTTGCAATTTGCGGCGAGTGAGGTTGACTGACACAAAGACGTCGTTCTAAGGCGCGTAAGCGAACAAAAAGCTCTTTGATGCTAAACGGTTTACTCAAAAAGTCATCGGCACCCAATTCATAACCTGTGATGCGATCGTCTTCATTATCCCGTGCAGAAATCATCAATACCGGCGTTGAGCATTCCCGCGCTTTTAACAGCTCAAAACCATTCATTTGTGGCATGACTAAATCAAGCACTATGATGTCGGGTGAAAAGCTTTCAATGCATGCCAAACCATCAACACCATTTACTGCACATGCAACTTCATGCCCTTGTGTGCCCAAGGCATCGGCCAACCACACACTAAACAAGGGATCATCATCGACTAAGAGTATTTTACTCATCCTTAAAACCCAAACGAGAATCTATATCATTTATATTACCATGCGAATCGAGATGACTCTAGACCTATTACATTCGTTAAGAAGTGTGATGTTGAAAACTGTGAACAAAATACGACATTAGAGGAAAAAATAAATGAAGATTGGCTATTTAAAAGTGATGAGTTAAATGATGGTTAACCACTCAAAAATCTGTGTCTGGTTCCATTTCGCAATAAAAAAGCGCCCTAAGGCGCTTTTTAAACACTAAGAGTATTAACTTAGCTTAGAACTTAACCGTTACACCACCGTATATAGTACGGCCAATGGTGTCGTACACTTCTGGAACTGTACCAGCATCACTACCGTTAGTAACGTATAGCGGCTTCTCGTCAGTAAAGTTCTTCACCCCTAAGCTAACTGTTGTGCTGTCATTTACGTGATAAGTACCAGAAATATTGTGATACAGAATAGAATCAACACCTCTAACAGCAGCAAATGGTTCATCATTCACATCATAGTCAGTGTAATTATCATTCATAGATCGGATATAGCGGTTGAAGTACATTACACTCCAATCATCTTGACCCGCAGAAATGCTGAAGTTGTTACGAACACGAGAGTAAGCACCGAAGTTCCCATCGATAGTGCCAGTATAGTTTTCACCATCTTGCTCATAATTAATGAGGTATGTAGTGTCATTACTGACTTTCCAGTCTAACCCAAACAATGCAAAGCTATAAGCTAAGTTGAAATCAACACCGCTAGTATCCTGTGACCCAACGTTTGTTAATGCACTTGTTAAATTAAACAAATCACCATCGGCAGTAATATTGAATGTACTACATGCTTCAGCATCACCTTTATAACAAGCATCTAAACCAACTTGAACATCTGCACGAGCAATAGCATTGGTTACTTTGAAACGCCAGTAGTCTAAAGTCAGAGACATACCATCAATATAGCTTGGTGAGTAAACTAAACCAGCTGTATATGACTCAGATTCTTCAGGTTTTAAATTTTCATCAGATGTACGATTAACTAAAATCTGTCCAGTTTGTTCACTCAGAGGTAACCAAGGGTTCGTTAAATAATCAAAAGAACCTGAATTACCACCATATAATTCAGCAACACTTGGAGCACGGAAACCTGTAGCAGCGACAGTACGTAACATAAGTTCGTCGGATGCTACATATGTCAACCCAATTTTCCACGTAGTTGCTTTACCAAATGTTGAATAATCATCTAAACGCAGTGCAAATTCACCCGTTAATTTTTCTGTAAATGGTACGCTCACTTCTTGGAAAATAGAGATAACGTTGTAGTTACCGCTTGTCGGGTCTTGCTGAGCAGCAGTACTATCGCCAGCGACAACAACTGGATCTGGATTATAGAAACCACTTTCACGACGGTATTCAGCGCCAATCGCAAAGCCCACAGCACCCGCACTTAAATCGAAGAGTTCACCATTTAAGCCAGCAGACAACGTTTGTTGTTCATTGCCACCAGTTGATTTCTCGTCATACGAAACGTCTTTCATCTCATTCGTCAGTGGAGCCCCTTCAAACCACGCATATGGGTCTGCATAAATAGAAGCAGCCATTAATGTTGCGTTAATTGAGTTATCAACACCAGTTTTAGCCTCGTTCTTACCAAATGTGTAGTCCACATTCCAGTTCATACCAGTATGAACATCCAAAGAACCCGCTAATCCACCAGATAAACGCCAAGTATCAGTATCTTGGCTGTAAACACGAGGCCCAACATCATTCATACGTCTGTTATATTGCACTTGTCCGCGAGCGTCAGCTTTAATCCCTGCATCAACCATGCTTTGGTCAAGATTAAGGCAACCAGCAGTTGGATCTGTCACTCTTGGGTCGCCACAAACATTTAATTTGATTTGCGCAGGCTGTGCCGCAAGCTGTTGGTTTGAAAGACGATTGGTATAGATAGCATCCGCGGTTAGTACCACATCATTACCTAACTCTTGTGTCATATTTGCAAATAAGCTACGGCGTTCGCTTGGCGTTTGGAAGTAAACGTCATTCGAATAATCATAACCTGTGGCTCTGTTAACCCAATTACCATTTGCATCAATAACCTTCTGGTTTAATGCACCAGTTGGAATAATTGAACTCGTATTATCGAGTGGGTCATACCAATCTCGATCACCTTGGATAACACCACGACGGTCAGCATAAGCAGCACCAAAGGTGTAGTTACCACCCTCTGTGTTGAAACCATATAATGCACTTACATCACCACTCTCACCGTCACCTTTATCAGTGCCACTGCCGTTAAAATCGAGCTGAAAACCTTCAAAGTCTTTCTTAGTGATAATGTTCACAACACCGGCAATGGCATCTGAACCATAAACCGCTGAAGCGCCATCTTTCAGAATTTCAACACGTGCGATCATAGCCACAGGGATTGAGTTCAAATCCACTGCACTATCAGCACCAGAACCTGAGTTCACCATACGGCGACCGTTCAGTAACACCAGCGTGCGCTGTGACCCCATGCCACGTAAATCAACTTGCGCGACGCCATCTGCACCGTTGTTAGTGCTTGAACCCACGGCTGCACCCGCCATAGATGTTTGTACTTGTAGCATTTGGTCAACAGAAGTAAAACCTTCCGCTTTAATCGCAGCAGCATCAATAACGGTCACAGGTGAAGCTGTTTCCATATCTTGGCGCTGAATGCGTGAACCCGTGACTTCAATACGTTCAACTTTTGCTTTTTCTTCCGCTGCAAATGCGCTTGACGTTACAAATGCACCAGAAGTGATAGATGCAACGATAGCTAAGTTAATAGCCGACGCTACTTTGGTTCTTTTGATCATGTATGAATGCTCCCTAGATCTTACTATTATTTTTATGCTTACAGCTTGTACAACTATTGATGTACTAGTGTTGCACTCGATACTGAGGATTCACTTTAACTCCGTCAACACTCAAAATATTAACCAATTAAAAATTGATGTTAATAAATATGAGTTAACTTGTTTTATTTGATGGTTTTTATTTTCGATAAAACTTAAGCGATATAATTTATCAGGAGTTAAGTCTTAATGATGATAATTAATAAGTGATTAACACTGTTAATGAGTTACTTTTATGAAACATTCCCAGTGTGTAAAAGTGTGATATAGATCACACCAGGCATGTACAACGAGAGCTTTTGGTTGGAATGAAGTACTGATTAACCACCACTTAAACTGCATAAAAAGGGTTGTAAGCAACTAATTAAAAGCCAGAATAATTAAGATAATCTCACTAAATCAGCATATAACAACAGATACAATCAGCATCAATTGTGTTATTTATGCATGGGGAGTAAGGTTGCCAATAAAATTTCAACAATAATATTACAAATTATTCGGCATGCTAAACCTAGCGAAGAGTAACTGTAGCGACTATTATTTTGAGGATTTAATGGCCTAAATCAAATTTGTTAAATTAAGTTAATCTCAGAGAAAAAATCAATCTAAATGGTGGAAAACTTAGGCTTACGCTCAATAAATACACTATTGAGATACATTTGTTAATAAATATAGGCGAACACTAATTGGCTATAAATATATAGATTTCTATATAAAAGCTATTATCAATGTCGAAATAACGAGCTATAAAAGCCGTAAAACTTTTGAATATTGATACAACTTAATAATGAGGTGTGAGTAGCTATCAACTCATAAAAGCCCCTACATTTAACGCCAGATTAAACATCATTCGATTTGCTAAAGTGCGCTTTTACTTCACCCAAATTGTACGCAAAGGTAAATTTTACCCATAAAAAAGCGACCACTTAGGTCGCCTTTCATTATCGGTATTATCAAGCAGATGGCTATTCGGGTTTGATCAACTCAAAATGCTGGTATGCCCGTGCGGTTGCAATTCGGCCGCGGGGCGTACGTTGGATAAACCCTTGTTGGATCAAGAAAGGTTCTAACACATCTTCGATGGTTTCACGTTCTTCGCCTATGGCCGCGGCTAAGTTATCTAGCCCAACGGGTCCGCCCATAAACTTGTCAATAATGGCCAGTAATAGCTTGCGGTCCATATAATCGAAACCTTCACTATCCACATCTAATAAGTCTAAAGCGTGTTCGGCCACAAATTTGGTGACTGCGCCGTCATGCTTCACCTGTGCGTAATCCCGCACGCGACGCAGCAATCGGTTGGCTATTCGCGGTGTGCCGCGTGAACGGCGCGCGATTTCAAATGCGCCTTCAGCATCAATATCCAGCTCCATTACCTGCGCCGAACGCGTGACTATGGTGCTTAAATCTTTGATGTTATAGAACTCAAGCCGCAGCGGGATCCCAAAACGCGCCCGAAGTGGTGAGGTTAACGCCCCTGCCCGTGTTGTTGCGCCCACTAGAGTGAACGGCGGTAAATCAAGCTTGATGGAACGCGCTGCAGGCCCTTCACCTATCATGATATCCAGCTGATAATCTTCCATCGCCGGATACAAAATCTCTTCTACCACAGGGCTTAATCGGTGGATTTCATCGATGAATAACACATCACCGGATTCAAGATTGGTCAGAAGCGCGGCGAGATCGCCCGCTTTTTCAAGCACGGGACCCGAGGTAGATTTAATGTTTACCCCCATCTCGTTCGCAACAATCATGGCTAAGGTGGTTTTACCCAATCCCGGCGGACCATAGATCAACATATGATCTAAGGCTTCGTTACGATTCTTCGCCGCTTGAATAAACACCTTAAGCTGCGCCCGCGTGTCATCTTGGCCCGTGTATTCATCGAGCATTTTAGGGCGCATTGCCCTGTCGATGGATTCATCTTGAGCTTGGATCTGCGGCTGGATGAGTCTGTCTGCCTCAATCATGGTTCTTCCTTCTCGCAGCTTTCATCTTAATTATCATCATTATTCAATTAAAGCATCGACTTAAGGGCAGCTTTGATCAGAGTTTCTGAATCCATACCTTCTTTGTAGGCTGCAGAAACTGATTTACTCGCCTGCGGCGGTTTATAACCCAGCGAAATTAAAGCTGAAATAGCGTCTTCTTCAGCACTATTGACTGTCGGCGCAGGAGAGTAATTAGATTGCAGCACAAACTCACGCTCTGAACCTGCTGAGGCTTCCATCAAGCTCTTGAGCTTATCGCGCATTTCTACCAGTAACCGCTCGGCGGTCTTCTTGCCAACACCCGGTAATTTCACTAAGGTCACTATGTCATCACGCTCAACACAACCGACAAACTCACCTGCAGTCATACCAGATAAAATGGTCAGTGCAAGCTTGGGACCCACGCCATTGGTCTTGATCAGTAAGCGAAATAACGCCCTTTCCTGCTTAGTGATAAAACCATAGAGTAACTGTGCATCTTCACGCACCACAAAGTGGGTGTAGACCATGGTTTCATGGTTGACTTCAGGCAGCTCATAAAAGCTGGTGAGCGGCATCTGCAACTCGTAACCCACACCATTCACATCAATCAAAATTTCTGGAGCTTGTTTCTCAACTAGCACGCCCCGTAAACGACCTATCATCTGTACCGTCCGTATGTTCTTGCCGTTGCCCGGCCACTCAATGCGATTAAACTCTGGCTGGTGTGATAATGACACACAGCAACACCGAGTGCATCTGCGGCGTCAGCTTGTGGGGCTGCGGGTAATTTAAGTAGTTGTTGGATCATGTGTTGTACTTGGGCTTTTTGTGCTCGCCCCGTACCAACGACTGCGCTTTTAATTTGAGTCGCACTGTATTCCGCCACAGGTAAATTGGCGACAGTGGCGGCGACAATCGCCGCGCCGCGTGCTTGGCCAAGCTTGAGCGCAGAATCGGCATTTTTTGCCATAAATACCCGTTCAATCGCAAATTCGTCCGGTTGATACTGACGAATAATTTCAGTGATCCCATCAAATATTTGCTTAAGCCTGCCAGGAAGCTCTTCAGACGAAGTACGAATACAGCCACTGCCGAGGTAAATCTGATGCCGTCCCTGACATTGGATCACGCCGTAGCCTGTGATCCGTGAACCAGGGTCAACACCTAAAATAATTGCCATTTAATGCCTTATATGGGATCTGAATGTTCGTCTCAGTTCCTGGATTAGCGAGTGCCCTACGTTAGCGTGTGCGAGCTGAAATTGGTTTAGATTGACGCCCAAATCCAGCTCACAGTCAATCTAACCTAGGCTTGCCATCACGTCATCAGAGATTTCCGCATTATGATACACTTCTTGCACATCGTCATGATCTTCAAGGGTATCGATAAGGCGCATAAATTTTTCGGCAGTGTCTAAATCAAGCTCAGCTTTCGTCGAGGCTATCATAGCGATTTCAGCGTTATCTGCCACAAAACTCGCTTTATCGAGCGCATCTTTCACCATATAGAAATCAACGGGATCGGTGAACACATCCATCGCGCCATCATCATAGCTGACGATATCTTCCGCACCCGCTTCAAGCGCCGCTTCCATCAATGCATCTTCATCGGTTCCCGGCGCATAGGATAACACCCCTCGCTTAGTGAATAGATAAGCAACCGACCCATCCGTGCCTAAGTTACCGCCCGATTTACTAAACGCATTGCGCACACCGCTCACAGTCCGATTACGATTGTCCGTCATGGTTTCGACCATCACAGCGGTGCCGCCTGGGCCATAACCTTCATAGAGAATGGTTTCGAGTTGCTGACCTTCTAATTCACCGGCGCCGCGTTTAATCGCGCGCTCAACCGTATCGCGGGTCATATTGCCACCGAGGGCTTTATCAATGGCGACACGTAATCGTGGATTTGAATCGGGATCTGAGCCGCCTTCACGGGCTGCGACGGTTAATTCGCGAATGAATTTAGTAAAGAGTTTACCGCGTTTAGCATCTTGAGCTGCTTTACGGTGCTTAATGTTGGCCCATTTACTGTGACCTGCCATGGGAAGTCTCCTTAACTGAGGTGTCATCGCATAGCTTATCAAGAGCCGAAGTGTAATGGATTGAATAACGGCTATTTAGGATTGAACAAATAGATATTGATAAGCAAAGAAATGACGGTTCACTAAAACAGACCGAGGCTTGCGCCTCGGTTTTCGGTACGACTAAAAATAACTGATAAGGACTAATGCTAATAGACTAACGCCAATCGACTAATGCCAATCGCCTTTCACAAAACGAGCTACACAACGTCGACTTGAATAAGGTCGATTTGCATAAGATCGATTTACAAAAGCCCTGTTACGAAAGATCAGTCTTCAGTTTTAACGGCTTTCTCAACCACGGCAATGCCAAGTTCAGCTAACTGCTGTGGATTAGCAAATCCTGGTGCGTTAGTCAGCGGACAAGCGGCTGTAGTCGTTTTCGGGAACGCCATCACATCGCGGATTGAGCTTGCGCCCGTCATCAACATGATGATGCGGTCTAAACCAAACGCTAAACCTGCATGTGGCGGAGTACCGTAACGCAGCGCTTCTAACAGGAAGCCGAACTTCTCTTTAGCTTCTTCGTCGGTAATACCCAAAATACGGAATACCGCAGACTGCATTTCTTGGTTGTGGATACGCACTGAACCACCGCCTAATTCGCAGCCGTTTAATACCATATCGTAAGCATCAGAAACACGATTTGCTGGGTTAGCTTCAAGTTCTGCCGCCGTTACGCCGCGCGGTGCGGTGAACGGATGGTGAACAGCGTGGAAATTGCCGTTGATTTTCTCAAACATTGGGAAGTCAACCACCCACAGTGGACGCCATTCGCCTTGTAATAAGTTGAAATCTTCGCCGGCTTTAAGACGCAGTGCACCCATAGATTCAGCAACCACAGTCGCTTGGTCAGCACCAAACAGAATAATGTCACCGGTTTGCGCGCCAGTGCGGCTGACGATTTCATTGACTATGCTTTCGTTTAAAAATTTCAGCACAGGTGATTGAATGCCCTCTAAGCCAAGGCTTAGGTCATTAATCTTCATCCACGCTAAGCCTTTAGCACCATAGATGCCAACAAACTTCGTGTAATCATCTATTTGCTTACGAGACAGTGCAGCGCCGCCTGGAATACGCAGTGCAGCAACACGGCCTTCTTCATCGTTAGCAGGGCCTGAGAATACCGCAAATTCGACTTCTTTGAGTAAATCGGCAATGTCCACCAGCTCCAATGGGTTACGTAAATCGGGCTTATCGGAACCGAAACGACGCATCGCTTCGTTGTAGGTCATGCGCGGGAACTCGCCCAGATCGACGTTCAGCATTTCAAGGAACAGACCGCGCATCATCTCTTCGGTTTTCGCCATCACTTGCTCAGAGCTCATGAAAGACGTTTCGATATCGATTTGGGTAAATTCTGGCTGGCGGTCGGCACGTAAATCTTCATCACGGAAGCATTTTACGATTTGATAGTAACGATCAAAGCCTGACATCATCAGCAACTGTTTAAACAGCTGTGGCGATTGTGGCAAGGCAAAGAACTGACCTTTATAAGTACGGCTTGGTACTAAATAATCGCGGGCACCTTCTGGGGTTGCCTTGGTCAGGATCGGTGTTTCTATGTCTAAGAAACCATTTGAGTCGAGGAAACGACGCACAGAACTGGTCACTTTAGCACGGAAAATTAATCGCTGCGCCATTTCTGGGCGACGTAAATCTAAGTAACGATACTTAAGACGTTGCTCTTCGCTGTTGTTCTGGTAGTTATCCATGCTCAATGGCAGTGGATCGGCAGCGTTGATGATAGTCAGGGCTTGGCCTAAGACTTCAATTTCACCGGTCTTCATTTGACCATTGACTTGGCTGTCAGGACGGGCGCGAACTAGGCCTTTAACCTGAACGCAAAATTCGGCGCGCAGCGTGCTGGCGACATTGAACACCTCAGGTAAGTCTGGATCATAGACCACTTGGATCAGACCTTCTC
>NZ_MPDG02000001.1:1425053-1522589 GCF_001887095.2 Shewanella sp. SACH
CACTTGGATCAGACCTTCTCTGTCTCTTAAATCTAAAAAGACAACGCCACCCAAATCACGGCTACGATTAACCCAACCTACCAAGGTAACTTCTTGTCCAACGTGAGACTTATTGACGTCTCCACAATAATGACTGCGCATCTAACTCTATCCTTTATCCGGAAACCGGTGCTTTGGAAATAATCAAAACGAGATAAAAGCGGCATTATAGTAAAATAATGCCGATTACCAAAGTACTTCACACTTAGGCGGTGAAGTATCAAACAGTTTTACGCCCTTGACTAGAGGCGAACGCACTATCTGAGCATGAGCGTTCAAAAAAACATCAAGCTGAGCGATAACAACGCCCGCCGCAACTTTTTGCTTGGTACATCAGTTGATCGGCTTTTTTCAATAAGCCTATCGCGGTATCACCATCGCGGGGGTAAATCACCACGCCCATACTGACCGCTATGCTGACACTGACGCCTTGAATAAGCAAAGGGCTCGACAGTGCCTGTAGAATATTATCAGCTACTTGGGTTGCAGCATCGAGATCTTGCACACGATTTAGCAGGATAATAAACTCATCGCCGCCAAATCGCGCCACGGTATCTGAGCCACGGATAACCTTGGTTAACTTTTGGGCAACTTGTACCAGTAATTCATCGCCAATCGGATGACCATGTTGATCATTGATTTGTTTAAACCCATCCAGATCGATAAATAGCAAGGCAAAATGGGCTTGCTCGCGCTGATGGGACAGCAAAGCTTGGGCTAATCTGTCATCGAGCAAGACGCGATTAGGTAACTGAGTCAAAGCATCGTGATTTGCCACATGCAGCAAACGTTTTTCAGCGACTAATCGCTGGGTGATCTCACGATTTAAGCGGCGATTCACTAATAGCACCGCTACCATCACTGAGCACAAGATTATCACGCCAAATACGATATAACGCATCCATTGCAGATATTTAGCGCTCTCTGTCGCGACAGAAAATGACACCCAACGCGCATAAATTTGCTGCTGATGCTGAGCGTCAATCAAGGCTAAGGCTTTGTTAATCAGTGGCACCAGCGGCGCAAACTGAGGATAAACACCAATATGGCTATGCTGATCGGCAAGATCACTCAGCAGCGACATTTTCAGCGTCGGGTAGTGACTGGTTTTAAGTTCGGAGGCCAACGTCACCACTTTATCGATAAACACATCCGCATTGCCATTAGTCACCGCCGCCAATCCCGCCTGCGTATTTGGCACTATCACTAACTTGAGTGAAGGTTCCAGACTCATCAATTGGGCCACCAAATGATAGCCCTCGACCACAGCTACCCTTTGTCCTGCGAGCTGCGCAATATTGAATACCGAGACTTGCTCCAATTGCGACACTAATGCCCACGGCGATGGCCAATATGCCTCACTAAACGCTAAACGTTGCTGGCGCTCCGCCGTTTGGGCGACACTGCCGGCTAAACTTACCTCGCCCTTTTGCAGTGCGTCGATTAACGAATGCCAATCATCAAAGGCAACGGGCGTCAGCTTAAGTTTGAGCTGTTCCTTGAGTAATTTGACGATATCGCTATTGATCCCCGCAAACTCGCCCTGCTCATCCATAAACTCCATCGGCGGCCACTGCTTTAAATAGCCCACTTTAAGCTCGCCTACACTTTCCACATAGTCCTGTTCTGCTGGGCTTAGGCTGACATGGCGCTCAGCTTGGGTAAAAACATGATCTTTGGGATTGAGCATCCATTTATTTTCAATATCGGCAAACTCTTGATTGCTAATATTGTTAAAGCCATTGGCGATCCGCTGCGTCAGACCAGGATCATCACTGCGAGTCAGCACATAAATGTTGGTGCTAAATTCGAGATTGGGATACTGGCTAAAGTCAGACCAGCCTTTATTGAGCAGTAAATAATGGGATGTCCATGCACCCGAAGCCACAAAGCCAACAATCTCGCCCGATCTTGCGCCCGCGACCATGGCATCCATATTGTCGTAATAGCGCAGTGCCATTTGGGGTAAGGCTTTACGTAACTCCACCAGATAAGGCGCCGTCGGCACCACCCCAATACGTTTACCTTTTAAGCTGTCTAAATCGGTCAACTGCTGCTGAAAGAGAAACAAGCGGCTCTTAACCGTATATAAGTGCCAAGCCCGATTAAGCCCCGTTTTGACATCATCACTCTCTGGATAACCAATGTGCGCATCGGCAAGACCACGACGAACATCATCCACACTGGAGTTCATATCGCCAGAAATAAAATCAACGGCGATACCCGTTTTCTCGGACCACAATTGCCACATGTCCACATACAAGCCATGGGGTAAACCATCGACCCCTAAGTCCACAAAAGGCTCGACGCCCAGTTGCATGGAAATAACAATCCCAGCTTGTTGACGTTGATAGCCAAGCCATCGTCGCTCCGTTTGCTGGATAAAGTGTGGATCGAGCGCGGTGAAACCTTTATTAATCCTGTCAACTAAATCAAGATTGCCCTTTTTGACCGCAGGAACGAACTGCATCGCCTTTATCTGGATTCGCGCCGTATTGGGATAATTCGCGGCAATCTCTTGGGATGAAGCGGGATCTTTCAAATAACCTTCTAAGCCCGCAAACACCATAATCTCACCAGCGGCAACCCCAGCGAGTAATTTCTCACGACTTTCGTAGCGTTTAAACACGAGCTGAGGTTCGATACGGTGCAATTCTGCTTCGTGGGATGAAGCCGCCACCACACCAATTTGAAAGGGAATGAGTTCTTTAATGGACTTTTTACCCTGCAGGGATTTATGCAGATATAAAAAAGTGCCGACATCGGCGATGGGCTCAGCAAAGTCGAACTCTTGCTCACGCTCTGGGGTTTTCCCCATGCCGATATGCACTTGCGCCTTACCTTGCCGCAGTTGATCAAGGGATTCGTGCCAGTGGCGCGCCACAAAAACCACTTGGGTATGGCTTTGTTTCGCCCACTCTTTCCATAAATCGACCAGTAGTCCGGTCGGCTCACCATCGTTGTCGACATATTGATAGGGAAAGCTATCTTCACCCATCACCACGATTAATGGCTCGTCGGGCAATGGACTTGCCTGCCCTGTTATGCTCAAAAAACAGCTGCACAAGATCACGATTAAGTGGATCACAAACTTCAAGTTGAGCCCTTAGTACTTGATGTACATGTAACGATTTTGTTATCTATGGCGTATTAGACAAAAATTTATCGCAAATTACCAGTATGAGACTTGCTGCTAATCGATCGGATTCGTTAAAATGCCGGGTTGAATTCCCATGAAAAATCTCAGATGAACGTTTCTCAAGACACTATCTACGCTCAAGCGAGCGAGCATATTAGCGATTTCCAGTTTGATAACCGTGTAGCAGGCGTGTTCAGTGACATGATCCGCCGCTCCGTGCCCGGATATACGCAAATTATCAATACCATAGGCGATTTTGCAGATCGTTTCGTCATGCCAAATACTCAAATTTACGATTTGGGTTGCTCACTCGGCGCCGCAACTTTAAGTATTCGTCGCCAAATCCAAGGCCGTCAATGCCGTATTATCGCCGTTGATAACAGTGAATCTATGGTTGCACGCTGCCAAGAGAACCTGAATGCCTATGTCAGCGATACGGACGTCGATCTGGTTTGCGGAGATATTCGCGATATCGATATTCAAAATGCCTCACTGGTGGTACTCAATTTTACCTTGCAATTTTTACCACCAGAAGACAGAGAAACCCTGATAGCCAAGATTTATCAAGGCCTAAACCCCGGTGGGATTTTAGTGCTATCTGAAAAAATTCGCTTTGAAGATGCCCCGATCCAAACCCTATTGGAAGAGCAACATTTAGACTTTAAACGCGCTAATGGTTACAGCGAACTCGAGATCAGCCAAAAACGCAGTGCGCTGGAAAATGTCATGAAGCCTGACACCTTAACCACGCATCAACAACGCCTAACCAGCCAAGGCTTCAGTCACTTTAGTCTCTGGTTCCAATGTTTTAACTTTGCTTCTATGGTGGCCATCAAGTGATCAGCTTTAGCTCGTTTTACCAACAAATCGCCGATTCAAATCTACAACACTGGCTCGAAACCCTGCCGAGCATTTTAGGCAAGTGGCAACGGGATCATAAACACGGCAACTTGCCAAAGTGGGAAAAAGTGCTCAACAAGCTGCACTATCCTGCACCCGACCAAGTGGATTTTGTCGATAGCGTGACCGTCGGTAGCGGCGAGCAACTTAGCTCTGGCGAAAAAGAGAAGCTAGAGAACCTACTGCGCCTGTTTATGCCATGGCGTAAAGGCCCATTCCACATTCATGGCATCCATATCGATACCGAATGGCGCAGTGACTGGAAATGGGATCGCGTGAAGCAACATATTTCACCGCTGAAAAACCGCACTGTGCTCGATGTCGGTTGCGGCAGTGGTTATCATATGTGGCGCATGTTGGGCTCAGGTGCTAAGCGCGTCGTCGGTATCGACCCTTCGCCATTGTTTTTATGTCAGTTTGAAGCCGTAAAACGTTTAGCGGGCACACATCATCCTGTGCACCTGTTGCCTCTTGGCATTGAAGAGTTGCCACCGCTCGATGCATTCGACACCGTTTTCTCCATGGGTGTTTTGTATCACAGGCGTTCACCTATCGATCACTTGTTACAACTGCGTGATCAGTTGCGTACTGGTGGTGAGCTAGTGTTAGAAACATTAGTGATAGATGGCGACGAAAACGCCGTACTCGTGCCTCAAGATAGATATGGCAAAATGAATAATGTATGGTTCATTCCGTCCGTTGCCGCGCTGATGCTCTGGTTAAAGAAGTGTGATTTCACCGACATACGTTGTGTCGATACCGATGTCACAGCCCTTGCTGAGCAACGCCGTACCGACTGGATGCCTAACGAGTCACTGGTTGAATACTTGGATCCTAACGACATCACCAAAACGGTTGAAGGTTATCCTGCGCCCAAACGCGCCACGATTATCGCGGTGAAGAACCAGCCTAATCAGGATTTAATCAGTTGATCTAATATAAGATTTACCGCTAACAGGAAGCACTATGCTTAAGCAGCTGCTCGCTATTGTCATTGCCACCACACTTGGGGGATGTGCAATGACAGAACCGACCACCCATGCCACAGTTCCCGTAGATGCTGCCACATTCAATACCCGTTTAGCCCAGCAACAAGACTCGCTGATTGAGGTCATCAATCAGAGATGCCAACCCCAAGATACGGCGCCACTCGTGCAACTGCACGAGCAAGTGCAGCTACTACAACAGCAAGTCGCGAGTCTAGAAACACCCAAAGCTAAAACCGTTGCCGTGCCCAAACAATGCGCCCGCACGCCCTTAGGTGACAAGTTTATCTTAGGTGAAGTCGAAAGCGTGTTTGTGGATGAACTCAACACCCATTTTGCCACCCGAATCGATACGGGCGCCGAGTCTTCCTCTCTCGATGCGCGCAATATCACCCTGTTTGAGCGCGATGGTAATCAATGGGTACGGTTTGAGGTATTCACTCAGGGGGCAAACACTCCGCCACAACAGTTTGAGGCCAAAGTCGTGCGCTTTGTCCGCATTAAACAAGATGCGAGCGAGAAAGAAGATCGCCGCCCAGTGATCCACGCGCATCTTAAAATTGGTCAATATGCTGCAGAAACCGATCTCAACCTCACCGACCGCAGCCACCTCGATTATCCATTACTACTTGGACGCAAGTTTATGAAAGACATTGCCGTAGTCGATGTCAGTCAACGTTATGTCCACGGCAAAGTAACACACCAAGTGACCTCGCGCAGTAAGCACGCTTTGAACTAAATAGCCGAACTCAAGAGGCGTGAACCAAGAGCGATGAATGTCAAAGCTAAGCGTCAGGCGTGGATTTTGTATCAGCTTTCTATCAGAAAGCGCCGCTCAAACTCACCGTTCACAACGACAGCTTAAAATTATTATTTTTCGACAACTTAACACGCAAAAAATAGCTCAGCCAACGCAGGCGTCGTGACTATCACACTAGTGACAATCACACTCGTAACAATCACATCTGTTTTTTAATAGACAATCCCGCGTTGACATAACACTGAGTAGACGTAGCACTAAGTGACCAAACACTAAGTTGACCAAACACTAAGTTGTCCTAACAAGAAGGATCCATAATGCACTCACGCAACCCTTTCTATATCTTGGTGGCAGTGCTCTTTATTGTCGGCATCGGCGCGAGCATTTACCGCGGCGTCGAGCATAACGTGCCCTTTTTGCCCGGTAAGCAAGTTCAAAGCTGGGCCGTGGAAGCCAAAGTCAGTTTTCAAGGTACGGGTGAGCCTGCAGAAGTGTCTTTCTCTTTACCGCAAGATCCTGCGTACCAAGTGCTGGTCGAAAATGCCAGTTCACCGGGTTACGGTTTAACCATCAATCATAATGACAACGATCGCCGCGCGGTTTGGTCGATACGCCAAGCCCTAGGCACACAGGATTTATATTACAAAGTGACACTGGTGCCGACAGGCAGTACGCAGATACCAGCGACTCAAACTCCCACAGCGCCCGAAGTCTATTTATGGCCCGCGACAGAACAAGCCGCCGCAGAGCAAGTGATTGCAGATGTCTGGACTCGCAGCGCCAGCAACCTCTCCTTCGCCCAACAATTGATGGCATCGATAACCGAGCCTAAACGCAGCCAGAATGTCGAGCTATTGCTCGCAAGCCAAACGCCGACCCAACTGTTTTTACACATGCTACACACTAAGGGCATTCCTGCGCACAAGGTCAGCGGTTTGTATTTAGAAGATCAACGCCGTCGACAGCCCTTATCGCCCTTTGTTGAAGTCTTTCACGACGGTCAATGGATACTGTTCGATTTAGTCAAAGGCAAACAAGATCGCCCCCAAAACCTGCTGCTGTGGGAACGTGCAGGCCACTCAGTGCTTGATGTCATGGGCGGCGTTAACTCGCAGGTGAACTTCGCTATGCTGCAGAACACCCGTTCCGCCCTTGCGACGTCCATCGACATGATGATGAACAACAATGCGCTCGATTTCTCCCTCTACCAATTACCCCTTGAGGAGCAAAGCCTTTTTAAAGGGATCTTGCTGATCCCCATCGGGGTACTAATGGTGGTTTTTTTGCGGGTGATGATTGGCATTAAAACCTCAGGGACTTTTATGCCAGTATTAATCGCACTGGCCTTTATTCAAACCAGCTTACTCACCGGATTAATTGGTTTTTTGCTTATCGTTTCCTGCGGACTCGTCATCCGTTCCTACCTATCCCATTTAAATCTACTGCTAATCTCACGGATATCGGCGGTGATCATCGTGGTGATTGGGATCATCGGCGTATTCACACTGCTTTCCTACAAGTTTGGTTTAAGTGAAGGCTTAACCATTACTTTCTTCCCGATGATTATTCTGGCGTGGACCATAGAACGCATGTCGATTCTGTGGGAGGAAGAAGGTCCGAGGGAGGTAATCCTCCAAGGTGGCGGCAGTTTGATGGTTGCCACCTTGGCCTACCTCGCCATGAGCGCAAGCTGGGTACAGCATTGGGTGTTTAACTTTCTCGGGATTCACTTAGTGATCTTGGCCTTAGTATTACTTATGGGGCAATACACAGGTTATCGCCTGCTCGAGCTCAAACGCTTTAAATCATTGGCGGGCGCATAAACATGGGGTTCGCTTGGCCGTGGGAGCTACGCAAAAATGGCGTGCTTAATATGAACCAACGTAATATCGATTACATTGGCCGTTACAATCCGCGTAAATTTTATAAACGCGTCGATGATAAGTTGATCACTAAACAGCTGGCCTTGGCGAATAATATTGCGGTTCCTGATCTGATTGCGGTTGTACGCGAACAACACGAGATAGCGCATATCCCTGAACGCATCTCAAGCCGAAGTGGATTTGTCGTCAAACCCGCCAAAGGCTCGGGCGGCAAAGGCATTATAGTGATCACTAAGGTCGATAATGGGCGCTACTTTAAACCCAGTGGCCACGAGATCAGCCTCTCTGAACTTAACCGCCATGTCTCCAATATTCTCAGTGGGTTATTTTCGCTCGGCGGTAAACCCGATGTTGCCATAATCGAAGGCCTAATCGAATTCGATCCTGTGTTTGAAGGCTACAGCCATGAAGGGGTACCCGATATACGCTTGATTGTTTTTAAGGGATTTCCCGTGATGGGCATGCTGCGTTTATCGACTGCGGCCTCCGACGGTAAAGCCAACTTACACCAAGGCGCTGTGGGTGTAGGCGTTGACATTGCCTCGGGAAAAGGGTTACATGCTGTGCAATTTGATAGACAAATTGAGTTTCATCCCGATACAGGTAAAAAACTCACCGATATCATAGTGCCCCATTGGGAAAGCTTGCTCCATAAAGCTTCCAGCGCCTATGAAATGTGTGAAATGGGTTATCTCGGCACTGACATGGTGTTAGACCAAAGCAAAGGCCCTTTACTACTTGAACTCAATGCGCGCCCGGGACTGGCGATTCAGATTGCAAATGGAAAAGGTATTTTGCCTCGTCTTAAGCATGTTGAAGCCATGTCATCTCATTCCATGACAGTTGCAGAACGTGTTGCCTATGTTAAAACCCACTTTTCTGGTTAGCCTGCTTGGCTTAAGCCTTTATGCTACGAATGCCGCCTATGCGGCGCCAAGTCCTGTTCCCCTCTTGGTTGAGCAATGTCTGCGTTTGCCAAACATTGAGCTCGCGTCAGCCTTCGCCAACGCGCGCTTAACGACGGCGCAATTAACCTTGGCCCAGCGCGCGCTTATTTTTGAGAAACAGACGATTGGGCTTAATAATATCAACGACAGGCTCAACTATTACCGTGGGTTTAACTTACCGAGTGAAGAACGCGAAGGCTTACTGCAATGCCAGTTACACCTAGCCGATACCCTGTCGCAACTTCTCAACCAAGCGGAATTTAGCCAACTGGCTTACGCCTTAGCCCAAGGTAATACTGAACAAATACTGTTGAGCCGACAACTTAAACACTTGCTACAACAGCATTGGAGCGCCGAGGAAAAAGCGAAATTACATACGGCGCAGGCCAGCATAGGCCAAGGGTTAGGCAGCCAACAATTTAGTCTTGCCTTCAATGACAGCCAATGCCAACCCGAAGCGACTCAGCAGCAGCAACATCTTCTGCATAAAGAAGATGATAAAAGTGACAGGCAGAAGCGCAGCAGTGCAAAGCAAAGCGATTTTTCGGGCACTATCGTCAGCTACTTACTGACACAGGAAAACGCCGTATGTCGCCAAAATGTATGGCAGGCCTACCAAGCCAGAGCGAGTGAAACCAATCAAACGGCATTACAGCGAATTGCAGAGCAGCGCCAACAAGCCGCCACTGCGGAAGGCTTTACCGATTACAGCGCATTAGCGCTTAGTTCGCAGCAGTTATCATCCCCTGAGTTGGTCAAAGCATTTCTTGATAGCCAAACACAAGATTTGCAAGTGGCTCCCTGGGATATTGGACGTACCCTGTCACAACAAGCATCAGCCAAGGGCCCCAGATGGCAGACCTCAGACGTCTTGAGTCGCAGCTTTACTTATCTGCAAGTGTTTGGTTTGCAGTTTGAGACCATAGCAACCGCCAACGCCGAGAGAACACCAACCGATCATAATCGGCCGCATATTGTCAGGGTCTACCACCAGCAAAGATTGTTGGGTGAAATCTATGTGGCGTACAACCATAATCCACAGCAAAGTAGTCAACAGCAGACATTGCGCCAAAGTGTACTCGGCCAGCAATTTGGACAACAGGCGTTGGATCTTAAGCCGCAACTGAGTAACTACAAAGACATTGAACAGTTAACCGAATCCATCGCAGAAGCAGTGACTTCCCTTGCTAAAGCGAGCCATTTCTACCTCAACAATGCCATGGGACAAAGTCAGGATAGCCATTTTGTGGCGAGTCTCTGGTTAGCTGAAGTGCTGCGCCATCAACTCTTTCCGCAATTTGAGCAAAGCTATTTACAAGAGCGTGAAACACTGGCTAAAGCTTATTCGAAACAGCTCAGAGTCTTTCGCGCTAAGGTTGCAGTCAACTTTTATCAAGATGTAAATTCACAAATCTATCCGGATCTCGGTGCAGAGTTTAGTGCTAGCTTCGGCCAAAATTGGCCGCAAACCAAGGATTATCCCTATAGTTTCAATGCTATCGCCAACGAAGGTCCACTTTACTACCAATCGCTCTGGCAAGCATCGTTAGCCCAGCTGATTGATCAAGCAACATTAGGCTGCCAAGACAAACTTCAATTATTCAATTTGTTAGTCGTCAATGAAGACGCTTTAAACGTAAGTGAACAATTGAATGCCATCATTGGTGCGCCCGTTGATAGCGCTTCGCTGATCCAAAGGATCTCCAATAGCGCCGCTTCGGAGCATACTGGTAATTCTAACAATCAAACTTTCGACGCCACAGGTTCTTGTGCGTTTTAAGAGTGAATGCATAAGCTGTGTTTGTGACTCGCTCGGGCACAGACACAGCAAATCGTCATGATTCGCCTCTCGAACACCTCAATAACTTAGCGCGACATAGCTAGCAGTATGTCGTGAGAATGACTGACTCTATGATATTTAATTGAAAAAGTCGTAAGAAGTGGCCACTATAAGCCTCAATCTATCGTTTTTTTGAGATTATAATGACTCGAGCTAAATCTACCTTAGAACAATGGCGTATTTTGCAAGCGGTGGTCGATTTTGGCGGCTATGCCCAAGCGGCCGAAAAACTCAACAAGAGTCAATCGTCACTCAACCATGCGGTTGCCAAATTACAGCATCAATTAGGTATTGAACTACTCGAAGTCAAAGGCCGTAAAGCCTATCTTACCCAGCAAGGCGAAGTACTACTGCGCCGCTCACGGCATGTCACCCAAGCCGTCAACGAGTTAGAACAGCTCGCGAGTAATCTAGAGCAAGGGTGGGAGCCGACACTCACGATTGCCCGTGAAATTATCTATCCGATGGAAAGCTTAGTGTGTGCCCTCAATGCGTTTCTGCCCCACAGCCGTGGCACTCGAATCATCATGCTGGACTCAGTGATCACCGGCACCCAAGAGCTCATTCTGCAGAGTAAAGTCGATATTGCTATCTGTGCAGGGGTGCCGCCCAAAGGGTATTTATCCGAACCTTTATGTGAACAAGAACTCTACCTCGTCTGTCATCCAAGTCACCCACTCGCTGACTTAGGTTCGATTGAAGACGATAAGCTACTGGCACAGTATTTACAGTTAGTGATCAAAGATACCGGCGTGCAATCCAATATCGACATCGGCTGGCTCAAAGCTGAGCAGCGCTGGACCGTGTCTAACTTCCACGAGGCAAAAGTCATTTTAAACCAAGGTATTGGTTTCTGTTGGATCCCGTCTTTTTTAGTCCAAGAGGAATTGGCTTCGGGCAATTTAGTGCGTTTACATCTTGATGGCAGTCAAAAACGCCGCATCATGTTAAGCCTAGTGATCCCTAATAGGGATCAACAAGGACCAGCATCCAAACTGCTTGCCTCTTTGATTTTAAAACAGCATGGAATTGAACCGACGAATAACAATTAATAGCAAGATAACCAAACGAGTTCTCAATTCGAGTGAGCAAGACGCTAAGAGCCTAGTGCTGACGCTGGCTTAGTGCTTAGTGCTTAGTGCTTAGTGCTTAGTGCGAAAGAATAAATGCAGAAAGGTAGCATCAAAAAAGAGAATGAACAGCAGAATGGGCATAGTTAAAGCCTAATCTTACACACTAAAGTCAACATAGCGTGCTGGTTGCTGACCCAAGTATTGCGGCTGAATAAATCCTGCTCCTTGCGATTCATTATCTTCAACACTCGACTCACGCTGCAGTGACGCACTGCGATTCTCACTCGCACTGATGCTTGAAGGCGACTCGTTTATCTCGTTGGTATCTTTTGCTGCCAGAGTTGGCAGAACAGTAGCGGATTGCGCATTATTAGGCAGCTCGTTTACAGGGGCTAGATTAGAAGGCTGAATATTGACTTGCTGCGTTACGTCAGCACGGACTGAAGGTCCAATACTGGCTTGTGCAACAGCGGCATAATAACGACTTGCGGTACTATCGGGTCTTGGAATAAAACGGGTCGCTAAATCAGCAGCAGTTGATGCTTCTCCAAATGCTAAGGTTGCAGTCGGTGGCTCAATGGTTTCCACTGTCGTTGGCGTATTGACTGAGCCGCTGGTACTCGATGTATTAGACGGAGTTTCCGAACTAATACCAGAACTTGTGTCAGTCGTCGCAGCTGTTTTGGCCGTCTGCGCTTCAACCCTTTGAATGAGCTTATCGACTGCATCTGATACTGGTGTTGAGACGGCATTTTGGGGCTGAGAGATATTCCCTGACTCGTCAACTTTCCCCGTTACTACGGGTGTGTGTTCTTGCAACGGCGGTAGCGCTTTAATCTGCGCATCGGCGCCCACTAAGGTTTGGGTTGTTTGCAAGTTTACAATCTGTTGTTGCCGCTCTTCAGCAAGCTTCACCTTTGCTTCATTCATTTTTTGCAAAGCTTCAGCGGCAACGCGAATATCCGCAGATGAAGGATCAACCGGAGCCATTGCCGCCGCGTACACTTGCTTCATTTTGTTTATTGTTGCGAGTGGATCGCCTCCGACAGCAGAAACATCGATCTGCACTTCACCATCGGTAGCATAACGTTGGCCATCGGCGCCCTTCTCATACTTAAAACTCGGACTCTGAGCATATTGCCCGCCTACGGTAGCATGAGCATGTTCATGGGCTTTAACCTCAGAATCTCTGGCCTTAAGTGAATCAACTTGTTGTTGCTGTTGCGCCTGCGCTTTTTCTTGGGCTTGCTTTGCTTGCTCCTGAGCCTGCTGTGCCTGTGATTGCGCTTGTGATTGTTGTTGCTTTGCTTGTTCCGCTGCCACAGCTTGCTGTTTCTGCGACGCCTCTTCCTGTGCTTGCTTTTCAAGCTGATTATCGTTTTTAGCAAAGACATCAGCTAAGGCTTGCTGACGATCATCGGGGTTAGACGCTATAGCAGGATCTTCTACCTGACTGACTTGAGCCTTAGCGTCACCGAAAACCTGGGTAAATTGTTCCAACACTGTCGGTTGAGCAACTTCATTGCGAGCGGATTGATCTGCTGTTTGTGCAGAGTTTGACTGCTCAACAGTCCCTGCACTCGCAGCTGAACTATTACTACTACTTATATTTCCAGAATTTCCAGAATTTCCAGAACTGTTATTTACAGAGCTATTACCTGCTGGGTTAGAGGTGGAGGAGTCAACTACCGCTGCGCCAGTAAAAACAGTTTGTGGCCCAAACACTGCGGCTAAATCAGGCGTTATGGGAGAAACACTGCCCGTACTCGATGGATTAAAAGCGGGAAGCTCTGTGCTACTCGTGCCAATTGATGAACTCGGAGGCGTAAAAATATCAGCGGGAATACTGCTCGTGACACTAAGACTCGGACTTGTTGTAGATAAGGCGTTTGCGCCAAGGCTAGTTCCTATAGTACTCGTGATTGTTGAAAATGCCGAAGTCGACACAGGTGCGGCAATTTGTCCCCCACGCACACCAGAAATGGATCTAGGTCCCGTTAATAAGCTAAAACTGGCATCGGCATGTAAACTCGCCCGATCTTTTAACCCATTGACTTGAGGAAGATTGACCTGAGGAAGAGTAACCTGCGGCCTTGATTCAGCAAAAGGATTGGCCTTTAGTGCTTGGCTTGCGCCGTTAACCGCTGGTAGTACAGGCGTAGCAGCGACTGAAAACGGCGCTTTTACAGCATAAATACCAGCGACATTTGAACTTATGGATGTCGCCGTATTTGTCCCGTTGAATAAAGGCGCTGATGATATAGCGGCTTGAACCGGAGCTGTTGAGGTTCCAGTAAAATGTGGTTCATAGGCACCACTCGCTTCAAATTTTGCGGAGCCTGCAGTGTGAGCGCTGGCTCCTTGATAAGTGCTATTAGCTTGACTCTGGATTAGGCTCTGGCTTAGATTCGAGCTTAGCGTCTTATCATGTGCCGAAAATGAAGAGGATGGCGCTCCAACCTTAGGTGATAGCGCCACAACCGACATGATTTTTTACACCTTAATATTAATGATCGAACCTATCGTTTCTGAATCAGTTTCAATCACTTCTGTTGAGGCTTCACCTTGTCTTAATGACTCATTTGCTGCCAGTAATGCCGACGTTTTATCGGGCTGGGCAACATCTCTGGCAGGCTCAGCCGGAGTTGCACTTTGCGTCTGTGTAGGTTTAGCCACATCTATCGTTGCTTGAGTGAGCCCAGATTGAGCACTTTGCAAGCCTTGCAGACCGGATGAATAAGCAGATTGGATTTGCATAACGGTATTCCTGCACGCTGTGATTAATGGGTCAATTATTGACCAGTAACGTGCAAAAGTACAGATTTTATCCGCATTCTCAGCATTTATTTACGGCCAGATTTATCCTGTGATCCAATTAGCTTCCCAATCCTTAAATACGGGATTAAAACCCTGCCGTTGCATCTGTTCGATAACTTGCTCGACACTGCGATCATCGCTTATCTCAAATTGATCGAGTTGACTGTCAGGCGCTTGATAGCCGCCCGGTTGCGTCGAACTGCCCGCACTGATTTGAGTGATCCCAAGTGGCAAAAGATTATCCCTCAGCTCAGGGCTTTCCCTTGTCGACATGCTAATATCAAGCTGTTGATTAAAGACTCTAAATGCACAAATCATTTGCACTAAACCTAGATCCGATAGCATGACTTTTGGGGTGATCCCGCCAGTACAAGGTCGTAACCTTGGTAGCGAAATACTAAAGCGGGTGCGCCAATAGCGTCGCTCTAAATAGTCGAGATGATATCCCATCATTAACGCATCTAAACGCCAATCATCCAGCCCCAGTAATACCCCAAGACCAATTTTATCAACGCCCGCCGCCGCAACTCTGTCCGGTGTTGCTAAACGATAGGCAAAATCCATTTTTTTACCTCGAGAATGGTGACGAGCATAAGTCTCGGGCTGATAGGTCTCCTGATAAATCATCACAGCATCTAAACCTAGCGCGACTAACTGGCGATAATGGTCCTCACTCATGGGCTGGACCTCCATCGCCAAATGGCTAAATTGCTGCTTTACCAGCGGCAACATTTGCTTGAAATAATCGATGCCGACCTGAGTTTCATGCTCACCCGACACCAGTAAAACAGAATCGAAGCCCCTATCTTTGATAATGGCCATTTCGGCCATCAACTCCAGCTCATTCAAGGTCTTGCGTTTGAGTTTGTTACTCATGCTAAAGCCACAGTAATCACAATCATTAGCGCACAGATTCGAGACGTATAGCGGTAAATACATACCCAGATTCGCGCCAAATCGCTGCCGCGTAAGCGCCGCTGAACGTTGTGCCATGGTTTCTATATAAGGTTCAGCCGCAGGTGATAACAAGGCCAGTAAGCTACGTAAATCCCCTGCTGGACTCACCAGCGCCCGCTCAACATCTTGGGCAGTGCAAGAATACAAATCGAGTAACAGTTTATCCCGTGGGATCTTGGCAAATTCCGCTACAAAACTCATTGGTTTAAAAATCCCGTCAGAGGACTGGTATGTACCGCGCCCGTTTGTACTCGGCCAAGCCCAGCTTCAAAGGCCCGTCTACCGCATTGCACCGCCTCTTTAAAGCACTCGGCCATCACTATCGGCGACGCGCTGCTGGCGATGGCGGTGTTGACGAGCACCGCATCGGCGCCCAGCTCCATTGCCCGCGCAGCCTGTGAAGGCGCGCCAATACCGGCATCGATCACCACTGGCACCCGCGCCTGCTCTATGATGATTTTTAAAAAGCTTTCAGTGACTAAACCCTGATTACTGCCAATCGGACTCGCCAGTGGCATCACCGCAGCGCAGCCAACCTCTTCCAAGCGGCGACAGAGCACAGGATCGGCATGCACGTAGGGCAACACGATAAAGCCTTTCTCACAGAGGATTCTAGCCGCCTCTAAGGTTTCTATCGCATCGGGCATTAGGTACTTAGGATCCGGGTGGATTTCGAGCTTAATCCAATGAGTTCCCAGCATTTCACGGGCAAGCTCAGCCGCAAACACCGCTTCCTTGGCGTTCCTCGCCCCCGAAGTGTTAGGCAATAGCCGTACACCCGCTTGGCGTAACGGCGTGAGTAAATCATCAAGCCCCATTTTAAAATCAATTCTTTTCATCGCAACTGTCACTAACTGCGATTTTGAAGCCGTTATCGCCTCAAGCATCACTTGGCTATTGCTGAATTTTCCCGTTCCGGTAAATAACCGTGATTCAAACTCCACATCGGCAATAGTTAACATACTAGCCTCCCGCTACAGCTGAAAAAAGTTCCAATTTATCTTCATGTTGGCAGAGAATAGATTGCCAGCGATTACGCGGAACCACCTCTGCATTCAACACGATAGCGACCGAATCGAGTGCTATATCTTGCGTGAGGATCACAGCCGCGAGTGAAGTCGGTTCCGTTAATGGCTGCGGGACATTATTTATGTGAATTAAAATCATATCAAACCTCCATACTTTATAGTTTTCTGGGCTTATCGGATGATGAATGAACCTCTTTTGGACCACATACGTCACAATGGGGATCCCGCGTTAATATCGCCGCTGTCCATGAAAGTGATTTAGCGTCGAAGCGCCAAAAACGCCCCAACAAGGCATTTTTAGGTTCATCACATCTATCCACATTCAACAAGAGTTGCATGGCCACCAAAGATTGCATTGACGCCATTACGCCTACGCTCGGCCCGAGTACGCCTTGGGTACTGCAGCTCTGCGACACTCTCGTCTGCGCGGGGAAAATACAGTGATAACAACCACCAGAGGGGAACTGCATTTGGTCGACCGCGAACAATTGGCCGCTAAATGCTGCGATTGACGCGCTGACTAAAGGTAAAGCCGCTTCGATACAGCTGCGATTAATGGCTTGGCGAGTCGCAAAGTTATCGGTGCAGTCAAGTACAAGTACTCTTTTACCTTGTTGTTTTATATGTAAAATATCCGCCAAATGATGAGCCGATGTCGCAGCATTAAATGCTGTTTCAAGGGCAGCAACAGTGCAATGCGGTGCTATGCCATTGAGCTTTTTCTTGGCAACTCGCGCCTTATTGAGCCCAATATCGGCATCGTTGAATAGCAATTGTCTTGGCAGATTTGATACTTCAACCTTATCCCTATCGATTAAGGTCAAACTACCTATACCGGCACAGGCCAGATACTGCGCCGCCAATTGCCCTAAACCGCCAAGACCGATAATAGCGACACCGGCGTCGGCCAGTTGCAATTGCCCGGCCTCACCGACTTCAGGCAATAAGACTTGCCGAGAATAACGCATAAAATCGGCATCACTGAGTGTATGGCCGCAGTGTTCATTGTTGCTGTGTATATGACCGCAAAGAACCTCTGCGTGAGCAAGCGGTGGGTTTTTACTCATGCTTTGCACCCAACCCATGCTTTACAGCCAGTTCTTCAGACAAGCTACATTGCTCCCAAGCTTGGCTCAGCTCTGCAAACGCTGCGACTGAATCCTTAGCTTTCGTTATTGCGCGCACCACAGCAATATTGCCCACCCCCGAGGCTTTCACCTTTGCCAGATTATCTAAATCAATACCGCCAATGGCGACCAAGGGATAATGGTCTTGGAGTAACGCCACATAATGTGTAAGTTTTGCGAGCCCTTGGGGCGCCGAAGGCATTTGCTTCGTCGTAGTTGGGAATATATGTCCAAGCGCTATGTAGGATGGCGAGTATTGGTGCGCCAATAACAGCTCGAAATAACTGTGGCTCGATATGCCTAGCGCGAGTCCCGCTGCTTGAATGGCCGCTAAGTCAGTAACGGCGAGATCTTCTTGGCCTAAATGTACCCCAAAGGCACGGTATTTTATCGCTAACTGCCAGTGATCATTGATAAAAAGCTGTGCATTAAAATGCTTGCCTAAGGCAATGGCCGTTTGAATTTGAGCTTCTAATTCGGAGCCAATTAACTCAGGTTCGCCTGACTTAGATTTGCCTGACTCACATCTACTTAGCGCAGACTTGCCTAAATCAGATTCAGCTGGCGCTGCAGTAGTTAACTCGCTGATGTCGGTTTTTATCCGTAACTGCACAGTTTTAACGCCTGCCGCTAATAAACTTTCCAGCATGGTTAAGTCACTCACCACGGGATAAACACCAAGCTCGGCATCGAGCACTTTAAAACCGTGGGATAAAATATTTTGAGGTGGCGTCGAGGCTATTCTTACCTGAGCGGTTGCCTGATCTGTTGCGGATAAAACTGTTGCAACTAAATCACTTCTAACATCAAGATGTCGATTGAGGTGATGACGAATAAAATTGCCATCACACAGATTTATCTTGGCATAGCGGGACAAGTTATTAGGCCAACCCGTACGGGCCAACGGCCCTGGACCTTGCCCTAAACCAATCGCCGCGCTTAAGCCTTGACTCACGTAGGCTTTGGCAACCACCACCGCATCTTGCAATACAAAACCTTGCGCTAACACGGCGGTAATGGCCGATGACAAAGTGCAGCCGCTACCATGGTTATGACGGGTATTAACCCGCTGGCTGGCTAACCAGAAACGCCCATTTTGATGCAGTTTAGAGCTCGCGCGCACTTGACGACAAACCAGATAATCCTCGGCAAGCTCAAGGTCCCAGCCATTACTCTTGTAAGCGGTATCAAGAGCGTTAGCGTGAGTTTGAGCATGAGTATCATCAAGAATGTCAGTACAACCAAAGCTCACATCGCCACCTTTAGCGAGCACACTGCAATCAAGGCTCTGGGATAAAGCCAGTGCCGCGGCAGCGAATTGCGCTTTCGTTGAAACATCACTGTGAGTCAACCGCCCAAGTTCAAGCACATTGGGCGTGATAAGTTCGATTAAACCTTTGAAAGGCTTAAAATCTAAGGCTGATTTGGCCGCACTTTTTATATCCTGACAGTTATCTACTGCTAATGCATCGCCACAACTGGCGACCATCACAGGATCGACAATCACAGGCACAGATGGATAGTGGATTTTAAAACTCGCGATCCAATCTGCCAGCAATGCCACTTGAGTTTGATCTGCCAGTAAGCCGATTTTAATTGCTTTGGGTGGCAAGTCGGAAAGTAGAGTCGTCAGCTGAGCCATTAACATCGCCGCTGATACGGGCTCGACTAAAGTGACCGCCACAGAACTTTGCGCCGTCACTGTGGTGACCACACTGCAACCGTGACAGCCCAAATCTTGAATTGTCGCTAAGTCCGCCTGAATACCGGCACCGCCGCCACTGTCTGAACCAGCTATGGTCCAGATAAACGCGGGACGCTCGGTATTCATGGGCAATTTCCCCCCATGAATACCCTGCATAATTAGGCTTCCTCAGCTTCGGCGACAAGCTTGTCTTTCACGTGATAAATCTCGGCGCCCGAAGCGGCAAATTGTGCCGATTTTAGTGCCATAGCCGCTTCCAACTCCTGCGGCGTCTTGATTGTGACTTGCATGGCTTGGGCATCCGCTTCAACTTGCTCCGCCTTCGCTTGTGCCGCCTCTAAGCCAGCGGAATAGGCGCGCACATCTTGGGTGATTTTCATCGAACAAAATTTAGGGCCGCACATAGAGCAAAAATGCGCGACTTTAGCGGATTCCTGCGGTAAAGATTCATCGTGATAAGCACGTGCGGTTTCAGGATCGAGTCCTAAGTTATATTGATCTTCCCAGCGGAATTCGAACCGCGCCTTTGCCAGCGCATTATCACGAATTTGCGCACTCGGATGACCTTTCGCCACATCGGCGGCGTGGGCGGCAATCTTATAAGCAATCAAACCTTGCTTAACATCTTGTTTATTCGGTAATCCTAAGTGTTCTTTTGGCGTGACATAACACAACATAGCGCAGCCGTACCAAGCAATCATGGCCGCGCCTATGCCGGAGGTGAAATGATCATACCCAGGTGCGATATCGGTGATTTGTGGGCCAAGCGTGTAAAACGGCGCTTCATCGCAGTGAGCTAACTGCTTGTCCATGTTCTCTTTAATGAGCTGCATCGGGATATGTCCCGGCCCTTCGATAATGGTTTGTACGTCGTATTCCCACGCGATTTTGACTAGCTCACCTAAGGTTTCAAGCTCTGCAAACTGGGCGGCATCATTAGCGTCGGCAATCGAGCCTGGACGCATACCATCACCTAAAGACAGGGATACATCGTAGGCAACGCAAAGCTCACAGATCTCACGAAAATGGCTGTAGAGGAAGTTTTCCTTGTGGTGACTCAGGCACCATTTAGCCATAATTGAACCGCCGCGGGAAACGATCCCAGTAACGCGTTTAGCCGTCATCGGCACGTAACGAAGCAGCACACCAGCATGAATGGTAAAGTAATCAACACCTTGTTCCGCTTGTTCAATCAAGGTATCGCGGAACACTTCCCAGGTTAAATCCTCTGCCACGCCGTTCACTTTCTCCAGCGCTTGATAAATCGGCACTGTGCCAATGGGCACTGGCGAGTTACGGATGATCCACTCGCGGGTTTCGTGGATATAACGACCCGTGGATAAATCCATTACCGTATCTGCACCCCAACGGGTTGACCAGACGAGCTTTTCCACTTCTTCCTCGATGGAAGAGGTCACCGCCGAGTTACCAATATTGGCGTTCACTTTCACCAGAAAGTTACGCCCTATGATCATAGGTTCGGCTTCGGGATGGTTAATATTCAGCGGAATAATCGCGCGGCCACGGGCAACTTCAGCGCGGACAAATTCGGCGGTAATCGGTTCGCCGACTAAGGCACCAAAAGCTTCGCCCTTGGCTTTACGATTGAGGATTTCATCCTGTACTTCGGCAAGTGCCATGTTCTCGCGGATCGCCACATATTCCATTTCGGGCGTGATAATACCTTGACGGGCATAGTGTAATTGACTGACTCGTTTACCCTGCAGCGCTCTGCGTGGGCGGACAATTGCACTCGAACCTGCCTCAAAACGCAGATGGTCTAAACCGTCGTCGGCGAGTCTTTGTTGGGTAAAATCTGAGGTGGCACAGGGTAATTGCTCTGTGTCGTTGCGGGCTAGGATCCAGTTTTGTCTTAATTTACCAAGACCTAGACGCACATTGATGTCGGCCTCAGGATCGGAATAAGGTCCGGCGCAATCGTACACTCGGATTGGCGGATTTTTCTCCATGATAGGCGCATCATCTGTTCCGCCCACCAGCGTGTCAGTCTGCAGAATGTGTCGCATGCCAACGCGAATATCGGCACTTGAACCTTCGAGATAAATCTTTTGTGAATTAGGATGTTGCAGTGGCGCTAACGTATCGATAAAGGCTTGGGCCTGCGCGCGGGTTTCGCGGCGACTCGGCGCCTTAGACACGATTGATTGACTAGACTCAGCCGATTTATTAGCCACTGTCGATTTATTAGGGATTGTCGATTCTAGCGCTGTGATTTCTATCGCATTGGCAGCTACAGCTGGGTTTGGGTTTGAACTGGACATAAGCAATCTCACGTTAAAAAATGGAGTTGCTTGTCTGGAGAATTGAGTTGTTGATAGCTGGGCATGGCAATCAATTTTTGTGGCCAACACTGGCTTCAAAATTGAGTTACCCTGCTCAATAACAATTAAATCTAAACATTAAGGCTTAAAACACTGCTGAGTTAACAGGTGTTCAAGCCGTCTATTTTGGCGATTTAATGTGTGTTATTACGCTTGTTTCCTTCGCAGGTTTTAACCTGATCAGGTTCAACGGATCCCGAATAAACGGTCTCAGCCAAGAGGCACTCCGACAAGATGAGTGCGCAGTATAGACAGAAGCGGCAGCAACAAACAAGGAAAAAAGCAATTAAAAATCTTAACCACCAATCCAAAATAAAGATTCATAATTAATTGTTTTTAAATGATTAAATAAAATTAAACTAAAAAAGCTATAATTAGCATGAAAATAAATCATAAAAAAAGTCACTATTTATGGGGTTTGAGCATCATTTTGTTTAATCGAGATTGAATGGCATCATCAATAGCTTGATTGATTTTTTTGCCACTGCAGTTAATGGGAAAACCTAAATTTTCGGCGTAAGGATTAACTTGAGTGCCGACTTGTACCACGCGATAACAAGTATCCCCTTTACGCACAATACGATTTGGGTCTAAGGGTAAATCTAGACTCGTTGTGCCACCGAAATCATCGGCGTTAGGGACAAATAGCACCTCCATCTCTGGGCTCATTTCACTCATATTCGATTTCCGGGTGAACTTATCGGCCTGTTCAATGACGAGATCATCGAGCGCTTGCTCGCGCTGACGTTCAAAATATTGCTGGGTGAATAAACTCATGCTTGAGCTTGTCGCTATTGTGCTCTCACCTTCTGCTGCGGGCGAACTCTTAGCGCCAAGCTGCGGCTTTATTTCTGTGGTATCAAGCGTATTAGTTGGTTTTTTTGCCGTCACTTCCGCGGGCTGTACTTCACTTGGGGCACTTGATTGAGATTGGTTCGATTGAGTGATGTCCGGTTTAACCGTATCTGGCTTCACTTTTCCCTGCTCTACTTTTTCAGGCATGATCTTTTCAAGTATTGGCAGAGGCTTAACTTGAGTTGCAGGCGTGGGAACAGTTGTAGGCGTAACAGAACTTGTCATCTCAGTCTTATCCACGGCCTTGCTCTCTGTTTCTAGCGCAGCGCTTTCAACCTTCTCTACTGCGGGAGCATAAATAAAATAAGCTTTGAGCGCCGTTACTTTAGGGCCCCGGCTTTCTGTTTCCGTTAATCCAAAGGGATTTAACTGTGGGCGCCACAAAATGCAGATAAGTAAAAATAAACACGCATGCACTAAGAGCACAAAAAATAGCAGACTTAATCCTTTGAAATACGGCTGACGAGCACGCAAAACTGATCCCATCCCCAATCCCTGAGTACTAACCCGTATCGCCCCAAATGATTCAGCCGTTAATTTTGAACCTGATTGGTCTTGATCTTGGGTGTGGATGTCTTGCTGGGCTTGCCTTTGTCCTATGGCTTGGATGCCATGTTTAGTGACTAAATGGCTTGCACCGCTATTGAACGCATCAGCGGTAAAAACAGGCGTTTGAGCATCATCCAGATCACTGAGGTGATGCTCAAACGCAATAAAAGTCTCACCTTCTGAGGATGTTAACGAAATAGGAACATTATCGGGATCATCTTCAATCGCAGCCGCGTTAGAGCATGTTGCAAATAAAGGCATTGCTTTAGGTTGACGTTGAAAAGGCAAAATCCATCCTTAGGTTTTGTGCAGTATTAATTGATTTAGATGACGCTTAACGTGGAGCGATTGCACTTTGTTAATAAAGATTGAAAGTGAATTATCCTATGATTGCATTTACTTGCGAGCGTTCAACGCAGATTAGAGGAGGCAAACAGGGTAAAGTTCAACGCGAATGCAACACGTTACAAGCGCAGTGCTTATGCCAATGCTTATGCCAATGCTTAGTAAGACACTTGTCAGTTGAGACAAATAAGGCTGGGAATTGAGATCACAATCGCGCTAAATTGAAGGGAAAATGCTTGCTAACTCTTACGTCTTGAAGCGGATAACATCATCAATGCGATATGCTGACCGGAATGCAAGACGGCGTAAAAAAGATAAAAGGTGAAAACAATAGAAGCCAGCCACACATTTAAGCTTACAAGTGTACGCTTAAATGTGGTGATTTATTTTCCTAACTGATAGACTTAGTCATTATCGTTTGCGAGTGTGTATCTACCATGTCGAGTCAAAGTGTTATCGAACAACAAAACCCAGCTAACATCCCTGCTAAGTCTGGGCCTTATAGTATTAAAGAAGAGATCGCTAATAGCGTATCCCATGGCTTAGGCATCATCGCAGGCATAGTGGCATTGGTACTGATGTTACTCAAAGGGCAAGATCATCTAATGCCAATTCAACTAACAGGCGTTGCCATTTATGGTGCGAGCATCATAGTGCTTTTTCTATGCTCGACCTTATACCACAGCGTTAGCCATTCAGGCTGGAAACATAAACTTAAGATCGCCGATCACTGCGCAATTTACTGCTTGATTGCAGGAACTTACACACCTTTGATGCTGATAAGCCTACAGGGGACGCAATCGATAGTGATTTTAACAGCGATTTGGTCGCTTGCGATTGGTGGGATCCTATTTAAGACGCTATTTATTCACAAATTCAAAAAGTTAAGCTTAGTCTTGTATCTCGCCATGGGTTGGCTATGTGTCACTGTGATGGGCGATTTAACGGCGGCCATGTCGGAGTTAGGTTTTAATCTATTGATCTTAGGTGGCTTGTTTTACACCTTAGGGGTGGTGTTCTACGTCGGGAAACGTATTCCATTTAACCATGCCATTTGGCATTTGTTTGTGCTTGGCGGTGCCATGAGTCACTTTCTGTGTATTTATCTGACTGTTATTTAAATGGCTATGATTTACCTGATGGTGATTTAACTGGCTATAATTTAACTGACGGTGATTTATCTGTGATTCAAACCTGAAAGTCGTTAATTATCTATTCAAGCACTTCCTCAAACGTTCTCTCGAACATCGCAATCAAGTACGGCTATTCAATTCAGTAAATAGCGACGCTAATAGCGTCGCTTGTTCTGCTCTGCCACACTGGCGCCAAAGCGCAATAATGCATTCTGCGGTGCACAAACCCCCTTCTTGCTGATTACGCCGCAATATAAAGGCGGATTCAGGCATAAGTGGCGGCAAACTGACTCGTGCAGCCGTTTTCAGATAGGGGCTCTGGCGCAGCATTTTACGTGCCTCCTGCCAGGTCGCATCTAAAATCACCACTTGGCTCGGCATTCGCTGTTCTGCTATGAGTGTGGATTGCGCAGGCGCTAACAACATTTGTGCGTTCGAGAGCACTGGCTCAGCTAAAACCGTATCTAAGGCATTATGATCAATGGGCCCAGTGTGCTCAGTATCACTTGCAGGAAACAACAGTTTAGCCTGCTGCGATGCCAACATAGCCACTAAATCGTTATCAGGTGCCGTTCTCGACCAGACGATGCTTTTCACCTCTTCAGGGAATGCGGCTAACGCGAGTTGGCCAGTATTCGTTTTGCGGGTTAACTCGCGTTCGTGGGTCAATAAAATAATCTGCATTGCCTTCCTTGCTGCGGCAAAAGAATGAGAAATAACATTGAACATCTAGCGATGTTAGGAACAGGCTCGAAGCAGTATCAGCTTAAAAGAGCACGTTGAAATAACGACGTTTAATCGCTAACCAAACCCTGCTCACTCAGTTATATGTGAAATAAAATCATATATTAAACACATGATTTTAAAGTGATAAAACTTACAAACATTCCAACACTATCTGTTTTAGCAGAAAAGTTTCACGCTCTATTGATTGGCCTTTATGGGGATGATTGCGCTGAATATCTTCATTATGGGCGATAGCTTGATGAATATTGAGCCATTCAGGCCGCATGCCATTTTTTATCTCATGGGCTTCTAATCGAGTCTCACCTAAACCACGCTCGCCCAGTGCGGTGTCGATACGGCACACATAACAAAATGACTCCATGTGCACTACGTTCGCCCCTTCACGGTACCAAGGTCGAAACTCTTCGTAACGGCCAAAGGGCGCTAACACTTGAATGTCTAGGGCGCCGGTTTCTTCCTGTAGCTCACGGATCAGCCCGTCTTCGAGGCTCTCGCCGTCGTCAATTCCGCCGCCGGGTAAGCTGTAGTCGCGGTATTTTTGAGTATACAGCAGCAAAATGTCTTCACCCGATAACACAATCGCGCGGGCAGCTCTGCGATAAAAAACGCGTGCCGTCTGTAGGTTAACCGCTGGATCTTGGGTGGTTCTCAATAAACGCATAGTCGTAGCCATTTGCCGAAAAGGAGTCGCAGCATAAACGAAAATGTGCCAAATGCAGATCAAAAACTGTAGCAGAGGCAATAATCACACTCAGTCCAGTCCGAGTGATTGATAGATTTTAGCGATTACAAGCTTAATTATTAACGGCTTAAGCTAAAATCGTTTTACCCATGATATTAACAACGAGATCGCGATGTATCCTTTATTTCGCCTGATTCTCATCGTAGTTGCTCATCTTTGGTGCCCATCGTAATGTCCAAGCGGAAAAATGCTCAAGAGCATTCAAACTCACTATGCTCACTTAAGAGCTGGGCCAATTGCTGCTGATAGGCATCAATAATCTCTGGTGTTTGCTTATGCGTGGGCATGCGTTGGTAATGACCAATCACCTGCGACAGATAACGCTGCGCTCGCGGCAAACTTGTTTCATCTAACGTCTGCCACATTAACGAACCCGTAGCACTGATAAGCAGACCATTTGGAGCCGCGATTGTACTGACATGGAGGATTTCGTAGAAACGTTGATTCTCTTCCAATAAGTGTTCTGACTTAAGCCCTAGCCCTAAGGCAGTGAGTGATTGCCTGACATAATAATTATGATGCACGGGACACAAAATAAATTCGAGGTGCCGCTGTGGGTATTGGGCTAGAATTGCCTTCACTAAGTCCACCAGCAGTTCACCACCCACACCAGCGATGATGATCAACTGTTTATCCTTGTCACTGGTTTGCACGAGCGGTAAAGCCGCAACATCAAGGCAATGCACTTGCCACTGAGTATGACAACTTAAATTTGGGTCTATGCCTAGGTTTAAGTGTGGGTCTATGTCTGGGTTTAAGTCTGGATCTGAGTGTGGCGCTAAGTTGGGATTTAGGCCTGATATGTCAGCGGGGAAGAAACGCTGCAAACGCAGTTCAAGCGCCTGCATCAGCGAAGGGACACAATCGACAAAGTGTACATGGCGGGCAGCGCTCCTTTCTAGCAACAGCATACCGAGTAAACCATGATCGCAGCAGCAATCCCAAATATGATCGTAATGACCACTGATCATGCTGTTTATCTGTTGTAAACGTTGGCTAATTTTCACGGTTTGACCTTACTGCTGCGGCTTTTAACACTGTAAATCCCACGCTAAATTGCATTTTTAAGCAAAAAGAAAGCGCGCATATTACCCGAGTCAAAAGCAAACCACATCTTTTGTTCGTGCCCTCGCAATACTTCTCGTCACTTCTGTTACGTCACGCCTTAATGTGGTGAATACGTATGCAGGCCGTTGCGGTTAAAAAGCCATCGCCACTAGTATGCTGTGAGTCACATTCATTATAAAAACAAGGATCAAGGAATGTTCATCAAGACCAACCCTATTCAGTTAATTGACGGCTCGCATTCAGCGCGCCAAAGCCTATCGCAATTGCTATTGAGCCCTACGGTTATCGCCCTTGCGGTTACGAGTCTCTTTAGTGCCAACGTATTTGCCAAAACCGTTACCGTCAGCTCACCCAACCAACAAATTCAAATCAGCTTGAGTGACGATACTGGCCGCCCCGAATATAAAATCGATTTTCACGGCAAGACAGTCATAGAACCGAGCCGCTTAGGCTTAGTTTTTCAATCCCTTGGTGAACTCGGTCAAGGATTGCAGATTAAAAGTAGCGATAAAAAGAGTGCCGATGACAAGTGGCAACAACCTTGGGGCGAGCAGGAATGGATCCGCGATCAGCACAATCAACTGACCGCGGTATTAAGCAACGGCAAGGTGCAGCTCGAAGTCGAGTTTAAAGCCTTTGACGATGGTATTGGCTTTCGCTATCACTTAGCCCAACAAGCCTCCCTTCCCGCTAATTCGCCGATCTTAATCACAGACGAGTTAACCGAGTTCAATGTCGGTCAAGCCGATAAAGCCACAGCATGGTGGATCCCTGCCCGCGGCTGGAATCGCTACGAATATTTGTATCGCACCACAGCGCTTAAAGAAGTCGATAGAGTCCACACGCCCTTCACCTTTAAACTCGCAGATGGAACGCACTTAAGTATTCACGAGGCCGCCTTGGTGGACTTTGCCGCCATGACCTTAGATCAACAGCGGGATGGCAAGCTTAAGGCCGATCTCACGCCTTGGTCCGATGGCATTCGCGTCAAAACTCAAGTAGGCTTTTATACGCCATGGCGCACCATTCAAATTGCCGACAACGCGACTGGGTTGCTCAACTCACACCTTATCCTGAACCTCAATGAACCCAATAAACTCGGCGATGTTACTTGGGTAAAACCGGGAAAATACGTCGGTATTTGGTGGGGAATGCACTTAAATGAAAATACTTGGGGTTCGGGCCCAACCCACGGCGCCACCACCAGCGAAACCGAACGCTACATGGATTTCGCCGCTAAATATCAGTTTGATGGTGTATTGGTAGAAGGTTGGAATGAAGGTTGGGACGGCGATTGGTTCCATAATGGCGATCAATTTAGCTTTACTAAGGCCTATGCCGATTTTGATCTGCCCGCCATCACAGCCTACGGGGCGAAAAAAGGGGTGCGTTTAATCGGCCACCACGAGACAGCAGGTTCAGTCACCCATTATCGCGATCAAATGGCTGATGCCTTTGCCCTGTATGAGAAGCACGGTGTGACCCAAGTCAAGACGGGCTATGTCGCCGATGGTGGCCGAATCAAGCGTATCGATGACAAAGGCATTACCCGTCACGAGTGGCACGACGGCCAGTTCATGGTGGGCGAGTATCTGCACAGCGTCACAGAAGCTGCGAAACACCATATCAGCATCAATAGTCACGAGCCAATCAAAGACACGGGTCTGCGCCGAACCTATCCAAACTGGATCGCCCGTGAAGGTGCCCGCGGCCAAGAGTACAATGCCTGGGGTAGCCCACCAAATAGCCCTGAACATACGGCCATGTTACCGTTCACCCGTATGCTCGCTGGCCCAATGGACTTTACCCCGGGGATTTTTGACTTAGCACCTAAGGGGTTGGATGCACAAAACCGTGTGCAAACCACCTTGACTAAACAGCTCGCCTTGTACGTTGTGCTCTATAGCCCAATCCAAATGGCAGCGGATCTGCCGCGCAATTATGAAAAGCACTTAGATGCCTTCCAATTTATCCGCGATGTGCCCACAGATTGGTATCAGAGTGTCGCGCTTGCCGGTGAAGTCGGCGACTATGTGGTCTTTGCCCGCCAAGCGAAGGATCAAGGTGATTGGTATTTAGGTGCACTCACCGATGAAACTGCGCGCAAGGTCACGGTCAAACTGGATTTCCTCTCCCCGAATAAACGTTATCAAGCGCAGATTTACCGCGATGGCGCAAACGCCGATTGGAAAACCAATCCCTATGATTATGTGATTGAGACTAAAGAAGTAAGCGCTAAAGATAGCCTCAACCTCGTACTTGCCAGCAGTGGCGGTACGGCAATACGCTTTAAAGCACTTTAGATTTCATCGTGTTCAGTTCAGCGCGCTAACTTAATTGCTTAAGCGAGTGTGAAAATACAGAGTAAAAAACAGAAAGTCACCAAGGATGTACCTTGTCCTTGGTGACTTTTTATTGCCAGATAGCACCTGTTTACCCCAATACAAAACATAAAAGTTAATCCTCCTCGAAGCGTCTTAGCTGATGTTAGCGTAGATTCAGTTGGTGCCTAATAGGCCGAAAAATCGGTATGAACCGAATACACAGGCTTTAAATCCCCTCGCAAACTAGCCAACACCACAGACTGTTCAATCCAGCCCAAGGCGAATGCGTACAATCAACACAGGTGCAAAAATGCTTCAGCTCAGTTAGATTAATCTGACCTTCCTTTACTTGCTTATGGTGCTCAGCGTGCGATATAAGGCAAATTTATTAGAAATGCGCAGCTTTAAGCGTTTTGAGACCGAACTCGCACACTTAGGCTTTACGCATTTTCACCCCTTAGCGCCACTTCGCCCTTGGGTGCAGCGCTACTTTCATTTGCGCGTAGCGACCGATTTACCGCAGGGCATTGAGCAGACATTTTATCCGGACGGCGGCACTAGCCTACATTTCTATTTCCCAACACAAACACAAACACAAACACTAACTCAAACGCTCAGCGGCGAAGAACCTCAAGTGTTGTTTCATTGTGGTCAGAGCCGACATTGCCACGCCTTTTTGCCAGGAATCGAGCTGCTGACAGTTCGCTTTCACCCCGGCGGCGCGTTTCATTTACTCGGAATTGAACTGCAAGATATTCAGTCTGCCACATCAGTGATGGCTATTGATGCGACGCAATTGCAGCTAACAGGATTGGATCAACTGTTATCGCAACTGGCGCAAACGAATCAACCAGCCCGACGCATCGCATTACTTGAGCATTGGCTATTGCAACTCAACCAGCGGCAATTTGATGCGGCCTTATCTCGACATAAAAGCGCTATGATTGGCTTAGTGCAGGCGAGTTTACCAAAGCTTATTCAAACCCAAGCCAGTTTAGAGGATTTCTATAGCCAATTGCCCTTAAGTCGTCGTCAGTTTGAACGAAGATTTAAACAAGTAACCGGATTGTCGCCAGCGCAGTTACTACAGTTAAACAGAGTCAAAGTCGCCCGCAATCTACTCAGCCAATCACCTAACCTCAGCCTAGTGCAAGTTGCATTCGATTGCGGATTTTACGATCAAGCCCATCTACATCAACACTTTGTGCGGGTGACACAGCAAACGCCAGGACAATACAAAAAGCGTAAAATGTCGCAAATCTCCAATCCTACGTCGCGCTAACCGCTTAGATTGAAGCCTCAGCTTATAGGAGGCTTTTATGTCAGAACGTATACCACGCCAGCAAATTTATCAGCTACAACCCGCACTCGCCAACGCACTGTTAAGCTTAGACAAAGCAGCCGGCGACTCCCACTTTGCGCCATTACTGGTGCATTTAGTCAAGCTCAGAGCATCGCAACTCAATGGCTGCGCGTTTTGTCAGCGAAGGCACGCCGAGGAAGCCAGAAGTGACGGTGAAGAACAGCTGCGTTTAGATTTACTTGCCGCTTGGCATGAGGTCGATGGAATCTTTAATGAACGGGAACGTGCAGCGCTGCTCTGGACAGAAATCTTAACCCAAGTTGCTACTGCACCCGTGCATGACAGTCAGTATGCGGCGCTTGCAGAGCATTATTCCGAGAAAGAAATTGTCGACCTCACCAGCTTAATCATTGCCATTAATGGCTGGAACCGCATCGCGATCGCCTTCCACTTGCAACCCATATAGCAGCAAATAAATAGACAATAAAAAGGGCACCTAATGCAGTGCCCTGTTTGTTGGTATCACTATGCCGTTCGTATCGCTATGCCGTTAACTTAAGGTCAGCGCCACTATTTTAAGTGGATGATTGTCATCGAACGAAGGGAAATCTTCATGGGGATCAAGCCAAGTGTGCGCTGTGACTGTGCGGCCTTGTTTTTCAACGCAGCGTACTAAACTGTCAAACCATGCTTGGCGCTCAACTTTCGCCACATTGTTGCAGCAAACGATAGTGCCGCCGACTTTAGTTGCCATTAATGCAGGCTTAAATAAACCTTGATAATCATTGATCAAATCGACAATACCGAAAGCACTCTTGGCATAACGCGGTGGATCGAGGAACACGAGATCAAACTGGGTTTGCGGCAATTTGGGGTAGCTCGGTAATTTTTGATTGCGTCGTCCTCCCACACTTAAACCAGCCAATTGGCGCAATACCGGAAACGCATCACTCTGCACAAACTCACATACATTCGACACCTGATTTAACGCCGCATTCGCTTTACCCGTGGCTAAAGCAAAGGAAGAAAAATCGACGTTCATCACCCGAGTCGCGCCGCCGATGGCTGCCGCTGTACCAATGCCGCAGGTGTAAGAAAACAAATTCAGCACGGTTTTATCTTGGCTGTTTGCCCGTACATATTCACGACCAATGCGCATATCGAGGAATAACAGCGGATCTTGTCCTTCATGGCGCAGTTTAGTGCTGAACTTGATGCCATTTTCCTGCATGACTCGCTCAGAACTCGCGATCTCTGTCAGTGCGGGTGATAACGCATTCAATACGCGGGAATTGCCTAATGAGCGGTCGTTATACACAATCGGCAAATCGGTCTGTTGCAGTAAAATAGCGCTAACATCGGCTAACTCTTCGTCGGTTAAGGTCTGATGAAAACTCTGCACGAGCCAAGCATCGCCGTAACGGTCGATATTCAAGCCACTCACGCCTTCGACTGTGCCATGGAACACCCGAAAACAATCGGTTTGATCCTGTTCTGCTTGTTGTAAAAAATCATGGCGTTTCGCCAGAGCCGTCGATAACAGCGTTTGAATAGACATAAAAAGCGGGACTCGCGCAGCGGAAACCTGCGTAAGGTTTCAAGAAGGAAAACGGCATAATAGCAAACTAGGTCGCAGAATATCGGATAAATTCACCAAAAGAGCGCTAAATTGCAGGCTTTGGCCCGTTCCAACGAGGGCGCGACGAACTTAGCATAGATCTCTCGATATCACTGTTGAATATAGCGTTAGATACCGCTCATGCTGATCATTTGGATAATCATTAGCTGGAACTGTAGTGCTTGCGTTTAGCTAGCGTCAGTGCGCTCATAAATTAAGCCGTTTTCTGAGTGCCCTTTCATTCTTAGTCCATCTCAAATTCACTCACTTCACCCTTTTGCGATTCAGTTCACTGAGCCCTTGATGAATAAGGCTTAAGCAGGCAGATGGATCTTCTAATAGCAGCAGATGCCCATATCGCTTATCTTCTAAAAATACTGTATCCGGCGTGAGCTGTTGCCAGTGCAGCCAGGTCGCTTCAGAAAAGAACACTGACGGTTTCCCCCGGATAGCGACGCAGGGAAGCTTTATCTGCTTCAATATCGATAATACATTCGGCGGTTGAGTGTAATTATGCGCTTCCCATCGTTTAGGAAACTTCAGGGTGAATTGGCCATCATTGTTTTGATGAATCCCGAATTGGGCTAAGGCGATAAAAGCCTCATCATCAAAGCGTTTGTATAGCTTACTCATTTTGCAATATTCGATATATTGCTCCCGGGTTTCCCACACATCGCGCTTCTTTAAGGTGTTTTTTGCGGGCGCGGTCAGATTCATTAACGATTTAGACATTAACTTAACAAACCAAGCGATCGGGCGCGATACCATTGCAGGTTCAATTAGTATCAGTGCTTTAAACAAATCAGGTCTTTTATTGGCGGCAAGAATGGTGCTGGATGCTCCCATTGAATGGCCAATTCCGATAATCGGCGCACTGCAATGCCGCTCAATATGCAAGATCAAATCATCGGCATAAAGCTGCCAATCTCGGCGCTTAGGCGGCATACCTGCATCAGGCCAAGTCGGTCTTAACTCAAGTGCATTAAGACTGAACGCTCGCTTCAACTTGACCAATAAGGGCGCATAAACGCCTAATGGAAAACCATTGGCGTGGTAGAAATGGGCGGGGTCGCCAATATCTGAAAAGGTTTTAAAAACCTGAGCCTGTTGTAATTCAGTCCAAATTTGATCCATCAAATCCCACTTATCGAGTCACAGTGAGTTAATCGCCTTAATCTAGCTCGCCAGACTCGTTACGCTCAAGGTTCGAAATCAAACCTGCCGATTTTAGTCGCTACGGCAATCTTAAATGGCAGCCTATTATCAAGAACTGCAAAGATAAATCTGGCTTCATGTTCAGCGGCAAAATGATGTATTTCACCCGCATTAACCACGACACATTCGCCAGGTGTCACTTTACCTTTAAAGGTATCAACTTCAATGTTAAACATGCCTTTGAGCGGCAACACCTGCTGATGAAAACGGTGAGCATGGCTTTTTTGTCGGCGATGCAGCGGAGCGATAAGGTGATCAGCATTAAATCACTTCAATCAATGGCTCTAATCCAGGCGCCGTTTTAGTTGGCACAAACTCTATCACCTCAAACTCAGCGACATCGGCAATGCAGAAAGGATCTTGCTGCAAAATAGCCTCTAGCGCCGCGCGACTCTCAGCCTTAGCAAGGATGACACCGCCGGTACGTGGCACCTTGCGACCCGAGGCGACAAAAGTCCCTGCGGCATAATACTGATCAAGATATTCGATATGCGCGGCTAAATGTAACTCCACTTCGGCAATCGGCTTTTTATAAGTTAGTGAGACAACAAACATAGGGATCCTTTAAGCAATTGAAAAAAATGAACACAATTGATACATAATCGAACGTGGGATACTCAATCTGGCGATCATCTCGATCTAATGAGTTCAGAGCTCAGTCCGCCAACTTTAGACAAGCTATATAGTGCAGAGTGCGTGACTTTCGAGTCAAGCCATCGGCATCCGTTCTTGACATTTATTGCTTCCTGAATTTAATTAAACACTTAAATCAAGCACTTTGACTGAGCGTTTGAAATAAGCGCATTAAACCCGTTCTTTTAATGAGTACTTCACAGGCTTAGCTCAAGCGCTTTAGTCAATTGAGCCAATCGCACTGTATATGATTATTCGCCGCCAGCTTGGCACTCCTTTTCACTAAAAGCCTGTGACTCAGTACGCAACGCATAAGCTCGTCAGCCGTCCAATTTAGTCGTTAGCGATAACTCTGTCGTAAGTGATGTTGCCATTAGCGATAGTTGAGCCATCTGTGATTGTACCGCGGTGTTTATCACTCGGTTAACATCTGCAATAACAACACCTCTGCTTTTAGTGAATAATGCCATGACTTATCATCACGTCCGATGACCTAATATTCGAACAAGATTAGCGAGTTATTTGAGCACACCTTCAAGCTTGTTGTTCCTGATAAATAGCCTGAGTGCGTTACACCTATGTTTATTTCCGGTTACTAAGCCATGATGAATACGTATGTAAGCAGTTGTGCACAAATCCAC
Organism: Shewanella sp. SACH; assembly: GCF_001887095.2. Taxonomy (NCBI): domain Bacteria; kingdom Pseudomonadati; phylum Pseudomonadota; class Gammaproteobacteria; order Alteromonadales; family Shewanellaceae; genus Shewanella; species Shewanella sp. SACH. Next base: position 1,459,770 of record NZ_MPDG02000001.1, read on the forward strand.
GCCGAGGCTACTATAAATCCGCTAGTTTCACCCTCTGCTTGTGGGGTTTGAAATCTGTGAGGTCGTTTCTGATAGGGTGATATACAAGGATTGCTATCAGGCTTAAGTTCTTTCTGCTGACTGGCTTTGAGCCACTCTTTTGGACTGACCGCTTTTCATTAAGGCTGAGGTCCAATTTAGAAATGAATTTATTGGCGAATATACTTCTGAGGGAGAGGTATATTCGCCATTTTTTCACAGAGCAGACTCATTCATAGCATGCGCGAAACCATAGCGAACAAGCTTTGAATCTAACTATCGGTTGTTTCGGGGACTTGCTGGCTTTTACAGGAAGCCTTTAACACAAGCCTCTTAGCAGTGATGAATAGCGATCCACATAAAAGCAAAGTACAGTGCCAATCCATTGCTCGGCAAAACAATTAAAACAATAAGCACTCAAGGCAGAAATACTGCCGGCAACAGAAAGGAAGTTCAATGTCTTCGAATCATCAAAAGGCTAATCAAAAAGATAGCCATCAAGCTGTCGTGCCTCAGGCGCCGCATTCATTCAAGCAACAACCTGAGCTGAATTTCTGGCAAATTTTTAATATGTGCTTCGGTTTTTTAGGCATTCAATTTGGTTTTGCCCTGCAAAATGCTAACGTCAGCCGCATTTTTCAAACCTTAGGCGCATCAATCGATGAAATCCCCATTCTGTGGATTGCCGCGCCGCTGACGGGTTTATTGGTTCAACCTATTATTGGTTATTTGAGTGATAAAACCTGGGGACGCCTTGGCCGTCGCCGCCCTTATTTTTTGATTGGCGCGATTTTTACCACTCTTGCTATTTTTATCATGCCGCACTCGCCTACCCTGTGGATTGCCGCGGGCATGTTGTGGATCATGGATGCCTCGATCAACATCGCCATGGAGCCGTTTCGCGCTTTCGTCGGTGACAATTTACCGAAAAGCCAACGTACCCAAGGCTATGCCATGCAAAGCTTTTTCATCGGTATTGGCGCTGTGGTCGCTTCGGCCTTACCCTATATTTTGACTCACTTTTTTGCTGTCGCGAATACTGCACCAGCGGGTGAAATTTCCGACTCAGTGCGTTATGCCTTCTATTTCGGTGGCGCAGTATTATTGCTAGCGGTCACTTGGACTGTCGTATCGACAAAAGAATATTCCCCCGAAGAGTTAGCCGCCTTTAACGCAAAACAAGTCGATGCAGAGGATGAAACCTTAGCTCGCACTCGTACCCGTAAGGACTACCAATTTGCGTCCTTCGTGTGGATGGGTCTCGGTGCCCTGCTCACCTTCGCTATTTGGGCGCAGGATTTAGATAAGCAACTGTATATCTTAAGCTTAGGGATTTTCGCCTTTGGCCCATTGCAACTGTATTGCGCGCTGCGTTTGGGCAATTCACAACCCGCTGAACGCAATAAGCTCGGCATGGTATTTAGCGTGGTCGATGACTTATTCCATATGCCCAAAGCCATGCATCAACTGGCGATAGTGCAGTTTTTCTCTTGGTTTGCGTTGTTTGCCATGTGGATTTACACCACAGCAGCCGTGACGTCTTACCATTTTGGCAGTAGCGATGTGTTGTCCCAAGCCTACAACGACGGCGCAGATTGGGTCGGCGTGCTGTTCGCCTCCTACAATGGTTTTGCCGCCATTGCCGCGATCTTTATTCCTATGCTGGCTAAGCGTATCGGTATCAAACTGACGCACACAGTCAATATGTTCTGTGGCGGTATCGGCTTGATTAGCTTCTTCTTTATTAAAGACCCAAGCCTGTTATGGCTGCCTATGATAGGTGTCGGTATCGCGTGGGCGTCAATATTATCTGTGCCCTACGCTATGTTGTCGGGTATGTTACCCCCGCAAAAAATGGGCGTTTATATGGGGATTTTTAACTTTTTCATTGTGATCCCGCAGCTTCTTGCCGCCAGTGTGCTGGGTTTAGTGCTCAATGGTCTGTTCGATGGTCAACCTATTTATGCGCTGATCACAGGTGGCATCTTGATGATGTGCGCAGGTATTGCGGTACTTTTTGTTGAGCAAGAGATTGTGGATCAAAATGACCAAAGCGCCGCCGTAAATAGCAAAACCAACTTAACCACAAAAGCCGCAAACAAAGTTAACTGATAACAGTTCACTGAGAGCAGTGACGCCCAATGAGGTGGCACTCAATTAAGCTGCGCCCATTTAAGTGCTGAACAGTTAAGTGAGACTTTTTTAGATGCCAAGCCATTAGATAACAGTCAGTTAGATGCTAGGTCGTTAGATAAGAGGCAGTTAGTCGGCATACATCCAGATACGTTACGCAAGGTGAACTTGGCCTGTTGGCGATTCACCGCAGCATGAAGCCTTTATATCAATTCAATCACTATAAAAATATAACCATTATTTGGGGAGAACGAGATGGAATCGAGTCCTACACCGCAGCAGGATCTGCACACTAGCCAAACCCGTCACGCGCAAACGTTAACAAGGCGTAGCCGCCTAGCGCTTGCCGTCGCCGCAAGTCTATTAGGGACAATAGGATTCACAGCCTGTTCACCCACATCGAATTCAGCAACACCGAGCATGAGTGGCAATGCCGCATCAAATGTGCAGCTGGTTGCGCCCGGCGCACCGGGTAAAGCGCCTACTTGGGCATTTTCGGGTAAAACCGGTATTGGGACGTCTTACGAGTCTTACACCCAAGGTCAATACCAAGATGCCAAGCAAAATCCCATTAGCCGCGTTTGGTTCTCCCTCGCCCAAGGTATTTTAACCGAAACCATGTATGGTCTGATCCATAATGCGCAGCTCAAAGAACTGCAATTTGTGGTCACAGGTAATGGCTTTGTCGATACCGAAAAAGATAACACCATCAGCAGCATAGAATATTTAGATACCGATGCTAACGGTCGCCCGCAATCCCTTGCCTATAAAGTTATCAATAAAGATGTTGAAGGTAAGTATCAGATTGAAAAGCATATCTTTACCGATCCCGACCGCGACACCCTAATGATGCGCGTCACCTTTACCGCCTTTGAAGACGGCATTACGCCGCATTTGTATGTCAATCCGCATATCGATAACGCGGGCGCCAATGATATCGGCCGCATCGACACTCATACTGACAATCATGCTAATAATCAGGCGCTGGTGGCCTATACCGCCGCCAAAGACAGCAGCGTAATGACGGTCAAATCCGATCTGAATTTTGTGCAGGCAACGACAGGCTTTGTCGGCGTTTCAGATGGTCTAGCCGATTTGGCCGATAACGGCACACTCGATACGCCCTATCAAACGACCAGTGCGCAAGATAAATCGACCGTTGGCAATATCGCCTTTACTGCGAGTTACCCTACGCTCATCAAAGCCAAACCCGTCACTTTTAATCTCGCCATCGGTTTTGGTAAAGATGAAGCCCAGAGTTTAGCCAATGCCAATGCCACTTTGGCCGCAGGTTATGATGCTGTGCTGAGCGCCTATAAAGGCGATGCCACCCATGTCGGCTGGCACGATTACTTAGGCTCGCTGCCCGCCATCGCAAACATGGCCAACAACACCACAGATAGCGGTAAGCTGCTGTATACCAGTGCTATGGTCTTGAAAGCGCAGGAAGATAAAACCTATGCGGGCGCACTGATCGCCTCGCTATCCAATCCTTGGGGTGATACGGTTTCAGCAGCCGTTCCGAGTACTGGCTATAAAGCGGTATGGCCGCGTGACTTTTACCAATGTGCCATGGCATTCCTCGCCATGGGTGACACCCAAACGCCCAAAGTGGCCTTCGAATACCTGAAAAAAGTGCAAGTAACCGAAAAGACGCCCGGCTTTACGGGTACGCCGGGTTGGTTCCTGCAAAAGACCCATGTGGATGGCCAAATTGAGTGGGTTGGTGTACAGCTCGATCAAACCGCCATGCCAATCATGCTCGGCTGGAAACTCTGGCAAGCGGGTGTACTCACCCCTGATGAGATCAGTCACTGGTATCAAGAGATGCTCAAAGGTGCAGCAGACTTTTTGATCAGTGGCGGTGAGGTCAATCTGGATTGGAATCACACCCAAATCACCCCGCCCAAAACCCAGCAAGAGCGTTGGGAAGAACAAGCGGGTTACTCCCCCTCGACAACGGCCGCAGTGATCGCAGGTCTTGTTGCCGCGAGTGAAATTGCCAAAGAAGCCAAGGATATCGACTCCAGCAGCCGTTATCTTGCCGCCGTAAAAGGTTTAAGTGATAGCTTAGAAAAGCACTTAGTCACCACCCAAGGATTATTGAAGAACAGCACCGGAGTCAGCGCGCCTTACTACTTACGTTTAAGCCCTAATGGCAAGCCAAACACCGCCGATACACTGGCGGCGAATAACGGTAAAAAAGGTTTAGATCAACGTCAAATCCTCGATGGCGGATTTTTAGAACTAGTACGTTATGGCGTGCGCGGTGCAACTGATAAGCTCATCAATCAAAGCCTTCAATTGATTGATAACACTGAACTTGACTCTAATTTGCGCCTTAAATATGAGTTTACCGCTAAAGATGGCAGCAAAATCCCAGGCTTTAGACGTTATGGCAACGATGGCTACGGTGAGGATACGGTTTCTGGCAAGAACTATGCGGAATCGGGCAGCAACAGCGCCGATCAACGTGGCCGCGTCTGGCCCTTCTTCACCGGTGAGCGCGGTCATTTTGAATTAGCACTCGCCCAAGAAAAAGGCGAGCTAACAGGCAATAACGCGCAGCAAACCAAGCAGCAGTTGATCAACACCTATGTGCAGGGCATGGAAACGTTTGCGAATGCGGGCATGATGTTACCCGAGCAAGCGTGGGACGGTGTCGGCGATGCCACCCGCTACCATTACAAACTCGGACAAGGCACCAACTCAGCCACGCCGCTTGCCTGGACCCATGCCGAATACATCAAACTGGTGCGTTCTATGACCGACGGCCAAGTCTGGGATCACTACCCTATCGTCCCAGCGGCATTGAAATAACGAGTTGAAGTGGCTTTTTGAAATAGCGTATTGAAATAGTGTTTTGAAATAGCGCATTGGAAAGTGTGCTGAAATAACACGCTAAAACAGCGCATGAGCTTAACGATGCTTTAGCTTTAATAAATTAAGGGCTAGAACAACTCACAAATGTTGTTCTAGCCTTTTTTATATCTGGCTGTGACCTATCCGACTACATGTTATTCCAATGCTGTTCCATTCATGCTTTATCAAAAAGTTGCATCAAGCACATCACCAAAATAACGTCATCATATTTTTATATCAGCAACTGATCATTAGCCATTCCACATAGCTCGCTTTAACATCACTTTATAAACATAGGAACTCGGCATTCGTAATGCCTTGAATGCAGAAGCCACAATCGAGCATACATTGTTTTAGTTGTTACCCGTCACGGGGCTAGTAAAAATATTCACCTTTCTTTTCATAGGCTTATACTGCGGATAATCTTGCGGCGTGCAACCAAATTGCATTTTAAAAGCCGCACTGAAACTGCTGACGCTCAGATAACCTAGACTATGCGCCACCCTAGTCGTGCTCTCTCCTTGGCTTAAGCTTTCAAGCGAGTTTAATAGACGAAACCTTTGCCGCCATTGTCGATAAGTGAGCCCAGTTTCAGCTTTGAATAGTCGCTCAATCGTTCTCACACTCGCGCCGCCCATTTCGGCTAACTCGGTCAGGGTGTAATTCACTGTTGGGTGCCGGATCAACTTTTGGATCAAGCGGCTGAGTCTTGGATCTGAGCCTGCGGGTAAATGAGCATCTAGGCTGTCCAGAGTTTCGAGCTCATCAATGGCAACCAAACCCAGCCGATGCAGTTGTCCACTGCCTAAAAGGTGTGAACTCTCACAGAGTTTGAGCACCAGTTCGCGCATCAGCGCTGTCATCGTCACCATCACCACTTTTGTATCCTGTGGCCTAACATCATAGCTAGGATCAATATAGATATTACGAGTGTGGGCGTGGGTTTCGCTGTTCACTTGATGGGGCAAATTGCAGGGGATCCACACCGCATGGGTTGAAGGTACCACCCAGACGGCATTGTCGCTGCGGACACGTAACAAGCCTTTCGCGGCCCAAAGTAGCTGCCCCCGCGGATGAGAATGAGGCTCGATGCCCGCTTCCGCCGCCATATTGCGAGTATGGGTTAGCACAGGTCGATTGGCATCTGTGATAAACGCCACGTCACTGGGCGTTAACAATGTCGCTTTAGGAACAGCTTTTGACATATTGCCCTCTTAAAACGCCAAACTAAGTCAGCTATCTTAGTTGGCATCTTTTACGTATTCAACCCAATAGGTCGGTAAACATGAAACGTTTTATTGGCGTTAAACCGCTAGCGTTTTTCAGTGCACTGTTGATCGCTACTTTACTTGCACTTTTTCCGCTGAGTCAGCATCCCGCGGTGTTTTCCTATAGCGCTGGCGTAGTATTAGTGACCTTAATGTTTTGGAGCACAGGTTTTTTCCCGCCCTTTATGGCGGGATTAATATTTTTTGCCCTTGCCACCATTTTCACACTCATTGAGCCGAGTGTACTTTTTTCAGGATTCGGCTCGACTGCGGTGTGGTTAATCATTTCAGGGTTTGTGATTGGCAGTGCCATCACTCAGTCTGGCTTAAGTCGCAGAATGGCCAGTTTGATTGCCCCCATACTGACCTCAAGTTATCCACGCTTGATTGCGGGTTTGGTCTTTAGTGCCGTGCTGCTTGGCTTTGTGATGCCCTCATCCGTTGGCCGTGCGGTGGTCATGGTGCCAATTGGTATGGCGTTAGCTGAGCAAGTCGGTTTTGCTCGTGGTAGTCATGGGCGGATAGGCATTGCGACCGCCTTGGCACTGGCGTGTAACATGCCCAGTTTTGCCGTGTTGCCCGCGAATATTCCCAATATGATATTGGCGGGTTCCAGCGAGAATCTATTCAATATCCATTTTGGTTATACCGAGTATCTCTTACTGCATTTTCCAATCCTTGGTTTGCTCAAATCGATATTGATTGTGGCGCTAGTCGTCTTCCTATTTCCTGCAAAAATTGATGAAAACCAGCCTGAACGCATTATTGAAACAGAAGCTTATAACCTTGGTATGCAAAAGAAAGTCACAGTATTACTTGCGATAACGTTGCTATTTTGGGTGACAGACTCACTGCATGGGATCAATCCGGCATGGGTTGGACTGACCACCGCTATCTTGTTATTGCTCCCAAAATGGGGAGTGCTTGAGCCTAAGAGTTTTAATAGTTCGGTGGATTTTGCGACCGTCATTTTTGTCGCGGCGGCCTTAGGTCTAGGGGCATTGGTCAATCAATCTGGACTTGGCACTGCGCTAGGTCAACTGTTCAGTGAATGGCTACCATTGCAGCAAGGGGCATCGTTCCTGAATTTCATGTCGTTATCGCTGATGGGGACGCTGACGGGATTAGTGGCAACGGTTCCAGGTGTGCCGACAGTGTTGTCCCCCATGGCGGCAGATTTTGCCAATGCAACTGGCTTCTCCACCCCAGCAGTATTAATGACGCAGGTGATCGGTTTCTCAACCGTGATTTTTCCTTATCAGGTTGCCCCGTTGATTTTGGCGATGCAATTATCCCAAGAGCCCTTAAGCAAACTACTTAACATCACCTTACCGCTGGCGGCAATCACTCTAATTGCACTTATCCCACTGGATTATCTGTGGTGGCTATGGCTCGGTTGGATTAACTAAATTGCGTGAACTAAAGCGGGCTAACTAAAGCGCGTTAACTAAATTAAATTGACTAAACGCTCACCCTTGGCGGTATTCACGCCGCCAAGGGTGCTTTAGAGCAGCCATCATCAATTGCCCAGCACCTCGACACTCATCACTCGACAGCGCATACAATCAGCACACAGCATAAAACAAGTTCGTCTTTGCGCCAGGGTCGATAACACAACTGTCCCAACATAAATTATTTCGATAAGTTTCATTGTTAGACTATACTGTTCATACGTACAGTATATTGTGATTTATTATGATGATCCTAGGCCGCTTCGCCAAACATACCCAATATCGGCTCTCGCTATTTAGCTCCTTGATTGCCGCAGGATTTCCGTCACCAGCCCAAGACTATGTAGAACAAACATTAGATCTCAATGAGTTATGCATCAAGCACCCCGCCGCCACGTTTTTTGTCAAAGTCCAAGGGGATTCGATGATCGAAGCGGGGATTTTCTCCGGTGATATTTTGGTAGTGGATCGCTCATTACAGCCGGCCCACGGGGATACCGTTGTCGCAGCAGTCAACGGCGAGTTTACCGTAAAGCAATTGCAACTGCGCCCTGTGGTGCAATTGCTGCCACGTAATGCCTTATTCTCCCCGATTGTCATCAATGATGAGTCTGAGTTAAACATCTTTGGGGTGGTGACCAACGTGGTGAAAAAGCTCAAATGACGCCCTCACTATTCGCCCTCGTCGATTGCAATAATTTTTATGCATCCTGTGAGCGGATGTTTAGGCCAGATTTAGCTGGCAGGCCGATTGTAGTGTTATCCAATAACGATGGCTGCGTCGTCGCCCGCTCGGCAGAGGCAAAACAACTTGGCATCAAGATGGCGGTGCCTGTGTATCAAATCGCAAACCAACTCCGCCAGCATCACGTCGCGGTATTCTCCTCCAACTATGCACTCTATGCCGACATATCAAATAGAGTCATGACCACCTTAGAGCAAATGGTACCGAAAGTAGAAGTGTATAGTATTGATGAAGCGTTTTTAGACCTTTCTCGTCTCGATAAATGCATTGATATTCATCAGCTTGCCTTAGATATTTATCAACGGATACCGCAGTGGATTGGGATCAGTGTTTGCGTCGGCATTGGACCGACAAAAACCCTCGCTAAACTGGCAAACCATGCCGCGAAACGTTATCCCGCGACGCGGGGCGTGGTTGACTTGCGCGACCGTGAACGCCAACGACGGCTGATGGCGCTTATCCCTGTCGACGAAGTCTGGGGAATAGGCCGTAGGCTTACAAAACGCTTGAACATCATGGGTATAAATACCGCGTTGCAATTGGCGGATGCGCATCCAAAGCTTATCCGCGACACCTTTTCTGTCACCGTTGAGCGCACGGTACGCGAACTTAACGGCATTACCTGTGATGACATACAAGAGGTCGCCGCCACTAAGCAACAAATTATCAGCTCCCGATCCTTTGGCAGCCGTATTGATAATTTAGAAGCGATGCAACAGGCAATCAATGAATACACTTTTAGGGCCTGTGAAAAACTGCGCTCCGAGCGCCAGTACGCTAAAGCGATGTCAGTATTTGTGCGTACTAGCCCTTTTAGCGATGCAACTCCCCAGTACAGCAAATCACTGTCGGGCAGTTTAGTTCGCCCCAGCAATGATACGCGGGATTTTGTCACCCTTGGCCAAAGCCTACTGCAACGCATTTGGCGTGAAGGCCATGCCTATGCAAAGGCCGGTGTCATGTTAGGGGATTTTTTTGGTACAGGCGTGTTTCAGCTCGGATTATTCGATGACGTCACGCCTAGGCCTAAAAGCAAGGAGTTGATGCAATTACTCGATAAAGTGAACCACAGCGGTCATGGAAAAATTTGGTTTGCAGGGCAAGGTATTGACCCGACTTGGGGAATGAAGCGTGAGCACCTTTCTCCTCGTTACACCACCCAATGGGCACAATTGCCCATAGTGAAATAATCAACAAATCCAATGGCTAATGACCGTCTGCGAATCACAGAACCCACCTAACTCTAAACTAACTCTAAAATCCATATAGCACTAAAACCCATCTAGATCTAAAAAATATATAGCGCTAAGCCCCGTTGGGTGTTAACGCTAAAGTGGCATTAACACCCATCAAGCTTTGGCTCATTTCGCCTTAACACTCTTCATCGCTGAGATCTTCAAAGTACCAGTAGCCTAGATTCACCCACTCGGTAAGTTGCGTGAGCAAATCAGCATGGGCTAACCAAGGGGCTAAGGCAGCTTTATCCAACTGATTACTATCACATAGTAATGGGATCACTGCAGCCAATTCGGCTGAAAGCGGATACTTATCACCATTAATATAGACAACGCCCTGTGCCACATTAATATCAAAATACAAACAGCGCAGCCCGCCGAGGCGAATAAGCGGCTGCTCATCGAGCCAAGCGAGCACTTCGTCTTGCGTGATGTCCAATGGCTCATCGGGTAAATCTAAGGCGCATTTTGACTGAGTTAAATAGCGGCCCGAAAACTCGCTCACCAGTTCATCGGTCAACATATTGGTCAGTTGGGTACGTAGCCGCGCTAAATCGCCATTATCGACACAACCACTGCGCGTTGTCAGCTCGCGGTCTGGATCTGAAATCTGCTGTGCGCCTAAATCCTGTTCAGACAAATGATCGGCCAAAGCACTTATCATATCTTTGGCGGAGGCGGTGCGATAACCCACTGAAAAACTTAACGACTGTTCTAAGGTTATGCCGTCATGGGGGAATCCAGGGGGAATATAAAGGATGTCGCCGGGCAACAACTCAGTATCGATAATCGGGTCAAAGGCTTCGGTGTGCAGCAAAGCGGGATGGGCGGCAAACTCTTTGTGCGGCCCCAGATCGCCCACACGCCAACGGCGACGTCCCGAACCTTGGCAAATAAACACATCATACAGATCGATATGCGGCCCCACGCCACCGCCAGGAGTGGCAAAGCTCACCATCACATCATCTAAACGCCAGCGCGGAATAAAATCGAAGCATTGGATCAAGGCTTCCGCATCGGGCACCCAGTTATTCAAGGCTTGGACTATTAAAGTCCAATCCCGTTCACCGAGATGATCGTAGGAATCAAAGGGACCAAATTCCGCCTGCCATTGGCCAGCTTGTTGGTACACCCGCCGAGATTCCACCAGCTCATCCATGGCTAAGCCAGCTAATTCTTCGGGCGAAACTAAATCTTGAAAATGCTTGAATCCTTGGCGGATCACCAAGGGTTTTTTCTGCCAATACTCTGCTAGAAATTGCGCGGGCGTTAAGCCGTTAATATCGAGTTGCATGGGTTGCTCACAAACCAAACTGTTATTCATAGCGGCAAATGCTAACAGGAAGCGAAACCAAGAAAGCTCGACCGGATCAACAAAGCATTAAGTCTTTTGTCAGCATCAATGTGATAGTGAATTTACTAACGTATTGAATTACAATCGGCTTATCAAAAAGCATTTCGCCACAAACAGCGCTAATGCTGACACATCATTTATTGAGTCCATGTAAGATCTATGCCTACATCAGCTGCTAACACTTTGGTCGTGCTCGACTTTGAAACCACGGGGCTGTCGCCCAATCAAGGGGATCGCGCGATTGAAATCGGGGCTGTGCTGATTGAAGACGGCGTGATCACCCAAAGATTTTCTGAGTTAATGAACCCAGGATTTAGAATAAGTCGCTTTATTGAAGACTACACAGGGATCAGCAATCAAATGCTCAGGGACGCGGCGCCCTGCAATGAAGTGATGGCGCGTTTTGCGGACTTTATCGCCGATCACAATTTAGTTGCCCACAATGCGGCGTTCGATCAGCGCTTTTTAGATGCGGAGTTTGCCCAAATTCGCCATCGTTATCTTGGACAATTTGGCTGTTCCTTGCTGGTGGCGAGACGTTTGTATCAAGCGGCACCCAATCATCAGTTAGGGACTTTAGTGCGCTATAAACAGTTGCCAACCGATGGCACCTTTCACCGCGCCTTAGCCGATGCCGAAATGACCGGCCATTTGTGGCTAGCTATGCTGGCAGACCTTCAGCAAGAGTTTGGACTCTGCTCACCGACCTTTGAGTTACTGCAAAAATTAGCGAAGAAAACCAAAGCAGAGGTGCCGAAGTTTTTACGCCAATACGCCGCCAAGTGATATCAAAAAGCAAAAAAACGATAAATCCAAGGATTATCGGCGTTGTTTCAATCGGTAAATTAAGTGACCAACGAGTTGCCAACAAATAACAGTATGATAGAGCTACAAACGCCTAGCGATAACGGCCATCTATAACGGCTTAAGCGGCGCGCTATCAATGCCGCATGAGCTGCGAACCACTAAGGTTGTCGGAATAAGCTGCGCACTCACCTCTTGTCCGCGGATAAGTTTGAGTACACTGTCGACTAAGATCTCACCGGCTAATTGGGTGTTCTGCTTAATGGTCGTTAATGGCGGATTAGCAAAACTCGCCACCGGAATATCGTCATATCCCACTACAGCCACTTGCTCAGGGACTGAAATGCCCTTTTCTTTCAACGCCCGAATCGCGCCAATGGCGATCAAATCGCTGGCCGCAAATATCGCATCAAACTTAGCGCCTTGGGCAATCAACACCATAGCGGCATCGTAGCCTGAACTTTCTGTGCTGATGGCCGACACTTGCTTAGTGCGATCCACGGGAATATTCGCCGTTTGCAGCGCCTTCACATGCCCTAAATATCTGTCCCTAAACTCAGGGCTATGGCTCGAAGCATCACCTAAAAAGGCAAAAGCATTGCGGCCAAGGGAAATCAAATGCTCTGTCGCAATCAAGCCGCCTTGATGATTATCACAGCCAATCGACAACACAGACTTATTGTTATGTTCGGCGCCCCAAATCACAAAATGGGTATTCTGCGCTAACAGTCGCTCCAGCTTTTGCTCGTAATCCATATAGTCGCCATAACCGAGCAGAATAATGCCATCGGCTTTATTGCTGTCTTCATAATCGGCATGCCAATCGCTGGATAATTGCTGAAAAGAAACGAGTAAATCATAACCCTGCTGCGCCGTTGCTCGGGTAATGGAACCTAGCATAGACAGGAAAAAGGGATTGATTAACGAGTCATCATTGGTGGGGTCTTCACACAATAACAGCGCTAAGGTATGGCTATTTTGGGTGCGAAGATTACTGGCATTTTTATCAACCTTGTAATTCAGCTCTTTAGCAATGGCTTGAATACGTTGACGGGTCTCTAAATTGACTAACGGACTGTTTCTAAGGGCACGGGAAACCGTAGACTGGGATACGCCAGCACGATAAGCAATATCAATCGAGGTCGCTTTCGATGCCATAGAGAGGAGGTAACCTTAGTGATTATTTTGCGTCGATACTAAAACAGTTCCGCTAACTTGTATAGACGAATGCATTAACATCCGTCTTACACTTGGTTTTTCTGCTTAAATGCCAAGCTGATCGAGCAAATCATCGGCGTCATTATCAATGGCGCGAGTCGCAATGGCGGGTTTGTCTGCCATCTTCACCCAAGGCGAAACATTCGACGTTGAGTCCTTATTACCGCCTATCGTACTGTGCTGCTCTAATAGGCTGTCGGGGTCGAATTCTTCATCGTAAACAAATTCATCTAAACGAATGAACTCAGTTTTATCCATGGCAAATTCGAGGTAGAAAATATGATTGTTTTCAGTTCTAAACGACACTCTACGGGCGACCGCATCATCTAAGTTAGCATCGATTGAAATGGTTAACTCTTTATTAATCGTCAACATTTTTGGCTGACTTTGGCTGATTGACGTTTGCAATTCTTTTGAAATTTTATTAATAAAATCCCCTAAGATTTGGTTCATCAACTCACCCATCACGTTACTCACTTCATCTGACGTATGCGAAAACGCCAACTCAGATTCAGGCATGCCCATGTTCAGCATGTAGCGACGGTAGATTTCAATCGCCGCCGAAGATGAAAAGTTAATGACGACTAGGCCCGAAAAACCGCCATCAAAAATCGAGAAACAACCGAGATCGGGTTTTAGACGCGTGCGCGCGATACTTTGTACCATACCCGCGTGGGTAACATTACTGGCACTGGTGCTAGAGAGTACGTGGGCGACTGAGTGACATAACTTCAGTAAAATATCATCCGACGTTACGATAGTATTTGTGGTCATAATCGATTCTCAAACTGAATAATGCATTAATCTTGCGCGTAAAAGCGTAAAAAATCAAAATTAAAACAATTGATTAGCCTAATTTAGCAAGGCCGCAAAGTTAACATAATGCTAACTTATTGATATTTAATAGGTCAGAAAAAACCTGAAACGTGCAACGACTTAAAAAACTGCATAACTTAATAAGAACATGCCCCATAATGCAACAGATTAAAATTCCCTATCATCATTTCCTGCTTTAGATCAAAGAAACTCATATTTTATAACGGCTTTTGCTGAATTTATGTCACAGATGATTCAATTGAGATTGATTCGCAGGTATATTAAGCAACAATTATTAGCCTTTGAGAAACCCCAATGATCACGTTTTTGCGCCGATTTACCATCTTGCAACGCTTAATGATGATGCTTCTTATGGCCGCGATAGGGACTGTGTGTTTTGCCAGTTTTTCGATTAAGGAGCAGTACAGCAATTTAATTGAGCAGAAATGGCTACAAATAGACGGTCAACTCGCAAGCATGTTAAGCGTGATAGATGTACATCGTCAGGATGCGCTCAAAGGTAAATACAGCGAAGAAGACGCCAAGAAAGCTGCCGCTGAGTTAATCAATCAGACTCGCTATTCTGGCTCAGGCTATTTCATTGTTATTGATGATAATAATCAAATCCTCGCCCACGGTGACAATGCAAGTCTTGTTGGCACCTCAGCATTAACGTTCAAATTACCCAATGGCACCAATCCATTGGCCACTATGCTGCCATTAGCGCGGGCTAAATCGAAAACCACCCTCGAATACCCCATAGCTGATCCTATGACTCGCGCTATCGAAGATAAGCTCGCCGAAGCCCGTTACTACCCACAATGGGGCTGGACAGTGATGACAGGTGCTTATCTCAGTGACGTTAAAGCGAGTTTAAAGTCAGTTATTATCGATTACCTGATTATCATGTTTTTGATTTCAGTGCCGATTTTTGCCTTCTTCCTTGTGCTTAATCATTCCATCACCTCGCCATTGAATGATGCTATTGATGCCCTTGAAGATATTGCCCAAGGCGAAGGCGACTTAAGTCAGCGGATTAATGCCCAAGGTAAAGATGAAATTGCCCACCTTGCCCGCGCCTTTAACATGTTTGCACAAAAAATTGGCGACATGGTCGGCCATTTACAGCCCTTAGGCCAAGCGTTAGACACTGACGCCAAACAACTCTTAATTGCAGTTGAAGAGTCCAATCAAAGTGCTGAGCATATCCACAGAGAAACGGGCAGCGTTGCCACCGCTGTCAATCAAATGCTGTCGACCACCCATGAAATGGCGAGCAACACTCAGCAAGCGGCCGATGCGGCGAACAGCGTAAAAGAACAGGCGCAGCAAAGCCAAGTGGTGATTGACAACACGGTCAGCAACACTGAAAAGCTGGTGGCAGAATTAAAAGCCTCTGAAGTTATTACCCAAAAACTGGGCGTCGCCTCACAGCAAATCGGTAGCATTCTCGATGTGATCCGCAGCATTGCTGAGCAGACCAACTTGCTCGCCCTTAATGCCGCCATTGAAGCTGCGCGAGCGGGGACCCATGGCCGCGGTTTTGCTGTAGTTGCCGATGAAGTCCGCGCACTCGCCACTCGCACCCAAGACTCGACCAATGAGATCCAAAAAATCATTAGCGAGATCCAATCTGGTGTCGGCTCAGTAATGAAGAGCAACAATCAAACTCAGCTGCAATCCGATGAGCTGCAAGCCCAAGCCCACGAAGCCGGTAAAGCCATGGCAGCGATTCTGCAATTGATTGCCCATATCAGTGACATGAACACCCAATTAGCCAGTGCCACTGAAGAGCAATCACTGGTGACCGAAGAGATTAATCGAAATATTTGTAATATTTCGGAATTAACTGAAGTCTCAGTCAAAGCCAACGAGAGCAACAGTCATGCGGCTCAGTCACTGCAAGACATTAGCCAAGACATGTCACGCACCTTAGGCCAGTTTAAAATCTAACTAAAGTGTATGAGAACAGCATGACTTGTCGACTGGGGCGCCATAGGGCGCCCTTTTCTTTGGGTAAACCTTCTGGTAACGCTTGTTAACCGCTAGCTCACCAACAATGAATTTCAACGAAAAAATCCCATTAACCACAAATTCTCTGTCACGCTAACGTTTGATATGCGGTATGCTTTAGCCTTAAAAATCCAACCGAGACACTGCCATGCGAATGACCTTAGCCGTTCACCCTGAACAGTACACTATTCATAGCTTTAGCCCGAATGCCGTATTGCCCAGTGAGGTTTTTGCACAGGACATGTATTTCATTGGTAAAACCCAAGAAGGTTTATCTTTAGTCATTTCCAGTGAGATGCAACTCGACAGCCTAGAGCAAGAACCGGGCTGGTGTTGTTTTGAAGTGCTCGGGCCACTCGGATTCTCGATGACAGGCATTTTATCTAAGGTGTCTGGCACCTTAGCGGACGAACAAATCAGTATTTTTGCGATTTCCACCTTTGATACCGATTACATCCTCGTGAAAAATAATCGCCTCAAAAGTGCCATCGCCGCCTTGAAAAAACAGGGCTACCACATCATAGAATCGAAAGACGAAGTGTAATACCCCTTTAAATATGAGCTCATCCACTATGTACGAAAAATCTGTCACCATTACCGCCAAACATGGGATTCACACCCGCCCTGCAGCTTTACTGGTTAAAGAAGCCAAAACCTTTGACTGCGATGTCATGGTCGAATGTAATGGTAAGCAAGCCAGCGCTAAGAGTCTGTTTAAGCTACAAACTTTAGGGCTATATTCTGGCGTCACGGTAAGAGTGTTTGCAGAAGGTGAACAGGCACAAGCCGCGGTTGAGAAAGTCTCCGAGCTGCTGATCACACTAAGCTAGGCCTTTGTCCTATTTTCTAGTGCACAGATTAGCGCACTAATCTCTAAGTGCTTGCATGTAGGGCCTACCGACGAGGGATGAGTTGAAACAGGTTCTGTACGTGCCAATAGTTTACATGCCAACGCTTTACAAACTCAACGCCACTCAACTAGACTCGCTAGCGCTAACGGGCACTCAGTTCAGTGGTTAATTTAGGAAGGGATATGTCAATAACGGGGATTATAGTGTCATCGGGAATTGCCTTTGGTCAGGCACTTCACCTTATTCACACCGAACACCACCTCGATTATCGCCCTATTCCCCTGTCGAAAATTCCCCAACAACAGGGCAAGTTTACCAAAGCCTTGCAAGAGCTACAGGCACAACTGGCCCACAGCCAAGCCGCACTCGATAGCGACTCAGAAAATTATCAGCTGATCGAAGCCGATTTATTGTTATTGGAAGACGATGAATTAATCGAGCAAGTGAACGATGCGATTCGTACCTTACAATTGTCGGCAAGTGTGGCGGTTGAACGCATATTTGCCCATCAAGCCAACGAGTTACAATCCCTAGATGATCCCTATTTAGCCAATCGAGCCCAAGATGTACGCTGTTTAGGCCAACGTGTTGTTGCCGCGATCAATGGCCATTTAAACCAAGGGCTCGACAAACTCGATAAGCCCACCATCTTGTTGGCGCAAGATTTAACCCCCGCCGAATTTGCCTTGCTGCCAAGGGAAAACCTCTGCGGTATTGTGCTCAAAACTGGTGGTTTAACCAGTCATACGGCGATTTTAGCCCGAGCTGCCGGCATTCCAGCCATCTTAAGTTGTCAGTTTGATGCCGATTCGATCCCCAACGGCACGCCCTTGGTACTCGATGCGCTCAATGGTGAGCTTTGCGTTAATCCCAATCCTGATCAACAGGCAAGACTCACAGTCACC
The DNA here is from genome assembly GCF_001887095.2 of Shewanella sp. SACH. Lineage (NCBI taxonomy): Bacteria > Pseudomonadati > Pseudomonadota > Gammaproteobacteria > Alteromonadales > Shewanellaceae > Shewanella > Shewanella sp. SACH. Next base: position 1,477,443 of record NZ_MPDG02000001.1, read on the forward strand.
TTTCACCACGAACAGGCAAGACGGGCGGCGCTGCAAACCTATAAGGATGGCCCAGCGAAAACCCAAGATGGCCATATCGTAGGACTTATGGCTAACGTCGGCAATCTCAACGACATCACCCATGTCAGCGATGTTGGCGCCGATGGTATAGGTTTGTTTCGCACTGAATTTATGCTGATGAACGTCAGCACCCTGCCCGATGAGAAAGCCCAATACAGCTTATATTGCGATGCATTGCACGCTCTGGGCGGTAAAACCTTTACCATCCGCACCTTAGATATCGGTGCCGACAAAGAACTGCCTTGCCTGTGCCAAGAAATAGAAGATAATCCCGCCTTAGGGCTACGCGGTATTCGCTATACCTTGGCACACCCCGACTTATTTAAAACCCAATTGAGGGCTATTTTGCGCGCCGCAAACCACGGCCCAATCCGCTTGATGTTCCCTATGGTCAATCAAGTAGAAGAATTGGATGAAGTGTTTGCACTGATTGCCCAGTGCCAAGATGCCCTAGAAGAAGAAGAGAAAGGCTACGGTGAACTCAGCTACGGTATCGTTGTCGAAACCCCCGCAGCGGTATTTAACCTCAATGCTATGCTGCCACGACTCGACTTTGTCAGCATTGGCACCAATGATTTAACCCAATATGCAATGGCAGCCGATAGGACAAACCCGCAGCTTACCCGCGACTATCCGTCCCTTTCGCCTGCCATTTTAGCGTTAATTAACATGACAATAGTCCAAGCAAAAGCGGCCAATGTGAAAGTGTCGCTGTGCGGCGAACTCGCCAGTTCACCACAAATTGCACCGCTGTTAATCGGCATGGGGCTGGACGAACTCAGTGTTAACTTAAGCTCACTGTTAGAAGTCAAAGCTGCCATTTGCCAAGGCAACATCCAACAATTTTCGGCGCTGGCGCACACAGCATTACAACAAGATAGAATTGCAGGTCTACAGCAGTGTATAACAAGCTATAAATAGAGACATTTATTCGTTATGCTGCATTACAGAACAAAAACAATGACAAATACAAGCAAAAGAGGCTCTAGATTATGGGATTTTTAAGCCGAATAAGGCGCTTGGTATCGGGCCAGACTCAGTTAGCTGGCGGTATCATGGTATATGCCCCCGTTTCCGGCGATATCGTCGCTATTGAAAAAGTCCCCGATGTGGTTTTTGCTGAGAAGATTGTCGGTGATGGCATTGCTATCGCCCCCAAAGGCGAATTAATTCTTGCGCCTATCGACGGCACCATCGGAAAAATTTTTGAGACAAATCATGCCTTCAGCATTGAGTCTCCCCAAGGTTTAGAATTATTTGTGCACTTTGGTGTCGGCACAGTCGAGCTGAGAGGCAAAGGTTTTAAACGTTTAGCCCAAGAAGGCCAAGAAGTGAAAGTCGGCGATCCGATTTTGTCCTTCGATATTGATTATCTTAAAGATCAAGTCGACAGCCTACTCACCCCTGTCGTACTGGCGAACATGGAAGACGTCAAATACCTAGACAAGGCTCAAGGCAGTGTCACTGCAGGTAAAGACGTGATCTTTACGGTACAGCTCTAATTTAACTGTTTAACATGCATCGTTTATCGGTTGTGTTTTGAATAATAAAAGGCTGACTCATAATCATGAGTCAGCCTTTTAAGTGTTTGAAAACCGAGCCTAACACGGTATTTGAATTCGCCAAGCTGTAGCAGTCTCGATACACAGCATTTAGAACAATCCATTTCGGTCGTTTTCACGCTAAGCCATCACGTTAGCTGCAACGAGCTGAGATAGAGTTCTCGTATACTAATCCGCTTTAAACATGGAAAAATCGGGTCGCGGTAGTCTATCTAAAATACTGTACAGATAAATCACCAATACCGAGAGTGCGGCGCCCGTCAAAAACAGCCACTGACCGCCAAAATGATCCAATATAATACCGCCTCCAAGGGGCGCGAGCGCAAAGCCTAAGTCATAGAATGAGGCGGCGCCAAAGTAAGCACCCCGAAGATGGTCAGGGGCTAAGCGGTCGATATGCACATTCATAGTAGGAAACAAAATCGTCTCGGCGACGCTCATCACCACAATTGCCCCTATCCAGCCCCAAAAAAGATCCAGTGGATTAAATGCCAGCCAGATTTGTGAGCAGATAAGTAACAGCAATCCGATTTGAATCCGTTTGACGAGCGGAAAACGGGCCATGAGTTTCAATAGCAAAAATTGGGTTGAGATAATCACCATAGCATTAGTGAAAATCATGCCAGAGATTAACGTCAGTAAATCAGGCGCGCCAGCGCGAGTAAGATATTGGATCAACGAACTGTCCATTTGGGCATAAATGAACATACACAAAATATTGGCGAAAATTAAACATTGCAGCAGTTTATCTTGCAATAGAATGGCGACAATTTGCTTACGGCTCACGACTGCCGCTTTTTTCGTGCTCGCCTCAGTATCACTCGATAAGCCATTCACACCACGATTAACACCATCACTTGTCATGTCATTTACACTGCCACTTGCACCATCACTTTCAGTGCCACTCGTAGCGTCACTTAAATTGTCATTCGATGAGGCGCCAGCCGCCAAAGCAACATCCTGACGGGTTTGATGGTTAAATCCCCAATATAACAAGGCTAACAACACGGCAAAGGCCACTGCGGTAAGGTAAAAACTGGACTGCTTGCCCGTAAGACCAAGCCATACCCCAAGCATAGGGCCAACGGCGCAGCCGACGTTGACGATGAAATACAGCGACTGCATCGCCAATTCACGCGTCTTAGGATCGGCAATGATGTCGCCAATAGCCGCCGATGTTAGCGGTCGCCACAGTGAAGTGGCCATAGAGCAAAGGGTCATCACAACCACATACCCCTCGACAGAATTGGCTTCAGCCAATAACGAAAACGAGATGATATAGAGGATGCCCGTCAGGTACATCAGCTTATGACGACCTATTCTGTCGGACAATGAGCTACCAACAAAGCTCGTAAATACCGAAATAATCGCGGCGCAGGACAAGACCATGCCGACCTCAGTGGCACTTAGCGCGAATTTCTCATATAAAATAACGGCCAAAAATGGCCATACCATGTAATAACTGCCACGGGTGATAAAAGACCCAAACAGAAATATCCACATCAAGCGCGGAAATTGCTTAAATCGCTGCCAAGAAACATCGCTGTGCATTTTAATCCTTTAAAAATCGCGCTAGAGTCAACGCCAGATATCAAGCTGATTTTAATGAGAAAACAATATATAACAGACAGTTTTGGTTAAACAAGTGTTAACGATTTTATCTGTGGCGTATTAAATATAAATACCGAGTGTCTGATGCTAAACGCATAGAGCTTACCTCGACTTATGGGTTTTGGTTGAAATCCTTAGCTCAGGCTCAGGTCGCTAAAAAGTGAACAACCTTGTGAGCTGAAGCTGAAGGATGAAAGTGCATAAAGGTGAGAATGTGGTGAGACAATAGGCATGATTAGTCATAGTAATGATGATAAAAAAATATACTTAACAATTGCTTAAAGCAAAAAAAGCGGCACCTAACGATGGTGAATAATGTAAACGCGGAATGGAAAAGCGATGTAGAGATCATTTCTTCGGCAGCCAAAACACATAACGTTCTAGGTCGATAATATTCTAGGTAGATGTCCATTGACTGTTTTGGTGAGGATAAATGACATGTCGCACCCTGTTCAGAATGCATTCTTTCAACACTGCATGAAATTTAAGCACAACATAAATGCTGATGCGCATTTCACTTAGGTCGGTAGTCATTATCAAATTGCATTAAATCCCCTAAAGCACTCGTCGGCTCTATCGCATTAAAACCCGAGGACATAAAAATATCGGCAATAAAGACACTGAATGGAGACGCTAATAGAGTAGAGGTAAAATTAAGAGGAAAAGTCGGCAATTGAGATGACAACCGCCGACCTGAATGGCCTCTAACTTTAAGCATTTAACTTAGGCCATGAACTTAACTAACTGACTTGAGCAACTAAATTGAATAACAAGCTCGAGTATCAAGCTCAAGCCACGAACTTAGGCAACCAACTCAAATAAAAAGCTTTAAGCAAAAGTGTCGACTGACTCCCCTTTGCCCGCCTCTTTCGCGCGCTCTTGGGATGACTCATTCACTTCCTCTACTTTCTGAGGCGAGATATTGGCTTGTTTCTGTTGAGCTTGTATCGATGATGACTGCATGCTCGCAGATGATTGACCCACATTGGCGATATTCATGATGATTTCCCTCAACTAATGACAACAATTACACGCTTAGACATTAGAGCGGAAAACTTAAGCGATGCTTAAGCCTTTAGCCTATTTTTAATACAAACGAACAGACTTTCCCCCATGCTCAGATAACGCTTACACCCCGCAATAGCAGGCATGTAAAGGCGGATGCACTGACATTTTTATGCTCACGCTATCTCAGCAAAACATCCCACTTGTGACATGCGGCGCACAATGCCACAATGCCAGCAAAATCAATGCTTGCCAGCCAAGCGTCCATCCACACTGGAGCATCATTTTGACCCTCTACGGTATTAAGAATTGCGATACAGTGCGTAAAGCACGCAAATGGATTGAAAATCATCAACTTCCAGTTCATTTCCATGATTTTAGAGATGACGGCCTACGTCAAGAAGACCTCGAATTCTGGTGTAAAGCCTCAGACTGGGAAACCGTATTCAATAAGCGCAGCACAAGCTTTCGTGCACTCAGTGACGCAGATAAAATCGATATTGATCAAGCCAAAGCCATTCAACTTATGCTGGCGCAACCGACACTGATCAAACGCCCCGTCTTGGTCGTCGGTGAGCACGTGCTGATTGGCTTTGATGAAGCCGCCTATAAAAGAGTATTTTCACTATGATGCCAGCCGACGATTATCCTGTAACTGAACTGACAAAAGCGCTGATCGCCCGCCCTTCAGTGACGCCGCTTGATGAAGGCTGCCAAACCTTAATGGCTGAAAGACTGAGCGCCATCGGCTTTAATATCGAACCTATGGTATTTGAAGACACTACCAATATGTGGGCTCGCCGTGGCAATGAAGGTCCGGTCTTTTGTTTTGCCGGCCATACTGACGTTGTGCCAACGGGTGATGTGAGCCGCTGGCACACGCCGCCTTTTGTGCCCACCATTATCGATGGCTACTTATATGGCCGCGGCGCCGCGGACATGAAAGGTTCATTGGCGGCTATGGTGATTGCCACCGAACGTTTTGTGGCTAAACATCCCGATCATAATGGCTCAATCGCCTTTTTGATCACCAGCGATGAAGAAGGCCCCTTCATCAACGGCACGACGCGAGTCATTGATACCTTAGAAGCGCGCAACGAGAAGATCACCTGGGCGTTAGTCGGCGAGCCTTCATCTACCCTAAAGCTGGGTGATGTGGTCAAAAATGGTCGCCGCGGTAGTTTAACCGGCAACTTAATCGTGAAAGGCATTCAAGGCCACGTGGCCTATCCACACCTTGCCGATAATCCAATCCACAAAGCCGCGCCTTTCTTAGCTGAGCTGAGTCAGATGCACTGGGATAATGGCAATGAGTTCTTTCCGCCCACCAGCTTCCAAATCGCCAATATTAATGGCGGCACCGGCGCATCGAATGTGATCCCCGGCGCATTGGACGTGATGTTTAACTTCCGTTACTCCACCGAAGTGACCGCCGAAATATTGATTGAACGGGTTGAAGCCTTATTGAAAGCCCACGAGCTAGGCTACGATATTAGCTGGATTTTCAATGGTCTGCCATTTTTAACCGGCGATGGTCCACTGCTTGACGCGACCCGTATTGCTATTCGCCAAGTCACAGGCTATGAGACAGATCCACAAACCACAGGCGGCACATCGGACGGACGCTTTATCGCGCCAACGGGTGCTAAAGTGTTAGAGCTTGGCCCAGTGAACGCCACCATTCATAAAGTGAATGAATGCGTTAAAGTGGACGACCTTGAGCAGCTAGCCCTGTGTTATGAAGTGATTTTGGAACAACTATTGTGCTAACACACCTAGAGATCCGCCCCGAAACCGCAAGACTTTACGGCTTAAACTCCCCTGAATTGGTGGAATATTTAAGTCCGTATCACCTTGGGTATCATAGCTTTTGGCTCGAAGCGAACACCGCCATCGCCTTTAATGCGATGGCGGAAAAAGCCAAAGATGCGGGCATAGCACTCGCCATCTGCTCTGCCCACCGCCCTTTTGAGCGACAACTGGCGATTTGGAATGCCAAGGCCAGCGGTAAACGCGCGGTATTGGATGCCAACGAGCAAGCGGTAAGTATTAAGGGATTGAGTGACGATGCCATCGTCGACTTGATTTTGCTCTGGTCGGCGCTGCCCGGCGCTTCACGTCACCACTGGGGCACAGATCTCGATGTGTTCGATGCGAATCAAATTGATGTCAAAGCCCTGCGCCTTGTTGAAGCTGAATATGTCCAAGCTGGCCCCTGCGCCAAACTGCATGCTTGGCTAGTGGAGAATGCCCATGATTTTGGCTTTTATTTCCCGTTTCAACAGGGACAAAGCGCGGTCAGTCCTGAGCCTTGGCACATCAGCTATTTCCCTGTTGCGCAATTATTGTTGCCGCAATTCGATCGTGCCGAACTGGCAATCCTTTTAGAAAACAGTGATATGTTGCTAAAAGATGCGGTACTAGCACGATTAGACTATCTAGTGGATGAATACGTATTGCGTATCGCTCAGCCTTAGCTGTGGGATATTAGTCGCAGATTTTTGTAAAGGTTAAGCCCAGCGCTCTATCGCCAAAATGGGCACCAAATACGGCTTAACATAATGATATATTTAATTAAGTAGGTTTTATGGATTTTTCGTCACACCGTCAGCAGCTCATTATTGCCGATCGTAAATTAAGTTACCTTGATGTCGGTACAGGCCCTGTATTGTTGTTTGGCCACAGTTATTTGTGGGATAGCGCCATGTGGGCGCCTCAAATTGCCGCGCTAAGTGCCCATTACCGCTGTATTGTGCCAGAACTGTGGGGTCATGGTCAGTCAGATTTACTGCCAGATAATGGTAAAACCCTGCTCGATATTGCCGATCACATGTTGGCCTTAATGGATGGTCTCGACATCACTGACTTTAGTATTGTCGGACTTTCAGTAGGTGCAATGTGGGGGGCCGAACTGGTACTCAAGGCGCCAGCAAGGGTGAAAACCTTAGTCATGCTCAACAGTTTTATCGGTTTTGAACCCGAAGTGACCCGCGCGAAATATGATGGCATGCTGGATATGATTACCGCCGCTAAGGCGATTCCTGCGCCGCTTATCAGTGCGATTTCACCTTTGTTCTTCGCAAATAATGCCGCGCATAACACACCTGAACTGGTCGCTGGCTTTGAACACTCACTTGCCACAATCTCAGCAGAAAAAATCCCCACGATAGTGAAACTTGGACGAATGATTTTTGGTCGCCGCGATACCATGGAATGTGCGGAGCAATTTACACTCCCCTGCCTCATCATGGCGGGCGTTGAGGATAAAGCGCGCAGTGTGCTCGAAAGCTACCTAATGAGTGATGCCATCGATGGCAGTCAACTGGTGCATATTCCTGCGGCGGGACATATCTCGACCCTTGAACAAGCCGAATTTATCAATCAACACTTAGCCGATTTTCTCGCTAAACATCACTAATCTGTCACTAAATACCGTCGCTAAATAAAATCTTCAAGGTGTGGGCATGCGCATCTTGAAGATGGCTATTCGGCTTAACCCATACCCTCAATACCAAATCCACGTCCCCCCCCTGCTTAACCCATGAATATATTAGGCTTTACTTGATTTAGCACCACAGGTTAACTCGCCTAGTTTCCTAAGAATCCCCCGTTAAATCAGCATTAACAAGTATAAATCACCATTTTGTCGCCAGCGCCTCAAAAAATGTTGCATAAAGGTGAAATCCACCCATTATCAACTACCTTTATTACTGTATTCCCTCAACAAGGTATTCTGCCATGAGAAAAAGTACAGTTGCCCTCTGCGTGCTCAGCACACTTTATATGCCGTCTCTTTATGCCGATGTTCAAATAAATGGATTTGCCTCTATTGTCGCGGGTTCGAGTCTCAGTGACGATAAAAGCTATTATGACTATGACAAAGAGCTCAACTTTAATAACGATTCAAAAGTTGCCTTACAATTTACTGCCGATCTGGGCAGTGGCTTAAGAGCCACGGCGCAAGTGCTATCCCGAGGCAATAACGATTACAGTGCCGAATTCGAATGGGCTTATATCTCCTATGACATCAGCGACAAACTTATGCTCATGGCGGGCCGCCAGCGCTTTAACCTGTATAAATACTCTGATTATATTGATGTAGGCTATGCCTATCATTGGATCACCCCGCCCCGCGGCGTTTATTCGTTGCCGTTTAATTCAGGCGAAGGTGTCGGTTTAGTGTATTCCGATTTATGGGGCGATACCGAAGTCGGGTTGACCTATAAATACATCACCACTTCCGTTTCCGACTATGCACCTATAGGTTCATCAACACCTCCCGCGCCCTTCTCCGCCAAGGGCCACATAATGAACTTTAACTTTGTGACCTCTGGGTTTGAGTACGGCTTGAATATTGGCATAGTGACCGATTTCTCCTACGAGTTACCCGCTCTGCTCGGCCTAGGCGATACGATTGCCCAAACTGGGTTATTTAGTCAGCAAGTGGTCGATGATCTTTTACCCATTAACGACAGCGCGTTACTTATCGGCGCTAACGTTAAATATGATGCGGGTAAATGGTTCGTGTTGGCGGAATACACCCGCATTGACGTCGATCCCAGCAGTTTTAACATCCAAGATTCGGCCTTTGTTTCCGGCGGGATCCGCTATAAAGATTTCACCTTCCACTTAACCTACGGTATCGATAAAAACGATCCACAATACGATGCCTATGAGGGCATGTTACCGCTATACAATAGCCTGCCACCAGCAAACCAAGCTGCGCTAGCGCCTCTGGTTTTTGGTACTAAAGCGGCGCTTGAAGCACAGCAAGAAGACAGCTCCTACTACATCATAGGTACACGCTGGGATTTCCATCCCTCAGCCGCGCTAAAACTGGAGTACACCAACTACAGCAATGACAAACCGTCCTCCGATGAACAGTTGCTGAGTATGGCAATAGACTTAGTTTTTTAAGGAGTTAAACATGAAACGATTAATAAGATCTCGGTTGATGATGAAAACCTTAGTCGCCAGTGCGCTTTTGCTTGGCAGTGCCTGTGTGCAAGCCGAAATTGCCGTCGTGGTGCATCCTTCTAATACGTCAGAAATTAGCGCTGCGGATATTTCACGTATCTATTTAGGTAAACTTAAGTCTTTCCCCAGTGGTGGCACTGTGGTTGCGCTCGATCAACCCGAGGGCTCACCCGCCCGTGATGCGTTCGTGAAGCAGATCCTCAATAAAACCGAGAGTCAGCTCAAAGCCTATTGGTCAAAACTGGTCTTTTCAGGCCAAGGCCAACCGCCAAAAGTCGTCGACTCTAGCGCTGAAATGCTCTCATTGATTGCCGCCAATCCGAATATGATCGGGTTTGTTGACGTCAGCGAAGTGAACGATAGCGTAAAAGTGATCAGTAAGTTCTAACCCATACTGCATCATCCTTGTCCGCCTTAATCTCTGGCGGACAAGATTTTCACTCAGTATTAGCGCGATATTAACCCCAAACACACCCGCAAATGGCGCTCGAATTCCCAGAGAGAAGTTATCCATTTACAGTACTATTAAGAAAAAATAATCTCGATTTCTCAATATCCCGATTCAAACCTTAATTGGATAGACCAGCAGAAACAATTTTGCTGGTATACTCTTGCTAAAAATGTGCTGCTTGCATGAATTAGAGCATGAGAAGACATTTTATATATCAATAAAACAATAGGTTAAAATGAAACTACTCAAACCTTTATTCGACAACAACCGCCGCTGGGCCGGACGTATACGCCAAGAAAATCCTGATTTCTTCGAGCAATTAGCGAAACAGCAACATCCTGAATACCTGTGGATTGGCTGCTCAGATAGTCGCGTACCGTCTAACCAAATCATCGATCTTATGCCGGGTGAAGTCTTTGTTCACCGCAATATTGCCAACATGGTGATCCATACCGATCTTAACTGCTTATCTGTGCTGCAATACGCCGTTGATGTGCTCAAGGTGAAGCACATTATGGTGGTGGGTCACTACGGCTGTGGTGGTGTGCGTGCGGCCATGAGTCAGCAACGCTTAGGCCTTATCGATAACTGGCTCGGGCATTTACGTGATATCTACCGTATCTATCAAGATGAATTAAAACAGATGGATGAAGCGAAACGTTTTGATCGCCTATGCGAGCTCAACGTGATTGAGCAGGTTGCCAACGTCACCAGTTCAACCATAGTGCAAGAAGCCTGGGATCGCGGCCAAGAAGTCGCAGTACACGGCTGGATTTACGGCATTGATAACGGTTTACTGACAGATTTAGATGTCACTGTCGATCGTGAACACGGCTTAGCCAATCCACGCTAACGGCCTGAATGTGTGCTTTTAACCCTTAGCTGAGTGTCATCTATACTCAGATAAAACCTGCACCTGTGCAGGTTTTTCTTTTTCCATGGCAATTTTCAGCAATAAAACATCGCAAGGGTCTATTACCCCAGTTATAATCCGCCAGTTAATTGCAGCGCGACCTATGCGCGACATATTCTAAGGAGATACCTTCCATGCCCGGTTTTGAATTATTTGGTCCTGAAGAGAAGCAGGAAGTCGCTGACGTTATGGAAAACGGTTTTACCTTCCGTTACAACTTCGACCATATGCGTAATGATCGCTGGAAGACTCGCGATATGGAGCAACTGCTCTGCGAGAAAATGAACGTGAAGCATGCTCACCTTTTGTCAAGCGGCACCGCTGCACTGCAAACGGCCATGATGGCTGCGGGCATTGGCGCTGGCGACGAAGTTATCGTGCCACCTTTTACCTTTGTTGCCTCAGTTGAAGCGATTTTTATGGCAGGCGCGATTCCTATCTTTGCCGAAATCGACGAGACACTGTGTTTATCTCCAGAAGGTATTGAAGCCGCGATTACCCCACGTACTAAAGCGATTAACTTAGTGCACATGTGTGGTTCTATGGCGAAGATGGACGAGATCAAAGCCGTCTGTGCAAAACATAACATCAAGATTTTAGAAGATGCTTGCCAAGCCATTGGTGGCAGCTACAAGGGCCAAGCCTTAGGTACTATCGGTGATGTGGGTTGTTACTCATTCGATTCAGTCAAAACCATCACCTGTGGTGAAGGTGGCGCTGTAATCACTAATAACACTGAAATCTACAACAACGCGCACATGTTCTCCGATCACGGCCATGACCACATAGGTAAAGACCGCGGCGCTGAGTCACATCCAATCATTGGCTTGAACTTCCGTATTTCGGAAATGAACGCCGCCTTAGGTTTAGCGCAATTACGTAAACTCGATACCATTATCGATATCCAACGTAAAAACAAAAAAACCATTAAAGATGCGATGGCCGCTGCTATCCCAGAAGTAACCTTCCGCCTGATCCCCGATCCAGAAGGCGACTCAGCGGGCTTCTTAACCTTTATGTTGCCAACCGAAGCGCGTACTATCGAAATCAGCAAAAAACTGGCTGAAAACGGCGTCGATGGCTGCTTCTACTGGTATGTAAACAACTGGCATTATTTGAAAAACTGGAAACACATTCAGGAGCTTAAGGCATCTGCTGCGTTGCCAATCACATTAATCGCCGACAGACCTGACTATACTCAAGTTTCTGTGCCTAAATCCGATGCCATTATGAGCCGCACCATTTCTATGCTCATCAAGTTGTCTTGGACCGATGCTCAGATCGCTGAGCGTATCGAAAACATCAAGAAAGCATTTGCCCAATAATTCTACGGGAGTTTGTTGCAATGAGTTTTAAGAATTTTAAAGTAGTTGAAAAAATGATCTTCGGCCGTGGCTCATTCGTCCAATTGGATGAAGTGTTAGCTGCTGAACGTAAAACCGCCGACGACTTCGTGGTATTTTTAGTCGATGACGTGCATCAAGGCAAAGCCCTTGAGGGCCGCATCCCAGCTAAAGCACAAGACATGGTGATTTGGGTTAACGTTGATGAAGAGCCAAGCACCATTCAAATCGACACGTTAACAGAGCAAGTTCAAGCTTTTAATAGCAAACTGCCTGTCAGCGTAGTGGGTTTAGGTGGCGGTTCAACCATGGACGTGGCTAAAGCGGTATCGCTGATGCTGACGAACCCAGGTGGCTCTGCCATGTACCAAGGTTGGGACTTAATCAAGAACCCAGCGGTACACCACATTGGTATCCCAACGATTTCTGGTACTGGTGCAGAAGCGTCACGCACCGCCGTGTTATGTGGTCCAGTGCGTAAGCTAGGTCTGAACTCAGATTACACAGTATTCGATCAAATCATCATGGATTCTGAGTTAATCGAAGGCGTTGAAACGGACCAATGGTTCTACACAGGTATGGATTGCTATATCCACTGTGTTGAATCTTTACAAGGTACCTTCTTAAACGAGTTCTCTAAATCCTACGCTGAAAAAGCCATGGATTTATGTCGCCAAGTGTACTTAGACGACCATGTAGAAAAAGACGATAAGCTGATGATGGCGTCTTTCATGGGCGGCATGAGCATAGCCTATAGCCAAGTGGGTGCCTGTCACGCGGTTTCTTACGGTCTGTCTTATATCCTGGGTTACCACCACGGTATCGGCAACTGTATCGCCTTTGACGTGTTAGAAGAATTCTATCCAGAAGGCGTCGAAGAGTTCCGTCTGATGATGAAGAAACATAACATCACACTGCCGAAGAACATCTGTAAAGATCTGCCAGACGAAACCATCGCTAAAATGGTTGCCGTGACTAAGAGCATGGGTCCACTATGGGCTAACGTTTACGGCGCGGGTTGGGAAGAGAAAGTCACAGATGAAATGTTGACTGCCCTGTTCCGTCGCATCTAAGCTCTAACACATATTAAAAGGGCTCAATTGTGAGCCCTTTTGTCTATATGCATTGTATTTCTACACTGTATATCTTTGATAAAAGTAGGATAATTTGATGAATGTGACTCTGTTAATCCCGGCTCGTTACGGTTCAAGCCGCTTCCCGGGCAAACCCTTAGCCCCGATTAACGGCAAGCCAATGATCCAACACGTGTATGAACGCGCGTCGTTAGCCAAAGGCCTCACCAATATTTATGTCGCTACCGATGATGACCGCATTAAAGCGGCCGTTGAAGGTTTTGGCGGCAAAGTGGTCATGACCAGCCCAGAAGCGGCATCGGGTACAGATCGTATCAATGATGCGATAAACCAACTGGGACTGAAAGATGACGACTTAGTGATCAACCTACAGGGCGATCAACCCCTTATTGACCCCACCTCTATCGAGCAAGTCATCAGCCTCTTCGAGCGTCACCCAGGTGAGTTTGAAATGGCCACCTTAGGCTTTGAAATCGTCAATAAAGCCGAGCTTGACGATCCTATGCATGTGAAGATGGTGTTCGATAACAACAACTATGCCTTGTATTTCTCTCGTTCGCGTATTCCTTTTGGCCGCGACACCCAAGATTACCCCGTTTATAAGCACTTAGGTGTGTATGCTTATACCCGAAAATTCGTCCAAGCCTTCGCCGCTCTGCCATTAGGACGTCTAGAAGATCTGGAAAAACTCGAGCAATTGCGTGCATTAGAATATGGTCATAAAATCAAAATCGCCATTAGCGCCTTTGATTCTATTGAAGTTGATACGCCAGAAGACATTCGTAAATGTGAGCAACGTTTAGCGGTTGATTAATCGCCCGTGAGTCTTGTGCGCGAGTCTATTCGAAACAGGAGCTGAGTATGTCGACCTTAGAAGTCTGGATCATTATTATTTTGATCGTCGGTGTCATCGCCAGCAATCTTGCCGCGTTGAAATACAGTGCTAAGTTCAAACTGCCGCAGTTCGGCCAACATGGTAAAGATAAGCAGATAAAGCCTACTGCCAAGCCTTCGGCAGCAGAGAATGATGCCGATGATGCTTCAAACAAGCCAAGTTCTACGGACTCAGAAGCCAATAAAACAGATGAGCCACCTAAGCGCTAAACTCAATAGTGGCTTTTAAAGAGTGAGTCAAAAGATGGCTCTTAAACACGCCTCTTAAAGACTGCGCTAAAAAGCTGAACAATGACGTTAGCAAACATAGAAAAGGCGCCATAAGCGCCTTTTTTGTCTCTTATACCAATCGTATTAATCACAAGCTTGCCCACGCATCAACCTTCAGCTTTTTTCGCTGACGTCCGACTCAATGGCTGCTCCTCAAGGTGTGCCACTAAAAAGACTAAGAAGCGAAACAGGGATTTAATCCTCAGATCGTGGCTTTTATTCGGCTCAGCCGCGACTAACTTCTGCAGTGATTTAATTTTAGAGTAAGCATTCTCGACCAAAGCGTCGTTCTCTTTACCGACATACTTAGCAAACTCGGAAAATTCGCCAATAAACGTCAGGGTCACTTTACGGCGATTTAACGCAGTGAGTGCAGCGCCCTCTTTCAGTTTTGCCTCAAAAATACTGCATTCTAAACCGCTGGCGATCGCGATTTGCGATAAACCGCTGCTTAAGGCATCGGCCAGAAAACCCAAATTGGCTTTTAACTCAAAGGCAATCGCCTGCTTACTGGCGCTCGATTGCTGCCAGCGACTGCGTTCCTTATCGAAAATATCGTATAGCTCTTTCCAAATGCTCATGCGCTTTGCCTACCTTGCACTGAATCGCTCCCTGTCGTTTAATGGCACTCGACTTCATTTTTCAATACTAGTAATACTCGCGTTTTTTAATACTAGCGACTGAAAGTTATCATAAATTTAAGATTTTCGGCATAGCGCTATGATAAATAATGAGTTAAATAATGGGTTAATGCACATTCACACTAAAACTAAAATCGGCATAAAAAAATGGCCCGAACGAGTCGGGCCATAGTGCAACCATATTCAAATCGAGAGCAATGTATGAGCTGCCTGAGCGAGAAACAAACTCAGTGCGAACTCATGACTAACTCGCAGCTAATCCAATGAAATATAAAGTTAAAGCACTTGCGATTTTTTCGCGTTATTTTTCTCGGCGGCGAGTCGACGCTGCGCTTCTTTTTTCTCGCGGCGTGCTTCAATCACTTGATTCACATCGCTGCCGATATGCGCTTCGTTACGGGCTTTTGCCAGATTAACTTGGCGCTCACGCTCAACAAAACGTTTACGCTGCTCGTCAGAAATTTTATCGATACAATGTGGGCAACTGACACCTTGCACATAGGCAGGGCTCTGTTTTTCAGCTTCGGTGATTGGCATACGGCAAGCATTACATTGATCGTATTGACCTTTCTTCAAGTCATGGTTAACCGCGACGCGATTATCGAACACGAAGCACTCGCCTTCCCACAGACTTTCTTCTGCTTTGACTTCTTCAAGGTATTTAAGAATGCCGCCTTCGAGATGATAGACCTCGTCAAAGCCTTGCTCTTTCAAATAAGCAGTTGATTTCTCACAGCGGATACCACCAGTACAGAACATGGCAACCTTTTTATGTTTAGCAGGATCAAGATTCTGCTTCACATATTCAGGGAATTCTCTGAAGGTTTCAGTCACAGGATTAATGGCATTTTTGAAAGTGCCGATTTGCACTTCATAATCGTTACGGGTGTCGACTAAAATCACGTCAGGATCAGAAATCAGCGCATTCCAATCTTGAGGCTTCACATAGGTGCCAACCACTTTAAGTGGATCAATACCTTCAACGCCCATAGTGACGATTTCGTTTTTCAGTTTGACTTTAGTGCGGTAGAACGGCATTTCATCGTCGAATGACAATTTGTGAACAATATTGTCTAGGCCGTTTTGGCTATTAAGCCAAACCAATAATGCTTCGATCGCTTCTTGGGTGCCGGCAACTGTGCCATTGATCCCTTCGCTTGCGAGGAGCAGAGTGCCTTTGATCTCGGCCTGTTCCATCATGGCGAGCAGTGGCGCTCGGATAGATTCAAAATGCGGTAAAGACACGAATTTATATAACGCACACACGACGACTTTAGTCATAACACCCTCTTTGCTAGCTGGAACTTAATTTCCAGTGCATAAACAAATCAATCATCTGTAGACTGGCTACAGATCCCAAAATAGCGCGGAATTTTACCTGAGTCACAGCAAGATAAACACAGATAAAATGCAGGGTCTTTAATTCTTTACGCACAGAGGTAAGAAAAATCATTTTCTGCTGGCAAATTAAGCAGAAATTTCAATATGAAAGCGTTACCATCTGCGCCCTTTGCACACTGCCTGATTGGCACGCGGCATTCGTACTGGCACACTCGCGTCGTCAATAAGCATGTATATAGTAGAAGACACAAGCCGACATCTGCGTACATCGCACCAGCTTACGTCGCATTAGCGCCGCACAGTAGAGGAAATCTTAATGGCTTTAGCCGTTTTATACACTTTTCGCCGTTGCCCTTATGCCATGCGAGCGCGTTTGGGACTCTTACTCGCCCAATGCAATGTTGAAGTCCGCGAAATCACCCTTAAAGCTAAACCAGCGCAAATGCTGGCCGCTTCACCCAAAGGGACTGTGCCGGTATTAGTGCTAGCCAATGGCGAAGTGATTGCCGAAAGTATTGAGATCATGCGCTGGGCACTCACGCAAGCTGATCCTTTAGATCTGCTATGTCAGCAAAGCCCTGTAATTACAGATAAAATGGCGCAACTTATTGCGCAAAATGATCAGCAATTTAAGCCATGGCTCGACCGCTATAAATATGCTGACCGTTACCCTGAGCAAACGCAATCTGACTATTATCAGCAAGCGAGCCATTTCCTCACGCAACTTGAAGCATGCTTAGGACAACACTCCTTTTTAGTCGCCGATACACCTCGACTTGCGGACTACGCCATCGTGCCTTTTATACGCCAATTTGCCGCAGTGGATCTTAAACGTGCACTGAGCGATGATTTTCCGCGACTCGCCGCTTGGCTAGAAAACCTCATTTCGAGTGAAATATTTATTCGTGCGATGGAAAAATATGTGATCTGGGACGCTAGCCATTCTCCAACTTGCTTGTTAGGAGACATGTAACCCAATAAGATTTAAAGATTATTTTTATTTTATGTTATAGCCATCGGTAAAATATTCGAGTAAGGTATTTGACAGTTAGTGAGGTCGCTAATTTAGCTACAGATCACTAGGCAAGCTTCTCAAGATAAATGTAACCGCGCTTAATGTCTTTCAAAGGCGTGAATGATAGAACACAAGGATAAGGCAGTTGGAACATATGGATATCAATATCATTATTATGCTTGGGGGCCTGATGCTACTGCATTTTCTTTTCGCCCTTCGAGCCTTCAAGAGTAAAGTGGATCTCAGCACCAACAAAAAATGGTTATGGTGCCTACTCAGTTTGATCCTCGGCCCAATGGGATATTACGGTTATCACGGTTTTATTCCCCTCGATAGAATTCTCAAAGACTAAGCCGTCAAACACCATCACATTGGGCGATAAAACTTGCTACGGCATCATTGACCCGCCTAATTCAAAGACTCATTTCAATACGAGTCAAAGCACATAAATAAGCATTTCAACAAATACTTACAAGAACTTAAACAAGTACTGAAACACGCAAAAACATAGCGCAAGCTTAGGCTGCGCTATTTTAATGACCCCTCTTTTACACAATCTTAAAATTTAAATCATTCGCTATAAATGGCTATGCAACAGCACAGCATCATCGGGGACTTTTTGGATTACAGGCGCTTGCCCTTCTGCCAAGGCTTGTTTATAGCTTTGATTCATTTTAAGGGCGAGATACAAATCCGGCCGGATCAGAATGCCGCCTTCTCCTGTCTGCATGCCCGCTTGCTCGAACCAACTCAGCATCTGTCGTTTACGTCCCGCAAGCACTAAGCGTACTCCACGCTTTTTAAGCAATTGATGTAAATCTGCCAGCATGGCCATCACGCTTAAATCTAAATGGGTAAAGCAAGGCACGGCATCAATAATGATGCAATCGACCGGCTCAGATTCCCGAATAAACTTTTCCAGTAAACGGCGCTTAAAATACGTCGCATTAAAGTAAGTTAACGGCGAATTAAAGCGATACATAAACACGCCAGGCACAGATTTAGCTTTACCCGAATCATCGACGCTGCGGATAACGCCCTTATGATCTAAGCCAAGCACTTGATCCGTGGGGCGCATTACCGTAGCAAGGAACTGGAATAACCCCAGTAACACGGCCAAAGTGATCCCAGGAATCACCCCAATAAACAGCACAGAGAACAAGGTAATACACGCAAGCAAGAAAGCTGACTTATCGCGCACACGCAGATTCCACAGCGACTTAAGATCGATAAGCGAAATAGAGGCAATCACCAATACCACCCCTAATGCTGCGCTAGGGATGTACTTCAACGGCGCAGTAAAAAACAGCGCGACAACGCCAATCAATACCGCCGCTATGATGGACACTAACTGACTCTTACCGCCATTGGCGTCGTTCACCGCAGTGCGAGAATCGGCCCCGCTCACCGCAAACCCTTGGGAGATTGCAGATGCGATATTGGCTAACCCTAACGCCCTGAATTCTTTATCTGCATCTATATCGTAACCATTTTTAGCCGCAAAACTTCGGGCCGTCAGCATCATGCTCACAAAGCTCACCATGGCTAAGTTGAGCGCTGGCACCACTAACTCACGGGCAATCCCCAAATCAAAAGCCGGTGCTTGAAATGAAGGTAGTCCTGAAGTCACCTCTCCGACAACGCTAATGTCAAAGCTCGTCAGGTTAAATACCCAAACAAGAAACGCCGCCATCGCCATCGCGCACATAGATGCGGGCCATTGGGGACGAAACCGCTTTACTAAGGCATAGGTCGCCAGTGTCACAATCCCCATAGTCAAGGTCGGCCAATGGGTTTTTGATAAATAAGAAGGGGCGCCGCTGAGGCGTTCGATTAAATAGCGCTCGTCGAAGGTAAAACCAAAAATCTTCGAAAATTGTCCGACGATAATGGTGATCGCGACCCCGTTCAGCAATCCCATCAAAATCGGCTTTGACAGAAAATCAGCAAGCACACCCAGCTTAAAACGGCTCGCAATCAAGCACCAAAAGCCTGTCATGGCTGTCATGGTCATGACTAACTGCCAATGCTTCATGCTATCGCCCGCCGCAAGAGGCGTAACAACGGCGGCGATAACGGCGCAAGTTGCCGCATCCGGACCCACGATTAATTGCTTTGAAGTGCCAAATAGCGCGTATACCAGCATAGGCAATACGCAGGAGTATAAACCCACAGCAGCATTGACGCCTGTGAGCTGGGCATAGGCAATAGCGACGGGTAATGCCACGGCGGCAACGGACAAGCCTGCGCGCACATCATCCCTAAGCCATTGCTTTTCATATTGTAATAATTGCGCCAATCCCGGCATAAACGAAATCAAACTAGGGAACTTCACTCGGCAACCTCCATACACACCATCAAGATAAGCATAATCAGTATAACCGAGACTGAAAATATTCAGCGAAAAGGTCATTACCTAAAAGCCCGCAATAGTATGTTGGTTATGGCATAAAGCCAATCATTACGCGAGTATTTTCCTCAGAATATTTATGGAGTTAGGCGCTGAATAAACACTAAGTTAGCGCAATATCATCGGCAGTGACACTAAAAGTAAACTGCCCATAAACCAATTAAAATGACGCTTACGTCTATCCGTATTGAGTTTCTTACTGATCGCCGCACCGACAAACACCCAAGTAAATGACGCCGGAAATCCCACTACGTTAAAGGTTAATACCCCAAGAAAGGCACTGAGCCAAAAGCCATCGCCGCCGAGTGTGAAAGCGCTACACAAGGTAATTGTCGACATCCAAGACTTAGGGTTAATCCATTGAAACAAGGCGGCCTCAATCAGGGTCATAGGTTTTCGGCCGTCATCAAGATGCGTGCTCTGCACTGGCGACGTCACTAATTTGTACGCGAGATACAACAAATACGCCAAAGCGAAATATTTCAATACTTGGTGCAATATCGGTAATGCTTCAAACAAGGTTCCAAGCCCGAATAACACTGCAAGATGTAAGGAGGTCGAACCTAAGCGGATACCTGCAATGTGCGGCACAGTGCGCATCACACCAAAATGCGCACCGGAACTGGCCAATAGCACATTGTTTGGTCCAGGCGTCATAGACATAGTGGCGCAAAACAGCGCAGTCGAGGCCATCAAAGTCCATAATTGTGGATCGTAGAGTAATGCAGTATTCATATTCACCTTAAATTGTATGCATACACTTATTGACATAAACAGATGCAATAAATAATATACGGAGAATATTAGAGATCAATGGATTTATTGTCATGGGTACAATCTGGACGCCAGACCTAACTGCTTTTTCAGGCCCGAAATATCAGCGCTTAGTCAGTGCGATAGAACAAGGCATTTTGCAGAAAGTGTTAACCCAAGGCAGTAAACTGCCCCCGCAGCGCCGTTTAGCCGATGCTTTAGGCATCACTATTGGCACTGTAACCCGCGCCTATGCATTGGCGGAACAAAGGGGTTACGTTGAAGCACGCGTCGGTGATGGCACCTATGTCAACGCCTCTCCGGTACCAGAGATAGGTAACGTACAATTGAATATGGCGACCTGCCAGCAGCCACTCACTGATCAAATTAGCACTCTCAGTGATTGCCTCAGCCAATTAGCAAAAGACCCGACGAAGCTCAGCCAATTACTGGGTTATCGCGCCAGTCCATTAGATCAACACCAACAAGTGTTTCATCAATGGCTTAACCAACGCGGTATACAACAAACGCCTGAGCAACTGATCTTTACCCACGGCGGCCAGCAAGCGATTTTTGCCTGTTTGAGTGCATTTTTATCGACGGGCGATGTGCTGCTGCACGAGCAATACAGTTATCCAGGCGTGAGAATTTGCGCTAAGCAGCTCGGCGTGACCAGCATTGGTGTGCCCCTCACCCATGAAGGTGTGGATCTCGCCCGCTTTGAGGCGTTAGTGCAAATCCATCATCCCAAGTTAGTTTATCTAACCCTGAATAATCAAAACCCTACCTGTATTCAATACAGTGATTCACAGCGACAAAAACTCCTCGAATTGGCCGAGCAGTATCAGTTTTATATCATTGAAGATGATGTGAATTATTGTTTACCCGAAGAGTGGCATTCGCCTCTTTGGCAATTAGCAAAACAGCTGGCTATCCCACGGGTGATTTATATTTCTAGCCTGTCCAAATTGTTTTCTGGCGGCCTAAGGCAAGGTTTTATTCTGGTGCCTGAACCACTTATCGCCCAAGTGCGACTCGCGATTCATAGCCAATGCTGGATGGTATCGCCGCTGAACATTGAAATAGCCTGTCAGTTGATTAAGAAAGGCCAAATCACTGCCGATCGCGATACCATAGTTCGCCAACGGCAATGCATCTGTATCGCCATGGGCGAACGACTGGGATTAACCCAAACTTGGCGAGGACTGAACGGTTGGCTACAACTGCCAGAAGATATCAAAGCCCATCACCTCGTCACTGCACTGGCCGCTAAAGGCATTTTGATCCGTAATGGAGATGACTTTAATTGCCATGACAATTTTATTCGCTTGAGCCTTGGCGGCGCCGAAAACGACACTCAATTTCAACATGCGATTGACTGTATCGAGGCGACTGTTCACTCCCTGGTACAAAATGCCTATTCAGTGGTGTAATCGCGCTTAAAAACCTCCGAACTCAGCCAATTTTTATGCGCCATGTCAGATGAAGTTAATTCACACTAAATGGCTAATTTATAAAATTAGAGAGCATAAAAAAGCGCCAGTAGCATGTATGCTACTGGCACTGATGTGACTGATAAGCTTGATGAACAAGTAATTAGTTATAAACCACTAGCGCACCATTATTTAATCTTTAGTTGGTAAACACTCGTCGTGCCGCTGACTTCATTGCCTATGATTAACAGAGGATTACCGTTAGGGCTTTTATCGGCACTGACAAACTTCATCCCTTCTGGCCCTAAATCACCCGCCAATGTTGCATCCCCTTTGACTTCACCCGTATCAGTATCGATAACAAAGTCGGCATCAAAATCACGATTCACAACATAATCGATAAAATGCACATCGAAGGGATTGGTCACGTCATAGATCATAAAGCCTGAAGTACGCTCCAAACCAACAAAGGCATATAGTCGTTGACCAATTTGACCTAGTGCTAAGGCTTCTGGCTCTGGTCCTTTGTCATCGCTGCGGCTATCACCTTTATTTTCTTCGTTATTATTGTTGAAGTGACTGCCTAAAAGTGCCGCGGTAATACGTTCAAAATCACTCGCACTGTCAAAGACTTGCTGACCGTCTGCGCTCCAAATCGAGAATGAACGAGCACCGAAGCTGACTATCTTGTCGTAATCGCCGTCCTTATCGTCGTCACCCATGCTAGTGGTCACTTTAAGGCGGGCTAACTGCGTTTTATCTTTTGCAGCGGCAAATTGTGGGTGATTAGGGTCGAGCACTAAATCCCCTGCGCGGGCTTCTTCAGAAAAGCCCGCATAATCACGGGAATCACCTTCGTTGGCCGTAACGATAAAGTCGGTATTGTTCCAACGGTAGCTCGCGACAGTATCGGGTTGATACATGCCGTAGACGCCTGTGTAGCTTTGCAGGTTGACAAGATTGTCTTTGTCACTCGCATCAATTTTATTCACCTCAAGTCCGTAATCCTTAAGGCCTAGTGGTAAAATCTTGGCGACTTTGGCATTGGCGATATCAATTACGGCAATGGCATTGTTCTCTTGCAAACTGACAAACGCACGGCGGTTATCTTGGCTAATGGCGATATATTCAGGTTCTAAATCCTGCGCCACACTCGCCATTGGACCATTGATTTTAATGTCTGGCGTGATCTCACTGGCACGTGCACCGCCCTGATTAAATTCACTAAAACCGATAATAGTCGCAGTGGCTGCGGGCTTACCGTCAGTAATTGCAATCAGCGCCACACTGCCTTCAGGATCTAAGGTATAGGCTGGATTTGGCTCGCCTTCATTAGCCACTAATAAGGTTTTACCATCGTGGGTAAATGCCACGTTATCGGGTAAAGCGCCGACTTCTACCGCGCTGATATACTGCGGTGCATCTGTGCCGTTAAGCTGATAAAAAGCGACAAAACCATTGGCTTGGGTTTTATTGCCGTCAGCATCGCCACGTTCAATCGCAGCCGCTAACAAGTTGCCTGAAATGCTCACACTGTTAACGCTACCCATAAAGGTTTGGCCAACGTCTTTAGCAACATCAAGTTCGCCAAATTTTTCGAGATTATTCAATGCTAACGGATCAGCGGCATTGGATGCGGTTGCTAATAAACTGCCATCAATAATGTCCACTTTGCCGCTAATGGCATTGACCACAAAAATACGGTTAGATGCACTGTGATATTCCACGATTTCAGCGGCACTTAAGCCATAAACGCCAGTCTGATGACGACCAATTAACTCAGCTTTTAAGCCTGCAGTTTGTGGCTGGCAAACATATTGGGTTTGCGTTGCTGCAATTTCGCTGTCATCTAATTGTCCATTATTGTTAGCATCTAATCCGGTATCGATACGCTGACCACCGGCGGGACAATGTGCATCACCGATATTCAATGCCGTCACTTTAACCAGTGAATTTAAGCCGTTGTCGCCTTTATCACCTGCTGCGCCATCATCACCGCTGCAGGCTCCAAGTAATAAGCTCGCCATAATGGCTGCGGCTAGCGGAAGTCGTTGTGTTTTCATCGTGTCATTCCTGAATATTTTATTTTTAGTAGGGTGAAGCTAAAGCCCACTAAAGTAGTCAGCATAAAAGACGCTGGGATGACAAAGCCGTGACACTCAGATGACAGCTCGCACTTTAGAATGAGTCAGTTTGAACCATAAGGATGTGAAGGACTAAGGTGTAAAGAACAGAGTTACAAAGGGCTGCGATTTGATAAGAAAGACTTGATAAGAAAGATTTAAATGAAGAATCTTGTGAAGATAACGGCTCAATCCACTAAAGTGATGCCTCGATAATCAAACTTACCACTTAGTTACAATTTAATCGGTAAAATACAGTAAAGAAATCAGCGCAAAGATTGGTTTATTTGTCCGAGCACTTTACTATGCTATTGCTTGCTGTCTGAACTGTGCAAATAGACAATAACGCAATTCACTTTTGCCTAAACCCCGCCAATGATCTTGATCATATGCTCTCGCTCTTAGTGTAGAAACTGGTAGCGCAGGAACTGGCTTCAAAATGGCGGATTAATTGTGAATTGTTCTAGTACAATTTAAACCACACCGCATAAACCTGTGAAATACGCTTTCAATTCTTTCGCCACCCGAGGTAACAGTGGACCCACAATCACAACCTTCTGCCCATAACGGCAGACGTATACCGAATTTAGCGCTGCTTATTCCCATGCTTGCGGCGATTGTCGCGATCACGCCATTGGCCATCGACATGTACTTACCTGCGATGTCAACATTGGCCCTCAGTTTTCATACCGATGTCACGACAGTGCAACAGTCCCTAAGTATCTACTTAGCGGGTTACGCACTGGGCATGTTATGTTTCGGCCCCCTAGCCGACCGCATTGGTCGTCGACCTATGGTGATATTGGGACTGAGTGGATTTATGCTCACCAGCTTACTGATTGGGTTTGCGGGTCAAGTCGAAGTCTTTCTTGGCCTACGTTTTTTACAGGCCTTTATCGGCGCGGCTGCGACTGTGGTGGTGCCGGGATACATCAAAGAAGTCTATGGTGACAATACCGCCAAGGGTATGTCATACGTGAGTTTAATCATGATGTTAGCGCCATTGTTGGCTCCTAGTATTGGCAGCGTGATCCTCGAACTCGGTGATTGGCATTTAATCTTCTTCATTCAATCCGCCTATGCCGCAACCCTGTTATTACTGGTGCTGTTTGCGCTGAAAATGCCCAGCGATAAAGATATGGATACCCGCAGCCAAAAATCGTTTCTTGGCGCCTATGCGACCGTATTTTCTCGCCCTGGCGTTAAGCTAAACATTGCCAGCGGCGTGTTAACGTCTTTTTCATTTTTCTGTTATCTCACTGCATCGCCCTTCGTTTACATGGAAGTCTTTGCCTTAGATAAATCCTATTTTGCTATCTTGTTTAGCACTAACGTCGGCGCCTTGATGTTGGCTAATATCATTAATACGCGCATCGTGGGCCGTTATGGTTCGCTACGTATGTTGCATGTGTCGACCTTTTTCGGGGCGATTGCCGGGGCCGGTTTATTAGCCGTAAACCTGCTGGATATGAGCTATCACTTTACCGTGATCATGCTTATTCCTTTGATGGGTAGCCTAGGGGTGATGTCAGTTAATGCCGATGCGATAGTACTGATGAAGTTTAAACAAGAAACGGGAACCGCAACTGCGGTTATTGGCACCTTAAGATTTGGCTGTGGTGCACTGGCGGGCCCGTTATTGGCGGTGTTTTACGATGGCACAGCCGTGCCCTTCTCTGCCCTCATGTTAGGTTCTATTGTGTTAGTCGGTATTTGCCAATTCAATCGTCCAAAGCATCAAATACCGCCGACGGTTTAAGGATCTATTTTTAAGGGGCTATTTTTAAGGGTCTATTTTTAAAGAGCCATGGATGCCAATGCCACATCGGCAACACATGTTTGATCGCATAAAACAGCGCATTGGCTTTCACAGATGTAGCAAATAAGTAATATTTAATCCCGACAGTTAAGTATCTGCTTATCTAACCTCCAACACCAAAACGGCACTTTTAGTGTCGTTTTTGCTTTTTAAGCATCTAACAACCTGAAAAATATAAATTAAACCCATAAACCAGCCTAGGTTACTTGGCGATTCCAGCAAGTTATCGAGTCATTCAAACGTGAAATTGTTTCAAGTTGGTTATTTTTTACATAAAAGGCTTGAAATGTTGTTTTTTTTGAATATGATGAAATTCTGTTCATTGCAACAGTTGCTGCATCCTAAGGGATGAGTCACTTGTCTTCGACGAAGTCAGTTCAGCATTTCGGAGTCTGAATTACCCTTCAGGCTTAATTTTTAGAGCGATTACCGTCGCTGTAACAAGATACTGTTTACCGTAACGGTACTATGTAATAGGAGTTCCACATGGAGATGTTATCCGGCGCCAGCATGATAGTGCGTTCTTTGATCGATGAAGGCGTAAAGCACATTTTTGGCTATCCTGGCGGTTCAGTTTTAGATATCTACGACGCCCTGCACGTTATCCCCGGTATTGAACACATACTCGTTCGCCACGAACAAGCCGCCGTACACATGGCCGATGGCTACGCCCGTGCCACAGGTAAAGTGGGTGTGGTATTAGTCACCTCAGGCCCAGGCGCGACCAACGCGATTACCGGTATTGCCACCGCATACATGGATTCTATTCCCCTTGTGGTGTTATCGGGTCAAGTCCCGAGCAATCTTATCGGCAACGATGCCTTCCAAGAATGCGACATGATAGGTATCTCTCGCCCTGTGGTGAAACACAGCTTTTTAGTTAAAGATCCGACTGAAATTCCTGAAATTATTAAAAAGGCTTTTTACATTGCCTCTACTGGCCGTCCCGGTCCTGTGGTTGTCGATCTGCCAAAAGATTGTTTAAACCCCGCCCTGCTGCACGAATATTGCTACCCAGAAAGCGTCAAAATGCGCTCGTACAATCCAACGACATCAGGCCATAAAGGTCAGATCCGCCGTGGTCTTCAAGCCCTGTTAGCCGCGAAAAAACCGGTACTTTATGTCGGTGGCGGCGCGATTATCTCAGGTTGTGATAAGCAAATACTGCAATTGGCTGAGAGATTGAATATTCCCGTCGTCAGCACCCTGATGGGGCTTGGCGCTTTTCCAAGCACCCACAAAAACAGTTTAGGCATGCTTGGGATGCACGGTCGCTACGAAGCCAACATGACAATGCATAACTGCGATTTGATCTTCGGTATTGGTGTACGCTTCGACGATAGAACCACCAATAATGTGGAAAAATATTGTCCGAACGCGACCATTTTGCACATCGACATCGATCCCTCTTCTATTTCGAAAACTATCCACGTGGATATTCCTATTGTGGGTTCGGCCGACAGTATTTTAGACAGCATGTTGGCACTGTTAGATGAATCGAACGAACACAACGACAACGATGCTATTGCCACTTGGTGGAATGACATTGAACAATGGCGCAGCCGCGATTGTCTGGCCTATGACAAAAACAGTGGCCGCATCAAACCACAGCAAGTAATTGAAACCTTGTATAAGCTGACCAATGGCGATGCCTATGTCGCATCAGATGTTGGTCAGCACCAAATGTTTGCCGCCTTGTACTATCCGTTCGATAAGCCGCGCCGCTGGATCAACTCAGGTGGCCTAGGGACGATGGGATTCGGCTTGCCCGCCGCGATGGGCGTAAAAATGGCCATGCCTGATGCCACCGTTGTGTGTGTTACGGGCGATGGTTCCATCCAAATGAACATTCAAGAGCTTTCAACCGCGCTGCAATATGATACGCCAGTAAAAATTATCAACTTAAACAATCGTTTCCTTGGCATGGTAAAACAATGGCAGGACATGATTTACTCTGGCCGTCACTCACATTCCTATATGGATTCAGTGCCAAATTTTGCCAAAATTGCCGAGGCCTATGGTCATGTTGGCATGACGATCAGCGATCCCGCCGAACTTGAGTCAAAAATGGCTGAAGCGCTGGCGATGAAAGACAGACTGGTCTTTATCGATATCATGGTGGATGAAACTGAGCACGTGTACCCCATGTTGATCCGCGGTGGTGCGATGAATGAAATGTGGCTGACCAAGACGGAGAAATGCTAATGCGTCGAATTATATCTGTATTATTAGAAAACCAATCCGGCGCCCTGTCTCGTGTGGTCGGTTTGTTTTCACAACGCGGTTATAACATTGAAAGTTTAACGGTGGCGCCAACGGACGATATCACCCTGTCGCGGCTTAATATCACAGTCGTTGCCGACGAAATGGTGTTAGAGCAGATAGAGAAGCAGCTACATAAGTTAATCGATGTGTTAAAAGTATCGAATATTACCGAGTCTGCTTATATTGAACGTGAGCTTGCCCTTGTCAAGGTGCGAGCCCAAGGTGAATTTAGGGAAGAAGTGAAACGTATGGCGGATATTTTCCGTGGTCAGATTGTCGATGTCACGGCGAATTTATACACCATCCAAATGGTGGGCACGTCAGATAAACTCGATGCGTTTATTCATGCGCTGGGAGAAGTCACCAAACTGGTCGAAGTCTCTCGCTCCGGCGTGGTGGGTTTGGCTCGCGGCGAAAAGGCCATGAAAGCCTAGCTTTCCCACGGAAATCTCGCGGACATTTTCGCATAAGCACAAAAACATCAAGGGGAGCATAATGCTCCCCTTGTTTTTTAAGCGATTATCACAGCATCAATTATGACTGGCTGTCTAACAAGCGCGATGAGGTGATCTCAATTTTGCGTGGTTTCAATGCTTCAGGAATTTCACGCACTAAATCAACATTGAGTAAGCCATTTTCTAAACTTGCACCAAGCACAGTAACATAGTCTGCCAGCTGGAAAGTACGCTCAAAACCGCGTTCAGCTATGCCTTGATATAGGTATTTACGCTCGGTTTGGCTTTCGGCTTTATTGCCTTTCACCAGTAATTTTTCACCTTCACTGCTAATCTCAAGTTCATCCATTGAGAATCCGGCTACGGCCATCGTTATGCGATAACGATTTTCGCCGAGTAATTCGATGTTATATGGAGGATAACCTGAGTTGCCATTATTGGCGGCGGCATGTTCTGCCAATTGCGCTAAACGGTCAAAACCAATGGCACTGCGGTAAAGTGGTGTTAAATCATAAGTACGCATATTCATATCCTTGTCTTAAGCAATATGGAGAATTGGCGGACTGTTTTCAGGATGAAAACGTTTGTAGAGTCTGCCGAATTAAATCTTCTGTCCTTACGGCACAGAATTCACACTAGGACCCTCATCGAGCGATCCTGAAATAGATATAAGGACGGGAGAGAAAATTTCAAGCAAGAAAATTAAAAAAATGTGCAGAATTTTAAAAGACCAATAAAAACAAACGCTAATTCAACTTTAAAACGGTGAAGCGAGACGTGATTGGTATCGCGGCATTAGATTCATTGCGCACGGCAAGCAGTATTCGCTAAATTGCAGCCAATAAAAAAGGAGCCTAGGGCTCCTTTTTCAGTCTTAGCATCGAATTAACGAGTGCGTGGACACAGTTCTTCAGCGCTGAAGAAGTAAGCAATTTCACGAGCAGCAGATTCAACAGCATCAGAGCCGTGAGCCGCGTTTTCGTCAATGCTTTCAGCGAAATCAGCACGGATAGTACCAGGAGCCGCTTGAGCTGGGTTAGTTGCACCTAAAATTTCACGGTGAGCTAAAACAGCGTTTTCGCCTTCTAATACTTGGACCATGATAGGACCAGAAGTCATGAATGCAACCAGAGCACCGAAGAAGCCGCGCTCGCTATGCTCAGCATAGAAACCTTCAGCTTGTTCTTTAGTCAGGTGTAACATTTTTGATGCAACGATCTTAAGACCAGCAGTTTCAAAACGATTGTAGATAGCACCGATGTGGTTTTTTGCAACAGCATCAGGTTTGATAATAGAAAATGTGCGTTCGATCGCCATAACTAGCTTCCTTTGTCAGCAAGTTTAAAAAAATTCGCGCGGATTATACGAAATTTAAAAGCTAAATCCTATCTTTATAGCAAATTAGTCTGAGATATTGCGCACATTCGCTTTATTCGTAATCAGCTTGATCACACAAAAGACCCCGCTAGGATGAAAATATCTTAGCAGGGTCCATTAACTCATTAAAAAATGGGATTATTTTCTATTTTTTGCCCAAATGCCCGCCCAAGCAATCAAAGCGACTAAAATGACTGCGGGTGCAAGATCTAACAAGTGATGGAATAAACCGACACCGCCATGCCCTGGATGAGCCCAAGCCATTGAAGGGACAAGCATACATAACAATACAAGCAAAAGTTTCATGTGAACATCCTTGCAGTTGCGATAACAAAGTTAAGCCATTTAAATGCCTTAACCAATATACAACAAGGTACGATATCCGCTAAAAATGAACTTGACTGTGATCAAACTCTCGCCAAATATTCTCTGCGCCACTGCAAATACGTGAGGTAAATCACCTTAGTTAAATGTCAAAAGGACAAGATGCCTCACATAAAAAGCCGTATCACCACTGTGCTCACTACTTTTCATCAATCCAACACTGCTGAATCGCTTCCAGTATTTTTTCATTACAGTGCTTGGGATCATCGGCAAAATCATCCAAGGCTAACACCCACTCATACAACTGGGTGAAATGCAGCTGAGTAGGATTCACCTCTGGGTGTGCTTCGAGTAATTCCAACGCAATATCTAACGAATCTATCCAGGTTAATGTCATCGTTTTCCCCTATTCGGTTCGCTTTAATGGGTAAGTTCTTGCTAAACGGCGTTACCCATAAGGAGGTGAATCAAGTGTTGATATTCCGTAGTCAATACTCGACAGCAAGGGCACTAACCCTGTGCTTGCGTCACCTTTTTCACTTTAATCGCATTTTTTTCAACAAAATCAATAATAGCACCCGCCACATCTTTCGTGGTGGCGCCTTCAATTCCTTCAAGACCGGGTGAAGAGTTAACTTCCATGATCACAGGACCGTGGTTTGAGCGTAGCAAGTCAACACCAGCCACATTAAGCCCCATGGTCTTAGCTGCACGAATGGCGACTGAGCGTTCCTCTGGGGTTAATTTGACTAAACTTGCCGTGCCACCACGGTGCAAGTTAGAGCGGAACTCACCGGGCATAGCTTGACGCTTCATGGCGGCAATCACTTTATCGCCGAGCACGAAACAGCGAATGTCTGCGCCATTGGCTTCTTTAATATATTCCTGCACCATGATGTTGGCTTTAAGGCCCATAAAGGCTTCAATCACGCTCTCAGCCGCTTTACGAGTCTCGGCTAATACCACGCCGATACCTTGGGTGCCTTCGAGTAATTTAATCACCAGAGGCGCGCCACCCACCATATCAATCAAGTCGGGGATATCACTCGGTTTATTGGCAAATCCAGTAATGGGTAAGCCAATGCCGCGGCGTGACATCAGCTGCATAGAACGCAATTTGTCACGTGAGCGCGAGATCCCAACAGAATCATTTAAAGCATATACGCCCATCATCTCAAACTGACGCAATACCGCCGAGCCATAAAAGGTAATCGACGCCCCAATGCGGGGGATCACAGCATCAAATGCGGGTAACTCTCGCCCACCAATGTGGATACTCGATTGCCGCATGTTGATATTCATATAACATTCAAGGGGATTGATTACGTGTACTTCATGACCACGTAATTGAGCCGCTTCAACGAGTCGCTTCGTTGAATATAACTCAGGCCCTTGCGATAAGATCGCTATTCTCATTCTGGTCTCCGGCAACCATTAATTTTGAGCGCATAATACGCCTGCGCAGGGATAAATCAAACAACTAGAGGCATAGACAAGATTAGTTGCACAAATGCTCAACGCCAAAAGCAAAAAACCAGTCACGTGGACTGGTTTTAACAATTATCGCGGCAGCATTAATTGCCTTCGCTGACCATGTTAACCGTGTATTTAGGGATCTCAATCACCATGTCAGTGTCGACCACTTTCGCCTGACAAGATAGACGGCTTTCGGGCTCAAGTCCCCAAGCTTTGTCTAACATGTCATCTTCTAGCTCATCACTTGGCTCAAGATCATTAAAGCCTTCACGCACGATACAGTGACACGTCGTGCAAGCACAGGACTTTTCACATGCATGCTCGATATTGATGCCATTACGCAGGGCAACATCAAGAATGGTCTCACCAACATTCGCCTCAAGCACTGCACCATCTGGGCACAACTCGGCATGGGGAAGAAAGACTAATTGGGGCATTACATCACCTATATGTTGTCGATCGACTGGCCTTTGAATGCCACTCGAATAGAATTGTCCATACGTCTGGCAGCAAAATCTTGGGTTTGCTCATCCAGTTTTTCAATCGCGAGCTTAATCGCATCGGCATCATCGCCCGCGGCAACTTGCGCCACATTGGCCATAGTGGCATCGATTTGTCTACGCTCATCGGCATTCAGCAAGTCGCCATCTTTCGCTAACGCGGCATGTAAAGACTCGAGTACCCTCGCCGCCTCCACTTGCTGCTCGGCCAGCATACGACGACCGATATCGTCTTTGGCATACTTCATCGAATCTTTCAGCATAGTGGCAATTTCAGTATCCGATAAACCAAAAGATGGCTTAACTTGAATGCTAGATTGCACGCCGGTGGATTTCTCCATCGCGGTCACGCTGAGTAAACCATCGGCATCCACTTGGAA
Source organism: Shewanella sp. SACH (assembly GCF_001887095.2). Taxonomy (NCBI): domain Bacteria; kingdom Pseudomonadati; phylum Pseudomonadota; class Gammaproteobacteria; order Alteromonadales; family Shewanellaceae; genus Shewanella; species Shewanella sp. SACH. The sequence goes on from NZ_MPDG02000001.1 coordinate 1,509,935, forward strand.
AGTCACACGAATGTGCGCAGCGCCTGCGGCTAACGGCGGAATACCTTTCAGAGTAAAACGCGCCAGTGAGCGGCAATCGGCAACAAGCTCACGCTCGCCCTGCACCACATGGAATGCCATGGCCGTTTGACCATCTTTAAAGGTGGTAAATTCCTGTGCTCGCGCAACCGGAATCGTCGTATTACGCGACACCACTTTTTCCACTAAACCGCCCATGGTCTCTATGCCTAATGACAAAGGGATCACATCGAGGAGCAGCAAATCAGATTCAGGTTTATTACCCACTAAAATGTCGGCTTGAATGGCCGCACCAATCGCGACAACACGGTCGGGATCGATAGACGTCAGTGGTGGTTTGCCGAAGAAAGCTTCAACCTGTTCACGCACTAATGGCACCCGCGTTGAACCGCCAACCATCACAGTTTCAAGCACTTCATCAGTCGTCACGCCCGCATCACGCAGGGTACGGCGACAGCTGGCAATGGTCTTCTTAACCAACGCCGCAATCATGGCATCAAATTCAGCTTTAGAAACGATTTGCGTGAGTTCAGTCCCATCAGCAAGGATCACTTTTGCTTCAGTTTCTGCTGCATCCGTTAAGGCTTCTTTGACTCGACGCGATTCAATCAACAGTTGACGGCTTAATTGTGAGTCGATGTCGCTAAGCTGCCACACTTGTTGCATATGTGCTTGCAGCAAATGATCGAAATCATCGCCACCAAGCGCTGAATCACCACCGGTGGCTAACACTTCGAATACACCGCGATTCAAACGCAAAATAGAAATATCGAAGGTACCGCCGCCTAAGTCATAGATGGCAATCACGCCCTCTTGCTTAGAGTCTAAGCCGTAGGCAATCGCAGCAGCCGTCGGTTCATTCAACAGACGTAGCACTTTAACACCCAGCAAAGCTGCTGCATCTTTCGTGCCTTGGCGCTGGGCATCATCAAAATAGGCCGGTACGGTTATTACGACACCTTGCAGCTCGCCACCTAAGGTTTTTTCAGCACGGGCAATCAGCGGACGTAAAATCTCCGCAGACACTTGCACGGGATTCACTTGGCCTTGGGGAGTCACGAATAAAGGTAAACCGTTTTCGCTTTCGGCAAACTCGTAGGGGAATGATTGCTCGCCGGCTTTGATATCAGCTAGGCTGCGGCCCATAAAACGCTTAACCGAAACGATCGTGTTTTGCGGATCCTGCGCCGAACTCAACGCCGCAAGGGCGCCTACTTCGACTGAATCTTGGGTATAACGCACGATAGAAGGTAATGAATGCTGTCCAAGTTCGTCCGGCAGGGTTGCCGTCTCTCCACTTCGAACAGCCGCCACCAAAGAATTGGTCGTACCTAAATCGATGCCAACGGCAAGTCTATGTTGGTGCGGCGCGGCACTTTGACCGGGCTCAGCTATCTGCAAAAGGGCCATATATATCCAACTTAGTAATGCCAACTCAAGCGTGCTTAAGTCAGCAAAGTAACATAAACACGGAAAATCAATCTAACAGAGCGTCTTCGACTCTGGTCAACTCGTCGTGTAATTTTGCCATAAATTTGAGTTTGCGAACTTGATCCGCCGCTAACAATGCATCTTCAGCCTGCTCACTGGTTAACAGTTGAGTCAATTGCTGAGTGAGTTGCGCGCGGTACTCTGCAAACGATTGATATAGCTCGTCAATACTCGCTTGAGGATCGGCACTATCGCGTATATCTTCCAACGCTTCGCGCCATTCCATTTGCTGCATCAAGAAGCCAGTATCTTTCACTGTCGTGGTTTCATGGCTTAGTTCAATGCCACGCAGCGACAGCATATGCTCGGCGCGGCGAATGGGATCTTTTAAGGTTTGAAAACCATCATTGACTTGCGCCGTGCGCTGCACCGACAGCAATTTTTGCTGCTCAGTATCATTGGCAAATTTATCGGGATGAACCGCCCGTTGCAGTTCGCGATAGCGTTCTGCAAGTAAGGCGGTATCAATATCGAAGGCAGGGGAAAATTTAAACAGCTCGAAATAATTCATGCGTCAACTTTAGCGGTTAAACAGTGAAACTCTCACCGCAACCACACTCACCTTTTGCGTTAGGATTGTTAAATTGGAAGCCTTCGTTCAGCCCTTCTTTAACAAAATCCAGCTCGATCCCTTGAAGATAGATGAGGCTCTTGGCATCGATGATGATTTTCACATCTTCGATATCAAACACTTCATCGTCATCATTTAAAGAATCAACGAACTCAAGTACATAAGCCATACCAGAACAGCCTGATGTTCTTAAGCCGAGACGCAGGCCTACACCTTTGCCTCGGTTGACTAAGAAAGATCTGACACGATCGGCTGCCGCTGGGGTCATTGTAATCGCCATCTTAACTCCAGATGTTACTTAGCTTGTTTCGATTTGTACTCGTCGATAGCAGCTTTAATGGCATCTTCAGCCAAAATTGAACAGTGGATCTTCACCGGTGGCAATGCCAATTCTTCAGCGATATCTGTGTTCTTAATCGCCGCAGCTTGTTCGATAGTCTTGCCTTTAACCCACTCAGTTACCAGTGAGCTAGACGCAATCGCGCTACCACAACCGTAAGTTTTGAACTTAGCGTCTTGAATGATGCCATCAGCACCAATTTTCAACTGAAGTTTCATCACGTCACCGCAAGCAGGCGCGCCTACCATACCGGTCACGACCGAAGGATCGTTTTTATCAAAAGAACCAACGTTACGTGGGTTCTCATAATGATCTATCACTTTTTCACTGTAAGCCATGGTACTGCTCCAAAATTATCTATTGTAAAGGTCAGAATTAATGATGTGCCCATTGAACTTGGTTCAGGTCGATTCCATCTTTAAACATTTCCCACAAAGGAGACATTTCTCTTAATTTATCAATAGATTGAGTAATTACTTCGATAGCGTGATCAATTTCTTCTTCGGTTGTGAAACGGCCGATAGAGAAACGAATCGAGCTATGTGCCATTTCATCGTTTAAGCCAAGCGCACGTAATACGTAGCTAGGCTCTAGGCTGGCTGAGGTACAAGCCGAACCCGATGAAACCGCTAAATCTTTCAGTGCCATCATTAACGACTCGCCTTCAACATAGTTGAAGCTGACGTTGAGGCTACCGCTAACGCGCTCAATCGCATCACCATTGATATAGGTTTCTTCAATGTGCTTGATGCCATTCCATAATTTGTCACGTAATGCACCGATACGAGCATCATCAGAGGCCATTTCCGCTTTTGCGATTGCAGCAGCTTCACCTAAACCTACGATTTGATGCGTTGGTAACGTACCGCTACGCATACCACGCTCATGGCCACCACCGTGCATTTGCGCTTCTAAGCGAATGCGTGGCTTACGACGAACATATAGCGCGCCGATACCTTTAGGGCCATACATTTTGTGACCAGAAATCGAGATCAAATCCACTTTAGTGGCTTGCACATCGATAGGCACTTTGCCTGCACTTTGCGCTGCATCCATGTGGAAAATAATGCCTTTTGAACGGCATAGCTCACCGATTGCATCGATATCGTGGATCACACCGATTTCGTTGTTCACGTGCATGATGCTGACAAGGATAGTGTCGTCACGCATTGCCGCTTCTAAACGTTCCATCGGAATGATGCCGTTAGCCGCTGGCTCTAAATAAGTCACTTCGAAACCTTCACGCTCTAATTGGCGGCAGGTATCAAGAACGGCTTTATGTTCAGTCTTACTGGTGATGATGTGCTTGCCTTTCTTGTGATAGAAATGAGCAACACCTTTAATCGCTAAGTTGTTCGATTCCGTCGCGCCAGAGGTAAACACAATTTCGCGGTGATCGGCGTTAATTAACTCGGCAATTTGATTGCGAGCAATATCCACCGCTTCTTCAGCTTGCCAGCCGTAGCGATGTGAACGTGAGGCTGGATTACCAAAGATGCCGTCCATTGTCATGCATTGGAACATCTTTTCCGCGACTCTTGGATCAACAGGCGTGGTGGCGGCATAATCTAAATAGATAGGAAGCTTCATAACACACTCCGTACTGAGCAGTCTCTGCCGAGGCTACATACAACGTACAAAAATTATTTTTATCGTATAACAAAGTTCAGTTATAAACTGACTCTTTGTTCCTTTTGCATAGTGTCTTGCTTAAGCGAGATAAATTGCACATCTCGTTTCTGCATCAAGCCAGCAAGACTGATACCATCTAAAAAATCTGAAATTTGTTTGCTTAAATCGCCCCAAAGTGAATGGGTTAAGCAGCGAGTTCCACTCTGACAATTGCCAAGTCCTTGGCAACGAGTCGCATCGACAGACTCATCTACAGCATGGACAACCATGCCGACTGAAATATCATTGGCTTCTAGGCCTAAGCGATAACCACCGCCCGGTCCACGTACACTGGCAACTAAACCGTGTTTTCTTAGCTTAGCGAAGAGTTGTTCCAGATAGGAAAGCGAAATCCCTTGTCTCTCAGAGATGTCCGCTAAGGGAACTGGTCCCGATGCCGAGTGGATGGCCACATCTAGCATAGCGGTTACTGCATAACGACCTTTTGATGTAAGTTTCATAACTACCATAGCTCCCGAAGAGGTATGCTTTATTTCAACATACCCGAGTAAATCAGTCAAGTATTAAAACCTACTAAAACACTCAAGTATTGAGTGCGCACATAACCAATACCCTTTCATCTTGGTGGGGTATTTAACCTTTTTCCTGCTTAAGATTCAATGCTAGAGCGCCAATTAATCGACATCTAGCACGATATAAACCCAGGATAAAAGTGATCAGTACACTATGGCGCGGTCAAACTAAGGTTTGACCGCTGTATGAGCCTTTATAACAAGATCCGCTAAAGTAGAACCGTTGAAACTAGACTTTTAAGTCATTCAGACCATTACGTTAAAGCTAAATACTCGGATCAAACTCATCGATAGCATTTTGTCGCTTATCGGCGGCGGCTTTCTCTGCATCATTAAACTCGCCCATATCCAGCTCTGGGAGTTTTTCGGTGCAGACATTACCACCCAGCCCTTGAATGGCTTGACACAACTCTTGAACTTTCGAGTCCATCAGATGCATATGATCCAGCATCTGCCCTATCGCATTGGCAACAGGATCGGGATTATCCGGTGATACTGCGTATGCATCAAAACCGTATTTTTTCGCCATCGCGCTACGGCGTTCAGTTTTCTCTTTCGATTGCGGTGACGGTGATGCCACCACGCGCCCAGGAATACCGACTACTGTGGTATCTTTTGGCACATCTTTCACCACAACCGAGTTTGAACCGACACGCGCACCGTCGTGCATGGTAATAGGACCGAGGATTTTTGCCCCCGCGCCCACCACCACGTTATTGGCTAACGTCGGGTGACGTTTCCCCGCCTGCCATGTGGTTCCGCCAAGCGTTACACCGTGATAAAGGGTGCAATCATCGCCAATTTCGGCCGTTTCACCAATCACCACTCCCATACCATGGTCGATAAAAAATCGATGACCTATGGTCGCACCTGGATGGATTTCTACACCCGTCAACCAACGGGAGAAAGTCGATAAACAACGTGCCGTTAAGCGCCAATCGCGCTTCCATAGCTTATGGCTTATCCGATGCAACCAAATGGCATGCATGCCCGGATAGTTAACCAAGATCTCAAACGCGCTGCGCGCCGCAGGATCACGGTGATATATAGATTCAATGTCTTCTTTTAGCCTAGCTATCACGCCCATTGTTTATCCCTTTACGGTCATTCTGTACGGTAATTATTGATGATTAGGATTTGGCTATTTGTCTTTAGAACCCGTCACTTTCTCTATAGAGGTCAAAATACCCCTGAGGATATTCATCTCCTGACTCTCAATTCGTGCGCGGCTAAACAAGCGGCGCAGTTTCATCATCACTTGTCCGGGATGATTCTTAATGATAAAGCCGGTTGATAGCAGCGTCGTCTCAAGGTGTGCAAAGAAACGCTCCTGATCGGCGGCCAAGGGATACTCAGTCGGCTCTTCTTCGGCCACTTCTTTTTGCGCGAGGTGGGCAACACGGGTTTCATAACAAATGATTTGTACGGCTTGCGCAAGATTGAGCGAGCTGTATTCAGGATTTGCAGGAATCGCCACATGATAAGTGCATTGTTGCAACTCTTCATTGCTCAACCCGTGGTTCTCACGGCCAAACACGATTGCAACGGGGCCTTTAAGTGCCTCGGTCGCTAATCTCACCCCAGCTTCTCTTGGCTCTAACATCGGCCAATCTAAGGTGCGACTGCGCGCGCTGGTTGCAATCACGAGACTGCAATCGGCAATCGCTTCAGCGAGTGAATCCACTTTCACAAGATGTTTCAGAATATCCGATGCACCCGCGGCTAATGCAATGGAATGCCCATCGGGTTCAACACGCGGTTCTGCAAGGTACAGATTTGACAGACCCATAGTCTTCATCGCTCTGGCAGTGGAACCAATATTGCCGGGGTGCGAAGTCCCCACTAAAACCACTCGAATATTACTTAGCATGAAACAACTTAATTTAATTCCATAAAACGTTGGGGACGAATATTATCACAGCCATTGCCGAATGCTTATATGAAAATCGGTATTTGATATAACTATCAAATCGGGTATAATGCCGCCCGCTATTTTAACGTTCTTTAACATCCAGGGGATTGCAATGCATCCGATGCTGACGATTGCTGTACGCGCTGCCCGCGCGGCCGGCCAAAATATTATGCGCGCCTATACCGAACTTGACCGTATTGAAGTCAGTTCAAAAGGTATCAACGATTTTGTTACCAGTGTAGACAAGGAAGCAGAAGCGACAATTACTTACCAAATTCGTAAATCTTACCCTGATCACACTATCGTGGGTGAAGAGAAAGGCGAAAACCGCGGTGAGAATAACGACTACGTTTGGATAGTTGACCCTCTGGATGGCACTAACAACTTTGTTAGAGGCATTCCCCACTTCGCGATTTCTATCGCTCTGCAACATAAAGGTAAAACTGAAGTTGCGGTTGTTTACGATCCTGTCCGTGAAGAACTCTTTACCGCCGTCCGTGGTAAAGGCGCAAAACTCAATGATTTCCGTCTGCGTGTTACCAACGTGAATGAATTAGCTCCTACCATGATTGGTACTGGCTTCCCATTCAAGGCGCGTCAACACACTGAAACTTACATGGCTATTTTCGGCGAAGTCTTCGGCCAATGTGCTGACTTACGTCGCGCAGGTTCTGCCGCATTAGATTTAGCCTATGTTGCTGCGGGTCGTTTAGACGGTTTCTTCGAAATCGGCTTAAAGCCATGGGACATCGCTGCTGGCGATCTTATCTGCCGCGAAGCGGGCGGTACGGTTACCGATTTCACTGGCAACCATAACTATTTGATTTCTGGTAACATCGTTGCAGGTTCACCTAAAGTGACCACAGAATTAGTTAAAATCATGCGTCCATTGTTGAACGAAGCATTAAAGCGTTAATTGTAGGCGTTAATCTCGAAATGTTAGTCTCGAAGCGTTAGCCTCGATTAACACTTAGCTTTCCAAAACGCATAGATACAAAACGTTAGACATAAAAAAGGCCAGTGGCAGTCTCTTCTAAGAGCGCTCACTGGCCTTTTTGTTTATGTAGCTTTCATTTCTAAAACTTTAAGAAGATACCCCTGCAAGCGTCAGCACTGATTTCAGCACCAATCGGCTAACAGGACGTACAACCACTAATTGAGTTATCTACCCGCTAAGGCTTGCGCTGGCGCAATCTGACTGGCTTTCCAAGCAGGATAGAGTGTGGCGATTAAGCTCATCACAAACGCCATCACAATCACCAACGCCGCATCTGAGCCATGTAACTCAGACGGTAAAAAGTCGACAAAGTACACATCGGCTGACAGCAGTTGAATACCGAGTAACTGCTCCATCGTACTAGCAATCGCACTTAAATTCAGTGCCACACTCACGCCGATAATCCCGCCAAGACCACAGCCAAGCAGCCCATTCAAGGCGCCCTGCACCATGAAAATACCCATCACAGCAAGGCGGCTTAGGCCCATAGTCATCAAAATCGCAATCTCAGAGGCTTTATCCCGCACCGCCATTACTAAGGTGGAAACGATGTTAAAGCAGGCGACACCAATCACCAGCACTAGCACTAAGTACATAACAGTGCGAACCAACTGAATGTCTTGATATAAATGCCCTTGGGTACGGGTCCAGTCACTGATATACACCGACTGCTTTTGCGCATAACCAAGTTCACGCACTTTGACGGGTGCATCAAACACTTTATCGACGCTAATACGCACGCCAGTCACGCCGCTCTTCATGTTCAAAATCTGCGCAGCGTACTGCATAGGAATATAAGCCGTGGTCAGCTCAAGCTCGCCGCCAAGATTATAGGCGCCAGACACAACAAAACGATGGCTCTTCGCCGCGCGTAAACTGCCCGCCGCTTCTGGATCCATATCCTGCACATATAAGGCCAGCGTATCGCCAACCTCAAGCCCCAACTTGGTCAACAAACTCTGCCCCAGGACGATGTGATTTTCATCTTGGTCTAGACTCTGCCAGCTGGCATCGCTCATAAATTGCGCCAGTGTCGAGACCTTGATTTCTTCTTTTGGATCGATCCCCACGACAGCTAAACCTTGAAAACCGCCGGGCTTTTGCACTAAACCTTGCATGCGGATAAAAGGCGCCGCGCCGCGAATACCTTCAATTAACAGCGCGCCCTCGGCAACACTCTGCCAGTTCGCGATAGGCTCGCTCACACCGACTATGTCCGCCTGCGGCACGACGCCAAGCAATCTATGTTCTAACTCGCGCTCAAAACCATTCATTGCCGACAAGACGATGATCAATACCGCCACGCCTAAGGCGATGCCAGCAGTCGAAGCGAAGGAAATAAAGCTAATAAAGCTGTTGGATTGGCGGGCGCGATAAAAACGCCAACCAATAGATAAGGCTAACGGTCCTTTCATACTTGGGTTTCCGCCGCTAATTGCAGGAAGCCGTTCTTCATCATCAGTTGACGGTCCATACGGGCGGCCAATTTATGATCATGGGTCACCACCACAAACGCCGTACCCAGTTGTTCGGCGAGTTCGCGGATCAACTCATAAACCGCATCGCCACTGTTGGCATCTAAGTTACCCGTAGGTTCATCGGCCAGCACTAATTTAGGTTTATTAATCAAGGCCCTTGCGATAGCCACACGTTGACGTTCGCCGCCAGATAGCTCGGCGGGAATGTGCGTCATGCGATGCCCTAACCCGACCCGCTCCAACAAGGCTTTAGCATCGGCGAGCGCCAGCTTACGATCTTTACCTTGAATAAATGCCGGCATAGCGACGTTTTCTAACGCGGTAAATTCTGGCAATAAATGATGGAATTGATAGATAAAACCTAAGTCTTGGTTACGGATCTGCGCTTGGCGCGCACTGGACACTTGATATAAATCTTCGCCTAATAGCAAGACTTTACCTGCGGTTGGTTCATCCAACGTGCCCATGATGTGCAGCAAGGTACTCTTACCTGAGCCTGAACTGCCGACAATCGCCAACTGCTCGCCCTTAAACACTTGCAGATCAACATTAGACAACACTTGCGTGGTCACGGCGCCATCATGGTAACTCTTACTGACACTCTGCACTTGCAGTAACACGTCTTGCATTGAAGTTCTCTCTTAAACAGGCTTTGGCATCGATTTATGTCATTAAATCAATGCATTTAATTATTCGCATCTTGCTAAACCGTCGCTCAATTCAAAAATGCCGACGGTTTACAGCTATTGGCGCATACCGTTACTCATATCTGAGCGCAGTCGCGGGTTGCACATTAGCAGCGCGCAGTGCGGGATATAAGGTCGCCAACAGGGTTACCAGTAGCGTACCAATCACGATCACAGACAACTGCATCAATTCCAGTTTCACCGGCAAACTTTGCCCTACGCCTAAAATAGAAATCCCTAAGGTGGTCATAATGCCATTCAGATTCAAGGTGATGAGTATCCCAACCGCCAGCCCCAGCACTAAACCGAGCACTGCATTGAGCGACCCTTGCACCACAAAAATACCCATCACGGCGGGTGTGGTCACGCCTTGGGTTTTGAGTACCGCCACATCTGTTGTTTTATCGACCACCATCATGACCAGCGCCGAGACGATATTGAATGCGGCCACGGCCACAATCAGACTCAACATCAGCGACATCATGTTCTTTTCCATTTTGACCGCGCCAAACAAGTGGCCATAGGTATCACGCCAATCGCTGGTTGTCGCCTTAACACCTTGTTTAGCTAATATATCCTGCACTTTAGGCGCTAAAGCGGGTGCGCTAAAGGGATCGGCTAAATAGAGTCTAAGCTGATCAATAGCCTCACTGGGTTGGCGCATCAGCCGTTTCGCATCTTGATAATGGATATACGCCACGCCCGCATCGACCTGAGAGCCCATTTCAAAAATGCCCGAGACTAAAAACTTACGTTGGCTCGGCACTGGGCCTAAGGGCGAATACACCACACCATCGCCACTCAATAATCGCACCGTATCACCGGGGGCGACTTTAAGTTGCCTTGCCAGCTCAGAGCCCAAAATCACCTTGTATTCGCCGCTCGTCAGCTGCTCAAATGCACCTGAGTAAGTGTGCTGGGCAACCGAAGATAACTTTTCCGCTAACTCGGGGAACACGCCATAAACCTGTACAGCACGAATACTCGCCGCCGATTGCACCATGGCCTGCGTCGACACGCTCGGCGTCACGCCTAATACGCCAGGTAAGGCTTTAAGCGCACTCGCCTGCTCAGTCCAATCGACTAAGGGCGCTTCACTATAAAGAGTTAATTGTGGTACTGCGCCTAAGATACGTTGCTTGAGTTGGCCTTCGAGACCATTCATCACAGAGCTCACGACAATGAGCGCGGCAACGCCTAAAAAAATGCCCGAAACGGCAAATAGAGTAATGAACGACGCGAACGCGTTCGCTTTTCTGGCCCGCCAATAACGGTAACCAATATAGAAAGGAAATCCTGGATTCATTGAAAGAGGGTTGCGTCCTGTGTGCTGAACTTGCTAAATCATGAAGATGGGCACGATAATAGGGGTATTGGTCCTATAAATAAAGAGGCAAGCCTTGTTCACTGACACCAATCCGTATTTTAGTGTGCCTCACCCTTTTACCGCCTACTTAAGTCTGTGGCCGAGTTCCGAGCCATTACCCTCTGAAATGGCATTAAGATCAATGCAATCATTGGGTATTCAGCTACTCAGCGAAGTAAAAACGCTCGAGGCCAATTGCTTGCTGCAACTGCGCCATTTAGACAACGACGCTAAGGTGGTAGTGGACTTTTTAAAGCTGCAATCCCGCAAAGTGGATTTAGTGCTGCAACATGTATTAGAGAAAGAAACCCAAGAAGGCGAAAAATGCATGGGCAATCAGTTTGGTGGCAGCGGCCTAAGACTGATCACGCCGACAGCCTTGGCCATCGGCTCAAACTATAAAATCACCCTGTTTATTCACGACGAGCTAGTCGCTATTCTCTGTTTTGGCAAAGTGACCGCCTCTACCGCGCAAAAAATGCTATCTGCCGAGAGCAGCGCCAATAGCGATACTAATAGCGGTGACACACAAAGCCCCGAGTTCAATACTCAGGCGGAACGTCACTCTCCTGCCACGCAATGGCAAACCGACTTTGAATTCAGTCAAATTCTCGAAGCTGACGTGGAGCAATTAGTCAAAGCCAGCCTCAATGTGCAGCAGAAACAACTCAAGTTACGTAAACTCGCCAGAGACGAGCGTCAATAGCCGCTGACTTTTCACTGGCACCTGCGCCATCAAGTCTCTACAATGTCTGCAACTCTTTGTGAATGAATCAGTTTATCGCACGCCAATGACTCACATATCAGCCCTAACGCCGCCAGCCGTCAAAAATGGCAATCAAATTCAGACTCTGTCCACCGTGGGCGGCGTTTGCCAAGCCGTTACACTCGCCAGTTTAGCGCGTCAACATAAGGGGACGACCTTAGTTGTCACCAGTGATACGCCAAGCGCCTTAAGCTTAGAGCTAGAGCTGAGTTATTTGCTCAGTAAAACAGGCATTAAGGTCAGATTATTCCCTGACCGCGAAACCTTGCCCTACGACAGTTTTTCGCCCCATCAGGATTTGATCTCCCAGCGACTCGAAACCCTGTCGCAGCTGTCTCAAATTGAGCAAAACATCGTTATCGTGCCCGTCACGACCTTAATGATGCGCCTGCCACCTAAGGCCTATTTAAGCGCCAACGTGTTTGTGCTGAAAAAAGGTGATAGCTACAAATTACACGATGTACGCCAGCATTTAACCGACACTGGCTACCATTCAGTTGAACAAGTGTATGAACACGGCGAGTTTGCCATTCGCGGCTCGATTCTGGATATCTTCCCCACTGGGATGAATATGCCGCTGCGCATCGAGCTATTCGATGAAGAAGTGGAAACCATCCGCCATTTTGATCCCGAAACCCAACGTTCATTGCAACCTGTTGACTCGATTCGCCTATTGCCCGCGAAGGAATTTCCGACCGACAGCTCAGCCATCGAAGGCTTTAGACAAAGATACCGTCGCCGTTTTGAGGTCATAGTCAAAGAGCCGGAATCGGTTTATCAGCTGGTGAGCCGCAACTTGATGCCGGCGGGGATTGAAAACTACCTG
>NZ_MPDG02000001.1:1522599-1728374 GCF_001887095.2 Shewanella sp. SACH
CGGGGATTGAAAACTACCTGCCGCTGTTTTTTGATGACACCGCCACCCTATTCGATTACTTGCCCAAGGACACTCAACTCGTCACCTTAGGGGATATCGAAAAGTCAGCGCGCGCGCATCTGCAAGAAGTCGAACATCGCTATCAAGACAGGCGCGTCGATCCACTGCGGCCGCTACTGGCGCCTAAAGAGCTGTATTTACTCATCGAAGAGTTATTTGCCGCCTTTAAACCGCTGCCACGTTACCAGATGCAAATGCCGACGGATGGCACTGAAGCGACGAAAGCGGTCATGATTGCCGCCAGCACCCTGCCCGACATCAGCGCCAACCATAAATTAAAGCAACCGCTGTTAGCGCTGCAAGATTATGCCAGCAGCGCCAAGCGCATGTTGTTTAGCGCTGAGTCCGAAGGTCGCCGCGAAGCGCTGCTTGAATTGCTCGCTAAAATTCAGTTAAGACCTGCGCTGTTTAACCATTTTGATGAATTTATTCAAAGTGATGCCAAGTTAGGCCTTATCGTGTCGCCGCTATCTCGCGGTTGTTTACTGCAGATCAGCGCCAAAGATGGCATCAGTATCATTTGTGAGACTGAACTCTTCGGCCATCGTATTTCCCAGCAACGTCGCCGTGAAAAACAGCGTCAGATCAGTAACGATGCCCTGATTAAAAACTTGGCCGAACTCAAAGTCGGTCAACCCATTGTGCATTTAGAACACGGTGTTGCCCTCTACAAAGGCTTAGTCACCCTAGATACAGGCGGACTGGTCGCCGAATACCTGCAACTGGAATACGCCGGCGGCGATAAACTGTATGTGCCAGTGTCTTCATTGCACCTTATCAGCCGCTACAGTGTTGGCGCCGATGAAGACGCCCACTTAAATAAACTCGGCAACGAGACCTGGGCAAAAGCCAAGAAAAAAGCCATTGAAAAAATCCGCGATGTTGCGGCCGAGCTGCTTGATGTCTATGCCCGTCGCCAATCCCGTCCCGGCGAAAGCTGTGAGATTGACGAAGAAGAATACGCCCAATTCGCTCGCGGTTTCCCCTTCGAGGAAACCGTCGATCAAGAAAGCGCCATCATCGCCGTATTAGCCGATATGCAATCGCCAACCGCAATGGACAGATTAGTCTGTGGCGATGTGGGCTTTGGTAAAACCGAAGTCGCCATGCGCGCCGCCTTTGTGGCCGTCAACGCCGGTAAACAAGTGGTCGTGCTGGTCCCGACCACACTGCTTGCCCAGCAACACTATGAAAACTTTAAAGACAGATTTGCCGACTGGCCCGTGGTCACCGAAGTGATGTCACGCTTTCGCACCGCCAAAGAGCAGACTCAAGTGCTGCAGCAATTGGAAGAAGGCAAAGTCGATATCGTTATCGGTACTCACAAGTTATTGCAATCTGAGGCCAAGTTTGAAAACTTAGGCCTGCTGATCATCGACGAAGAACACAGATTCGGTGTGCGTCAGAAAGAGAAAATCAAGGCACTGCGTGCCAACGTGGATATCCTAACTCTGACCGCAACGCCTATTCCACGGACCTTAAATATGGCCATGTCGGGCATGCGCGATTTATCGATTATCGCCACCCCGCCCGCCAAACGTTTAGCGGTAAAAACCTTTGTGCGGGAATCCGATCCTGCAACCGTTCGCGAGGCCATTTTGCGGGAAATTCTCCGTGGCGGCCAAGTGTATTACCTGCACAATAATGTTGAAAGTATTGAAAAATGTGCCCAAGGCATTATCGATTTACTGCCAGAAGCACGGGTAGTCGTCGCCCACGGTCAAATGCGTGAACGCGACCTTGAGCGGGTGATGTCTGACTTTTATCACCAAAGATTCAACGTGTTAGTCTGTACCACTATTATCGAAACCGGTATCGACGTTCCGAGTGCCAACACCATTATTATCGAGCGCGCCGATACCTTTGGTCTCGCGCAGTTACACCAATTACGCGGCCGCGTCGGACGCTCGCACCATCAGGCCTATGCCTATTTGATGACGCCGCATCCTAAACGTATGACCCCAGATGCGCGTAAGCGTTTAGAAGCCATTGATGCCCTTGAGGATCTCGGTGCAGGCTTTATGCTGGCGACGCAAGATTTGGAGATCCGCGGCGCAGGTGAACTCTTAGGTGATGAGCAGAGCGGCCATATTTCAAAAATTGGTTTTAGCTTATACATGGAAATGCTCGAAGCGGCAGTCAAAGCCTTAAAACAAGGCAAAGAGCCATCGCTGGCGCAAATGCTGAATCAACAATGTGAAATTGAACTGCGTATCCCCGCCCTACTGCCTGAGGCCTATGTGAGCGATGTGAATATTCGTCTATCCCTCTATAAACGCATTGCTGGTTGCGAAACCGAAGCGGCGCTGGATGAACTAAAAGTCGAATTGATCGACCGTTTTGGCCTATTACCCGAACCGACGCGCAACTTAATGGAAATGACCCTCTATAAACATGAGGCGACTCGCTTAGGGGCGACTAAAATAGAAGTGCACAGTAAAGGTGGCAGCATAGAATTTAGTCATGATCACGTCATCGATCCTATGTTTATTATTGGATTACTCCAAAGCCAGCCACAAATCTATCGAATGGAAGGACCGAATAAGTTAAAGTTCAGCCTTGCGGCCGAAACCAGCAAAGACAGGCTCGCTTTAGTGAAACTCTTGCTCGAACAATTATCGCAACATCGTCTTGGAGATAATAAATAGTGTTACGTAAACTCGCGGTCTCTATCGCTACCCTCATTGCACTATCGCACAGTCAGGTCGTCCAAGCTGAAGCTTGGTTCGAAGTTGAAGTCTATGTATTTGAACGCCAAAGTCAGTCAACTGAGCAATGGCCAGATACGCCGATCAAGACAAAAACCGATAAAGCGATAGACTTGATCTCTCCAGCGGTTGCACAAGTCGTTACCCCAATGGCGAGTGAGTCGGCGCCTTGTACCTTAGTATTTGATGCCGATGCCAATAGCCACTGCGCTGAAAGCTTAAACGGTGAGCCAACGTCTGAGCCTATAGCCGCCGCGCCGACCAGTGTCGAATTTCGCTATCCGCCAGTGATCCCATCAGAAATCAGCAGCGCAACGACCAGCTATGCCAGCGCCAATGGTGGCCCAGTGTTATTAGCACGCAGCCAAAGCCAGTTCGCGAGCATTATCAATAGCATCTCCCGTGAACGCGGCACGCGCAGTTTATTGCACATGGCGTGGCAACAACCGATGCGCGGCAAAAGTGGTTCTGTGCCTATTCGTTTATTTGCGGGTAAAGATTTCTCAGATACCTATCATTTTGATGGCAGAAAAATCGTTACGCCAACTCAAACAGAACCTATGATCAATGCCGATGGCACGCCTATGCTTGCGCCTGTGGTCTCGCCGGTTTGGGAATTAGATGGCACGTTAAATATCTACTTGAGCCACTATTTGTATATTGAAACTGCACTGACTATGCACAAAGAAGGCAGAAAGCTATTACCAGCAATGCCAAGCGATGCCGCCGATACCAGCGCAACACTTACGGCACCTAAAGTCATGACACCGTTTTTAATGTCGGTGCCTTTGGAGCAAAACCGCCGGGTGAAGAGTGAGGAAATCCATTATTTAGATCACCCCGAAATGGGCATGGTGATCCAAATTCGTAAGATGGCACAACCTAGTGCACAGCAAAAAAGTCAGAATGCCGAATCGATACAAACGGTTGGGCAATACTGAGTCAGCAAGTAAACAACAAAAGACTTGAGTCGTACTCTAAAATGAATGACTTAGACTGCACTGTTGTTTGAGACTGCACTTTTAGCTTAAGACTGTACTGCTGTTTAAGACTGTACTTTTAACTTAAGACTGTACTATGGAGAAGTCGAGGTAGATATCATCGGCTTCGTCTTCTCCCACAGTGACAGTTAATCCCTCGGTACAAGGCACGCCCACTTCGCACCAAGCAATCAAGTTATTCACCGCAATATCACTGCCTTGGGCTAATACTTCGACACTGCCATCACGGCAATTGGTGACATAGCCTGTCACGCCCAATGCTCTGGCCTTAGTCAAGGTCGCATGCCGACAACCCACACCTTGCACTTTACCCGTTAAACTTATCAATACACGCTTCATCTCACGCCCCTTTTGCATTGCACACAAGCCTGTTATTGGATTAAGCATAGCCGCAATTATCCGAAGGCTAAGTGTTAACCTATGGATCTATAGAGCAAAAAACAAACGATATTTTATTTTAGGCAAAAAAAAACAGCTAACAAGACTGCAGTTAGCTGTGTCGGGCGACATACGCAAAGGGATATCCAATAAATGGACAAATACAACAGCAACTCTGTAGCATTTTGTTACAAAATAGCAAGGCTGGCTACTTTACACAATAAATAATTATTTTCAAGAGTTTGAAAAGTAAAACTATCCCTCCCCAGCGAATATAATGCTTTTAGCTGAAAATCGGCTCCTACCTCTGCCTGCATTGTTCATTTAACAAAACACCGCAGTGAAAGTTGCAGAAGTATGAGAACTCGTTGACGTTCAACGCTGGGATTGTGTTTGTTCAGGCCAGCTCGCAATTGCGAAACGTGGGTTTAGGAAGTAAGGGAGAAGTGAGGGTTGTAGAATTGAAGTGTCGCTATGCCACGCTAATAACGGGTGCTGTGTATGGCGAAGCGTTACAGCAAGACAAGCAAGACAAGCAAGACAAGCAAGACAAGCAAGACAAGCAAGACAAGCAAGACAAGCAAGACAAGCAAGACAAGCAAAAATATGCCAGCTACACATTCAAAAGACAAAAGCAAAAAACCGGCAGAGCCTGCCGGTTTTTTACTTTATTGCGCGATAAGTTGATTACGCGATAACCTGCTACTCGCTGATCATCTGACCATTTTGATAGCGATACTCGGATGAGGGTTCGCCATTAAAGTAATACACCGACCTGCCGTGCAGTTGATTATCAAGATACTCATCACTTTGCAGCAGGCTGGCATCTTCGTTAAAACTATAGCCTTTGCCCTGCAATTGACCTTTATCATCATATTGCGTCTGCCCTAATAAATGGCCGTTGGCGGAAAAGGCTTGCCAGTGACCCACTTCGTGTCCTGCTTTATAGTGACCATGCCAGAGCTTAACCATGCTGTAGCTGCTTTCATCTTGCAGCAGCCACTGCCCTTCGCGCTGACCGTTAACATACTGACCTTGGGCTTGCAGTTGTTTATCAAAGCCACGGAGTAAATATGCGCCATGTAACTTAGCGTTTTTATAAAACTCTCGGCGCATTATCGTGCCATCGGCTGCGATTTCTGTTTGTTCGCCACTCAGCTGACCTTGTTGGTTAAACTGCTCATTGCGCGTCGTGTCACGGGTTTGCGTGACCCACTTGCCGACTTTTAAACCTAAGTGGTATTGGCCGCTGACAAAACTGCCGTCCTCTACATTATCTTCCCGATAGGCACCGTGCATTTGACCTTTGCTATAGCTCGCACGTTGGACAGCGCCATTCCAGCCAATCCCAATATACAAGCCATCGTATTGCCCCTTGAGTTGTTCATCACGTTCAAGCAGCTCACCTGCAGAGTCGAAGCGCTGACGTAAACTCCAGTTTTTCGCAGTATCACGCTGATATTGATGGGTTAACTTTCCAGTAGCATCGAAGCGCTGTTCAGTGCTGATCCGGCCTTTGGCCAGATATTGAGTATCGGTTTGGGTGGCGACATTACCAACATCATCATAGGTAATATTTTGTATTTCGCGGCCATCATTATCGTACTCTTGCTGCATGGCTAACAGCCCTGGCCCTTTAAAACGCTGCTGTAAACCTACCTGCTTGCCATACTGATAATGTTTGATCTCTTGCAGAATATCTGCAGCCTGATAAATCAACACTTCTCCATGCATTTTTCCATTCAGGTAAACTTCTTTAGTGTATAACCAGCCCTCTTTAGCCCAAAACAGTCGTTCACCTTGGTATTTTCCCGCCACCATATTCACGCTTTGTTCTGGCTTACCATTGTCATAGAAGCTCTCATATCGCCCTTCCATACCGTTCGCACCATAGTTTGCGCGCGATGCCAGCTGGCCGTTGGCATGATAACTTTCTGCCGACCCCAACTGTGCATCATTCACTCGGTGTTCATAGCGCTGCAGTTGACCATTTTGATAGTAGCTTTTCTGCTCGCCGTTCAACTGACCATTCTGGTAACGGTACTCTCCCGACTGTGTGCCATCTTCCCTGTAATGCAGATGCGTGCCCTGATAGTTGCCATTCGCATCGCTACTGCCCTTGCGAGACAATTGACCGTCGGGGTAGAAAAACTCGAAATCGCCAACGATAACATTCCCCACTAAATCCGGCCCGTTCAAGCTGCCGTAAAAAAACGGTTCATCCGTTTCCAGATAAAATAGCTGTACTGGCCACTCGCCATCTTGCTCTGTCGGCGCTTGCTCCAGATAATAAATGGCTTCGCCCGGTACATCGCTAAGCCGCCATTCTTGGTCGAGTAAAATTCGCTCAGCTGACAAATTAAACGACATAAGTAGCGCAGATAATAGTAATAAGACTCGCATATTCTGCTCCTTAAGGTAACGCTGGGAATGCATTAACCCACTGTTTATTCACCGGTTCGCCGCTTATCGTCAGCTGTTCTATCTGTGCCGCGCGCCCCGCCAGCACAAACCAGCGTTGCTCACGTAATACTTGCTGCAACGGACGTTGATAAAAATCAGTACTGTCACCTTGCATAGCAGGCGCAAGGGGTAAATTCTGCGCATTTAGAAAACGATAGCGCCGCATAAATTCGGCCACGGTTTGAGTGGTATCCAAATCTGGCAGCTGACTGACATCAATCAACCAACTTTGCTCGGGATGATATGCGAGTGCTTGCCATTGAGGCGTTCCAGTACAGGCCAAGGTGCTGCTGACATTGATGTCGTAAAAATTGCGGCGGATCCCATCGGCGCTACTCAGTTGGTACAGCACAAACTTATCCAGCCCAGCACCAAAACCCGTGTTGTTGCTTGCGCTGGTGTTTGTCCATTGCAGTGTGTGCCCGTTGACCTTAGGGGCATCGACCACACTAAGGGTGCACACCGCTGCCTGCTCAGACGTTAACAGCATACTGACGCCGTATTTGGCGACGATTTGCGGCTCAAGTAAGGCGGGATCGACGGTTGTGCTAGGTTGCGGCTGATTATCATAGGACGCATACATATCATCGCTATAAAGCAGTTGCTGCTGCGCCGGCGGATAAGCCATATTTTGCGCGTAATCTAGGGTCGGAATAAAACGAATATTCTTAGTCAGTTCGCCGCTGTCAGTCGCAGTATTCACATAGAGTGTCAGTGTCGACGGCGCGGCGGCAAAGGTAAACTGTGTAATCGTTTCATATTGCGCCGATGAAGTCAGCGCCAGCATATTTTGCTCTGCCGACGTTAACCAATCCGGTCCAGTGGCTGGCGGTGAAAGATAGTGCACCATAGCGCCTTCGGCACCGTCATAGCGCCTGTATAACCACGTTTTGTCAGCGCCGCCTCGCGATTTCAGCAGATAACTGAATGGCTTGTCGGTGATTGGCGAGAGTTCCAGCTGTAAATCTTCATACTGCAAGCTCACAGTTTTGCAGGGATCAGGTGTCAAGTTAAGTTTGACCAGTTTCGCACCATGATAATGGGCAGTCGCGCGAAACTCAGCAACCTGAGCTAAGAGGTCATTTGGTGCATTCCAGCCAATAAGCAGATTTTGCTGCACAGATTGATGGAAACCATCCTGTTCTGGATAACTGTAACTGCCCACCTTGCTTAGTTGTAGTGGCAGCACAGTGCCATCCGCGCTGTATGCCGTGATATCGGTTAAGCTAAATCCGCCTTCGGGTTTAAAACCTGAAAAGTCATGATGATAGGTTAGATTTAATAGATCATCTTGCTGGTAAAAGTAACCCGCATCATAGGCAAACACAGCATCAAGGCCTAAGGTCTTATTGATGTCATCCAGCACAAAGTCAGGCTGTTTTTGATACTCAAAGGCTGGGAAATCATAATCAAAACCTAAACGCTGTGTTAAATCACCCAACTGGCGCTGCTGCGGCAACATAATAACGTTGCTGCGCACTGTGCCCTTATAGCCGTAGCGCTCAAACGGCGCTTCTGCCACTAAAGCTAACTGCGCTAACCAACCCCGCTCACGTTCTAACATCAGCTGACCGTATATTTTGGCTTGCTCGCCGTCACTTTCAACTTTGGCTAATACATGCGTATCAGTGACTTGCAATACAGTAAGTTTGGCATTGGCGTGGCCTTGATAGGTAGGAAGCGCGACGACCGCCCCTGCTTTGGCGGGTATGGTGCTAAGGAAGGCCGATGAGCTAAAGAGTTTTTTCAGTTCCTGCTCAAGCTCTGCGCCGCGTTCAGCCAGCAGCGCCTGCCATACCGGTTTGTTCAATGCACTGAATTCTTTAACGCTGCCATCGTCTAGATTTAACGTAAATTCAAATCCCTGCGAGAAAATAGCGTGCATTTCGGGATTACGATCGGCCCGCTGGCCACTACTGACGCCGCTCCCTTGACCATCGCGCATGTTCATATAATCGACATGCACTTGAAACCGACTGTTTTTGCCTGTTTCGAGGACCTTATAACGCAGCAATTGATGTGAGCTGGTGTTAACCGTTTCGGTACGCTGACCATTGTCTACAGTGATGTTGGTGGTGCTATACAACTGATACGAGCGCTCTTCCCCTTTCTCAGGTGTGAACTCAACATCAGCATCCCCAAAAGAACAGGCCGATAATAAACAGCATGCAACTACGCTAACCAAGTACTTCATGGTTATTCCTTGTATCTCAAATAGTAAGCGCCGCATTATGCCCTTTCGTGCCTAGTAAATAAAATGCTTTGGCTATTTATGCCAGTTCAGCACAACACCTTAATGCGCGACTAAAGCATCCTTTTTAGATAGTCACAGGTACAGCAATGCCAATCTTAGGCAAATTCTTAATGACGAATTCCGGCATCAAGAACTGATGCAAACAGCGAACTGTGCGGCATTAATTGTCATTGTTTCCCAGTGACTCGCCGATTTTTTATTTAATAAGAAGTATCCCTATAGGCTCGACAGCGCCCCCCATCATGTCAACTATCACTGTAGCTGCAATGTCAATCCTAACTATCACTTTCGCAGTTCGTTTAGCTAAAAAGCTATTGCCCCAAAGCAAGATAACGTTGTCGTCAATAGTGCAGCATGAATTGTCATTGTTTCCCCAGTGACTCGCCGTAAATATATCCCTATAGGCTCGACGGCGGCATCCAAGCCGCCAACGGTCACTGTTGCAACAATGCCAATCTTAACTAACACTCCTGCTGTTCGTTTAGCTAAAAAGCTATTGCCTTAAAGCTTGCTAGCAGTCGTTTGTTCTTTTGGGCGTTTACAAATGAGTTGCCCTACAAAATCTCATCTATTAGCCCTCATTTTTAGCGCTTCGTCATAACAGTCCAAATCAGGATAGGTATACAGTCATATCTGAAAACGTTCGTTTTTGAGGGCGTTGAGAACAATATCCGTGCGCGATATCTCAATATGCATAATTTAAAGTCATTTAAAATCAGCAAGGTATAAGCCGCAATGGTTAGATAATAGGTTTGGAAAACGCGCATGCGCATTTTTCCAGATGGTGTATTTGATAAAAAGCTGATAAGTTCTTTGCATACAGATAGTTAACTGTGCGCGTTTTCACTGATCTAATGAGGTAAACGCGCATGCGCACTAATAATATGTTATGTGATTCGGATAGTTTGTCGCAAATAAATATATAATTATTGGAATATCAATAAATGAATAAATTGAGTAAAGAATATTTAGCTGAATGTAAAAATGCTCTTAATATCGAGCAAACTCACAGCTTATCAACAACAGATAACTGGGCGCATGTTAATAGAGAACTTGTGCATCAAGACTGGGATATTCTGTATAAAAAATTAGCAGAGTACGTTGATGAGATTGCCGTTGATAATGAAAGTGTTCAAACATTAATGAAAGAACACTTTGAAATAGCTTGTCGTTTCTATACTCCATCCAAAGAAGCATATATAGGCATGGGAATATTTTATAAAGAAAATGACGATATGAAAAAATTTCACAATTCGTATCACCCAGAAATGGTTAATTATTTAGGTGATGCAATTGTCCATTACGCAGGTAGTCATTTATAAAATCACATAACAAGCTGCTTAAACGGTAAGTGCAATCAGCCATGATTTATGAAAAAACTTTGAAAAAGATTTGTCGCTTACCTAAAGTCACAGAGGAGCTGATTCATTCGATTTTTCTCAAGCAAGAAAGTTGTACGGTTCAAGTCGTCTCTAAGAACATAGGTAAGCCCGGATTTGAGATAACTACCAATGAGGGAACCTGCTTTGTAACTGAGAGGACTATTGATTATTACAACAAAAATTTGGGTCGAGTCACTGGACTTCAACAAAGAATGCTTGGCCTAGCTATACCTGTACCTCTTTATATAGGTGAAGGGACAATTTCCGAAGAAATCCATGAGATAAACCAATCTAAAGCCCCGCTAGACGACTCTGATCAGTGGTTACACAGTAATTTTTCTATAGAGGTGGCATTAACCTATTTTCAGCGTTACTTTGCCTTGAGTAATAGTTTCAAAGAATATAAAACAATAATCTTTGAAGCTATCGAAGCGTATTACATGGGAATGGATCATGTGGCAATAATGTCGCTTATTCCAGTATTTGAAGCCGGATTAAGAAAAATTCAGAATTCTGTGCTGGGAATGAGCGATCAAAATGTCAGCTCTAAAGAATTTGAAAGAGGTTTAAAAGAGCTTTGCCTTGACTGGGGGCGGCGAAGAACGCAAGAGTATATTTGGTATCCTGGGAAATCATATAATGCTGATGTGGAAATTGATTTTTTAACTCACATTTGCCCTCAATCTGATGTGATAAATGCATTTAGACTGTTCTTTTCTAACGTCCTATACAAAAACAGCAAGGAGGGAATTGTAGGGTTAAATAGGCATGTCATAGTTCACATGCTAAAAAATGACTTTAGTAATCCTGCAAATTTTTCACGCATATTCTTGGCAATGACGCACATAACCTTTATAGAAAGTCTAAGCAATCAGGATGTACCTTTCTTTTGGCCTGGGTACAATGACGATAGTCAGGTAAAAGCATTAAGTGTTTATATAAGGCAATTGTCCAAAAGCGTTGGTGAGCCTCGAAGAAAACTATTAAATAGAGCTGGCATTAGCAGCTATGGTAATTGCGTTTAACAAAGCCAAGCACAGTGACAGGCTTTCCGTTGCAAAATAATAGAGAGGACAGCCATATCTTTTTGTGTTTTTTAGCTTCTTTGACTAGGCTTTACATTATCTTGCTTTTGTCGTTTTGGAGTGTCTTATGACCTCAGCCAGAAGACAGTTAATTGATGCTAATGCGACACCTTTCTATCATGTAATAAATCGCTGTGTTAGAAGGGCTTTTTTGTGTGGTGAGGATAAACTCACGGGCCGCAGTTATGAGCATCGTCGCGGCTGGATTGTTGATAAAATCAAGGCATTATCTGCGATTTTCTGCATTGATATTTGCGCCTATGCGGTGATGAGTAATCACTATCATTTAGTACTTAAAATTGATGTCGACAAGGCGAAATCGCTAACGCAAAAAGATATTATTAGTCGCTGGTGTCAAATCACTAAAGGCCATGCTGTCGCCACTAAGTATATGAATGGCGATGCTTTAATCGACGGTGAAGTGATGTTACTTGATGCATTACTCGCCGAGTGGCATGAGCGACTGAGCAGTATCTCTTGGTTTATGCGCTGTTTAAATGAAGAAATTGCCCGTAAGGCCAATCGTGAAGATGAGTGTAAAGGCGCTTTTTGGGAAGGCCGTTTTAAGTCACAAGCGTTGTTAGATGAGCAAGCACTGCTGGCGTGCATGATGTATGTCGATTTAAATCCTATTCGAGCAGGGATTGCCGACTCCGTGCAATCCTCTGATTTTACATCGATTCAGGAGCGCGTGAATGCACTTAATCCTCATATCAACGCGCCCCAACTGGCCAAAACTACCGCAGATAACCTACAGCCAATCCTATCTAAAGCCCTCGCAAAATTTGATGGTTCAACACTTTTGAGCCATCAAACAGGTATTCCGTTTCATTTTGCCGATTATCTTGAGTTAATAGATTGGACGGGACGAGCTATGCGCCTTGATAAAAAAGGCTATATCGATAATCAACGGCCAAAACTGCTCAATGAATTAGGCATTTCGCCCGATGCGTGGCTCACTTCAGCCAAAGAGTTTCGCCGTCAATATAGCGGCATAAGTGGTCGATGGGATAGCATGTGCGAGTTTAAAAAGCTGCACAACAGCGGCAAATGGTGTAAAGGTAAAGCCTCAAGCCAAGCATTACATCCTTAAGCGCATCATGGCCGACGATTCTGCGCTTAGAATTGTTTTTTATCCGAAATGAAGATAATTTCGCGCAAAACATAGCACGTTTTTGTCCAATAAGAGTGGTGCCTAATAATCGTTAAGATTAGATCTAGTCTTTAAAACCTAGAGGTTACGCATGCGCTCGAAAGGCGAGCCATGGTGATTAGCGAGACGACCGTCCGCCCCATGGACGGGGCGGTCGAGCATCCACGGACGGACTGGCTGCGTGTCGGTGAGTCAATGCCATGGCAGGCCTGTGCAAGTGGATAAAAGCCAACACTAAACCCCTAAAAAATAAGACTAAAACCATAACTAAAATTGCAGTTCCCCATGCTACACTCTCAAACACATTTCAGTCCAAAATCAACACAGTCGATTTTATAATCTAGAGCCCTCAATATGCCCTACTGAAATATATACCCATAGTCACATTCACAATGTGCGCGGTTTGAAGTATAAAAAGCCAAAACTATAAGGTGGAATAGCCGATGAGATAAATCCACTCCCCCTCTTAAATATAAAAAGAGGAGTGATAGTTTTATTCAATCGATATCAATCAAGCCAACTTAAAGGCTTTTATTTTGGGGAGATGGGCAGCGAGTTGGGGGAATTTGTGGGGTTGAACGTCATCCCAATCAATCGAATAATAGGGACTTAATTCACTGGCGAGTTGCTGATTATCGAACATCCCATCATTCACTGAGAATATGCACATGGCCTTGTGGGTATTCTTTTCACGGAATTGCGACACACACTTATTGGCGATATCTGCATATTCTTCTGGGCGGTCAATCTTGCCCTGCATATTCTCTTCTGGGTGCAAATTAGGGTTAATCAGCACAGATTTAAGACCATTTAAAAATCCAATCCGCTCGGCCCAATAAGCGCCGAGTCCCACGCCGACCATTAACGGCGCCGGATCGTCGCTATGCTTCATTTGCTTAGCGACTTCCTTGAGCAAGTGTTGCATGTCGTGCTTAGGGTGCAAGGTGCTGTAACTGACCAAACGTATGTCAGGGTCGATAAATTGCAGCTGACGCATTTTTTCGTGATTACCTGGGCTAGTCGCGTCAAATCCATGAAGATAGAAAATCATATCAAGGCCTTTTAATCATTTTTGATTACAGTGAATTAACTAACCCTAGCAAAAGAGTGATCTCACACCTTGCGCTACATCAAACTTTCGCCTGTTGGGCCAAACAAATTTGCTCCGCAAGCTGTTTCGCGTTTTCCCAACGGGCGGTATTATCGAGCGCTGCGGCCGTTTGTGCGGCATTGGGTTTAAGTAAACTCGCAGGATACTGCGGCGCGCTCGCTGGCCAAGTAAAGCCATCCAGCAGCGACATCACGCCCGCATTGTCATTACACACTAAAATCATGTCGCAGCCGGCGGCTAAGGCGGCGCTGGCCCTTGCACGGTAATCGCCCGCAAATCCAGCGCCTTGCATGCCGAGATCGTCGGAGAAAATCACCCCGTTAAAGCCAAGCTCTTTGCGCAGCACTTGTTTTAGCCAGTATTCGGAGAAGCCCGCAGAGTTCGGGTCGACTTTAGGATAAACCACGTGCGCGGGCATCACGCCTAATAACTTTTCTTTTGCGATCAAGTCTTTAAACGGCAGGATATCCTTAGCAAAAATCGCCTCTGCATCGCGCTCATCAATGGGTTTCTCGTAGTGCGAATCCGCCACCACACTACCGTGTCCGGGAAAATGTTTACCTACGGCGCCCATGCCTGCGGCGCCCATGCCCGCAATAAAGCTTTCGGCCAGTGTAATCACCTCGGCAGGCTCTGGGCTAAAGCTGCGTTTACCAATCACTTGACTCACACCGTTTAAGTCCAATACGGGCGCGAAACTTAAGTCGATATCGCAGGCCAGTAGTTCAATCGCCATCAAGAAACCGAGCTCACAGGCCCAGCGTTTGGCTAACGCTATATCACCTTTTGCCGCAGGTAGAATGTCGCCCATGGCGGGAATAACGGTAAAGCCATCGCGGAAGCGTTGTACTCGACCGCCCTCATGATCGACGGCAATTAATAGTTCAGGGCGGATTTGACGTATCTGTTGTACCAGACGGATCAACTGATCACGGCTTGAAAAATTGCGGGAAAATAGAATTAAACCACCCACCTGTGGATGGCGTAGCATCTCAGATTCTGCCTCACTGACGTCCAACGACAGTAGGTCCAACATTAAATAGCTCATACTTCTCCCTAAAAAATTTCATTAATACTCAAAAAATAACCACTTAAGCCATAAGTAGTCCGCGCTCACAAAAATGCTCAAAAAAGCGAACCATCTGCTCTTGTAGCGCTTTTAAAGCCTGTATTCTTGGCCATAAAATGGTCAGCAAAAAAGTCCCAATTAAGTTCAGCTTATCCGAACTATATCGAATTAAAAAAACTAATGTGAATTGTCACACTAATCTATGGGATACTGAGGTTAGAGTATCACACAAGCAGATTTCGCATGAAAGAGCGCCGCCATTGACCAGAGTTCACGTTGAAGATTAGCGTGCTTCAATCTGCAGAGCGAGCAATCCCATGCACTCAGACTAAAATAATAAACAAGACACAACAGGACTTCTATCATGATTAGCGTATTTGACATGTTCAAGATCGGCATAGGTCCATCGAGTTCACATACTGTCGGCCCAATGAAAGCGGGCAAAATTTTTATGCAAAACCTGACTGACTCAGGACTCGTGACCCAGATTGATGAATTAAGAGCCGAGCTCTTTGGCTCCCTAGGCCAAACAGGCAAAGGCCACGGCACGGGCAAAGCAGTGATTTTAGGCTTAATGGGTGAAGATCCAGAAACCGTAGACACTGACAGTATCGACGGCATTTTAGAGCACGTCTCCAAGGACGAAACCTTAACCCTGCACTGTGGCAAAGTGGTTAAATTTACCCGCGAGCAAGGCATTACCTACCATAGACGCAAAACCTTGCCAGCACACGCCAACGCCATGACCTTATACGCTTATTGTAAAGATGAGTGTATTTTCGAGCGCACTTATTATTCTGTCGGCGGCGGCTTTATCTTAGATGAAGACGAAATCAGCCAACGTAACGCATCACCTGCATCACCAATCGAAGCGGCCCCTTTTGATTTTGGTAGCGCAGCACAGTTATTAGAATTGTGTGGCGAACAAGGTCTGAGCATTTCTTCTTTGATGATGGCGAACGAACTGAGTTTAGCCACAGAAGATGAAGTCAAAGCCAAACTGTGGAACATTTGGCAGACGATGAAAACCTGTATCGAACGCGGTTATCAAAAAGAAGGCATTTTACCTGGTGGCTTAAAACTGCGTCGCCGCGCCCCTGCCCTGTACCGTCGTTTGAAAGCCGAAGGTCGTAACAACGTCGACCCATTAACGGCGATGGATTGGGTTGATTTATTCGCCCTGTCAGTAAACGAGCAAAATGCGGCCGGCGCTCGCGTCGTAACAGCGCCTACTAACGGCGCTGCGGGAATTATCCCTGCAGTATTATGCTATTACGATACCTTCGTACAAGAAGTGGATATCGATGTCTGCGCCCGTTACCTGTTAACTGCCGCCGCGATTGGTATTTTGTACAAGAAGAATGCCTCAATTTCTGGCGCCGAAGTGGGTTGCCAAGGTGAAGTTGGCGTAGCCTGTTCTATGGCCGCTGGCGCACTGACTGAAATCATGGGCGGCACGATTGAGCACGTTGAAAACGCAGCTGAAATCGGCATGGAACATAACTTAGGCTTAACCTGCGATCCTGTGGGCGGCCTAGTGCAAGTGCCTTGTATCGAACGTAATGCCATGGGCGCGATCAAAGCGATCAACGCCTCTCGTATGGCCCTACGCGGTGACGGTCACCATAAGGTTTCACTGGATAAAGTGATCAAAACCATGATGGATACCGGCAGAGATATGCGCAGCAAATACAAAGAAACCGCCAAAGGCGGCCTAGCGGTCAACATTGTTGAGTGCTGAGTGTTAGTTCACTCCCACTAACCACTTAAACTGCATTATAAAAAATGCCGCGACTCACTGAGTTGCGGCATTTTTGTTTTAGCTCATCGGCGTGACTGCTGAATCGACGATTCAGGGCTTAAAGTACAAACTATGGAACTTAAGGTGTTCTTCAATAAAGCTCGCGATAAAGTAGTAGCTGTGATCGTACCCCGCTTGCATCCGCACATCTAAGGGATAACCCTTAGCATTGGCAATGTCCACCAGCGATTGTGGCATCAATTGACTGTCTAAAAAGCTATCGGCTTCACCTTGATCAATCATGACTGGCACTTCGGCAATGGCGAGCTTGAGCAACTCACAGGCATCGTACTGGCGCCAGTGTTCACGATTCTCACCTAAATACTCACTGAAGGCTTTAATGCCCCAAGGCGCATTACTTGGATTCGAAATCGGACTAAAGGCCGAAATAGAGCTGTATCTGTGCGGATTACTCAGGCCAATCACCAAAGCACCATGGCCGCCCATCGAATGGCCAGAGATGGCGCGTTGGGTAGTCACCGGAAAATGGGCTTCAATCAACGCGGGCAGCTCGTGGACGATGTAATCGTACATTTTGTAATGACGATTCCACGGTGCTTTGGTCGCATTGAGGTAGAACCCAGCGCCTAAGCCTAAATCGTAGGCTTTATCCGCCGCATCGGGCACATCGTCACCGCGAGGACTGGTATCAGGGGCAACAATCGCCATCCCAAGTTCAGCCGCCATGCGCTGCGCGCCCGCCTTCTGCATAAAGTTTTCATCGGTACAGGTTAGACCTGAGAGCCAATACAGCACAGGCACAGGTTTATTCACCGCTTCAGGTGGCAGATAAATCGCAAAGCGCATCTCGCAGTTTAACGACTGAGATTGATGGCGATACTGCTTATGCCAACCGCCGAAACTCTTGTTACAACTGATATTTTCTATGGTCATACAAGTCCTTTTAAGCTCAATCTTTTAGCGCTTGTCTTAGCGTTAGTCATGTCATTTGTCTTAGCGTTTGTCATCTGCTCAGTGCAACACAGCAGACAGATTGTCACCTGTCTGCCGGTTTGTCACATCAAAGTGAAGCATCAACTTAGCGTACAAAATCGCTTATTTATCAAAATGGATCACACTACGGATGCTCTTACCTTCGTGCATCAACTCGAACGCTTCATTGATTTGCTCAAGCCCCATAGTGTGAGTGATAAAGTCATCGAGCTTAAACTCACCCGCCATGTAACGCTCAACAATGTGTGGCAGTTCAGAACGCCCTTTCACGCCGCCAAAGGCAGAACCGCGCCATACTCGGCCAGTAACTAATTGGAATGGACGGGTTGAAATCTCTTGCCCTGCACCGGCAACACCTATGATCACCGACTCGCCCCAACCCTTATGACAACACTCTAAAGCGCTGCGCATCACGTTGACGTTGCCGATACACTCAAATGAGTAATCTACCCCGCCGTCGGTCATCTCAACGATCACCTCTTGGATGGGCTTATCGAGTAATTTAGGGTTGATGCAATCGGTCGCGCCGAGTTTTTTGGCTAACTCGAACTTAGATTCGTTGATATCAATGGCGATAATGCGGCTGGCTTTTGCCATCGTCGCACCAATGATCGCCGATAAACCGATACCGCCGAGGCCGAAAATCGCTACGGTCGCGCCTTCTTCCACTTTGGCCGTATTCATCACAGCGCCCATGCCTGTAGTCACGCCACAACCTAACAGACAAATTTCTTCTAATGGTGCGCTCTTATTGACTTTCGCCAATGAGATTTCAGGCAGCACAGTATATTCAGAGAAGGTCGAGCAGCCCATGTAATGGAAAATAGGTTTGCCATCGAGATAAAAACGCGTGGTGCCATCGGGCATTAAGCCTTTACCTTGGGTCGCGCGAATTTTTTGGCACAGGTTAGTTTTGCCCGATAGGCAGAACTTACACTCGCCGCACTCGGGAGTATAAAGTGGGATCACATGATCGCCCACTTGCACGCTGGTCACGCCCTCGCCCACTTGCTCAACGATACCGCCGCCTTCGTGGCCTAGAATCGCCGGGAATACCCCTTCAGGATCGTCACCGCTCAGGGTAAACGCGTCCGTGTGACACACGCCTGTGGCCACAATGCGCACTAAGACTTCGCCCGCTTTAGGTAACATCACATCCACTTCTTCAATCTTCAGTGGTTGTCCTGGTCCCCAAGCAACAGCGGCCTTTGATTTAATAAACTGCGGTTTTTCGTTCGACATTGTTACCGTCCCTTGATAGGTAATAGGAGAAAATTATTGTTGTAATCGATTCTACTTAAGCTAAAGCATCTTGGTTCAAGCATACAGACTCAGAATAAGGGCTCAGCATTCGGGCTCTGCATACGCTGATGCCGATTGCACTGATGCTACTGCACTGATGTTACTACATAGGAAGATTGTATTTGTTTCTCAGCGAGAGACAATCTAGTATTCAAGCAATTCATTTTTACTGAGTAACAACAATGTATCTCTGGGATGGCATTTCTGAGTTTGTCGCAGTGGCTGAGGCTGAAAGTTTTACCTTAGCGGCGCAGCGACTAAATATCTCCACCGCCCACGTGAGCCGCCAAGTGAGCGCCTTGGAGAATCGCCTCGGCACTAAGCTGTTTTACCGCACCACCCGCAAAGTATCGTTAACCGAAGAAGGCACCATTTATTATCGTCATTGCCGCCAATTACAAACCGGGTTAGAAGAAGCCGAGCGCGCCATCTCAAACCTAAAGGACTCACCTCAAGGCTTAGTCAAGCTCACGGCGCCCGTGGCCTATGGCGAGAAATTTATCATGCCGTTACTCAATGATTTTATGGTGCAATATCCCAGCGTTGAATTTAGCGTCGACTTGACCAATCGCACCTTAGACTTGATTGAAGGTGGTTACGATCTGGCCATTCGCCTCGGCAAACTCGCCGACTCGAGTTTAATGGCCAAACCCTTAAGCAGCCGTACTCACTATGTGGCCGCCTCACCGAGTTATGTGGAAAAATACGGCCAGCCCCATACGCTATCAGAGCTTAACCAGCACAATTGCTTGATTGGTAATCACAATTACTGGCGCTTTGTGGAGAATGGTCGCGAACGCAATATCAAAGTGCGCGGCAATCTCAATTGTAACAGCGGCTACGCATTAAGGGATGCGGCGCTAAAGGGAATTGGTATAGTACAACTACCTGATTATTATATTGAAGATGATATAAATGCAGGACGTTTACTGTCCTTACTCGACGGTCACCGCGAAGCCAAAGAAGGCATTTGGGCACTCTATCCGCAAAACCGCCACCTGTCGGCCAAGATCCGCGTATTAGTCGATTACCTCGCCGAAAAACTCATCGAACAGGACTAATCTTTTTCTGAACAGCCGGTTATTGAGCGGATTACTCAGTTCGAACAAACGAAGCGATAACAGACAAGACGCCGCAAACTAGCGCCAGTTTTCCCGTAAAGTGTAATACAACATGCCTAACGCCAGCGCTTGATTGCCGAACCATTCATTTAACGGAATACGGATATGGCGCATGCCGGCAAACAAATCAAATTCACGTAATTGTCCATCCATCGCATTGGCCATGATCTCAGCCATAATGTGTGATGTCGCCACCCCATGCCCAGAATATCCTTGGCAATAGAATACATTAGGCGATACTTTGCCGAGCTGCGGGATACGGTTAATCACAATTCCTGCCATTCCCGCCCAGGCAAATTCGATATCAACGCCCTTTAATTGTGGAAACGTACGCTCAATTGCAGGCCGTAATTCCGCCGCCACATTTTTAGGATCGCGGCCGCTGTAGTTAGTGCCACCACCGAACATCAACCGTTTATCTGCAGTCAGGCGATAGTAATCCAGCACAAAGCGACAATCGTACACGGCTAAATCCTGCGGATTGATTTGCGAAGCGATCTCATCAGGCAAAATTGCAGTAGCACAATTGCCTAAGGACGCTGGAAATAACATGCCGCGCAGTTGAGGACGCGCGAGTTTATGGTAGGCATTCCCCGCGATCAGCACGCTATTGGCGCGCACTTTTCCCTTGGCGGTGACAACGGTAGCAAGATCGCCTTCTTCAATATCGAGCACGGGCGAGTTTTCAAAGATCAACGCCCCAAGACCTGCTGCGGCGCGGGCTTCACCAAGGCATAAATTGACTGAGTGCAAATGCATGTTGCGCCGATTAACTAAGCCGCCGTGATACAAGGGCGAGCCTAAATAGGCGGGCATTTCATCGGCGGAGACCAAGGTCATAAACTCCCCCATGCCGCGACGCTGCGCTTCATCATGCATCTCCCTAAGCTCGTGCATGTGATTTGGCTGGTAAGCGGTTTGGATATGACCAAATTTTAAATCACAGTCTATGCTGTACTTGGCCACCCGATTTTTAATAATGTCATGGCCGCGCCAACGTAAATTCCACACATAATCTTCAGCTTCATTGCCAATCTGACGACGCAGCTGTTTTGTCATCGCCGCATCGCCAGACAAACTGCCCGTCACCTGCCCGCCGTTGCGTCCGGTTGCGCCCCACGCAATTTTATTAGCCTCAATAAGTGCCACCTTGTAGCCCTTCTCGGATAATTCCAGCGCCGTTGCTACACCGGTAAACCCGCCACCGACAATCGCCACATCGACGCGAATGTCGCCTTCAAGCTCAGGATAATCCGACTCTTGGTTAATGGTGGCATTGTAGTAGGAGGCGCAACGCTCTGCTGGCATAGTCATTCCTTGATGTTGAAAGTTAAGTGTTGAAAGTTAAATATTAAAAGTTGAGTGTTGAACGTTAAGTACTGAAAGCTGTGTGCTGATAATGAGTGTTGAGTCTTAGTCTATGAGCGCGAGTGTTAACACGTTATCCGCCGACGGTTGTTTTATATTTTTTACACGCGTTCAGAATTTGAGAGTATATCTGAGTTGAGATCGAGGTCAATAGTGGATTGAGTTAACCGCTTGCTGGACATAACAAAGGGAGTTGGGCTGGTTTCTGCTTGACGAGCCTGAAATCGAAAAGCTTGATATGAAAGTATCTGAAATGGCGGCCCTGTGATTATGGAGCCAGAGATTAAGAACATGAGCTTAGGCGCCGAATATTAAGGCGCGGCTCATTTTATCTTTTAAGTCTTATGCTTTTTGCTGGTTTAAGATAGGCTGGTGCGGCGTCATCCTCTTTTTATCTCAGCAACCTAGAGTCCATTATGCAACGATTGCCAATTGCCCAGCCACTTAGCCAACTGCCGTTTTCACAAGCGTGCGAAAACAATAAAGCGCCGATTTTAGCCGTATTAACGCAGGCCTTCTCACTCAACCAACATGTACTCGAAATCGGCAGTGGCACAGGCCAACATGCGGTGTATTTTGCAGCAAGTCTTCCCCATTTAATCTGGCAAACCAGCGATCAAGCTGAATATATTGAGATCATTAGCGCAAGGTGTATGCATGAAGGCAAGCTACCCAATGCAGCGGCAAACCTACGCTTACCACTTACCCTTGATGTTACCGCGCCATGGCTGGTGGAGGGATTAACACCTGATATTGATAGCGTATTTACTGCGAACACTTTGCATATTATGAGCAAAAATATGGTTGAAGCATTTTTTACTGGCCTTGGTCTGTATCTCCCCCAACTCAAGACCCTGTGCATTTACGGCCCCTTTAACTACCAAGGCGAATTTAGCAGTGACAGCAATCGTCAATTCGATGCCTTTTTAAAACAGCGCGATCCCGCCAGCGGCATTCGCGATATCGAATGGATTTGCAGTTTAGCCAGCGAGCAAGGCTTAACACTCGAACAAGATGTCGCTATGCCCGCCAATAATCGTCTGCTGCATTTTGTTAGAGGCTAGCATTTTGTTAGGGGCTAGTTTCTTGTTAAAGGCTCATTTTTTGTTAAAAGCTAGCTTTGGTTTAGTCCGTTTTGACCTCGGCGGTTCTGTGTCCATAGCTCAGCACTCGAGTGGCTTTCCACTCTTCATCCTGTTTGCGCCGTACAATGGCAAAGTCGGCTAAGCCATCACAATTACCCATTGCAAAACTGCAAAACGGTGAACACCAAAGATCAAATAAAAGTGTCAGTTTCGTGGTGAATGCTGCTAACCACAACCGAGATACCCACCACCATACTGTTACTAAAGAGTAAAATTTACATAGTCTTTACACAAAAGCGGGATCTGCACTCTTGATGCACTATTTAAGAATAATTATCATTCGCCGAAATTATCCAAGGAAGAATGATATGTCCCGCTTAATCCGCCGTACTCGCAAAACAAGTCATACATCCGGTGCAGCCCTGTCTCCTAAACTGAGCCTGCTATCGCGCGCCATTGGCTTAAGCCTGTTGTTACCCGCTGCATGGGCAACTGCCGCAGCTCCCCAAGATGCCACGCCAGAAATGGAACGTATGGTGATCACAGCTACGCAAACTCAGCATTCGGAACTGTCGGCGCCCGCTTCTGTGTCTGTGATTAATCGCAGCGAACTTGAAGCGCTAGTCATAGACGATCTGGCCAGTGCAGTGCGTTATTTACAGGGCGTGAATATCAGTGAAGGCACGCCCTATGGTCGCAATGAAATTAGCCTGCGCGGACTGGATTCTGACTACACGCTGATCTTAATCAACGGTCGCCGAGTCAACTCCCGCGAAGCACTAACCTCCGGTTATGGCAACGATTTTGACTTATCATCCATTCCCATGTCTGCCATTGAACGTATCGAAGTCGTGCGCGGGCCCATGTCATCCCTCTATGGCTCCGAAGCTTTAGGTGGCGTGGTTAACGTGATTTTGCGCCAACCCACTGACGACTGGCAGACCAGTGTCGGCGTACAATACGATACGCCCACCAGCGGCAAAGGCGGCAACAGCACTAAGTACAACTTCTACACCAGCGGCGCGCTGATCAAAGATAAATTACTGGCAAACTTAATCGTCGACAGCAATCAACGCGATGCCTGGCGCTCAGATTTAAAACCCACAATCGATGCGTTAGAAGACAGAGATGAAATCAGCGCCCTCGCTAACCTGCAATGGTTGATTGATAGCCAGCAAGATCTGCAATTTGATTTAAGTTACGCCAACGACGAACGCGAGTCGGATTGGAATAACTACGGCACTATCCTCACCAATAACCAGCAAGCCGAGCGGATAAGCTCAGGTTTAACCCACAATGGCCACTGGAATTGGGGCGATACTCGCCTGCGCTATTACTATGAAAATGTTGAGGTGACTGACGACTCGGCGCTGATCGCCGAGATTGGGCATATCACCCAAACTAACCACAATCTCGACGGCCAAACCACAGTACTACTTGGGGATCACATGTTAACCAGCGGCGCGGAATACCGTTGGACTCAGCTTGAAAACAGCCGCAATATTTTGGGTGATGGCACCTTAGACGACAGCCAGTCGGCCTTGTATCTGCAAGATGAATTTAGCTTAGGCGAACTCAATATCACCTTAGGGGGGCGCGTCGATCACCACGATGTGTACGGCACCGAATTTAGCCCACGCGTGTATTTGGTGTATAACTTAAGCTCTGAATGGGTGATCAAAGGTGGCGGTGGCAAGGCATTTAAAGCGCCGAATATGTCGCAATCCCAAGCCGATTATATTATCCCCGCTTGTCGCGGCGCCTGCACCGTTGCGGGGAATCCCGATCTACAGCCCGAAACCTCAGTGAACTACGAGTTATCGACCCAATATCAAACCACGGATTTTGGTGGCTCAATCACCTACTTCCACAACGATGTGGAAAATAAAATCATCACAGAAACCTGGGATAGAACGCCCGGCGCAGTGTTGACTTATCAAAACGTGAACGAAGCCAAGATCACCGGCTGGGAACTACAGGCTTGGTACGATGTAACCGACACAGTCAGCTTTAGCGGTAATTACAGTAAAACCGATGCCGAAGATAAGCAAAATGGCGCGCCTTTTACCCTAACGCCGGATGACAGCTACAACCTGAAACTGCAATGGCAGGCATTGGATGGCTTATCCACCTTTATCGCCTACCACTACACTGGCGATCAGTATTTGCGCACCAATGTAAAATCAGAAGGTTATGGTTCACTCGACCTAGGCGCGAATTACCAAATTAATCCTATGTTCAGAGTCAAACTCGGCGTCACTAACCTAACGGATGCTGAGCGCGACCAAGTGGCTACCAATCTTGATTACATTCAAAAGAGCCGAAGTATTTATGCGGGCGTGACGGCAAGTTTCTAATTAGCAATCTGCCACACACATGGATTTCTTTAGCTGAAAACGGGCTTGCGAAACTATCGCTAGCCCGTTTTTTATGAATTCGTTGAATACTTTCGAACTTTTAGAACACTTCCTTAAGTGAGCAGCTTTAAGGGATTTGTTTTATGGGATCGGCTTTAAGGGATCTGTCTTAAAAATTCCAGCGCTTTATCTAAGTCACGGGTGCGCGCCATCGGCGGCAGTGAGTTTAAAAAGGCTTGGCCGTAATAGCGATTCACAATGCGATTATCACAAAGGATCAGCACACCGCGATCTTTTTCATCGCGAATCAGACGGCCAACACCTTGTTTCAGCGCAATAATCGCCTGAGGTAAGGACACTTCAGTAAAAGGATCGAGTCCCTGACGACTCACATTGTCGGCTCGGGCACGATACAGGGGCTCATCGGGCGACACAAAAGGTAATTTGTCGATAATCACGCAGCTTAACAATTTGCCGCGCACATCCACCCCTTCCCAAAAACTACTGGTGCCGAGCAATACCGCATTGCCGAGTTGGCGAAACTTAGTCAGCAGACTCTGTTTACCCGCTTGACCTTGTACCAGCAGCGGATACTGAGTGCGAGTTCGCAGTGCCAACGCTGCTTGTTCGAGCATTTTATGGCTGGTAAAAAGAATAAAAGTCCGTCCCTGCGCTGCGTCTATCGCTTGCACGCACACCTCCACCAGCTGTTTTAATGCTTGCTGTTGATTGGTCACGCTGCCAAGTTGTCTCGGCACACAAAATACCGCTTGGCGGGGATAATCAAAGGGACTGTCGAGAATGCTTTGCTGCGCATCGACGATACCCATTTCTCGGGCGAAATGGATAAGGCTGCGATTAACCTGCAAAGTTGCCGAGGTAAATATCCAGCTGGTTTCCGGCACAAATAACTGCTGGCACTCACGGGCAATATTGATGGGTGAAATTCGCAGCACCACAAAGCGACTACCAAATTCAATGCTGTAGGCCGCCAGATTATTATCGCAGTTAAAAAACACACTGAGCTTATTATTCAGCTCCGCCAACTTGATGGCGATATCATCTAACAATTCACTGCGGCCAATATGGGCCATTAATAAATTCTGCAGCGCAGTTAATTCCGCTAATAAATCCCATGACGCCGCCGCGAGCGCTTTATTGCCCAGCACTAAACGCCAGTCGGATTCACCGCAGGAATATAACTGATTATGCCAGTCACTTAATTTAGCGAGGCAACGCTGACAAAATTGGGCGAGTTGCCCCGTATCACTGAGTTCGGTCTGATAAATAGCGAGTAGCTTTTGAATAAAATCATCGATAGTGCGACTCGAACATTGCTGGCCAAAATAGTTAACGCAAATATCGGGTAATAAATGCGCTTCATCGAAAATCACTACGTCGGGATCGGGCAGTAACTCGGCAAAGCCCGTGTCTTTGAGTACGCTATCGGCGAAAAATAAATGGTGGTTAACCACAATAATTTTGGCATCCATGGCACGGCTGCGCGCCTTGCGCGTAAAGCAGGCATCATAAAAATCGCAGCGCTTACCAATACAGCTTTCTTTGGTACTGACCACGAGCGGCAGCGCCGAGGAATTCTCAGGTACTGAGGTCAAGCCGCCAATATCGCCATCTTTACAGGTGCTCGCCCACTGATTGATTTTCAACAAATCATCCAATAAACGCGCATCGATATGTGTCGCCTCGCTCATTTGCTTATCGAGTCGCCACTGGCACAGATAATTATTGCGCCCCTTAAGCAGCGCCAGTTTGGGCTCAATCCCCAACATGGCGACCAGCGCGGGTAAGTCTTTAAAAAACAACTGCTCTTGCAGATTTTTACTGCCCGTACTGACGATAACTTGCTTGCCGCTCAATATCGCGGGGATCAAATATGCAAAGGTTTTACCCACCCCTGTGCCCGCCTCAATCACCACATTACTCTTAGACGCTATCGCCTCACTCACTTGCTGCGCCATCTGCATTTGGCTTGTGCGCGCACTAAACCCTTGAATGTGCTTAGACAATACTCCATCGGGCAAAAATGCGCGTTGCACTTCGCCCGCGAGTCGACTCACCGCAGCAGCGTCTTTTGAGGCAGCAGGCTTAGCCACTATTTCTTCTTTAGAGGAAGCATGCTTTGAGTTAGGTTGGCGGGAGCGAGTCAAAGGGAGAATCAATCCTTTATCAAGGTGTTAGGGAGCGTTATAAAACAATGTAGTAAGGCCACACTATAAGCTGCTGCGAGGCTGCTGAGCGAGTGCATTGTGATGACTTTTTAGCCACATGCACTGGTTAGTACCGCAAACCGCGGCCGTAAACGATAGCGTTAAGCTTAACGGCTCGAAGCATTATGCTGATTTGAGATAAGACTACAAGTTAGCAAGGATAATTTCGCGGGTTCTTTCCCTCGCGCCATACATGAGCCGCCATTTCAAGCTGTTCATTTTATGGGTCGTCAGTTTTGATACAAAGCTCCCAAAACAAAATACTTGAGTACGCGCAGCATTAATTGCCATTGTTTCCCCAGTGACTCGCCATAAACTCGTTGCTGAAGGCTCGACGGCGGCATATATGGATATATTCACGGCGTGTCACTGGAATGACTGTGCTTAATGATTACATACACATTGACTTCACGACTTTCTCGGTCATTGGAACAGATTACGCTGATGCTAGTTCGGCACGACTTACCAACACATTTCGGTCCACTTTCAACATTCCCTCAACAAATATGCTCAATGGCTTTATTTAGCGATAACCCTCTGCCTTTCACAAAACGCATAAATATTCTCATTTAATTCAAAATTGCTGTTGCAAAGGCTCATAAAAGCGGTTAGTTTAAATCCACTTATACGGATAGACGTCCGTAACAACGCATTCAACGCTTCACTGTATTTCGAGCAGTTGAGCCAATAAAGTTAAATACCGAGAGAGTAAAATGAGCCCACTACTGAACGCTATCCACCACCATCACCACCATATGCGGTAGCCTTCGGACGCTCACTGCCGGAGGACTATATCCTTCTGGCGGACTGATTCAAGATGATCATAAACCCCTGGAAGGAATTCCGGGGGTTTTTTGCATTTAGGCGTTAATTTAGGCGTTAATTTTGGTTTTAATTTTGGTTTTAATTTAAATAGAAATTTTAGATATTTTATAAATTATCAATACGTTAGCTAGAGCTCTTAGCTAGATTACTTAGCTAGATTACTTAGCTTGAGTCCATTGAACGGCAAGACGTATTAAACCGATTAAACAACACACTTTTGAATCTTTTAATTTTGATACTTTTGAGCGAGATAACACTATGACTGAATCGAACCGTTTACGCATCGCCATCCAAAAATCTGGCCGTCTTTCTACTGACTCTCAGCAACTGCTAAAAAGCTGTGGTGTTAAATTTTCCATTAATGAACAACGCCTTATCGCTCACGCAGATAATATGCCTATCGATTTACTGCGCGTTCGTGATGACGATATCCCAGGATTGGTGATGGACGGCGTGGTTGATATGGGGATTATCGGTGAAAACGTGCTCGAAGAAGAACAAATCGAGCGTCAGACACTGAACAAACCCGCAGATTGCCTCAAACTGCGTCAGCTAGATTTCGGCTCATGTCGTCTCTCGTTAGCCGTACCGACAGAATTCAGTTACGCCGATGCCTCCTCGTTAGAAGGATTACGCATCGCCACTTCTTACCCGAACCTGCTGCGCCGTTTTATGCAACAAAAAGGCATAACTTATCGCGACTGTATGTTAAAAGGCTCGGTTGAAGTCGCCCCACGTGCCGGCCTTGCCGATGGGATTTGTGATCTCGTGTCGACGGGCGCCACCTTAGAAGCCAACGGCTTATACGAAACCGAAGTGATTTACCGCTCTATGGCCTGCATCATTCAATCGACCCAAACCCAAACGCCGACTAAACAAGCACTCATCGACAAGATTCTGTCCCGCGTCAATGGCGTTATCCGCGCCCGTGAGAGCAAATACATCCTGCTGCACGCGCCAACCGAAACCTTAGATCAAATCGTCGCCCTGCTGCCCGGCGCTGAAAACCCAACCGTATTGCCATTAAATGATGATACTAACCGCGTTGCTATCCACGCCGTCAGTACCGAAGATTTGTTTTGGGATACCATGGAACAGCTGACCGCACTCGGTGCCAGCTCGATTCTGGTAATGCCAATCGAAAAAATGATGGGGTAATGTATGGAAATCCTAACTTGGTCAACCTTATCAACCGCCGAGCAGAAAACGGCGCTGAAACGCTCGCCCTTAATTGGTGACAGCGGCTTAGAGCAAAGCGTTCGCGCCATTCTCGATGCGGTGGCGATACGGGGTGATGCCGCCATTCAAGAGTTTAATCAAAAATTTGATGGTTTCAATAGCGCTAAGATTGGTGAGCTGCGCATGGGCGAAGCTGAAATAGCTGCGGCAAGCGCACGGGTATCGCCAGAGCTGAAAGCGGCGATATCCAAAGCCATGGCGAACATAGATGTGTTTCACAGCGCCCAGCAATTTCGCCCAATTGATATGGAAACCGAGGCGGGAGTACGCTGTGAGCTACGTAGCGAACCAATTGAAAAAGTCGGTTTATATATCCCCGGTGGCAGCGCACCATTAATTTCTACCGTGATGATGCTTGCCCTGCCCGCCAAGATCGCCGGCTGCGAACAAAGAGTATTGGTCAGCCCACCGCCGATCAACGATGCCATTATCTATGCCGCCAATGCCTGTGGGATCACTGAAATCTATCAAGTGGGCGGCGCGCAGGCCATTGCGGCACTGGCCTTTGGCACGGAAACTATTCCGGCGGTTGATAAGATTTTTGGTCCTGGTAATCGCTATGTGACGGAAGCTAAACGTTTAGTGTCACAGGATGGTCGCTGCATTGTGTGTATCGATATGCCGGCAGGCCCTTCTGAGGTGTTGGTGATTGCCGATAGCGACGCGAATTGCGAATTTATCGCCGCCGATTTGCTTTCACAAGCTGAGCACGGCCCTGATTCACAAGTGATTTTAGTGACGGATTCGCAAGCTATCGCGGACGGCGTGAATGACGCACTGACAAGACAACTCGCCGTCCTGCCGCGTTGTGATATCGCGGCAACGGCGCTATTGAGCAGTCGTACTTTGGTTGTGGACGATATGCTGCAAGCCGCGCAGGTTTCTAATCAATATGGGCCTGAGCACTTAATCATTCAAACGCGCTTTCCCCGTGAGTTGCTGAAAAACATTCGCGCCGCTGGCTCGGTATTTTTAGGCGCCTATACGCCTGAATCAGTTGGTGATTATGCCAGTGGCACCAACCACGTGCTGCCGACTTACGGTTACAGCCGCGCCGTGTCGAGCCTGTCATTAGCCGATTTTAGCCGCCGCTTTACCGTGCAGGAACTCAGTGCTAAGGGCTTAATCGGATTGGGGCAAGCGGTCATGACGTTAGCCAGTAACGAATTGCTCGATGCGCACAAAAATGCCGTCGCAGTACGTTTAGCTAGCCTAGAGAAATGATCCGCTTAAACCTTAAGTGAACAACTCTTAAGTGATTAGTCCTTAAGTCTATAAAAATAGAGCTGAGTGAAGAAAATGAGCCAAATGAGCAGCATGGAAAAGACAGCAGAACCCACAGTATTAACGGCATCAAAGTTAGCACCATCAACGTTAGCGCAATCGGCGCCGCTAAATTTAGCTGAGCGCCTAGCGCGCCCTGAATTACTGGATTTAACGCCCTACCAGAGTGCCCGCAGACTGGGCGGTCGTGGTGATATTTGGATCAATGCCAACGAATCGCCGTTCAATAATGTCGATACGGCAGCGCTCGATTTATCGAAATTGAATCGTTACCCAGAATGCCAACCGCCGCAGCTTATCAATGCCTACAGCGAATACAGCGGCGTGAGCGCCAGCAAGATAGTCGCCAGCCGCGGCGCCGATGAAGCGATTGAACTGTTAATTCGCGCCTTTTGTATTCCAGGTGTCGACAGCATCGCCTGCTTTGGCCCGACGTACGGCATGTATGCCATCAGCGCGAACACCTTTAATGTGGGCGTTAAAGCGTTAAATCTCAGCGCGGAATATAGCTTGCCGACAAACTATGCCGAGGACGTTCGCAGCGCAAAACTGGTGTTTATCTGCAATCCCAATAATCCGACTGGCACAGTGATCGACAAAGCCATTATCGAGCAAGCAATCAAAGCCCTGCCCGATTCGCTTGTGGTCATCGATGAGGCCTATATTGAGTTTTGCCCTGAATACAGTGTGGCGGATTTACTGAAAAGCTATCCGAATCTGGTGGTACTGCGCACCCTATCAAAAGCTTTTGCACTCGCCGGCGCACGCTGTGGTTTTATGCTAGCAAACGAGGCCGTAGTCGAAATTATTATGCGCGTGATAGCGCCCTATCCTGTGCCGCTGCCAGTGAGTGAGGTCGCCACGCAGGCGCTATCAAGCGTAGGCGTTGCACGGATGAAAGTGCAAGTTGCTGAATTAAATGAGCAAGGCGCCAGACTCACAGCGGCGATCAGCGCTTATTGTTCAAAATCGAATAGCTCAGATTCTCGCGCCCGCGTGCTTAAGCCTAACGGCAATTATGTACTGGCTGAATTTGATGATGTCACCAAGGTCGCGGCGTTACTGCAAGGCTGCGGCGTTGTCGCCCGCGCCTACAAAGATCCAAGACTTGCCAAGGCTATCCGCTTTAGCTTTAGTTCTAAGGCGGATACCGATGTGTTAGTGAATTTATTTGAATCGCAACGCACTGAGCAATCACCAGAAACGAATAATAAGTAACTGAACATAAAAACTAATAAAACCAATAAAAAGCGAATGCCGCGCTGAAGGTAAAATCAGCTTAAGCATTAGCTAAACGAATTGAATTTGAAGGTAGAGCCATGAACCCACAATTTATCCCAAACGTTGCACAAAAAATTCTGTTTATCGACCGCGATGGCACCTTGATTGAAGAGCCAGTCACCGACAAACAGGTCGATAGTCTGGCTAAATTAGTGTTCGAGCCACAGGTGATCCCCGCTTTGCTACGTCTGCAAAAGGCGGGATTTCGTTTAGTCATGGTCAGCAATCAAGACGGCCTTGGCACACCGTCTTTCCCGCAGGAAGATTTTGACGCGCCCCACAATATGATGATGCAAATCCTCAAAAGCCAAGGGGTTAACTTCGAAGATGTGGTGATTTGCCCGCACTTTAATGATGAAAATTGCAGCTGCCGTAAACCTAAGCTTGGGCTAGTAAAAGACTATCTCACCCAAGGCTGCA
Source organism: Shewanella sp. SACH (assembly GCF_001887095.2). Taxonomy (NCBI): domain Bacteria; kingdom Pseudomonadati; phylum Pseudomonadota; class Gammaproteobacteria; order Alteromonadales; family Shewanellaceae; genus Shewanella; species Shewanella sp. SACH. Next base: position 1,554,529 of record NZ_MPDG02000001.1, read on the forward strand.
TCGATTTCACCCAATCAACTGTGATTGGTGATCGCGAAACGGATGTGGAACTCGGCAATGCCATGGGCATTAAAAGCCTGAAATATCAACGCGACACTTTAGGTTGGAACGCCATAGCCGATGCGCTGCTGAGTAAAGGCCGCACCGCAACTGTCGTGCGCACCACCAAAGAAACCGATATTCGTGTGACTGTGGATCTCGACAGTTCAGTCAAAGGAAAAATCGACACTGGCATTGGCTTTTTCGACCACATGCTCGATCAAATTGCCACCCACGGTAATTTTAGAATGGATGTGAAAGTCGATGGCGACTTAGAAATCGACGATCACCACAGCGTCGAAGACACGGCGCTAGCCATAGGTGATGCCCTGCGCCAAGCGCTCGGTGACAAACGCGGCATTGCCCGTTTCGGCTTTAGTCTGCCGATGGACGAAGCCAAGGGCGAATGTCTGCTGGATATCTCTGGCCGTCCTTTTATCAAATTCTCGGCCGATTTTGAACGTGAGCACGTAGGCGAAATGGCCACAGAAATGGTGCCACACTTCTTCCGCTCCTTTGCCGATGGCCTGCGCTGTACGCTGCATGTGTCGACCGAAGGCGATAACGATCACCACAAGGTCGAAGCCCTGTTTAAAGTGCTCGGCCGCGCGCTACGCCAAGCGGTTAAAGTCGAAGGCGATATTCTGCCATCGAGCAAAGGCGTGCTTTAAGGCATCAGCATAAATCGTTTAAGAGGTTAGGATGCAACAAGACACTCTATTAACAGCAAATGAATCATCAGATGCTGAAACCGTCATCATAGACACGGGCTGCGCCAATTTAAACTCAGTACGTTTCGCCTTCGAGCGTTTAGGCGCTAAGGTATTGGTCACAGACGATAAAGCCAAAATCAAAGCGGCAAAACGTGTGGTGCTGCCGGGTGTGGGCACAGCGGGTGCCGCCATGGCGTCCTTGCATGAAAAAGGCTTAGTCGAACTCATCCAAGGCCTGACTCAACCGGTACTAGGCGTGTGCCTTGGCATGCAAATGTTGGCGGCGATTTCTAAGGAGCGCGGCGGCAAAGGTCAAGACTGTGAGTGCTTAGGCATAATCCCAACCGACATTTGTGAACTGGATACGCAGTTACTTAAAGCTGAAAGCTTACCTTTGCCACACATGGGTTGGAACCAACTTAAGCTAACAACAAACTCACAAGGCGCCAACAGCCCTAACGTTCACCCGCTGTTTGCGGGTATTGAAGATGGCAGTTATGTATATTTCGTCCACAGTTACCGCGCGCCGTTGAGCGAATTCACCTTAGCCGAATGTACCTATGGTGAAGGTTTTAGCGCCGCCATTGGCAAAGGCAACTTTATGGGCGTGCAGTTCCACCCCGAAAAAAGTGCCGCCGTGGGCGCGCAAATTCTGCGTAACTTTTTACAGATGGACGAGTTACAGATGAACAAAGCTCTGCGAAGCAACTCTGCTGATGGCCAAGCGGGTGCAAATAAGGCTGACCAATGAATAAATTACTCATCAAAAAACCACATATTAATAAATCACTTACAAACAAATCAACCAAGGATTTAAGCTTATGATTATTCCTGCAATTGATTTAATTGATGGCAATGTCGTCCGCCTCTATCAAGGTGATTACGGCCAGCAGACCACCTTTGATTTAAGTCCTTTGGCGCAGCTGCAATCCTACGAGGCTCAAGGCGCGAAGTGGTTGCATATTGTTGATTTAACAGGCGCGAAAGATCCCGCTAAACGCCAAACTCTCCTTATCAGTCAACTCGTGGCGGGACTAAACGCTAATATTCAAGTGGGCGGTGGCATTCGCACTGAAGAGCAAGTTACTGAATTATTAGATATCGGCGTAAAACGCGTGGTGATTGGCTCACTGGCGGTGAAAGAACCTGAGTTAGTCAAACAATGGTTTATCAAATACGGCAGCGAAGCGATTTGCCTCGCACTCGATGTCAATATCAACCAGAGCGGCGAGAAAATTGTCGCTGTATCCGGTTGGCAAAGTGGCGGCGGTAAGAGTTTAGAATCCCTTGTAGAAACCTTTAGCGCGGTCGGCTTAAAACATGCGCTAGTAACTGATATTAGCCGTGACGGCACCTTAACGGGCGCGAATACCGCGCTTTATCAAGAAATTGCTGCAAGTTATCCCGATATCGCTTGGCAAGCCTCCGGCGGTATTGCGACCCTTGAGGATGTGAGCGCCGTGCGTGACAGCGGCGCGGCGGGCATCATTATAGGTAAAGCCTTACTTATCAATCAGTTTAACGTGGTGGAGGCAATCCAATGCTGGCCAAACGACTAGTCCCCTGTTTAGATGTGAAAGACGGTAAAGTAGTTAAAGGTGTGCAGTTTCGTAACCACGAAATTGTCGGTGATATCGTGCCCTTAGCCGCGCGTTATGCCGAAGAAGGCGCCGATGAGCTGGTATTTTATGACATTACCGCCAGCGCCCACGAACGTGTGGTCGATAAATCTTGGGTGAGCCGCGTGGCGGAGCAGATTGATATTCCCTTCTGCGTGGCAGGTGGCATTAAAACCATTAGCCAAGCCCGTGAATTATTAGCCTTTGGGGCGGATAAGATTTCGATTAACTCGCCCGCCTTAACCGATCCGAGTTTGATCTCGCGCCTGCAGGACGAGTTCGGCCGCCAGTGTATTGTGATTGGCATTGACTCCTTTTTCGACGCCACCAGCAACAGCTATAAGGTAAAGCAATTTACCGGCGATGAAGCGGCGACTAAGGATACGGTGTGGTTCACCCAAGACTGGGTTGAAGAAGTACAAAAACGAGGTTGTGGTGAAATCGTGCTCAATGTGATGAACCAAGACGGCGTGCGCGGCGGCTACGATATCAAGCAGTTAAGCCTTGTTCGCGCCATCTGCGACGTGCCTTTAATTGCCTCGGGCGGTGCTGGGACTATGGCGCATTTTCGCGATGTGTTTATTGAAGCTAAGGTCGATGCCGCGCTGGCAGCGAGCGTATTCCACAAGGCGATTATCAACATCGGTGAGTTAAAAGCCTATTTAGCGGCCGAAGGCATTGCGATTAGGCGCTAGCGATTGCAATTAGCCGCTAGCGGTCAATCGTTTATAGCGAGCTAATGCCGCCTACCGCTACAGTAAGAGCATGAGTAAGAGCTAGCAACCACAATACTTCGCTAAAAAGCATCAACAAATTAAGAGTGAACACTATGTCAACGCAAACAAACACTAAGTCAGATTTTAGCGAGCTGGATTGGGACAAACAGGATGGGCTTATTCCTGCCGTGATCCAAAACCATTTATCGGGCAAGGTATTAATGCTCGGTTATATGGATAAAGCCGCGCTGGAAAAAACCTTAAGCACAGGTGATGTGACCTTTTTCAGCCGCTCAAAACAGCGCTTATGGACTAAGGGGGAAACCTCGGGCAATACCCTAAAATTGGTGGCTATCGATAAGGACTGCGATAACGACAGCCTGTTAGTGCAAGTGATCCCCAACGGCCCAACCTGCCACAAAGGCACCGAAAGTTGCTGGTTAGATGACAATGCGCACCCATTTTTGAACAATCTCGCCAGCTTAATCACCTCGCGTAAAGGGCAAAGTGCCGATTCCAGCTACACGGCGTCTTTGTTTGCGCGCGGCACTAAACGTATCGCCCAAAAGGTCGGGGAAGAAGGTCTTGAAACCGCCCTTGCCGCTGCGACCCACGATAAAGAAGAGCTGGTTAACGAAGCCTCTGATCTTATCTATCACTTGCTGGTATTGCTTGAAGATCAAGACTTAAGCCTCAGTGACATCACAGCAAATTTGCTGGCAAGACATGAAAAGGCGCGGCATAGCAAAGCATAATCTACTTATTGGCTCTGATATCACGCTGGTCGCTTACATCTAGAAATGCCGCACACTTGAGCCAAGTCTGCGGCATTTTTTATCGCACGATAAATGTAGCTAACTCCTCTTTCCTTCCCCTCGTTGACCATAAACTCAATGTGAGTTAGGCATGTCTTCCAGCTTAGTCACATGACAAAAAACAAACAAAATACTGTTGTAATGGTTGACAAGTACACCTCAACTCCCTATGGTAGCCTCCGTTGCCGTTAGGTTATTAAGGCAAGGCATGAAAACACTTATCCGTTTTTACTCAACACACGCTAAGGCAAGTTTTATGTGTTTTACAGCATTTTATACTCCCTATCTGTAGCCGCAATGGGTATACCCAAGCTACCTGAAGATACGAGTTTCAGCATCTTCAGATTGTTTGTGCATAGATAGGCTCCCTCGCCTGACCTTCCATTGTGGCCATATCCTTTCGGATCCGCTGAGCGCCACTGTCTGATTTGCTTAAATCATTTTGTGTTTGAATCGTTTGACATTGAATCGAATCAAAATATTTTAAGACAGTGACTTTCGGATCAAATCTTTAGCTCTTTTTCATCCGACACGCTTTTGAGATTATGTTATGACACAGAATAAAATTTTCGGCAGTTTGCTGCTTATCGCAGGCACCACAATTGGCGCGGGTATGCTGGCTTTGCCTATCGCATCGGCGGGACTTGGTTTTGGCACGTCCTCCGCCATCATGTTGATCCTGTGGGCGCTAATGGCCTACACGGCACTGCTAATGGTAGAAATCCATCAATTCGCCCCCAGCGATGCCAGCCTTAATCACTTGGCGCAACGCTTATTAGGTCGTAAGGGCCAGTTGATCGCCAATAGCGCCTTGATGTTTTTACTGTACGCCCTTTGCGCCGCCTACATTGCCGGTGGCGGTGAGCAAGTGAACCAAAAGCTGAGCACTTGGCTAGGGCTAAGTTTGCCACCACAGGCGGGCGCCATCCTGTTTACCCTGCTGATTGGGGTGATTGTGGGCATGGGAACTCACTGTGTGGACCTTATCAACCGCGGTTTGTTTGCCCTTAAGCTATTGGCATTACTGCTTATGTTGGCCTTGTTACTGCCGCAGGTAGAAAGCCCACATTTACTCGAACTCCCACTTAACCAAGGTTTGATTATCACGGCTATTCCGGTGATTTTTACCTCCTTTGGTTTCCACGGTTCGATTCCATCAGTGGTGCGCTACTTAGGGGTTGAAGTCAAAGCCCTGCGCAGGATCATGCTGCTCGGCTCCGCTTTGCCTCTGGTCATTTATCTTTTGTGGCAAGTAGGTAGCCAAGGTGTACTGAGCCAAAGCCAATTGCTCGAAAATCAGAGCTTATCGAGCTTTATCAATCAACTGGCGAGCGTACTACACAGCGAATACTTAAGCAGTGCGATCAGTTTGTTTGCCGATCTCGCCCTTGCGACTTCGTTTTTAGGAGTGAGTTTAGGCTTGTTCGATTTTATGGCTTCGACCTTAAGACGAGAGGATGATTTTTCTGGTCGTAGCCTAACCGCTGCCATCACCTTTTTACCGCCCTTAGGTTTTGCCCTCTTCTACCCACAAGGTTTTATCACAGCCTTGGGTTACGCAGCGATTGCGCTGGTAATCCTCGCCATCTTTCTACCTGTGGCCATGGTGTGGAAACAGCGCCAGACGCGAGATGCGGCCAATATGCCGACGGGATATCGGGTCGCGGGCGGCAAGTTTGCCTTAATGCTCACCACACTTTGTGGAATCGTGGTTATCGCCGCGCAGATGTTTAGCTAGCTCGAATAACAGATTAGGTACAAGAGCCTGTAAAGCTTCAACTATTGACAGCAGGCTCTTGTCTATTCGATGATCCTTTCACATTAGTCAGCTAAGCCCTTGAGTGTTAAACTGCCTCTGATGCTCGTGTACGCTGCGACAGCGGCTAAAAAGACGGCTCCTAGAGTCAGTGACTAAAGACGGTTACTAATGTCAGTTACTAAAGTCAGTTGCTAAAGTCAGTTGCTAAAGTCAGTTGCTAAAAAAGTACCTCAGCAAAAATGCCAATGCAAAGCACGCGTGAGTGTATTTGTGTACCGCTAAGGCACGAGTTTGATCAGGGCTCAGTGAATAAGGAAAGAAGTCGAACCCAATGCCAGTCCACAACAAGCCAAGCCGTAGCAGTGCTTCTGATAGCAAGGCACCTCAACACGAGGCAACGGAGACATCCGCTGGCCCTCGCAGTGGTGCTGCAGGTTCTGGAACAGATGCCACTGTAGCAACACAAAGCCGCCGTAAATTCCCCCTAAAAAAGACCTTATTGGCGACCAGCTTAACGGGCATCTTGGCGGGCGTGGCGTTAACTGTGTGGATTGTGAATACTCAGGCTGAAAAACTGATTATGCAGGCGGCAAACTTTGCCCTCGTAGGCATGGACAGCGAACTGATTGACATTGAATTAGGGAAAAGTCAGTTAGAACATTGGCGCATTACTTCTGCCAATCTTAGGGTGCATGACAGCCATATCACGCTTAATGATGTGAATATCCAGCTAAAACTTGACTGGCCGCAGAGCTTTGCCGAGCTGAAACAGTTCAGCCAAATTGCTTACCTCACTCAAAAAATCACCCAAATCTCCACAGGTGATATTGAAGTCGAGTTAGGGCAATCGCTATTTTTGCCCAATCGAAATGCTATCGATGAACAAGGCCCCGCCTTAGCCTTAGATATCAAATCATTACCCCTCATCGATATCGGCAAAACCAGCCTTATTCTCAAAGCTCACCAACTCGACACCCAAAATGATTTACCCGCCTATCGTTTGGTGATGGACAAGTTGAGCCTTAACGGCGCGGGGGAAATCAACAGCGAGTTTAGCCACGAAGGTGAAAGCATCGCCAAACTCAAAGCCACACTCGCAGCCCAACAGTGGCAACTGGCAAGTCAAATTGCACTCGCGCCGCTGCTTGCGAGCTTGCATCAAATCAGCCTGAGGCAAGCGCAAGACAGTGTGCTGAGTCCGTTAACGGAACTTGATAAAGAGTGGCAAGCGTTAGCGATTGAGCTACAAGGTCAATTAGTGTCCGACAGCCGTATTACACTAACCTCGGGCGAGCTTATCAGCCAGCACCAGTTAATTGATCCTAAGCTGACCTTTAATCAGTTGGCGGCGCTAGAACTTGCGCCAAAACCCGAGCTTATGTCAAAACCTAAGTTAGCATTTAAGATTGCTGGGCATTTAGCCGAACTTGACCTAAGCCTTGAGCCCTTTACCTTAGCTGTGAGCCCCAATGCAGCCCAGCAACTGCGATTGATGCAGCTGCTCGATGAGACGCTAGCTAAACCTTTAACTCAGCCTCCATCCAAATCAGCTGCCAAGCCCGCTTCGGATAAAGCGCCGGAACAAGTTGCAAGTCAAACAGCGAGTCAAATCGCTCAGCTGCTGTCAGGGCTCAAAAGCACAGATGCACCAGTGGGGATCGCGCTGACATTAAGTGAAGCCCTGCATTATCCGCTGACTCAAATCCAGCAAGATGCACAGAGTCAACCGCTTAAGAATGAGCCGCTTGATAATAAGCCGCTTAGCTTCAAGCTTCCCCGAATTGAGCTAAAAACCTTAGGCAGTAAACTCGATACCCAAATCGATTTGGCCAATGTTGAAGTGGTCAAGTCCGCCGAAGCGCTGTTCTTCCAAACAGATTGGCGCCTTAACGCTAAACAAACCAGCTCACTGCAATTATCTGAATTGTGGGCGAATACGCCCCAAGATCTCAGCTGGAATAGCAGCCAGTTAACCACTGCGGGCAAATTGAGCTTTAATCAAACGCCAAGCTCAACCGACTGGCAATTCATTACGACGCCTATCGGCGCTGCCACCCAAACACAGCAAAATGCCGGCGACACGCTGCAGTTAACTGTGGGCGAGCTTAAACAGCTCCGTGCTCAAGATAACAATGCGGCTAAACATGCCGATGTGAGCCTTGGCAGTATCACAATAAATGCTCTTGCACCGCTTACCGTAAGCTCGCAGCGCAACTCAAATACCAGCTCAAGTATCAGCTCAGGACAAACTTCAGTGCCCGCGTCCGATACTGCAAACCAATTAACACTGGCCTTACCGCCTTTGAACTTGGCACTGGAGCAGCTGCATTTTTCGCAAACCACACAGACGGTTGTTAGTGAAACGGCTGCTGTTGATATAAAAAAGGCTGAAACGACTGCTATTGAAACGAAAGTGACAGAAGCTAGCGCTGAAAAAAGTGCAGATAAAAGTTCTGATAAAAATCAGAACAATAGCATCACAACTAAAACCGATATGAGCGCGGGCAGTTTCTCGATTGCATTCCAAAAAGCCATGTCATTTGAGTTTAAGCCCGAGGTCGAAGCCCCACTCGACTCGTTGCTCGCAGCCACTTGGCAGAATCAGCTTGAATGGCAAGCCAATCAGCTCAATATCGAAAAGCAACTCAGCAGCAAAGGTCGCAGCCGCAAAGAAACCGTACTTAAGCTAGACAAGTTAACACTGGCACAAAGCTTAAATTGGAAAAATAACACGCTCTTTGGTGATGAGCACTGGCAAGTGGGCACTGTTGAGCTGCAAAGCCAACACAAGCTGAACCTTGCCACTGCGAGCAAACCTCTAGTGCTGACGGGTCAATGGGTTGTTGACACTAGCATGACCGAGGCATTGTCCTTGCTCAATCAAACCCAGCCCTTGCCTGCTGAGCTTAATGTCACGGGTCATAACCAATTACAGGCACAGTTTAATTTAACCCAACAGCGCGATCAGACCCAATTTGCCATGCAAATTACCCAGTCGATGACCGAACTTGAAGGTTTTTATAAGGACACCACCTTTGAGGGAGGGAAACTGCAGGCGCAATGTGAGTTTACTTGGGGCCAATCTCATAAAAAACCGCAGGATAAAGGCTATTTTAGCAGTCTCAGTAAGCTCAATTGTCCGCAGACACTGATGACCTTTAACCTGTTTGATCCTGGCTTTCCACTGACCGATATCGAAGTGGAAGCCGATATCGCCCTTGGTAAAGATGCCGAGAAGCTGCCCGACAATTGGATACAGCAACTCACAGGCTTAAGTGATACCGATGTTTCCATGACCGCCAAAGGTAAAGTACTCAGCGGCCAGTTCCTGCTACCAGAATTTAATCTGAAATTACAGGATAAATCCCATGCGTATCTGCTGCTGCAGGCCATGAGTCTGGAAGAAGTTCTGCGCATTCAACCGCAAATTGGCGTCTATGCCGATGGCATATTCGATGGCGTATTACCCGTCGATTTAATCAACGGCAAAGTGTCGATCACAGGCGGTCAATTAGCCGCCCGTGCCCCCGGTGGCTTAATCGCCATTTCGGGTAATCCCGCGGTTGAGCAGATGCGCCAATCTCAGCCATACCTAGATTTTGTCTTTTCGACGCTAGAACACTTACAATACAGTCAATTATCGAGCAGCTTTGACATGGACCAAGCCGGTGATGCTAAGCTACTCGTCGAAGTGAAAGGCCGCAGCCAAGGGGTTGAACGTCCTATTCACTTGAATTACTCTCATGAAGAGAACATGCTGCAATTATTTAGAAGTCTGCAAATTGGTAATGACTTGCAGGACAGAATCGAAAAATCAGTGAAGTAACAAGGAAACCTCAGTGAAGATAATTCAATTACAGCAAGTTAGCCTAGGTGCCCGCAGCGCGCTCGTCGCATTGTTCGCACTCGCCGCATTGCAGGGCTGTGCGCCCACAGTAAAAATAGAACCGCCGGATAAACCTATCGTTATCAATCTCAATGTAAAAATTGAACATGAGATACGGATCAAAGTGGATAAGGAATTAGACCAACTCCTGTCAGACGATAAGCTGTTCTGATTTATTAAGAATTGAGGAATCACCATGAAATCAATCCGACTAAAAACAAAGTTATTATTGCTATTAACCCTCAGCGTCTTAAGCCTCAGTGCTTTTGCCATGTCACTTCAAGACGCTAAATCACAGGGCTATTTAGGCGAACAAGCCAACGGCTACTTAGGATTAGTGCAAGCCAATCCCGAAGCCAAAGTCGTGATGGACGACGTAAATAACAAACGTCGCGCCCACTACGAAACCATCGCCAAGAAGAACAAACTCTCCCCCGCCGACGTCGCTAAACTCGCCGGTGAAAAAGCCATAGCCGCCACAGATAAAGGCAACTATGTGCAAGATGCCAAAGGCAAATGGATTAAAAAGTAGTCCGCTTTTAAAGCGCTCTAGCGCATAAAAGCAAAACAAATAGACATAAACAAAACGCCTGCAATAGCAGGCGTTTTTGTTGATGGAGTTTGATTAAGCACACTCATTGCAGTGACACGCCGTCCTATTTCCTAGTAAAAAGCATACCTAAAAGCTCGACCATCATATCCCTGTCACGAACGATCATTTACGTGATTGTGCTTAATCTCATCAACCCCTGCGTATACTGGTAACCAAATTTAACAATGGATGTGTCATTAATTCTTATTAAATTGCCTACAAATTCTCAAGCTGCTATTTGCATAATAAAGTATCAACAACCAGCATCGGGCTTGTTCAACACTTGGGATAAGGTCGCGGCTACGCGCCGCCTAACCTTATTTGTTATGTTCGATCCATTTCACTGAACTTTAAAGTGTAAAAGTCTCGATTTAGTGAAGCTTTCCATTGCTCTATATTACGGTAGTTATAAAGGTATTCTTGATAACCATCTATTGTACTTTCACTCACATTAAGCCCGTAGATTATAGACTTAGCATGGCCTACTTTAAAAAGGTATAAACTGCTAGGGTCATAGCTAAGCTCCACTAAATTATTGGCATATGCTTCTCGTTCTATTTTATCGGATAGCTGATCCAGATAAACAGTGAATCTGCCGTCACTATCTTCGCTACCAATAGCAAGGAGTTTGTTTAACACATGTTTGTTATTCAAACGATGAACATTGGTAACAACGACTTTGTCTGCTTGATCTAGCCGAAGAGTCACACGATGCTCTTTTTCGTATATCCATTCATCACTTTTCTGTTGGAAAATCTCAAATAGGATACGATCTTGACCCTCCGCAGAGATATTAGAGTAATCAAAATCAAATCGGTCAACACGGTATCTTGGTTGCTTTCGATACATAACAGGGAGGCACTCTCCACGGAACATTTCAAAACCGTCACATAAGCTAGTTGTATTTAGCTGTGGCTCATGTAAGTGGGTAAACATGTTGCCATTAAAAGCAGATTGAGCCCAAAACCCGATAACCGCTCCTTTATGTTCATTAGCATAGTGAGACCACATTAGTAAATTGTCTTTCGCTTCAGTTAAACTAATAACGCCGATTTTACTTTTGTTTTCCTCAATATAAGAGAGCAGCTCGTCTGGAGACTCAGATATTTCAAAGTAAGGACTGAGGTCAGACAGAGCTTCTTTACAATAGGTAGCTTCAAAAGGGTCATTTAGTGCCGCCAACTGAGTTGCTCTGATATAGCCTTCTTTCAAAAAGTACTCAGGGTTCGACATATATTTATATAAAAGTTTCAATACAACTCCCATGTTGAATACGGTTCGAGAACATAACGTCTTAGTATTTATGCGCTGCGCAGTTTGCAGGGTATAAATCGCTGAACCTTTGTATAGTGCACATGCGCGTTTACCTCATAAGACCAGTAAAAAAGCATGGTTAACTAACTGTAATAAAAGGAACTTATCAGGTTTTATTTAAATATACCACCAGGATAAATGCGCATACACGGTTACGGTATTAGAACTGAAAAATCCTACAGATATTGGATCAAGACATTCATTAACTTTCACTACAAGCGTCACCCTGAAACAATGGGAATGGAATAGGTTACACAATTCTTAACCTTCCTTACCAACCAACGTAAAATGCGAACTCCTGCCTTTAAATCAATAGACTACGCAAATGTTAAAAAGGTGCGCCGTGGTGTTTGACGAGACGACCGTCCGCCCCATGGACGGGGCGGTCGAGCATCCAAGGATGGACTAGCTGCGAGTCGCCGAGTAAATGCCATGGCAAACAGATCTATGTGGATCAAGTGAGCTTATAATCAGTAAGGAATCAGTTCACTTTATGATGCTGGCAACCCATGGCGGAATATTATGCTCACCAAACTGCTCTGCGTACTTCTTGGCCTCGTCACTTTCCTTCTATTTGATAGAAAAATCTGAGCCGAGTTGAGAGTAGTAAGACCTCACGAATTATCGTTGGGTAGCACTAAATAGAAAGGTGTTGAAGATCCACGAGACTAATCTTAGAAAAAGGCTTTCTTAGCAGAAAGAGTACGGATAACGCACTAACGCCATGGGCAGTTGAGCCAATTATCAGCTGATGATGGATAGCAAAAACCAATAGTGATGCTATTGGCTAATGGTCGATATTAAAAACCAATGAGGACTATTAATCTGCAATCACGCGATGCTGCAACCACGCTATGCCGCAACCACATGGCGCTGCGCACGTAGTGGGTGTAAGCGATTATGCATCACTTTGATGGTTTCAAACTGCACCATAGTTTTCGCGCCCGACAAAACACATTCAGGTGACAATAACATCACTAGCGCGGACTGTAGGGTATTTTCAACCACGAGGGCGAGTACTCTTTGCTTTTGGCATTTAAGCTCAAAGACTTTACCCACATCGCTATAAACACAGACATCACTGGTATCAAAAAACCATGATTTTGGCATTTGCGGCGTCAGCATAAAATGGGCTGCGGTGGCATTGAGGGCAATTTGAACAATTGCAGCATCGGACAAAGACAGGGTTTTAGGTAATCTATCGAGTAAGCTCATATAGAATTTGGCGTGCGCAATATTAAATTCCATGCTTGATAAGGCATCAGGAATGAGTAATTTTGCTTTATAAGACGTCAGAAATTCTATTTCGGAACCTAACGATACGCCTAAAACACCATACGAATCGTTATATTTCCATTGCCAATCTTTTTGTGGCATTAATAACATAACGGTGACCCAATATTTGAACACTGGAACATAATAGTAGATATTTTATCCAATATCAAAATAAAAATAATAAAATACAAATTATTTAACAGTTACTTAGTCGATCTAATATAGGATCTTAACAGCGATCTAGGGATCCTTTTAGATCGCTGTTAAAGAATAAGATCTTATTTTAGATCGTTATATTGATCTTAAGATCATTATTTTAAGCGATATGCATTCACAATTTCTTTAATTAACTTCGGACCTTGATAAATAAAACCCGAATAAATCTGCACCATAGTGGCGCCCGCATCAAATTTGGCTAAGGCATCTTCGGCACTATTGATGCCGCCCACGCCGATGATCGGGATCTGCCCTTTCAAGCATATCGCTAACTGCTTGATCACTTTGGTAGACAGCTCTGTCAACGGTTTACCGCTTAAGCCGCCGCTTTCATTGGCGTTGGCAAGACCGCTAACACCATCACGCGTTAAGGTAGTATTGGTCGCAATTGCGCCATCAAATTTGTTTTTAATCAAAGCTTGCGCGATATTTTCAATTTCTTCGATGGTTAAATCTGGAGCAATTTTAAGCGCGATGGGCACGTATTTTTTATGCTTTTCGGCCAGTTCAAGTTGCTTAGTTTTAATTGAGCTCAATAATTCATCTAATAGATCGCCATATTGTAGCGATCGTAATCCTGGGGTATTGGGTGATGAAATATTCACCGCAATATAAGCCGCATGGAGATAAACTTTATCCATGCAGATCAAATAATCGTCTTTACCTTGTTCTACTGGGGTGTCTTTATTTTTACCAATATTGACGCCAACCATAATGTTGGTCTTTTTAGCGATCAAATTTTTGACCAGATTATCGACACCTTTATTATTAAACCCCATGCGATTAATAATGCCTTTGGCAGGCTTTAATCTAAATAGACGGGGTAAATCATTACCGGGTTGTGGTCTTGGGGTCACAGTGCCCACTTCAACATGACCAAATCCCATCGCATGAAAGGCATCAATCGATTCGCCGTCCTTGTCCATACCCGCAGCGAGTCCCACTGGGTTAGGAAAAGTCAGTCCCATAACGCTCACGGGAGCCGGTGCAATCGTTTGTCCGTATAGACACGTTAACGGGCTATTGGCGGTCATTTTTAGACTGCCTATAGCAAGATGGTGAGCTCGCTCAGGATCCATCTGAAACATGACTTTCTGTGCGATTTTATAAAACATGTACTTTCCTCGACCTAAAAAAAGCCCCGGCGATCGCCAGGGCTTCTGATTGTTATAATAAGTTTACTTTTGGCCTTCGCAGTGAAGGATCAGAAGGTTAAGTTCACGTAGGGCGACAGAGAACTTAGCAAACTCATGGCTTTGCGACGTTTTGAAGTCAGCTAGCATGTGGAACCATCTTTCCAATAAGCCTTGATTGATCTCAATCCACTGAGAAATCACGCTTTCGGCATCACAGGTTGCACTGCAGGTTCTTAGTACCACTGAACTTAATGCACGTTGTTGCCAATCCAACTCTTCCCTAAAGGCGGCACGAGCCAGTGCTTGCCAATGGTTAGCCACAGGTTGAGCGCTGATCTGTTCTAAGAACCAGTGCAGCTCAACGCGGGCGCCGAGTTTGAAGTAAGTTTCAGCCACTAGCGCAACTGTCTTATCTTCTGTTTGGGCAATTTGGGCAATGTCTAAGGCAGAGAACAAGGTGCTCATGTTAGCCACAATGGTTGCCACAGCTTGTGGTACGTTTTCTTTGACCAAAGCATTGATCTCAGATTGGATACCCTTAGCTTCTTCTTCGACCAGATATAAATGAACATTGTCTTTAATTTGTTCAAATACTGGTTTGAAGAAGGCAACGGTTTGTTCGATGCTACCAGTGCGGTTACGGTGGCGGAGGAACCAGCGGCTAGCACGACGCATATTGCGGCGTAACTGATGCAGCATTTCACCTTGAACCACAGCAGGAACTATGCCGTTTAAGTCAGTGATCGATTTAGTTAATTCAGCTAAACCAAATACTTCGCGGGCCATAGTGTAGCAAATTGCCGCGTCAGCAACTGAGGCACCAGTCTCATCTTGCATACGTTGAACAAAATTCAAGCCCATGTCGTTAACGAGTTCATTGGCGAGTGAGGTCGCAATGATTTCGCCACGCAGTGGATGGGTTGCCATTTTGTCGCTGTATTTTTCCTGAAGTTTTTTCGGGAAATAGGCAATAAGCAATTGGCTTAACAGCGTATCTTCAGTGATTTCTGGCGTCACTAATTGCTCTTTCAGCACCATCTTCGCATAGGCAACCAGTACTGATAGCTCAGGACGTGTTAACGCACGACCACTGGCTAAACGCTCAGCCAATTCGTCGTCAGACGGTAAGAACTCTAAGGCTCTGTCTAACTTGCCTTCTTTTTCCAGATACTGGATAAAGCGGATCTGCTCTTTTAACTGCTCAGCACCACGCACTTGAGTCACAGAGATAGTACGCGTTTGATCTTTACAGTCTTGCAGTACGATGTGGCCGACTTCTTCAGTCATTTCTTCCAGTAAACGGTTACGTTGTTTCAACGTCAGTTCACCTTCAGTTACCATAGCGTTCAGCAAAATCTTGATGTTCACTTCGTTATCTGAACAGTCCACACCACCGACGTTATCCACGAAGTCAGTGTTGATACGGCCGCCGTTAGACGCATATTCGATACGACCTAACTGAGTGCAACCTAAGTTACCGCCCTCGCCGACTATCTTAGCGCGCAGTTCGCCACCGTTGACACGCAATGCATCGTTGGCACGATCGCCGACTTCAGCGTGGGTTTCGCGTGCAGATTTCACATAGGTACCGATACCGCCGTTCCAGATCAAATCAACTGGCATTTTCAGCAGTTCTTTCATCAGCTCAGTTGGGGTCATAGAGGTTTTCTCTGTGGCCAACATTTGCTTAATTTCTGCCGATAATGAAATGGATTTAGATGAACGTAGGAAAATACCGCCACCTTTAGAAATCAACTTGCTGTTGTAGTCTTCCCAGCTTGAACGTGGCAGAGCGAATAAACGCGCCCGTTCATCATAACTTAATGCCGTATCCGGATTTGGATCGATAAAGATATGCATGTGGTTAAAAGCTGCAACCAGTTTCGTGTGCTTAGACAACAACATACCGTTACCGAATACGTCGCCAGCCATGTCACCTATACCTAAACAGGTAAAGTCTGTGGTTTGGCAATCAATACCGACTTCGCGGAAATGACGCTTAACAGATTCCCAGCCGCCTTTGGCCGTGATACCCATTTTCTTATGGTCATAACCGTTACTGCCACCCGATGCGAATGCATCACCGAGCCAGAAGTTGTATTCAAGAGAAATCGAGTTTGCGATATCAGAGAATGTCGCAGTGCCTTTATCGGCTGCTACCACTAAATATGGGTCATCTTCATCGTGACGAACCACATCCAATGGGTGGACGATTTCACCGTTCAAAATGTTATCGGTAATATCGAGTAAAGCACGGATAAAGATGCGGTAGCATTCTTGACCTTCGGTGAAGAAAGCTTCACGGCCGCCTTCGGTTGGCAATTGTTTACAAACAAAGCCACCTTTAGCACCCACAGGCACGATCACAGTGTTTTTCACTTGCTGTGCTTTTACCAGACCTAATACTTCGGTGCGGAAGTCTTCACGACGATCAGACCAACGCAGACCACCACGGGCCACTTTACCGTAACGTAAATGCACACCTTCAACCCGTGGCGAATAAACGAAGATCTCGAATTTCGGCAGTGGACGTGGCATTTCAGGGATCAGTGAAGGCATGAATTTAAACGAGATATAACTCTTAGATTCGCCTTTAGCATCCTGTTGGTAGAAGTTGGTACGCAAAGTGGCGTTAATCAAGTCTAAATAACGACGAATAATACGGTCATCATCTAGGCTAGACACTTCGTCTAAACGTAAATTGATCTGTTCCATAAACTTGCCCAGAGTACGGGTTTTCAGTTTAGGGTTAAATTTACGGATGAACATCTTCACCAACAAATCAGCGATTTGTGGGTAACGACCGAAGGTTTCTTCGATATAAGACTGACTGAACGTCGCATCGATTTGACGCATGTATTTGGCATACGCGCGCAATACCGAGACTTCACGGCCCGTTAAGCCTGACGCCAGAATAATACGGTTGAAACCGTCATCTTCTAACTTCTTTTGCCACACTTGTGACAGTGCAGTTTGGAATCTGTCTTGGCTATCGGCGATGTTGTCTGTATTGACGACTTTAACTGTCATCAAGAAGTCTAAGATCCAGAAGGTAGAACCGTCTGAGGTCGTGACTTCATATGGACGCTCGTTGATCACGCGCAGACCAAAGTTTTCCAGCATTGGCAGCACGTCAGAAAGATGAATTGGCTCATCTTTATGGAATAGCTTTAAACGCACTTTATTGTCGTTCAGCGCCGCTTCTTGCGGTTGATAGAACAACATGCCGAGCTTGTGTTCGTCATCCAGTGCTTCGAGCTGTTGCATGTCAACGACGGCAGAGCTTGGTAATACGTCTTCTTTATAGCTTTGTTCAAACGCATTGAAATAACGCTTTGTCAGATGAGTGCCGGCTTCTTCACCGAGTGCACTGTTAAGCGCAGTGCTTAACTTATCTTCCCACGAACGTGCCGCTTCTATTAAGTTGTTCTCTATGGCAGCCACATCTACATCCATATTATTGTTATCAACTTTGACTATGTAGTGAGTGCGGGCTAGCGTCGACTCGGAGAAATAAGTCGTAAACTCTACATCTTCTTTGCTGTTAAAATGCTGGGCCAGAATACGTTGAGTATCTTGGCGGAGTTTAGTGTTGTAACGATCCTTAGAAACGTACACTAAACAGGATAAGAAACGACCAAAGCCATCTTTGCGCACAAAGAGTTTCAGCTTGTCTCTGTCTTGCATTTCTAACACGCCATGGGCCATGTGCGATAAATCATCAACATTGGCTTGAATTAGCTCGTCACGAGGTAAATTCTCAAGAATGTTTAGCAGGGCTTTATAGTCGTGTGAACGTGGGGTTAAGCCTGAACGATCTAACACACGCTGCACTTTTTCGTTCAGCAGTGGGATTTCACGTGGGCTGCGGTTATACAGGTTTGACGCATATAAACCGATAAATCTATCTTCACCAACCACATTGCCTTTCTTATCGAAACGCTTGATGCCGATATAATCGACATAAGCTGGGCGATGTACGCGGCTCTTGGCACTGCTCTTAGTGAGGATCAACAAGCTGTGGTCTAAGGCTTCTTTGCGGGCGCTATCTGAGAAGCTAGATAGCAACAAACCTTGCTCAGGTTGCGCTTTAGTGTGCTTGTTCATCAAACCTAAACTAGAGGCGATATTAGGCACTAACTCAACGTCACCTTCGACACGATTCAAATCGTATTGGCGGTAACCTAACAGCGTAAAATGATGATTATTCAAGTAAGTCAGGAAGTTAATCGCTTCTTCTAACTCTTGCTTATCGCCAGGGAACGGACGTTTTGGCAATTCCTTGATCATCTCACCCAACTTGGCAGACATGGCTTCCCAGTCATTGACTGATGAAGCAACATCGGCAAGCACAGACTGAATTTCGCGCTCTAATGCTTTGATATCGACAGTGCTGCTTTGGCGGTCAATTTCAATCAAGAATACGGCGACATGTTCAGTGCTTTCTGGACTCTGATTAAGATAAGTGACATTGGTCACACCGCTATCTGAACGCTCGATAGCCAGCGGAGTGTGTAACATCATGTGAGCAGTAATACCCATACGATTCAATGCCATACCAACTGAATCTACCAAGAATGGCATGTCAGGTTGGATAACTTCAATGATCGAGTGGGTAGATTGCCAGCCGTGTTTGGCCTGGCTAGGGTTGAACACTCGTAGGTGAGTGTTACCTTTTGGCGTTTTGTTCAGGGCGTTCCATAAACTGAGAACCGCACCGTATAAATCACTGTCATTACGCGCATTGAGATCGTCTTTCGACATGTGGGCATAAAGGCAGGTGGCGAACTGTTCAACTTGCTTGGCTTGTGAATTAGGGACTTTAGCGTGAATTAAACTGACTACATTTTCAAGTAGTACTGAAGGCATTGCATCTTTCAAGGCCATGTTGCTGTTTCCTTAAGCGTCTATGGCAGCGCTTTTTTCATTATTTGGATGCTTCGGCTTAACGATCTCAGATAAATTAATGTGATCTGGATCATCGCGCGAAGTTTATTACTAAAACCGCTGTATTTCGAGGAAAATTTTAGTGGTACATCCTCTTGAAATCCAGTATTGGCGTAAACAATGAATGACAAATGACCAAACAATCGATAAAGCAGACTAAGTATTCAAAAACAAATGGGGAGCTAAGCTCCCCATTCGTAGACCCTACTTAGGTTGGCGCCAGAAAACGGCGGCCAATGCAGGAAGGATAATTATGGCACCGAGCATATTTACCACAAACATGAATGTTAACAATATTCCCATGTCCATTTGGAATTTAAGTGCCGAGAAGAACCAAGTACTGACACCAATCGCCAATGTGAGGCCAGTAAAGATCACCGCACTGCCCCGTTCGACCAACGCCTCATAGTATGCCTGTTGCACTGGCATACCGTTCGAGAGCTTAGACGACATGGTCGAGAGGATATAAATACCGTAATCCACACCGATACCGACACCCAGCGCAATAACAGGTAAGGTACTGACTGCTAAGCCAATATCCAGTTGCGTCATCAAGGCTTGCGCCAATGTTGACACCACATACAGCGGGATAATCACCGCCACTGTCGCTTTAAAGGATTTAAAACTGATTAAGCACAGTACAAACACGGCACCATAGACATATAACATCATAGGTAATTGCGCTTCAGCTACCGCTTCGTTGGTCGCGGCCATCACGCCTACAGGACCCGATGCCAGTTTAAACTGCAGCTTGTCGTTATCCATTTTCGCGGCGACGGCTTTCACCTTAGCGACCACAGTTTCTATGGTTTCTGCCTTATGATCTTTCATAAACAGATACACAGGCATGACAGAACAATCGCCATTTAACAAACCAGAGGTCGTCGGAATTTGGCCAATGGCCTGCACTAAACTCGCGGTCGTGCGCGGCAGCACTTCCCACCTTGGATTACCTTCGTTAAAGCCTGCGTTCACTTTTTTAGCAACCGACGCCAGACTCACAGTCGACTCGACCCCAGGCGTATTACGCACTAACCATTCAAACTCATCAATTTGAGTCAGCACATCGTGGTAAGTACAAGCCTCGGGCGCCGCCTCAACAATCACAGTCATCACGTCGGTAGTGATGGAGAAATGATCTGTGATGAAGAAGGTATCGAGGTTATAGCGCGAATCTTGGTGTAACGCTGGCGCCCCGCCCTGTAAGTCACCAATCTTCATCTGATTGGCTTGTTGCAGACCGGCAAAATACAACACCACAGTGGCAATAATCACCACCACAGCGTATTTAGGCGTCGCGAAACGTGCTAAGAAACGCCAAATCGCTTCAGTGCGGACTTCTTCAGCCGTCGGCTCTGCGGTTTTATTGACTTTGATTTCAGTAAAAGAAATCACCAAAGGCAACAGGATAAGGTTAGTGAAAATAATCACGCCCACACCGAGTGATGCCGAAATCGCGAGCTCGCGAATAATCCCGATATCAATCGACAACAGAGTAATAAAACCAACAGTATCAGACAGTAAAGCCACACCGCCTGGTACTAATAAACTACGAAATGCCGAAGCCGCCGCCGCTTTGGTGGTTTGTCCGTCCATCACGCGGCGCCTTACCGCGTTGATCATCTGCACCCCGTGGCTGACCCCGATGGCAAATACCAAAAACGGCACCAAAATTGACATGGGATCAAGACCAAAACCTATCACAGTCAATAAACCGAGCTGCCAGACCACGGCGGTTAAACTGCAGACGAGGGGTAAAACAGTCAGAATGATTGATTTAGAGAAGAGGTAAACCATGACGGCGGTGATCAAAATGGCGATCACAAAGAACAGCAATACGCCCTTAGCACCATCGGCCACATCCCCCGCCATCTTGGCGAAACCTATGATGTGAATTTTAACCTTGTCAGTTTCAAACTTGCCCCTAAGCTCTTTTTCGAGCTGCGCCGCAAAGGCAATGGTATCTAAGGGTTTACCTGTTTGTGGGTCAAAGTCCATTAACTGCGCCGACACCATGGCCGCACTGTAATCGTTGGCAATTAATCGACCAACGATACCCGCTTTTTCAATATTATCGCGCACGGTTTCGAGCCCTGATACTGAGGTCGAAAAATCCGCAGGAATAACGGGCCCGCCAGCAAAACCATCTTCAACGACTTCTGTAAAACGAGTGGAAGGCGAAAAAATCGATTTCACCTGCGCGCGATCAACCCCAGGTATAAAAAACAGCTGATCGTGCACGTTTTTTAAGGTATCAAAATAGTTCGCATTAAAAATATTGCCGCTGGTATCTTCCACCGCCACCATAATGCTGTTAGCGCCACCAAAATCTTTTTGGTGTTTCAGGTAGGTCTGCATATAGCTGTGGTGCAGTGGAATGTTTTTGATGAAGGCCGCATCCATTTTGAGTTGACTGGCTTGAAAGCCTAAAAACAACGTCAAAAACACAAAAATGCCGACGACCCACGCACGATTGCGGAATAAAAATGACTCAAATCCGTTGACCAGTTTTTCTAACATCTTCTCGGCCCTGTTATTGTAGTTTTAAAATTTTATGGCTTAAGAATAAACAGCCCTTGGCTGCCGGATAACCACATATTCCCTTGATTATCCTTCGCAATAGAGACTAAGTTTTCCCCTTGGCGACGAGTGATAATACTGCTGGTATCATCCCCATTCAGCTTAATCACTATCCCTGCATTTCCCACGAGATAAACCGCATCGTCCGATACTGACATCGCCCCATTGATTGAAGATTGCACTGGCAGTTCGATTTCATTCCACTGGCTTAAACTCACGTCAGCTTTGAATATATGACCGCGAAGGCCCATCACATACACGGCATCTTTCGTTTCAATGGCATTAAACATAGAGCCATCGTAATCAAAACTGGTACGCGCAAAGGTTTGGCCTTGATCGCTTGAAACGGCCACTAGACCTAACTCGCCGACCAGTAATAAACGTCCGTCAGTCAAGGTTAAAATACGATTAAAGTGCGGCAATAATGAAGCGCGTGCGCTCATGTAGGCTGATTGATCGCTGCCTTTCAACTCCGCTAAATAGGACACATCTTCTTCGGCTAACAGCTCCTCATGGAACTCGTCGCTCCAATGTGCGCCACCATCATTAGTGCGATAAAACAAGCCATAAGCCCCAATGGCTAACCCCTTGTTTTCATCTAAAAAAACCACATCGAGGAATGGCTTTTCAATCTCGGGCGAATGCATCTGCTGCTGCCAAGTTTGGCCACCATCCTGAGTATGTAAAATGGTCGCATCATGGCCCACGGCCCAGCCGAGTTTGTCATTAAGGAAAAACACTTTGGTCAGCTGCGAGCTCACGGGTGTCGCCACTTGATGCCAACTGCCGTCATAAACCAGAACATGACCGCGTTCACCCACAGCCACTAACCCTTTGCCCACGTTGGCAATATCTAAAATCAGGGATGAAGCCGCAAGCGGTTGAATTTGAGAAAAAATCGGATCAGAGGGGGTTGCAGATAACGTAGAAGGGAAAAAAGCGCCACCGAAACTTAATGCAGCAACACACTGAAGGATGCGAAACGACATACAAACTTCCTTAAACTAATGAGGGGCGCAGAGCGCCCCTTTATTTGTGGCGTATTAACGGATACCTTCGCGACGCAAAGCATCGGGGGTAAAGTTAGCTTCAGTCAGTTTGGCATCGAAGTTATACATACCACTTTGGTTGTCTAAACCCATGGCGAGATAACGACGGGATTGCAAATCATGGAAGACTTCCAGCGTGTCCCATTGAGTTGGCACTTCGTAGTAGTTCAAGCCATGTGCAACAGCCACACGATACAGCTGATCACGGTTATCGTAGAGGTCGGCTATCGACACTTGCCATGAATCTTCGTCAAGGTACATATCGCGCACTTTATAAATGTGACGCATACCGTCTTTCAACGTCGCCTTCACTTGCCATACGCGGTGTTTTTCCCAACGAACATACTCAGGATTAACATGCCCAGGTTTTAAGATTTGGTCATATTTCAGCTTGTCTGAGTGCAGTTTGTAATCGTTGTACGGAATGTAAATTTCTTTCTTGCCAACCAGTTCCCAGTTATAACGCACTGGAGAACCGTTAAACATGTCGAAATCATCCGTCGTACGCAGACCATCAGACACTGTACCCGGTGTATCGAAAGCAACGTTTGGCGCTTTACGGACACGACGTTGTCCTGTGTTATAGGTCCAAGCTTGGCGTGGCAACGCCTCTTGATCCATGGTCTCTTTTACCAATAACGCAGTACCCGCTAAACGGGCTGGCTGAGTCACCACTTGCTTAAAGTAGAACAACGTATTGCTGGCTTTAAGCAGATCTAAGGTCATTTCTGGACGAGAATATTCGAAGCGAATTTCCTCTGAGGTTTCCACTAAGCTATAGCTACCATCGGCCGTTGGTGCAGCTTGGCTACGGGAAGTCTCAATATCAACCCCGCGAAAACGCAAAATGTGGTTCCAAATCGCTTCTAACCCATTTGCTGGGATCGGGAATGGAATACCAATAGCAGCGCCAGAAATACCATTGCCCTGTGCAATCAATTCTGCACGTGTCGCGTTAGCTTTGGTCGCATCATAGACAAACTGTGGCACTGATGCGCTACGGCGAGTCTTATACACATTCATCTTGTAGGTATCAGGATAAAGTTCGAACAACTTCATCTGACCCGGCGTTAAAAAGTCTTTATATTGCGCTTTGTTAGCATTGGTAATGGTGAATTCAATCTTATCCTCAGGGAAAGGATCTGGGTGATGCATCCCTTTGGTATAACCCGCTACAGGCTTAGTGATACCACCATCCCAAGCAGGAATAGAACCGTCAGCATTACCTGCTTTTTCAGCACCTAAAGGGGTGAGCTCATTGCCAAGTTTAGCCGCGTCAGCCTCTGATACCTTAGCCATAGCGACTGGCGCTACGAGTGCGAACATCACTGCACTCGCCAATATCGTCAGTTTCTTCATTGTTTGAGTCCTTTTAGATCGAATACTTGATATTGAATGAAACATAATCACGATCTGCCATCGCATTCGTCGTACCGACACCGCCAAAGAAATTGTTATAGGAGATATCTGCACCCCAACGGTTTTGATAGTCGAAGTTAACGCCTAGCGCGACAGACTTGCGTCCTTCCGTGAACAGGAACATAGGATCCGGAGTAATACCGTCAACGTCATGGGAGAAAATGACCCGTGGCGACATATTGACCCCAGCAAAGACGTTGTTGAAATCCGCTTTTGCCACTAAACGGTAGCCCCAAGCAAAGTCAGTTGGGAACGGGTTAGTTTCAGGACCATTGTGCAAGGCTTGAATGATGCCAGGCATATCTGGGTTGCCGCCAGAACGTGACGTACCGGGACCATTGAGACGTAGCTCATCGAAACCTGGCATATCGTGGATCCACACACCACCCACTTCGGCCAACATAGTTAAGTTATCTAAACCTAAGGTTGGGCCAAATAGATGGGTGAAAGTCATCTGCGCCTGTGTGGTATCCACGCGAATAAAGCCATCGACGGTTTCACCCGGTTGAACGTCTTTAATCTGTGAAATACCATCAAGATCGGGACGAAGCCCCGCATTGGCTAACTGTTGTGGCATACCGGCGAACAGCAATTCAACGTCATCAATCTGCAGTGGCTCATCTTGACGATGGGCAATCTCACCCGCGACAGACGTATCACCAATCAAGGTGTTGAAGCTGAAACCGTAGAGTTTAATATCCTCTGGATAGACGATTTGCGCCTTAGAGAAGCTCTTCAGGCTGAGCAGCAATTCACGGTTAATGTTGCCCGAGTTTTGGCCTACCGTCGCCAAGTCAGATAACAATGCACCCGTGCTAAAGTCGGCAGCAGTACCACTGATAAGTGGACGACGACTATGGTAATTCATGAAATAGAAACCAAATTCGGTTTCACCTAGCTCAGGCGCGTAATAACCCAGCTTGATACCGTATTGGCCATCATTGCTTGGTTCTTCTTCATCCTGCACTAGCGTCACTTTCGTTGGGTAGGCTAAAGCCATAGAAACCAATTGCTGTGTCGGAATAGATTGGCCGCTGGCGATCATGCCCGCTAAACGCTCATATTCTTGCATCACAAAATCTAAGTTGATGTCAGGGTTAGCGTTAAACCCAAGCTGAGCGTTTTGAGCATAACCACCAAACCCGGCAAAATCGTTAGTCGCAAAAATCGAGCCCGGAGTTGGAACCCAAATAGGTTGCCAATCATATTGATAGAATGCTTCAACCGTTAGCGAATCTGTCAGGCCAAGGGATGCCCACACCATACCTTGCGGTCTAAACGCTTCTTTTAACTCAGCACCAGGTGCGTTAAGAATGTTCAAATCCACGGCGTTAATTTCACTGATCCCATGGGCAATCAGTGTACTTTCACCCCATGACACCACTTGATTACCAACACGAATAGATAATGGATTCGCACCCTCATTCAAATCGAAGTTGGCATAGACAAACGCATCTAATAAACGGATATCTTTACATTGTACTTCTGAAGCGCGGCTATCTTCGCAAGGGTCAAATTCTTTACCCGTGATCGGATCGTTGTAGTCATAATTGCCATCGTTCAGTTTACGATCATAAAAATACATACCGCGGGCGAACAAACCGTAGTTTTTGTATTTCAACGATAATTCATGCAAACCTTTTACGATCTCAGACGTAGTATCGCCTTGAGAATAAAGTAAGTTACTTAAGTCATTGTTGCTGGAATACGACCCGGGCTGGGCCCAAATCTCAGCTGAAGTATATTTTGTATTACCAAATGCGCTGTAATTAGACCAATCGAATTGGGGTTGATTCACCTTACCAATTTGACCTTCCCAATCGCGCGCGCCAACACGCCAGCTCGCACCAGCAGTCCAAGTTGAGTCGAATGTGCCCTCAACCTCTCCCCAATCAAAAGATATTGCATTAACGCTTGGGATCATTAACAAACTCAATGCCGACGCTACCCCCAAAGCAAGCGCCGATTTGTTAAAACTATTTTTAACAATTTTCATTTTAGCTCTCCGTACCCTGCTGGATTCTTTGTTTTAGGAATTACAACCAACATCTTGTTAGCTCACAGGTAACATCATTGTTACAGCAATTAATCCCCTTGGGCAAGGCGCAGTTAGAGAAAATTTTCTAAAGAATTAAGCATGTAGACACATTTGTGCCAGCAGTTGAAAAGGTGGGATTTAAATTAGAGAAAAGCGGGATAGAAATGAAGCGGGAAAAGATATCAAAATATCATATAATTCATTAACATATTTAAAAACTAAATATCACAAACCGAGCCTGATAATCAGCCGACCGTTTAAAGTAATTACTCTAAGCGCAAATAAACAAATTCAGACTAGACTCGATTTAATGAAACAAATTGTCCCTTGTCATCTAAAATCAATTTGAAATAGCCTTGAATGCCATTTTCGGTTAAAAAACGTCTGAAATGACGGCCATTAATCCACAAAATACGTCCTTGCGTTTCGCGGACCTCAATTTTATCAGCAAGCCCTTGATAGTAGGGTAAGAAATCTCGATAGCTGATCGTTAGTTTGAAATACAATTCCATAATATCAGGGCGGCATCGATTGCCGCCCTCCTCCTACAAACCGCTATTTTGCCAATGCCTTAGAGACTTTTTCGTACATATCCTTAGATAAGTCAGGTAAAGCCAAAAGTTGCCCTAAACAGGCTTTTATTAAGGTTTGACGGCCTAAGTCGAATTTATGGAACTGGATCAATGGCGTCACCATGCGCGCCGCGACCTGCGGATTGAGCTTATTAAGGGTAATTAAGCATTCGGTTAAGAAGGCATAACCCTTACCGTCTTGACGGTGGAATTGGTAAATATTCCCCGCCGCAAAACTGCCCACTAACGCGCGCACTCGGTTTGGATTACTCATACTAAAACGCTTGTGCTGCTGTAATTGACGCAGACATTCAATCACATCTTGCGCATTACGAGTCGCTTGCAACATAAACCATTTATCCATTACCAATGGCGTGTCCTGCCAACGCAGCTCAAATACGGTCATCAGCTCATCGCGACAAGGCAAATCGCCCACATTCGCCGCAGTCAGTGCGCCGAGGGAATCTGTCATATTGCTGGCTTTATCAAACTGGGAAATCACTAACGCTTCTGCCTCATCCGACACCCGTGCTAACCACGTTAAACACTGATTTTTAAGCGCTCTTGCCTGCGTGCTATCGACTGATACCAAAGAGCGATAGAGCGCGATCAATTCATCTTCAGAGTGTGAAGCAAGCTCTGTTAACACAAATTCACGGGCTAAGGCTAACGCATCGAGATCAACGCTGTCAGTTTGCTCAATCAAAGCAGATGCCGTAGGTATAGCTAAGATTTCGGCAATCAATGCTGAGTCAAGTTCAGTGTCTAACAACACGCCTTTAAAACTATCGCGCACGCGGGGATCGAGTGTCATGGCTTGTTGCTGCTGTAAACTCGCGACATTCTGCCAAATCGCTTGGCTCACTAAGGTCACTGAGGCTTCCCAGCGCGCCACTTCGCTGCTGGCAAAACGCATCAAGTGAACCAGTTGATCCACATTGAATCGATATTGCAATTTAACGGGCGCGGAGAAGTTTTGCAGCAGTGAAGCCACCGGCTTATGACTTAATCCCTCAAAACTAAACACTTGTTCAGCTTGAGTAAAGTCGAGAACTTCATTCACTAAAGAGTGGCCCTTGGCATCTAACAGTTCGATACTGAACGGGATATGCAAGGGTGATGCACAGTTCGCTAAACTTTGTTTAAGGGTTAATTGGTAAACGCCCGTTAGCGCATCGAAACTGTCCATCGCAGTCACAATCGGCGTGCCCGCTTGGCTATACCATAAACGGAATTGGGTTAAATCTACGCCGCTGGCATCTTCCATTGCCGCCACAAAATCATCGCAGGTGACCGCTTGGCCATCGTGGCGTTTAAAATACAGTTTCATCCCCGCTTGAAACTTTTCTTCGCCAAGCAAAGTGTGCATCATGCGGATCACTTCAGCGCCCTTGTTATACACAGTGACGGTGTAGAAATTATTCATCTCAATCACAGATTCTGGACGAATGGGATGGGACATAGGGCCAGAATCTTCGGCAAATTGCTGATTCTTGATCACTTTGATTGCGTGAATTCGATTCACAGCGCGTGAGCCTAAATCGGAGCTGAATTCTTGATCGCGAAAAACCGTTAAGCCTTCTTTTAAACTTAGCTGGAACCAATCACGGCACGTCACGCGGTTTCCGGTCCAATTATGGAAATACTCATGGCCTACCACCGATTCAATACCGTGATAATCCTCGTCGGTAGCCGTTAACGTATCTGCAAGCACATATTTAGTGTTGAAGATATTTAAGCCTTTGTTTTCCATCGCTCCCATATTGAAAAAGTCGACGGCAACTATCATGTAAATATCTAAATCGTACTCGAGGTCAAAACGACTCTCATCCCATGCCATGGATTTTTTCAGCGATGCCATCGCATGGTGTGCTTTATGTAAATTACCTTTATCGACGAACACTTGCAGGATCACTTTACGGCGACTGCGGGTAATGAACTCATCTTGCAACAGATCAAAATCGCCAGCGACTAAGGCAAACAAGTAAGCCGGTTTTGGAAACGGATCTTGCCAGCAAACATAATGGCGGCCGCCCTCTAATTCGCCTTGATCAATCAAATTCCCGTTACTCAGTAAAAACGGGAATGCGGCTCTATCGGCTTCGATGCGCACAGTATATTTGGCTAATACATCGGGACGGTCGAGGAAATAAGTGATCCGTCTAAAGCCCTCAGCCTCACATTGCGTGCAGTAGGCACCATCGGACATATACAGGCCTTCAAGGCTCGAATTGGCCTCGGGATCGAGCTTAGTGACGATGTTCAGCTCAAACTCATCAAGCGCCGTTTCTAAGACTAATTGACCCGCGCTAACATGATAAGGCACTGCTTCACCGTCAACCGTCAGCGAGACCACAGTTAAGTCTTCGCCATCCAATACTAAAGCTTGGGCATGCTTAGAAGCGCGTTTTACCCGACTTATCGCCTGCACATGAGTCTCATTGCCCGCCAGATTAAAGGCTAAGTCGATCGTGTCTATCGTGAAGAGTGGCGCTTGATAATCTTTTAAGTATTTTGCTTGAGCTTGTGTCATTTCGATCCCTTTAACGCTGATCTAAATAAGAAAAAACGCGCCATAAGCGCGTTTTGATATTGGATAAATCGACTCGACTAGCGCCTACTTAGCACTAGTTTTAGCCAGTTTTTGCGCATCAGCCATATCTAAAGTGATATAAGCCGTTTCATCTAAAAATGCGTCTGGCAATTCGGCGTCGTCTTTAATGTCTTCCATGGATTTAACCGGTGCTAAACCATTGGCGACTCGGCGCTCGTTCGTTCTATCGAGGACTTTCTTCTCATCGGCTTCGCGGGAGGCAATGCGCTCACTTTCAACCAGAGAAACTGTCTTCTCTTTGTGGTGCTTTTTAAAGTCGGCAATATCTTGATTGATATAAGCAAACTCTACACTGCTTTTGATGCGGTTAAGGTGCTTGGCCTCAAGGCTAGTCACTAACTCAGGCGTCACATCATTGAGCGTGCCATATTGCGCCATTGGCACTTTATCCCAAGGCAAGGCATTTTTCTCTTCAGCTTCGCCGTACTCACCTGGCTCTAACGCACTTGGGTAAGCAATGTTTGGTGTCACACCTTTAAGCTGAGTGCTGCCGCCATTGATCCGATAGAACTTTTGAATCGTGTATTGCACATGACCAATTGGCTTTTCATACATGTCGTAGATACGGCCTAAGCTCTTATGCTGCTGCACTGTACCTTTACCAAAGCTAGACTCACCAACAATCAGCGCGCGGTCATAATCTTGCAATGCGGCAGCAAAAATCTCAGAGGCTGAAGCACTGTAACGGTCAACCATAACAGTTAAAGGACCGGCATAACTGGTTTTGCCATCGTTATCACGGTGCGCAGACACACGGCCATCGGCATCACGAATTTGCACCACAGGACCCATATCGATAAAGAGTCCCGTCAGCAACACGGCTTCTGTTAATGCACCACCACCGTTACCTCTAAGGTCGATGACTATGCCTTCAACTTTGGCTTCGTTTAACTTCACTAGCTCTTTTTCAACGTCCTGTGACAGATTCATGTAGAAACCAGGAATATGGATCACACCGACTTTGCGATTAGCGTACTCGCCATCTTTAGGTTCAATCACCTTAGAGGTTGCCGCTCTGTCTTCAAGACGAATTTTATCGCGTACTAAGGTAACGTCGAATGGCTTAGCATTCGAACCACCTTTCTTCGGTAAAATTTGCAGTACGACTTTACTGCCCTTAGGTCCTTTGATCAGATCAACCACGTCGTCTAAACGCCAGCCGATCACATCAACAATTTCACCGCCTTCTTGACCGACGCCGACAATCTTGTCTTCTGGCGACAGTTTTTCGCTGCCAGCCGCAGGGCCGCCAGCAATTAAGCTTTTAATCACAGTGTAATCGTCTTCAAGTTGCAGTTGAGCACCAATCCCTTCAAGGCTTAAATTCATTTCCATTTGGAAACGTTCAGCATTGCGTGGTGACAGGTAACTCGTATGCGGCTCAATGCTGCGTGAGAAGGCATTCATCACGCCTTGGAACACGTCTTCACTGTTGGTTTGAGTCAAACGTTTGATGGCGTTGTTGTAACGCTTTTGCAGGATCTCAACAATCTCAGGCCATTTTTTACCTGTGAGTTTCAGATTTAGCGCATCGTATTTAACACGTTGACGCCATAACTCATTGATCTCGGCTTGATCTTTTGGCCATGCCGCATCGTCACGGTCATACTCATAGGCATCGCCAGGGGCGGAGAAGTCCATCTCTTTATCCAGTAGGGATAAAGCATAGACAAAGCCTTCATAACGACGCTTTTGGACGATATCAAACATTTTATAGGCAGGCTCAAGTTCACCAGAACTGAGCATGTCATCGAATTGGGTAGCATAAGGTTTGAAGCTATCAACATCCGCTTGGGTTAACACATTGCGGCGATAGTCTAACTGCTGCAGGTAACGGTCAAAAATTTGCGTAGAAAAGGCATCATCAAGATTAAATCTATGATAGTGCGAACGAGTGTATAAGTCCGTTACCCTTTTGCTCGCGACCTTATGTTGCGCTTCCTGCTTGAGAGTGGGTAACTCGCTGATTTGAATCGTGGGTGGTACGGCCCAAGCCGAAAATCCGACAAAAACAGTGGCGATCGAGGTAGCCAAAGTGAGTTTTCGCATCAACAAGTTACTCCGTTTTAAAAAATGATTACAGCAGGATATGTTCTGCTCTAACTTTAATCGTTAGGCCACTATCAAGCTGAACATGAATATCTTCCTTGTTAATATCAGTAATCACACCGGCTACGGGTGTCATACCTAACTTAACATTGACGCGTTGTTTTTTCGTTAAATCAGTCAATTGTGCTTGGACATAATTTACGACTGGCGCTGCAGCTTTAGGCGCAGGCTTAGCAGGACGCTCAGTTTTAGCACGTTGAGGAACAGCCACCTTTTTAGGTGCTTTCTTCGCCGCAGGCTTAGGTGCGAGTGCTGCACGTTTCGCTTTCGCTTTATCCTGACTCTCTTTCAACATGGCTTGAGCATGGTCAATGTGCTCTTGCTCTAACTCGCCGCAAGGTTCGCCATCCAGATTAACGCGTTGTGCGCCCGCTTTAACGCACTTTAAATAGCGCCAGCTGCTGGTGTAACGTCTTAAGGCAACTCTGAGCTGAGTTTTACTGACTTTAGAATCATCAGCCAACCTTTCAGCCAAATCTTGAAACAATCCGATTTTTAATGGCTTAGTTTCACCTTCAGCAATAAAGCACAAAGGAAATGTTTCATACAAATACGCCAAAATTGCATTGGTGTCGGTCAACTTTTCTGTTGATTCCATCATTACTTCCACAGTCAAAAAGGGACATCGATTCGAGGTGATATATATCAACTTCTTACGTGTCGTTTATCTTCGTTAAACTCAATATTGAGTCAACGTACAAATTAGCATCCTAGCCGCGTTTACTAAAGTTAAAAAAAATATACCTTAACAAATTTTTACAGCTCAAAACACTAAGCTTATTCATTGCATGCCAATCAAACCAGCTTAATGCGTGCAGGCGCATATTATAAGGCGCACGCCACCGATTGCGACTATGAATTATGCGTTATTGTACGCAAATTAATCAAATAGGCAGTTTTCAAAACTTTTAACCAGTAATTCCAGCCCCTTTTGGTCTTCTTCATCGAAACGATCGAAGATTGGGCTGTCAATATCGAGCACGGCAACCACGTTACCTTGGGCACAAACTGGCACAACGATTTCAGAATTACTGGCAGAATCACAGGCAATATGGCCATCAAATTGATGAACATCGGCCACTCGCTGAGTTTGATTGGTGAATGCCGCCGTACCACACACGCCTTTTCCTAATGGAATGCGTGTACAAGCCACTTTACCTTGAAACGGGCCTAATACGAGTTGCTCGCCACGCATAACGTAGAATCCCACCCAGTTCAGCTCAGTTAAATTATCATTGAGTAAGGCTGAAAAATTTGCCATCGCCGCAACAAGGTCGTCTTCCCCTTCCAATAAGGCCAAGGCTTGACGGTTAAGTGACTCATAAAATTTCGATTTCATTACATTTCCTAACAATTTTATTCTGCTGCTTCGGTCTTTTTAGCCGCTTTTTTCGCAGCAGGTGGATTCGTTGGCGTACTATTAACCTGAACGACACCTTTAAGCAAGTTCGTCAGCTCATCTTTATTGTTAGCAAAATAGAATGCGAGCTTTTCGCCCACGCTTTCATCTATACCTAAATCAGCTTTTTGAATGAAGGGGATAAGGTTATCGGCGATATCGAGCATCTTATCGTAGGCATCAGCCTCCTTCTTAGATGTGAATGTCATCTTTTCAACCCCTTCTCTGACCACGACAAACTGTGTTATTACTGCCATGACTGCCCTCGCACTGTTTTTATATACAGTAACTAGAGTGACATAGATTGAACTTGTGATGCAAGTGTTCTGATTAATCTGATATTATTAGCGTACTTTCGTTGCCAAGATTATAAAGCGCTAGACTGTGCAGAACGGCTGATTAGCACTACACTTTGCACCGATCTCGCTGTTATTACTCCTATTTAGGCTAATATATATTTTTATATGCATGAAAACGCAGCAGAAAATTCAGTAATCCTTTGCCGTTCCTGCGATTTAGCAGTCCGCAAACGTGCCTTGCCAAGCGGTGTCAGAGCCCTTTGTCCCCGTTGCAGCACTGCACTTTATGACACTCCCTACTGCTCTGTGAATGGCATGCTCGCCCTATGTATCTCGGCACTAGTGTTTTATTTTCCTGCCAATTTTTTACCCGTACTCGAAATTCACTTTTTCGGCAGCATTCGCACCACCACGGTTTTTCAGGGTGCGTTTGCGGTATTTGACCAAGGTTATTGGGTCGTCGGTTTAGCCGTGCTTGCCGCCGCGGTGATTGGTCCAGGCTTATTACTGTTGTCGATACTGACGCAGATTTTGATTGTGAAATGGGGACTGAGTCGTCTTTTTTGGCGTAACTCATTGAAGCAATTATTGAAGTTTCATGGCGTATTATCACAACTCACTATGCTGGAAATTTATGTGATCAGCTTTTTGGTTTCATCGTTCCAGCTTTCTGATTTTTCGGATATTTATTTTGGTATGGGCACATTTTGCTTCACTATGTTGTTTCTCGTGACTTTGTTTCTTCAACGAGAGTACGACTTAGAGCACATGTGGACGTTATTGGAAGGTCATCGCTGATATGAAGCAACAAGGTAAAGATATCGGCCTGTGTCTGTGTAAGGTCTGCCGCCAGCTCAATAGTAGTGACCTCAGCCACTGTCAACGCTGTGAAGCTGAGTTGCAGGTCAGGGACTATTCCAGCCTGCAAAAAAGTTGGGCTTTGTTGATTACCGCTGCCATCTTGCTGGTGCCTGCCAACATTTACCCTATCACTATGCTGACCAACCAAGGGCAAGTGCGGCACGACACCATTTTTTCGGGCATTTTGCATCTAGTGCATTCAGATATGTTGCCCATTGCCGTGATAGTTTTTACTGCCAGTATTTTAGTGCCATGGATTAAAATCATCGGCTTATCCATTTATCTGTGCGCGATCAGCTTTGATATTCCGATTTCAAAAAAGAAATTGATGGTGGGTTTTCACATCATCGAATGGATTGGTCGTTGGTCTATGCTCGATTTATTTGTCATCTCAATCACAGTGGCATTAGTGAATATGGGACAACTACTCGACGCTAAACCCGCGCCTGCAGCGACCGCATTTGCCTTGGTTATTCTGTTAACTCAGTTAGCCGCAAAAGTGTTAGACACTCGTTTACTCTGGGATCGATTGGAACCTCAAGATGACACAAATTGAATCGCCGAAAGTTGTAAAGAAAAAACTCTTTTCGCCCATTTGGCTACTGCCTATTGTCGCGTTGGCATTGGGTGCGTGGCTGGGCATTAAGAGCATTAAAGAATCGGGCGTTGAAATTCAAATTCACTTTCCGAGCGCCACTGGGATTGACGTAGGTAAAACCTTAGTCAAATACCAAGGCTTGACTGTCGGTAAAGTCAAAGACATAGGAATAGATGAAGATCTCAAGGGCGTAAACGTTAAAGTCATGATGGACTACCGTGCTAAGCCTTTCTTAAATAAGGAAACTCTCTTCTGGCTGGTCACCCCTAAGGCCAGCATCACAGGCGTTGAAGGCTTAGATGCGCTGTTCTCAGGTAACTACATCGCGATTCAACCGGGTAAAGGTAATGCGTCAACCTTCTTCGAAGCTGAACGCCAACCGCCGCCGATGCAAATCGGTTCAGAAGGTGTGATGGTCGAACTGACCTCAGACAAACTCGGTTCGTTGGATGTTGGCTCGCCAATATTTTTCCGCCAAATCCCTGTGGGCAGTGTGGTTAGCTATCGTTTAGATGGTAATCAAAGAGTCATCATCAGCGCTTTTATTCAAGAGCAATACGCGCGATTAGTGAAGAAAAACTCTCACTTTTGGAATGTCTCCGGCGTTAAAATTGATGCATCACTGACTGGGGTTAAAGTCAGCTCTGAGAGTTTGGCATCCATTCTGGCTGGCGGCGTGAGTTTTAGCTCTGACGATAAAGCGGATATTGCCAAAAATGGCGACGTTTTTTCGCTTTATGATTCAGAAACCACAGCCCTTGGCGGCATAGAAATAAACCTGACCATGGCTGATGCTAACGGTGTCGACAAAGGCACTCGCATTGTTTATCGCGGCATCAATATCGGCAGCATTTTAAGCAAACAACTCACCGCCAATGGCGTAATAGCTGTGGCGAAGTTTGAACCTCAATACGGTTCACTGTTAACTAACGACGGCGTGTTTTGGCTTGAAGGTGCCGATATTTCCCTCTCAGGCATTAAAAATCCAGAGCGTTTACTGACGGGCAGCGTGATCAACTTCCTGCCGGGCATTAATACTAAAACGGCGATGCCAAGCAGTTTTGCCTTACAAACCAAAGCGCCTGATTTACTGCAATCGAAGAAGCGTTTCTTGACCTTAACCTCAGCCGAAAACATGGGCATTTCAGCGGGCGCCGAAGTTCGCTTTAAGCAAATCCCCATTGGCTCAGTACTTGCGGTTAAGTTAACCAAAGATTTATCGGCGGTGGAATACCAACTCGAGTTACAACCTGAGTTTGCTAGCCTAATTCGCAGCGACAGCTATTTTGTGCCTGAGTCGGCATTAACAGTAAAAGCATCACTAGAGGGCGTGTCAGTCAAAGCAAGGGACTTTACGACGCTCACTCAAGGTGCGGTTAGCTTGATCCAAGGCCACAGCGATACACCACTCGCCGCCAACAGCGCCCTCACCTTGTTTAGTTCTGTGGATGCCGCGACAGCCTTTTATGATCGTCAGCAACAAGTGCATCTGACCTTAATCAGTCAAGATGGCGCCGATGTCAGCCAAGGCTCACCGATTTACTATAAAAAGATGCAAATTGGGACAGTTGACTCAGTGAACTGGCAAAGTAAGACCGAAGACTTTGCTATCAAGCTCGCTATCGACAAACAGTTCCAGCCCTTGCTGAAAAAGCCGAATGTGTTCTGGCGTAACAGCGCCGTGGATATTAGCGCCAGTCTTGCCGGTATTGATGTTGCGGTCGCGCCGCTTCAAGGAGCATTAAAGGGCAGCATCAGTCTGGGATTGCTTGATAGCAATGGCAAAGCCAGCAATGCAGCTAACTTAAAACTCTATGAGAGCAAGCAGCTGGCATTAACGCAGGCGCAGGCAATTCGTCTCACCCTACCCGCATCAAGCAAATTGACGGCCAAAGCAGCGATTCGCTATCAAGGTCATCAAGTGGGTGAAGTGTCGCAGGTGAAGCTCAATGCCGATCTCAATACTCTCACTGCAACGGCCTATCTCTACGGCGAATACGCCGAACATTTCAGTCGCAGCGACTGTGAATATCATCTAGTGGATGCGCAAATTTCTCTGGCGGGAATTAAAGCGCCAGAAACCTTGATCACTGGCCCTTATATCGGTGTACTGCCGGGTACAAGCCGTCAAAAAGCGGCCCAGTTTGTCGCCAACCTCGCTGCCAGCAGCTATGCCAATGTTGCCGAAGATGCGCTTAAATTTACTCTAGAAGATAACAACTTAGGCTCGATGAAAGTCGGCACACCTATCTTCTTCCGTGGTATCAAAGTCGGTCAAATCGATGGTTATCACCTGTCGACACAGGGCAATAGCGTGCTGATGCAAGCCCATATTGAGCCGCAGTACAGTCACTTAGTGAATCAAAGCAGTCAGTTCTGGGATGCTTCTGGGATTAAAGTTGATGTTGGCCTATTCTCAGGCGCGCAAATCGAAGCGGGCTCGCTGGAAACCTTACTCGCTGGCGGCATCAATGTCGCGACTAAGGACACGACTCAAGAGGGTAATCGTTTAGCAGCAGGAACAGTATTAAGATTGCAACACAAAGCCGAAAACGAATGGCAGGAATGGGCCCCTGCCCAGTAATTCTTTTCATCAAAAGACTTACACCAACGCACTAATATTAAAGCTCTTACAAATCAATCAGGCGCATAATGCGCCTGATTGATTTTTAGCTTCTCGAAATGTCATTGACACATTCTAGGGCGCTCAAGACCCTTGCCATCCTGTTAACCATAGAACCAATAGCAAACGGCAATCGCGGCGCTGATCCCCGCAAAATCCGCGGTTAAACCACAGGCTAAGGCGTGGCGGCCATGGCGAATACCCACAGAACCAAAATACACGGCGAGAACATAAAAAGTAGTTTCAGTGCTGCCCTGAAAAATCGCCGCTAGTCGGCCTGCAAAGGAATCGACGCCGTGGTGATCCATTGTCTCGAGCATCATGGCTCTGGCACCTGAGCCGCTAAAAGGTTTCATCAGCGCGGTCGGCATAGCATCGACAAAACGCGTATCAAAACCCAATATCCGCACGCCACTGGCAATCAAGTGCAACAGATAATCCAAGGCGCCGGATGCGCGCAGTAAACCTATAGCCAATAACATGGCGAGCAAATAAGGGATCAACTGAATAGATTGAGCAAAACCCGCCTTCGCCCCTTCGATAAACTCATCATAAACCGCCACCTTACGGATGCCCGCAACAATGACGAAGGTAAACACTAATAACAATAAAATGCCGTTACCCATTGCCGTCGACACTGTGCCAATGGCTTCAGCACTTAAGGTCATCAGATAAAAACCACTCGCCACTAGGCCAGAGAGCATCAAGGCGCCATAACCGAGCACCACTGAGTTTAATAACGAAATCCGCTGCACTAACGCCACAACCAGTAAGCCCGCCAATGTCGAGGCCGAGGTTGCCAGTAAAATCGGCAGGAAAATATCCGCAGGCGCGGCTGCACCTTGCTGGGCACGGTAAAGGAATACTGTCACAGGCACTAAGGTCACAGAGGAAGTATTGAGCACTAAAAATAAGATTTGTGCATTAGTCGCCACGGTTTTTAGCGGATTTAAACTCTGCAAATCATGCATTGCCCTTAAACCAAGCGGCGTAGCGGCATTATCTAAACCGAAGATATTCGCCGTTAAATTCATCGTGATACTGCCAAAGGCAGGATGGCCCTTGGGCACTTCTGGCATCAAACGGCGCAGTAAGGGCTCAAACACAAAGGCGATAGCGCTGACCACTCCGGCCTTCTCGCCCACCTGCATTAACCCCATCCACAGGGAAAGTACACCAATCAGGCCAAGGGAAATTTCGGCGGCAAGCTTAGCGCTAGCAAATAATGCGGCGACCGAAGCCGATAGGACTTCTATGTGTCCATTGAACAGTTGCACCGCTATTGCCAGCAATGCCGTAACAAAGAAAGCTAACCACACGCGATTCAGCACGCTAATCCCCTTATTTTTATTTGTTTTTATTCTATTAGCTCATGGCTACTGAGTGCTAGCTTTATGGCAACTCATTCTAATATTGCGGCAATCGTCAGTGCATAAACCTCAAATCGCCATAACGACTGAGGCACTTGGGATAAAATCTCAGACCCAATAAGGGATTATGATATACTCGCGCCAGTTGATACACAGTCTATTTTCCTATGGTTCAATGAAATCAATGGTTCAATTAAATCAAAATTTTATCGATACAATTACCCAAGAACTCCCCGCCCATTTATCCATGGACGAGTTTATTGCCGCTTGCGACAGGCCGCTTAGACGTTCAATTCGGGTTAATACCTTAAAAATCAGCAGCGACGACTTTAAGACTCTGATGCAACCTAAGGGCTGGACGTTCGATCCCATTCCTTGGTGTGAAGACGGATTTTGGATCAGTTACGATGAAGAAGAACAACTCGGCAATGCCTTAGAGCACATTCAGGGCTTATTCTACATTCAAGAAGCCAGCTCTATGTTGCCACCAACCGCACTTTTTACGCCTAGTGCATTTACGACTAGTGCAAAGTGGCAGTGCGTACTCGATCTCGCCTCTGCGCCGGGTTCAAAAACCACGCAAATGGCCGCATTGATGCAAAACCAAGGTTTATTGGTGGCGAATGAGTATTCGGCGAGCCGCGTGAAAGTATTGCACGCCAATGTGCTGCGCATGGGCGCAAGTCACTGCGCTCTCACCCATTTCGATGGCCGTGTGTTTGGTGAATACCTGTACGAAAGTTTCGATGCCGTGCTCATTGATGCGCCCTGTGGCGGCGAAGGCACAGTGCGTAAAGACGCCGATGCGTTAAAACATTGGAGTCTTGACGATGTGTTGGCGATTAGCGAAACCCAAAAAGCCTTAATCGAATCAGCGTTTCTCGCCCTGAAACCCGGCGGCAGTTTGGTCTACTCAACCTGCACCTTAAACCGTCTCGAAAACCAAGGCGTGTGCGAGTATTTAAAACAAGTCTACGGCGATGCCGTGCAATTTGAATCCTTAAGTGATTTATTTGATGGCGCTGAGCGAGCCACGACTGCCGAAGGCTTCTTGCATGTCTGGCCGCAGATTTACGACAGTGAAGGTTTCTTTGTCGCTAAATTGACAAAAACTGCCTCTGTGCCGCGGTTACAGCCTGAGCCTAAACTGCAGAAAAACTTCCCCTTCACGACCGCATCAGCGAAACAAGCCCAAGGGATCAAAGACTATTTTCAGCAGGATTTAGGCATCAGCTTACCAGACGAACTCATCATGGTTCGCGATGATGAATTCTGGCTATTTCCACATGAATTCAACGCTTTTATCGGCCGTATGCGCTTTCAGCGTATTGGCATTAAACTCGCCGATAGCAGTAAGCACGGTTTTAAAGTCCGCCATGAAGCGATTATTGCTTTAGCGGGAAAACAACTTAGCCCAACGGCAAAAACGGTCGATGTGAGCGATGTTGAAGCCAAAGAGTATTTGATGGGGCGAGATATTCCCTTAGCGACCGCAGACAAAGCCCAAGGTGAAGTGATCGTCTGTTATGGCGGCGCGCCGTTAGGCATGGCGAAACATTTAGGCAATAAGTTAAAAAACAACCTGCCCAGAGACTTAGTGAAAGATAAAGTGTTATTGCTACCAGAACAGACAAAATCGTTATAGTTCTGCTGTTTTTTAGCGATAAATAACCTAAAAAAGGGGAAGGTGAACGCGACTCTAGGGCAAAAGCTCGACTACACTGAGTCTATTGTAAAGCGCACTGCATGGCGCTTTCACCTGTAGCGCACGGCTCTTCAACGAGCCATTCCCCTAGGCCCAAACAGCTTTCATCGTTTTGGGCCTTTTTTTATGCCAGTGTCTTTTTACATGAGCCTTTTTACATGAGCCTTTTTACATGAGCCTTTTTACATGAGCCTTTATGTCTCAGTATTGGCAATCGCGCAATCGCATAACATGGGTCAAAGCACTTAAAGCTAACGGCCGACTAAACGCGCCGCATCTTTGAATAAATTAAAGAAGTTATTACTGGTGTACTCAGCAAGATCTTCGTAGCGCTCACCTCTAAGCTCGGCCACAAACTCAGCAACATCACGCACATAAGCGGGCTGGTTCTCTTGACCACGGTGTGGAATAGGCGCCAAATAAGGCGAATCCGTTTCAACCAGCAGGCGATCCTGTGGCACTTTACGGATAACAGTGCGAAGTTCACCGGCATTTTTAAAGGTGACTATGCCTGATACTGAAATGTAAAAGCCAAGGTCAATCGCCGCTTTCGCCATTTCCCAATTCTCAGTAAAGCAATGCAGTACGCCGCCAACTTTATCCGCGTTGCCCTGCTTAAGCATAGTGATCGTGTCTTCACGCGCATCGCGAGTATGGACAATCAAAGGT
Source organism: Shewanella sp. SACH (assembly GCF_001887095.2). Lineage (NCBI taxonomy): Bacteria > Pseudomonadati > Pseudomonadota > Gammaproteobacteria > Alteromonadales > Shewanellaceae > Shewanella > Shewanella sp. SACH. Next base: position 1,595,461 of record NZ_MPDG02000001.1, read on the forward strand.
TTATTCACTTCGACCGCAAGGGCGATCTGCTGCTCAAAACATTGTTGTTGCAGCAATTTAGTTTCGTCGGCATAAAAATAATCTAGGCCAGTTTCACCAATCGCGACCACTTTAGGATCGGTGGCAAAGCGGCGGATTTGCTCAACATCAAGCCCTTCTTTAACGTCTAATGGATGCACGCCCGATGACAAAAATACCTGATCGAAGGCTGCAACTTTATCTCGCATCGATTCAAATCCCTGCTGGCGCACGTTGACGCATAGCATATAGTCCACGCCACGGGCTTTCGCGCTGGCCAGAATATGTTCTAGGGTTTGTTGATCAGGCGCCGCTTTAAGGCGATCGAGATGGCAGTGTGAATCAATAAGCACAGGGATTTCCAAGCTGAATAACAAAAGGACTACAAGGATACCCAGCCAAGGGATCGAGGTCAAATTCCGCGGAGGTGAAGAGTCAGTTTAGAGTGCGGGCCAATGTTAAAGCTAGAACAGTTAAACGAGAGTAACGCTTAAAGCAGAGCGTTTAAACCTAAGTAACATTTAAACCTAAGTAACCTTCAAACCAGAGCAATAATGCTGGCCAACCTACATAGTGCAGGTTAGATCGCCGGAGGCCAGTTCGCGGGACAGTAATTTTTCGATGTGGTGTTTATGACTATCGGGCTCAGAAACAATTTTAATGCCAATGCCTACAGGACGGCCGCCCGAAGCACCTAAGGGATTGATCCATACCACGACACCGCGAAATTCATTCGTTATGGTCGCGCCCGGTAAGCGATACGCAATCGTCAGCGGCTGGCCAAGGTAATGCCCTTCACTGGTGGCTATGAATAATCCTGCCGGCTTAATAAAAGGCATATAGGCACGATATAGCTGATGTAAGGTATCAAAATTAACGACGAGATCTACCATGGCATATTACTTATTTGTTATCTCTCTATATTCTAAGACATAACTTTGACACAAGGCCAGATAATTGACGCTCGGCATTGTACTTAAGCTATGACACATTCCCATGATCTTGGCCGCCAAGTTCCCGAGCTGCGCATGGATAAACGCATCTTGGTGGCTATTTTTCAGTAACACCTGTCGTATAAGCAGGTATAAAACCTTAAGAACATCAATTATTTGTTGTTCACTTATAGTTAACAAACTAGCACACAGATGACCAGACGACAAACTTTGGGCCCAATCTTTGCGAAACTGTAGCAAGGATTGATAACGGCTCTGTTGACCACTTTCAGACTGCAAGCTCTCTGCCAACTTTAGCGGTCCACCCACCACGCTCAAGCACCAAGTGACATCCTCTTGGATATCACATTGCTGCGCTAACCAGTTTTTGATGGTCTCTCGGCTTGGCACAACGAAGGGAATGCGTTGGCAGCGGCTGCTGACCGTCGCCATCAGACGTGCAGGCGTATCCGACTGCAATATCAGTAAAGTATCTTTACCTGGCTCCTCAAGGGTTTTAAGGAGTGCGTTGGCGGCAGCGGAGTTAAGTCGCTCGCTATGGTGAATAATCGCCACCCGCATACCGCTTTGCTGGGCAGTCGCCGTCAGACGTGTGCAAAGCTCACGAATTTGATCGACTTTAATTTGATTGCCATCGGCAGCAATATGGTAAAAATCGGGATGATTTCCCGCATCAAAGAGCTGACAAGACTTACAAAAACCGCAGGCCCCCGCAGATGTTGGCTGCAAACACATGGCCGCACGCGCCATGAACACACTCAGCAGCTCACCACCATAGGCAGAATCAATGCCGACAAGCTGTGCATGGGGCATTTTTTGTCGCGTGAGTTGCGCTAAAAATGCCTGCCTTGGCCCTTCGAGCCAAGGCAATTGCGCAGCCGTAAACCCTGACTCGGCTACCATGCCATCGCCTGTAGCACGGCTAAGATATCTTTATGCACTTCGGCCATGGTTTGACTCGCATCGATAACCACTATGCTGTCATCTTCGCTGGCAAGTTTAAGGTAAGTCGCGCGAGCCCGTTCAAAGAAATCAATCGCTTGTTGCTCGATTCTATCAAGCTCACCGCGTTTAGCTGCGCGGGTTAGCCCAAGCTTGGGATCTAAATCTAGGTATAAGGTGAGATCGGGTTTAAAGCCTTTAAGGGTGGCAGTGCTCACCGCTTCCACTAACGGCATTAAGCCCCTGCCACCACCTTGATAGGCCAGTGACGATAAATTGTGTCTGTCACCCAATACCCATTGACCCTGCGCAAGCGCGGGTTTAATCACATTGGCAACCAATTGGGCTCTGGCGGCATAGATAAGTAAACACTCGGCCTCGTCGCACAGGGGATCGGTCGCATCGGCAATTTTGACCAAATCACGGATACGTTCAGCCAGTGGCGTGCCACCCGGCTCACGGGTGCAGATCGGCGCTTTACCCGTATGTTTCTCAATAAAGTCGCGAATAAGGTTAATCGCACTCGACTTACCTGCGCCTTCTAAACCTTCAATAACGATAAATTTTGCAAAAACTGACATTGGATTTTCTTTCTCTGCATTTTTACTTTGGTGATTGTTCTGGCGTCGCCGGTTTTTTCTTACGCTGATACACATCTACCGCGTGGTTGTGTGCTTCAAGTGTGGATGAAAACACATGGGTACCATCGTTGCGTGACACGAAATAGAGATAACTCACACTGGCAGGTTTAGACACGGCCATCAGTGAGGCTTTACTCGGTGCTGCAATCGGCGTTGGCGGTAATCCAAAAATACGATAAGTGTTAAAAGGTGTCTCTTCGACTAAATCTTTACGGGTGATATTGCCCTTATAGCGTTCGCCCATGCCATAAATAACCGTCGGGTCGGTTTGTAGACGCATGCCTTGATTAAGACGATTAACAAATACCCCAGCGATTTGGTCACGCTCATGGGCTTGGCCGGTTTCCTTCTCAACTATCGATGCCAAGATCAGCATTTCATAGGGGGATTTTAACGGCAAATTTGGCGCCCGTTCTGCCCACGCTTTGGCAAGCTCTTGCTCCATCATCTTATAGCTTTGAGTCAGCAGGACTTTAACATCCGCCTCAGCAGTATAATGATAGGTGTCGGGGAAGAATTTACCCTCTGGCAAACCTGAATCATCGCCCTGCGCCATCAACACGGCGGCAAACACTTCTGGTGACATCTGTAGATGCGGCGCACTGGCAAGTTGTTGTTCCCATTCAACGATGGTTTTGCCTTCAACTAAGGTCAAACTAAAGGTTTTCACTTTTCCGGCAATCAAATCATTAAGCAAATCGGTAATGGTTTGTGAAGGTGAGATTTCGTAAAGTCCCGAGCGGATCTTAGCAAGCTCAGGGCGAAACTTAAGTAGCCACTTGAGTTTCCACGTGTCTTGAATCACACCATCGTCGGCAAGTTGCTGCGCAAGCTGGTTGACGCTGGTACCGCGTTCAACGGTCAGTTCTTTAGGCTCGCTGAGACTCAGCGGCGTTTGACTGTATTCGATGACGGTTTGATAGCCCCAAAAGGCGCCCAAACAGACTAATGTCAGCAAGGTCAACAGGGTTGAACTGGCGATAAGAATGAGTTTTTTCATAGGGTGAGTGAAAGTGTCTGTCTAAGTTGCGCGGTAATCGGAGCACGGCTGAACTTAAGCGAGTCTATCGCCAGCACATCCACAATTCCTAAAACGCTGTTAGTGATAAACGCTGAGTCAAATTCAATTAAACGCTCGGCGCCAACGGGCAAACATTCGATATTCATGTTCTGTTCAAGCAAGGCTATCATAACCTGTTCGCGCATCACACCCGCCACGCCGCACTGGGCTAATGAAGGGGTTATAACGCGATTGCCTTTGATAAAAAACACATTCGCCATCGAAGATTCAATCACATTGTCTTCGATATCGTTAACTAACCAGTCATCAAACCCCTGAGGTAAAGGGTGGGATTTTATTAAGACTTGTTCGAGTCGATTTAAATGCTTCATCCCAGCCAACAAGGGCTGCAAACCCAATCGTATCGACGAGGTTTTAAGGCAAATGCCCGCTTGCTGCCACTTTGCATAATGGCTTGGAATAGCATGAACTGAGACGATTTCGGTAGGATTAACCGTTTCTGGTGGTGTGTAACCACGGCCACCAACACCACGGGAAACGATTAACTTAATGCAATGATGTGGATATTCAATGGCTAAGGCATGAAGCTGCTGTTGCAGTGCTTCACTCATTTGCCATTGAAACCCAAGCCTTGCGGCGCCTGCGGTTAAACGAGCTTGATGGGCGTTGAAAAACAAAATCCCCTCAGCGCCTGTCCGCATAGTCGCAAACAAGCCATCACCATAGGCAAGCCCTCGATCGGAAGGGTCGACACTCGCCTGCGATGCGCCATTCACCCAAAACACTTGTGTTAGTCCTGACTGATACGGCTGGCAACCGCTTCTTGCTGATCTTTGTATTTGGCACTTTTACGGGTGTTATAAGGACGTGCAACAGCATGATTGAGACGTTCAAAGTTAAGCGCGCCTATGGTCATACGTGGACGCAGGGCCAAAGGTAACTTGCCACTGTTATAGAACTCGAGCACGATTTTACCCTGCCAACCTGGATCGATACGGTGCGCAGTCACGTGCACCATCAGGCCTAAACGCGCCAATGATGAACGACCATCGAGCCAACCGACGATATCGGCGGGCAGCGTCACGCTCTCGTAAGTCACCGCCAAGGCCAATTCGCCAGGATGCAGGAAAAACGCTTCGCCATCAGGGATTTCGATAATTTCACTCATCACCCGATCAAGCGCAGCTTGCATCTCGACGCTTGGGCCACTCAAGTCGATATAAGGCGCAGTATGATCTTTAAAGACGCGAAACTGTCCACCTAAGCGCACATCAACACTGACGCCTGAAATAGCTTCTATGCCTGGGCGAGGTTCTATTACGATAGTGCCGTTATCAAGGGCCTGTTCAATTTCGATATCGGTTAAGCGCATCTTGCCTATTACTCCTTGAGTTTTTATGTCGTTATTTTGCCAGTAAATGTTGGATACGAGTTTTTAAAATATCGGTCGCAATACGATTCTTACCGCCGCGGGGAACGATAATATCGGCATATTGTTTCGACGGTTCGATAAACTGTAAGAACATAGGACGCACGGTTTTCTTGTACTGAGAAATCACAGATTCCATCGTACGGCCGCGTTCCGCCACATCACGGGTTAGGCGACGTAGGAAACAAATGTCCAGCGGTGTGTCCATAAACACACTCGCGTCCATCAGCGCACGTAACTTAGGATCAGTCAGCAGTAAGATACCTTCTAAAATGATCACCTTTTTCGGTGTCATCGTCAGGGTTTCTGCTATACGAGTGTGTTCTGTGTAGCTATAACAAGGGATATCAACAGCTTCGCCAGACTTGAGCAACTGTAAATGGGTGCACAACAGTTGATGGTCCAACGCTTTTGGATGATCGTAATTCGTTAATACCCGTTCATCCATGGATAAATGACTCTGATCGCGATAGTACGCGTCTTCATTAATTACCCCAATTTGATCTGTGCCTAAATCGCGGCGTAATTCGTCAAAAATCGTTTTGGCAATTAAACTTTTGCCCGATGCTGACGCGCCAGCAATTGCAATAATGACACACTGCTGAGAATTCATACCCTTAAACCTTACTCGTCATCTGAAACACTAATAGAAACTGTTTTCTGGCTTTGCTTTAAAGCCAATTCTGCGCCCACTTTACGGGCAATTTCCCGATAAAGTGCGGCTACTTCACTGTCTGGATCGGCAACGACCGTCGGCGCACCGTTATCCATGGCTTCACGGATATTGATGTGCAGTGGCAAGGCGCCTAACAGTGGAACTTGATAACGCTCGGCGATTTTACTGCCACCGTGTGTTCCAAATGGATGTTCTTTATGGCCACACTCGGGACATAAATGGAAACTCATGTTTTCGACGATACCCAGCACAGGAATGTTCACTTTCTGGAACATATTGATGCCCTTCTTGGCATCGGCCAGCGCGATATCCTGCGGCGTAGTGACGATAACAGCACCACTCACCGGCACTTTTTGCGACAGAGTTAATTGAATATCACCCGTACCCGGCGGCATATCGACGACTAAATAATCTAGCTCTGGCCATTGGGTTTCATTGAGCAGTTGCGCTAAGGCGCCCGCTGCCATTGGGCCTCGCCACACGGCAGCTTCATCACCGCTGAGCATAAACCCAATCGATTGCGCGGCAATGCCATGGGCACTGGCGGCGGTCATATGTTTGCCATCGGGGGAAAGCGGTCTGAAATTAGGAATACCTAGCATCATAGGCACTGACGGGCCGTAAATATCCGCATCGAGAATACCCACCTGCGCGCCTTCAGCCGCTAAGGCCAAGGCTAAGTTCACCGCTGTGGTTGATTTACCCACGCCGCCCTTACCTGAGGCAACGGCAATCACTTGCTTCACATTGGCAATCGGTGCGATAGAAGATAACGCTGAATAGGCTTTAGGTTGAAAATCGATTTCACATTCGACTTCATCGATAGCATCGAGCACGGCCAACTTGTTGGTCAACGCCATCACAGTGTCGCGATACTGGGTCATGCAAGGGTATGGATAGACTAAGCCAAGCTGCAAACGCTTACCTTCCAACGCCAGTTTATTTACGCATCCTGCGCTCACTAACCCTTTCGCAAGATATGGGTCAATAAATGAATCGAGAATAGCCAGAACTGGCCCGAGAAGATCGTCATTTAGACGATAATCAGTTTGAGTTGAAGACAAAAGAATTACCCCCACCAATAAATTTGCCCAAGTGTACCAGATAATGCAGAAAACATTAGCGCAGATTTAGCTCAATCGGCTCAGCTTTTGATGAAAATCATCCTGTAATCGGTTAGTATCTCTACCAATATTTTTGGCCCACCACGATATTTGAGACAAGATGGCAACTTCACAACGTAAAATTCTCGTGACCAGCGCACTTCCCTACGCAAACGGACCGATACATTTAGGTCACATGTTGGAATACATCCAGACAGATATCTGGTCGCGTTATCAAAAACTTCGTGGACATGAGTGCCACTATATTTGTGCCGATGACGCCCATGGCACGCCGATCATGCTTAAAGCCCAGCAATTAGGCATAGCGCCTGAAGATATGATCGCCCAAGTGAACAAAGAACATCAGCAGGATTTTGCCGATTTTAATGTCGCCTTCGATAACTATCACAGCACTCACAGCGAAGAAAACCGCCTCATGGCGAGCGATATTTATCTCAAGCTACGTGACAACGGCTATATCAAGAGCAAGAGCATTTCTCAGTTATTCGATCCTGAGAAATCCATGTTCCTGCCCGACCGCTTCGTAAAAGGTACTTGCCCTAAGTGTAAGTCACCTGATCAATACGGCGATAACTGTGATTCTTGCGGCGCGACTTACAGCCCAACTGAACTTATCAATCCAAAATCAGCGGTATCGGGTGCAACGCCAGTGATGAAAGACACTGAGCACTTTTTCTTCGACCTGCCCGCCTTCGAAGGCATGCTAAAAGAGTGGACTCGCTCTGGCGCACTGCAAGTAGAAATGGCCAATAAACTCGACGAATGGTTTGAGCAAGGTCTGCAGCAATGGGACATCACCCGTGATGCACCGTATTTTGGTTTCGAAATTCCCGATGCGCCAGGAAAGTATTTCTACGTTTGGCTAGATGCGCCTATCGGTTATATGGGGTCATTCAAAAACCTGTGTGCAAAACGTCCTGAACTGAGCTTCGATGAGTTCTGGGGCAAAGATTCTACCGCCGAGGTTTACCACTTCATCGGTAAAGACATCGTTTACTTCCATAGCCTCTTCTGGCCAGCCATGCTGCACGGCTCAGGTTATCGTCAGCCAAACAGCGTCTATGCCCACGGTTATGTGACGGTCAACGGCGCGAAGATGTCTAAATCGAAAGGCACCTTCATTAAGGCGCGTACCTATTTAGATCATTTAGATCCTGAATATTTACGTTACTACTACGCCGCCAAACTCAGCAGCCGTATCGACGATTTAGATTTAAATCTGGAAGATTTCGCCCAGCGCGTGAACTCAGATTTAGTCGGTAAGCTAGTGAACTTAGCCTCGCGCACCGCAGGTTTTATCACTAAACGTTTCGATGGCAAGCTCGCGAAAATTAACGACACCACCCTGACTGAGGCGTTTTTAGCCAAGCAAGACGTGATTGCAGACTTTTACGAGTCGCGCGAATACGGCAAAGCGATGCGCGAAATCATGGCATTAGCGGACATCGCTAACGGGTTTGTGGCCGATGCTGCGCCTTGGCAAATGGTGAAACATGACGACCAACAGGAAGCGGCCCATCAAGTGTGTTCAAACGCCTTGAATCTGTTCCGTATTCTCGTGACGTATCTAAAACCTGTATTGCCACGTTTAGCCCAAGATGTGGAAGCCTTCTTCCAATTGCCACTCACTTGGGATGCATTGGGCCAAGATTTAGCGGGTCATGAAATCGCCCCATTCAAGGCAATGATGCAACGTGTTGAGCTGGATAAAGTCAATGCTATGGTTGCTGATTCCAAGGATAACCTGCAAGTCACGGCGGATGCACCAAAGACGGCAGCGCCTGAAAAAACCGCTAAAGCTTCATCGGTAAGCAGTGAACCGCTGGTTGACGATCCGATCAGTGAGACCATCAACTTTGATGATTTTGCGAAAATCGACCTGCGTATCGCTCGCATCGTCAAAGCAGAGCATGTTGCTGACGCTGACAAGTTACTCAAGTTACAACTCGACATCGGTGGTGAAACGCGCCAAGTGTTTGCCGGGATCAAATCGGCTTATTCGCCAGAAGATCTCGAAGGCAAGTTAACTGTAATGGTGGCTAACTTAGCGCCACGTAAGATGCGTTTTGGTATGTCTGAAGGTATGGTACTGGCTGCTGGCCCTGGTGGCAGCGACCTGTGGATTTTAGAACCCCATGAAGGCGCACAGCCTGGCATGCGTGTTAAGTAATCTGCGCTAGATAACGCTCGAAAAATCAATAAGGCCGCATTTATGTGGCCTTATTTGTTGGTATCGATTGTTTGAGCCTATTTGTGGCTTCGAGTGTCACTTTGTCTTTTAAAAGACTGAGTTTACGCCACTAGGTTTCGCTGACAGGTTTAGCTGACAGGTTTAAGCGACTGCTTTAAGTGACAGGTTGCAGAAAACGAGTTAATGCTCGTATTTCTATCGACAAGGCATTCGCTGCAGTGTGATATTCATATCTGTGACAGGTCTAAAATCGACGCAGTGTTCAGTGAATCATTCGAGGAGTAGTTATGGGAAATATCGTTGAGCAGTTGCTGTTTTCTGCCTCGATTACGGGTCCAATTTGTTTGATGTTAGCGCTCGGTGTGATCCTAAAACGCACCCAAATCATCAATGAAAACTTTATTGATGTCGCATCAAAATTAGTCTTTAACGTGACGCTGCCAGCCTTGCTGTTCCTAAGCATTATTAGCTCCAATCACGATCTCGCCTCCAGTGCGCCCTTAATTGGCTATGGTTTAGCGGCCAATTTCCTGTTTTTTATACTCTCCACCTATGCAACTGGGCGGCTATTTCCCAAGCACAAAGACCAAGGCGTGATCATTCAAGGAGGATTCAGGGCCAATACCGCGATTATCGGCTTAGCTTATGTTTCCAACGCCTACGGCAGTTCAGGCGTTGCCTTAGCTGCGGTTTATGTCGCCTCAATGACGCTGCTCTACAATATTCAAGCGGTTATTTGCCTAAGCCCTAAAGGCGAAGAATCCAGCCAACGCGCATTTGGCGTGATTATCAAGACCATCACTAAAAACCCGCTGATCATTGCCATTATGGTCGGCATGTTGTTCTATTTACTTGCTATTCCAGTACCGAAAATGGTGCTCGATGCGGGCCAATACTTTGCTAATATGACCCTGCCACTAGCGCTACTGTGCACTGGCGGTTCGCTCGATATTGGTTCACTCAAACATGAAAAGCATTCAACTTGGTTCTCAACCGCATTGAAACTGATCTTTGCCCCGCTTTTTATCACGCTTGGAGCCTTGCTGTTGGGCTATCGAGGGATTGAGTTAGCGCTGGTCTTTTTAATGAGTTCAGCGCCCACCGCTGCCGCAAGCTATGTGATGGCACGCGCCATGGGTGGCAACGCCCCCCTTGCGGCCAATATTATCGCGCTGACCACAGTCTGCTCGCTGATCACGTGCACCTTAGGCATCTTTGTATTGTCCACTTTGGAGCTAATCTAGTTTCAGTTAAAAGCTAAGAGCTGGTTGCTCAAACGCTAGAGGAACAAGTTTGAGTGCTGATAAGTCACCATAACTCACAGTAAAAAAGGCGAGCTATGCTCGCCTTTCGATTAGGGATAAAACGGCAATATGATCATCATAAGCCGCTTTAAGACTGGATTAGACCGGATTAGTGATATCCACAAAATGGTGCACGAGATCAAACTCGCGGGCGAGATGACGGCCTAAGGCTTGAATACCGAAACGTTCGGTCGCATGGTGCCCCGCCGCAAAATAATGTATGCCCTGCTCCACCGCACTGTGGAAAGTGCGCTCGGACACTTCACCACTGATAAACGCATCCACACCTAAACTCGCCGCAACATCGATATAGTCCTGCGCGCCGCCAGTACACCAAGCTAAATGTTGGATCTTGGCATCGCCATCACCTATGTGCAGTGGGGCTCTGCCTAACGCATCCTCAAGGGTGTGAGAAAATTCGCTAGCACTAACTGCAAGATCAAGTTTTCCACGCCACAGCAGCCCCTGAGCCACCTCTTCGATGGCTTCTGCGTCGACGATCCCAAGTTGCCTGCCTAAGGTCGCGTTATTACCGAGCATTGGGTGGGCATCCAAGGGCAAATGATAGCCAAATAAATTAATATCATGCTTGAGCAGTGCCTTAATCCGCCGTTGTTTCATGCCAGTGATCACTTCAGGCTCATTCTTCCAAAAAAAGCCGTGATGGACCAAAATCGCATCGGCGTTTAATCGAATCGCTTCATCGATCAAAGCCTGACACGCAGTCACGCCCGTCACTATGGTGCGGATCTCATCCTTGCCTTCTATTTGCAGCCCATTGGGCGCGTAATCTTTAAACGCCGATACATGTAAAAAATCGGCTAAATATTGGGTTAATTCTGTCCGTGTCATTGCATTACCGTCCTTTACTCGAGATGACCATTTACTGAAGATGACGACTTAATCAAGATAAGACAGTCGCTTACATCGCGACATCAACACGCACACCGCCTTGCAGGTAGACCACTCGTACTCTGTCACCTGCATTGAATACCATGCCAGCATCATAGTCTTGGATCACCATAACTTGGGTGCCATCTTCTTGATTGATCATCAATTCCACCAGCTTCAATGACTGCACGCTCGTGCCACTGCCATAACGATTGCCGATACCGCCACCAATCAAGGCGCCTAAAATGGTCGCCACATCACGGCCAGAACCGCCACCAAACTGATTACCAATCACCCCACCCGCTAAGGCGCCACCAAAGGTTTTCCAACCTCGATTACGGTCTTCAATCAGCTGGGTTTCAGTGATATTACGTACCGAAGTGATATCGCCATAGAGCACTTTCTCGACAGGCACGGCTTGATTACGGTCATAACCCGCACTCGCGGGGCTGAGGATAAACGCAAAAATAAACATAAAGCTTGCTAGAGTAGGTTTCCACATATCTGAATTTCCGCTAACTTAATAATAAGGTCTATAACTAAATCATACTCAATTGTGAAGTCACTGTCTTTTCTGAATCACGAATTTGAAGCTTTTCCTTCACCCGAACTCGCCTTAACCGATCCTAATGGGTTATTGGCTATCGGCGGCGACTTACGTCCTGAACGCTTACTCTCGGCTTACTACAACGGTATTTTTCCTTGGTTTAACTCAGATGATCCTATTTTGTGGTGGTCGCCCGATCCCCGCGCCGTGTTTATTCCCGGTGAAGTACACATCAGCACAAGTTTGCGGAAATACTTAAAAAAACAACCTTGGCGGATCACAATCAATCACGCTTTCACCGATGTGATGGCGGGATGTGCGCAGCCAAGAGAAAAACAGAGCGGCACTTGGATCACCCAAGAAATTCAAATGGCCTATCGCGAACTGCATCACACAGGTCACGCCCATTCCATTGAAGTCTGGGAAGGCGAACGTTTAATTGGTGGGCTTTACGGCTTAGCAATCGGCCAAGTGTTTTGCGGCGAATCCATGTTTCACCGTAAAACCAATGCGTCCAAGGCCGCCGTTGCAGCGCTGCAACAGCATTTACTCAAAATGGGATTCAAACTCATCGATGCACAAGTGATGAATCCTCACCTAGAAAGTTTGGGAGCCAAAGCCATTAAACGCATTGATTTTATAACGTTACTTAGCGAACTGAGAAACAATCCCGTGGACCCAACGACTTGGACCACTAAAGAGGTCATCCTTGAACTCGAGTAAAGCATCGATCGCTATCGGTATCAGTCAAATATTTCCCTGCAGCTACCTCGATGGCCAGCAGGAGCAGCTACTTGTCATCCAAGAAGATACGCTCGATCCCATTTTATTTGAGCGTTTACTCGCGGTGGGTTTTCGCCGCAGTGGCGGCTCCATCTATAAACCCCGTTGCCCAAGGTGCAGCGCGTGCCAGCCTATTCGTGTGCCAGCGCATGAATTTGTGCCATCGAAACGTCAAAAACGGACTTTAGCAAAAAACCAAGATCTGACCTGGCGAATTACATCGGAGCAAACCGCCGAACAATATGCCCTGTATGAAAATTACATTCGTGAGCGACATTTTGACGGCCCTATGTTTCCCCCGAGTGAAGATCAATATAATCACTTTCTTTTTTGCCATTGGTTGCCGCCGACGTTTATCGAAGTCTATAACGGCGATAAATTATTAGCCGTCGCGGTCACAGATACCTTACCCAATAGTCTGTCGGCGATTTACAGCTATTTTGACCCCGACGAAGAACAGCGTTCCCTCGGCGCCCTGTTAATTTTAATTCAGTGCCGATTGGCAAAACTGATGGACAAAGAATTTGTTTATCTCGGATATCAAATAGATGAAAACCGTAAGATGTCCTACAAGCGTTTATATCGCCCATATCAAATCCTCACACCGACGGGCTGGGAGTATTCCCAAGTTTGCTAAGTACTTCCCCTTTACAGCAGGGTGAATTTGGGGCATGATACGCCCGTTTTTTATATTCGAAGGCTAATGGGATAATTAATTAATGGCGAAAGAAGACAACATTGAAATGCAAGGCACTATCCTTGAAACCTTGCCAAACACAATGTTTCGTGTAGAGCTTGAAAATGGTCATGTGGTGATAGCCCACATTTCAGGCAAAATGCGCAAAAACTACATCCGGATCCTTACTGGCGATAAAGTTACCGTCCAGCTGACTCCTTATGATCTGACCAAAGGTCGCATTGTCTTCCGCGCACGCTGATATAGCCTCTTAGATTTAAAAACCCGGCAAGGCCGGGTTTTTTTGTTTGCGAAAGATGAAAAAAATGGCTGCAATTGCAGCCATTTTTATGTCTAAAACTAATGGATAATCAAGCGTTAAGCTTTTGTTGTCGCTTTTTCGTGACGTTCGGTACGAATGACAAGCTCGCCCTCCTTCACATCCACATGCGCCACTCCGCCTGACTCTAAGACACCAAATAAGATCTCGTCTGCCAATGGACGTTTGATCAATTCGGTCACGACCCGAGCCATTGGACGCGCGCCCATGTTCTTGTCGTAGCCTTTCTCGGCCAACAAGGTTCTGGCTTCGTCGCTGACTTCCAAAGTAACGTGTTTTGCATCCAATTGAGCCTGCAATTCCACCAAGAACTTATCGACCACTTTGGCGATAATCGTCATATCCAAATGGTTGAACCAAATGATGGAATCGAGACGATTTCGAAATTCTGGCGAAAATACCCGATTAATTTCAGATAGCGCATCTTGAGTGTGATCTTGTTGGGTAAAGCCAATCGACTTACGAATAGTCTCCTGAACACCCGCGTTCGTCGTCATCACCAAAGTCACGTGTCTGAAGTCCGCCTTACGACCATTATTATCGGTCAAAGTACCGTGATCCATCACCTGCAACAGCAAGTTATAGACATCGCGGTGGGCCTTCTCGATTTCATCCAATAGCACCACGCAGTGCGGATTTTTAATCACAGCATCGGTGAGCAAGCCACCTTGGTCATAACCCACATATCCAGGAGGCGCACCAATCAAGCGTGACACTGTATGGCTTTCCATGTACTCAGACATATCAAAGCGCACCAGTTTCATCCCTAAACAGTTGGCCAGTTGGTTAGTGACTTCGGTTTTACCCACACCGGTGGGACCCGCGAATAAGAAGCTACCTACAGGTTTTCTGTCTGTGCCTAAGCCACTGCGTGATAAGCGAATGGCCGAACTCAGACTCTCAATGGCCTTATCTTGGCCAAAGACCACCATCTTAAGGTTACGCTCAAGATTACGCAGTAAGTCCTTATCAGTGGCGGATACCGACTTCTCAGGGATACGCGCCATTTTCGCCACTATCGACTCAATCTCGGCTTGGCCTATGGTCTTTTTACGTTTGCTCATAGGCAACATCACCATACGCGCACCCGCTTCATCGATCACATCGATGGCTTTATCGGGTAAATGTCTGTCATTGATGTGCTTGGCCGACAATACCGCAGCGCTGCTGATCGCAGCCTGAGTATAACGAACCCCATGATATTCTTCGTATTTAGACTTAAGCCCCATCAAAATCTTAGTGGTTTCTTCCACTGAAGGCTCATTGATATCCACCTTTTGAAAACGACGTGCAAGTGCACGGTCTTTCTCAAAAATACTTTGATATTCTTGAAAAGTTGTCGAGCCCATGCAGCGCAAGTTACCGCTAGATAGTAAAGGTTTCAGCAGATTAGAGGCATCCATTACGCCGCCAGAGGCCGCGCCCGCACCGATAATGGTGTGGATCTCATCGATGAATAGGATGGCATGCTTATCGGCTGCCAGTTCTTTTAACAGGTTCTTAAAGCGCTTTTCAAAGTCACCGCGATACTTAGTTCCCGCCAGCAGTGAACCTAAATCCAAAGAATACACTGTGGCTTCAAGCATCACATCGGGCACTTGTTTATTGACGATGCGATACGCCAGCCCTTCGGCAATCGCCGTTTTACCTACGCCCGCCTCACCCACTAAAAGTGGATTATTTTTACGGCGACGGCACAGGGTTTGAATCGCGCGCTCAATTTCTTGATCGCGACCAATCAGTGGGTCGATGATCCCTTGCTTAGCAAGTTGATTTAAGTTGGACGCAAATTGCGACAACATGCTGCGCTCTTCGCTGCTTTCGCCCTGATCTTCAACCCGTTCTTGATCTTGATGTGACTCAGCATCATCATTTTTGGCGAAACCATGGGAAATAAAATTCACAACGTCTAGGCGACTAATATCGCAGCGGCGCAGTAAATACACGGCTTGGGATTCTTGCTCACTGAAAATGGCGACTAACACGTTAGCGCCGTTCACTTCATTGCGACCCGATGACTGCACATGGAATACTGCACGTTGCAGTACTCGTTGGAACCCCAGCGTCGGCTGAGTTTCTTTGTCATCATCAATATCGGCAATGATTGGGGTTGTTTGTTGGATAAAGCTTGCCACTTCATCTCTGAGTTTATCTAGATTCGCTCCACAGGCGATTAACGCTTCTTGAGCCGCAGGATTGTCGATCAGAGCTAATAACAGATGTTCCACTGTCATATACTCGTGACGCGCGTCTCTGGCTTGCTGAAACGCCAGATTTAAGGTGACTTCCAGGTCTTTGTTCAGCATAAGCACCCCCAAAATTAACAACAGACTACAGAGTAAAGCGGTTTTATGCTTTCTCTAACGAACACAGTAACGGATGTTGGTTTTGTCTTGCAAATTGATTTACTTGTATCACCTTAGTTTCTGCAATCCCAAACGGGAAAATACCGCAAATACCTTTTCCTTGGTGATGGATCGTCAACATGATATCGGTCGCTTCCTGCTCGTTCTTGCGAAAGAAAACCTGCAAAACTTCAATCACAAAATCCATTGGGGTGTAATCATCATTATTGAGTACCACCTTATACATCGAAGGCGGCATTAACTCTGATTCGACACGTTCTTCAACGTGTTCAATATTTCCTATCTTTGCCATTTTTTAATACTAGCCTCTCGTGTTGGCCTCTTCCAATTGATCCGTTCAAATTAATCAGTTGTTACCCCTTTGTTAATTTTAGCTTGACTTCCGCTTTTACTCCTTACATTCTGTTGTGCAGACGGTGAACGAATACCCGTCTATACAGGTTTTACTATCTTACTGGTAAGTAGACAACAGAAGGAAGTGGAAGTATGGCAAGCGGAACTGTTAAATGGTTCAACAACGCCAAAGGATTCGGGTTTATTTGCCCTGATCAAGGTGGTGAGGACGTTTTTGCACACTATTCTACCATTGAAATGGAAGGCTATCGAACTCTAAAAGCAGGCCAACCCGTTCAATTTGAAGTAGAAGCCGGTCCAAAAGGGATGCACGCTTCAGCCATTTCACCAACAAAATAACGTTTGGTGAGGCCAATGATCTAAAAGGCAGGGACTTGTCCCTGCCTTTTTATTGCAGCGTGTTTTATCAATCCTCGGCACTTAATGCTCCATCGCTTGTCAGCATTACGCATGAATTTAATTCAAGATCAATCGCAGTCCCTCACCCATAGCATCCCCACAAAAAAATTTCATCACCAGTCTCGACAGTAAATTTAGGGCATAAAAAAGGGATCTGCCATGCAGATCCCTTTTCAAAATCAGTCTAATGACTTACAACTTTACATCAACTTTGATGGCCCACACTGACGCGCACACCATCCAAAAGCTAAAACTAACAAGATTAAGCAATCAACAGCTTGTTTAACGTCTCGCTTGGGCGCATGGCTTTTTCAGCCTTAGCCGTATCTAAACGGTAGTAACCGCCTAAATCGACTGGTGCACCTTGTGCCGTCGCTAATTCAGCCACAATCACTTGCTCATTTGCCGCCAACGCATGCGCTAACGGAATGAAGTGAGCTTGTAACTGCTCATCGCCCGTTTGCGCGGCTAAGGCTTGTGCCCAGTACATGGCTAAGTAGAAATGGCTGCCACGGTTATCTAACTCACCGACTCTTCTTGATGGCGATTTATTGCTATCTAAGAATTGGCCAATGGCTTGATCTAAAGTATCAGCTAACACTTGGGCTTTTGAATTACCGACAGTTTGGCTTAAATGCTCAAGAGACGCCGCCAGAGCCAAGAATTCACCGAGTGAATCCCAACGTAAGTGACCTTCTTTCTCAACCTGTTGCACGTGCTTAGGCGCACTACCGCCCGCACCTGTTTCAAATAGACCGCCGCCGTTCATTAATGGAACGATTGACAGCATTTTGGCACTGGTGCCCAACTCTAGGATGGGGAACAAGTCAGTCAGGTAGTCACGTAGAACGTTACCCGTAACTGAAATGGTATCTTTGCCTTCTTTGATGCGAGCCAAAGACAAACGCGTCGCGTCTTCTGGAGACATGATGCTGATATCTAAGCCATCAGTGTCATGTTCTGGCAGATACTGATGCACTTTTGCAATGATTTGCGCATCGTGGGCACGTTTGCTATCTAACCAGAATACCGCAGGAGTATTGCTTAAACGGGCACGGCGCACGGCCAGTTTTACCCAATCACGGATAGGTGCGTCTTTAACTTGGCACATTCTCCAGATATCGCCCGCTTCCACATTGTGGCTCATCAATACCTTACCGCTGGCATCGACAACGTTGACCACACCGTCAGCAGGCATTTCAAAGGTCTTATCGTGGCTGCCGTATTCTTCGGCTTTTTGCGCCATCAAGCCCACGTTTGGCACGCTGCCCATGGTTTTAGGATCAAAAGCGCCGTGCTCTTTACAGAAGGCAATCGTTTCTTGGTAGATACCGGCATAGCAACGATCTGGGATCATAGCTTTAGTGTCATGCAGTTGACCATCTGGCCCCCACATTTGGCCAGATGAACGAATCGCAGCAGGCATAGATGCATCAATAATGATGTCGCTTGGCACGTGTAAATTGGTGATACCTTTGTCAGAATCAACCATAGCCAATGCAGGACGTGCAGCGTAAACGGCGGCGATATCGGCTTCGACTTCGGCGCGGCTATCGGCAGGTAATGTCGCGATCTTGGCATAAACATCACCAAAACCGTTGTTAACATCGACACCTAATTCAGCGAAAAGCGCCGCATGTTTGTCAAATACTGGCTTGAAGAATACCTTCACAGCGTGACCAAACATAATAGGATCAGACACTTTCATCATAGTGGCTTTCAGATGCAGCGATAACAGCACATCTTCTGCTTTGGCGTTTTCGATTTCACGCTCATAGAAGCTCACTAAGGCTTTTTTACTCAATACCGCAGCATCGATAATTTCGCCAGCCAGCAACTTAAGACCGGACTTGAGCACCACTTCTTGGCCATCTTTTTGCGTCAGCACGATATTCACGCTGCCCGCATCAGATAAAGTCACTGACTGCTCGCTGCCGTAAAAATCGCCGTCGGTCATGTGAGCAACGTGAGACTTAGAATCTGTAGCCCATTTACCCATTGAATGCGGGTTTTTCTTGGCGAAGTTTTTCACCGATAATGGGGCGCGGCGATCTGAGTTACCTTCACGTAATACTGGGTTTACCGCACTGCCTTTAATCTTGTCGTAACGCGTTTTAATTGACTTTTCAGCGTCGGTTTTTGGCTCATCCGGATAGTGAGGGATGTCATAACCTTTTTGCTGCAGTTCAAGGATACAGGCTTTTAATTGTGGAATCGAAGCACTGATATTCGGTAACTTGATGATGTTCGCTTCTGGCTGATTCGCTAACTCGCCAAGCTCAGTCAGATGATCGCCAATCTTTTGTGCTTCGGTCAGTTGCTCAGGGAAGCTGGCAATAATACGGCCCGATAACGAGATATCACGGGTTTCAACCGCAACGCCCGCGGCGTCGGTAAACGTTCTGATAATAGGTAAGAGTGAGAGGGTGGCCAGTGCTGGCGCTTCGTCTGTTTCAGTGTAAATAATTGTTGATGAGTTATCTTTCATGTTACATCCTACATTATTGTAAAATTTAATATTTTTTATAATAATTTTATAGCATGGCGAACAAATCTGAGCACAGTGAAAATATCAATCAAGGCAATCGAATCCGCCTTAACCTTTCAAATTATCAATGCCCTTCTGCCTTTGCGCGCAAGCTAAAATTTGTTACAACGACTCATTAAAACCTAATAAACATTTAGGCACAGATCACATTTTCTGGCCGACATCATAGAGCATTCGCAATAATATTCAAATTCCACTAACGGCGAATGCCAAGTACACTATGACCACATTAACGACTCAATCAAGTCAGGTAAGCGTGTCTCAACCTCCTGTTAGCAAAAGTATGAACAAAAACAAGTTTCCACCTAAACGTGCCAATTCAAGCGCCAGTTCCCCAGCCAAGAGCACGATTAAACCCGCTAAGCCCGCGAGCAGATGCCCTGTCAACCGCGCTACCGCCGTAGATAGCAAAGTGGCGCCAGCACGTAATGCCAATGGCAGTTTAAAGAAAGAACCCTTTAAAAATCCTAATCGACGCGCAATTGCAGCGGCAAAACCAGTGCAGAGCCAAACGCTCGCACCGATTATCGTGCTGTTTAATAAGCCTTTTGATGTACTTTGCCAGTTTACCGATGAACAAGGTCGCAAAACTCTAAAAGACTATATTCCCATTGCTGACGTGTATGCCGCAGGCCGCTTAGACAGAGACAGTGAGGGCTTGTTACTGCTGACCAATGACGGTCAATTACAGGCAAGACTGACAGAACCGAAAAAGAAAACTTTTAAAACCTATTGGGTGCAAGTAGAAGGCGTGCCGACGGAAGATGCACTGACAAAACTGCGCCAAGGTGTTGAATTAAATGATGGTATGACGCTGCCTGCTAAAGTCAAAATCATGGATTCACCCGATATTTGGCCACGTAATCCGCCAGTGAGAGAACGCAAAAATATTCCAACAACTTGGCTAGAAATCCAAATTCATGAAGGCCGTAACCGCCAAGTCAGACGCATGACAGCGCATATCGGTTTTCCGACCTTAAGATTAATCCGTTATAAAATAGGCCAATGGAGTCTAGATAATTTGCCATCGGGCGAGCATAAATGTATCCGCCTAGGTGATGAAGTCTAACTTTCAGCCAAGTTTCTGCGCTCAACGCCACTAAAAATTGGCACCATGTCCACTCAAAGGAGGCACTATGAGTCAACGATATAAACCCAATGTGACCGTCGCTTGTATTATTCATGCGACTTCACAGGACAAATATCTGATGGTAGAAGAGTGGATTGATGGCGAGCAGCGCTTTAATCAGCCAGCGGGTCACTTAGAAGCGAATGAAAGCTTAATCCAAGCCTGTGAGCGTGAAGTGTTTGAGGAAACGGGGTTATCACTTAACCCCCAAGGACTCGTCGGCATCTATCAATTTAGCGCCAGTGAAGACTTAGCCTTTGTGCGCTTTACCTTCTTCGTACAGTTAGATGATATGCCCTCACCTGCGCCACAGGACAACGCTATCCACAGTGCGCACTGGCTGAGTTTTGCAGAGATAGAAGCCAAGTCATCTTTACTGCGCAGCCCCTTAGTGCTCGATTGCCTAAAAGACTATCTTAATAACGCACAACAGGGCCAAACTTATCCCCTCTCCTTACTCAATAGTGACCGCCTCGCGATAGCCCAAGCGAGTAAGGCGTGATAGAATACCGCCCCGCATAAACTGCTTGTTAAACTTATGCATGTGCTAGTGCCTATCGGCCTCTACGTGGCTAAATAGTAGACTGCACAGTAGGCCGTAAATACGAGTCTACTGACCGCTCGCACTACACCCAGATTTTTAAGTTAGCTTTTAAGTTAGCTTGGATTTAAAGCTAGCCCATATTTTTTAAGCTAGGTTAGGCACTTTTGTTACGCGCTCAATGTCGCGGCTTAACTTCAACAACCTAGCCAACACACATACTCAATGGTTTTTAGGATCTATGACATCAATCGAACCCACTCATACAGGAAAAAAAGTCATTGTCGGCATGTCCGGCGGTGTAGATTCATCTGTTTCAGCCTATTTGCTTATGCAGCAAGGCTATCAGGTTGAAGGCCTTTTCATGAAGAACTGGGAAGAAGATGATAACAACGAGTACTGCGCTGCCGCTGAAGATTTAAAAGATGCCCAAGCCGTGTGCGACAAGCTCGGGATCAAGCTACACACAGTCAACTTTGCAGCCGAATATTGGGACAATGTCTTTGAGTATTTCCTCGCCGAATACAAAGCCGGCCGCACGCCAAATCCCGATATCATGTGCAACAAAGAAATCAAATTTAAGGCATTTTTAGAATTTGCCGACGAAATCCTCGACGCCGATTACATCGCCATGGGCCACTATGTGCGCCGCCGTGATAATAGCGATGGCAGTACACAAATGCTCCGTGGCGTCGATGGCAATAAAGATCAAAGTTATTTCCTCTACACCCTTAGCCACGAGCAAGTGGCCCGAAGTCTGTTTCCTGTCGGTGAATTGGAAAAACATGAAGTACGTGAAATCGCAAAAGAAATGGGCCTAATCACCCATGATAAAAAAGACAGCACCGGCATCTGTTTTATCGGTGAGCGCAAGTTCACTGAATTCCTGGGCACTTATTTACCGGCGCAGCCTGGTAATATCGAAACCCCAGAAGGTGAAATCATAGGCACGCACCAAGGGCTGATGTACCACACCTTAGGCCAGCGTAAAGGCCTAGGCATTGGCGGTATGAAAAACAGCAATGACGATCCTTGGTATGTCGTCGATAAAGATCTTGAGCGTAACGTATTGATCGTAGGTCAAGGCGGACACCATCCTCGTTTGATGTCGACCGGCATGACAGTTAACCAACTGCATTGGGTGGATAGAACCGGACCTATCGATGGCTGTCATATCGCAGTGAAAACCCGTTATCGCCAACAAGATGTGCCTTGTACTCTGACCTACACAGATGAACACACCTTACGCGTGGTCTTCGATGAACCTGTTGCTGCGGTGACGCCAGGACAGTCTGCGGTATTTTATGATGGTGAAGTCTGCTTAGGTGGCGGCATCATAGATCAATTGATCCGAGGGTAAAGCGTGAACGAGCAACTAGTTAATCGGACCATGGCGTTTGCGGGCATACTGCAAGCCATTGCCCAAGTTCAACATTTAGCCCGCCATGGCGAATTAGATAATGCCGAGCTCGCGGCGAGCTTAAACACCATTCTTGTCACCAATCCTGACAATACTGCCGATGTCTACCAAGACAAAATCGTATTGCAAAAAGGCTATAAGCTGATTTTGAATCAGCTCGGTGACAGCAGTCAAAAAGATGTTGAAATCACCCGCTATTTAGTTGGCGTGTTGGCGTTAGAGCGAAAATTAGTTCGCTCTAACAGCGGTTTAGGCATGTTGGCCGAGCGCATTAATCAAGTGAATCGCCAGCTACATCATTTTGCGATCACAGATGAGCAAGTGATTGCCAATCTTGCCAGCATTTACAGTGACATCATCAGTAATTTAGGGCCGAAAATCCAAATCTCTGGTAATCCAGTGTGTTTGCAACGCCCTATCATACAACAAAAAATTCGCGCTCTACTGCTTGCAGCCATGCGCAGCGCTGTACTGTGGCGCCAACTAGGCGGTAAGCGTCGACACTTAGTCTTCGCCCGCAAAGCCATAGTCGATACAGCCAAGAAAAGTCTTACCCTATAATAAAATTAGCGTTCATCAAGGAGCTTCACATGGATCTTTCCGCACTAACTGCTATCTCTCCGGTAGACGGTCGTTATGGTAGTAAAACCGCGTCATTGAGAGGGATTTTCAGCGAGTTCGGTCTTACCAAGTACCGTGTTCAGGTTGAAATCAATTGGCTAAAACTGTTAGCCGACTGCCCAGACATTAGCGAAGTGCCAACATTGAGCGCGTCAGCTATCGCTGTGCTCGATGGCATTAAAGACAATTTCAACGAACAAGATGCGCTGCGTGTTAAGGCTATCGAAAGCACCACTAACCACGATGTGAAAGCGGTTGAATACTTCATCAAAGAAAAAATCGCGGGCAATGCCGAGTTAGCCGCTGTGGGTGAGTTTGTTCACTTTGCCTGTACTTCTGAAGATATCAACAACTTAAGCCACGGTTTAATGTTGACTGAAGCCCGTGAACAAGTATTACTGCCCTACTGCAACGAGTTGCTGACTGCGATTAAAAAGCTGGCGATTGAATATCGCTCTGTGCCATTAATGTCACGCACCCATGGCCAACCAGCTTCACCTTCGACACTCGGTAAAGAGATGGCGAACGTAGCGATGCGTCTTGAGCGTCAAATCAAACAAATCGCCAATGTTGAAATCATGGGCAAACTGAACGGTGCCGTAGGTAACTACAATGCTCACCTGTCCGCCTACCCTGAAGTTAACTGGCATGAACTGTCAGAGCGTTTTGTGACTAGCCTTGGCCTGCACTGGAACGCTTACACGACGCAAATCGAGCCACACGATTATATTGCCGAACTGTTTGATGCGGTTGCCCGTTTCAACACTGTGCTGATTGACTTTGACCGTGATATTTGGGGTTACATTGCCCTAGGTCACTTCAAACAACGCACTATCGCCGGTGAAATCGGTTCATCGACTATGCCGCACAAAGTTAACCCAATCGATTTTGAAAACTCTGAAGGTAACTTAGGTATCGCTAACGCGCTGATGCAACATTTAGCGTCTAAGCTGCCGTTATCAAGATGGCAACGAGACTTAACTGACTCAACAGTACTGCGTAACTTAGGCGTGGGTATTGCCCATGCGTTGATCGCGTATCAAGCGACCTTAAAAGGCATCAGCAAGTTAGAAGTTAACGAAGCGCACCTGCGTGACGAGTTAGATCATAACTGGGAAGTGCTAGCAGAACCAGTACAAACTGTGATGCGTCGTTATGGCATTGAAAAACCATACGAAAAGTTAAAAGAACTGACGCGCGGTAAACGTATCGACGCGCAGCAACTGTCAGTGTTTATTGACGGACTTGAATTACCAGACTCAGTGAAAGCTGAGCTGAAGAAAATGACGCCAGCCAATTACATTGGTCGCGCCGAAACGTTTGTCGACGAACTGAAGTAAGTTTTTAACTTAGTTTTTAGCTGAAATTGGCGATGGACAATACTCTTTCATAAACAGAAATAAGGATTAAGGCGACTCACATCTCCGAGATGTGGTCGCCTTTTTTAACACTATGTATACACTCAATCTCGATATCGCCCAGTTTCTTAGTGAATACTGGCAAAAGAAACCCCTGCTGATCAAAAAAGCGTTTCCGCAATTTGAAGATCCGATCAGCGCCGACGAACTAGCAGGCCTTGCCTGTGAAGAAGAAATCTCTTCGCGTATCGTCGTCACTAAAGACGATAACTGGGAAGTGGTTCAAGGCCCGTTTGAAGATTACGACAGCTATGGCGAAACCCATTGGCAGTTGCTAGTGCAAGCGGTCAACCATTGGTATCCTGATTCGCAGCCATTAGTTGAAGCGCTACGCTTTTTACCTGACTGGCGTTTCGATGACTTGATGGCCTCATTTACGACGCCAAGTGGCGGCGTAGGTCCGCACGTCGATAACTATGATGTGTTTATCATTCAAGGCGAAGGTGAGCGTCGCTGGACTGTGGGTGACAATACCCCGCAACAACGCCGCGGTGGCAATCCAAACTCGCCGCTGGTTGAAGACTTCACCCCAATTATCGATGTGGTGTTAGAAAAAGGCGACATGCTTTATATTCCACCTGGTTTCCCGCATTGCGGCGAAACCCTAACAGTGGCAATGAGTTACTCAATTGGTTTTCGTGCACCAAGCCAGCAAGAACTGATCAGTGAAGTCGCCGATTACCTGCTCGACAATAACTTAGGTCAGCAGCGTTTCACGTCGCAAACTGAACCGAGTTCAGCGGGTATCGTCAGCCAAGATCATCAAGTGGGCATAATGTCACTCTTGAGTCAGCTAAGCCAAGATCCCAATAGCTATCAAATCGTGTTAGGTAAGTTGCTTAGTCAAAACCGTTTCGAGCTTGACTTGTGTGAAGGCGAAGAAGCTTACAGCATTGAAGATTTGCAAGATGCCTTCGCCCAAGGTGCTGGCATCAGCCGTATCGGCGGTTTGAAAGTACTGCGCCTTGAAAATGACGCCACGCCGCGATTATTCATCAATGGTGATGTGCACGAATTGCTAAATACACCGGTAGACGTTATCGCACAGTTGAGCGATAACGTGAGCTTAAGCGCCGATGAAGCGACTGAAATATGTCAGCATGAAGAAGTTCAAGCATTACTATTGAAACTCATCAATCAAGGTTTCTTCTACTTAAGCGACAGCGAAGAATAACCCCTATCGACTTTGCTTGATGACCTTGTTCTTAATATAGGAAATTAACATAAAAGTCGGTATAAAAAAGGCACTCAATTGAGTGCCTTATTGTTATTTCAATTATCAGTATCAATCAACACAAGTGACTGTATTAACTTAATACTATCTCACAATACAATCCTCAACTCATTTGAGCTTAGGCATTCCACAGCTTATCGTCATTGTGCATACGATATAAACTCTCAGCGCGCGATACCAGTAATTGCGCAAACTTAGCCTGAGTAGCATCACGGGTTGCACCTGATCGTACCAAGTTTTCCGCCTGCATTTGCCACATCATAGAGAAATGACGCACCGCATCACGGGCCGTTGCCGCCACTTTCACATCGACGAAATCCGAGGGTAAATCGCCCGACATCACCCAATAGGTTTTGTTGCTGGGACGCTTTGATTCCATTTTCCAAATCGCCATGTAAGGCGCAAGATAACGACTTTCATCGGCCAAGACTTTACTTGGGATCACGCCTTTTTCAGCGAGGAAACGATTGGCTTTTTGAAATTGAGTTCTGACCCACTCTTGACGCAGCTTTTCCACTTCTTCAGCTGATAAATTCTGTTGAGTTTGGTCGACAGCTTGTTCAGTCATACTTCCGTCCTATCTTATTGTTATAACGCGAACCTAATTCTTGGGATCAGTGCGCGATTCATTCTATTCGTTACATTAAATTCAGTACAATCCATTTTCAACCGCAAAGCTTACGTTTACGTAAAGTGGAAAGCTAAATTGCCACGAATAATGTATTTATTCGGTCATTATGCATGGTTGAGAGTATCGCTAAATGCTATGGTTCTGCAATAAATATAACAAGCAGTCGATGGGGACTCACCTCGTCGGCTTTTTCATTATGTATAGCGGAGAAATTCACGTGGCTGTATTTAATCATGTATCCTTTGACGAACATGAACAGGTCGTATTCTGTCATGATAAAGAAAGTGGCTTAAAGGCCATTGTCGCCATCCATAACACTAACCTTGGCCCTGCCGTGGGTGGTTGCCGGATGTGGAATTACCAATCGGATGATGAAGCCCTGACTGACGTATTACGCCTCTCTCGTGGCATGACTTACAAAAACGCCCTTGCCGGTTTAACCATGGGCGGCGGCAAATCAGTGATCATCGCCGATCCAAAAAGACCAGACCGCGAAGCCCTATTCCGCGCTTTTGGCCGTTTCATTAATAGCCTTGGCGGCCGCTATTATTCCGCTGAAGACGTGGGTACAACCACAGCTGATATCATGATTGCCCATGAAGAAACCCCTTATATGGCAGGTCTTGAAGGCAAGAGTGGCGACCCATCACCGTTCACCGCCCTTGGCACTTATTTAGGCATCAAGGCTGCGGTTAAACATAGACTCGGTTTAGACAGCCTTAGAGGCCTTAAAATCGCCGTTCAAGGCGTAGGTCACGTTGGCTATTACCTGTGCAAACACTTGCATAACGAAGGCGCTGAACTGATTGTGACCGACATTCATCAAGCCTCGTTAGACAAAGTCGCTACCGACTTTGGTGCTATTGTTGTCGCGCCTCAAGAAATCTACGCGCAAGATGTGGATGTGTATGCTCCTTGCGCCCTTGGCGCAACTTTAAACGATGCGACCTTACCGCAACTGAAAGCCAAAATTGTTGCTGGCTGTGCCAACAACCAATTAGCTGAAGTACGCCACGGCGAACAGCTAAAAGAAATGGGCATACTGTACGCACCAGACTATGTGATCAACGCAGGCGGCATTATCAACGTGTCGTTCGAAAAAGATTACGACGCCGCAAAGTCTACCGCTAAAGTAGAAGAAATTTACAACACACTGTTGAAAATATTCAGCCAAGCTGATGCGCAGAACCGTACAACCGGCGCTGTGGCTGATGAAATGGCCAAAGCCATTATCGAAGCCGCAAAAAAGTAATTTTTCTGCACGCGTAACATCCGCAAAAGCGACCTCTGGTCGCTTTTTTGTTATCTAAAATTTAATCTAGCGCTAAGCTCATGGTTTAGCCGCGCTTTTAATTTCGACACAGAATATTCATTAAATCACGCTGGAAAACGTCATATTTGTCTGCTTGAATTAGCCTCTCAGGTCCCAGCACAGGATAGCGCTATGATCCGTTTCAAGTATGATCTCAACCAAGATGTAGTTGAACTGCAAGCCAGTAATTGGAGCGGTTTAGAGCGGGTCTTTGTCAACGGCCAGATGGTGTCGCACAAGCTAAATTTTAAGCCTCAGAGCGAACATACTATTCAACTTAAAGACGGCGCACCTTGCAAGTTTGAACTGCTTATCGATCCCCAAACCGATGAGTTGATGTGCCGAATTTATAAGCAGCACACACTCGTCGCCAGCCTAAAACAAGGCAAAGAAAATTTGTTAGCCAGCCGCCGTTATTTACAACACTCAGTAATAGCCGTCAGCCTACTCTGCGTCTTTGCACTTTACTTGAATTGATTGAGCCAGTTTAATCCCGCGAAGTGACAGATGAATGATGGGATTAAACTGGAGAAAATGAATTTAGACAATCACATACAGATAGCAGTGAAAACGGCTAAACCGCAGTATCCCTCCATACCGAATTAATCCGTATCATTAAGCCAAGCGATTGATTTTATTTAACAGTAAGACGAACTGCTGCTGCTCCTCATCACTGAGGTTAGACAGGAATTTTTCGTTGACCCGCTCAGCTTCGCAAATCAGATCTTGCTCTAACGCTTTGGCTTCATCGGTCAAAAAGATTTGAAAGGCGCGCCGATTATCGGCTTCTTGATGGCGGGTAATAAGACCTTGTACCTGCAACTGATCGAGTAAACGCGTCATAGTGTAATTTGCCACATCGCAACGCTTAGACAATTCAGTTTGGCTGATGCCCTCCTCTTGCCACAAAGCAAACAGCACAGGCCACAGTTTTATATCGAGTTGATATCGCTTAAGATGCAGATCAAGCTCATTTTGCAGCTCGATATTTAAGTGGGAAACAAGATAGCCTAAGCTTTCATGACGATTCAAACAGCACCTCCTACAACAAAGGTTTTAACGCGTTTTCACTTACCCTGTGCGCCATTATAAGAAGCCAGAGTCAGTTTTAATACTACCACTTAACCCGCAATAAACTAGCTAACACCACAGCTAATTATGCTATTAACCTACGAACTCACTGCTCATTTAGATCAGATAAATTGAATTCATTCACAAAATTATAGTAACAAGCACGACCTAATTTCCCCCATAACCCACGCTCAAGCGGCAAATAAACACTGTCATCGGTGAGCTTCATCTGCTTTATATCCACATTGTGGTGCAGAGTGTCAATACTGGTGCTCACATTGAGCAGAGAATGAGGTTGCGCTCGCTCGAAATCGACAATCAGCAGAGGCGCATCTTCAACCTGCACTCGCACCTTCTCCACTGGCGTAATTAAGAAATACTCATCATCGATACAATGCAAAATACTGGCGAACAACTTAGCAAACTTTGCTGGCAGCGATGTACCTAAATACGTCCAATCACCCAAGGCGTTAATGTCAAATAGTGGGATGTCACTGCAGAGCGGCGCTACCGTCGTTAATGCACTATCGGCGGCGAATTGTTTGAGTGTGTGTTGAATACTGTCAGTCATCTTTTCCATCAAGGCCTCCATCATCCATAAAAAAACCAGCCTTGCGGCTGGCTTTAGTGTGACATTCAACACTGGGATATGCCAGTGAGGATAATAACAAGCTCACTGGTGAAGCTAAGCGATAAACACCACTAGATATTTGCTAACTCAAGCAAGGCCTCCAGTGGATGTTTTGGCTTGTAACCGGCAAAACGTTTCACTTGAGTACGGCAAGAATAGCCCGACACTAACACTTGCGGCTGTTCAATCTTAGCGAGAGTTTGCTGCCAAGACATCTCAAACAAAGCTTTAGAGCGCTCGAGGTTTTCCGCCTCATGACCGTAGGTTCCGGCCATACCACAACAACCTAAATTAACAGCGGTTAACTTAGCACCAAAATGGGCAAAGATTTTAGTCCATTCATTGGCGGTATTTGGCTTGGCCGTCGATTCAGTGCAATGACTAAACCAGGTATATTGCTTATCTTGTGGCGCTTTCGCGGGTAGGTCCTTGATGACATTAAGTAGCCATTCGTTGGCTAACTTGACCTCAAAATGACCGCGATTAGCCCCTAAGACTTCACGGTATTCGTCGCGATAACACAAGACTAAGGCTGGATCGATGCCGACCATAGGCATGCCCAGTTTATGAACTTGGTTCAAAAAGTCCGCACTCGACTGCGCCGTTTTCGCGAACTTATCTAAAAATCCCTTGATATGCGTTGGCTTACCATTGGGTTTATAGGGCAACAACACAGGTTTTAAGCCGAGTATTTCAATCAACTGGATAAAACGCAGCACAAGACCAGAGTCATAGAAACTGTTAAAGGGATCTTGCACCACCAGCACAAACTGTGATCGCGCCTCTTCTGGAATGGCCTGCAGTGCAGCTAAGTCGTAACCACGGCTTGCATGACCATCAAGTCGTTGCTTCAAGGTCGGCACAGATAACGCAGGCGCGTCAACATAACCAATCGCCTTTTTAATCACCCATTGGCTCAATGGATTTTGCGCGGCAAAGTTAGTAAGACGCGGTGCAGCGGCCATTAATGGCAAGCTATCTTCGATACCTGCAACAAGATAGTCCTTCGCCGGTCTTAAATAGCGTTGATAGTAAATATTAAAGAACTGCGCCCTAAATTTAGGCACATCCACTTTGACCGGACATTGCCCAGAGCAGGCTTTACAGGCCAAGCAGCCCTTGAGCGATTCCATCACTTCGTGGGAATAATCATAATCGCGTTGGGCATTGAATGTATTTTGAACTCGCTGCAGCAAGCCTAAGGGTTTGGCTTTAGCGAGAGCGTTAACATCAACCCCTTCTGCTTCCAGCAGCCTGAGCCATTCTCTCATGAGCCCTGCGCGCCCCTTAGGCGACTGCACTCTGTCACCCGTCACCTTAAACGACGGACACATGGGCGAATAGCTGCTGTAATTAAAACACAGACCGTTACCATTACAGTTCATCACATCGGGGAATGCATCACGTACTTCGATGGGGATTTGTCGGTCAAACTTACCGCGCTTAGCACTGTCGATATCGTAATAGAGGGCGCCAGTATGTTTAGGTGCCACCAGCTTGCCGGGGTTTAATCGGTTGTCGGGATCGAACAAGCCTTTGATATCTTGTAGAACGCCGTATAGTTCATTACCAAAGACAGATGGACCGTATTCACCACGCACGCCTTTACCGTGTTCGCCCCACATCAAGCCGCCGTATTTAAGCGTCAGTGCCGCGACTTGATCTGAAATGACCCGCAATAGTTTTTCATCTTCAACATCGCACATATCGAGTGCTGGCCGTACATGCAACACGCCCGCATCCACATGACCGAACATACCGTATTGCAGATTATGGCCATCGAGTACTGCGCGAAACTCCATAATATAGTCGGCGAGTTTTTCGGGCGGCACCGCAGTATCTTCCGCAAAAGCGATAGGTTTACGACGTCCTTTAGTGGCGCCCAATAAGCCAACGGCTTTTTTGCGCATGCCGTAGATTTTTTCAATGCTTGGCTTGTCTTGCGTCACTTGGTAACCCAATACGCCGCACTCGCCTTTGCTGATCTGCTCAGTCAAGACAGCTTCAAGACTCGCAAGCTTTTGCTCAACCTCTACTGTGTCACCAGCAAATTCGACCATATTGAGGCCGTCGATGACTTTACCCGGCACTTCTTGAATCAGATCAGATACCGAGTGCCAGACTATATCTTCGCGGGCTAAATTCAGCACTTTTGAATCGACGGTTTCGACCACAGTCGCCCGCGCGGCGACTAAGGATGGCGCATGGCGCAAAGCCGATTGGAACGAATCGTACTTAATGTTCACCATCGCGCGCTCGGTCGGCAACGGGGTGAGATTGAGTTTAGCTTCGATTATTACCGCAAGCGTGCCCTCTGAACCTGTCAAAATCCGTGATAAATCGAATTGCGTCAGGTTGTCGTTCCACACGTGTTTTAAGTCATAGCCAGTGAGGAAACGGTTGAGCTTAGGAAATTGGTTTTCAATCTGAGTACGCTTTTCGCGGCATACCGCCGCCACAGCAGAAATCAGTTTCTGCCCCAGCGGATTATCACTGACGTTATCGGGGTTACACAGGAGTCCCGCGTCTAAGGGCTGCGTATCCAACACACTGCCATCAATCAACACACTGCGCAGCGCCAGCACGTGATCTGACGTCTTACCGTAGACCAATGAACCCGCACCCGAGGCATCAGTATTGATCATGCCGCCAATTGTGGCGCGGTTTGAGGTGGATAAATCGGGACTAAAAAAGAATCCATGGGGACGCAATGCATCGTTAAGTGCATCTTTAACGACGCCAGCTTCAACTCGTACCCAACCTTGCTCAGCATTCACTTCGAGCACGCGATTCATGTAACGCGACACATCCAAAATCAAACCATGGGTCAGGGATTGTCCGTTGGTACCGGTACCGCCGCCACGTGCACTGAAGGTCACGCTGCGAAATGCGTCCGTAGCAGCCAGTGTCAATGCAATTTGGATATCCTGCTGATGTTTAGGATATAACACAGCTTGAGGTAAGAATTGATATACAGAGTTGTCCGTTGCTTGCACTAAACGTGCGCTGTAACGTTTGTCTATATCACCGGAATACTCACTTTGCTCCAGTGCATCAAGGTATGCCAAATACACTGGCTCTAATGTTTGTTGATGTGATAGCAGGGGTAGCATAGATAGCTTCTGTCAATTATCGTTATGGCGCCATTATAAACAAAAAAAAGCCGCTAAAAAGCGGCTTTTTTAACAAGTTTATAAAATTACAATCTAGATCAACCGTGAGCTTCGGCTAAATACAACCAAGTATCAATCACAGTGTCTGGATTTAACGATACAGTATCTATGCCCTGCTCGACCAACCAAGCCGCAAAATCGGCGTGATCTGAAGGACCTTGACCACAAATACCTATGTAAGCACCCTTAGTTTTAGCCGCTTTAATGGCTAAAGAAAGTAGCATTTTAACGGCTTCATCACGCTCATCAAATAAGTGGCTGATGATACCTGAGTCACGGTCAAGACCGAGTGTCAGCTGAGTTAAATCGTTTGAGCCGATAGAGAAACCATCGAAATGCTCAAGGAATTGATCCGCTAACAGAGCGTTTGAAGGCACTTCACACATCATGATGACCCGTAAACCGTCTTTACCGCGCTCTAAACCTTGCTCTTTCAGCAGGCCAATCACTTGTTCTGCTTCTTTCACTGTACGTACGAACGGGATCATGACTTCAACGTTTTTCAGACCCATGTCGTTACGAACACGTTTGATCGCTTCACACTCTAAGGCAAAACAGTCACGGAACGATTCAGAGATATAACGGCTTGCACCGCGGAAGCCCAACATTGGGTTCTCTTCTTCTGGTTCGTATCTGTCACCGCCAACCAAGTTTGCGTATTCATTAGACTTAAAGTCTGACATACGTACGATCACTTTCTTCGGATAGAAAGCAGAACCGATAGTCGCAATACCTTCAACCAGACGGGCAATGTAGAACTCAACCGGTGATTCATAACCTGCGATCATCTCGTTGATTTCAGTTTGCAGCGCGGCATCCTGTTGATTGAACTCAAGTAGCGCCTTTGGATGAATCCCAATCATACGGTTGATGATGAATTCTAAACGCGCTAGACCCACACCTTCATTTGGTAAACGGGCGAAATCAAATGCACGATCAGGGTTACCCACGTTCATCATGATTTTCATTGGCAGCGCAGGCAAAGAGTCAACACGGTTTGAAATCACTTCAAAGTCTTGTTTACCTTCGTAGATAAAACCAGTGTCACCTTCGGCGCAAGAAACGGTCACAATTTGGCCCGTTTTGATACGGTCAGTTACGTCACCACAACCTACCACCGCCGGCACACCTAATTCACGGGCGATAATCGCCGCGTGACAGGTACGACCGCCACGGTTAGTCACGATGGCGCTAGCGCGTTTCATGATAGGTTCCCAATCTGGATCTGTCATGTCAGTCACTAACACGTCACCAGGTTGGATTTGATCCATATCAGCGATAGAGGTTAATACTTTGGCTACGCCTGTTCCCACTTTATGACCGATAGCGCGACCTTCACAGATCACAGCGCCACGGCTCTTTAAGTGATAACGTTCGATCAATTGCACATCTTCACGGCTACGAACTGTTTCTGGACGCGCTTGAACGATATACAGTTTGCCGTCGTTACCGTCTTTTGCCCACTCGATGTCCATTGGACGACCGTAATGTTTTTCGATAACCATGGCTTGTTTAGCTAATTCTTCAACTTCGGCGTCATTGATTGAGAATTGGCGACGCTTGTCAGCACTCACGTCTTCAATTTTCACTTGTTTGCCGTGAGCAGCATCATCTGAATAAACCATCTGGATGAGCTTGCTACCGATATTACGGCGCACAACCGCCTTATGACCTAAGGCTAAAATAGGTTTGTGAACATAAAATTCATCAGGGTTAACTGCGCCTTGAACAACCATTTCACCCAGACCAAAAGATGACGTGATAAACACGACATCGTTATTGCCAGATTCAGTGTCCATAGTGAACATCACACCAGAAGCCGCTTTGTCTGAACGAACCATGCGTTGCACGCCAGCAGACAAGGCAACACCGTGGTGTTCGTAACCTTGATGCACACGGTAGGAAATAGCGCGATCGTTAAAGAGTGAAGCGTACACATGCTTGATCGCTGTCAGTACGGATTCAAATCCTTTTACGTTTAAGAAGGTTTCTTGCTGACCCGCAAAAGAGGCATCTGGCATATCTTCAGCTGTTGCAGAAGAACGTACCGCGAATGACGCTTCGCTAGTTTCAGCGGCAAGTTTATCGTAAGCTTCACGAATCGCTTGCTCTAATGCTGGTTGAAATGGAGTGTCGATAACCCACTGTCTGATCTGTGCACCTACTTTAGCCAGCGCATTGACATCATCTACATCCAGTGTGGCTAGAATGTCATAAATCTTCTGGTTAACTCCGCTTTGTTCAAGGAACTCGTTGAACGCATGGGAAGTTGTCGCAAATCCGCCAGGTACTTGAACACCGGCATTGGCCAGATTGCTGATCATCTCGCCTAGAGAAGCATTTTTACCGCCAACCAAGTTGACGTCACCCATGCCTAATTCTTGATACCAGAGTACGTATTGCTGCACAGTTCTATCTCCGCAAGTTTATTTCAGTGGCCCCTTCACACGAGGGCAGCGGCATTTTACACTCCTGTCGAACACGCGTAAATCTATAATTTTATTTGTAATTTTATTACTACAAGAGGTCAGTATGGCACCAAAAGTATTCTATATCTCCGACGGGACAGCGATCACAGCTGAAGTTTTTGGTCATGCGGTTCTCTCGCAATTTCCATTAGAATTTGAGTCACTTACGATTCCATTTGTCGAAACATTGACGAAAGCGGAGCAAGTTAAGCGACAAATTAATGATTGTTTTATTACAACAGGTGAGCGGCCGTTAGTATTCCATTCCATCGTAAAAGCCGAGATCCGCGACATCATCTACTCGAGTGAAGGGGTTGATTATGATTTTTTGAATACTTTTGTGGCCCCACTCGAACAACATTTAGGTGTTTCTGCCTCTCCAGTTGTACATAGAACCCATGGAAAAGCGAATCACGGCTATGAAGCGCGTATTGATGCCATTAATTTCGCCATGGACAACGATGATGGCCAGACCATGAAACATATGGATCAAGCCGATCTGGTTTTACTTGGGGTCTCTCGCTGTGGCAAAACGCCATCGAGCCTGTATTTATCAATGCAGTTCGGTATAAAAGCGGCAAACTACCCTTTCACCGAAGATGATATGGATAACCTTAAGTTACCTGAAGCGCTGAAACGCAATAAGAAAAAACTATTTGGTTTAACGATTGATCCCGTGCGTTTACATGAAATCCGTCAGAGTCGAATGGAGAATAGCCGCTATTCATCGCTCAAACAGTGCCGCTTAGAAGTCAAAGAAGTGGAAATGCTGTTTAAACGCGAACGCATTCCTTACATAGACACCACTAATCATTCCGTGGAAGAAATTGCCACTAAAATATTAGATGTCACGGGCCTAGAACGGCATATGTTCTAAGCCTAATAAGCCAAAATCAGCAAAAGAAACCGAGTGAATTTAGTCTAAAAGAAACTAACTTAAATCAAATTCATTGCACAGTTGCCGACAATTAACGCAATTGGCACTGTGCAACTCGGTTCGATTCGTTATAATCCGAGGCAATCTGGCGAAAAGCGCCGCACGCAAGCTCGGTATTTTGAATGACCATAAAAACAGACGAACTACGCACTTCCTTATTAGCAAAAGTCATCTCACCTGCGCAACTGGCATCTGAGTTCCCATTAACTCAAGATGCAGCCGATTATCTGGTTCAGCAACGTCGTGAAGTCGAAGCCATCATTATGGGTGAAGACCAACGTCTATTGGTGATCATAGGCCCATGCTCAATCCACGATACTAAAGCGGCATTAGATTATGCTCAACGCTTAGCCGCGTTACACCAAGAATTGAAAGATGACTTGTGTATCTTAATGCGCGTCTATTTTGAAAAACCCCGCACAATTGTCGGTTGGAAAGGATTAATTTCAGATCCCGATCTCGATGGCAGTTTCGAACCAAACAAAGGTTTACGCATTGCCCGCGAGTTGCTGCAACAAATCACTGAATTAAAATTGCCTATCGCCACCGAATTTTTAGATATGGTGAACGGTCAGTACATAGCGGATCTCATCACTTGGGGCGCTATTGGTGCGCGCACCACGGAAAGCCAAGTCCACCGTGAAATGGCTTCAGCACTGTCTTGCCCGGTTGGCTTTAAAAATGGTACAGATGGGAACATCAATATTGCCGTTGATGCAGTGCGTGCCGCACAAGTGCCACATGTTTTCTATTCACCAGATAAAGATGGCGCTATGGCGGTCTATCGCACCCACGGCAACCCGTTTGGCCATATCATCCTACGTGGTGGTAAAAAACCTAATTATCACGCACAAGATATCGAAGAAGCGCGTCAACAGCTTGCCTCTGTTGGGGTCACTCAACGTATGGTGGTTGATTTCAGCCACGGTAATAGTGAAAAGAACCACCTTAAGCAGCTTAACGTGGCCGATGAAATCATGGCGCAAATGCGGGCAGGCAGCACTGCCATCGCAGGTATTATGGCTGAAAGCTTCTTACAAGAAGGTAATCAAAAAGTCGTTGAAGGCCAGCCACTCTGTTATGGCCAAAGTATCACAGACGCCTGCTTACATTGGGACGACTCTGAAATTCTGCTACGTAAGCTCGCAGCGGCTTCCCGCGAGCGAAAAGCATTGTTAGCAAAATAAGCCTAACGCTTGAAAAATATGTCCGAAGCGATATACATTTTCCAATAAAAAAACCGATCTTTGATCGGTTTTTTATTAACAGCAGTTTAATACCCATTGTATTTATAGCCGACAGCAACACACTACGACTGACGGCTTTGCACACTTTTATAGTGCATAAACAATGTTATAGATTACACACAAACGCCCAATCTGCAGAAGCTCCTGGAGCCGCGTTGGTCCACCACTTAGCTTGGTACACAGCGCTACTGTTTTTCATCCGATCGCCCGTTGCTGCATGACTTGGATTTCCCTGATAGTCCTTTTGCGGGAAATTTGGATAAGCAGGAATACCCGCAGTATCGACACTCGCCGCTTCACAACTATCCACCACTGGTACTTGGCATTCAGGTAAACTTGGATTAGCAGCACAATCCACAGGTGGAACAACGGAACTCGCCGCACCAAATCCATATCGAGTGCCATTAAAACTTACAGTAAAGTTTGATGGCATAGAGACAGGCAAATAGTACTTAATCGTGCCGTCAAACGTTGCCCCAGGCGCGAGACTTTTCCAGGTTGGCAAGATAAAGCGAACATGGTGGAAATCATTCTCCAACCCGCCCACGTTATTTCCTGCCACATTGGAACCATCCGTTACCACAGTTAACCCCATACCCGATTGATCGGCAATTTCGGCTGAGGTTGAAGTTGAAATATCAAATTCAAACTCAGCACCGCCGGGTATAGTCACTTGGCTATTATTGGTGATGGTTAAGGTTGGCGTAATCGGATAGTTACTGTCGCCCACTTTATAGCCAGATAAGCTTGCCGTTAAGGCCAATGTTTGTGATGGCATTACCTGATTGCTGGTGCGATTGCCATACGGGGTTGCTTGCGCAAATCCGTTGTACGCAATGCTGGTCATAGTATCACCGACAAAGAACTCACCCTGACCATTGTTACGCTCTGGATACCAGCCAAAGTCACCTGCTAACTCCCAGAACATGACGCCACCAATGCCGTTATCGACCACATATTGCACTTTACGCGCCATAGCTTGCTCATCTTCAGTAGACAGATACACCTTTTTTGTCGGGTTCCATAACCATGAAGATTCCGCCACAGCGTCATAATGGCGCTCATAGGTGCCCGTCAGTCGATCGGCAACATTCGTTTGCGGATCTAATCCATAAAGGCTTAAATAACTGCCGCTGATACCGAGTTCCAAGTTTTTAGCATGCCACATAGGGTTAGAGCCTGCGAACATCTCATCGCCACGAACATCACTATCGTGCCAGAGGTTATCAATTCCTTGAGCACCGTAACCACAGTTTGACGCCCCATCACCCGTACCCACAGGGCAAGCCGTTTGATCCGGATATGCCGCTAAGCCCCATAGGCCGTTAGTGCCACCACTAACATTTTGCCAACCACGCGTATAGTAAGGAATACCGATATTGATCCGCCCTGCTGGCATAGAACCGCGGAAATAATGGTATGCCCAATCGGTATTGAGATAACCAATGCCGCCATATTGCGCCGTACTATAAACATCCCAATGCGCAAGTTCTGCATCTGTACCAGTGTCAAACAGCGCCGCATTGTGACCGACAAAATCATTCCACGCGCCGTGCAAGTCATAGCTCATAATATTGACGTAATCGAGATAACGAGTCATCTGATACGCCTCCATCCCACGTAACAAATAGCCCGATGCTGGCGCAGCAACGGTTAACATATAGTGCTTACCATCTTGCTTGCTGGCTGCATCGAGTTTTTCACGCAGGGTTTTCATCAGCAGTTCGTACTGTTTAAACAAGGTCGCACGCTTTGGCTCTGACATCGCAAAATCATCAGGATTACCGGATTTAGCCATTGATGTCGCGTACTCATAGTCGATATCCGCCCCATCAAAGCTGTAAGTGCGTAAGAACGCCACCACAGAATCGGCAAAGGTTTCAATACTTTGCGTCGTCTGAGTCATCTCATAGAAACCACCACTGGCAACACGATTACCGTTATCATCAAAATAACCGCCCGTTTCTGCCCAACCACCAATCGAGATTAAAGTCTTAACGTTTGGATGGCGTTTTTTATACTTATTGAGCAAGTTAAAATGGCCTTTGTAATCAAACTCGGGATCCATCTCAGCGCCTGTAACGCCCGGCCACTCTAATCCTGTTGCCGCGTTCGTCGCACTATTGGGGTCGCCAATAGAGACCTTGTTATTCGAATCAATATGCGCAAATGCATAATTGATGTGGGTAATTTTATCCCAAGGAATATCACTTGCGAGATAACTCGGCTGGCCATTTTTACCCGTGCGCCACGAAGTAAAGTAACCGATAACGCGGCGGGCGTGATCGCTACCCATTTTTTCGCGGCCCTGTTCATCGTACACATCGCAATAGACTGAATCACCCACTAAGCCTTCAGGACGGCAAGCCTCGTTATCAGTTGGTGCTTGACCTACTCGGCCGATAACAGCGGTTGATAATGTTGTCAGGCCAAGATTATCAATGGCCTCAGCGGTGAAACGAATGTCACCATTTTCAATGGCTGTCCATTGTGCACTGTATGGCGCGGTTGCATCTTCAGCAACGAGCAGACCGTTAGCATAAAAGCGCACGCTGGCCACATCGCCATCACTGTCAGTCGCAGTTGCTGCGAGTGATAACACCGTGCCTAAATCTGTTTGAAAGTTGGACTGCGGCGCGGTTAATGTCACGCTCGGCGCTTGATTAGCTGCGGCAACATTGAGTTTGATGATTGCCGACAAGCCGCTGGCATTGTGACTATCGTAGGCACGGGTTTGTAATTGATGCACACCGACTCCTGCAGCCTGCCACGTTGCCGAATAGGGTGCACTGTTATCAGTCGCAATCAATTGAGTATCAAGATAAAACTCAACTCTAGTAATGCTATCACCCGTATCAGGATCGCTCGCATTCGCGCTAATGGTTACTGAGTCGCCGATAGTGACAACGCTGTCATTTAGAGGTGACAAAATTTCTATCGCAGGCGGTAAGTTTTCACTCGTAGGATTGATAACGGTTAGCACAACACTTTTCTCGGTCGTCGCACCTTTGTCATCGGTCGCTACCGCTTTAAGCTGAACAATGCCGATCGCATTAGTCGTCCAAGGGCTCGTTACCGCCTGACCATTGGCAAACCAATTTACGCTCGAAACGGTACCGTCAACATCAGATGCATCGGCCTGCAGCACGACAACATCCCTTAAATTCACACTCACATTGTTTTGCGGCTGCAAGATAACCAGTGTAGGGGCTTGGTTTTGCGCTCTATCACACACGCCTTTGTTTTCCCATACGCCCCACTGCCCTGTTTGGCTCGGGTTTTCATTCTGGGTCCACCACTTATTTTGATAGAGATAATTATCGTAGGTTACAGGCGTGACGGTTGCATAGATTTGGCTACTGTTCCAAGCTGCTATGTCTTGGCAACTCACTGCTGCAGCCGTTTGAGAATAACTGAAACCCGCCATAGCTGTGGCCATTAACCACGCGAATCGCTGTTGCTTCATTACCCAAGGTATATTACAGATCATGTTGAAATCCTCTTTTATTATAGTATGTTACCGAAATAGTCCTTTACACGAGCACATACAACGTCAGATGACAACAAAGGGGTTACTGCGGAATATTCAAGGTAGCTCAATGTAAGTAATTTGTTAACCTTTAAAGTGTTATATTAAATAACTAGATATGACAAAATTTAAAAATCACATTACTTTTAATGACTTATGCTTAAACAAAGAGTTTAAAATATTATCTGCTATGCATAGCCGCCTAAAAGGTTAGTAATAAACCGACAATAAAATCTGCTAGAGGCTCAAAGTGAAGTGGTTTTCTATCTTTAAGAATTAAAAATCTCTATAATTCTGCCTTATTTGCTGCATTACCTTAGGTTGCTGTATGTCGCTTACGCCCATTTCTCCAAACACCGAAAATACCTCACGAACCGAAACCCCTGAAGCACAATTTCCTGAAGCGATTCAAACGCGAATCGACTCCTCTGAAGCGCGGGTAATCAAAGCGGTATTTCCATCCATCACCAACCATCACAATACCTTATTTGGTGGCGAAGCTTTAGCGTGGATGGATGAAACGGCCTTTATTGCTGCAACTCGTTTTTGTCGTAAAACCTTAGTAACTGTGAGTTCCGACAGAATCGATTTTAAAAAACCGATCCCCGCAGGCACATTAGCCGAACTGATCGCGCGAGTGATCCATGTTGGTAACACTTCATTGAAAGTTGAAGTGAACATCTATGTCGAAGACATGTATCAAGATCACCGAGAGCATGCCATACGCGGGGTGTTCACCTTTGTTGCGGTTGACGAACAACGAAATCCCACTCAAGTGTGGACATACGAGTAGTTTGTAGACGATGTAAAGATACAGAACGGCCCGTTATCTCGGGCTTTTCATTACTATCGTGCGATTCAAATATATTTTGTAAAACACCGACCAAAGTCTAACAACCAGAAACATATCAAAATTTTGTCCTTATTCATGAATAAAGCAATAGGAACCTTGATTACTTTTCTGTTACATTAAGTTCAATCTTCACGCGCACCGAACATAATCATAAAAGCCATGAAGCTAGAAAACTTAAATATTATTATCGCAGACGATCACCCATTGTTCAGAAATGCACTACGTCAAGCACTGACCACAGCGTTTGAGCATGCACAATGGTTTGAAGCCGACAGTGCTGACGCACTGCAATCTGTGTTGGATGTCCGTAGCGTCGATTACGATCTTGTACTGCTAGATTTGCAGATGCCCGGTTCCCACGGCTACTCCACACTGATTCACCTACGCTCACATTATCCCGATTTACCCGTGGTAGTGATTTCTGCACACGAGGATATCAATACCATTAGCCGTGCGATTCATTATGGTAGTAGTGGTTTCATCCCTAAATCGGCTTCGATGGAAACCCTCAAAGAGGCACTGAGTGCGGTGTTATTCGGTGACATTTGGCTGCCTAAAGGCACTGAGATTATTTCTATAGATGACGATGCCGTTGATAAAATGGCCAGCAAATTATCCGATCTCACGCCGCAACAATATAAAGTGTTGCAGATGTTTGCCGAAGGTTTGTTAAATAAGCAAATTGCCTACGATCTTGGCGTCTCTGAAGCGACCATCAAAGCACACGCAACTGCCATTTTTAGAAAACTGGGCGTTCGTAACCGAACACAAGCCGTTATAGCTCTTGCTCAGCTTGAGATGGAGAAAGTCGATTTATCTTAATAGCATACATCTTAGGATGTGTAATGAGCTCAATGCATGTTTATGCTTTTTTAAATGTAACACGGCTAGTGTCTACATGGCCTAAATTTAAGCACCTAGCACCCAGATTTAAGGACTTAGATGTAAGCACTAAGGTCTAATACCTTGATTTATTAATGAAGTTTCAGCTAAACATTATTCCATAAAAAATGCCGCTTATATTAGCGGCATTTTTTATGTCAGTAAATCATCGCCAATTAACGCATTGGCAGATTTTTATCGGCAAACATTTCATCGATAAGCTGTTGATCCCTTAAGGCGACAGCTTTCTCCACCACGTCACGGGTTAAATGCGGCGCAAAGTGCTGAATAAAATCATACATATAACTGCGTAAGAAGCTGCCCTTCCTGAAGCCAATTTTA
The DNA here is from genome assembly GCF_001887095.2 of Shewanella sp. SACH. Classification (NCBI taxonomy): domain Bacteria; kingdom Pseudomonadati; phylum Pseudomonadota; class Gammaproteobacteria; order Alteromonadales; family Shewanellaceae; genus Shewanella; species Shewanella sp. SACH. The sequence continues at coordinate 1,638,103 of NZ_MPDG02000001.1, forward strand.
GTCGTACTGTGGGCAAACAAATGGCCAGCATCAATCGCAACTAAATCTTTATCGACATTAGGGTCAATCGCCATAGAGGCAATAACGCCCACACCTAATCCTAAACGGACATAGGTTTTCAACACATCGGCACTGGTCGCACTAAAAACAACACGCGGCTCTAAATTGGCGCGATTGAACGCTTTCTCAATTTCAGAAGCACGGTCAAAACCAAAGACATAAGTCACTAAGGGGAAGCGCGCTAAATCTTCGATACTAATCAAATTATTTGGGCTACGGGTCGCAAGGGGATGATCTTTAGGAACGACGATGGAGCGATTCCAATGATAACAAGGCAACATAATCAAGTCGGAATACAAATGCATTGCTTCGGTCGCGATGGCGAAATCCGCATCACCGCGAGCCGCCTGTTCGCTGATCTGTGACGGCGTCCCCTGATGCATGTGTAAGTTCACTTTAGGGTAGCGATCAATAAACTGGCGAATGATCGTCGGCAATGCATAGCGCGCCTGAGTGTCTGTTGTGGAAATATTTAACTCGCCTTGATCGGGCTTAGTATATTCCTCAGAAACTTTTTTAATGCTCTCAACTTTACCCAAGATATCATTAGCAATGCTGATCACTTGCAAACCCGCAGGTGTGACATGGGTTAAGTGCTTACCGCTACGACCAAATATTTGGATCCCCAACTCATCTTCAAGCATGCGAACTTGTTTACTGATCCCAGGTTGAGAGGTATACAAGTTTTCAGCTGTCGCCGATACATTGAGGTTATGTTTTACGACCTCAGCAATATACCTGAGTTGTTGCAGTTTCATCTTATTTCCTTGTCTCAAACACGCAAAATGCCATTAACAACTGAGCCCTCAAAGCACTCTCAGCTATAATCAATCGTTATAGTATATAGTAAAACTTAAAGCAAATAGGAATATAGAGCACAAGTCTGCAGATTCATACGACAGAAATGATAACCTAGGCTAAGATAACTATGCTAGTTTATTGATTTATTGTAGCATTAGCTCAATTGGATAAATAATGGAACATCTATGTCATTCACCTTGGTTCTGATCCTCATCGGTGCGCTTTTACTGCTTGTTATCGGAATTAACGTATTACAACAACAAAAAGAACGCGCAGAGGCTGAGCGGCGCATTGAATTTGCCCGTCAAAGAGCAATTATCGATGAAACCGAAGCTGTGTTATCAAACACAGGGATGATGCCTTGTAGCACGAATATTGTGTTGGTTTTGTATCGTCGCGTGCAAGATGCCTTGCAGGCTGCGACAGCTATTAGTACTAGCCAACAACAATCCGATTACCAGCGCCGCCTAGCCGATATCAACAATCAAATAACAACCTTACAGTCTAGTCAACCTCAATCACCACCGATTGAGAATTTCAGATTACCCGATAACGACAAACAAATTTTAGCGCTAGTGCAAACCTTGAAAAAGCTCAAGGCGATACTCAGAGCCGAACATAATAAAGGGAAAGTCGACCCGAGCATTTTTGCTCAGGAAGAAAGTCGTATTGACAGTTTACAGCTCAGGATCAATGTTGACTCCATGCTTTCCCGAGCCAGAGCGGCCAGTTTTATGAAGCAATATGGTTCATCAAAACAAATGGTGACTAAAGCACTATCGACATTGCACGCTATTAAGGCACAAACGCCTAATGACCCTTTCATTGGTCGTAAAGTGGATGAGGCTAAACAATTGCTTGATGAGATTATGGGCGCGCAAAAACAATCTGAACCCAGTGCACCAAGACCTAAAAATGAAGAAGATGATATCGACATGCTGTTTCAACCGAAAAAGAAATGGTGATCAGTTGCTGTTTGCTTGTTGAATTAGCGGCACGTCTTCCACTCGTTCTTCAGCGTTATTGGCGTGGTGAGTGAGTGCGAGTAAAGCGAGCAACATTTTTGGCTCATTATTTACCGCAATAAATCAGTCTCTAAAGAAAATCGAAACAAAAAAGCCAAGTCATAATTGACTTGGCTTTTTTGTTATTATCTTGGCGTTAAGCTAACTCAATCCGCCTCTATGCGCTTTTCTTGGCTTTCTTGGTAGTCTCACTCACCCACTTGCCATTAACGTAATGCGCTGACCAACCAGTGGCTTTGCCGTCGACTTCAGTCGCAACGTATTGCTCTTTCGTCTTACGGCTAAACTTCACCGCAGCCTTATTGCCTTCGTCATCAGTGACGGGTGCATCGGCTAAATACTGATACTTAGGCCACAGCAGCTCGCGGTATTGAACCAGCTCTTCAACCAGAGGGGCACGGGTTTCCCGTGATTTAGGGAAGGTACTGGCCGCTAAGAAGATCCCTGCTGCACCATCACGTAATACGAAATGGGCATCCGATTTGCTGCATTTCAGATCAGGCAAATAGATAGGATCTTCTTTTGGTGGCGCAGCCTCACCGTTCTTCAGTAATTTACGCGTATTTTTACATTCGCTATTGGTACAACCAAAATACTTACCAAAACGGCCGTTTTTCAGTTCCATGTCGTGGCCACAGCGATCACACTCAATCAGCGGACCTTCATAGCCTTTGATCTTGAATTGGCCTTCTTCGACTTCATAGCCTTCACAAATCGGGTTGTTGCCACAGACGTGCAGCTTGCGTTTCTCATCAATTAGGTAACTGTCCATTGCTGTGCCGCAAATACCACAGCGGTGCTTCGCACGCAGTGCATCTGTCTCAGCATCTTCACTGTTTTCGCTAATTGCCTCAACGCCAGGCGTAAGGTTCATCGTTGTCTTACAGCGCTCTTTGGGAGGTAATTCGTAACCAGAGCAACCAAGGAAAACACCGGTTGTTCCCGTGCGGATCCCCATAGGGCGACCACAGGTTGGGCACTTGATATCCGTCATCACCATTTGGTTGAGACGCATGCCACCTTCTTCGGGATCGAGCTCCGCTTTTTCTAATTGCTTAGTAAAGTCGGCATAGAAGCCATCGAGCACTTTTTTCCAATCTAATTCGCCGCGAGCCACATCATCTAATGTTTGCTCCATGCTGGCGGTAAAGTCATAGCTCATTAAATCAGCAAAACTGCCGACTAATCGCTCGCTGACAATTTCGCCCATTTTTTCGGCATAAAAACGACGATTCTCAACTTTTACATAACCCCGATCTTGAATCGTTGAAATAATAGTTGCGTAGGTCGATGGGCGGCCAATACCGCGTTTTTCTAATTCTTTAACTAAAGAGGCTTCGCTGTATCGAGCTGGCGGCTTAGTAAAGTGTTGCTTAGGTTGCAACTCTTTTAACGCTAATACATCGCCTTGTGCCACAAATGGCAACGTATTGTCTTCTTCGTTTTTCTTCTTGAGTGCTGTTTGTACGCGAGTCCAACCATCGAAACGTAAAGTACGTCCAGTAGCCTTCAGCTCATAGTCACCCGCTTTTACGGTCAACTTAGTAGCATCATATTGGGCTGGCGTCATCTGACATGACACAAACTGTCGCCAAATCAGCTCATACAAGCGCTGAGCATCACGCTCCATGTCCGATAAGGTCGCCGCTTGGACATGAACGTTCGATGGACGAATCGCTTCGTGAGCCTCTTGTGCGCCTTCCTTAGAACCGTAGCGAATGGGTTCAGCGGGTAGATATTTATCACCAAACTCTTTGGCAATCATATCACGCAAGTTTTCAACGGCTTCTTGACTCAAATTGGTCGAGTCGGTACGCATATAAGTGATATGACCAGCTTCATAAAGTCGCTGAGCCATCATCATGGTCTTCTTGACACCGAAACCTAAGCGCGTACTCGCCGCCTGTTGCAATGTCGATGTAATAAAGGGCGCAGAAGGTTTGCTTTGGGTCGCTTTGTCTTCGCGGGCCAGCACGGTAAAACTCGCCGCCGATAACGCTTGAACCGCCGCCATCGCTTGCTGTTCATTGATGGGATTAAAGGCCGCATCTAAATGCTTAACCACTTCCATCCGCAAGGCTTCTTGGGCTGGCGTACTCAGCTCTGCATGTACATCCCAGAACTCTTCCGGTACAAAGGCTTTAATTTCGCTTTCACGTTCAACCACTAAGCGAACGGCAACCGACTGCACTCGTCCAGCGGATAAACCGCGAGCGACTTTTTTCCACAGCAGTGGCGACACCATAAAACCGACAACTCTGTCTAAGAAGCGACGAGCTTGCTGGGCATTAACCATGTTAGTGTCGAGTGTCGACGGCTTGCTAAAAGCGTCTTGAATCGCAGACTTAGTAATTTCGTTGAAAACTACACGTTGATACCGTGAAGGATCACCGCCAATCACCTCTTGCAAATGCCAGGCGATAGCTTCTCCCTCACGGTCTAAGTCGGTTGCGAGATAGATTTGGTCGGCAGAATCGGCAAGTACCTGTAACTCTTTAACAACCTTTTCTTTGCCAGGCAAAATTTGATACTTAGCCGCCCAGCCCTTTTCAGGGTTTACGCCCATGCGAGACACCAGCGCTTGCTGATCTTTCACCTTTTTATATTGAGCTTTTTCTTCTGGCGACATTTTCTTAACTTCGGCAGCGGATTTAACCTTTTCATTGCCTTCTGAAGTCGATGATGTCGGCAGATCACGGATGTGACCTACGCTCGATTTAACGATGAATTCTTTGCCAAGATATTTATTAATAGTCTTAGCTTTGGCCGGTGATTCGACAATAACTAGCGATTTACCCATAGTTTAATTTGCGCCAAAAAATCTCAAGAAGGTGGAAATTGGCACCATATATAGAGGGTTGTACTGATAGTTTCAAGTTAATCCCTCTTTTATATGTACCAGCGAGTCACTTTTTAATCAAAGTTGAAAAAATGTAAAAATATAATATGCGTAATTAAAAACTAATATTTCATTATTTGCCAGCAAGCAAGAAATAGTTATGCATTTATCGTGAAAAAGTCGCTTTGAGCACAAAACCGTCCGCTTGTGCACTCGAAAAGCTTCAGTATACTGGGTTCCCTCAGGGACCATATGAACAAATAATAACTTTCCCTATCACAAGGATAAGCAATGAAGCACTTTGAAGCGAATTTTGATGGACTCGTTGGACCAACACACAATTACGCAGGGTTGTCTTTTGGCAATGTCGCCTCACTCAGCAATGCCGCCTTAGTTTCTAACCCCAAAGCTGCTGCGAAACAAGGACTCCAAAAAGCCAAAGCACTTGCCGATATGGGCATGGTTCAAGGTATGTTAGCCCCTCAAGAGCGCCCAGACCTCTATACATTGCGCCGAATTGGATTTTCCGGCTCTGACGCCAATGTATTAAAACAGGCTGCGAAAGAAGCGCCTATGCTGCTTAATGCCTGCTGCAGTGCGTCCAGTATGTGGACTGCCAATGCCGCAACTGTCTCACCAAGTGCAGATACGCGTGACGGCAAACTGCATTTCACCCCGGCAAATTTAGTCGATAAACTGCATCGCAGCATCGAGCCCCTCACAACGGGGCGCATATTAACAGCAACTTTCAGTGATCCCCACTATTTTCATCACCATAGTCACTTACCTGAGCATAATAGCTTCGGTGATGAAGGTGCGGCGAACCACACTAGGCTATGCAACGAGTACGGCCATGCCGGTGTAGAATTGTTCGTTTATGGACAAGAAGCCACCAATCCCAATGCACCTAAACCGCAAAAGTATCCAGCAAGACAAACCTTAGAGGCATCGATGGCAGTGGCACGCTTACATCAGCTGGAAGAGGATAATTGCGTCTTCATCCAGCAGAATCCTGATGTCATTGATCAAGGTGTATTCCATAACGATGTTATCGCAGTCGGTAACCAGAATGTACTGTTCTATCATGAACAAGCCTTCTTAAATACCCAACATAAAATTGATGAAATTAAACGTAAGCTTGATACAGAACTATATTTCATTGAAGTGCCCACCGCTAAAGTGGCGATTAATGACGCAGTCAAAAGCTACTTATTCAATACCCAGATTATCACGCTTCCCTCTGGTGAAATGGTCATTGTTGCCCCAACCGATTGCCAAGAAAATCCCGCAGTATTTACCTATTTGAATGAACTACTGACACTAAACACCCCCATTAAGCAAGTGCTTTACTTCGACGTAAAACAAAGCATGCAAAATGGCGGCGGTCCCGCATGCCTTCGTTTGCGTGTTGCGATGAATGAGATGGAAGTCGCGGCCGTAAATCAATACACCTTAATGAATGATGCCTTATTTGCGCGTCTAAACCTTTGGGTAGACAAACATTACCGTGACAGATTAACCACCCAAGATCTTGCTGACCCTCAGCTAATCATCGAATCACGTACAGCATTAGATGAGCTCACGCAAATCATGAAACTAGGCAGCGTTTATCAGTTCCAGCGTTAGAACATGCTAGCACTTTATATTTCACACTAACCCGACATTACAAAGTAAAACGCCCGAATGCTAATCGGGCGTTTACGCTGAACTAACTAGAGTAAATCATCAACCAGCATCTATCACGTTGACAGACACCGCTAATGGTTCACCCAAAGGGGTTTTAACCGTAATCGTTAGCTGTCCAATTGTTTTCTTATTTGGAGAGGTTTCTAAACCAATAGTAAAAGGATATAGCAATGGTTTATTAGAGGTATTATTTCCTATTGTATAAGTTGAGGTCACTGAACTTAATACACCATTATCTGCAGTTCCAGTTATCGTAGTTCCATACGGAAGCGTATTATTGTTTAAATCTGAAAGGAATAAATAAACGGTTTGTGGTGCATCGACTGTTAAATCAATCGGTTGCACTGGGGTAATATTTCCAGTTACGGCATCTATATTCACTAGTCTCATGAATGGAGTACTGCCAGACATGACTAATGGAAGATTTCTAAATACATTCAACTGAGCTTTAAAATTATCACTCCCAGTATCAGTACAGTTTGCCTCAGAACCTTGCGCACAAAGTAAACCAGTATACTTACCATCTGCACTATCAAAAGAACCGCTTACATTGTAATCAATAAATTCTTCTTTAACCGCTCCTGCAGGTAATGGTGAACCTCGATATTTACCATCTTCGTTATGATCTGTGAACGCTTCAGATAAATCACTAAAATCTTCATCTTTATCAAATAACCCATTTCCATTTAAATCAACAAAACTCTCTTCACCTATCGCGTAAGCCGTAATTGTCGTTCTACCTGGACGTGGTTCTGCAATAACGGAATTAGTACCGTCAAGATAGCGAGCATAACTATTACCCGTACATGGCGGAGTAATAATTCCATTAAATCCACCATTAGGGCAAATCACCGTCGTCCCTTTGAAAGGACGAGAATCTTGACTTCGCCAAGTCACAGAACAACCACCATTAGGAATTAATACACCTGCACCATTATCTTTGGAGCCAGTAACACATGAACTATCAATACCACCGCCTTCAGTTCTAAAACTGATTCGAGTACCAGAAGGTACAAGGTTGTTAAAATGATCCGCAGCTAACACATTGATTGTTGACTGTTCATTATCATGATCCCATCCTTCAGGATTAAGAATGGTGGCAGATAAAGAGAAACTATCATTATCAGCAAGTCCTGTAGATACAACTAACTCATCTGAAATATTAGAAATAGTTGCATCATGACCGTTGCCAGTACTACCAGACCATAAAGCAAATACTTTTACAGGTGTAGGAATATCACCAGCTTTTACCGTAACAGAAACTTGGCCAAATGCATCAGTGTAAGCCACTGCATATTTATTAGGTAAACTCAGGTCTGAAGGGTACTCAGCATCTCCAGGCTGAGGCATATTGCTACATGCCAAATAATCCTCAGCAAGAGGTGATGGTGATAACGTCATACCTCCTACTTCGGTACTCAATTCAAAACAAACTCTTTGCTGGCTAGCAGGTTGGCCAATTTCATTTAATAACTTGAACTGAACAACAGATGTCTCACTACGTGCACCTACCCCTGCAATTCCACCAGTGCCACTCAGAGCCAACTGATTAGGTGTTGCAGAAACAAACTCAATAGCTCCAACTTTTACTGTATCAACTGTAATTTGAGTTGTCTTAGACACTGAGCCGCCACCAGTAACAGCTGAAACAGATATTGTATCTAATCCACTACATCCTGTTGAACGATAAGTCGAATAACCTTTACCAGCGTTAGTAACTATAGGGGAATCAATGACAGCTTTACCAGCAGCAACACATTCTGATGAAAATTCTAGAGTGAAAGGTTGACCTGTCGATAATGAACCATCAGGATTGAAAACCGTGACTTCAACAATAGTAGAACCACCTGCTGGTAAAGAGTTATTGCCTACACTTGTTTTTATATCGAGGCTAATATTTACTCTACCAATTTCAAACGCTTTAGTTGAGGTAGCATCTTTCACTTTTAAAGAGACTTCGCCAGCCCCAACGTTACCATTTGCGTACAAGTCAAGAATCGCTTTACCGTCAACATTCGTGATGGCTGTCCCCGAATTAGGGCTAATAGCTCCTAAGGTTGTCGCGGCAGTAACAAGCACTTGTTGTAGAGCTTGCGTACTGCCAGAACGCGTAACTTTAGCACCAATAATACCAGGTTTATCGTTTGTAATATTGTCGGTTATCTTACAAACTTCAAAGTTCTTTAGTGTCTTATCCCATGCAGCTACACCATTACAATCATATATATCAAAACTGATTTCAGGGCTTGCTTCTATAGGGTCTATATCATCACCAGCGGTTACAAAACCGACAATAGCCTTCGCAGTACCATAACTTGCAGTGACTTCACCAGCACCTTCAATACTACCTGCGGTTAAAGTAATAGAAGCTCGGCCAATTGAATCTGTTAAAGCGGTTCCTTTCGTTGGAAGGAAGTTTCCTAAGGAACTACTAAAACTCACCACTTTACCAACCAATGGAGTGGCATCTTTATCAACTAAAGTAACCGTTACTTTGCTCGGTTGTGCTGCACTGACATTAGTGGTTGGCAAACCCGTCTGGCTATTTGTCAATTGAATTGATAAAGAATTAGCCTCGCCATTTCCACCAGGTGCATCGCCAGCAACTTCAAAGTTGAAGCTATCCGTTATTGTTTCATTATCAAGGGAGAAGCTAGCAGTAACAGACCCTGCACCAGCATTTGTTCCAGTAATTAAAGTCACAGAAGCATGACCATTTAAGTCCGTTAATGCCGTTCCCGAAGAAGGATTTAATGTACCTTGTCCCGTCAAATTGAATACGACTGTTTGATAGCTAGTCGGAGCACCGTCTTTCAATAAAGTTGCAATTACAGTTCCAGGAACAACATGACTAATATTTCTTAATTCTTGGCCCTGTGAATCAAAAATTGTTAGCGCAATGCTATACGCATCAATTGGCTTAACAACAACTTCATCTCCTGATGTCTCAAATCCAAGTGACTCAATATTTTCATCAACTTTAGCAATAATATTACCAGCCCCAGCAACTGAACCAGCAGTAATTGCTATTTTAGCAAGTCCTTGAGCATTGGTAAGTGCAGTGCCTGATTGCGGTGAAAATTTACCTAAGTTTGAAGTGAAAGTGATAACCTTACCGACTAATGGTTCATCTGAACCATTAGTATAAATAGCACTAACAGTACCAGGTACTGCAGAACTGATTTTTGTTACAGTTTGTCCTTGGGCATTTTGTAGTGATAGTTTAAGTTTATTCCCCGTTCCAGGCTGAACAACACCATCTCCTTTTGAATAAAAGCCCTTGGTTATGGAAGCACCACTCGCAACACTCGCAGTTACATTTCCAGCACCCGCTAAAGTTGCAGTATCAAGCTTAACCGTTGCAACGCCAGATGAGTTCGTTAATTGCGTCCCCGTTGAGGGAGTAAAAGAGCCTAAAGCGTCATTATCTAATTTAAATGAAACTACAACACCTGCTAGAGGTCCAGTCTTGGAATCCACAACCGTTGCTTTAACTTCCGCAGGTGTAGCGACAGAAACACTATCGCTATTAGAAATACTAAGAGTGACAGTGACGACACCAGGCGTCGGCGTTGTACCACCATCATCGGAGATGCTGCCTCCTCCACCACATGCAATTAAAAAAAATGAACACAATCCTGCGAGAAAAACCTTATACGCTGACTTCATTGTCAGGCTCCCTGTTACTCTGATGATGATACTTAAGCTAGACGCTTATTACTTATAGGCTAACATTACACAATTTTCACGCATTTTACCCACTAGAACCTTATTTTATTTCACAAATAACATAAATACTTTAACGCTATTTGTCATTTCATCTTCGCCGTTTTCTTGCTAGTCTTGTGAGCGCCAAAAAATAGAATGTATAAAAAACACACAGGACTCCCCATGGCAATTTCGATAAAAAATAAACTCGGCCTTACAAGTAAAATTCTGATCGGTATGGGAACAGGTATTGCCTTAGGTCTCTTACTCCGCAATGCCTTTCCAGAAAGCGATATCGTAAAAGACTATATTACCGAAGGTTTCTTACATGTTATCGGCACCATTTTCATCTCCAGCTTAAAAATGTTAGTGGTTCCTTTAGTCTTTATTTCATTAGTCTGTGGAACTTGCTCACTGAGTGAGCCTTCAAAATTGGGCCGTTTAGGGGGCAAAACCCTCGCTTTCTATTTATTCACCACCGCTATTGCTCTCGTGGTTGCGATTGTCAGTGCAGTCCTTATACATCCTGGGAACGCTTCGCTGGCTACAGAGAAAATGGAGTACATCGCCAAAGAAGCGCCAAGTCTTTCAAGCGTGATTATCAATATAGTCCCCACCAATCCGATGCAAGCATTGAGTGAAGGCAATATGCTGCAAATCATTATTTTTGCGGTGATTTTTGGCTTTGCTATTGCCCATATTGGTGAGCGAGGTAAACGCGTTGCGGCTTTGTTTGAAGATTTAAATGAAGTCATCATGCGCGTCGTGACACTGATCATGCAGCTGGCACCTTATGGGGTGTTTGCGCTGATGGCAAAACTTGCATTAACGCTCGGTTTAGAAACCTTTGGTAGCGTAGTTAAATATTTCTTCGTGGTTCTCGGTGTATTACTGGTCCATGCGTTTATTGTTTACCCTACACTTCTAAAACTTTTCTCTGGCCTCAATCCGTTAATATTTATCCGTAAAATGCGTGATGTGCAGCTGTTTGCCTTTTCAACAGCAAGTTCAAATGCCACTTTGCCGATTACCATAGAAGCCTCTGAGCATAGATTAGGTGTCGATAATAAGATTGCCGCCTTTACGCTCCCCTTAGGTGCAACCATTAACATGGATGGCACCGCAATCATGCAAGGTGTGGCAACTGTATTTATCGCTCAGGTTTTTGGCATTGAACTCTCGCTCACTGATTATGCCGCCGTTGTTGTGACAGCGACATTGGCATCAATTGGTACCGCAGGCGTACCGGGTGTCGGACTTATCATGCTGGCCATGGTATTGAATCAAGTTGGTTTACCGGTTGAAGGTATTGCACTGATTATCGGTGTTGATCGCCTACTCGACATGGTACGTACTGCAGTAAACGTCACCGGTGATTGTGTGGCGACCGTGGTCATTGCGAAATCTGAAGGTGAATTTAACGAGCAAGTGTTTAACGACACTCAAGCGGGTAAGGTTGCTAGAAATTTTGATGAGCAAGTTCATCATTCAAATAGCTCTAACTAGCCTTAGTTAAATACCAATCACGCCCAGCCTCTGTGTTGGGCGTTTTTGTTTACGCTTTTTGTTTACACTTTTGTCTGTACTTAGCCCAATTAATTTTTCTACAATTAGCAAAATGTGAACATGCCAATAGTATGGCAGTTTGTTTTTAGCTACATTGTGTTTACTATTTTAATACGTTAAATGGAGCTAAATAAATGTGGTGGAGAAGTCTTTGGATCCTGATAGCTTGCTGGCTATTGTGTGCCCACTTTGTACGTTATGAACAAATTAGCTTTGCCATCCCCTTTGCAATTGCGCCCTTAGTTTTATTCTTTAACTCGGTTTACTTACTGCGTTTATTACAAACTTTATTATTTATGAGTGTCTTTACCGTCTGGGGCGTCACGACGATTGAAGCGATACAAATGCGTTTAGCGCAAGAAGCGCCTTGGTTGAGATTGTCTTTTATTATGATGGCTGTGATGTTATTTACCTTAGGTGCAATTATCTGTGGTAACGGTATTTTGCGGATCAGAAAACAAAAGTCTCCTTGGGGAAATTCACCGATACGCTAGCACTCCATCGGCAAAACTTTCATATTCAACAATAAATGAGTACTTATTTTGACCACAAGTTCTGCTCGGTCAGCAAAGGTTAAGTTCAACTAAGATATGCTGATACTCTATTTGGTTATCAGTGTGATTTTGCGTAGACTGCTTTGCTAACTAAGGCTTAGCTCATCCACTTTAAGGCATGTATATTATGAGAATTTTGGTTGTTGAAGACGATCCTATTTTATCCCACCACTTAAAAGTGCAATTAAGCGATCTCGGCAATCAAGTTCAAGTGGCGCTCACTGCCAAAGAAGGTTTCTATCAAGCCACGAATTATCCCATCGATGTGGCTATTGTCGATTTAGGTTTACCCGATCAAGATGGCATTAGCTTAATTGAACAACTCAGAGAAGCGGGTCTTAAAGCGCCGATATTAATCCTCACCGCCCGAGTTAATTGGCAGGATAAAGTCGAAGGCCTTAATGCTGGTGCCGATGACTATTTAGTCAAGCCCTTTCAAAAAGAAGAACTCGTCGCGAGACTCGATGCCTTAGTACGCCGCAGTGCAGGTTTTGTTAAACCTGTGATTTGCAGTGGAGAATTAAAACTCGATCTCGCCGCTAAACAAGTCACCCTGAGCGATGAAATCATGGAAGTCACCGCCTTTGAATATTTGATCCTCGAATATTTAATGCGTCATTGCCATGAGGTGGTTGCCAAACAACGTTTGCTCGATGTGATTTATGGCGATAAAGAAGGCGATCCGAATACGATTGAAGTCATGGTCAGCCGCCTGCGCAAAAAACTGACCCGCGATGGGATAGACAATCCTATCGTCACCATTCGCGGCCAAGGATATAAATTTAACCTGCCATGCAACTAAGATTAAAATTTAAGAAACGTCTGCTGACGCGGATGTTTCTCACCTCGCTATCGATTATTGCCTTAGTGGGTTTTGGTCTCGCATGGATGGTTAATATTCTGCATGCGCAAAATAGCTATAACGAAGAAACCGCACAACTCATTGCCGAAATTCCCCAAGTCGCCGCCGAATTGCGGGAGCACGATCTCATCCCCGATACCAGTGCGTGGCTGGAGGAAAATAATAAGCAAGAACGTTATGTGATTGCGAGTTGCGATGAAAAATTCAAACAAGTTTGGACTTCATCCCTCGCAGTAGACCGCGGCTTATTTGATACTTGCGAGCGTTTTAACGAAATTCGCAACGATTCTCCGCCCTATTATCTTACTATGGCCGATGACAGAGGTTACTTCGTCTATTTGCTCGCGGTGGAAATTGCTAGCGTACATTACAATTTACTCGTCCTCAAAGATGCCGCCAAACTCGAGCAGGAATACAGTAAGTTCAGTAAACGCACTTATATTCGACTCGCCATGGTATTAGCCTTAGCGTTAATTCTATTGGTCAGCGCCGCCTATTGGGGAATGCGACCCTTAGTACGGATGCAGAATGAACTGCAATCGATTAACCAAGGTAAGAGTAAATCACTTTCTGAGGGCTATCCTGTTGAACTCGAAGGGGTAACCCAAGCACTCAACCAAATGCTGCAACAATCGAGCGCCCAACAACAACGCTATCAAAATGCCATGAATGACTTAGCCCACAGTCTTAAGACCCGCTTAGCCGCTGTGCATGCCATCACAGATGACGCCAGTTTGAGTAAACAATCGGCGAGCGAAAAGATCATGGAACAAGTCAGCCAGATGGATCAGCTGGTCAAATATCAATTAAAACGCGCCATGTTAGGCCGCCAAGGCCTGAAGCAAGAACAGACTGTGATTGCGCCCTTAGTCGATCAATTAGCGCAAATGCTATTTAAGATTTACCGCGATAAGCAAGTGCAGTTCTCAGCGAGCATTTCCCCTTCCTTAATGTTTCCCGGCAACAAGGGCGACTTGATGGAACTGTGTGGCAACCTGATGGAAAACGCTTTCCGCTTATGTATCAGCCAAGTGCATGTATCAGCTAAGATTGGTTCACAAGGTGAGTTTGAACTTATTGTCGAGGATGATGGCCCAGGTGTCGAAGAAAACCTAAGACAAAAGATTATCCAACGCGGCGTGCGGGCCGATACCCAGTCACCAGGACAAGGTATCGGATTAGCCGTATGTGATGAAATCGTTCACAGCTACGGTGGTAGTTTAAAAATTGAGGAAAGCCGCTTAGAAGGTGCACTCTTTAGGATCAGTATCCCTGTTTAAGGACCGGGATAACTCACAACAAAGGCTAAATACAAAATAACCAAATACAAATAGTTAAAACAAGGATGTGTAACTATATGGATACTCATACTTATCAGGCAATCACAGCGTATAACTGCTCTGCTCGATTGAACATGATCCAAGAGGTGGCAATGTATTTGTCACCACTTACAGGTTTATTACCCCTATGCGTATGAGTGAATCCCGCTGGTGCTATCACCATAGTGCCTTTTTTCGGGGAAATTTTACGCTGCTGATAATAAAATTCGGTTTCACCGCCCGCTTCCACATCATTTAAATAAAACATATAAAGCACGACGCGATGCAAGGCTTCATTGTGACCATTCTGCGGGAATTGCTCCGAATGCCAGTGGGGATAACCGCCTTTATTCTGCTGATACTTTTGAACATTAATACTGCCACTGCGATACAAATACTTGACTAAGCCATCAGCTCTAGATGCACCCAGCGCCGCAAAATTAGCAGGGGTTAGCGTTACAGGTTGTCCTTGTTCATCACTCACAGACACAGCGACCGCGCCCATTAACGCCATTGAATACTTTGTGAAATAATCTACCGCGCCCTTTAAGGTATAACCTAAGAGTTCGTTTCTGAGGGGCTGCAAGTCGGCGAAACTATCTAAGGTCAAATCGCGGCTGATCTTCTTCTCCAGATCAACGCCATTGCCCGTTTGTCCATCGACAACGCCAGCATGTTGCTCAAATGCCAGAATGAGACGGTCGCACAAGTCATTCGGCAACGCATTAGGGTATACTTCAATAAAGTCCATACTTCCTCAATGGATTGGCTACTTTCTAGGCTTACTATGCTGACATGTTAGTTAAGTAATTGTAAAGCAGCATCATTGAGATAAAATAACCCACATTAGGCTTCACGATAACAAGAATATGAAAAAAAGCTGTAAAGTCTCAGTCCATCAACTTCAAGTCGGCAACTTTGTGCGTTTGCCCGTGGCTTGGAAAGATCATCCCTTTCTATTCAGTAGCTTTCATATTAAACAAGCTGCGCAAATCGAGTTGATTAAAAATCTGGGCATCGAACATGTCATCGTCGATTTAGAGCGCAGTGACGTCGCCCCGATACATGCAGATGCGGTCAACCCAATCAAACTGCCGCCAAGTGCTGAGATCAATGTGCTTAAAAACGACATGGATCAGTACAAAGCTGAACAAATCGAAGTGCAAAAGAAATTACGTCGCGACATTCATAAAACCGAGCAAAACTTTACCCGCTCGGTCGCCATGATGCGCAGCCTCATTTCTAAGCTGCGTAATCGCCCCTTAAATGCAGTCGATGACGCTAAAGATTTGGTCCATACCATAGTCGAGCAGCTGCTCAACTCAGATAACTTAGTGCTGCACTTAATGAGCGATGCTAAGCAGGATGAAAGCATTTATTACCATTCTTTAAACGTCGCGATTCTTTCTATGTTGATCGCCAAAGAACTCGAATGGGATAGAAGTGAGATTGAAACAGTGGGTCTCAGTGCCCTATTCCACGACGTGGGTAAATTAAAAGTCCCGCCACAAATTCTTAAAAAATCGACCCCTTGGTCGGCGCCAGAGCTTAATTTCATCAAGCAGCATCCGTTACTTGGGATAGAACTGCTCAAATTAGCCGATAATTTCCCCCAAGCGGCCTTGGCTCCCATCACCAATCACCACGAGTGTCTCGATGGCAGTGGTTATCCCAAAGGCTTAAAGGAAGAGGCCTTAGACAAAGTATCGCAATTGATTGCGGTAGTGAACGAATATGATTCCCTGTGTTACCCAAGCCAACAGGGCAAAGCCAGAATGCCCTATGCCGCTCTGGGGCATTTGTACAAGCAATACAAGACTAAGCTCAATCAAGAATATATTGGCAAGATGATCAAGATGTTAGGCATTTATCCTCCTGGCAGTGTGGTGGAATTATCCAGCGGTCAATATGCCATGGTGATGTCGGTTAACTTAAGCAAACTGTTATGCCCTAAGATATTGGTTTACGATGCGTTAGTCCCTAAAGATCAAGCGCCTATCGTTGATTTAGAGATTGAAGGGATCAGCATAGTGCGCTGCTTACCGCCTGCGGCGCTTCCCGAAAAGGTCCACGAGTACCTGAATCCCCGCGAACGAGTAAGTTACTACTTTGGCGGTGATAGTCGTAAATAGCTGATTAGTTAACCGGCATAGCGATTCATGCCTAACGGATTTCACGCATTAATTCAAAGTCATCGAGTCAAACTCGTTGGTGAAAGTCATTGAATGAACGTGGTTAAATGGCACTGATAAAAATAAGGGTCGAATATTGCATTCGACCCTTATTTTTTAATTTGAGAAACCAACGCTACTAGCGCATGACTTATAACCAATGCTTGCGCTTAAAGAAGAAGTAAGTACCGGCGGCACTGGCTAACATCATCACAATCGCCATCGGGTAACCGTATTGCCACTCAAGCTCAGGCATACTGGTAAAGTTCATCCCATAACTACTGGCAATCAAGGTCGGCGGCAGAAACACCACTGCGGCAACCGAGAATATTTTAATGATTTTGTTCTGTTGCAGACCACTGAAACCCATGGCCGCATCAAGCAAAAAGTTTAACTTATCGAAAATAAACTGACTGTGGGGCATCAGCGACTCGATATCCGACAACATTTCCCGCAAGTCCTTCAAGTGCTCATCGGATAGCTGGCCACGATAGTAACGCTGCATATAACGCAGTGAACGCTGGGTATCGAGCAAACTCAAACGGATTTTACCATTGGAGTCCTCTTGCAGAGTAATAAGCTTAAATACATCATCAAGCTCATCGTTATCAAATACTTGCTCACCGACATTTTCGAGAACTGTGTAAACGTCTTCGATTAAGTCAGACAGATAATCCACTTTCAGATTAAATAATTCGAGAAACAGTTCCTGCGGCGTCGACACATCTAACCGGCCCAAACGTAAATAGTTACGCAGCAAGCGGATAAGACCCACGTCTTCTTCACGGATTGTCAGTAAAAAATTGGTGCGAAGGTTGAAGGACACGTTAACGCCACGCACATCTTGGCCGACACGCTGGGGGAATAACGAATTGATATGCAGGCCATCGCTGTTTTGATAAAAACGTGCAGAGGCCTCAATTTCATTGATATCTTCTTCGTCAGGCACTTCTTCAACAGAAAAATGACTTAACCATTCTCGCTCCGAATCATCGGGTTTATACAGATCTAACCAAATGGTCGATGCGGGAATACTGTCCAGTATGCCGAGCTCTGTCACGGTAAGGTGACGATTTTCATACACATAAGCAGTAATCATTTGTCCTCCTGAAAAAAACTTAAGTTAACGATCCCACTTAAGTGCAGGCTAAAAAATTGTCGCTAGTTTACCGCATAAGTTGGCAATGAAAAGGCGCGAAAGATAATTTAGTAAAATAAATATGCCTTAATCGGTCTCGATGATTGCCAGCCGTTCTTGGGTCGAAAAGCGAATATGGATGCCATCGAGCGTCACCATTTTCGAATCTGAAATATCGCCTTTGCGCACGCGATACTCGCCGTTATTGTCGGCATTGGGTGACACGATTCTTACCGTGACTATTTTGTGCTGATCGCGCCAATACCAAACACTATAACTGAGCACGCTCAGTCCGAGCACCACAAACACGCCTGTGAGTAAATAACGACGCCACATGGGTTCATTTAAACGTTTAGTGCTGATATTCGCGGCCTGAGGCACAATTTGTCGCTGGCGCTTCATCAGCAAAAACCAAGCGCCAGCAATGACTAAGACTGTCAGTAAAATTTTAGTGAGCATGGCCCCTTCCTTTGATGTACTTAGCCTGCGCGCAATAATTCATATAATGCCAACTACAATCGAGCATTAACTCGTCAATGCCACACATAAGTTCGCGCATTATACATTTACCATCATACGCTGACTTAAGTGGATAAACTGTCTTTAGGATCAAGCTTAAGGCTCATGGTCAAAGAGATAAGGAAAATGGTGAGTGACATTATGCAAAAGCAATGGTTTGAAACAGCGTACAACAGCCTTGTTACAGGACAAAAATGACTAGACGAAAAGTGACAGGGCGAAAACATCGCAGGGCAAAGGTAAAGTAAAGGGCCTAATCAGATTTACTGCGACAAAAGCGTCACAGTACTTATGATGACTAAGCGCCTTATTTTAAAAATCCTCAAATACCTTTGCCATACGTTGAATTTGCGCCAAAGGCACGCCATGACGATTACGTTTTGCGCATTCCAACTGATGGGCAGGATTGCTCGGTTCGCCTATCAGCATAATTCGGACTTGATAACCTAAGGCTTTTGCCGCCGCTTCATAGGCCATGTATTCCCAGCGGCACAGATTAGTGTTATCGCAAATCACCACGGGCTCGCCTGAAGACAGCGCCTGAATAAACCCCGCCAAATTACATTGATGGTACTCAGGTAACTTCTTGGCATCGAAGCGGTATTCATCTTGGTGATAGAAAAAGCTATCGGTCGAAAATACGCCGCGTTGGCGCACGCCAATGGCTTGTTCTAAAGGAAGGGAAAGAATATAAGTTTCAACCCAATGTGACTTACCACTGCCCGGTAAACCACGCATAATTATCGCGATTTTATCACTCATGTGTTCGACTCACAGCCAATCACTCGGCCCGCTAAAATAGTCTCGACCAACTGAGGCACTAACTCCCCCGCTTTGCCCGTCAAATGATACTGGAACTGACTGTGTCTATCGGGTGCCATCATATTTACTTCAACCGTTTGCGCGCCGTGATGGTTAGCGGTATCCACAAAGCCTGCGGCAGGATACACAGTGCCAGAGGTGCCAATGGCAATAAACAAGTCGCAGTTATCCAGCGCATCGTGGATACGGTCCATCCCTAAGGGCATTTCGCCAAACCACACCACATGGGGGCGTAAACGCTGGGCAGGAATACAGCAGGTACAACAATTATCAACACCAAAAGGCTCACGCAGAATAAAGGTCTGACGTGAGCGCGGGCAGCGACCTTTGGATAGCTCGCCATGCATGTGTAGCAATCGACGTGAACCCGCACGCTCATGCAAATCATCAATATTCTGGGTCACGATCAATAACTGGCCTTGAAATTCTGCCTCTAACTTTGCCAAGGCAAGGTGCGCCGCATTGGGCTCAACTGTGCCACTGTGCAATTGCTGCCAACGGCTATTGTAAAAGCGTTCCACCAGCTCAGCATCACGTTCATACCCTTCTGGCGTAGCCACGTCTTCAATATGATGTTCTTCCCACAGACCATCTTGATCGCGAAAGGTGCGTAATCCCGACTCAGCAGAGATCCCTGCGCCGGTTAACACCACAATTTGCTGGTACATGCCGATTCCTTATTATTTTATTTATTTGAATTATTCTCACTGACTTTGACGGTCGTGAATATTATTCCTTGGTATAACCATACAAAAACTATGCTTGAATTGCTGTAAAATATTGTGATTTAACGCCTATTGACACAATTTATCTGCATATCGCCCCATAAAGCCAGAACAAAGGTTTAAGTTTTCAACCTGAGCCCCTATAATGGCAAACACTATCCACGGATGAACCTATTGGTTCTGCAATCAAGAGATTAGCAATGACAGATGGAAATCAAGCGCTAAAAAAAGCGGGTTTGAAAATTACCCTGCCACGAGTCAAGATCCTAGAACTGATGCAAGGGCCTGAAAACCAACATATCAGCGCAGAAGATTTGTACAAGAAGCTGCTCGATTTGGGTGAAGAAATTGGTCTAGCCACCGTCTACCGTGTGTTAAACCAATTTGATGATGCAGGTATCGTCAGTCGTCACCATTTTGAAAGCGGTAAAGCCGTTTTCGAACTCTCGACTCAGCATCATCATGATCACTTAGTTTGCCTATCATGTGGCAAAGTAATTGAATTTTCTGACGATATGATTGAACGTCGTCAAGATGAAATTGCCATGAAACACAACATTAAGCTGACTAATCACAGCCTATATTTGTATGGCACTTGCACCAATGATACCTGTGAGCATAACGACGCTTAGTCGACTTCAGCTTTCATCAGCGTGACACAAAAAACCAGCCTGAGGCTGGTTTTTTATTGGGTGATGTGAACAGGCAAACCGCTATAACACCTTGGCGTAGATATTCACTTTATGTCCCATAAACTCATTTTGCTCACGCCAGTGCATGCCTACGCGCTTAGCCACGCCTTCGGAGCCTAGATTCCCTTCTAAGATAAGTGCAATCGTCTGCTCAATCCCAAAGCGCTTAAATTCGGCTAATGCAGCAGATGCTGCCTCAGTGCCAATCCCTGTGCCCCAATACTCTGGGAAATAACGATAACCTAACTCGACTTCATTAAATTCTGGAATGAATTTAGGACCACAAAATCCGATCACACGCTTGTCGGCTTTGTGTTCTACCGCCCAACGGCCAAAACCATGTTGCTGATAATCGCCTTGGATCACCTGGTGAAATAACTCAACCGCCTGCTCTCGAGACGTAAAAGCGGCAGAGGGAATGTATTTCAGCATCGCCGGATTACTGTTCATCAAATACAGGGCTTCACAATCTTGCTCGGTAAATGGCCGAATAATTAACCGTTCAGTTTGGGTTATCATCTTTACTCCTTCAAAAATGGATCGCTTGATGCATCAGCCAATCGTTAGCATGGTCATCATTGGCGTAAGGTCAACGACACTACGCCAGTGTATGTCCAATATATAAATCTTAACGGTGGAAGTCACCGCTGCGCTCAGGCTGATACAGGATTTCTTCAATACGCACTTTTACCATGGAACCACCAGGGCCTGGCCATTCAATCTCATCGCCTTGGGACAGCCCTAATAATGCGCTCCCCACTGGCGCCAAAATTGAAATCGTGCCCGCGCCGTTTACGTCTTTTGGATACACTAACCGTAAACAGAAGGTCTCATTACTGGATGAAACGCTAAATTTCACTTCCGAATTCATGGTCACCACATTCGCTGGCATCTGCGACGCAGGTACGATATCGGCTCTGTCTAATTCAGCCTCCAATGCCGCTTTGCCCGGAAACGCATTTGCCGGCAGTGACTCTAATAATCGCTCTAGTCTTTCTAAGTCGATTTCCGAAATAATGATTTTAGGTGTTTTCACAGTCTTTTCCTCGTAAAGAAACGTGATGTTCAAGCCATTACTGTGGCGAACATCGACTCAGTGGCTTACCCTCCCCCAATGCGGTAAGCCCCATAATACAAATACGCTCGCAGCGAAAGGCTGCAACCGTGTGATATAAATTTGAATTCAAGATATTTTGCAGAAACAGCACTGAAGCCATAAGCACTTGGCTCATGGTTAATGGCTCTACTCACGCTATGCTCGCCCATGGTACAGGCGACTGCCGAGCAGAGAAGCATCAATCTAACCCGTAGAAGAAAAAATATCTAGTCTTCATGGTGTTAGCTCAATCCCATTCCTATCATTTACTGTGTTTCGCAGCTTATACCTATCACAATCCGATTAGTATTTTACAGCCAATAAAAAAGGCGCCTTAGGCGCCTTTTATCATCGTGAGGTTAGCTTACCAACCTGTACGAATACGCAGCGCTTTGCCGATATCAGCTAGCGAGCGGACAGTCGTCACGCCAGCTGCTTCTAATGCAGCAAATTTGTCTTCTGCAGTACCTTTACCGCCAGCGATAATCGCGCCAGCGTGGCCCATACGCTTACCAGCAGGTGCAGTTACACCAGCAATGTAAGACACAACAGGCTTAGTTACGTGTGCTTTGATGTAAGCAGCCGCATCTTCTTCAGCGTTACCACCGATTTCACCGATCATCACGATCGCTTCAGTCTGTGGATCGTTTTGGAACATTTCCAATACGTCGATGAAGTTAGTTCCTGGAATTGGGTCACCACCGATACCTACGCAAGTAGATTGGCCGAAACCTTCATCAGTAGTTTGCTTAACCGCTTCATAGGTCAGAGTACCTGAACGAGAAACGATACCCACTTTGCCTTTTAAGTGGATGTGACCTGGCATGATGCCGATCTTACATTCACCTGGGGTGATAACACCTGGGCAGTTAGGGCCGATCATGCGAACGCCAGTTTCTTCAAGCTTCACTTTAACTTGCAGCATGTCCAGTGTAGGAATGCCTTCAGTGATACAAACGATAAGCTCAATGCCACCGTCGATAGCTTCAAGAATGGCATCTTTACAGAAAGGAGCCGGTACATAGATCACAGAAGCAGTCGCGCCAGTCGCAGCAACGGCGTCTTTCACAGTGTTAAACACTGGCAGACCTAAGTGAGTTTGACCGCCTTTACCAGGAGACACACCGCCCACCATTTGCGTACCGTAATCGATAGCTTGTTGTGAGTGGAATGTACCTTGACCGCCAGTGAAACCTTGGCAAATTACCTTGGTATCTTTATTGATTAAGACAGACATTATTTGCCCTCCGCAGCTTTAACAACTTGCTCAGCCGCGTCAGTCAGACTGGTAGCTGCAATGATATCAAGACCTGATTTAGCTAATACTTCACGGCCAAGTTCAGCGTTAGTACCTTCTAAACGAACCACAACTGGTACTTTAACGCCCACTTCTTTAACCGCGCCGATGATACCTTCTGCGATCATGTCACAACGTACGATACCGCCGAAAATGTTAACCAGAACCGCTTTCACATTGCTGTCAGACAGAATGATTTTGAAAGCTTCTGCTACACGTTCTTTAGTCGCGCCGCCGCCTACGTCTAGGAAGTTCGCTGGCTTGCCACCGTGCAAGTTAACGATATCCATAGTACCCATAGCCAGACCAGCACCGTTCACCATACAGCCAACGTTACCGTCTAATGCTACGTAGTTCAGTTCGAACTTAGCAGCGTGAGCTTCGCGGGCATCATCCTGTGATGGATCGTGCATGCCTTTGATTTTTGGTTGACGGTAAAGTGCATTACCGTCGATACCGATTTTACCGTCTAGGCAGTGTAGGTTGCCTTCAGTGGTAATAACCAGTGGGTTAATTTCAAGCAATGCGAAATCATGATCAACGAACATAGTCGCCAGACCCATGAAAATCTTAGTGAACTGCTTCATTTGAGTTGGGTTTAAACCTAACTTGAAGCCAAGATCACGTGCTTGATAACCTTGTGGACCAGTCAAAGGATCTATGATTGCAGTGTGGATGAGTTCTGGCGTTTCTTCTGCCACTTTCTCAATTTCAACACCACCTTCAGTCGACGCCATGAACACGACGCGACGAGTCGCGCGGTCAACAACGGCACCTAGGTACAGTTCGTTAGCGATGTCGGTGCAGCTTTCTACTAAAATTTTAGCAACTGGCTGACCTTTCTCATCAGTTTGATAAGTCACCAGATTTTTGCCTAACCAGTGTTCGGCAAAGGCTCTGATTTCTTCTTTATCGCCAGTGACTTTAACGCCACCCGCTTTACCGCGGCCGCCTGCGTGTACTTGACACTTAACAACCCATAAATTTCCGCCAATATGGCCTGCCGCTTCTACAGCTTCTTGGGCTGTATCACATGCAAAACCTTCTGACACTGGTAAACCATATTCGGCAAATAAGGATTTTGCCTGATACTCATGCAAATTCATGATGATCTATCCGTATACTTCTAATCAAATCCAACTGGCCCGTTTGGGCCAGTCACGAGGGTATGTCTGGCTATTTCTTTAAGCGCAAACTCTTAGCGAGTTGGCTTATAGATCAAGCAGCAGACGAGTTGGGTCTTCTAGGAAGTCTTTAATCGCCACCAAGAAACCAACAGACTCACGGCCATCAACAATACGATGGTCATATGAGAGTGCCAGGTACATCATGGGCAGGATTTCAACCTGACCATTGACTGCCATAGGGCGATCTTTAATGGCATGCATGCCTAAAATCGCGCTTTGTGGCAGGTTAAGAATCGGTGTAGACATCAGTGAACCGAAAACGCCACCGTTAGTCACAGTGAAGTTACCGCCAGTCATATCAGCCACAGTCAGCTTACCGTCACGGCCTTTAAGGGCTAAGTCACGGACAGCTTTTTCGATTTCAGCTAAGTTCATGGTATCAGTGTCACGTAACACTGGTGTTACCAGACCACGTGGCGTTGATACTGCGATGCTGATGTCGAAGTAGTTGTGATAAACGATATCATCGCCATCAATAGACGCGTTGACTTCTGGGAAACGTTTCAGCGCTTCAGTCACAGCTTTGATGTAGAAAGACATAAAGCCTAAACGGATACCGTGGCGCTTTTCAAAGATATCTTGGTATTGCTTACGGATATCCATGATTGGCTTCATGTTCACTTCGTTAAACGTGGTGAGCATAGCGGTAGAGTTTTTCGCTTCTAACAAGCGGTTAGCGATTGTCTTACGCAGACGTGTCATTGGCACGCGCTTCTCGCTACGGCCAGCCGCTAATGGAGCCACAGCAGGTGCTGCTGGCGCCGCTGCTTTAGGCGCAGACTTAACGAAAGCTTCAACATCTTCTTTAGTAATACGACCACCCACACCTGTGCCTTTTACTTTGCTGGCATCAACATTGTGCTCAGCCAGTAAACGGCGTACAGATGGGCTTAACGCATCACTGCTTTCATCGCTGGTTTCAGCTGCAGGCGTAGCCGCTTCAGCTTGCGCTTTAGTGACTTCTTTGCCCGATACAGCACCGGCGATGAATTTAGCGATCACTTGTTCACCCAGAACAGTGGCGCCTTCTTCAAACAAAAACTCGCCAATGTGGCCATCTTCTGGCGCAACCACTTCAAGAACCACTTTATCGGTTTCAATATCAACCAGGTTTTGATCACGAGAAACTTGCTCGCCCACTTTCACATGCCAAGTGGCAATCGTGGCATCGGCAACAGATTCTGGTAGTACGGGTACCTTGATTTCGATACTCATGAAAAACTATCCTTTTATAAAATGTCTATTACTACAGTGTGATTGTAAGTTTCAGGGCACTGTTCACTAAAGATTCTTGCTGATGTGCGTGCAACTCAGGGTAACCACATGCTGGCGCAGCTGACGCTTCACGACCGGCATAAGTTAACTGTGCACCTGCAGGAACCGCGGCCCAGAAATGGTGTTGACTAGAGTACCAAGCACCTTGGTTCTGTGGCTCTTCCTGACACCAAACAAAATCTTTAACATGTTGGTAATCAGCCAAAGCAACGATCATTTCATCATGTGGGAACGGATATAACTGTTCGACACGGATTAACGCTACGTTAGTGATATTTTCTCTACGACGTTTTTCCAGTAGCTCGAAGTACACTTTGCCACTACAGAAGACAACGCGGTCAACCTTGCTCGCTTCCAACGTATCGATTTCACCGATCACGTTTTGGAAACTACCACTGGCTAAATCGTCCAAGCTTGAAACCGCTAATGGATGACGTAGCAATGATTTAGGCGACATAACGATGAGTGGTCGACGCATAGGACGCACCACTTGACGGCGCAACATATGGTAAACCTGTGCCGGCGTAGATGGCACACACACTTGCATGTTGTGGTTAGCACACATTTGCAAGAAACGCTCTAAACGGGCGCTTGAATGCTCAGGGCCTTGACCTTCATAGCCATGGGGTAACAGCATAGTCAGACCACATAAACGGCCCCACTTCTGCTCACCCGATGACAAGAACTGGTCGATAACCACTTGGGCACAGTTAGCAAAGTCACCAAACTGCGCTTCCCAAATGGTCAGGCCGCCGGGTTCTGCTGTCGCATAACCATACTCAAAGGCCAGCACTGAGGCTTCAGATAATACTGAGTCAGTAATATCAACTGGGCCTTGCTCATCGGCGATGTTGCGCAGTGGCATGTAAGTCGTGCCATCGTTTTGATTGTGCAATACCGCATGACGATGGAAGAAAGTGCCACGGCCAGAATCTTGACCTGTGATACGTACACGCTTGTTGTCTTCCAGAATCGAGGCATAAGCCAAGGTTTCTGCAAAGCCCCAATCGAGTGGCTTCTCGCCTTTCGCCATTGCTAAACGGTCGCTATAAATCTTAGCAACGCGTGATTGCAATGGATGGCTTTCAGGCACATAACTCATTTTGTCAGCAAGACTTTGTAAACGCTCAGCCGACATAGAGGCTTGATACGCTTCGTCCCACTCACGACCGATATACGGTGTCCAGTCAACAGAATGCAGCGTCATTGGGCGCCATTCTTTCACCACACAATCACCTTGATCTAATGCATCACGGTAATTATTGATAAGACCAGTCACATCATCAGCAGCCATCACGTTTTCAGCGATTAGCTTATCTGCATAAATCTTACGTGGCGTTGGGTGTTTCTTGATCTTGGCATACATCAGCGGCTGAGTTGCACTTGGCTCATCGGCTTCGTTATGGCCATGACGGCGATAACACACTAATTCAACCACCACATCACGTTTGAACTCGTTACGATAATCAACAGCTAACTGCGACACAAAAGCAACGGCTTCTGGATCATCAGAGTTAACGTGGAAAATCGGTGCCTGAACCATCTTAGCGATGTCAGTACAGTATTCAGTCGAACGAGTATCCGCATGGTTAGACGTCGTGAAACCCACTTGGTTGTTCACTACGATGCGAATGCTGCCGCCGACGGTAAAACCGCGAGTTTGAGACATGTTGAATGTCTCTTGTACTATCCCTTGACCCGCAATGGCAGAGTCACCGTGAATAGTAATAGGCATGACTTGTAAGCCATCCTTACAACCGCGACGGTCTTGACGGGCACGTACAGAACCAATCACCACAGGGTTAACGATTTCAAGGTGCGATGGGTTAAAGGCCAGTGCTAAATGCACATTGCCGCCCGGCGTTTCGAAATCAGAGGAGAAACCTTGGTGGTACTTAACGTCACCCGAACCGTGGGTATCAGCATGCTTACCCGCGAACTCGTCAAACAGTTCAGCAGGACGCTTACCTAATACGTTCACTAACACGTTCAGACGACCACGGTGAGCCATACCGACAACGATTTCTTTAGTACCCGCTTCACCTGCACGATAAATAATTTCGCGCATCATAGGCACTAACGCATCACCGCCTTCTAACGAGAAACGTTTCGCACCAGGGAATTTAGCACCTAAGTATTTTTCAATGCCTTCTGCGGCGTTTAAGCCTTCAAGAATGCGTGTCTTAACACTTTTATCGTAGTTAGCTTTACCTAAGGAAGGTTCGAGACGTTGTTGGATCCAGCGTTTCTCATCGGTATCGGTAATGTGCATATATTCAGCACCGATAGAACCACAGTAGGTGGCTTTCAGCGCTTTTACCAAATCCGCGAGCTTCATGGTTTCGCCACCATGAGCAAAAGAACCTGTATTAAACTCACGATCCATGTCTTCTTTAGTCAGGCCGTGAAAGGCAGGATCTAAATCAGCAACGGGTTCGCGTTTCCACAGTTCAAGCGGGTCAAGGTTAGCACCTTGGTGACCACGGAAACGATGGGCGTTAATTAACTGCAGGACTTTAACTTGCTTAGCATCCATTTCAGGATCCGTCACACGAGCAGAGCTCTTATGGCGTCCTTCTAACGCTAAACTGCGAAAATAATCACGTACTTTTGAGTGAGCAGCTTCAGGCGCATCAACAGAGGCACCGTTCACAGGAGGGAGATTATCAAATACCGCACGCCAATCATCAGCGACTGACTGTGGGTCTTCTTGATAGGCTTCATACATCTCTTCTACGTAGGTCGAATTTGCACCACTTAAGTGAGATGATTCGAGCCAGGCTTTCATGATGCCTTGGTGCATTTCTATTCCTTTCAAACTTTATACACGTGCTTAGCCATAGTATTAAATATGCAGTCTGTAGAGATTACCTTCGACGCATAATTTCTGCCGCCCCTAGATGTCCAGATATACGGCGCGTTGTCTTCCATTACATACGCAAAAGAGTCACCTTCTGCTACCAGAAAGTGACTCTTCAAGAGCTATATTATTATTGGTTTCAGCTCGGGTTCTCGCATTACACTGCTCGCTTCAACAGCATGGACTTAATATGACCAATTGCTTTAGTCGGATTAAGACCTTTTGGACAAACGTCAACGCAGTTCATGATGCCGTGGCAACGGAACACGCTATAGGCGTCGTCCAGCTCAGATAAACGTTCTTCTGTTGCTGTATCGCGACTGTCGATCAAGAAACGATATGCGTGAAGCAGACCGCTTGGACCGATAAACTTATCAGGATTCCACCAGAATGATGGGCAAGCCGTAGAACAACAGGCACACATGATACATTCGTACAGACCATCTAAATGAGCACGCTCTTCAGGTGATTGTAAGTGTTCACGAGCAGGTTGTTTCTCATCATTGATGAGGTAAGGCTTGATCTTCTCATACTGCTTATAGAACTGAGTTAAATCAACGACTAAGTCACGAACAACTGGCATACCTGGTAATGGACGTATTTCTAATTTCTTGCCTTTAAAGGTTGAAATTGGGGTAATACACGCCAGACCATTTTTACCATTCATGTTCACGCCGTCAGAACCACACACACCTTCACGGCATGAGCGACGGAATGACAGAGTCGGATCTTGCTCTTTCAACTTGATCAGTGCATCGAGCACCATCATGTCAGAGCCTTCAGCCACTTCTAAGCTGTAATCCTGCATATACGGTTTAGTATCTACGTCAGGATTGTAGCGATAAACTGCAAATGTCAATTTCATCTTTGCAACTCCTAGTAGGTACGTTTCTTCGGCGGGAATGCTTCACGTAACTTAGGTGCCATGTTCACTGCACGACGATCCATCGTTTCAGTCACAGGGTCAAATAAGCTGTGGCATAACCAGTTCTCATCATCACGCTCTAAATAATCTTCACGTGAGTGAGCACCGCGGCTTTCAGTACGGAAGTTAGCCGCATAAGCCGTTGCAATCGCCGTTGCCATTAAGTTATCTAACTCTAAGCATTCAATACGTTGAGTGTTGAATTCACGAGAGTTATCAGACAATTTAGCATTTGCAAGACGTTCGCGGATCACTTTCAACTGCTCTAAACCTTCAGCCATAGCATCGCCACGACGGAATACAGAGAAGTTTAATTGCATACACAGCTGCAGATCCTTACGGATTTGCGCTGGATCTTCGCCATCTTTATTGCTTTCCCAACGATTCAGACGGGCCAGAGATGCTTGAATATCCGCATCGCTTGCGTCTTTTGGATCGTCAGTCTCATCCAAAGCTTTACCTAAATGCTGACCCGCTGCGCGGCCAAAGACCACTAAGTCGAGCAATGAGTTACCACCTAAGCGGTTTGCACCGTGAACAGATACACAGGCAATCTCACCCACAGCGAACAGACCGATAACATCTTGTTCAGTGCCGTCTTCATTCTTACGAATAACTTGACCACTGACCTTAGTTGGCAGACCGCCCATCATGTAGTGACAGGTTGGTAATACTGGGATTGGACCATCGGCCGGATCGATATGGGCAAAGGTACGAGACAATTCACACACGCCTGGTAAACGTGCTTCTAATGTTTCTTTACCTAAGTGATCAAGCTTGAGTAAACAGTGTGGACCTAATGGACCGTCTAAACCACGACCTTCGCGGATTTCAGTCATCATTGAACGTGCTACCACGTCGCGTGATGCCAAATCTTTCGCGTTAGGGGCATAACGCTCCATGAAGCGCTCGCCGTCTTTGTTCAGCAGATAACCGCCTTCACCACGACAACCTTCAGTCACAAGTACACCCGCGCCGGCGATGCCAGTTGGGTGGAATTGCCACATTTCCATGTCTTGCATTTGCACGCCAGCACGCATTGCCATACCGACTCCGTCACCGGTGTTGATATGTGCGTTAGTGGTCGAAGCGTAAATACGCCCTGCTCCACCCGTCGCTAGAATCGTTGCTTTGGCTTTGAAATAAACGATATCGCCTGTTTCAATTTCAATCGCAGTACAACCCACAACGGCGCCATCATCGTTTTTAACGAGATCTAATGCATACCATTCTGAGAAGACTTGCGTCTTATGCTTAACGTTTTGTTGGTATAAACAGTGCAGCAAAGCATGACCAGTACGGTCGGCAGCTGCCGCAGTACGTGCAGCCTGCTCGCCACCAAAGTTCTTAGATTGACCACCAAACGGACGTTGGTAAATCGTGCCATTTTCGAAACGAGAGAAAGGCAAACCCATTTGCTCAAGTTCAATAACGGCTTCAGGACCGGTTTTACACATGAATTCAATCGCTTCTTGGTCACCGATAAAATCGGAACCTTTCACGGTATCGTACATATGCTGTTCCCAATGATCTTCATGGGCGTTACCTAACGCAACAGTGATACCACCCTGCGCAGATACAGTATGAGAACGAGTTGGGAATACTTTTGATAAAAGCGCACAGCTTTTACCTTCTTTGGAAATCTGCAGCGCTGCACGCATACCAGCGCCACCGGCACCGATCACTACAGCATCAAATTCGCGTACTGGAATACTCACTTAGACACCCCACACAATAACAATGCCGGCCGCTAAATAACAAAAAACGGTAACGACAAAGGTGAACTGTAAAACACCACGTAACGACGTGCACTTGACGTAATCTGTCAGCACTTGCCATACACCAATCCAAGCGTGTACTAATAATGCTACCAGCGCCAGAAGTGTAAACACTTTCATCGGCAGAGCGCTAAAAAGGCTTTGCCAGACGTCGTAGGTGAGAGGGGAACTACATGCAATAAAGCCAACCAAGAAAATGGTGTAACAGGCGAGGATCACTGCACTAGCGCGTAGTAGAATATAGTCATGAACACCACTGCGTCCAAAACTTGCTGCATTGGTTACCATACCCAAATCCCCGCTATGATTGAAAAGGCTACCGTTAAGGCAAATACAGCTTTCGCTGATGCGGCACCCGATGACAATTCTTCCCAACGACCGGTATCCATTACTAAGTGGCGCAGGCCACCGAACAAGTGATACGCCAGTGCAGTCATAATGCCCCACATGATGAACTTCATAACGAAGTTATCGAATAGAGATTGTACGCCAGCGAAACTTTCAGCTGATGCTAAAGATGAATTTAGCAACCAAATGAGAATGCCAACTGCGAACAGCATGATGACACCGGAAACACGGTGAAGAATTGACACAATCGCTGTTGCAGGAAAGCGAATGGTCTGCAGATCTAAATGGACAGGTCTTTGCTTTTTCACGTTCTGCTCACTCAGCTCCATTGAGCATTTTTTTTGTTATGTGAACCGCTTTTGTACAAACTTTAAACTGGGATGTGAATCACGGCAAAAGTAAACACAAAAGCAAAGTTTAAACAAACAGTTAACTATCTGAGCACGCACTCATTTAACATGTAAACAAAGGGTGCTTTATAATCGTTGTTTGCGGCCCTTATTGGGCGAGGCAAGTATACTCGCGGCAAATGTCAAATACAAACATCACAGAATGCAAATTATGTTTTTTTGACGATTTTTTACTGTAAGTGCCAGTTCCGCATGGGAAAGTAAAGGCATTTATACCATGGTCTAACAAATTAAAACGCTTATTTAAATTGAAATGTGATCTAGAATGGCTGTAAAGTAATGGCGGTTTGACATGCCGCACTCACAGATAAGAACTAAGTAAGGAGAACGGGGTATGGCTGATTTAAAAGCCAAATTAGAATTACCAGGGAACGACTCGATAGAATTGCCAGTAAAGCAGGGAACCGCTGGTTTTGACGTAATCGACATCAGTAAACTTGGCAGCAAAGGTTACTTCACTTTTGATCCAGGTTTTCTTGCGACTGCCTCCTGTGAATCTGCAATTACCTATATTGATGGTGATCTGGGTATATTGTTACACCGTGGCTATCCAATCGATCAACTCGCCGTTGACTCCGATTACCTAGACCTGTGTTATCTGCTGCTTTACGGTGAACTGCCGACAAAAGCGCAATATACTGAGTTTGTACATACAGTTAAAACCCACACTATGGTTCACGAGCAGCTAGCCTTCTTCTTTAGAGGTTTCCGTCGTGATGCTCATCCTATGGCCATGTTATGTGGTGTGACGGGTGCATTATCTGCATTTTACCAAGACTCTCTGGATGTTAACGATCCACGTCACCGCGAAATCGCCGCTTATCGCTTAGTCTCAAAAATGCCTACGATAGCAGCCATGTGCTACAAGTATTCTTCAGGCCAGCCATTCGTGTACCCACGTAATGACTTAAGCTATGCGGGCAACTTCTTAAGCATGATGTTTGCTGTGCCATGTGAAGAATACATCGTTAACCCTATCGTTGAACGTGCAATGGACAGGATCTTCATTTTACATGCTGATCATGAACAAAACGCATCGACTTCAACCGTACGTTTAGCTGGTTCTTCAGGTGCTAACCCATTTGCGTGTATCGCAGCGGGTATCGCGTCTCTTTGGGGCCCTGCACACGGCGGCGCTAACGAAGCCTGTTTGCAAATGTTAGAAGAAATCGGTTCAGTTGACCGCATTCCTGAATTCATTGAACGTGCTAAAGACAAGAACGATCCATTCCGTCTGATGGGCTTTGGACACCGTGTTTACAAAAACTTTGACCCACGTGCCAAAGTTATGCGTGAAACCTGTCACGAAGTGCTGAAAGAACTGAAAGTTAACGATCCACTATTGGATGTGGCAATGGAGCTTGAGCGCATTGCGCTTGAAGACGAATACTTCATTTCTAAGAAGCTGTATCCAAACGTCGACTTCTACTCTGGCATCATCATGAAAGCCATTGGTATTCCAACCAGTATGTTCACTGTGCTGTTCGCACTGGCACGTACTGTAGGCTGGATTGCACACTGGAAAGAAATGTTAGATCAACCAGGCCACAAAATCAGCCGTCCACGTCAGTTATACACTGGCGAAACTGCGCGTGATTTCGTCGCACAAGACAAACGCTAAGTCCCACGACTTACGCATTAAAAAGCGCCTAAGGGCGCTTTTTTCATATCAAAAAATCTCCTTTGACACTCCCCTTGTTAGACAAAATACATTGTTGCAATTGCCTACTTGCGTAACCGCTGTTAACCGCCTTTAGTTATTCTCATCACTTTTTAAACTTTTTAGCTACATTTAGTGGAATTCGCACATTAGCCTTAACTTAAATATGGCTTAACCATATGAAATTAAGCTATATTTAATATTGGCACGGTTTCTGCTATCAAATGGCATCACAATAAAGACAACAGGTAACACACTTATGGAAAAGTCAAACATTGCTAAATTCGCCCTACCCCTGCTAATGATTTCAATGCTAGCAGCCTGTGGTAAGGAAGAAGTGGCTAAAAAAGAAGAAAAATATGCCATTCCCGTCGAAACCACCACAGTGATGCAAGGAAACGTTTCATCTTTCTACAGCACAACAGCCACCTTAGAAGCACCTCAAGAAGCCAATGTCGTCAGCCGCATTTCAGGACTCATTGAATCATTGGCCGTTGAAGAAGGTGACCGCGTACAAAAGGGTCAAGTGCTCGCCGTTATCGATGCCAAAAGACAGCAATACGATTTAGACCGCTCGGAAGCCGAAGTTAAAATCATTGAGCAGGAATTGAATCGTCTGAAGAAAATGGGCAACAAAGAATTTATCAGCGCAGATTCGATGGCAAAACTTGAATATAACTTGCAAGCCGCCATCGCCAAGAAAGATCTTGCCGAGCTACAAGTCAGAGAAAGCCGCGTACTGTCCCCTATTAGCGGCGTCGTCGCTAAACGTTATGTGAAAGCAGGCAACATGGCGAAGGAATTTGGCGACTTGTTCTACATAGTCAATCAAGATGAACTCCACGGTATAGTCCATCTGCCAGAGCAACAACTTGCCAGCTTAAGACTCGGCCAAGAGGCACAAGTGTTCAGCAATCAACAAAGTAAAAATGCTATCCATGCCAAAGTGCTGCGGATAAGCCCGATTGTTGACCCACAAAGCGGCACGTTTAAAGTGACATTAGCCGTACCGAATCAAGAGGCGCGCCTAAAAGCAGGCATGTTTACCCGTGTTGAGCTTAAGTATGACACCCATGAAAACGTGATTACCGTTCCCTATAGCGCCCTGATTAATCAAGATAACAGGCAAGCTCTGTATGTTATCGATGGCACTAATGCTAATCGCCGTGAAGTCGAAATTGGCTACCGTGAAGGTGACTCTGTAGAAGTGATTGCAGGCATTAACCCAGGTGAACAAGTCGTGACCCGTGGCCAGCAAAACTTGAAAGACCAATCCTTAGTCGAAGTGATCACCCCACTCGATCTTGCTTCCGCTAAGAACTGATAGGAGCCTTTCATGTCAATTATCAGCACTTCCGTTAAACGGCCAGTCACGGTGTGGATGTTCATGCTAGCGGTGATTTTATTCGGTATGGTGGGATTTTCCCGCTTAGCGGTGAAGTTACTGCCAGACTTAAGCTATCCCACATTAACTATTCGCACTATGTATGACGGTGCGGCGCCAGTAGAAGTTGAACAGCTCGTCTCTAAACCGATTGAAGAAGCCGTTGGCGTGGTCAAAGGCTTACGTAAAATCAGCTCTATTTCGCGCTCAGGCATGTCAGATGTAGTGCTTGAGTTTGAATGGGGCACCACAATGGACATGGCGAGTTTAGATGTGCGCGAAAAACTCGACACTATCGCCCTGCCTTTGGATGTTAAAAAGCCATTATTACTGCGCTTTAACCCCAATCTTGACCCAATCATGCGTCTCGCGTTGTCTGTGCCCAATGCCTCAGAAGCCGATCTTAAGCAAATGCGCACCTACGCAGAAGAAGAGCTTAAGCGTCGCTTAGAAGCGCTTTCTGGCGTCGCCGCCGTGCGTTTATCCGGTGGTTTAGAGCAAGAAGTACACATTCAGCTCAATCAAGAAAAATTGTCGCAACTTAATCTCAATGCCGACGACATTAAACGTCGTATTAATGAGGAAAACATCAACCTCTCTGCCGGTAAAGTGATCCAAGGTGATCGCGAATACTTAGTGCGCACACTTAACCAATTCAATTCATTGGATGAACTTGGCCAAGTGATCGTCTATCGCGACGAGCAAACCTTAGTACGTTTATTCGAAGTCGCTACGATTACGGATGCCTATAAAGAGCGCAGCGATATCACCCGCATCGGTAGCCAAGAATCGATTGAACTGGCGATTTATAAAGAAGGTGATGCTAACACTGTCGCCGTCGCCCAAAAACTGCGCGATGAACTTGTCAAAATCAATCAAGATCCTAAGCAAAACAAACTCGAAGTGATTTACGATCAATCCGAGTTTATCGAAAGTGCGGTCAGTGAAGTCACCTCTTCGGCGCTGATGGGCAGTTTATTATCTATGCTGGTGATTTACCTGTTCCTGCGTAACATCATCCCAACGCTGATTATTTCCATCTCGATCCCCTTCTCGGTCATCGCCACCTTTAACATGATGTATTTTGCCGATATCAGCTTAAACATCATGTCATTAGGCGGTATCGCGCTGGCCATTGGTCTATTAGTCGATAACGCCATTGTGGTATTAGAGAACATTGACCGCTGTCGCAGCGAAGGCATGAGTAAGTTAGACGCAGCAGTCACTGGAACTAAAGAAGTAGCAGGCGCGATTTTCGCCTCCACACTGACGACCCTTGCGGTGTTTGTGCCCTTAGTATTTGTCGATGGGATTGCCGGCGCTCTGTTCTCTGACCAAGCGCTAACTGTCACCTTTGCCCTGTTGGCCTCGCTATTAGTCGCCTTAACCTCTATCCCTATGCTGGCATCGCGCGAAGGCTTTAAAACCTTACCCGCACTGATAAAAACCACACCTAAGGATAAACCCACCACTAAAATGGGTAAGTTTAAACACTATAGCGCGACTGTGTTTTCCTTCCCTATTCTATTAATGTTTAGCTACTTACCAAGTGCATTGTTGACCTTAGTGCTGATTTTAGGCCGCTTCTTCTCGTGGCTTATAGGTCTAATCATGCGTCCTTTGAGTTCAGGATTTAACTTTGTCTATCACAGTATCGAGAAGGTTTATCACAAGCTGCTAGCCTCGGCGCTGCGTCAACAAATGACCACACTGCTGCTCACCATTGCGATAACGGGCGCATGTATTAGCCTGTTACCTCGCCTAGGTATGGAGCTTATTCCGCCGATGAATCAGGGCGAGTTTTATGTGGAGATCCTACTGCCACCAGGTACGGCGGTGAGCGAAACCGACAAGGTATTGCAACAACTCGCGTTGTCCATCAAGGAC
Source organism: Shewanella sp. SACH (assembly GCF_001887095.2). Classification (NCBI taxonomy): domain Bacteria; kingdom Pseudomonadati; phylum Pseudomonadota; class Gammaproteobacteria; order Alteromonadales; family Shewanellaceae; genus Shewanella; species Shewanella sp. SACH. The sequence continues at coordinate 1,674,697 of NZ_MPDG02000001.1, forward strand.
AGACCCGAAGTCAAACATGCCTATAGCCAAGCCGGTAGCGGTGGTTTGATGACCTCGGATACCGCTCGCGGTGGTGAAAACTGGGGCCGTTTACAAGTGGTACTGACAGACCACAGTGCCTATAACGCGATCACTCAAGTGCTGCGTGATACCGCGCGCCGCATTCCTGAACTTGAAGCAAAAATCGAGCAACCTGAGTTATTCAGCTTCAAAACGCCACTGGAGATTGAGCTCACGGGTTACGATTTGAACTTGCTCAAGCGCAGTGCCGATAGCCTAGTCAAAGCATTATCCGCATCAGATCGTTTTGCTGACGTAAATACCAGTCTGCGCGATGGTCAACCTGAGCTGAGTATCCGTTTCGATCATGCAAGGTTAGCGGCGCTCGGAATGGATGCGCCAACAGTTGCGAACCGCATTGCCCAGCGCGTTGGCGGTACTATTGCCAGCCAATACACGGTACGTGATCGTAAGATTGATATTCTGGTGCGCAGTGAACTCGCCGAGCGCGATCAAATCAGCGATATCGATGCCTTAATCATCAACCCGAACAGCAATCAACCTATTGCTTTAAGTGCGGTTGCCGAAGTGTCATTACAATTAGGCCCCTCGGCGATTAACCGTATCAGCCAGCAACGTGTGGCACTGGTGTCGGCTAACCTCGCCTACGGTGACTTAAGCGATGCGGTGGCACAGGCGCAGCAAATACTGTCGCAACAGGTGCTACCGGCATCGGTTCAAGCCCGATTTGGTGGTCAAAATGAGGAAATGGAGCACTCATTCCAATCACTCAAAATTGCCCTTATCCTAGCAATTTTCTTAGTGTATTTAGTGATGGCAAGTCAGTTTGAATCACTGTTGCATCCCCTGCTTATCCTTTTCGCCGTGCCCATGGCGTTAGGTGGCAGCGTGCTGGGCCTGTATATCACCCAAACCCATTTGAGTGTGGTGGTGTTTATCGGTCTTATCATGTTGGCGGGTATCGTGGTGAACAACGCGATTGTGCTTGTGGATCGCATCAACCAACTGCGTAGCGAAGGTGTTGAAAAACTCGATGCCATTCGCGCTGCCGCTAAATCGCGCCTACGCCCCATTATGATGACAACGCTCACCACCACCTTAGGCTTATTGCCGATGGCGCTGGGGTTAGGCGATGGTTCAGAGGTGCGTGCACCTATGGCGATTACAGTGATCTTTGGTCTGAGTTTATCGACTTTACTGACCTTAATTGTGCTACCAGTGCTCTACGCCCTGTTCGACCGTAAAGTGTATGACGTTGCAGCAACAAATATCGCGCATGACGTTGAGGAGGCTCGCCCATGAACCTCACCCGTTTAGCCATTAAGCGTCCCGTGACCACCAGCATGTTCTTCTTTGCTATCTTGCTGTTTGGTCTCGCCTCGAGTCGTTTGTTACCGCTGGAAATGTTCCCCGGTATCGATATTCCGCAGATTGTGGTGCAAGTGCCCTACAAGGGCTCAACCCCCGCTGAAGTAGAGCGCGATATCACCAAAGTGCTGGAGGAATCCCTCGCCACTATGGGTGGGATTGATGAGCTCGAATCAGAATCTTCCCAAGAAGGTTCTGAAATCGAAATCAACATGAAGTGGGGTGAAAACGTTGCCACTAAGAGCCTAGAAGCGCGGGAAAAAATCGATGCGGTGCGGCATTTACTGCCAAAGGATGTTGAGCGAGTCTTTATCCGCCAATTCTCCACCGCCGACATGCCTGTGCTCACGATACGTATATCGAGCGACCGCGAGCTGTCAGGCGCATTCGATTTGCTCGACAAACAGCTCAAACGTCCGCTTGAACGTGTCGAAGGTGTCTCTAAGGTCAGCCTGTACGGCGTTGAACAAAAGCAGATTGAAGTGCGCATCAATGCCGACCGTCTTGCCGCCAGTGGATTTTCAGCCACCGACTTGCAAGCCCGTCTCGGCAGAGAAAACTTTGTGATTAGTGCTGGCACGCTTAGGGCCAGTAACATCGTTTACCAAGTGTCGCCGAAGGGCGAGTTTAGAAACCTTGAAGATATCAAAGCACTGGTGCTGATCCCTGGATTGACCTTAGGCGATATTGCAGATGTGCAGTTTGCCTTGCCAGAGCGTATCGAAGGTCGCCATTTAGATCAGCACTATGCTGTCGGTTTAGATGTGTTTAAGGAATCAGGTGCTAACTTAGTCGAAGTGTCTGAACGCGTACTAAAAGTCATCGAACTGGCGAAGCAAGATCAACAGTTCCAAGGTATTCGGCTGTTTATCATGGAAGATCAAGCCTCTGGGGTTAAATCATCCCTGATGGACTTACTGTTTTCGGGTTTAATCGGCGCCCTGCTGTCCTTTGTGGTGCTGTACTTGTTCCTGCGTAATCTGAAAATGACCTTAGTGGTCGTGTCGTCTGTGCCGATTTCCATCGGTATGACGCTCGCCGCCATGTATTTACTCGGTTACAGCTTAAATATCCTCTCTATGATGGGACTCTTGCTCGCCATTGGTATGTTAATTGATAACGCTGTGGTGGTGACCGAGAGCGTGCTGCAGGAGAAACAAGGCAAATCACCCAAGGATAATGAAGAGTCAGTGATGACTGGGGTCGATAAAGTGTCCCTCGCCGTATTGGCGGGCACTATGACCACTGCCATCGTATTTTTACCCAATATTTTTGGCGTGAAAGTGGAGCTGACAATTTTCCTAGAGCATGTTGCCATCGCGATTTGTATCTCGCTTGCGGCATCGCTACTGGTTGCTAAAACCTTGATCCCTTTGATGTTGACTAAGTTCCACTTCGACATCGCGCCCGAGAAGGATGCCGGTAAGTTACAGCGCTTCTACAACAATACGCTTAACTGGGTATTGCTGAGGCCTTGGCGTTCAGGCTTTATTGCGGTGGCCATTCTCGCGTCTACCGCCCTGCCGCTGTCTATGGTCAAACAGGATCAAGAAGACAGCCAGAGCAAGGAACGGATTTACATCAACTACCAAGTGGAAGGTCGGCATAATCTCAATGTGACTGAGGCAATGGTCAATCAAATGGAAGAGTATCTTTATAAAAATAAAGAGGAATTTCATATTGATTCTGTCTACAGCTACTACTCATCCGATGATGGTTCATCGGTGATCTTGCTGAAAAAAGACTTACCTATGCCACTGGATGAATTGAAAAAGAAAATCCGCAGCGGCTTCCCTAAGTATTCGATCGCCAAACCGCAATTTGGTTGGGGCAATGACAACTCTGGTGTGCGCGTGACGCTCACAGGTCGCTCAACCTCTGAGCTGATTAACTTAAGCGAACAAGTGATCCCTTTACTGCAAAATATCAAAGGAATGCAAGACGTTCGCTCTGAGCTTAACGGTGCGCAACAGGAAGTGGTTATCCGCATCGATAGGCAAATGGCGGCGCGGTTAGATTTAAAACTCAATGAAATCGCTTCGAGTATCTCTATGGCACTGCGCGGTTCACCGCTACGCTCGTTCCGTCACGATCCTAATGGCGAACTGCGCATCGAAATGGCCTATGAGAAAGAGTGGCAAAAGTCGCTCGAAAAACTCAAGCAGTTACCAATAGTGCGCATCGACCAAAGGGTGTACACCTTAGATAACTTAGCGAAGATTGAAATCCAACCTCGCTTCGATACGATCAAGCACTTTAATCGCCAAACCTCTTTATCGATTGGCGCTAACTTAGAAAACCTCACCACGGAAGAAGCACAAACTAAGATCAAGCAAGTGATGGAAAATATCCATTTCCCTAATGGTTACGACTATTCATTACGCGGTGGATTTGAGCGTCAAGATGAAGATCAGAATGTGATGGCAACCAATATGCTATTGGCTGTCGCGATGATTTATATCGTCATGGCGGCGCTGTTTGAGTCTCTGTTATTACCGACGGCGATTATCACTTCAATCCTATTTTCTATCACAGGTGTATTCTGGGCGCTGTTCATCACGGGCACGCCTATTTCTGTGATGGCCATGATAGGCATATTGATTTTAATGGGAATTGTGGTGAATAACGGCATCGTTCTGGTGGATCAAATTAACCAGATGACGCCGGATCTCGACAAATTGTCCGCCACCATTCGAGATGTGTGTATCACGCGTTTGCGCCCAGTATTGATGACAGTGGGCACCACAGTGTTGGGCTTAGTTCCACTGGCGATGGGTGAAACCCAAATCGGAGGCGGCGGCCCACCGTATTCGCCCATGGCAATCGCCATTATTGGTGGCTTGTCGTTCTCGACTTTAACTAGTTTGTACTTAGTGCCCTTGTGCTATCAAGCCTTGTATCGGATGCGCCATCGTGCCGCCATTCGTTTAGGCCAAGCCGACCGCGTAGCTCAAAAGCTACTACCTTGGACAGTGTAGCCAGCTTAAACAACTGAATATGCTTTTGAAGCACATGACATTGAAAAAATGAACAAAAAGGCTGCAGCGCAGCCTTTTTTATTTACGCATTTAGCGAGAATGTCTCACTGCACATTTTACTGTGACAGATTACTGCTACAAAATCCTAAAGCGGATCATAAACAATTGCTCAAGGCCGGGATAAATCTCAGCAATCACATCGCGTAGCTGTGGCAGAGTCATATTCTCTTGTTTGGCATGCATCTCGGTGAGCTCAGTTAACTTTACTGGCGTGACATCGATAATCTGGATATCACAAAACCAGCGGTCAGTTTCAAAGGTGGAAACAGGCAGAATTTGCCCCGCTATCACATGGGATTCGGCTTCATCGCGCAGGGTAATGGTTTTCGCGCCACTTAAGATATCGTGTTCAAAACGCTCGAAAAAAGTGATTTTATTAAGTAACACAGCTTATCCTCGGATTGTACAGGAGCAATAAAAAATGACATTAACGTCAGTTTATCGAACTAATAATGCTGGGCAATATAATGGCTTTTAACGCCAACTGACAGCAGGTAGCGCAAAATACTCGACATCGATTGAACTCATCCCTGTACTGCCCATTGAGTCAAACTCCCGTGAAAACGGGCGATTGCCAAATTGACCGCCAAATTAGTCACCAAAAAGTTGCGGTTCTTTTCGACAGCTTTCAATAAAACAATTCAGCAAAACATAGTCAGTTAGCTCAGATTGAGTTAGAATCCGCCCTCAATTGAGCCCTTGGCCTCATATTCCTGCGCATAGCGGGTGCGAAACGAAATTAGAGACGTCATGAACAAGAAACAAAAGATCATCAAGAAAATAGCTAAACGCGCTAAGGCCAGACTGAATAAAGTCGATCCCGTGACTATCGGCTCGCCAGCGAAATCAGGTTACATCTCTAAGGCCGATCGCGCAAAAATGGCGGCATTAGAAGCCACGACTGAACAAGTCGAAGGCCAACAAGACGCGCCAAGCATTGAAGAATAAGCAGTACTGAAGAATAAGCGTACCGCAGAATAACGCTTTCTAGCGGCGTATTGTTGTGCATTGTTAACCCGACTAGATTAACTGTAAACGCCGCTTCAAACAAAAATGCCACAAGCAATCTTGTGGCATTTTGTTTTTCTGTATTCCTAAGGGAGCGCTGCTAGCCTGCTTTGGCAAACCACATAGCCTATAAAGTCAGTTCGGCTTTTTACCTTCTTCCAAATACGTTATCGGCAATACCGACTCACTCTCTTGCTCCTCGGTTAATTGCGCCATCTGCACGCAAGAGGATGAAAGCGGATTGGTCGCGCTCGGCAAGTTCTCCGCTACACAATTAGCGATTTCTTCTTCCTCAGTCAGCGCAACATTGCAGGGAACAGCATTAACGCCACCGACATTCGCCATCGCGGAAAACTGGGCCTGCGCCGCCACTTTATCCACTAAACGATAAGCAACCCACACACCTAAGGTGCCAAACAAAATAGACCCTAATATTTGCCCAATCAATACGCCGTAAACTCCGCCCCAGAGTGCACCAAAATACACAAAAGGCACTGTGCCTAAGGTGGCTTTACCGACATTGAACAGGGTGGAGTATTTTGCCTTGCCGAGGTTATTAAAGGACGCATTCGCCACAAATAAAATCCCCGAAAAGATAAAGAATACCGCGATATAACTGCAGAAGAAGTGGATAAGGTCGGCGCTATCACCCTTCATATCAAACATACTGACAAGATGCGACTTAAGCACAAACAGCACTAATGACATCACCAACACATACACAGCACAAAACTGGATAGCTCGCGTTAAGCTCTCACGAACTCGGTCAAACTGCCCCGCACCAAAGTTTTGCCCAACAATAGGTCCAATCGCGCCCGAGAGCGCAAAGATCATCCCAAAGGTCACCGGGATTAAGCGCCCTAATACCGCCCAGCCCGCCACATAAGCGTCACCGAAATCGGCAATGGCTCGGGTCACAAAGGCATTACCGATAGGCGTTGCCACATTGGTTAACATCGCAGGGCCCGCAATGGCAAAAATGGGTTTTAGATCGGCGACAAAATGCGCCTTATCGAAATGACCTAACAACTTATGCTTCACCACAACGCCGCGACCAGCAATCACAAATACCGCCACCCGCGCTAAGACTGATGCCAATGCTGCGCCTTCTATCCCCATTGCGAACATGAAGATAAAAATCGGGTCGAGCACCGCATTGACTCCGCCGCCCGCTAAGGTCGACATCATGGATAACTTTGCATCACCCACGGCGCGCAAAGCCCCGCCGAGCGCCATCGCAAGACAAATAAAGGGCAAGGAAGGCACTAAGATATACAAGTAGCTGGCCGCAAGCTCAGCCGTATGGCCACTTGCGCCCACTAAGGCAACCAACTCGGGGATGAAGGTAGTGACCACCGCGGCCACCAGCACACTAATCAGCGTTGTCACAACAGCGCTATTGAGTAATAACCGCTTTGCCAGCACCACATCTTTTGCGCCTATCGAGCGAGACACTAAAGCGCCTAAAGCAATTGATAAGCCTATCCCAATGGATGTAGTGAAAAAGGAGATACTGCCCGCATAACCTACAGCCGCAGCAAGCTCATGCTCCCCTAATAAACTCAGGAAAAAGATATCCAGTAAATCCACCACAAATAAGGCAGAAATCCCCACCGCGGCGGTCGAACTCATCACTAAGATGTGGCGTAATATGGGGCCTTCAACAAACTTGGCTTGCGTCATACGTGTGTTTTACCTGCAAAAAATAATAAGTGTCCGCCAACGCAATGACTAAGCGCCTTTTTCAACGGGGGTATCTAGACTATCTAACTCGCATCCGCAACGGCTACAGTACATGGCATCAAGATCGTGACCGGTTTTATGGCATTGATTGCACGAGCGTAAATCTCGATGACGCCCTACTTCTTGGGAGATTTCCGCAGTTAAAATCCCAGTTGGGATCGCGATAATTGAGTAACCAATCAGCATAGTAAAAGCCGCAATCGCCTGCCCTAATCCCGTTTTAGGGGTAATGTCGCCGTAACCTACAGTGGTAATCGTCACAATCGTCCAGTAGACAGATTTAGGAATTGAACTGAAACCATTATCAGGCCCTTCAACCACATACATTACCGCACTGAGCACCATAACGATCAAACTGACCGAGAAGAAAAACAAAAAAACCTTACGGCTCGACTGCATCATCGCCCTAAGCAGCACATTTCCTTCACTCAAATAACGCAGTAATTTGAGTACGCGGAAAATCCTAAATAACCTCAGTATCCGGATGACTAAGGTAAAGTTGGCGCCTGGGATCAGTAACGCCAGATAACTTGGCAATACCGATAATAAATCGACGACGCCATAAAAACTGCGGGCATATAACACAGGATGAGTCGCACAGTACAAACGTAGACCATATTCAATGGTAAAGATGACAGTAAAGACCCATTCCAAGACGCGAATAATCTGCCCATATTCACGATGGAACATTTCGACCGTATCGAGGAACACTAAACCGACACTCAGCACAATGCACACCATTAAGGCGATATCAAAATAGCGGCCAGCGGGGGTATCAGTGCCAAAAATAATGGTACGTAATTGACGTTTTAATGGGCTTTCGGATTCGATATTTTCAGACATACAAACTTTGACTTCCTTGCAACAAACTAACGTAACACTGGGATGATACCAATCACATTAAATATCTAATCAGTTCAGAGCCTCACAGGCATCTCAATCCAAGGCGTATTGACGCAGAAATGGTTATTCCCTTTTAAGTCAATGCAACACCGGAGTGGGATGCCTGTGAGACTCCCGAAGGGCGGTTTTCAACGCGCTTTATACTGCGTTTAAGGCTTTCGACAGAGCACCACTATGCCTTCAAGCCTTCGCCTTGTCTAAAGCGCGTTGAACTCCCGCTGAATGAACAGATATTTAATACGATTGGTATTACATCATAAATATCCCACGAGTCTGCCATGCAATTGCACTCAGCTCAAAATTATCTACTCACAGCAGGATAAAATTGCGGTATGATGCCGAAAAAAGCCAACAACTAGTGTTAATTTTCGAGGACTTCATGCGCGCCACCCTACTTTCCACATTGACCTCCCTCACTGTGACTATCGCGGCACTCGTTTCACCCGTATTACATGCCTCTGGCATGGGTAAAGTGGATCTTGTGGTGATCACAAAATCCGAATCCAGTATGGCTTTATTGCGCGATGGCAAAATACTCAAACAATATCGCATTGCTATGGGTGACTTGCCAGCAGGACACAAATTAAAGGAAGGCGATCAGCGCACACCACAGGGGCGTTATACCTTAGATTATAAAAAGCCAGACAGTGCCTATTATAAATCGATCCATATTTCCTATCCCAACGAAGAAGATAAACTTAGAGCCAAAGCTTTAGGCATTAGACCCGGTGGCATGATCATGATCCACGGCCAGAACCCTAAGTCGCCGCTGCCGCCAGAACAAGCCCAGCAATACAACTGGACCGACGGCTGTATCGCGATTACCAACGCCGAAATGGATGAAGTGTGGAAAGTCGTCGATGAAGGAACGCCGATTGAGATTTGGCCGTAACCTTAGCCAACTTCCCGATGGCAACACGCCAAATAGATAATTGCACGATATCAAACACGCCCAGCTTAATGGGCGTTTTTATTTAACCATTTACATCATATCGTTAGCTGTATTATCCCCGTTAGTTTGTGTAAGGGATAAAAACTAACGGCAATACACATGCCTTGGAGCCTATATGTCATCATCCAATGAAGCTGCCACGCCGCAGAGCACAAACATCAGCTATGAGCAATTAACCCAAAGCTGGCCCGCCTTCGAAGCACAGATTTTAGCCTTACTTGAAACCTTAGGCTTAGCGGATAAAGCACTGGTTTGCGATCATGTCGCGCTGCGCGTCAATTCCATCGCCAGTGCCGATGCCCTGCGCGATACCTTTAGCCGTGTAGGTAAGATCATTTCAGACAATATCATCAATGGCCGTACGATTCTGATTATCGAACTGGATACCCCACTCACGCTCGGTCAATTCAGCATTGCCTGTGTTGAACTTCCCTACCCCAGCGACAAAGTCTATCCGCAAGAAGGCTGGGAACACATAGAGCTAGTCATTGATTCTAAAGCCAAAGATTGCGATACCCTGAGCCAAGATTTGCTCGCCCTGTGTCCCAAACTCAGCGCTTTGCTACCATCAGAACAGGCTGCTGAGCCTGTTCCGTCAAGCTCACTAGGCTTGAACTCACAAGGCATAGCATCCCTTGCTGGGATAAAAATTAAGATGAGCTCGCCCAAAGGGGATAAAGAGCGTTTAGCCAATCCGACGATCGCCTTTAAACGCGATGATGTGTGCATTAAAGTGCATCCCCATGGCATAAAAGCGGTGATCGCGAGCGAACAAGTATTTGAATGTTAAGTCAGACTTAAACGCAGGAAAATAAAACTGAGCTTAGATTTTCATTGGCACTTGCCTTAGCTAAAACCTACGATAGTAACGGAGTTAACATCTGAGCTGATGACTATTTAATCAGACTCAGTGTTCAGATTATTTTTAGGCCCGTTTTTTGGTCGTTTTGTCAAAAATTGCCAAAATTAAATCTAGAAAACAGCATATTTAGCGTAACTTAGGACGTATAACTCGCAGAAGCCATCAGGCACACATTATCGAGTCCACTTAATGGATTCGATGTGCAAACAGAGGATCGCCAATGAAGCCACACAAGAACGAAGCGCAAATATTGAAGTTCGCCATGGAAATCGGTGTTGGATATGCCAAAAAACGCGGATATGCGGACTTCGACAAGGGCATCTCGCCCAAAGACAAAGTGGAATGTATTTACCGTTTATTGGTCACAGACAACTTGATCCAGCCACTGGCCAAAGATAAAGAAGATGGGCCAAACATGAAACACAAACTGATTTTGTGGATCACCCGCCAGCTACCCGCCGATCATCCATTGTTGAAGTAATCTTTTTAAGCTAATCGATTGAAACTCATTATCTGCAAGCGGACAGTTCAAACGAGTCTAGAAAAATCCAACTCACTGAGTGCTAAGGATAAGAATCATAAAAAATGGCGCATCATTGCGCCATTTTAGTGAGCATGAACTGTATATCGTACCTAGCCCTTTTTAGCCGCTTTGTTAGCTTTCTCATTCGCCAGCACAGTTGCCATTGGTGGTACTATGGTCGTGGGATCGAGGCGCATTTGATACCAGTTCACTCGCCAATCTAAGTGCGGGCCATTAGCACGGCCTGTTGCGCCCACCTCAGCCACGGCTTGACCTTGCTTAACCACTTCACCCGCGTTGACGTACAGCTTACTCAAGTGCAAAAAGCTTGAACTCACGCCGTAACCATGATCGATCACCATAGTCCCACCCGAATAAAACATGTCGGGCACAGACAGACTTATCACACCATCGGCGGGCGCCACCACTACAGTGCCCGTTTTCGCTGCCACATCCACACCAAAGTGTGGATTACCGGGTACGTCGTTATAAATACGTTGGCTTCCATAAACCCCTGAAATACGCCCCGTCAGAGGCCAAATAAACTCTTGTAAAAAGGCCGTTTGCTCGCTAAATGTGGCCCGTGCCGCTTTGACCTGCGCCGTGTCTTTCGCCGCTCTTTCCTGCGCGACGGGATCGGGCTTCATAATCTTCGAGCTAATGCCCTTCACACTTTGAATCTTGTACTCACGCTTGGTTAACGTTAAAGGCTTAACCTCAGTCAAACCATCGGGATAAACTAAGGTTAGCTGCTGACTCAGTTCACCATCGCGATCAAAACCAAAGGCAAAATGACCGTCAGGCGTGACCTTAATGGCTGCACCATTTAAGCTAATCTGAGTGCCCGCTGGCGCTTGACCACGCACTAATGCACCTTGCTCTAGCTTACCTTGCAAACTTACCGCTGCTTGTACATGAGGCGCCATAAGCACTAAGCCCAAGGTTAACCATGCCGTTAAACGATGTCCCAACATCTTATTTCTTCCCAAAACGTTTCCCAAACCAATAGTTTCCAAAATCTGAGTTCCTAATATTCTACTCTTAGACATCTTCACAAAACATTTCTCAAAACAGTAGTTTCCAAAATCTGAGTTTCTAATATTCTACTCTTAGACATCTTCACAAAAATCCTTATCGATGGTCAACTTGGTCCAAGGCCCATTGAATGCGTTCTGCACGACACTAACGCATCACCAGCACACCACTAACTCATCGCTAACACTGAATCACTAAACTCTGACCGATTAAACATGTGTGCCACGTTAACCTAACACGTCATAAAAATCGATCTACAGCGGCGCAAATCCCTCATGTTAAATAGCTCATGTATTGCAGATACTAACACTCACTATTCTTCTAATACGATGAAGACACAAAAAAGCCCCGACAATCTGCCGAGGCTCTTTCAGCAAGTAATTTATATTTACTCGACTCTATTTACCCAAACTTAGCGCTTATCCCTTAGAAACAATCGCGCCTTTACCCACACCTTCAAATGCCACCACTTTAAACTGACTTCCGGGCACTTTAGCAACGAGTGTCGTGGCAATATAGTCGGCTAACAACTCAACCGTCGTGTCATGGGGAATTAAATCACAGCCTTCCTTTGGCATCGCCAATTGGAAATCCCCTTGGGGCGCTTGGTAATGGAAACCATAATGACTGTCATCGGTGATCCGCGTCTGAGACGATAAATTCAGGGTGTCAACAGAAACCAAATCCTCTTCACTGCCTAAATAAATATCGTGCCAGCGCTTGGCCCAATACTCATCCCACTTTGGTGCTGGGCTGCCATTTTCAAACACATGAATTGGGCTACGATGTCCATGGGCGATACGCTGGCAATTACCATCATGTTTACGTAAACCATGGCTGTAATGATAATAAGGCGTATCGAGGATTTCATGTCTCAAGGTGAGCGTGATCCCTTCGACATTCTTAGGTAAGGCTTCGCGTAACGCTTTCTGTAAAAAAGCATTCACGCTTGGAATATCAATTTGTTCGGTCGGCACTAAGGCAAAGGCTTGGGAAGGACAGGCCAAATGGATTTCACCTAACTGGCTATCAAAATCCATCCACACTCTATCGCCCTGTTGCTGCCAACGCACACTGCTGCACGCCGTAGGCACAAGTAAACGATGATCGGCCACCGCATCTATGGTCTGCTTGATGGTGCGTTTCACCTTAGCAAAATCGAGCACCATGTTTTGCTCGTCTAATCCGCCCTCAAGCAGAACATCGACAATCCAACTCTCTCCCACCATGCCGCGCTTTGGGCACAAATAGGAAAAATCGATCACAGTTAAATCTTTGACAAACAGTTGCATTAACGCTCCTCGGCAGAAAAACAGTCCACCTACTTAATTTGAAAGCACCACTTAGCGATGGCCGAGCGTGCTAACTTGAGTACCCAAAACGAGTAAACTCAACATGAATGGAGATTCTAATCAATTCCGCCGCTTGTCGCGACAAATGAATCAGCTCTGCCGCAAATTTGTATTGGGTTGAGTCTCTATTTTTGTATCAGGTACGCAAAAATCCAGCAATGATACTTAATGCTTAGTTTAGGGCCCCTTTCTAGGCTCAGACCCAGATAAACATTCAAGGCCAGAGCTTCTTCGACCCCAGAGTAGTATTCAACCCAGAGCTGTATTGGGATCCCGTTTTATTAAGACCCCACAGTGTATTAAAACGCATTAAAACTTTTGCCCCGCACTCAAGCCAAGTATTGCATTAACTCTAACAAAAAGTGCATTTGCCCAAAAATGAGTCCACCATTTTCAACGCTAACGGTGCCAATATCCCACGCCTTAACACGCCCGCGTCCAGGATTTTGCTTGTTTGGGTTTATCAATACTCTAATCGTGCGATATGTTAATCGAGAAAAAAGGGTAATCATCAGATATTGATAGACAAAAAAGTCACTATGCATCGACCTTGCCGATTAACAGATAAAACCCTAACCGAAACAGGATTCAACCTAGCAAAATAACACAGTCAAAACAGCGAATGAGATCGCAAAAGCTTAATCCGCAACAGCGATAGACCCAATCGAAACAAGGTGTTATCAATTATTAACATTAACCTCTACCATCCCTTTGTAAACCACAATTTAATTAAGGTTATACAGGGAAAACAAGATGACCAAACTCACATCTATTGCTATTTTCATTGCGGGTATTTTCGCCAGTGCCCATGCCATCAGTGCTGAACCCATCGAAGTGATAAAAGCGGTGAAAGTTACCGAACCGGAGAAAGTTGAACTCGGTAAAATGCTGTTCTTCGAACCAAGGCTATCCAAATCGGGCTACATCTCCTGTAACTCTTGCCACAATTTAGCCACTGGCGGAGTCGATGCCCTACCAACCTCTGTTGGCCATAATTGGCAACAAGGCCCGATTAACTCGCCCACAGTGCTCAATGCCAATTATATGCTGGCGCAATTTTGGGATGGCCGCGCCAGTGATTTACAAGCGCAAGCCGCTGGCCCTATCGAGAATCCTAAGGAAATGGGCTATAGCCATGCACTCGCGACACAAACTATTGCCTCTATGCCTGCCTATCGGGCGCATTTTGCCAAAGTCTATGGCGATGAAAACGTCACGATTGATCGCTTAACCGATGCGATTTCCACCTTTGAAAAAACCTTAGTCACGCCAAATAGTCCGTTCGATCAATATTTATTGGGTAAGCAAGATGCGATCAGTGTGGATGCCAAAGCGGGTTACCAACTCTTTAAGAGCAAAGGGTGTGTAAGCTGCCATAACGGTCCAGCCGTCGGTGGCACTATGTATATGAAGATGGGATTGATTAAACCTTTCCACACCAATAATCCCGCCGAAGGCCGTATCGCAGTCACAGGTAAAGAAGCCGATAAGTTTGTCTTTAAAGTGCCGACACTGCGCAATATTGAACTCACCTATCCCTACTTCCACGACGGCAGTGTCTGGACCTTAGAAGAAGCGGTGAACACTATGGCCGATATTCAATTAGGCCAAAAACTGTCGGACAAAGAAAATCTAGAAATGGTCGCCTTTCTCGTCTCGTTGACGGGAGATCAACCTCAGATCACCTTGCCGATTTTGCCGCCATCCAACAAGAACACACCGCGACCAGTGCCTTTTAGCCATGATCCAATGAGTAGTAAGCCAGTTAGCAGTGAGCTATTAAAGTAGTAACAGTCACTAAATCGACAACGCTATTTAGGACGGAACAGACCCAACAAAAAGGCCGAGAGTAAACACTCTCGGCCTTTTCACGTTCGTTACCTTGATTAAACCAACAGGTTTATCGTGGCTTATTCGCCTTTAAGACGACGGTCGAGCTGATCTTTTAAGTTTGCTGGCACACCTTTGATTAAAATCGTATCCGAGATGGGATCGTAAATCACCCGTTGACCTAAGTGGCCGCCATCAAAACTTAACGTTACGCCGCCGCCAGTACCTGAAAACTTCTTCAATTGGCGCAGGGTCGATTTATCGGCCGGAAACTCTTCGTCGAGATCATAACTGCCGCCACGGGCAAAATCGTAGAAAGAATCCATACCTTGATCGGCTAACTCATCGGCCAAGTCTTTGATCTCAATGTCAGCGCCTTCATCGAAACGCTCACTACAGTATTCAAACACTTTATTGCGGCACTGCTGACGCTCGTCTTTCGTCAACTCACTGCTGGCAACAAAATCTTCAACCGCATTCATTAAGGTTTTGTTTTGCGCCTTAGTGTTAACGCCTTCAACGCAGCCCATAAAGTCGAGGAAAAAGTCAGCAACTTTGCGTCCAGCACGGCCACGGATAAAGGAAATGTATTTACGCGAGTCTTTATCGGCTTGCCACTCGGTTAAATCGATGCGTGCCGCCAGTTGGATATTGTTTAAATCCAAATGATTATTTTGCGACAGTTCCATATCGTCCAGCACAGTCATCGATGACTTAGCACTTAATAAGGCGACAAACAGATAATCGCTGGTGATGCTGGTGTAGCAAGACATCAGCAAAAAACCGCCTTGGCTGAAATCGTATTTCGACAATTCTTCTTGCAGTAATTTACTGGCTTGGCCAGAAAATTCCACAAATCCTAAATCGCCGCCACGGTATTGAGTTAGCGCATTGGCAAAAGCAGGATTGGCCTCACCGTCGTCGCCATGAATCCCAAAATAGCCAAAACCTTTACCGGCCTTTCCCGTATAAGTCTGGTGTAACTCGTCGAGCATCACCTCGACCGCCTGACCGTTCAGCAGAGGTTGAGGACGCAAACGGCAGCGTAATTGCCCCTGACTGTCCTGAGAAATCTCGTGAATAATTGCGTGTTCGATGTTAATACTCATAAGCCCTGATAGTGATACTGGGATAAATCCGCTATTATATGCCGCTAATCCATTCCAAAGTGAAACATTTTTTGATTATGGCAATCCAATCGAAATACTCAAACACCCAAGTTGAATCATTAATCGCCGAAATATTGGCTGTGTTAGAAAAGCATAAAGCACCGACTGACCTGAGCCTGATGGCATTGGGTAACTGCGTGACAAACCTGCTAGAACGTAAAGTGCCAAGCGAATCGCGCCAAGCCGTGGCCGAACAATTTGCAAAAGCACTCGCACAATCGGTTAAATCCCAGTAAGTTAACTGGGTAATAATCGTCAAAAGAATATAAGATACAAGGTCTTTTAGGAATAAGCGGATCACTATGGTCGAGCGAAAAAAGCAAATGAGCCGCGATCGGGTTTCCCGGCTCATCAACTGGGGACATTGGTTCGCCTTCTTCAATGGCCTATTAGCCATGATAGTCGGCAGCCGATATCTTGGCAGCGTGGGTTATCCAGAAACTTGGTATGGCTGGGTTTATCTAAGCGTCAGCACTATTGGTCAGTTTAGCTTTCTCGCCTTTATCGCCTATTTGATCTGTCTGTTCCCACTGACCTTGATATTGCCTTATTCGAAGATATTAAGAGGCGTCGCGGCGGTGATTGCGACCCTAAGTCTCTGTATCTTATTGTACGATACTATTGTTTACGCCGATTACGGCATGCACTTGAGCCCCTTCGCCTTCGATTTGGCCTGGGCGGATCTCAATGCCCTGCTCCACGGTACTTCCTATATCGTCACGCCACTCGCCATTATTGCTATTGAGCTTACGGCAGCGAACTTTTTGTGGAAGCGAATAGAGAAAATCCAAAAGCTGAATTTAGGCAATAAAGTCATCACCTTAGTGGGTATCTGTTTTGTCAGCAGCCACTTGATCCACATTTGGGCTGATGCCGCCGACATCACTGAAATTACCCGTTTCGATGATACTTATCCTTTATCATACCCTGCGACTGCGCGCTCCTTTATGGAAAGTCACGGTATTGATGGCTCGTCACAAGGTGACGATGTCAATCACAATACCAGTGTACTCAATTATCCAGAGCAACCACTGACCTGCCAAGCTGACACTAAAATCAATGTGTTGATGATCACCATCGATAGTTTGCGTGCCGATATGGTCGATGGCAAAAGCATGCCATTCTTGCAGCAATACACTGAAAGTAATCAGTCTTTTACCCAGCATTTCAGCGGCGGCAACCAATTTAGAACCGGTATGTTTTCGCTACTCTACGGCCTGCAAGGCAGTTATGGCGATGCGCGAATTTTTAATAGCACCAGTCCGCTAATGACCAGAAGCTTCCAGCAAGCGGGTTATGAACTGGGGCTTTTCCTGCCTGAAACCAATCTTAATTTGCGTTCGTCACAGGCAATGTTTAATGATTTTAATCCTGTGATTGCTAAAGAAACCAATGGCAGCGCCGATGCCGACTTGCACACTGTGGCCAGTTTTAACGAGTGGCACAGCATCCAAAATAAACCTTGGTTTGCACTTGTTAACTTAAAAGCACCAGAGAATTTCGATACTCCCGTGGGTTTCCTTGGCATTGAAACGGTAAAAGCCGATCCCGCCCTGATGCCAGCGCAAAAGGTACTGTTTAATCAATATCGCCAATCACTGTATTTTGTCGATCAACAACTTAAGGCAATGCTGGCCAATGTGCCCAAGGATACCTTAGTGATTATCACAGGGGTAAATGGCAAGATGTTCACCAGTAATAGTGACGAAGCGAATCGCAATCTGTCACCACAAAGTGTCAAAGTACCCTTGGTAATCCACTGGCCCAATACGGGCGCGTCTAAGGTCAAATACCGCACTAGCCATTACGGCATCGCGCCGACCCTGATGACCCATGTGCTCGGTTGTACCAATAACACCACTGAATACAGCGCTGGCCGCAGTCTATTGCAGCCGAGTAAAGAAACGTGGATCTATATTGGTGATAGCCGCATCTTCGCTATCTACCAAGAAGCGGAAGTGACAGTGATTGACCGCCACGGCAAATACCGTATTTACGATGAAAACTATGAACATAGGCTCAATAAGAAAATGAGTGCGCCTGAGTTGATTGAAGTAATGCGCGAAGGTCGACGTTTCTATAATCACTAATCTTCATCCTCTTCCCGAAGAAGCCCTGCGGATTGGGGCTTTTTTTATTCCCCTAGCGACAGAAGAAATGCTTAGAAATCAGAGTTCATCACAAGATGATTAACCGATTCCCCTTCCACCTGAGTTTGCGTATCCCCAAAACAAAAAGCCGCTATCCAGAGATAACGGCTTTTTAGACTAGGGCTAAATATTAAGAACTTAACTTACGCCAATCCACAATAAAACTAAGTCACAATCAAACCAATCAACCATAAAATTAGCTCGCAATGAACTCACTCACGATCAAGTCTATTCGTAATCAATCGGCTTTAACCGTGGAGTAACGCTCCAACCAATGGGCGTAGGAAGCGGGTAATACCCAAGATGGGCGCGCAATCTTTAAGGTTTGTGCCGCTTGATATGGCCAATGTGGATTCGCTAAAAAGGCTTTACCTATCATCACTAAATCCATTTGTTCATCTTCAATGGCCGCATTGGCGTGCTGCGGATTATCCATGCCCCACGACGTCGCAACAGGGAAACCCACTTCTTGGCGAACCCGCGCAGCAATAGGCGCTAAGAATGCCGGGCTCCATGGAATATTTGCCGTCGGCGTTGAAAAACAAATGCTGACGTTTAACATATCGAGCCCCGCTTGCTTAAATTGCTTCACCAAGGCGATTGATTCAGTTAGCGTTTCTTCATCTTTATGGTCGAATTCAATCACACCAAATCGCGCCGTTAAGGGCAAATGCTGTGGCCAAACTTCTCTAACTGCCGCAACCGTTTCTAACAAAAAGCGTCCCCGCCCTTCTGCACTGCCACCATATTGGTCGGTGCGTTCATTGGCATAGGTTGAAAAGAAACTTTGGGCTAAATAACCGTGGGCGAAATGCAGCTCCAACCATTCAAATCCTGCCGCTAAAGCCCGTTTTGCCGCAGCAACAAAGTCTGCTTTAACGCGCTCAATGTCCTCAATCGTCATAGCAGTTGGTACTTTAGGTAAGTTTGCGCCAAAAGCAACAGCAGACGGCGCAATTGGTTGCCAGCCTTGTCCTTCACCATTGGGAATATGATCATCACCTTCCCATGGGATATTGGCACTCGCTTTACGGCCCGCATGACCAATCTGAATACCAGCGACAGCGCCGGCATTTTTAATAGCGCTAGCCACCTTTGCGAGACCTTGAGCTTGTTCGTCATTCCATAACCCAAGGCATTTTGGGGTAATGCGTCCTTCAGGAGAAACCGCGGTAGCTTCAACCACAACTAAACCCGCTCCGCCACGGGCAAGGCTAGTGTAATGCACCTGATGCCAGTCGTTGATGAGTCCGTCCGTGGCTTGATATTGGCACATGGGCGCAACGGCAATACGATTTTTGAGGGTGATGTCTTTAAGTTTGAAGGATGAAAATAGATCGGCCATGGGTGTTTCCTGTGTCAAATAGAATCAAAAAGGAATGGAATACTGAATGACGACAGACTAGCCTTATCGTGTCATAATTAAAAGCACGCACAGATTATAGAGTTGATAAAGTTTGCTTATGATAAATCCACAGTGGTTACACACCTTTGCTGTTCTGGTCGAGAAAGGTAACTTCACCCGAACCGCCGAAGCCATTGGTATTACCCAAGCGGCCGTGAGCCAACATATCAGTCGCTTAGAAGAGGAATACGGCACACTGTTTTTACGCCGCCCCCGTCAACTTGAAATCACTCCGATTGGCGAAAACCTGCTGACCTACGTTAAAGACGTCGAATGCGCGCACAAACGCTTACAGCAGAAACTGATCCATGATGATGCTGAGGTCGGCGACATTAGCATCATCACTCCGGGAAGCATTGGTTTAACACTCTTTCCGTTGTTAATCGAACTTCAACAAGCCTTTCCGGCATTAAACATTCGCCACCGTTTTGCCCCTGACAGTGAAATAGTCGCCTCGGTATTAGCCAATGAACATGAAATCGGCATGGTGACCTTAAAACCTTCCGATCCTCGCATTCACAGCACGCATTTCACCGAAGAGCCGCTTGAGCTCGTCGTACCTGCGTGCCACAAACAAAATGAATGGGTTGATTTACAACGGCTAGGGTTTATCTCCCATCCCGATGGCGAGGCCATGGCAACTCGGTTACTTAGCCGAAAATATCCAAGTAATCCCGGTATTCAAGACATTCCCTGTAAAGGATTTACCAACCAAATCAGCCTGATCCTCGAACCTGTCGCGAAAGGACTAGGATTTACAGTTATACCACAATACGCCCGCAAAGCCTTTGAACGACAACAAGATATCTATGTCGTTGAATGTGGCAGCCAAGTTGTAGACACCATTTGGCTTATCCACCGCGCGGAATGGCCCTTGTCACGCAGAGCCCAAAAAGCGATCGCGTTTTTAAAGGGGAAGATATAAAAGCTTATTTATTACTCTCCTCCTTGTATGGATAAAGTCCTTATAAAACCCAAGCCTGTGTCAGTGTCAGTGTCAGTGTCGCAATTTGAAGCAACTCATTAAAAACGCGATGCCAAGGTGTTACCTGTAGCTAAAAACAAAAAAGCCCCATTTAAAATGGGGCTTTACACGAGCTGCAACACGAGAATCGTCAGCGTTAGCGGCGAGACATAAGGCTCAGCGGCTACTGATTGATATCCAATTCATTATGGATCAACACCACGCACTGGGAAGCAAACAGCATCTTAGGCCCAAGGCTGATCTTTTGCGCGCCGAGTCGTTTCAAAGTATTAAAACTTTTCTTCGGCATAGGAATATGATCGGTCAGCAAAAAGCACGGATTCCCCACAAACTCCTGCTCACGGATAGAGGTGCCCTTCTTATCCATCATAAACAATTGATAATCCACCGCGAGGTCCTGCACCAGCTTTTCAAAACTGATGGTGCTCACAGTAATGCCCTCATCCACAACGCGAGTTTGCTCTTTCGTCATGCCCCGAGAAATATCTAAGGCCTTGGCAATTTTCGTCAGCAAAGCTTGTTCGTGAAAACCGCCAATATGGCAAATATTTCGAGTATCGAAGCAAATAGTGCGGGAAAAATCATGGGTACTTTCTAACACTAGATAAACGACAACATCGTTTCGATGGGACTGAGCCACAAAGATAGTGTTCATCAGGGTATGAGCCAAAATCTCGGTGTGCGCCTCTTGGCCGACAGAAGCCAAAAACAACTGACTGTCAGTAGGTGCTGATCTTGCTCGTAAAACAAACGCGCGCATAGGTAAATGTCCTACTCAATAATGTCTTAAATGCTAAATGGCGAATGCAAATATCGATGTGAAACGTGTCATTTCACGTTAAGAATTTTTGTCTTAACTGTACCAATGAAGTCGACTACTGGAGCTTAAACGATTATCGTTAGTCCTCATGACCACAAAAAAGATATAAAAAAACAAAACCCCGTATAGCAATGCTACCACGGGGTTTTGTTTTTACTTAACTGTCACTTATCTTAATAATTAAAACAGCCTAACAATTAAGCATTTAATTTGGTCGGTATGAGAGGATTCGAACCTCCGACCCCTGACACCCCATGACAGTGCGCTACCGGGCTGCGCTACATACCGAAATTTTTTAAGTGAAGCATTATCAGCGCTGATTTAGTCCGTTATAACTTAGTGGCCATTTCAAGCTAATTTTTTTAATCACTCATCACCTAAGATACTGTTTATGGGGTTTATCTTAAGTGAGCCAGAACTGTAGCAATTGCCTTGCAACTGCGCAAGGGCTTCATTACATCTCTTTGATCGACTGCTTAGTTTATGTTCTGAATGACACAATTTTCGTCGATAACCGTTCGGAAATGGCCTCATACATTGACTCTGCTAATCATCAGTCTGTTACTGACCAGTAATTCAGCCTATGTTTACCTAGATAAAGCAGTGGCACTATTCGTCTCAATAATTCATCCCAATAACTAGTTTCTTTAATCCGTTCCCAGAATCAGTTTCTACAAATTCATTTCTGTTATGGCTTTATATTGGGGGCTCCAATTGAAGCTCTGGGATAGAGGCATTGGGTTTATTTGTGCCATAATCACAGACAGTTAACACAAGCAAATTTTCAAAGGGACTTTTCTTTGCATTTACCCGCCTTCCAAACCGCCCATCTCAGACTGGCCATTATTCTGGGTGTATTCGGCTTAGTCCTGAATCTTTTTCCCATCCCTTTATTCGCTAATGTGCAATTGATTCTCGGCAACGTGGCCGTTGTGATAGTGGCAATACTCTTAGGGCCTTGGTATGCATTGATCACCGCCCTATTTACCGCAACGGGACTCATGATCGTGTGGTCGAGCCCGCATGTGTATTTACTGTTTTTACTCGAAGCATTATGGCTTGGTTTTGCAAGGCGCCGAGATATTCAAATACTCTATGCCAGTGTGAGTTATTGGGTGTTATTGGGGATCCCGCTGTTAGCCATTTATGTGGCTGTCATTGCTAAAATGCCCACCAGCCACATTCCTTTTACTGCGATAAAACAAGCCGTTAATGGCATGATTTACGCTGCAATTGGTGAACTCTGTGTGGTTGCTATTCCAAGCCTATGGCATTTTAAAGGCAAGCTGACCAATCTTAACCGGCGCACTTTTAGCTCGCAGCTCAGTTACTTGTTTACCTTAATCATTACTGTGAGTTTATTAGTTTCGTCCTTAGCCTTTAATCACTTTTTCATTGATAAACAACAGGTGTTGATTAATCGCAATCTGGACGATACGGCAACCCATTTAAGCCATGCAACCGACAACTATCTCGCTTACAACACCCAAGTCATCGCTAGCACGGCCAAGTTTTTGAGCCTGTCGAATGCAGATATCAATGAGTGGCAGGCATTACTGTCGAGCATACACGATAGTAATCAAGGCTTTAAAACAATGCTGATTGCAAATGAACAAGGCAACTTACTCGCTGCCAGTCCAATGGCCAATATAGTTGAGTTAGATCGCCTAGCAGAAATCCCTTCTGTGATGGATAGGGAATATTTTGTCCAAGCGTTTTATAACCATAAAACCTTTGTATCACCCGCGTTTATCGGCAGAGGTTTTGGTAATGACGTGATCGTTGCCATTAGTGCCCCGATTTTTAGTCAAATTGATCCCAATCAAGCCAGAGGGATAGTCGAAGGCAGCTTAGATTTACGCTATTTTTCCAGCATAGATAAACAAAACCTGCACCATGAGCAGCAATCTATTTTGCTGACAGATGAGAACAATAATCTGATTTATGCCTCCGAAGGGTTAGGACTAGCACCGCTCACCCCCTTGTCATTCAGCAAAGGCAGTGAGATTTATCGCGCCCGGCTTCAACTGATGAACCTGCATAACCTAGATTCAAATACTCCTGAGTACATCTATGCCCAGCATAAGTTAAACAATGGTTGGCAACTCTATGTTTTAGAACCTTTTGTGCCGCTTTTAAAACTGGCTGAACGCCAATATGTCAACACGGTAATTTTGCTGTTTTGCTCCTTAGTCGGTGCCTTTTTTATTACTAAAGCCATCAGTAAGTTACTGACCGAACCTCTGTCGCTTTTAGCGCAGCATTTCGGTCCCGCTAAGCAAGAAAAAGCCAGTGACGAGAAGTTTGAGCATGATCTACTCGATAAAAGCACCCCTAAAGAAATCTATAGCTTGTATGAAAGTTTGGCCTCGAACCAACAAGCCTTACTCGAACACCAACAAGAACTTGAACAAAAAGTACAACAGCGCACCCAAGATTTAGAGGCCGCTAATGTGAAATTAAAGGATTTAGCCGAGCGCGATCCGCTGACGAATCTCTATAATCGCCGCTATACCGAACACCAATTCCCACTTATCCAACAGATGTGCGAACGGGGTCAAGATGCCATGACACTTGCCATATTGGACTTAGACCATTTTAAGCAAATCAATGATACTTATGGCCATTTGGGCGGCGACGAGTGTTTAAAAGTGGTTGCTGAACTCTTAACCTCGCTCTTCAAGCGAGATATTGATTTGATCTCCCGCTACGGCGGCGAGGAATTTTTGCTGATTTTACCTATGTGTAATGCCTTGAAAGTTGAAGCACATCTCAATGAGTTTAAACGGCAGCTCGCAGGTACAGTGATCATCAATCCGCAGGATCATCGAAGCTTCAAGGTCACGGCGAGTATCGGCGCTGTGATTGCCAATGCCACCTATAGCGACTCCTTAGAGTACTGGCTTAAACAGGCCGACAATAACTTGTATCTGGCAAAGGAACAGGGACGTGATCGGGTTGTTTGCAGCCTGATTGTTTAACTGGAACTTGGTTAAGAGAAAGCCGCTGAGGAGACAGTCGTTCAAAGGTAGAAGGTTTAGGTCAGATTAACTGAGTGGCATTCAATCACTATTAGATTGCGCAGGATTGTACTGAATGCTAGCGGGCTAAGTTGCACGGCTCTGCTTGATCCTGAGCGCACATTTACATGGCGTGATCATCATTGAAAGCTCAGGCGTTATGACACTGAGCGGTTAATCAATCACAAAATCCTAGTGCATATGGGCGAGTCGATACTCATCCATGCGCTCAAGTAGATACGGGAAGAAGGGATTCCATTTCTGGCGCAACATTTCCGATGCCGACACACTATACAAACCGCGCTCCCCCCGTGAAGCCGTCGCACCGATTTGGATCCGATGTAAATCAGGCTCAATGATCGCGCCATAGAGGCCATCATCCACACCAAAGGGTAGCGCAACATGGGACAAGGAATACACGCCAGCGGGCCAATACAGATCTAATGCACGCACTTGTTCATTGCCTTCTGTGACCACTTTACCCTGTGCAGCTAAACCAAAGCTGCGCGCTTGAACTTGCGTGGTTTCATGACTGATATTTTCCACCACAGTGCCGCGATAATGCAGCGCAGGACTATTGATGCTCGCCAACAAGCCCGCCAGCGGATCATTGGACACCATTTTAGCATTCACATCGAGTCGGTTCATGTCGAACAGCACGAGTTCGTGACCATTTTCAGGCAATGTCTGATAAAGATGATTCACCACAGCCGAGGTTGAAACGGTTGCATCCACTACCGACTGAAAAGTGAGTATCGACGGAACTTGCGCCCTTTGCGGCAAAGTTAATCCAGCCAATAAACCTTGGTTACGTAGCGCTAATTGATACACCACATCGCCCGCATTGACCGCAAAAGAAGTGTATTTAAACGGATCGTACTCCACTTGAATGCTGTTCCACTGCAGTTTATCCAGTTCCAGCAACCGGCCTATCCAACTCTGCCAGCGCGCGGCCGCCGCTAATGGCGCTAACCCTATGGCGGGAGAGATAAAAATCATCCCAGCATAATCTGGTTTTTTATCTTGGCTAATACGTTCTAATTCATGGTTAAGCGCTACGGCGGCACCGGTCGAAAAGCCTACAACAAATAGCGGTTTACCCTTCAGAGATTGCCGCATATGCGCTGTGGCTAAGTTCACTGCAGCGGCGAGATCTTGCCAATAAACCTCAGTCAAGCCACTCGGAATCGTGCCATGTCCTGGTAGTCTTAAACCCAGCACATGGGCTTTACCTTTAAAATGCGCTGCCACATTGGATAAGGCATAGGGCGAGTCTGACATGCCATGGAGCAGCAATACTCCAAACTCGGCGTCGACTACGGGCCATTCATAACTGCGATTCCAATTTTGGGGCCAATGTGCAGGATCGGATAAGCTATTTTTGACATAGCGGTTAACTGGAGAAAACTCATTGGCGGGAATCTTTTGGACGACTTTGCGCTCAACTTCGGCGAATAGGCGCTCTTCTAGCGCTAAGTACTCATTAAAATTAGCGAGTTTAGTATTGTAATGGAACTCATTTTCTAGCTCGACCGTATGCCAAAGTGACAATTCTGGACGCGCATTGAGAAAGTAAATCCCGGTCGCGAGTAACGCCAGCGCTATGCCAATGCTCGCATACACTGCGGCTAAGAATAGGTGTTTTGTCGAACCTATGATGATGGCCTTCATGGCTGTTCCTACATAACAATAAGATAAAATGAGCAAGCCAATTATACGGTTAGATAAAAACATCCTTCAAATTTTTTACCGTAATAACATCCACAGCCATAAACCGCGCCATTTTATTAACTGCATAAGCCCTAATTGGGTTAGGATCGAAAGCGCCTTATTCCAACGAAACTTATACGCTCTCGATGATAATCGGTAATCCACACGCTAGCTTCGCCTACTATCTTCCTACTGCGCCGCTGATACCTGACAACTGGCATTACACTCAACCAGACGCTGTCGCGACTCTGATAGCGTTAAATGGCAATCATTGGCGTAAGATCTTCACTATTATGGCAAAAATCAGCGCGGTCGGAGAGGATTGGCGCAGCTATCGTGACCAAGTGTTACTCAAGCAAAATGAACTGATCTGCATAGGCGGCACTGAGTTAATGGCAAACGCGAAGGTCCATCTCATCGCGGGGCAAGTGGCTGCAAAGTGTTTAGGACTCACCATGTCTGCAAGCGATATCCGTGCGCAGCATTTAACCGCCCAAAACAAATCCATAACCGCGATGACGCTTCTACCTTCGCAGGGGCAGCATTGTTTACTCACGCCCTATTTGGATTATCGCCAATACCCAAACCAACTGATCGCCCTGACACGCCAACACTTAGCCGTTCCATAATCCCTACAACAAGATGCCGCAGCTAAATGTCGCGACCAGATGCCACTGTCACAGGCCTCTGCAACATTCCTTTGCAACATCCTCCAGTGAGATGACTCAGCAAGATAACCAGCTTCAATTAACAATCGCTGCTAGTTTCCGAGCTACAGCGACGCCAACAGCAGTAAAGGCTGCCGCAAGCTCAGTCACTAGGTAAGAAAAGGCATAAAAAAGCACTCGTGAACAGAGTTTCAACGAGTGCTTATTCGAGAACGGTTTAGCGTTAGTCGTAGATAGTTGGGATAGGTTGACGCTTATGCTGCGTCGCCTTATAAATACCAATCAACTTATCTTCAACTGCCTTACCGACGTCTTTTCCCTCAAGGAAATCATCGATTTGCGCATAGGTTAGCCCCAGTGCGACTTCATCTTCGAGTAGCGGTTTATTGTCTTCTAGATCCGCAGTTGGCGCTTTATGCACTAAAGACTCTGGCGCACCAAGATACGCGGCAAGTTGACGAACTTGGCGCTTGTTAAGACCAAATAATGGCGCTAAATCGCAGGCGCCATCGCCCCACTTAGTGTAAAAGCCTGTGATGTTTTCGGCGCTGTGATCTGTCCCAACCACAAGCCCGCCCACGAGTCCAGCGAGTTCATACTGGGCTATCATCCGCATACGGGCTTTAACGTTACCCTTCACAAAATCTACTTTCGCCACATCGGGTAAAGGCAATCCAGCCTCGGCTAACGCGGCAACAGTAGCGCTGTGCACGCCATCAACGCCTTGATGCACATTCACTGTGACCAATTTAGAAGGTTGAATAAACTGACAGGCTAATTGCGCCTCATGCTCATCTTTTTGGATCTGATAGGGTAAGCGGACGGCGATAAACTGGTAACCGCCTTGGCTATTTTCGTGGTTTAAACTGTCCACCGCCAACTGACACAAACGCCCTGCGGTAGAAGAATCCACCCCACCGCTGATCCCTAATACCAATGCCTTACTGCGCGCTTCTTTTAGTTTGGTTTTAATAAACGCGACCCGACGTTGCACTTCGAACTCTGGCTCTATGGCCGTGAGTACCTTCATTTCTCTTAAGATTTGCGCTTTCACCGAAAATTCCACCTTAAATAATCGCTGTATTTGGACTATCTGAACCCGACTAACGTTAACATTTATTCGCAACTGCCTGTAGTTAAAATTAGCGCTTGGCCGATTGATTGTTGATAAACGCCATAAAAATAAGGGCAACAACGGTTTGCCGTTATTGCCCTAGCGTAAATCAGTCAGCTTAATACCAATACAGGTACTGGCTTATCTTTCCCAGTAGGATTCTTCTAAGCTGTCTTCGCGCTCAGGTAAACCACGGGATAAACGCGGACTATGCTGGGCTAATACTTCATAGGCGACGCGGTTAGCGTACTTACATACTTGAGAAAACGAGGAATAACACAGGCCATCGCGCTTATGTTTACTCGAACCCGGCACGTTCGTCTTATGGAAAGTATTGGCCGCCAGATCGTGTAATAACGCCGATAATGCGCCATCGCCAGCGCCATTGGTGTTACCGATTTTCTCTGGACCGCCCATATAAGGTGAAATGTGGGCAAACACTTTAATCGGTGTTTCACAGTCATTCTTAAGCTTTGGACGGGAGAACTCATAACGGTTAAATTCTGGGATCGCGCCCGGCAACAGGGTATGTACGGTTTCGCGCTTTTCAGAATCTTCAGTATAACCCGCAGTATAAAGCCCGATTGGACCCGCTGTGGTTAATACCATGTCGCACCATTCCAAAGCTTTTTCACTGGCGAGCAGAGGATCCCGTGAACCGGTTAAGGCTTCACCTTCATCTTCATTCATCGCCAAAATGGTGACATGTTCTTTGATGAAGTTTTGCCACCATTGCGGGTCTTCTTCAAT
Organism: Shewanella sp. SACH; assembly: GCF_001887095.2. NCBI lineage: Bacteria > Pseudomonadati > Pseudomonadota > Gammaproteobacteria > Alteromonadales > Shewanellaceae > Shewanella > Shewanella sp. SACH. The sequence goes on from NZ_MPDG02000001.1 coordinate 1,703,123, forward strand.
CAAAAAACGCGTGCCTAAGGTCAATACTACGGGCACCTCGGCGGCTTTGGCGTATTCGATAGCGCACATGGCCGCATCGGTAATACGGTCGCCATCGCTGGCGCGCATCAAGTACGCGGTCAGCACTAAGGCAGAGCTGCCCTGTATTACATCTTTATCAATATATTCAGGCGTGAGTTTATCCATCGAGCCTTTGCTAATCGCAAATGTCCGCTCGCCACACTCAGAAATCAAGGTAAAACAGCGACCGATAGGGCCATCTACAGGCTGTAGAAAGTTAAGGTCGACTTTAGAAGAGGTATTACATAAATAGCGATAAGCGTAACTGCCCACTTCGATATTCTGACTCATCACCCCGAATAACACTGAACGGTCATCGGCCAGAATAGAATAATTGTGCACTGTGTTGCCAATCGTGCCACCAGCAAATTCATCGCTAATCAAGCCATGAATTTTTAACTCAGTGTAGAGTCTGTGGGCCTGTTCATCATTGATCAGGGTCGAGTTGCCTTTTGGTAAGCCATAACGGCTCAGCAATTCGTCCTCCACTTTCGCTTCGATATCCACTAAGGTTTGATCAATACCGCTGATATAGGTCGCAAACGGCTGAGGCTGTTGAGTCAGCTGTTCAAGCAGCGGATCTCGGGTTTTAACCGGAAAATAATGTTTTGATTTACGCTGACCGGGAAACTTCATAGTGGCTCTCTTTTCCTGGCATCCATGCTAATTGGCGTCTGCCGAGGCGGTCAAGCCAAGCAGCATCCTAAAAATATTGAGTCTAGGCTAGCGAGACAAAAAAACCACCCCTTAGCCGGAAGGGCGCAGATTCTATCACAAAATCAGTTCGAAGCCAGTGCTCCAATACCCAAACAACCTGAAGATGTAGGATTCAGCGGGAATTTAACGGAATGGTTCAGACAAGGCCATTTATTGCTCCTGCATAAATGGCATTCACGCCATCCATGGCGATTGCGGCTATTTGCAGACCTAGTGGGCTAAGTTAAAAATAGTCAACACAGTATAAAGTGCATTACCTCGTGTTTAACATCTGCCCCCGGGACGGAGCGCCTAGGGCACTTCACTTCCGTGTTGCATCAATTCAAAAGGTGACCGACATTCTGTCATTGATGCGCCTAGAATTGAATCACCCTAGGCGCTCTGAAACTCGACTCTTCAGGTGGCTTGGGTATGGGCCCAAGATACCGCTTGTTCTTGGATTAATTGCCGTAATAATTCAATGTGTAACTCATCGTCGTTCAAACAAGGGATAAACCGATAGTCGCTGCCACCTGCATGTAAAAAGGTTTCCTTAGCGCCAATGGAGATTTCTTCTAAGGTTTCGAGGCAGTCAGTCGCAAACGCTGGGCAAATCACATCGACACTTTTGATTCCTTGCGCTGGTAACTCGGCCAATAATTTTTCGGCGTAGGGCGTGAGCCACTCTTCACGGCCAAAGCGCGATTGGAAGCACACTTGCCATTGCGACTCGCTCAGCTCAAGTTTTTGCGCTAACAGTTTCGCCGTGACAAAACACTGCTCACGGTATGGATCGCCCTCTTTCACATAACGCAGTGGAATACCGTGAAATGACAAGAGTAACTTGTCGGCCTGCCCATGGGTTTTCCAGTGACGTGTCACTGAATTCGCCAGCGCCGCTATATAAGCATCATGATCGAAATATTCTTTATTAAAGCGAACCTGAGGTATGTCACGCACGGTTTTAAGATAACTGGCAACGGCATCGAACACACTTGCCACCGTCGAGCAGGAATATTGGGGATACAAAGGCAGCACAATAATGCGCTCTGCCCCTTGGTCTTTCAAGCGTTCAAATCCCGCATCGATGGAGGGATTGCCGTAACTCATACCCAGTTCAACAGGAATGGTCTGGTTAAACGTGGCGCTTAAGTCCACCGCCAGCTTTTGTGCTTGGCGTGCACTTATCACCATCAAGGGCGAGCCTTCCGGCGTCCACACGCTTTGGTAGAGTTTGGCGACTTTAGCCGGACGGGTGTTGAGAATAATGCCGTTCAGCAGCGGTTGCCAAATCCACGGCGATAAATCGACGACACGGGGATCACTTAAAAACTGCCTTAAAAATCGTTTTACAGCCTTAGGGCTAGGTTCATCAGGCGTGCCGAGGTTAACCAATAACACACCAAAAGCAGGGGAAGGATTCAACGTTAGGCTCATGGTTAATGGAGTTCACTTGGAGGCTAACATTGCGATACCCATAAAAAAAGCCTGCATCGGCAGGCTTTTTTCTAATATGAGAACTCGTTCTCGTAAATTAAGCTATTTCGGTTATTTCAACACGCTGGCAAGCTGCTCACTCACGGCCGCAACCGATTGAGTACCGTCAAACTTGTTGTATTGAGTTTGACCAGCTGCAGCCACTTTACCGTAGTATTCAACCAGCGGCTTAGTTTGCTCGTGGTAAATCGCGAGGCGTTTACGCACTGTGCTTTCTTCGTCGTCTGGACGAATAGCTAAATCTTCGCCAGTTACGTCGTCTTTACCTTCCACTTTAGGTGGATTGAAAACCACATGGTAAACACGGCCAGAACCTGGGTGAACACGGCGACCACTCATGCGCTTAACGATTTCTTCGTCTGGCACATCGATTTCAATCACGTGATCAATGCTAATACCGTTTGCCGCCATCGCATCCGCTTGTGGAATAGTACGTGGGAAACCGTCTAACAAGAAACCTTTAACACAGTCTTCCTGTGCGATACGCTCTTTAACCAGACCGATGATCAGATCATCAGAAACCAGTTGACCAGCATCCATCACTTTCTTCGCTTCCAAACCCAGTGGAGTGCCGGCTTTTACCGCGGCACGTAACATATCACCAGTGGAAATTTGTGGGATACCATACTGTTCCATAATGAACTGGGCCTGGGTACCTTTACCGGCACCTGGGGCGCCCAATAGGATAATGCGCATCTCAAGAGTCCTCTTTTCGCATTGATATTCTTCTTAGGGCGGCGATCTTCGCACATCTGGCCGCCATTGAGAAGGCTTTTAGCTTCGACTTTAGCCTCAGAAACCGCAAATAAACTGCCGTTCCTTAGGCATTTTTATGATTAATAAAGCAAAGTATAGAGTTTACGGCGGTATTGATTAGCTATGGGATTACCTTGACCAAGTGCCGTTAATACTTCCATAAATACTTGTTTTACTGTGCCATTTTCAGCACCTAAATCTTTACTGAGCACACCGAATAACAGATCTAATGCTTCATCATCGCGGTGGGCGGCATGCAATGCCTTACTCAGCTCGAGTAATAACACTAAATCTGTTGGATTTTGCTCAAACTTTTGCTGTAAATCGCGAATTTCAGGGGTATCCGCTGCATCTAGAGCAAGTGCGAGCTTAGCTTTTAAACTCTGGTAGTAACCATCTTGGTCGGCAAGCCCGACTTTCTCAAGCATGGCTTGCGCTAGCACTAATTCGCCCTGCATCAGATACACATCGGCGAGCACTAAACTCACCTCACCCGCTTGATTTGAGCCTGCATGCGCGTCTTTAAGCAACACGGCAGCAGTGGCAAGATCCTCTGCGCTCACTTGACTAAGGGCGAGTAATGCTTTGGCCTGTGCTAACTGTAACTGCCACATAGGCGGTAAATGTTTATCCAGCATGGCTGTGACTTGCGCCGCATCTTGCAGGCCAGCAAAACCATCGACAGGCTGACCTTTATCCAATACTAACGTGGTCGGTAGACTTTGAATGCGAAAGTAATTGGCAATTTCTAATTCTGCTTCACAGTCAACTTTAGCGAGCACGAATCGACCCGCATTTTGCGCGGCAATTTGCTCTAAGGTGTGCAGCATAGCCACACTTTGTTCCTGCGGCTGTGCCCAAAATGCTAATACCACGATCTGCTGCATCGAGGCATCAACCACTTGCTGAATATTGTCTTTAGTCAGGCTGAGGATATTGTCCATAGTATTCCCTTAACGTTTAAGGCCTCAAACATAGGAGGCCTTATGCTTTTAAAACTAAGTGTTAGCACTCAGTTTCAACGCGCTATTTTAAAATCGTTGTCTTACAGCTTGTATACCCAAGCAACCTGAAGAGTCGAGTTTCAGAGCGCCTAGGGTGCTTCAATTCAAGGCGCATCAATGTCAGAATGTCGACCACCTTTTGAATTGATGCAACACGGAAGTGGAGTGCTCTAGGCACAAACCACTCTTCCTGCACTAGAAACAATATCGGGGCCGTTCAAAGAAGGGCCCCGATAGTCATTTACTTCATGTTAGCCAGTAACATTTGGTTCATCAGCTTGATAAAGGCCGATGGGTCCGCAAGGCTACCTTTTTCAGACAATTGCGCCTGTTGCAGCAGCAGATTTGACCAATCCGCGAAGGCGGCTTCATCTTGAAGATCATTTAAGCGCGACACTAATGGGTGCGCTGGGTTGATCTCAAATGTTGGCTTCACTTCTGGTACAGGTTGACCGGCAGCTTGCATCAGCTTGATCATCTGAGTCGACATTTCGCCTTCACCCGCCACTACACAGGCTGGGGTGTCGGTTAAGCGTGACGTGACTTTCACATCAGCAACCGTCGAGCCTAATGCCGCTTTAATGCGTTCAACTAAAGCTACCGATTCTTGCTCAAGCTTTTCTTGCGCTTCTTTTTCAGAGGCATCTTCCAGCTCGCCAAGTTCTAAATCACCACGGGTCACTGAGTGCAGTTGTTTCTCTTTGTACTCAGTTAAGTGGTTGATTAGCCACTCGTCGATACGCTCTGACATCAGTAAGACTTCGATGCCTTTCTTACGTAACAACTCTAAATGTGGGCTGTTAGCGGCGGCTTCATGGCTGTCGGCAACGATATAATAAATCTTAGTTTGGCCTTCTTTCATGCGGCTGATGTAGTCATCGAGTGACACAGTCGGCGCAGCACTGCCCGTATGGGTCGAGGCAAAACGTAATAAGCCTGCGATACGTTCACGGTTGGCGAAATCTTCCGCAGGCCCTTCTTTCAACACTTGGCCAAATTCAGCCCAGAACTGTTGATATTTTTCCGCATCGTCTTTCGCCAGTTTTTCCAGCATGCCAAGCACACGTTTGGTGATACCAGTACGCATCGCTTTGGTCACATGGTTATCCTGCAGAATTTCGCGGGATACGTTCAGCGGCAAATCGTTTGAGTCAATTAAGCCCTGCACGAAGCGCAGATAAGATGGCATAAATTGCTCAGCGTCATCCATGATGAACACACGTTGCACAAACAGTTTCAAGCCGTGCTTACGGTCGCGGTTCCACATATCCCAAGGCGCTTTGGCAGGAATATACAATAAGTTAGTGTATTCTTGCTTACCTTCTACCCGATTATGACTCCACAGTAGTGCGTCGGTATAATCGTGGGAAATGTGTTTGTAAAACTCTTGATACTCTTCGTCACTGATGTCAGCTTTGCTGCGCATCCACAAAGCAGTCGCTTTGTTCATGACTTTCCATTGACCTTCGGTCGCAGGAATTTTTTCGCCATCAGCACCATCACTTTCTGGCGTACCCTCTTGCCACATTTCGACCGGCACAGAAATATGATCTGAGTATTTAGTGATGATCGAGCGCAGGCGCCAATCATCGGCAAATTCTTTTTCTTCATCACGCAGGTGCAGGGTGATTTCAGTACCACGGCTCGCCTTAGTGATGGTATCAACGGTGAAGTTACCCTCGCCTTCTGATTCCCACAATACGGCTTCATCGGCCTTATGACCGGCAGCGCGAGTGCGAACCGTGACTTTCTTGGCCACGATAAAGGCTGAATAGAAACCGACACCGAACTGGCCGATTAACTGTGAATCCTTTGAGGATTCGCCCGATAGATTCTTAAAGAAATCAGCGGTGCCCGACTTAGCAATTGTGCCTAAATGCTCAATCACGCCGTCGCGGGTCATACCCACGCCGTTGTCTTCGATGGTCACAGTGCCTTTTTCTTTATCAGCACTGATACGGACTCGCAGTTCACCGTCGCCTTCATACAGAGCGTCATTGGTCAACGCCAGATAACGCAGCTTGTCCGCTGCATCCGCAGCGTTGGAGACCAGTTCACGCAAGAAAATTTCTTTGTTGGAATACAAAGAATGGATCATCAAATGCAACAGCTGTTTGACTTCTGTTTGAAAACCATGAGTTTCTTGTTGTGACATGAAATTTTCCTTTATTTGTTACGCAATTTGGTAAAAGTAACGCTTAGTGTTTACTTAAATGGGGCTCCAAATTTGCTTTTCAAGGGCAAGGGCTAAAACGAGGTTCGAATGGCGAAAAATAAGGCGCTTGATGAATACCAAGCGCCTATATGTGGACTTTAGTGTACTTTCAACATCAGCCTAAGTGAGGCGTTAGTCTTCGGCTAATTCTTTTTCTAACTGTTGGGCTATGGCTTCGGGCGATCCGCTGTTACGGGCGAACAGTCCGTAGGCGGCTGGGATCACGAAGATAGTGAATAGGGTTGCTAGTAAAATCCCCGACAACACCACTACACCAATCACGAAACGGGTTTCTGCGCCCGCTCCTGCGGCCATAACCAAAGGCACAGCGCCAGCGGCGGTAGTTATGCCAGTCATGAGAATGGGTCGTAAACGCTGCGCTGAGGCTTGGATAATCGCCTTGTCAAAATCAACGCCTTTATCCCGCAATTGGTTAGCAAACTCGACAATCAAGATGCCGTTTTTCGCCGCCAACCCGACCAGCATAATAATACCTATCTGACTGTAAATATTAAGACTCTGCCCCGTGAGCCACAAACCAATTAACGCGCCCACGGTCGCCAGCGGTACAGTCAGCATGATCACCATAGGATGAATGTAACTCTCGAACTGCGCCGCGAGCACGAGGAACACAATCCCCAGCGCGAGCAAGAACACGAAGTACATAGAGCTACCCGACTCTTGATAATCCAGGGATTGGCCCTTGTAGCTGATGACCGCTTCTGCTGGCAAATAAGCACGCGCCAATTGATTCATATAATCAAGGGCCTCACCTAGACTATAACCATCTTCTAAACTGGCTTCTATGGTGATAGCGCGCATACGGTTGTAACGGTTAAGCGAACTGGCGTCGGCAAACTCTTCCACCGTCACTAAGTTCGACAGCGGGATAAGTTCTTGAGTCCGCTCGGAACGCACGTAGATGTTTTGCAGATCCGCTGCGGTATTTTGATTACCGCGCTCGCCTTCAATGATCACATCGTATTCTTCACCGTCACGCATAAAGGTCGTGACTAAGCGTGAGCCCAGCATGGATTCCAGCGTACGGCCAATATTTGAAATCGACACCCCAAGGCTTGCCGCTCTGTCTCTGTCGATGACAACACGAAGCTGCGGCTTAGTCTCTTTATAGTCGTGATCTAAGCCGAGTAATTTAGGATTCTGTGCCGCCTTTTGCATCATGATATCGCGCCAGCGGGCCAGCTCTTCGTAGCTTGGGCCGCCAATCACAAATTGCACAGGTTTACCGACGCCACGCCCAAAGGCTTGGCGCATCACAGGAAACGCTTGCACCCCAGCAAGATCGGCAAGACGTTTGTTAATGTCTGCGATCACTTCTTTCACCGGGCGACGTTTACCCCAATCTTCCAGCACGACAATGGCCATACCGTTAGAGAAATCCGCCGCGCGGCCAAAGCCACGGGGAGCACGGATCAGCAGACGTTTGATATCACCCGTGTCGACCAGCGGCATCAAACGGTTTTCCACCTCATTCATGTAGGATTCTATGTATTCGTAACTCGCGCCTTGCGGTCCGTTGACCATCAAGAATAACGAGCCTCGGTCTTCCTGCGGCGCAAATTCCTGCGGCACTTTTTGGACCAAATAAGCGCTAGAGCCTAACGCGATCAACACCAAAACCGACATCAATAACGGGTGAGCCATGGCGGATTTTAACGACAATTGATAGCGGTTTGACACTTTGGTCATGATGCCGTCGACCTTACGCACCAACCAAGAATCCTGCGAGCTCGGCTTGAGTAACTTAGAACACATCATAGGCGTGAGCGTTAGCGCGACTATGCTTGAAAACAGCACCGCTGCACTCATGGTCACAGCAAACTCTTTGAATAGTTTACCTAAGTCGCCCTCAAGGAAAGTGATTGGCATAAACACTGCCACCAAGACTAAGGTGGTGGCGATGACCGCGAAGGCCACTTCACGCGCACCGAGAAAAGCGGCTTTGAGCGGTGAGTCCCCTTCTTCGATACGTCTATGGATGTTTTCCAGCATCACAATCGCATCATCCACCACCATGCCAATAGCGAGGATCATCGCCAATAAGGTCAAGAGGTTAATGGTATAGCCAAGCGCATACAGCACAATAAAGGTGCCAAGCAAAGACACGGGCACAGTGATCGCGGGGATCAACATGGCGCGCACACTGCCAAGGAACAGATAAATCACGATAATCACTAAGACCATCGCAGTGAACAGGGTTTGGTACACTTCTTTAATCGAGGCTTCGATAAACACTGAACTATCGTAGCTGCGTTTAATGGACATGCCCGCTGGCAAGGTTGGGTTAATTTTATCAACCAGCGCATTCACCGCGCGTGCCACTTCCAAGGTATTGGCGGTTGACTGCTTAGACACGCCTAAACCTATCATCGCCTCTTTGTTACCACGGAACATAATCCGCTCTTCTTCAGAGCCTATTTCCACCCGCGCGACATCCCCCAGTTTAACTAAATAACCGTCTTCCCCTTGGGTGATCACTAAGTTCGCGAAATCTTCTGCGGTGCGATAACCCCGCTCGAGCCTCACCGTAAAGTGCCGCTCCTTAGATTCAATCGAACCTGCGGGTAACTCGACGTTTTCGGCTCTAAGCGCAGCCTCTACATCGGCCACCGTTAAACTGCGCGATGCCAAGGCTTGTCTGTCGAGCCATATCCGCATCGCATACACTTTACCGCCACCGATACGCATCCGCGCCACACCATCGACCACAGAAAAGCGGTCGGCTAAATAACGGTTAGTGTAATCGGTCAATTCGAGGGTCGTCATTTGATCCGACACCAAATTGAGCCACATGATCACTTCATCGCCGCCATTGGCTTTTTGCACTTCTGGGGGATCGGCTTCCTCGGGTAAATTGTCGAGTAAGCCAGAAATACGGTCGCGCACATCGTTAGCCGCATCTTCAATATTACGGCTAATATCAAACTCTAAGGTGACGGATGAACGGCCATCGCTGCTCGATGAGCTCACGTGCCGAATGCCTTCGACGCCGCTGATCCTGTCTTCAATCAATTGGGTAATGCGGCTTTCCACCACGGCGGCACTGGCGCCGCGGTAGTTAGTGTCGATAGACACCACAGGCGGATCGATGTTTGGGTATTCACGCAGGGGCAATTTATCAAAGGAGACAAGCCCGAAGGCGACCAGCAGCAAGCTGATCACTGAGGCAAATACGGGACGTTTTACCGAGAGATCAGTCAGGATCATACACTTGGCTCCGCGCTCGTATCCGCAAGATAACTAAACTTTTCCGCGAACTCCGTTTGCACTTTATCCCCAGGATGGACTTTCAATAAGCCACGGATCACCACGTTTTCGCCCAAGGCTAAACCGTCTAAAATTTCCACCCAACCACGGGTACGAATCCCGATAGTGACTTGTTTACGCTCAATCACATTGTCGGCATTAACGCTGTAAACAAAGTGATCATTTTGGATTGGGATAATGGCAGATTCTGGCAACATCAAGGCTTCGCGGCTACGTTTGATGAGTTTGACCTTCATCAACATGCCCGGTAATAAACGCAGCTCAGGATTAGGGATTTCGGCGCGGACAATCACAGTGCGCGTCGTTGGGTTTACGCGGCTGTCAATCGAGGTCACTACGCCTTTGAAGGTAAAATCAGGAAAGGCCACAGCTTTGGCTTCAACTTTCTTACCTGGGGCTAAATCTTGAATAAAACGCTCAGGCACTGAAAAATCGAGTTTAATCTTAGAGATATCATCCAAGGTAGTGATCGCAGTGCCGGGCGATACTAGGCTGCCGACACTGATTTGGCGTAAACCTAAACGGCCATTAAAAGGCGCCAGAATACTGCGATCATTGAGTGATGCTTGCGCCTGCTCAAGCTCTGCGCGGGTGGTATCGATAAGGGTTTGTAATCTGTCGCGTTCTAACTCTGCCACAGTGCGGCTGGTGACTAACGAACTGATACGGTTGAATTCACGTTGATTATCACTGACTTTAACTTGCGCGGCTTTAACCTTAGCGATCTGCTCGGCATTTTGCAGTTGGACTAGCAAGTCACCCTTTTTCACTATGTCGCCATCATCAAACTTCAGCGCTATCACCATGTCAGTGACTTTAGGGGTTATGGTTACAGATTCTGCGGCTTTGTTGGTGCCAATGGCTTCCACTTCATCGCGAATAGGTGCCATGGCGGCGGTGGCAATCACCACGTTAGGCATGAGTTTCATTTGCGCAGTGGCAATCTCTTGCGGTTGCATGGCTTGATATCCAAACCATGCCGCGGCCAATAGGGCGATTATTAGAATAATTTTTTTCATCGGGCTTCCAAGGGATGACTCGCATTAATGACGGCTAGTTTACTCACTCACATCATCGCATCAATACGTTTTACTTTTTCTTACAAATTACGCCAATAGCGCAAAATATGTGTGATTAAGTGTCTTTGGCGATATACATGGCGGAGTGACCAGAATGCAGTACGATAACGAGGGTTACTAGTGATTATCTCTGAAAATAATAAATATAGCGGAGCTTATTGCTAAAACCATTCAAAAAATATTGATATCTAGACAATTAAATCCTAAAACACCGTTTGCTTAGATAATCATCAAAACCTGATCCATCTCAGAGCTAAACCCCGATCCATAAATCGCAGCCAATAAAAAAGGGCGATAATTCGCCCTTCTCTCATCAACCGTTGAAATTAACGCAGTTTGCGTTCTTCTTTCATCAGGTTTGACAGTGACTGATACACATTGGTAACGACTTCATCGCTCAATGGCTGATCTTCAGCATCGCGGAGGAAGATCTTAGTGTCTTCAGGCGTATCGCCATCTTCAAGCAGTAAACGGTAGCTGCCTTCTTTTAGCGCCAACTTATCTTCGCCCCACAATGAACTCCAGAAACCTGAGTTATCGTCAAACTTGATAAAGTACAATCCTTTCGCGCTATCCATATCGGCAATTTCGAAGCCCATTTCTGGCAGCACGATACGCAGACGATCCCACACTTGTTTGTAAGGGGCTTTAGCAGACCAGTAGGCTTTGCCTTCTTCTGGTGTAACTAAATCGACATTGATACCTAAGGTTTGCTTCAAACGGTTCGCTTGAATAGATTGGTCACGTTTAACACTGATGTAGGCAATCGCACTGTTCAGCATATCAATCGTGTATCTTTGCTTATCTTCGCCGCTTAATAACACGTCTTGTGCTTTATCGTCGTAAAACTCTTCGTGTTCAACTAAGTGAATAACGATATTGGCAGTGCGGCCATGTGGACGTGTTTCCACATCGAAACGGTAACGTTGGCGCAACAGATAAACTTTATCTGAACCCCACATGTTTGATTCGATCACTTCGCGACTTTCGATCCAATCGGTTTCTATGTTGCCTTTATCAAAATCACGGCTACGAACAGCGATACCTTTTTGGGCCAAGAAACCATCTAAGTTGCTAAAGATTTCTTGTTTCAAGTCCACCGTATTATCGATAGATTCGACCACGATTTTAATGTTGTCGCTGCCCTCTTCCACGTGAGTACCTTCAGCCATAGGCAGTACTTGCAGTGGCGGGCGGATATCCAAATTTTTACCGTAGACTGTCGCATTGGCTTTAGGGCCCAATGCTGGCACATCAAATTCTTTATTGTAGGGCGGTGTTTTTAATCCAGCAGGGATTTTAAGCAAAGGCGCTTGCTCAGCCTGAACATAGTCTTCAGTACCATTCGCTTGACGGCGATCGAGTGGCGAACTACAGGCTGCAACGGCAGCAACTAAGATCAGTGGGGTGACTTTCTTTAACATTAATTATTTAACCTCTATCTGGGCACGAGTCATTGCTTCTATCAACAGACCATGACATTGCTCAGAAAGTTCAGTCAAAGGTAAACGAATATGGCCACATTCAATCAAACCCATGCGATGGGCAGCCCATTTAACAGGGATAGGATTGGCTTCACAAAAGAGTGTGCTGTATAAACCGCGCAGCGGTGTGTCTATGCTCAGCGCAAGCTCAGCATTGCCGGCAAGCGCCGCATCACACATAGCTTTAAAGGCTTGTGGCACTATGTTGTTCGCCACTGAAATGACACCATTGCCGCCTAAGAGTAAGAACTCTCTGGCAGTGGCATCATCGCCGCTATACAAAAGGAAATCGTCGCCGCACAGTTCGCGCAGACGTTTTACACGGGATAAGTCACCGGTCGCTTCTTTTACGCCAATAATGTTGCTAACGCTGACTAACTCGGCAACGGTTTCTGGCAACATATCAACGGCAGTACGGCCAGGGACATTATAAAGAATTTGTGGAATATCTGTGCTGGCAGCCACGGCTTTATAATGCGCAATCAATCCCTTAGGAGTTGGCTTATTATAATATGGCGTTACGCCAAGCATAGCGGCAACACCCACCTTAGATAAGGACTTGGTGAGCTCAACGGCTTCAGATGTGGCATTGGCACCATTGCCACCAATGACAGGAACGCGGCCCGCAGCAAATTTAACGGTTTGTGAAACGACCGTTACATGCTCAGACATAGGCAGAGTTGCTGACTCGCCAGTAGTACCAACGGCCACAATGGCATCTGTGCCTTGGTCAATATGGAATTCGACTAACCTTTCAAGACTTGCAAAATCTACTGAGCCATCACTGTTCATTGGCGTGATTAAGGCTACGATGCTTCCGTTTATCATCTGACTTTCCCCAAGATTTCAGGATTCGCTATGGTACTGATGCCAACCACTAATGACAAGCATTAACGGGGCTCTCAAATTGAATTAGTTATGGTAGCATTACATCCCGCACAAAAACTCAGCTTCAACCCTGAGTTTTCGCTCTATGATATCGAAAAAGTGAGGAAAATTCATGACCAATTTCCTGGTCGTAACAGCGATGGGTCTCGACCGTCCTGGACTCGTAAGTAAACTAGCTCGTCTTGCCAGTGACTGTGACTGCGATATCGTCGACAGCCGTATGGCATTATTTGGTAACGAATTTACCCTTATAATGATGTTGTCAGGCTCGTGGGCATCAATAACGAAAATTGAAAGCATGCTCCCCAGTCTCTGTGTCGAGTTAGAACTGATGACAGTGATGAAACGTACCTCTAAACACACACCACAAAATTACCTTTCTCGCCTTGAAGTTCGCTTCACGGGTAAAGACCAGCGTGGCACGATAAAACGCATTACTCAGTTCCTTGCCGACAGGTCATTAGATCTGGCTGCAGTGCGCTCTTTCTCCGAAGAATTACCTGACAGTGAGCAGACGCAAAACGTGTCGCTGACCATTAATATTCCTGAAAAAGTTGAACTAGAAAAGCTCGAACAGAGTATCTATCAACTCGCCCAAGATATGACCTTAGATTGCACTATTCGTCGTATGGAAGGCACAGCCATTTTAGAGGACAGAGGATAATAGATGAATACCTTAACGGCTGGGGCAAAAGCGCCTCAATTTACCCTGCAGGATCAACATGGCACGTCAGTTTCACTGGCGGATAGCCTTAAGCAAGGTCCTGTTTTAGTGTACTTTTACCCTAAGGCAGCAACCCCGGGTTGCACAGTGCAAGCCTGCGGTCTACGTGACAGCAAAACCGCGCTCGATAGCCATAATGTGACGGTATTTGGCATTAGCCCAGATCCTGTGGCTAAGCTGGCCAAATTTGCTGAAAAACAAGCGCTCAACTTTACCTTATTGAGCGATGAAGACCACAGTGTCGCCGACGCTTTTGGGGTCTGGGGTGAGAAAAAATTCATGGGTAAAACCTATGATGGCATCCACAGATTAAGCTTCCTTATCAATACCGACTGCACTATCGCCCACGTGTTCGATAAGTTTAAAACCAAAGATCACCATGAAGTCGTACTCGCGCAAATCGCGGGTTAATGGCTGATATGACGACGAATAAGACACGTCAAGCTGCTGCTTTAATCGGCAGTAAAGTGTAAACGTCGTCAGTTGATGTCGGTAGGCTGAATAAATAATCGGCAATCGATAACGAAAAGGTCCTGAAATCAGGACCTTTTTCATGAAAAATTTTCACTTTCATATCACAACATACTGTCTAACCGAGCAAAAAATCCGCAAAACCATTCAGCCATGCCCACATGTCATGGCATCTCAGCGTCGGTTTATCCTGCCACATAGGGCCAAATAATCGCGGCGGCAATACTCCACATGGTTAGCCATATAAAACGGTCAAGATAACGCCATGCTGCTGGGCGAGTAAAAATTGGCGCCAGCAAACGCGCACCAAAACTTAAGCCGAAGAACCAAATAAACGATGCCAATACGGCACCGGCGCCAAACCAAGGTCGATGTAAATCATCAAATTGAGTGCTGATACTGCCGAGCAACACCACAGTGTCGAGGTACAAATGCGGATTAAGCAGACTGATCCCAAGCGTAGTCAACACGGCCTTTTTGAAGGTATCGGCATTATCAGCCTGCTCCATCTCAATGCCCTTGGCCACAAACGACGCCTTGAGCGCATTTGCACCGTACCAGAGTAGAAACGCGGCGCCACCGAAACTCGCCACATGCTTAATGGTCGGGAAAGATTCAATAATGTGCCCCAGCCCCGCCACACCCGCAGTGATCATCAGCGCATCAATCATAGAGCAGAGCAAGGCAATCGGTAACGTGTACGAGCGCTTAATGCCTTGCTTGAGCACAAAGGCATTTTGCGCGCCTACAGCAATAATCAAACTGCCACCAATTCCCATACCTTGTATAAATGCCGCTTGCATAACCACCTCTCATGTTCGAAGAAGGCGCTAGCATAGTCAAAACAACAAAATTAATATAACTAATGTTTTTTATGTATCATAAGTAAAATTAATAACCATCAAATGCACATCGATTAAGGATGATTATGCTGGAATACGCCAATCTCAAAGCCCTCGCCGTTGTCGTCTCGGAAGGCGGTTTCGATCGCGCCGCCAAAGTACTGCACATCACCCAGTCGGCGGTATCGCAACGCATTCGGCAGCTTGAGGAAAAAGTCGGTCAGTCATTACTTATTCGCTCAAATCCCGTGGTCGCCACCCCCACAGGCAAACGCCTGCTGCGCCACTATTCACAGGTGCAATTACTTGAGAGTGAATTAAGAGCCGAGATGGACGCTGACGATCCCAACCATCCAACCACAGTGCGTATTGCTGTGAATGCCGACAGTTTAGCCACTTGGTTTTTACCTGCGCTGGCAGGCATGTTCAGTCGCCATGCTTGGTTATTGGAATTGATTGTCGATGACGAGTCTTACACCCATCATCTATTGAAAAACGGTGAAGCGGTCGGCTGCGTCACCACAACTGAGGTCCCGATGGCAGGTTGCAGCAGTGAGTTTTTAGGCACCATGGAATATTTGTGTGTGGCCACGCCCGAATTTGCCGCGCGCTATTTTGGTGAGCCAAGAGACTCGCTATCGCTTAGCGACACTCGGCCATTTAACGGCATTAGCCAAGCCCAGTTAGCGAAGGCGCCAGCAGTGGTGTTCTCCACCAAAGATAAGCTGCACGAGAAGTTTCTCGCCCAATATTTCAATATGACGCCAGGGCAATGGTGGCAACATACTATCCCCTCTTCAGAAAGCTTTTTAGAAGCGATTAACTTGAGCTTAGGTTATGGACTCGTCGGTCATCTGCAAGCTAAGCCATTAATCGATCAAGGAATACTGATTGAGCTCACGCCAGAGCGGCGCATGCGTGTGCCACTGTTTTGGCAGCATTGGAATATCAAGGCGAAGCAAACGACACTGGTCTATCGCGCCCTTGCAGCAACCGCGCAACACAATTTACTGCAGGTATGATTTGTTGCATCAAGAATGAACGCACAACCCGCATGAATCTTCAGCGATTTACCCGCGATGGTGTTTAACGCGGAGTGATGATTCTCATAGCGGCGCCTTTTTGCTTCATCAAATGTGAGTTAAATGGCAGGCATAAAAAAATCGGGCTCAAACCAAAGTTTGAGCCCGATATTGAGAGTCATAGATCTAATTTCAAGTGAGTCTTAAAACTAACTCACTCTTTATTAGCTTGCTCTTAACGCTGCAATACGTTTTTCTAATGGAGGATGACTCATCATCATTTCCGCCATAGAACGTTTGCCGTTAATACCAAAGGCAGACATTTGTGCAGGCATTGCCGTGCTTTCTGGACCTTGGCGTAAACGTTCAAGCGCAGCAATCATCTTGCCTTTACCCGCTAAACGGGCCGCGCCTTCATCGGCTTTGTACTCACGAATACGTGAGAAGTAAGCGACGATGATTGAAGCCAAGATACCGAATAACATATCCAGCACGAAAACCACGGCCATGTAAGCGAACATGCCTAAACCTTCGCCTTCTTCATCATTGCTCGACACAAAGTTGTTAATAATGCCAGCAACCACACGAGCCGCGAAGATCACGAAGGTGTTAACTACCCCTTGGATCAGTGTCAAGGTCACCATGTCACCGTTAGCAACGTGGCTCACTTCGTGGGCCAATACGCCTTCGATTTCATCTTGGCTCATGCCATATAACAGACCCGTACTCACAGCCACTAATGAATTGTCTTTGCTTGGGCCTGTAGCGAACGCGTTCATGTCGGGTGATTGATAAATCGCCACTTCTGGCATTTTAATTCCCGCTTGCTTAGCTTGACGGGCAACCGTCTCTACTAACCAACGTTCGGTACTGTCACGTGGGGTAGTGATCACTTCACAACCCATGGTCTTTTTCGCCATCCATTTTGAAATGGCTAAGCTGATAAAGGCCCCACCGAATCCAAAAATGGCAGCGAACACCAGCAGTCCACCCATAGTAGACGTGTTCACGCCTAGAATAGACATTACAATTGAGGCTACTAGCAACACAGCTAGGTTAGTCGCAATCAATAAAAATATACGCTTCATTTCAGCTCCTTTAGGGCAAGAATGTGCCATTTAACTTTGTTCAAAGACATAATATGTCCAAATAATCGAAATTCAAGTGGTAAAAGAAAAGAGTTTTTAAATTAGGTTATCTTTCTCGTATAAAGGCGCTGTCTTTCATGGTTCGAGAGTCTAGGGTCACTATATTAATCGAAACTTAAATCTAGCGGCTATCGGCGCTACAGCGCAATTCTGCTTTATTTCTCTATGTTTATCGGGATTAATCTTTGTTAACATGCCTGCACACTCCGAGATTTCAGGATACAAAATGACAATCAATGCCCTACTACTGAGCAGCTCTCGTGTCGGTGATACACCTTATCTTGCCCACGCGATCCCCTTTATTAAACCGCTTACCACCAACGCGCAAAAGTGGATTTTTATCCCCTATGCTGGCGTCAGCATGAGTTATGACACTTATTTAGCGTCTGTAGTGACAGGATTAAGTGAGCTTGAACTCGATATCAGTGGCATTCATCAGCATCCCGATCCTCAACAAGCGATAAAAGATGCCGATGGGATTTTAATCGGCGGCGGTAACACTTTTCATTTGTTGCACCAACTATATCGCTATGATCTGGTAACGCTGATTGGTGAACAAGTCGCCCTTGGTAAACCTTATATCGGCTGGAGTGCGGGTTCTAACGTATCGGGACTGAGCATTCGCACCACGAATGATATGCCCATCATCGAGCCGCCGTCGTTCAACGCATTAAACTTAGTGCCGTTCCAGCTAAATCCGCATTATTCCAATTACCAAGCACCGGGCCACAATGGTGAAACCCGTGCCCAGCGGTTATTAGAGTTCACTAAAGTCGACCCATTAACCCCAGTGGTCGGCATCGTTGAAGGCTCAGCCCTGTGGCGTCAGGGAGACAAACTCTCACTCTTAGGTGACCAACCGGCGTATTTGTTCTGCGGAGAACAGCAAGAAATCCCTATCCCTGTGGGCAGCGATCTGTCGCACTTACTCAAGGCCTAATTTACTCAAGTCCTAATATTCAAGCTAGCAGCCGTATAGCGCATCTAAATAGGCTCACAGGAAAAACGGTGAGCCTAAGTTATTACTTCCTATCGCTTGAGCCCTAATACGCTTATCTGTTTTCTTCAAATCCTAACGTTAACGGTGACTCGACTCTGTAGCAACGCCACTCGATTGAATCAGTGCTAAGTTAACTTAGCCAAGCGCGTTTTCACCACACTCTTTATTACCACTGAGCTATTTATTACCACTGAGCAATTACTACCGCCGAGCACATTCGCAATTACTGTTATTAATGGCTAAACCATGCAGCAAAGTATCCAGAGCAGCACCTAAATAGCGCAAATCATAATTTATGTTACAAATATCCTGCTACACAGGTAAAATTACCGCTCA
Organism: Shewanella sp. SACH; assembly: GCF_001887095.2. Classification (NCBI taxonomy): domain Bacteria; kingdom Pseudomonadati; phylum Pseudomonadota; class Gammaproteobacteria; order Alteromonadales; family Shewanellaceae; genus Shewanella; species Shewanella sp. SACH. The sequence goes on from NZ_MPDG02000001.1 coordinate 1,721,633, forward strand.
CCTCAGCGAGTCAGATCCCACAACTGAGGATTTTGTAGCAGACAAGTTATTAATATTTAGGGATTAGATAGACTGAAGCATATATTGTGCCTATGAATCAGCGTCATTTTAGTAAGGAGTTTCCATTTTGCGAATGAATCATACGATGAATTACCCTACCGGTTATCCGGCATTACTCAAAAAACTACCTTTTTTCATCTTGACCGCCATCGTCTACGTCGTCGGCATGAATAACGTCAATGCCGCAGCGGCAGAGACAACCGCAGCACCTGCGCCTGTCCCAGAAAAAAAATCTAAAAATTTTACCCACGATACTGTAGTCGAACTCGCGCAACAACTGTCGCAAAAACCATTTAAAGAAGCCAAGAAAGCGCCTCAAGAACTAATCGATCTTGATTTTGCCACCTATGGCAAAATCAATTATCAAGAAAATGCCGCGATTTGGGGCGGTACACCCACTAAATTTTCAGTACAGCTTTTTGCTCCGGGTTTTCTCTATAAAAACCTCGTCGACATCGATGTGGTCGAAAATAGCAAAGCGATACCGATTGAACTCACTGAGGCCTCGTTCGATGTACCCAGTGACGCCATCGAAAAACTCATCACCCAATTGGGTCAATATGCTGGCGTGCGTTTGCATTACCCCATTAATGACGATGAAGTGAAAGATGAATTCATCATGTTTCAAGGCGCAAGCTATTTTCGCGTTCTGTCTAAAGGGCAAACCTATGGCCTGTCGAATCGCGGTTTAGCGATAGATGTCGCCCAGCCTAAAGGCGAAGAATATCCATTGTTTAAGCGTTTTTGGGTTGAACGACCATCCAAATACCAAACGGCGATTGTGGTGCATGCCCTGCTCGACAGCCAAAGTGTGACAGGTGCCTATCGTTTTGGTATTTACCCTGGCGCACCATCACGTGTCGAAGTGGATGTAACCCTGTTCCCACGCAAAGATATTCAACATGTTGGCCTTGCACCGCTGACCTCTATGTTCCTATTTGGTGGATTAGATAACTCGGATAAACCCGATTACCGCCCTGAAGTACACAACTCAGACGGCTTGCAAATCGATCGCGGCAATGGCGAACGTCTATGGCGCCCATTAAACAATCCAAACAAACTGCAAGTCAGCGCCTTTGCCGATGAAGATATTAAAGGTTTTGGTCTGATCCAGCGCCACCGTAAGTTCGAAGACTATCAAGATCTGAGTGCAAACTATCAACTTCGTCCTTCCGCATGGATTGAGCCACTCAATGATTGGGGCAAGGGTCAGCTGGTGTTGATTGAAATCCCATCGAATGCAGAAACCAACGACAACATAGTTGCCTATTGGGAGCCGCAAGGCGGCCTAAAGAAAGATCAACCCTATAAATATTCCTATCGTATGACAGCGTCAAACGACAGCCCTTCGATCGCGTCAAAGGCTCGAGTGGTCCGCAGTTCGAAGGGGCAAGTGCTCAGCAAGGGTAAAGAGTTACTCGTCGACTTCAGCAATATCAAGCCACAAGATATTGATAAAATTAGTATCGATGCCAGCATCAGCAAAGGCAAAATCCTATCTACTCGGATTGTTGCCCACCCTGACATCAATGGTGCACGGGTATTTGTCAACTTCGAGCCAGAAAGTACCAATGTAGCCGAACTGAGATTACAGCTGAAGAAAGACGATAAACCCCTCGCAGCGACTTGGTTATACCGCTGGAATAGCGACGATTGGCAATAGACCTTAATTAGTTCCCTTGCTTAGCGAGCATAAACCGACCCTATAGCGTTAATAAAAAGGTAGGGTTAATAAAAGCGTCAGTCTTTACTGGCGCTTTTTTATGCCTAGGATTTTATCGATAGATTTTTATTGATAGGTTTTATATTCCTATGTTTATCTCAAGCATAAATAGGTTAAACCAAGGCAAAAAACTCACGACCTGCGTTTCAGCCGAAATAATCTCACGCCTTATCGCTCTGACTTCTCTGCACAAAGAGTTACATCAGCATAGTTACTGGCTTGCTATCAGCTTCAAACATACCGCTGTTACGTGATGCAATGGTTTTCAGCACTCCCCTGACGAGGAACGCAGCAAGAAGCCCTGCTAACTAAAGCTAGCGATATTAGTCCAACACATTGATGACCATCTCTTATATCGGAAACGGCGCACCCAGCGTGTCAGTCAAGTTTGGCCTTAAACCTCTCGCGAACAATACTGACTAAATGTGGGAATCCAGATGCAAAAAAGCCTCAACTTTCGTTGAGGCTTTTTCTTTTTTGGTACCCGAGGCCAGACTTGAACTGGCACGCTGTTACCAGCGAGGGATTTTAAATCCCTTGTGTCTACCGATTCCACCACTCGGGCAAACTCTGAATATCAATGACGGGAATCATGTCAAAAATATTATTAACTCTATGTAGCTAACGCTTAATACAACAATCAAATCTTTAATAAAAGCCTATTGAAGCTTAGGATTTTATTTTTACCATTATCATCAAAAATAATGGTACCCGAGGCCAGACTTGAACTGGCACGCTGTTACCAGCGAGGGATTTTAAATCCCTTGTGTCTACCGATTCCACCACTCGGGCAAACTCTTTATATTAACGACGGGAATCGTGTCATTAATACGCTAATCTATGGAGGCGCGACCCGGAGTCGAACCGAGATCGACGGATTTGCAATCCGCAGCATAGCCATTCTGCCATCGCGCCATAGTTGCTAACTCGGATTAACCAGAATCAGACTTCAAGAATATTGGAGCGACATATCGGGTTCGAACCGATGACCTATACCTTGGCAAGGTATCGCTCTACCAACTGAGCTAATGTCGCATTTTGCTTTACTATTTACTCAAGTAAATAAGGTATCGTATTTCACCTTATCAACTGAGCGAATATCACATTTCAATATTCAGTAGCGTTAAGATTTTGTTTTCACATCGCCTCTTGTCTACGGGGTGGCATTCTACCGATTTACCACCCAGTGTCAACCGCTGTTTTATCGATAACTTACTGCTTGCACACTAAATAATCTCTTTGATTTTTTATTGCACTATTCAGCAGTCAGATCTTTCCAAGCGGCTAAAATGTAACTCATCATTGACCAAAAAGTTAATACTGCAGCGATATATAACAGCACAAACGCAGCATTGGTCATTAAAGGATTGTATTGCCAAATTAGGCCAATAATCGCCACCATTTGCGCGGCAGTCTTATATTTACCAATCCAAGACACGGCGACAGTGCCACGTTTACCAATTTCAGCCATCCATTCTCTCAACGCTGAAATGACAATCTCGCGGCCTATCATAAACAGTGCTGGCATCGTCAGCCAGATATTGGCGTATTGATCGACTAACAGCACTAAGGCTGTGATCACCATCAACTTGTCAGCGACTGGATCGAGGAAAGCACCAAAACGGGTTAATTGCTTCAATTTACGGGCAGCATAACCATCTAATGCATCCGTTAACGCCGCGAGCCAAAAGGTAAAGGCGGCAACAAAAGGGGTCCAGTCGTAGGGTAAATAAAACAGCACCACAAAGATGGGCAGTAAAAAAAGCCTGAAAAGAGTTAATGCTATAGGTAAGTTAAACGGCATGATCAAACCAGTTAGTCAAAAGCAGCGCCAATCTTGCCTTAATTTTATCACCCTCGCAATGCATCATGAATGGTTTGTGCCATTTCTATGCTGATCCCTGGTACTTTGACTAATTCCGCCACACTTGCCCCTTTCACTTCTTGCAACCCACCTAAATGCTGTAACAAAGCTTTACGGCGTTTAGGGCCTATTCCTGGAATAGATTCCAATGTGGAAGTATTGCGGGTTTTCTGGCGACGATTACGATGGCCAGCTATCGCGAATCGATGGGACTCATCGCGAATATGTTGAATCAGGTGCAACGCGGGCGAATCACCTTCGAGGGAAAAGCTGGTTTCTGTATCCCCTAAAATCAAGGTTTCGAGCCCAGGTTTACGGCCCTCACCTTTCGCCACCCCAATGAGCTGCGGTGCTTTATCTAAATGGACAAACTTTTCATCCACTATCTTCTGGGCGATACGCAACTGCCCAAGCCCACCATCGATAAACAGAATGTCAGGGATTTTACCGCCCGCCTCAATCTTATCGAAACGGCGACTTACCGCTTGCTTCATTGCCGCGTAATCATCGCCCGGTGTAATTCCCTCGATATTATAGCGACGATATTCACCTTTATGCGGCCCTTCCCGATTGAATACCACACAAGAGGCAACGGTGCTCTCCCCCATGGTATGACTGATATCAAAACATTCCATCCGTTGAATAGGCGCACTCAATTCTAGGATTTCCTCAAGTAACACAAATCGCTGTTCGACCGTATTTTTATGGGACAAGCGCGTAACCACAGCATTCGTCGCATTGGTCACGGCTAACCGCAAGAAGCTTGCCCTGTCGGCGCGCACATTGGTCTTAATCGAAAACTTTTTATCTAGCGCCTCAGAAACCGCCGCTTCAAGTTCATGTAATTCTTCAAAGTTGTGGCTAATCACCACTTCCTTTGGGATCGTGCGTTGAATATCCGCATTTAAATAAAACTGCAAGATGAAAGAGCGCAGCACTTCGTCCATATCGGTTTGGGCGGGCACGGAAGGATAATAGCTGCGACTGCCAAAGATTTTACCCTCGCGGATAAACAGCAAATGGAAACAGGCGATGCCCGACGAATAATGCACACCGATGACATCCATATCGCCTTTATTATTCGATACTTCCTGTTGTTCGGCGACTTTACGCAGCGCCATGATCTGATCGCGAAATCGTGCAGCTTGCTCATAAGCTTGTCGCTCAGCCGCAAGCTCCATTTTGTCAACCAAGGCGCTGATCACTTGCTGATCTTTGCCCTTTAAAAACAGGCTGGCGAGTTTCACTTGCTCGTCGTAATCGGCGTTGCTGACTTTACCCACACAGGGCGCGCTGCAACGGGAAAGTTGATATTGCAAACAGGGGCGTGAGCGAGACTTGTAGTAAAGGTCGTCACATTGACGAATTGGAAACAGCTTCTGCATTAAATGCAGGCTTTCACGCACGGCGCCGCCGTTAGGATAAGGGCCAAAATAGTGGCCTTTTTCCCGCTGCGGACCACGATGATAAGCAAGCCTTGGGTGTTCGTGCTGGCTTAACAGTATGTAAGGATAAGATTTGTCATCACGCAATAACACATTGTATTTTGGCATGTATTGCTTGATGTAATCATTCTCAAGCAACAGAGCATCGGTTTCGCTGTGGGTCAGCGTCACATCAATATGGTGAATATGCGAGACTAAGGCTTGGGTCTTAACATTAGCGAGGTTTTTACGAAAATACGAGGTAAGCCGTTTTTTGAGATCTTTGGCTTTACCCACATAAATGACGTCATTCTTGACGTCATACATGCGATAAACCCCAGCGGAGGATGAAACCGTACGTAAAAAACTTTGGGCGTTAAATTCATTCGACATCATTTACACCCACAGTTTTGCAGACTTAACACAGACAACATAGCAACATTTAACCCACGAACTCACTCGACTCAAGCCATCGACCAACGAAATTCACTTACTATTAAAAATGGCCAGCATCCAACATTTTATAGCGAATAGCTAACCGCGTTAGCTCGACATCACCACTGATCCCCAGTTTGGCAAATAGGCGGTAACGGTAGCTGTTAACGGTTTTAGGGCTTAAGTTCAGCTGCTCAGAAATATCGTTTACCTTCTCGCCGTTGGTGATCATCAACATGATCTGTAACTCACGTTCAGACAAAGACTTAAACGGGTTTTCATCGGCGGGATTAAACTGACTCAGCGCCATCTGTTGGGCAATTTCAGGGGATAAATAACGCTGGCCGCGAGACACCTGACGTATTGCCTGCAATACTTCCGGCGGCGTCGCCCCTTTCGTCAAATAACCCGAAGCGCCAGCCTGCATGACCTTGCTCGGGAATGGATCTTCCGTGTGCACAGTCAACACAATAATTTTAGCATGGGGTTGATAACGCAGAATTTTTCGAGTGGCTTCCAGTCCGCCCATCCCAGGCATATTCATGTCCATTAAGATCACATCAGCTTCGTTTTGGCGAGCCCACTGCACCGCAGTCTCACCATCAGGGGCTTCGCCCACCACTTTGATCCCACGTTCATCTTCCAAGATGCGGCGGATCCCAGTTCTCACAAGCTCATGATCGTCAACCAAATATATCGAAATCAACTTAACCCACCTTTTACAATTTACAGCTCGATCCGCGCGTTAAACAAAGCAACACAGCAGACGGATAACGAGTTCATAAGGCTAATTTAGCCCAACAACCCCATTTCGCAAAGCATAAATTCAACATTGTTAACTAGATGATATTTAAAGAAAGGATTCCAGAATAGCATACTCATAAAAAGCGTTTAAAAACGAAGCAATAACCCAAGCATTATCAGCCTAAAATCCTTGTTGAATCGATAGTAAAGTATTTAGCAAATCGGTTGTTATTTCTTCAAGATAAGCAAAAAAGCCATCGATGCAGATGGCTTTTCCGTGAAATATGGTGGAGGAGTTGTGCCTCGAATCAGGAACCTAGGGTTCAAACTGCACAAATGCAAAAACGCCGCTAATAAATTAGCGGCGTTTTTGACTAAATATGGCGGAGGAGTAGGGATTTGAACCCTAGGTGGGCTATAAACCCACGCCGGTTTTCAAGACCGGTGCATTAAACCACTCTGCCACCCCTCCGAACGAGCGAGATAATAGCG
>NZ_MPDG02000001.1:1728381-1741271 GCF_001887095.2 Shewanella sp. SACH
GGGCTATAAACCCACGCCGGTTTTCAAGACCGGTGCATTAAACCACTCTGCCACCCCTCCGAACGAGCGAGATAATAGCTATCTCCTACTCCGCTGTAAACCCTTAATTTAAAAAAGCAATCTACATGGTCAATCTACATCCAATCCGCTTAAAAATATCGCGTTCTTTAACTTATCTTTGAGTCCCTTGTCGGTTGAAGCGCCACTTCAGGGTGGCCCACAACCCACTATTAATAAGCATATTAGGATTAAGCTCGATTGATGTTGATTAAACGGTCGGATAATTTTTGCATCTCAAGGCTTAACGCATCGAGCGCGGTCGCATCGAGTGAGTTATCTTCACTGATACTATTAATCCGCACCGCCAACTCATTGATCTCCTGAGTCACTTGGCTTTGTTGCTGAGCGGCTAAAGCAATTTGCTGAGCTCGCTGCGAAATATCATCGAAACTTTGTACAGTACTCGATAAAGAACTGGCCGCTCCCTCAGCCTCAGCAACTGCGTGGACAGTGCGGGACTCACCTGTTTGCATCGCTTGTACCGCAAGCCGCGAAGCCGATTGCAAAGCGTTAATCATGGTACTGATTTCATTGGCGGAATCTTGAGTTCGCCCCGCAAGAGTTCGTACTTCATCGGCAACAACCGCAAAACCACGACCCTGATCCCCCGCCCTTGCTGCTTCTATAGCCGCATTTAACGCTAATAGATTAGTTTGCTCAGAAATCGCCTTGATCACATCTAATACGGCGCCCACTTTCTGGCTATCTTGAGCCAACTGGGATATCACCTTGGTCGCATTGGCGATTTCCCCCGCTAATACCTCAATGGAAGCATTGCTGGATGCCACTCGGGTTTGCCCTTCCCGCACCACAATTAAAGAAGATTGCGCTGTTGCAGCGCAATCATTAGTGTTATTTGCCACTTCCATCGCGCTTGAAGACATTTGTGTTATCGCCGCAGCTAACTGTGCACTCTCAAGCCGCTGTTGTTCAGCACGTTGGGCTAACCTATGGCTAAGACCACTTAATTGCGTTGCCTCAAACTGAACTTTCTTCGCCTCTTGGGTGATCAAATCTAACATTGCTCTCAGTGTACCCGCATAGGTATTTACTGCTCGACGCAAAGCGCCAATTTCATCATCCCGCTGAATTTGCAGCTCGACATTGGCACCCAAATTACCGCTCCCAAGGGAAGCAATTTGATCTGTGGTTTCCTCAAGTTGCGCCAACAGTTTTTTACCCGACAACCAAGCCAAATAAAGTAAAATGGCGAGCAAGGGTAATAAAAACAACAAAATATCAAAGGTCAGCTCACGGGCAAGCCCTGTGACTCGGGTCTTTGGCGTCACAAGACCAATCACCCATCCGGTATCAGGCATCACAAAAAGGCTTACCTCGCTCGCCTGATTGAGTCTTCCATCCTTATCTAAACTCACTGAAATAACGTTATTAATTGAGGTTTTTTTAAGCGCAGCTTCAACGGGGGCAAGCCAAGGTAACTGCCCGACGAGATCCGTGAAGCGCAGCATAGTGTCGGACTTATTCGCTTCAGGAAAATGTAAGATATTACCCGCTTGATCTAAAGCAAAAGCATAACCGTCAGTTACATTGCCATGTTCTGTTAGAAATTTTGCTAAATCATCAAGTTTCAAATCTATTGTTGCGACCCCGGCAAATGTCCCCGTCAGATGATATGGCACACTGCATGTCACCATCGCCACTTTCGTAACGGTATCCTGATAGGCTTCAGACCATAAACACTGAGATACAGAACTTGTGCGTGCCCCGGTATACCAAGGATCATTGTGATAGCCAGGACCAGATTGCGCATTATAGTCATCTGAATAAGCCAGTAAATTATCGCTACCACGGGCCCAGAAAAAACTATGGCGGGCGCTTCCAGCGACAAATTTATCCGGCTCAGGCCAGATCCCGCCGCCAGCGATAGTGAGATCGCCATTATTATCAATTAGATTGGGTAAGGAATTAAGGTAAAGAGCTTGCTCGTGGGGTAACACTTCTGCGAGGTGTGCAAGGCTTAAGGTAATGCCCTCAATGCTTGCAAGCTTGAGCGCGAGTTGCCTCACGATACTGCTACCGGTTTGCTCGATTAACTCTTGACTCGCCGCCACTACTCGAGGTTGCCCCCTAAGTGACATCACACCAAAAACGGCAAGTCCGGTCAGTAAAAGCAGCACTATGCTGCCCATAGTGAGCCGCTGCGAAATACGTGTTGGTAACAACATAGCTTTCTCTACTTAAAATAAGTCACCCAGATGGGAGAATTGCTCGGCCGTATGATCCAAGACAATCGAGAATCATACGTCGCACCATCCTAGTGCAGATTTTAAAGACCATAAAAACCATTAACTTGGCCACTGAGATGAGTGTAGACCATAAACAAGAAGAGCGGACATAAAAGACAATCTCTCCTTCCTGAAGCAGAACTTAGAATAAGCAACCTTGGTTCAAATTATATAAACAAAAAAGGCCATCATTGCTGATGCCTTTCTCGTGAAAATCGCGGATGAGCCGTGCCTCAAATCAAGAACCCAAGGGTTCAAACTGTATAAATGCAAAAGGCCGCTAATTGCTTAGCGGCTTTTTGACTAAATATGACGGAGGAGCTGAGCTTAGAATGAGGAACCTTGGTTCAAATTATACAAACAAAAAAGGCCATCATTGCTGATGGCCTTTCTCGTAAAATATGGCGCAGGAGCTGCGCTTAAAATCAGGAACCCAAGGGTTCAAACTGTATAAATACAAAATGGCGGAGGAGCTGAGCTTAGAATGAGGAACCTTGGTTCAAATTATACAAACAAGAAAGGCCATCATTGCTGATGGCCTTTCTTGTAAAATCAGGAACCCAAGGGTTCAAGCTGTATAAATGCAAAATGCCGCTAATTGCTTAGCGGCATTTTGACTAAATATGGCGGAGGAGCAGGGATTTGAACCCTGGGTGGGCTATAAACCCACGCCGGTTTTCAAGACCGGTGCATTAAACCACTCTGCCACCCCTCCTAACGCCGAAAATAATATAAGCATACCGCTAGCTTGTAAACCTCAATTTTTAATTATTGAGCCAAATGCTCAACTTATGTTCACCAAGATGTTTTTTACGGCAAATACATCGCTAGTTTCAACGAATAATCGGGCAAACAGACGTAAAAACACCTATACAGTGAGAGACTTGTCGTCTTGGTATGGTAAAATCACTGTAACTTTTCACGGTAAATGCTTATATGAATTCACTCTTGATACCCACGTCTTCACTCGCACCTGAATTTAGCCTGCCAACCCTTTCCGAAACGGCTGCCAATCTAAGCGCATTGCTCTTAGGGCAGGAGCGCACTGTGGACGCGTTTAAACTCCACCAAGCTATTGTCGATCAACACTTGTATCTGGCCGATTTCCCGAGCATTGACCGCCAGTTAATGATCAAAGCCTGTATCGATAGCCTTGCACCTTTGTCCCCTGCGTATTTAGTGGCGACACGTCCGATTGATAAGGCGGTAACATTTCAGTGGCAGTCCGATAAGCCGCAGGAAAATCAAGGAAGTATTGCCGAGAAAACAACTCACTATCGCTACCTGAGTGGCAATATTCGCCGTGCAGATTTAATTGGCCGTATGGCGCAAACAGGAACAACGAGTCAGTATCAAGCTGGTGCCCTAGCCCAATGCCATTATGTGTTTATTTGCGCCGAGTCACTGTGGAAACGTGAAGGTTTATGGGAGTTAGTGATGCAAATCCTCACCCATAAAGAGTATCAAATTAGCAATAACTTAAGTCCTATTCCATTGAACTGTAAGATAGTCCTGGTTGGTGCTGGGATGATTTATAGCCAAGTCAGAACTGAAGATTGGCAATTTCAACGTCACTTTACCCTATTAGCGGAACTTGCCAGTGAAATCGACTTGGTCCGTTATAAAGAGTCACAATACGTCGCATGGCTGCAAGCAGTTGCCCAAAGTGTGGATGTCACGCTTGAACAATCAAGCTTAGCGCCACTCTTTCGCTATAGTGCACGGTTAACCGAACATCAGCGTCGCCTCAGTTTATCTATGCTCGAGTTCGCCCAGCTCATGATGCAAGCTAAAGCCTATCGTGGTAAACCGAGCATCAATGCAAGCAGTATTGAGCACGCGTTAACCCAAGCCAACTATCGTCATAACAGTTCGGAAGAATATTCGGGCCAGAGCTTCGATGACAATTTCATAAATCTGCCAACTTCGGGTGCTATGGTTGGCCAGATCAATGGCTTAACTGTGATTGATGCTATTGATTATAGCTATGGTGAACCAGCGCGTATCACGGCATCTGTTCACTACGGTGATGGTGAAGTAGCCGATATTGAAAGAAAATCTGAACTTGGCGGGAATATACATGCCAAAGGCATGATGATCCTTTCAGCCTGTTTGTACCGTATCTTTGGACGAGATGCGCCATTACACCTGAATGCCAATATCGTTTTCGAACAGTCTTATCAAGAAATTGATGGCGATAGTGCATCACTCGCAGAGTACTGCTGTTTGATGTCAGCGATTGCCGAACAACCCATTATTCAATCACTGGCGATTACCGGCGCATTGGATCAATTTGGTAATGTGCAAGCGATTGGCGGCATCAACGAGAAGATTGAAGGCTTTTTTAATCTGTGTGAACGTCGCGGACTTACGGGAGAACAAGGCGTTATTATGCCGAAGTCAAACGTATTACAGCTTAATCTCAATCCCAAAGTGATTACAGCTGTAGGCAAAGGCCTGTTTCACATCTATGCCATAGAGCATATGGACCAGGCGGTTGAGCTATTAATGCAAATGCCAGCGGGTGTTGCCGATGAAGATAATGATTTCCCACATGATTCGTTATATGGTCTCGTGCAGGAACGATTAGACAAGCTCGCGGGAAATGGGGAGGAGGAAATCGGCCTAATCACGAGATTACTCGCAAAATTGGGATTTTTTCGCCGCTAATTAGCTGATCGGAGTTGTTTAGCTTACACGTGTTCGCTAACCTTGGCGGCTCTTATTGCTGGAGTAGTAAAACAATGAATAAAGCAAACAGTTTCAATAAAGAAGAACTCATCGCCTGTGGCCATGGGAAATTATTTGGTCCAAATTCACCTCGTCTGCCTGTCGATAACATGCTGATGATGGATAGAATCGTCACTATCAATGATAATGGCGGCGAGTTTGGCAAAGGTGAAATTGTCGCTGAACTCGATATTAATCCAGACTTATGGTTTTTTGACTGCCACTTCATTACCGATCCCGTAATGCCAGGCTGTTTAGGCCTAGATGCCATGTGGCAACTCGTGGGCTTCTATTTAGGCTGGGAAGGCGCTGAAGGTAAAGGACGTGCACTGGGTGTAGGTGAAGTGAAGTTTACCGGCCAAGTATTACCAGGCGCGAAGAAAGTCACTTACAAGCTCAATATCAAGCGTACCATTCACCGTAAACTGGTGATGGGTATTGCCGATGCAATCCTAGAAGTGGATGGCCGTCAAATCTACAGTGCAACCGATCTAAAAGTCGGTGTCTTTAGCGATACCTCTACATTCTAATCCGTCTGACGCCAAGACACTGAAGCTATAAGTACTGCAGATATAAAAATGCCCTCATCTGAGGGCAATATGCTGCATTACTTTGCTTGTTCTGGACTATTTAATTAATGAGTTAAAACTCAATTATTTATTAAATAGCCCATTAACTCGGCCATCCACACCTTCACGCCAACCGCCTAACCACTGCGATCGCGAATCAAGATTTGCATAAGGACAGAGCTCCTTAGAGCGCCCACCCACACCAGCTTGGAATCCTTTTGAAAAAGCTCTGTCTAAACGATCTCGTTTTTGTCTTTTCATGCAAGCGTCCTCTGTTCTACATAAAATAGAAGCAAAAGCTTCACACATAGAAATAGTGCTTTTTGACGCCAAGATCAATCAAAAAATCGGCTATTATACTGACTATTTATTAAACTATTGAGATCCTAGCGAAAAAAATCGAGGCATTTTGCCTCGATTTTTTTAGTCTGAATTCAAGCTTAAAACTTAGCGAATTCGACGACGGAACCACACTAATGGTAAAGCAAATAACCAAGCTAAGGTTGCAGCACCAGAACGCTCAAAATTACCCGTATCGGTATTATCCTCTACGGTGCAAGCCTCACCACTGCTAGCAGGTTTAAGTACGACCATACGCGGGATATAGGCAGTCACTGGATCGCCACTGCCACTCAACTCAAATAAAGGTAAACCATTTTCACCAATCACTATGTTGCCATCTTTATCAAATTGATAAGAAGGTTTACGGATAAACGCCGTCCCTACAATAGTGCCATCTTCATTAATACTCGAACCTTCAACCACTAAAATATCGGCGTTATATTGAAGGATTTTACCCGAGCCATCTTGAACTTCGACTTGGTGACGTGCCCAGCTACCATCACTGGCTTTTTCATAACCCTTAGACTCACAGGTCAACAACTTATTAAGATTGTTAAACTCACCGGTTGATTTCTCATATAGGAAACCCGCTTTAGGACGTGGCTTCTCTTTATCGTATGTTGTCTCAATATAACCAACAACTTGACCTTTATTGTTAATATCTTTTGGCTTACTCGAAAGATCCGTTGTCGTTGAAGCAAAATCATTCGGGGTCACATAGGCAACTTCCGGGGTATTGGTATCAAAGACGAAAAATTTATCACGTAAGTAACCTTGGATATAGCTGCGATAGCTACCAACAAGAATCCCACTGTCGTTAACATCATAGGCGATAGAGCTTGAAATCGAATCACCCATAGGGATCCAGTGGTATTGGTATTTACCTTCAGTATCTTTAGACCAATAAGCTGCATCTTGACGCAGCTTATCAGTGTTGTTATTACGATAAACATGCGAACGACCAACAACGACACCATTGTTATTCAAGCCAAGTGCTTGAGCGGTAAAGGTCAAGGTATTGTCAGTCGCAGGCGTTAATCCTAAAGGCAACTCTGTTCCTGTAGCCGTATCATTATCGATTTGCCATACATAGGCACGAGTTTGATACTGAATATTACGTGTACCTGTACTATTTGGGTATTGCTCACGTTGCACACAAATATCCAACGGCAAGGTATTATCCGTACCTAAACAATAATTAACTCTATCACTACCATATTTACTGATAGCTGTGCTGGCATAACCTGCAGCTAAGTTATTGTTATTAATGGAGGTTGCAGCAGACCACCCGCCCAACTCAACCGTTTTATCATCTTTAACATATTGCGTATAAGGAGGGGGGAGCGGGATCTCTGTGTCACCGGACTTGGCCACACCGCGATATTCATAGTCGCGGTAATACCAATAATCATCAGCGACATCAGTAGTTGCTGTATTCTCTGTTTTCTTTTCAGGCGCAGTCATGCTACCCACTTTGATACCTGCATCGTTAATACCGTAATAAAAGGTATCAACAGAGTTAATCACAGCAGTATCACTTGGGGGTGTAGTACCATTAATGCTGTCGAATGTCGGTAACCAGGCTCCCGCGGCACCATTTTGCGCGGCAACAAAGGCAAAGTTATTGGCAATGATGGCTTTTTCTATCGAATACGTAATGGTTTCTTCCGGTGCGATACCATCAGCAACATCAATGACGCCACCTTCGACATCTGAACTACTGAGCTTTTTCTTACCCTTTGAGATACCGACTAACTGATCATTGGCATTCACGCCTAGAGCATAGCCGTTACGAGTACCTTCAAGCGTACCTTGCAGATCATAACTATCGATATTAACGATTTCATAGACAGGTGCAGCATGGGCACTGTTTAATACACCAAGGACACCTAAGGCAACCAAGGAAAGGGCTTTATCCAACTGTAACTTCATTAATTCTATTCCCATTTTTATTATTGGTTTACTTCAGTGACTCAAGCTCTTCCCATCGCTCGAAGCAAACTTCCAATTGCTTTTCTTTATCCGCCAACTGGCTCAATACCTGATTGACTTTATCCTGCGCCTGACTATAAAAGTCTGAATGTCCAATGGTGGTCTGCAATGCAAGAATATCGGCCTCTAATTGCTCCATCACAGTGGGTAACGACTCTAACTCACGCTGTAACTTATACGACAGTTTTTTTACCGCTTTCGCAGGTTCTGCAGCCTTAACTTCAACGGCTTTAGTTTCAACCGCTGGAGCTTCGACCGCTTTTTGCGAACTAGGTTCCTCAGAATAAAACTTTGCCCCCTGATTCACTGCGTCTTGATAACCACCAACATACTCGCTCCAATGGCCATTACCCGCATACCACCAACTACTGGTGACGGTATTATCGATAAATGCCCTATCATGGCTCACCAACAAAAGTGTGCCTTGATATTCAGTTAGCAGCGACTCTAACAATTCTAGGGTCTCAATATCAAGATCGTTGGTCGGTTCGTCGAGTATGATTAAGTTTGCAGGGCGAATTAAGAGCTTAGCCAGTAACAGACGGTTTTTTTCACCACCCGACAGCGCTTTTACTGGCGTTCTGGCGCGCATAGGCGAGAACAAAAAGTCTTGCAAATAACTTAATATGTGGCGGTCTTGGCCATTAATCGTGATGGTCTTTTTACCTTCGCCGACGTTATCTTCAACAGTTTGCTCAGGATCTAAGGCTTCACGATATTGGTCGAAATAAGCAATTTCGAGCTTAGTGCCGACTTTAATTTCGCCCGATTGCGGTTGTAGCTTTTCGATTAATAGTTTGATCAAGGTCGATTTACCACAGCCGTTCGGGCCAATCAACGCAATGCGGTCACCGCGGATCACTGTGGTATTAAAGTTCTTAACCAGATTTTTATCGGGCAGATTGAAGTTAAGATCTTGAACATCAAATACTAACTTACCAGAACGTTCGGTATCCGATACCGCCATCTTAGCATTGCCTTGACGGTTCAAACGCTCACTGCGCTCATCACGTAGCGCTTTAAGTGCGCGCACTCTGCCTTCATTACGGGTACGTCTGGCTTTAACGCCTTGACGGATCCACACTTCTTCATCGGCGAGACGCTTGTCAAACAAGGCATTTTTCTCAGCTTCAACGCGCAGCCATTCTTGCTTACCATCAAGATACATTTGATAGTTGCCCGGCCATGAGGTCACAACACCACGGTCTAAATCGACAATCCGCGTCGCCATACGGGCAATAAAGCCCCTATCGTGACTGATAAAGACGATAGCACCTTGATAATCAAGTAAAAACTTTTCAAGCCATTCAATCGTGTCTATGTCTAAATGGTTGGTAGGCTCATCGAGTAACAACAGATCTGGCTCGCTGACCAGTGCTCTGGCTAACGCCACTTTACGCTGCCAACCACCGGATAACTCGCTCAACGATTTGTCAGGGTCGAGGCCTAACAACTCGCAGTTTTGTTGAATGCGCGAATCGAGCTGCCAACCATTATAGTGATCTAAGGTTTCTTGCAGACCTTGCATCTCATTTAACATACGATCCATTTGCTCTGGATCGGCATGGGCGACATCGTGGGACAGTTGATGATAACGCTCAAGCGCCTCACCCACTTCCTTTAATCCTGCGGCGATATACGCGTATACCGTGCCTTGCTCAGCTTTTGGCGGATCTTGCTGTAAACGACTAACACTCACATTACCGGCAATGTTGAACTCGCCTTCATCCAGCAGCACATCGCCGGATAACACTTTTAATAAACTCGACTTGCCGGCACCGTTACGGCCAACAATACACACGCGCTCGCCGCGTTGAATAGTAAAATCCGCTTTTTGTAACAACGGAGTGTAACCATAGGCTAAAGAGCCACTATTGATACGAACCAGACTCAAACTAAGCTCCTGTAAACTCTTGTAATTGCGTTGCGTTAAATGGCCAATGTAATTCTCTATCATCCCAAGCTTTAAGCACTGGAATCGATACGCCATAACGCTGCGCGAGGTATTCATCGTCACATATATCTATGGCCTGATAGCCAATGTCGGCCGCGTCCAGTAACGCCGCGGCCAGTTCACACAGATGGCAGCCATCGGTGTGATATAGCAGATAAGACCTATTATCCCACTCTGCTTGAGTCAACTCAGGCATGGGTAATAAGCCAGGTATTATGGATATGTGGATTACGTTTGTAGTCCATAGGCAAAGTCACATCATCAATGTTCGTCACATTAATGTTCATCTTTGTCAGCGTCTCTATGTCCATCTTAAACTTACGTTTATTGTTAGAGAACACAAGCTCGCCCGTTGGGCTGAGCAGTTTCACTAACGATGCCAGTAAGTTCACATGATCCCGTTGCACATCAAACGAATCTTCCATGCGCTTAGAGTTTGAGAAGGTCGGCGGATCGATAAAGATCAGATCGTACTGTTCATTACAATCCCTAATCCACTGCATGCAGTCAGATTGAACAAACTCATACTGCTTACCTTGCAGGCCATTGAGCGCAAAGTTGTCCTTCGCCCAAGCGATATAAGTATTGGACATATCTACCGTCGTTACCGACTTAGCACCGCCAAGCGCTGCGTGTACAGAAGCTGAACCTGTGTAAGAGAACAAGTTCAGTACGCGGCGACCTTTAGACTTTTGACCGACTAAACGACGTGTCAATCTGTGATCGAGGAACAAACCAGTATCCAAATAACCGGTTAAGTTCAACTTGAACTTAGCGCCATATTCGGTAGTGATAAGCTCTAACTTACGCTCATCCAGCTTTTGATATTGACTCGTGCCCTTTTGACGCTCACGGGTCTTCATGATCATCTTGTTAGGATTGATGCCAATAGCCGACGGCAGGGCTAATAACACATCGCTTAAACGGCGCTTAGTCACGGCTTCAGGTATGGTCGCTGGCGCCATATACTCTTGAATAATCACGTAATCTAAATACTTATCTACTGCGACGTTATATTCAGGAATGTCGGCATCGTAAATACGATAGCTGTCGATGCCTTCTTTCTTCGCCCATTTCTCTAATAACTTGGCATTCTTCTTAATGCGGTTAGCAAAAGCTGGGGCAATATCGGCAATGTCGACGCCATCTGGTAGCACTGGCGTATCACGGCGAGTACTGTTGGCATGTAAGGTATAGATGTTAAAAGCACATTCAAGCGCGCCGTTAAACATCTTCATTTGTTTATCGGCTTTAAGCTTTAGCGATGACACCAGTTCGATATCACTACACAGCATGGCCACTTTCCAGCCGCCAAACTCTTTCTTAAACTTGTCGCCCAGCTGATAGTAAAGCTGCAATAACTCAGACACATTGCCTAAACGCTCACCATAAGGTGGGTTCGTGATCAAATAGCCACTTTCCGCAGGCGGCGTTATCGTTAAAGCATCCGCAACTTTAAACTCGATTAACTCCAGTACACCGGCATTTTCGGCATTACGTTTCGCTAACGCGACTAAGCGCGAATCGATATCAGAACCGTAGAATTTAATCTCGCAACGTTTCACGCCTAATGAAGCACGCGCTTTCGCTTCTTCAACAATTTCTTGCCACACGGCTTTATCATGGCGACGCCAATGTTCAAAACCAAAACGGCTACGTTGCAGACCAGGGGCAATATCAGCCGCCATTAACGCCGCTTCAATCAGCACTGTACCGCTACCACAGAAAGGATCGAGCAAGGTCGAAGGCGCCGCTTGCCAGCCACTGCGTACAAGCATGTTGGCGGCTAAGTTTTCCTTCAATGGCGCTTCACCTGTGGTCGAACGATAGCCACGTTGATGAAGCGATGGACCCGAGAAGTTCATCGCAATCGTGATCACGCCATTACGGAAATGCGCATCGACTTTAAACTCAGCATCAACGCGAGACACATTCGGACGCTCAATATCATCGTCGCGGAAACGATCGACAATCGCATCCTTAATCTTCAAGGCGCCAAACTGGGTATTATTAAGAAAACCACCCGTACCGTGGAAATCGATACTAAAAGTGCTTTTATTGGAAAAGTGTGCCGGCCAATCGACACAATAGGCTGCATTATAGAGTTGTTCTGCCGACTCGCAGCTTCCTTTATAGATAACCAACACAATGCGGCTGGCTAAGCGTGTCCATAAAGTAATGCGATACGCTAAAGCTAAGGAGGCCGTGAAATACACACCAGCAACACTCTCTTTTACTTCAGTCGCACCAAATTCTGTCAGCTCTTGGGCTAAGCTATATTCAAAGCCCTTAGGGGCGGCGGCAAAAAAATTAAGCATGGGATAATCAGTACGCAGTCAAAATCAAAGCGACATTATACCTGCTCGGATACATAAAAGATAAACAGTTATTAGCCAAAGCCCCATTTAGTCACTGTCTTGGCCTAAGATAATCGACGAAAAATCCCCAACTTATTTGTAAATCGTATGAATGCCGCCCATCCCGCTTTATATTTAAGCGTTCACCACCTTTTTCAATCTTCGTCCTTGCATTGCAAGGGCACTGCCGTTATAGTCTGCCCCGCTTTGAAGACGGACGCGGGATGGAGCAGCATGGTAGCTCGTCGGGCTCATAACCCGAAGGTCGTAGGTTCAAATCCTGCTCCCGCAACCAATTTAAAGAAAAATAGTAAAGCAATACAGATAGATATCGGACGCGGGATGGAGCAGCATGGTAGCTCGTCGGGCTCATAACCCGAAGGTCGTCGGTTCAAATCCGGCTCCCGCAACCACTTTTTGTATGTGTTTATAAAGAGAAACAGCTTATCGGGCTCAACTCTTTATAAACAACAGGCGAAAGTCGCAGGTTTAAATCCAGCTTCCGAAGCCAATTCTTAGATGACAGAATTTAAACAGTTATTAACAGCAACAATCGGACGCGGGATGGAGCAGTATGGTAGCTCGTCGGGCTCATAACCCGAAGGTCGTCGGTTCAAATCCGGCTCCCGCAACCAATTTT
>NZ_MPDG02000001.1:1741643-1806375 GCF_001887095.2 Shewanella sp. SACH
CGGGATGGAGCAGTATGGTAGCTCGTCGGGCTCATAACCCGAAGGTCGTCGGTTCAAATCCGGCTCCCGCAACCAATTTAACCAGCTTAAGCTGGTTTTTTTGTATCTGAAATTAATAAAACTTTCTGTAAATCATCAGTGCACCACTGGTAACTCGTCAGGTTCAACTCTCTATAAATAGCGATCGAAGATCGTCAGTTCAAATCCACTTCAGCAACAGCATTCGAACTAAAAATTTAACCTGATTAGCTGACATCAATGCGTTTTTTGGATTTCAAATTTCGCCATGAAGGTGTCGGACAATATGACTCCTGCCATAGCACCAAAGGAAACGGTGAAAATCATGATGAAAGGTAGAGGTTTCAAATAAGCGGAAGTGAGAACACCTTGACCGAACCAGTGCAGCAACAGACCAAGGATCATGACGCCAAAAGCGAGCTTATTCGCAGCAAAAAACATCGGAATTTCGAACGCCCACAACGCTTTATTTTCCTTAAATTGAGCGAAACCAAAATAGAGATAAAGCAGTAATGCCACCATAGCGATCGCACAAACGCTGAGTGTATAGCTTAATTGAGATGTCCCAGCCAAGACTTGATAGCCGATACGAATGGCATAAATACCGACACCCAACCAAAGTATCAGTAGTGGCAATAAAATGAGTCCCATTTTTTATCCTTAAAAGTTGAGATATACACACACTTAGCACCTAAAGCGAGCTCTGAAAATGAGCGCTTAATGCTATCCCAGACCTCGGTTTGTGAAGTGAGCGCTTGAAGTAAATTCTTAGATTGAGCACTTATAGTCAGATCTTAAAGTAAGTACTTAAAGTAAGTTCTTAAAGTAAGTACTTGAAATGAGCGCTTAGAGTCCATTCTTAAAGTAAATGCCTTAAGCAACCGTTAAAATAGTGCCAAGACCAGCATGCTATTTTATCCGCGCCATATGATACACACTGACAAACTCACCATTTCTAAAGGCAAAATCCTTCGACTCACCTTCCATTACAAAACCAAACTTTTTATACAGACCAATGGCGGCATGATTATCAGTATAAACCGTTAATTCAATTCGTTTTATATTCATCCATTTATCGGTAAGCTCAAGCATAACGTTAATCAAGGCGCTACCAACACCGCGGCCTTGGTAGCTGTCTTTTACCCCCATTCCAAAGGAGGCAACATGCCTACGACGGGGTTGCTCGTACACCTCAAAACCCAACTCGCCGACAATTTCACCTTCAATCTCTGCGACATAGCGACTAATATGATTCGATGTTGCCGCAAGGCGTGACTCCCATTTATCGGTCGATGGACAAGGGAGTTGTAAGGTACCCGTATAGGCATTTGGGCAGGCATATACGGCTTGAATAGCTGCGGCGTCACGCTTCTCTGCATGCCTAATCGTAATCTTTTCCAATGAGTCCCCTCCATGGTTTTCTAATAAAAAATACCTGTCCGGTTCAACGTACACAGAGCTAAGCACACAGATCTAAATCAACGAATTAGCTTAGGCACAAAGGCGCGAACACTGTGGCGAATCGTAACTCTGCCCGCTTCTTATCAAACCGACTTTACGGATGAAGCTCGTATAAGACAAGTATGAAATTTAAAAAACTATTGATAAACCTAGTTTTTATATGGATAGATATCAATTGAGATGAGAATTGAATCATAGCGCTATTTCCACAGCCCTATCACCACAACCCTGCCTCGACACCGATGTTGAAACACTGGGCAAATAAAAACCCGCTCAAGATAGGTTCTTGGCGGGTTTATGGGATATCGCGGCAATTGAGTCGAGTTGAACAGTTCAGCATTTAAATTCAATTAATATAATTATGCTAACTAAACTGAATCACTGAGTTCTTTTAAAGCGGCAAACGGCCATTAAATGACAAGGCTAACGTCGTGCTGTCCACGTATTCAAGCTCTCCGCCAACGGGCACGCCGTGGGCGATGCGACTGATCATCACCTTATGGCGTCTGGCCATATCAGCAATAAAATGCGCTGTTGCCTCGCCTTCTACCGTCGGATTGGTCGCTAAAATCAACTCGGCCACATCACCCGAAGCCAAGTGGCGCTCGAGTAACGCTAAACCTAGCTCTTCTGGCCCAACACCATCGAGTGGCGATAAATGACCTAAAAGAACAAAGTAGCGACCGGTGAAATGTCCACCCGCCTCAATGGCTAACACATCGGCCGGCGTTTCCACCACACAAATGGTGGAAGACGTGCCGCGTTTATGGCTAGCACAAATCGGACAGAGGGTTTCTTCAGTGTAGGTTCGGCAAGACTGGCAATGACCGACGTCACTCATCGCACTGGACAGCGCACTGGCTAATTTAAGCCCTGCTTTTCTGTCGCGCTCGAGTAACTGAAACGCCATACGTTGCGCCGATTTAGGCCCAACCCCAGGTAAACAACGCAGGGACTGAATTAACTCATCTAACAGTGGACTAAATTTCATCGGCTATCTCAATTAAAATGGCATTTTCATGCCTGGAGGTAATTGCATACCACCAGTGACTTCGGCCATTTTAGTTTTCTGGTTTTCTTCGATTCGACGGGCTGCGTCATTACAAGCCGCAGCAATCAAATCTTCCAGCATTTCTTTGTCGTCTTCCATCAGGCTTGGGTCGATTTCGACTTTACGCACTGTGTGCGCGCCAGTCATGGTGACTTTCACCAAACCTGCACCAGATTCACCCACCATTTCCATACGGGCGATTTCTTCCTGCACTTTGGCCATTTTTTCTTGCATCATCTGGGCCTGTTTCATCAGATTGCCCATACCGCCTTTTCCAAACATAGTCTTTTCTCTTCTATTAGGGTTAGTCGCAAGCATTAACGCGGCTAATCTTACTTAAATAAATGGGATTGGCAATCAATGCCGTTATCTTGTTAATAAACTTATGATCTCGATGCCGAGTTTCTCAGCAGCATCACTATAAATATGCACTTTGAGCTCAAATTTAAACCACAAGGTTACAAATTAACGACGAACATTTTACCCAAGGGCTCGTCAATAATGGTTAACTCGCCGCCTCAGTTAACTCAGGTAACGCTTGTATTTGCTGACTGCGTAAATTCAACAACTCTGGCGGATACACTAAACTGTCGGCATCGAGTTCGGCGCCCATACGTTGGATCAACCATTGCACATTGTCATCATAGATCAGTGATTGATGCGCCTGTTGCAGCAACTCTTGGTGGAACCGTTTACGTAACTCTAAAGGCGTTTCCCGCTGCGCATCGATTCCTATGACCACTTGCACCCGTCTTGGGTTCCCGAGCGCAGCACTTAAGGCTTGCTCGAGCTGTACTATGGCAACATCGGCCGCAAGATGCTTCTGATTTGGCTTAAGCAGCAGCGGCAAAGGATCGCTCTGGGTTTGGCAAACGGAATTAACCGCCAGTTGCCGCACTCGCCCGCCGACCTCTAAGCTCGCCATCAACTTGTACCAATGCAAATCTAAGGGATGACCGCTGATCGGTAGTGTACTAAGCGCGACTTCCCTCTCCTGCGTACGTTCAACAGCGCTAGCCGTCTGAGTCAGTGCAGTCGTGCTAGCTGGCGTTACCGCGGTAGCTTGCACTTTATCTTGATGTTTTGCTTGAGTTTGAAGCACTTGTGACTTCGAACCTGAACCCTGTTCGGCACTCTGGGAGTCATTACCATCTGCCGCATTATTCTGTACGTCATTGGCTGTGTTACTAGTCTCTAAAGATCCTTGGCCACTGCTGACAGAGTCATCATTTATATCAGAGCCTTGAGCCATCACAGCATCAGCGATATCAGTATTACCGCTATCAACCTGAGTCGTTTCGATAAGCTCAGCTGTTGACGCTACTTCTGGCGCAGCCTCCCAAGGCGGACGGTCATATGCTGCCGGTTTGACTGGTTCAGCAGGGACAGAACCTGATACGCTTGCAGCCGAAGGCACTGATTGATGCAGAGCCATTGGCTCAAGATCTAAGTCAAAATCATCATCGAAATCTATTGTTAAATCGGGGTCTAAATCAGCGGCGGGATCGGCAGAGAATGACGCACTTGTCTGACTTGCATCACTTTTACTGACAGGTTTTGATAAACTGATCCCATTGGCTTTACTGTTTGCTGTCTTTAATTTTGAGTCCAGTGACGACTTTTTTTCATCACCGTCCTTAACACTTAAGGCATCAAGATCTGATAACAGTGAATCCCGCGCCGCCAACACCGCCGAGAGAATATCATCATCGGCTAAGGATGTGGAGGCTAGTGTTGGTATTGAAATTGGTGTCTGAGGAGACACTTGAGCCATTGCTGCAGACTGATTAACAACTGCACCTTGCATGCCTACAGCACTTTGAATACCTGCTGCGCTTTGCATATCAGCAGAATGTTGAACATCATCAGGCACAGCATGAGACTCGAAGCTGTGATGAAAATCGTCGTCATTGTAGGAGCCGGACGAGAATTCAACATACGCATCTTGATAGGAATCGAGCGGCGCTGACTCTTGGGCATAATCTCCCATCGCAGGAAATGAATACTCTGCTTCATTTCCATAGGGACTATGTGCATCAAGCCCCTTTTGCTCAAGCGTGTTGTTAGCGGTGGGATTGTTATCCAGTGTGTTCTCAGCAGTGCTGTCGTTATCAGCAGATGTTGAACCAACAAGCGTTTCAGCCATAGCTGGATTAACAATACTCGACTCGGCAGTTGCCCCAATTAATTCAGGAACTTCACTATTATGAGCATCAAGACTGGCAACCGATGCTTCAATGTCAGCAACGGGTTCAGAAATGTGTATAGAAGGCGCTTGAGCAGTTGATACTGTTTGAGTTTGAGGCTCTACCTCAGCATTAACTGTGTCAGCGTTTAAGCTGTCAGCGTTAAATCCCTGACTCTGGGCCTGACTTAGAATCACCGCCTGTTCGGCAATTAATGCCGCATCCGCTTCGAGCTCAGCATCAAGTGCCTGCTCTACAGTATCTGCTGGCTCAATTGACACCTCAGCCGAAGCAACAGCGGCCGCTTGCGCGGTTTCAACTTGCTGATTAGCGTTAGTTTGCTCAATTAAAGCTGTTTTTTTTTCAGCAGGCCCTTTTTCAATGGTATGCGGTTCAGTGCTATGTGGTTCAGCAGTATGTGTTTCAGCAAGCTTTTGTTCATTTACATGAGGAGCTTGCGCTGCAGCAGTTGCCGCAACGGGCGTTTGCCCTTCGGGTAAACGGATCTCAGCGACCGCATCAGGCTGCCAACGCTTTGCCGGCTTTTCTGGCACAAATGCGACAGCCCGTAACAGCGCCATCTCAAGACCCGATTTAGGATCGGGTGCATGGGGTAAATCTTTGCGGCCCGTTAACAGAATCTGATAATAAAGCTGCACTTGCTCCGGCGTCAGCTGCTCGGCAAAGGCGCGAATTTGCGCGCTATACAAAGATTGCTGCGCGGCCGCGGGGGCAAATTGGGTCAAGGTAATTTGATGTAACAGCTCAAGCAAACTGCGCAGTACTTCTTGGGCATCGGCGCCGTACGCGAGCACTTGGGCACAGGTGTGCATTAACACGCCAATATCGGCATCGGTTAAGGCTTTAAGCAAGGCAACCACATGCTGCTCATCAATACTGCCCAGCATAGTTTGCACTTGAGTGAGCATCACATTGCCGCCACCAAAGGCGATCGCTTGATCGGTCAAACTCAAGGCATCACGCATACTGCCATTGGCGGCTTTGGCAAGAAGCTTTAAAGCTTCAGCATCAAAGGGAAACTGCTCTTGGGTCAAGATATGATTGAGCTGAGTGCCAATTTCGCTTTGGGTAAGGCTTTTTAAATTGAATTGCAAACAACGGGATAACACAGTCACGGGCAGTTTCTGTGGATCAGTTGTCGCCAAAAGAAATTTAACGTGCTCGGGGGGTTCTTCTAAGGTTTTTAGCAGTGCGTTAAAACTGCTGCGCGACAGCATATGCACTTCGTCGATGAGATAAACCTTAAAACGGCCACGGGTCGGACGATACTGCACATTGTCTAACAGCTCACGGGTGTCATCGACCTTAGTGCGGGACGCTGCATCGACTTCAATTAAATCGACAAAACGGCCTTGCGCGATTTCCACGCAGCTGCCGCAAACACCACAGGGAGTCGCTGTCACGCCTTGTTCGCAATTTAAGCCTTTGGCAAAGAGTCGCGCCAAGCTGGTTTTACCGACACCGCGCGTTCCCGTAAACAGGTAAGCATGATGTAAGCGCTGCTGGCTTAACGCATTGGTCAAGGCATGCAAAACATGGCTTTGGCCAACCATTTGATCAAATGTGGCAGGGCGCCATTTTCTGGCTAACACCTGATATGACATGGAACTCCCCAGAGTATGTGATACAAGAGCGGGAGCATGCGCCCCGAGAACTTTGAAAGATAACATGCCATGATTTGACATGCCATCAAACTATCCCAAGGCGCCTTTAGCTGCAGATTTATTCGCCTTCAAACTCACAAAGTTTAACCAACTCAAGCCCTAATGCGGTTAAACGGGCTTCACCACCTAAATCAGGTAATGAGATCACAAAGGCCGCATGTTTAACTTCACCGCCCAGTTGGCGAATGAGTTTAACGGTCGCTTCAATAGTACCGCCAGTCGCCAGTAAATCGTCAACCACTAGCACTTTGTCATTTGGGTTAATCGCATCGGTATGAATTTCTAGGCTATCGTGACCGTATTCCAGTTCATAGCTTTGGCTGATCGTCGCACGCGGTAATTTACCCGGTTTACGCACAGGCACAAAACCCACACCCAATTCTAAAGCCAGCGGCGCGCCAAACAAGAAACCACGGGCTTCAGTGCCCACAATTTTGGTAAAGCCTTGGCCACGATAATGTTCAACTAACAAGTCGATGGTCGCTTTATAGGCGGCTGCATTCTCAAGCAAACTGGTGACATCTCGAAATAAAATCCCTTCCTTAGGATAATTAGGAATCGTTTTAATGCTTTGCTTTATCAAGGATAAGGTTTCTGTATTCATAGCCATCATATTTACTTAATAAGTTACTTAATCAATTCACCAACCTAGCGTTGGCGGTATAAAACAAAACGTCCACACTGGGTGGACGCATTGTCGAAAGTCGGACAAAGCTTATGCCGCTTTAGTTTTAGTTGCAACAATCACAACGCACAAGTGATGGAAAGGTTATCAATTTGTGCCTTAGATCAAACCCTGTCGGCACTGTGTTACATCCCCTCACCCATGACGCGGCGAAAACGATTTCGCCACACATTGAATCCATAGTGTCGCTCAATTATCCCTCTATTTCAGGGATCCCTTTGAGATACCAGAGTAAGACGAGTGCCATCACGAGCAGCAAACCTTTTACCCAAAGGATAGGCACCACAATAATGCTGACACTAAAACTCAGCGCGCTGACGACCATGGCTTTGCGTTTCAACCCCTTACGCATTGCTCGCTGCTCTTGCCACTGGGTTAAGGCATCGGCAAACCAAGGATGAGTCATCAACCAATGGTGTAAACGTTCACTGGAGCGGGCAAAGCAAAAAGCGGCAAGCAAGATAAACGGCACGGTCGGTAGCAAAGGCAGCACGATACCGAGTAAACCCAAGGCTAACGCGGTTAAACCTAACAATAAAAATAATCCGCGCTTTAATACCATCGATTTACTTACCCTTTATCGGAAAAACAAAAGCCACTCTAAGAGTGGCCAATAGTCTATGCGCTCGAGATTAACGCTCGCTTAAATTAGACCTAAGTGCTTTAACCAAGACAGGCTTGCTGGCAGAGTCGGCAACAGTAAAACTAAAATAAAACCAATAAAATACAAAAAATTAAATGGGTCTTTGAACGGCTGACTACTCATTACAGCTCCTCTAGTATGTGCAAGTATAAGTGCGCAGGAATCGTACAGTGATTGAGATCACAAAACGGCCGACATTGTAGCGGTTTGTCAAATTAATAAAAACCCTCTAACTGTAGGGTTATTGCATTTATTTCGGCAAGAATCCCCACCTTAAGACTGACGACCGCGCACTATCCCTTTGGCCGCTAATTGCTCGAGTAACTGAGTACAACCTTGCGCAATAATCTCTGGCGCCATTTTAGGATAAGTGATTGTTAACCAATCAACTATCTCTTTAAAACTCGCTTGGCCTTGAGCTTGAAGAAATGCCAGCACCTGCGCACTTAAGGGATTTAACTGTAGGAAACACACTTCGCAATCGGCATCTTGGTAGAGACAAAAAAACACTGGCGTATCGAGTTGTTGCTGCGGACGATAATCATGACGAATGTGCTGCACCTCAAAATGATACTGCGCCACCCTCGCCGTCTTCGATAAACATAAGGCCTGCATCGGAATTTGCGCTGGGCTAAGTTGAGATTCATCCCCACTCGCCTGTGCGACCGCAACGGCCAACTCCAGCCATTCATAGTGCGCTAATTCGAGCATAAAAACAGGATCATTTGCCGTGGGCTGATATTCCTGCTGTAAAAAATCTAAAAACTCGCCCGCGATATCGATAAAAATCGGCGATTGGCAATCATGTTGACTAAAAAAGCTCTGAACTAATGCCAACCACTCTTCCTCTAAATACAAACTTTTCAGCACGGGAAAGCCGTTCGACACAAACCCCTGAACATTATTGAAAAATAGCTCGCGATAAACCTGCATGCGCCGGACATCAGTATCCGCGGGCAATGGCCGAGAAGGATCGCGGATATAATCGATAAAGGATTGCTGCACTTGCTTAAAATCCATTAGGCGATCCTCTTTACAACATGAGCGCTATTTTGAATGTGAGAGCTGGGCGCTGCCGCTTGATAAGCGTGGATTTGATTTAGCTCGAGCAACAATTCAGCAGTTGTCGGCACATTAAAGTCACGCTCTAGCAAAGTCGGCTTTACCCCATGTAAGGCATAGCAACGTTGCAACAATGCCCAAACGGGATCGTTAATAGCGGCGCCATGGGTGTCGATCAGTAGATCTTCAGCTTGCTTGTAGTGCCCAGCGATATGCAGATAAGCGATACGCTCCGTCGGCATGGCCTGTAAAAAGGCATCGGCATCGTATTGATGATTTATCGAGTTCACATAGATGTTATTCACATCGAGTAGCAGCTTACAATCGGCTTCTTGCAGCACAGCATTGACGAATTCAAGTTCGCTCATGTGCGCGCCGGGGGCGGCATAAAATGACACATTTTCAAAAATGAGTGGCCGCTCTAAAATATCTTCGACTTGCTTCACCCGCGCCGCCACATGTTTTACCGCTGCGTCGGTAAAAGGGATCGGCATGAGATCGTATAAGTGACCTTGGCCTGAGCAATAACTTAAGTGTTCGGAATAGACTTGGATTTGGTGTAAATCCATAAAGGTTTTGATGTTTTTTACAAACGCGAGATCTAAGGGCTCGGGGCTACCAATCGATAAGCTCAAACCGTGGCAATAGAAAGTATGTTGCTCGGTCAGTTCACGAAATTGACGGCCAAACTTACCGCCTAAGGTCATCCAGTTTTCTGGTGCTACTTCAAAAAAATTAATCGCTTCTGGCACCGATTCACAAAACTCACTGAGCATTTCTCGCCGTAAGCCCAGCCCTACCTGTGCCGCATTTTTTTGATCATTCATAGAACCTCACGAACGCTTGCTGTCATCGCTTTAGGATAAAACAAAAGAGACCAGCGCGGGCTGGCCTCTTAAGACTCAATAACCCCCATCACTGCGGGATTAGTACAGTCGGATTTATTTCATTTCTTTTTTAACGGCTTCGACTTTAGCGTCAACTTTCTCGGCGGTTTTCTTCATATCAGCGCCACATTTCGCTTCACCACACTTACCTTCGTGTGCTTTCGCCATCGCGGCTTTTTTCACATCGGCACCGCATTTCGCTTCGCCACACTTGCCTTCATGGGCTTTATCTGCAGCCGCTTTTTTCATCTCGGCGCCACATTTAGCTTCACCACATTTGCCTTCTTTGGCTTTTTCAGCGGCGGCTTTCTTCATATCCGCGCCGCATTTGGCTTCACCACATTTTCCTTCTGAGCCGACAATTTGATAACCCGCATCCATTGCTTCAAAACCAAACGGGTTAGTTTGGGCATTGACAGCAAAAGCTGAACTCATTACGACTGAACCTAAGGCTACTGCAACTGCTGTTTTTTTAACTGAATTCATAAATAATCCCTTCTTGTTTATTGAGTAATGTTGACCAACAACAGTAGAAGTAGCTGGCTTACTACAAAAGACCTGCCCTGTTTCAATTCTATTGCAAAAAATATCACTAAATCACAGAAATGGTCAAAATATCCTGCTAGGACAATCAGTTTAGCGTGGATTTTATTTATGAGTACGCCTATTAATCCGCATTCACTCGACCACTTTGTAACTTAAGGCCGATAAGGTAGAATGCTCGCCCTTTGCAAATAGATATGGGTTTACTGCAGTGCGTGTGATTTTGGCTCCAATGGAAGGCGTAGTAGACGCTTTGATGCGTGACATTCTATCGACCATCAATCCCTACGATTTACTCGTCACCGAATTTGTGCGTGTGGTAGACCAACTGCTGCCTGAAAAAGTCTTTCTCAAACTTTGTCCTGAGCTGCTCAACAACGGTAATACTCCTTCGGGTACGCCAGTACGAGTGCAGTTACTCGGCCAAGAACCCCAATGTATGGGCGAAAATGCCCTGCGGGCGATTGAACTCGGTTCACACGGTGTCGATGCCAACTTTGGTTGTCCAGCAAAAATCGTTAACCGCAGCAAAGGTGGCGCCGTATTACTGCAATATCCTGAGAGTGTGCACGATATTGTCAAAGCCATGCGTCAAGCGGTACCGAAAGAACATGCCGTGACCGCCAAAATACGTTTGGGCTACGAAGATAAGTCACTGTTCATGGAAAATGCTATCGCAGTGTATGAAGCCGGAGCAACTGAGCTTGCCATCCATGCGCGTAGTAAAGTCGACGGCTACAGACCGCCCGCCTACTGGGAATACATCACAGAAGTACGCAAACGTTTGCCGATCCCGGTGATCGCCAACGGCGAGATTTGGAACAGCGATGATGCTAAGCGATGTATCGAAGTCACCGGCTGCGACAGTATTATGATCGGCCGCGGGGCGATTTCATTGCCGAACTTGGCCGATACCATAAAGACAGGTGCAACCCCATATACTTGGGCGCAAACCTTAGGGCTGATGCTCAGTTATACCCAAAGGGAACTCAATGGCCGCAAGAGCGACTATTATCCCGCCCGAATCAAACAGTGGTTTACCTATCTCAATCGTCAATATCCCGAAGCCGATACTTTGTTCAGGGAGCTGCGCGTGTTTAAAACCACAGAAGAAATCGTCGCGGTATTAGAAGCTGCGCAGCGAAACTTAGGCAACGAATCATAGAAGAGTGAGCTACCACAGAACGGCAACAAGCCATATAAGCGTTAGAAATCGAGATTCAATGCGCGGCAATGTGAGCCACGAAAGGGACTTAGCGATAGCACACATAATGCGATAGGAATGAAGTACTTTTTCGATTTTTAACGGCGAAAAAACCTAAAATGTGGCAGATACTTGATCTTTATCATAGTCGTTGGTAGTGGAACTATTAGACTGGACGCCTAGAGTCAAATGAAATAGGCGATTTTACGTGAGCACCACCCATATCAGACATGAATTGTCAGAGCTTGAAGCTAATCTAAGGAAAGAAATCGGCGCGCTCCCTCCGTTCCTCGAAGCCATAGGGGAGCATTATGCTAGCCTGAGTCTGGCAGAATTAATTGATAAATTGGCGCAAACGCCACTGGCCGATCACCCGCTATTTTGCCAGCTGAATAAACTTGATGCCGCCTTTTGTCAGCTCGACTTAAGCCTCTACGGCCTTTGCTCCGACTGCGAAGCGGAAATCGAAACCGAACGCTTAAGCCAAGATCCCACAGAACAACGCTGCGCCTCCTGCGCCGAACATTATCAACACGAACACCGCCACGAGCTGCGCCTCACCCATTGATAGCACTGATTCGATATCCGGTAAACGGCCTGATAAGTAGGCAAAAAATAAGCAAAAAAAACCTCCGCAAGCGGAGGTTTGAGTTATCCAGGGAGGGCGGACAACCTAAAACTTCTGGTTTATTCTCAGGTAATACGTTCTACCTAACACATCATATAAACCCACATTCACATCGCGATAATCGGCGTAGGTGTAATAGTTTGGTGTTTCAGCATCAAACACATTATTCCCCCCTACTGTGATAGAGCCGTTATAAGCATGGGTATAACCAAATTGGATATTGTGTTTAAAGTAATTATCGTAATCGACATAACGGTCGGTTTTTTCTAACTCGTTGAAATAACTTGCTGATTGACTACCAATATAGACGACTGTCCATGCGGCAGAGAAATCATCGTATTTCCAACTTGTCGCAAAATTACCGCGCCAATCGGGTGAGTCTGTTGTTCCTGCGTAATCGATCATCTCTGATTCGGCATTATCCTGCTTCTTAAAATCAAGCACGTGAGTCAAATCCAGTTTGAAATTGAAATCACCAAAACCTGTCTCTAAGTTATAAGCCGTTACAAAATCGATACCTGAGGTCTCAACTGTGGCTAAATTACGTATTCCCGCCTCAATATACTCAATCTTGCCATCTGGACCACGTGTCACATAGGGAGAAGATCCATTCTTGATTTCATCGCGCAGGATATCATCTACATCAATCGACTCAATTTTGTTGTCGTAGGTGATTGAGTAATAAGATAACTCCAAGTTCCATGCATCAGTGACATTCCAAACGCCACCAAAAGTTAACGAGTTACCCTCTTCAGCCTCTAAGTTTGGGTTACCACCAAACCAAGTTTTATGTTGGTTATTGGTGGCGCAATATATGGCATCCACATTACCGGGTTCATTACACCATAAAGAGTCAACGCTCTTCTCAAAACTCAAAGATTGAGACGAGAACATTTCACTCATATTCGGCGCGCGGAATGAGTCACCATAGCTAGCACGCAGTAATAGCGTGTCTATAGGACGCCAGCTTAAACCAAACTTAGGCACCACGGCATCGAAGGTCGATGAGTTAACCACCTCCCCTTGAGGCCCTGTGAGGGTTCCTTCCTGCTCATAGCGCTCATAACGTACTGCGGCAGAGAACTCAACGTTGGCAGGTAAGCCAACTTGGAGTTCCAAATAAGCGGCGCTACGGTCACGCGTGGCGTCCACATCATCACCACCCGAACCGCCGGAGATAATACCCGCGGCCGATTCTGGATCACTGGTTTGCTTAAACTTGATCATTTCATATTCAAGACCGCCAACCATAGCGACCGAAAAATCACCGTCATCGAGTAGTAAGGTCGAAGCAAGACCATCCAATTGAGTACTTTCAAATTTACCCTGATAAACCCCAGTATGTGCAGCTTTGCGATACAGATCTGTCATCTGTTGGTCCCACTGCTCATAACTCATGCCAGAGGTATTGAAAATATCATATTGCTCTGAATCTATTTCTTGCTGAATAATATCGTCATTAAGTAAATTGTAGTTAAAACTGTTTGTTGTTGAGGTCGCATGCTGGGCATTTAATTCCCAGTCGATACCATTACCTGAATCTATCGTGCCAACAAAGCCACCAAGAATATCAAAATTGTTGGTTTCAGTTAATGTATCTCGCTCGCCAAGTTGCGCGCCTCGCATAGAAATCACTAATTCTTCGCCAACTGGGTTGTACTTATTATCGGCACTCATCACAGGGGTATTAGTTGATACTGGCGTACCAGCATAACGGGTTTCAGTTTCAGCTAATGAAGCAGAAGCTCGGCCTCGGAATTTTATATTTTCTGAAATCTCATAGGAGAAATTAGATAAGAGCGAATTACGGGTTTGATCGCCAAATAACTTAGTGACATTACCATGATTATATAAACAACGACCATCACCTGAGTCTATGGTATTTTCCGTTTTTTCACATATATCTGAATTACTATACCAGCTACCATTGCCTGGTCCATATTTACCGTTTGGTACTGAGCTATATCCGCTATAGGCGTTATAACTTGAATCATCCATTCGCCAAATATCACGGTCCATTACCGCTTTTGTATCATAATATTCATAGGTGAGAGTGATATTGCCTTTATCGGTATTAAAGCCAGTTGCAAGCGATAAACGGTTAGCATCGCCCCCTTCTACGCTTGGTTGCTCTGTACTGTAATCGAGTTGAAACCCTTCAAACTCTTTCTTAGTGATAATGTTTATCACGCCCGCAACCGCATCGGAACCATAGACTGCTGAAGCGCCATCCCGCAGGATTTCAATACGCTCCACAATAGCCATAGGGATAGAAGATGTATCCGCCACTGAGCCAGAGCTCGAGCTTGTCCCAGGCATACGGCGTCCGTCTAATAACACTAAGGTCGCAGACGATCCTAAACCGCGTAAATTGACATTGCTGGTTGAGCTTGCACCAGAGCCATAACCTGAAATACCACGCCAAGAACCAAAGCTGTTTATCGCAGAGTTATTCAATACGTCAGCAACGGTCTTTTCACCTGTCATGGCAATATCCGCTGCATTAATGACTGTCACGGGTGAAACAGTTTCCATATCAACTTGTTTAATACGAGAACCCGTTACTTCAATGCGTTCAACTTTCGTATTTTCTTCTGCTGCATTTCCCATTGCAGAAAAACCTAATCCAGAAAAAACCACACTGCTTGTCGCCACTGTAATTAAACTAGCACGAACGGCTTTGGCCGTTAAACTTAAATAGCGCATTAATCTCTCCTTGAGGTAAACAAAACCTTTGTTTGTTATTTTTATATTTAGCCAGCGAACTCTATTTCGCTGTAGGGATAATGTTAATGTGCAACATTTAAGTCAACCATTAAAAACAATGACTGTCACAATTAAACAATTTGATACATAACAAAAACAAAAGAAATTTA
Source organism: Shewanella sp. SACH (assembly GCF_001887095.2). Lineage (NCBI taxonomy): Bacteria > Pseudomonadati > Pseudomonadota > Gammaproteobacteria > Alteromonadales > Shewanellaceae > Shewanella > Shewanella sp. SACH. Next base: position 1,756,573 of record NZ_MPDG02000001.1, read on the forward strand.
TTAATGGATTAGAATAATTCATATGTTTCATATGATTAGGGGAGATTAACCAGCTAGATATTCTAGATAATGGTGTGGATACAACAAAACTCATTTGTTAATTAAATGAGCCACAGTGAATTTAAGTTACAAATGAATTAGTGTGTATCACCAATTAAAGACTGATTATTAATTAACTCTTAATCTAATATTAATTAACCATAAAAAATGCCACTCAATTGAGTGGCATTTATATTTAAACACTGAGTAGTGATTGATTACTTAAAGTTGACAACCTTCAACACTATTTGAGTTTTCATAAACAATATCGCCTATCGGACTGTAGTCAGCAGCTTTAATCGCTTGTTTCTCTTTCAAGAAAGAATAGAGTAAATCAGCATCAACAAAACCCGTTTGAATTGGGCTTTCTAGCTTAGGATAACCGTCACCACCTGCAGCGTTAAAGCTAGGTACAGTGAACTTATAAGTTCCTGTTGGACTGAAGTTCTCACCATTAATCACACTGATATTGGCAGTCTTAGCCGTACAGTCAATGGTCATTTTCACGCCCGTGATTTGTGCGTAACCACCTGAACCAATTTGAAGACTAGCTACTGCGCCTAAATAAGCCGCAACTTCAGTGCCTGTCATTTCGTTCAGAGTCACCATGTTACCGAATGGCTGAACAGTCAGCACATCACGGTAAGTGATATTACCAGGCTGAATAGAGGCACGTACACCGCCCGAGTTCATCACGCCAAAATCGGCTTTGACTTTATCACTTTGTGCCATCGCTAACATACGGCCTAAGTTAGTTTGCTTGTTACGCACGTTTGCACGCTCGCCATCTAACAGGGCATCCGTTGTTGCTATGACTTCGTCTAACTTAGCTTGACCTTTCTCTTGGTAGTAAGACAGCAGCTCTTTTAACTCAGCATCAGGTTCAATCTTAGTACCAGCTAGATCAGCTGTTTTCTTGCCTGCGTCATCCAATTTACGCATATTCACAGGCACAAGCTTGTAGCTTGCTAAATGAAGTTCACCGTTAAAGTATTCAAAATCTGCACGGCCAACATATTTACCCCATTCATGGGCTTGCATGATCCAAGTACCATTTTGTTTATCTGGAGCACACTCATCGCCTGGTTTGAAGTTAGCGTAGGCTTTGTTGTCAGTACCCGGTTCCATACACACTGGATTTTGTGAATGACCACCAATAACTACTTGCAGATCGCCTTCTTTCAGTGCGCGAGCCATAGCCACATCGCCAGGGGCGTTGCTACCGTTATGGCCGTCAGCATAGTGACCCATGTGCGTGGTAGCGAAAATAATATCGGCCGCTTTGGCGTCTTTAATTTCTTTAATCACTTTAGCGACTTCAGTCTTCGGATCGGTGAACTCCAGGCCACTGATGAATTCTGGATTACCAATCTTAGCCGTATCTTCGGTCGTTAAACCTATTACAGCCACTTTCAGACCGTTTATGTCGAATACCTTATAGGCATCAAAGTAACGTTCCCCTAGATTGCCATCCGCATCTTTACGGTAAATATTCGCCGCTAACATAGGGAATTCCGCAAGGCGGCGCTGCATATCAACAACGGATAATGGATTATCAAACTCATGGTTACCAACAGCCATAGCGTCGTAACCAATTTTATTCATACCCGTGAAATCTGGGATCGCATCTTGTAGATCCGATTCTGGCACGCCAGTATTAATGTCGCCACCAGACAGCAATAATGTTTGACCACCATTCTTACTGACTTCTGCACGAATGCTGTCAATTAAGGTTTTACGCGCAGCCATACCATATTCGCCGTCACTGTTTTCCCAGAAACGGCCGTGGTTATCATTGGTGTGTAAAACGGTAAATGTTGTGCAAGCGCTTCCCGCTTCAGCACATGTTGTTGGGACTTTATCGTCGTCACTATTATTACAACCCGTAAGCGCAGCGACAACAGCAGTTGCAACTAGTCCTTTAATAAGCATATGTCTCATTACATCAACCCCTTGATTTTAATTATTTTATCATAGAAAGATTGCCGTGAACTCCATCAAGTTCAGCGTCACGGATAATAACAAATAATAAAGATAAATTGTGTCATTTTTATTAAAAACTTGACATTAATAGGGGAATTCGCAGGAGCTTTAAGACAGATTTGTTTCATATAAAAAATAAGCTGAATGACTGATTTCTATATATTTAGAGAATTAAATATAAAAGTGAAATAACTTAATTTAAATCCTTCAGTATAAATGACTTAGAAAGTGTTACAGAAAACATTGATTGTTCCCATAAAAAAACAAGCATGGGCAAATTTAAGCTTACCGCATGCTGTTTTTATCAGCAATTAGACTTGTCTACATTTCAAATCGCTGTAATAACCACTTAGAAATCTCTTTTAACTGCGCAGGGATCACTGAATGTGGCATAGGATAAGTCTGCCACACCACATTATAACCGCCCGCAATTAAGGCTTCTTTGGCTAATGTTCCAGCGGATAATGGCACTACATCATCCTGTAGACCGTGTTGCTGTAATATGGGTGTATTGCGATTCGCTGCGCTTAATTCAGCGGGTAACACATCGCCCGTCGGTAAATAACAAGACAGCGCCATTATCCCTGCAAGTTGCTCGGGGAAACGCAGTCCAGAAAATAAACTCATAACTCCGCCCTGGCTGAATCCTGCTAATACGATACGCTCGCTCGCAATACCCGCCGCGATTTGTTCATTAATTAATGCAGCAACCCTTTTCTCCGACTCAAGCACGCCTTGCATATCAGCTCTGTCGTGCAAATCCATGCTTTTAATATCGTACCAAGCGCGCATCACATAGCCGCCATTGATGGTCACGGCTTGCTCCGGTGCATGGGGGAAAATAAACCGGATAGCATGATCGGCAGGCAAACCTAATGCAGGCACTACGGGGGCAAATCCGGCACCCGAATCCCCTAATCCATGTAACCAAATGACCACGGCGGTAGCAGGCGTCTTAGGTTCAACGACAATACGCTCAAGAAAAACTGACATTCTAAAAATTCCCAATTCGATATTAAACACTCATCAACTAAAAACTGATGATAAATCTATAAGTTAACCACTATGCACTATGCAGGCGTACTTTATTCCGCGTCCATTCCCAGCACATCTTGAATCGCACGTAACTGGGCATTTGAGTCCAACACTAAGCTCCAACGCACACCGCCACCATCGGCGATTAACATAGGTGGCTGACGTCTCAAACCGATATCCTCAGCACTCGCTTGCAGCACGACACTGGCAACATTGAGCCGCACTTGCACTTCGAACTCAGTGACGATTAACTTACCCTGCGAAAAATCTAACACCATTTTGATAACCGCCCTATGTGAAAACGCCGACATCATAGCAAACTTGTGGTCTTTTACCGATGGCATTTCCTTGCCGGCATACGAGCCATTAAAGTTTGATTACATTTGAGCTAACAGTGAGATAACAAATCCAGTGGATTATCAGGTAAACTTTTGCCCTATATAGATAGAGCCGATAGAAAACCAAGCAGCATTGATGCTGTTATCGGCCCAAACTCGAACCAAAATACTTTATCATTAGGCTGTTAAATAATGCTTTCACTTCGCCGTAACGTCCTGAGCAGTGCCCTACTTTTTGCGCTGCAACTCCTTCCTAGCACTGATGCCAATAGCGCTCCAAATACGTTAGCCGCTGAGCCGACTGCCACTGTTGTACAAGCACAGACGCAGCAGAACCTAGATGCACTGACCTATGCCAATTACATTGAAGTCAGCGTGAGTCATGTGGAGCTAGCACTTGCCGTCGATTTTAAGCAAAACCGCTTATCCGGTGAAGCCACCCTCGATTTAGCTTGGCATAAACTGGGGAAGGAACTCATCTTAGATACCCGAGATCTGACGATTAACAGTGTGAGTGCTTTGAATAGAAATGGGAAATGGCAAAGCGTGCCCTTTACCTTAGCCAAAGCGGACGCTGTAAAAGGCGCGGCACTGACCATCAAACTGGCCGATGAAGATACCCAAAAAGTTAAAATAAAGTACCACACGTCGAATAATCCATCCGGTATTCAATGGTTAACTCCTGAGCAAACCCAAGGTAAACAGTTACCTTTTATGTTCAGTCAGAGTCAGGCGATTCATGCTCGCAGCTGGATCCCACTGCAAGATACCCCAGCCGTGCGCCAAACCTATAGCGCAACGATTACTGCCGATAAAGCCATTACTGTGGTCATGAGTGCCGATCGTAAAACCCTGTCGAGCACGCAGACCCAATTCACTATGCCGCAGGCGATCCCAGCTTATTTAATCGCCATTGCAGCCGGGCATTTAAAGTTCGCCCCTTTAGATAACATCTCGGGCATTTGGGCTGAGCCAGAAATCCTCGACAAAGCCAACAAGGAATTTGCCGACACGCCGGAGATGATCAAAATCGCCGCTAAACGTTACGGCGATTACCGTTGGGGACGTTATGACTTGCTTATTTTGCCGCCAAGCTTCCCCTTCGGCGGGATGGAAAATCCACGGCTTTCGTTTATTACGCCAACAGTGATCGCGGGTGACAAAAGTTTAGTGAGTCTGATTGCCCACGAACTTGCTCACTCGTGGTCGGGTAACTTGGTGACCAACGCCACTTGGCGCGATCTCTGGCTTAATGAAGGTTTTACGACCTATGTTGAGAACCGCATCATGGAAGATCTCTACGGCCGCGACCGAGCGCTGATGGAGCAAACCATCGGCTATTCAGAGCTGCTTGCCGAGCTTGCAGAACTCACGCCTGGCGATTCAGTGTTGCATGTGGATCTTGGAAAGCGCTCACCCGACGAGGCCTTCAGCGGTGTCCCTTATGTGAAAGGCCAGTTGTTTTTAATCTTTTTAGAGCAGAAATTTGGCCGCGAACGCTTCGATGCTTTTGTGAAAAGCTACTTCAATCATTTTGCATTTCAAAGCATTACCACGGCGCAGTTCCGTGAGTATTTATCTTTGAATCTATTAAACAAATATCCCAATGTTGTCAATGAGGCCGAAGTGGATACTTGGATTGAAGGTCAAGGTTTGCCGTCATTTTTAGTGCCGCCCAATTCCCACGCCTTCGATGATATCGATGCCCAAAGACAAACTTGGCTCGACGGAAAACTTAGCGCAAGCGAGTTGAAAACCAGTACTTGGACAGTGCACCAGTGGTTAAGGTTTATCAATGAAATGCCAAGAGTCAATCTAGACCAAGTCAAGCTTGCCGAGCTAGATAATGCGTTCCATTTTACGGGCACAGGCAACAGTGAAATCGCTTTTGCATGGTATTCACTCGCCCTAGACAACGGCTATTACACGGTACTACCCGCATTAAAACAGCACTTGACCCATATTGGTCGCATGCGCTTAATCGTGCCGTTATATCAAAAGCTTGCAAGCACAGATCAGTACGACTGGGCCAAGAGTGTCTATCTTAAGGCTCGCAGTGGTTACCATCCACAAACCCAAGCAAGTCTAGATATGATGTTTGCCGACAAACCACTCGAGCATGAACACAGCCATTAATGAGATAAAGAGCGATTAATGTTAAGTGCCATTAGCGGTTGCGCTAACCATTAAGCCATTAGCACCATAAAAACAAAAAAGCCCAAACCTAGGTTTGGGCTTTTGCTATTCAATCTTCTGCCTCGACTCATTCAACTTATTCTGAACTTTTATTCATCTCACATTGAGTCAGATAAAAGCCAAGTTCGAAGACGAGTCCGAAGCGCAAAGATTAGTGGTGATGACCACCAGCGCCATGGGCATGGCCGTGGGCGATTTCTTCATCACTCGCGTCACGGGCACCAACGACTTCGATATCAAATGTCAGTTCGCGGCCCGCTAATGGATGGTTGACATCCACAGTAGCCATAAACTTACCCACTTTAACGATAGTCACTTGGCGTTGACCTTGGTCAGTATTGACCACAGCAGTCATACCCGGTTTCCACGCAGTCGCGCCCAATAAGTGCTTAACCGACACACGTTGGTGCGCATCAGCATCCACTACACGCTCACCGTATGTTTCGGCAGCTGGTAAAGTCACAGTGAATTTTTCACCGATGGCTTTACCATTGATCGCGTTTTCTACACCTGGCATCATGTTGTCATGACCGTGTAAATAGGCAATAGGATCGCGACCTTCGTTCGTCTCAATCACTTCGCCTTTCTCGTCACGCAGTGTGTAGTTAAACTGCACAACCATATCGTCTTTAATGCTCATCGAATATCCTTTGATTTTCTTCGATTTCAATTGTGGGCCGAGCTTAACAAAACTGAGCTTTTCACTCCACTTTTTTATCCGGCCTAAAAGCGCTCAAAACCCGCAACGAACGCCCTTTGGCTATAGTGGCTACAGTGGCAGTGGCTACAGTGACAGTGGCTACAGTGATAACCCTAAAGCGCTAAACACCTCTGGGCTTGGGAAGCCATCGGCAATCATCTGTTTGCTCCGTTGAAAGGCTTGCAATCCTGCCACAGAGTTACGCCCTAACACACCATCTGGCTTGCCAACATCAAATCCGGCCTCATTCAGTTTTGCTTGCAGTTGCTTAACTTGCTCGCGACTTAAGCGTGGCTGTTCTGGCGGGCTCACTGTCAAAGGTAACCCCCCATTAATGCGATCGGCAAGATGCCCAACTGTGATGGCATAATACTCAGAACGATTCCAACGCATAATCACGTTAAAGTTTTCATAACCTAAAAAGGCAGGCCCCGTATGCCCTGCTGGCAAATACAACGCGGCTTGAATATCCACGGCGGGCAAAGGTTGACCATTCGCTTGCGTGACATTAAGGGCCGCCCACTCAGATAAGGCCAAGGGCTGCTTTGCACCTAAATGGCTGTAACTAAAATCCTTTGGCAATAAGACTTCACGGCCCCAACGTTCATTTCGCTGCCAACCTAAGTGCTGTAAAAAGTTCGCGGCAGAAGTCAGCGCGTCTGTGGTGCTATTCCATAAATCGGCTTTACCATCGCCGTCACCGTCGACGGCATATTTGGCATAGGCCGACGGCATAAATTGCGTGTGTCCCATGGCGCCAGCCCATGATCCCACCATAGTGTCATCATCAAACTGATACTTTTCTTTCAGCTTTAAGGCTTGCATCAATTCTATAGTGAAATAATTGCTACGGCGTGGCTCACAGGCCAAAGTCGCGAGCGAATTCAATACCGACATCTTGCCTTTATAGGAACCGTAGTTAGTTTCAAGCCCCCAAAAAGACAAAATATATTGCGGTGGCACGCCATATTCTTTGGCTAGTTGATTGAGTAAAACGCTGTGTTTTTTCAGTAAACGACGGCCTTCATTGACGCGCCATTCGGTGGCGCGCTTACTGAAATAATTATCGAATGTCTGGCTGAATTCAGGTTGTTGCTGATCGAGCTCAATCACCCGAGGCACAAATTTCAAATTTGCAATGGTCGAGTTAATCGTCGCCTCTGACAGCCCTTCGGTGCGCGCCCGCGCTTGTAGCCCTGTCACACAACTCGGAAATGCCTCGGCATTCGCTTGTACGCTAGCACTGATATCGGGCATTGGGTTGGCTTCAGCGACTATGCCACTTGCGTTGCTACTGCTCGCGTTAGTGCTTGCCTTAGTACTAGCACTCGCCGCTGGCACGCTAGAACAGGCACTCAGACTGACACAGGCGGCAATACTCGCAAACAGATAAGTTAACCCTTTAATTTTAATCAAATCAATAACTCCAATATTTGATTTCACAACAATGACACAGTAATCACACTGCTGTGGCTAAACACGACAATCTTCCTTCTTCGAGAAGGCATTGCCCTAGAGAGATATTCACCTTGGCATAACGAGTTAAAGGTTCTACTACAAAAAAACCTTTAACGGCCAAGGGTATAGAAGACATGTTTCTCCCCCACGGAAAGCCTCTATCTGAGTCACACTTGAACAGTAAAGCACACTGCATCAAGGCTTATCATTGCCAATAATCCTGACCCATAGCGACACGTAACACAATCCTTATCGCCATAAATACCTTGTGGCACCGGCTTATTGCTCAGTTATCCAACACAAGAAAAATCTTAACAAAGAATCCCTTGGTATCGCAGCATGTTACCGTATAATGGATAAGTTAACAGCACACATCAAAGAGACCTATCATGACTGAAATCAATGCGGCTTTGGCTGGCTTTATCAAAAATGTAAAACAACATCAGACGCTTTGGGGTCTAATGGATGAAACTGGCGAAGGCTGGGTCGTTTGTGACTCTTCAGAATTTGAAGACACAGATGTGATGCCATTGTGGTCAAGTGAAGCCACTGCAAAATCCCATTGCAGCGACGAATGGCACGACTACCAACCCGTTGCTATTTCATTAGAAGAATTTCTGGAATATTGGGTGTCGGATCTCAACGACGATGGTGTGTTGATCGGTGTGGATTGGCAGACTGATGAAGATTGCCTTGAACTTGATCCTATTGTTTTAGCAAAAGATTTGGTTGATGTTGAAGAAGTTTAATCCCTTCAATATGCCATTAATGACATCAAGGACTGAGGTGCTCATTCCTTGATGTCTGCTATCCCGCTTATCGATATTCCCTTCGACCAACGCCATACCTGTTGGTTTTGCGGCGAACCGAGCAATCAACACTTCGAATATATTGCCCACACACATACGCCACATCCTTCATTAGCTGTGCCCGCCTGCAGCGAATGCTTACGATTAGCCAAACAACATCCTTTGAGCTCAATATGGGATTGTCGTATGGCCGTCAAAGATGCACTGATGCGCATTTATGCAAAACACCTCGCGATTGGGATTAATTGGACCGAAGAAGAACTAGCCGAGTCTGAATTTTCCTGCAAAGTGTTTGAAGGCTTTAAGAAAAGTGCTTGGATGATGTATCAGATTGCCCGCGACCGTATCAATGCACCCGGCTGGCCACTGGTATTAGAAGGCGAAGAAATTGACGACCAAGGATATAACGCAGGTTTCGAATTTGATGGCGTGACCTTTAACTCAGTTAATGCTGCAATCCAGTACTACTCGACGCAATTCACCTTAGATCCTCAGTTTTTTGCCGAACTGGTACGCCTCGTCGGCCGAGCAAGATTCAACTACGCCCTACGACTCGCCCGCATCCATATTGCCGCCGCCAAAGAAATGAAACGCCAAGTATTACAAGATGTAGAAGCCGAATTCGCCTCGTAATCGAGCGTTAAATGAAAAGGTAATTTGGTAGGATTTGCACAGAAGCGATGGAAAGGTTGCAATTGAAGGGCTGATATTAAAAGTCTGATATAAACAGGCCACATTTAAAAGCGGTTATTAAAAGCGCTGAGCCTACCGATGACCAACACAAGGTCAATCACCGATAGTTCGAATCTCAAGATGCTTAGTGATTAATCACTTGTCTTAATCTTTCTTGTACCACTTCCACCAGCAAATCCGGCTGGAACTTAGAAATAAACTTATCACAGCCTACCTTTTCAACCATGGCATGGTTAAAACTGCCACTCAGCGAAGTATTCAAGGTAATATATAGATCTGACATAGCTTTATCACCGCGGACTTCAGACGTCAGTTTGTAACCGTCCATCTCGGGCATTTCGGCATCAGTAATCATCATCAACAATTCTTTGGACACTTGCTTGCCTTCATCGCGCCATTTTTGTAATAAATTCAATGCCTGCAAGCCATCAGAAGCTTCAATGATTTCTATGCCTAGTTGGCTTAAAGTCTCACGCACCTGACGCCTTGCGGTCGATGAATCGTCCACGATCAGAATTTTCCTTCCTGGCATTTCATGGACTAAGGTTTCATCGAGCACACCTTCAGAAAGACTAATATCGTAGTGAATGATCTCCGCCAGTACTTTCTCTACGTCGATAATCGACACTAATTGCGATTTGCCTTGATGTTCGATGCGGGTAATTGCCGTCAGATAATTATTGCGCCCCGCCGTTTTCGGCGGCGGCATGATATCGCTCCATGTCATGTTGATAATGTGCTCAACCTTGCCGACTAAGAAGCCCTGCACGCTGCGGTTATACTCAGTAATGATCATATTGGCATCATCATCTGGCGGCACAGGTTTAAACCCAATCGCCGAACGTAAATCAATCACAGGGATAGAAATACCGCGAATATTAGCAACACCATAAATATGAGGATGACTCCCAGGCATGGCATTAAGTGGAGGAAGCTTAACCACTTCTTTGACTTTAAAGACGTTGATGGCAAATAACTGCGTGGAATTAATGCTAAAGAGCAACAACTCGAGGCGGTTCTCACCCACGAGTTTGGTACGCTGATCTACGGTTGCAAGTACGTTTGCCATAATGCTGCTTCTCTACTCTTGAGGAAAATCCTTTCCTCACATGCGACGGATTAGCTCAAATTATAGCGGTAAACTCCCATGAAGAACCATGCCGAGGTGCTATTTTATCTAAAAATTACAACCACTCTCGCAAAATCACGCCGCTAACTTGGTTTACTCCACCTCGAATATCAATGGCGCTGCTGGCTCATGTCTGTGCTCAAGCGGCGAAATAGCCAAAACATTTGGCTTTGGCATAAGTGTGAATATTAGCAAAAGCACGAATATTCAATCCATTCAAAAACGAACATTCAATTCGCGTCAGCGACACTGTCGCCTAACGCAGCACTTTCTGGGCAAGCACCATGCCCGCAAGATCCAAGGCATTTCTGTCGCAGACTATCTCAAACCCCGCTTGACGCAACACAACTAACCACTCGCGGTGATTAAAGCGATTTTGCTGTGGATGCTCAAATAGGCGTCGACTCAGTGGATTACAAATCGCAGCGCGATATAAGTCCTCTACCACAAAGTAACCGTTTGGTTTCAGTACTCGGGCAACGTCCTTGATGGCCGCCTGCCAATCTGGAATATGGTGGAATACAGCAAAATCAAACACCATATCGAACTCGCCATCGGCAAAGGGAAGACAAGAAGCGTCGGCAACCGAGAAACTCAGCCCTTTCAAACCTTGTGGCCGAGCTTGCCAGCGAGATTGCGCCGCTGCGACCATTTCAGGGTCGATATCCACGGCCGTGATATGTCCTGCGCCAAAATGCTCGCGGATCAACTGAATACCATTACCAAACCCACAACCGATTTCTAATGCGCGCTCGCAGCGAGCCATAGGTTTAGGCATCATAGACGTAAGCAAAGGCGCTTCGACATGATTTTGTAGCCAAAAACGTATTGGATGCTGAACGAGCTTTTTCTCAAATGGATTTAATTTCATGCCATCCTCTAAATATGGGTAAACTATTGTTGATAATTTTACTGATCGAACTGCCACTATGGTACGTAATGATAGGAACATAAGTTCACCAGAGGCCACGATGAAATTACCTCTTTTTCCACTACCCATTTGTTTATTGCCCGAAGGTTACACACAACTGCGGGTATTTGAACCTAGATATAAGCGTTTAGTCGCCGAATCGTTAAAGTCAGGCGAAGGCTTTGGCTTATGTATGCTCGAAGAGGATGGCAAAACCATTCAGCCCATAGGCACCTTAGTGCATATTATTGATTTTGAAACCCTACCCGATGGACTATTAGGGATCAGCGTTCAAGGTTCAAAGCGCTTTAAAGTTAATGAAATCAGTGTCGAAGACGATGGCTTGAAGCGCGGCGATGTTAGCTTTATCGACAATTGGCCTGCGACACGTATTGCGACCGATGAGCGTTACTTGAGCCAAATGTTACAAAACATCCTCAAGGAATATCCGCAACATCTCAAGCACTACCAAGCGGAACAGTTTGAAGACATTGCTTGGGTCTGCCAACGCTGGCTAGAAATATTGCCCGTGCAAGCCTCTGAAAAGTACAACTGCATTAATACCTTAGATCATATTATGACCCGAGATCTATTGCGGGCCGTAATAAAATAATCCTGTGAATGATCCTTTATTTAAGCCACTCCGTATTGATTGACAGTTTGACAGTAAAACTGGGCTCAGAAGTGAAACAAGCCTCTCAATTTTGTCGTTACTGATCTCAAACTTAGCACTAACGACTGGGATAAGAGCGAAAATAATGGAAAATATTCAATCACAAAGCAGGCAAAATCGGTATCATGGCCCTATCACGTCTCTGACTCATTCGGCTATGGATAACGACATTCCCGCTCTCAAAACCTGCGAGCCTCAAGCGGATACTTTGATCACGTTTATGCTACAAGTAGCAGACAAACGAGACAGGGCCGCCTTTGGGCATTTATTCCAGCATTTTATGCCCAAGATCCGCGCCTTTGGTTTACAAAGACTGAATCAACAAGGCTTAGCCATGGATTTAGTTCAAGAAACCATGACCAGCGTGTGGACTAAGGCCCATCTGTACAATGCAGAGAAAGGCTCAGTGACGACTTGGGTATTTACCATAATGCGTAATCAGTGTTTCGATATGCTGAGACGAGTACAACACAATAAAGAAGATACCTTTGGCGATGATATTTGGCCGCTGTGCGATGCGACCATGGCTCAAGACACACTCACTGATCATAAATTGACGGCGAAACTCCTCCAACATCTTGATGCCCTTCCCCTAGCACAAAGACAAGTCGTGCAAGGTATCTACATGCAAGAACTCACTCAACAAGAGCTAGCCGATGCCCTCAAGGTGCCAATAGGCACCATAAAGTCACGATTAAGACTCGGGCTAGAAAAGTTGAAAAGTTTCTTGGAGACACACAATGATTAAGCATCATCCCCAACAAGATTTACTCGTGAGCCATGCGAATGGGGTCTTACCTTTATCGATGGCCATCGCGGTATCAGCACATTGCGCATTGTGTGAGACGTGTCGTGAGCAACTAGCCCTGTTAACCGAGCAAGCTGCCAATTCGGCATTAAATCCAGATGGCGCTCATGCTCATGCTGCAAAGCATCATATAGACCAAGAGTCGATTCACACTGCGCATATTGATACTGGAAACACTCAAGCGACTAATGTACCAGTGATGGATATTGACGCTATGCTGGCGCAAATCATGGCCCAGCCTGCGGCAACGGATGTGCCTAATAATGCTCCTCTGGATGTTCAAGTAAAACAACAGCATTACACAGTGCCGTCGGTGTTTCGCCAGCATTTGGCCCGTCCTTGGCAAATCTTAGGCAAAGTCAGTCGTATGCGTTTTGATGTCGATGAAATGAACACCCGCGCGAGCTTGTTACACATAGATGCGCAAGGTGAAATCCCCCAACATACCCATAAGGGCTATGAGTTAACCCTATTGTTAGCGGGAGCGTTTTCGGATATTAACGGTGACTATGTGCCAGGTGATTTTATTGTGCTCGATAGCCAACATCACCACTCACCTAAAACCGTTGACGGTTGCTTATGCTACACAGTGTTAGATGCGCCGCTGCATTTTACCAAAGGCCTAAGCAAGTTGCTTAACCCCATAGGTGAACTGATTTATTAAGCCTGTAGCCAGTGCTTTAACATGACTTATTTACTCCGTTTTAAAATGAGTCCGCTGCTAAATTTTCAATTACTGAATCTTCAGTTACTAAATTTTCAGTTACTAAATGACGGCCATTAATCCCATTGAAATAACCTATTTCTGTGGGATTTTTTATTCTATTTGCATGAGTTTTTTATTCAGTTTGCTAGAATTTTTAATTCAATTGGCTAACAGTAGCCACATCCTATTCGCCTAAAAAGCCGCAATATGGACACCTAGCATTGCAGCTAAATACAAGATAAGGACATGTTCCATGCTAAGCTTCACTCTTTAAATCAAATGAATAGCCAGAAACAATTCACGTTAACTCAACATCAATCAACAAATAATCACATTGAATAAAAATTAAACTTGCATAAGCTATTTTTATTGATATACTGCACGTCGTTTTGAGAAACACCTTGTTGTTTACCTTTTTAAACCAGCCTGACTATTAGCAATCAGAGTTCGGTCCTCATAAAGAAAGCCTACTACAAGCAAAACCCCATAAGCTCAAGCATTCGATACCACTAAAATCATGTGGTTATGTCTGTGAACTTACTGTTCTCCACACTGTCATAGTATTGTCATTAAGCTATGGTCAACTGGCAGAATCAAGTTAGTCCATTGGCATAATCGACAGCATGTATTATTTATCGATTAAGCATCTCTTGATTAATGAATCAAAGATGGGGTAACCTCGATACTCAATAGAACGAATCTTTCGCAAATTGCTAAGGATATTTTATAGTTACAACTATCTCACCTATGGGTGAATTAACAAAAAGGAGTGTGGCATATGTCATACAAAATTAATGGACATGAAATTACAGTGAACTTCCCTGTAGATTCAATCTCAGTAAATAAAACCTCAATTGCTTTTACCGATCGTCAAGGTAAAAACAGACAGACTTTTTCAAAACGTACAGAAGCCATCAGCTTTATGAAATGGTTATTGTCCGCAAACAAATAAGTCAAAAAATAAATTAGACAATAAGTTAGAAATAAGTACAGTAATACCCCGTTTGCTCAAGTGTATTTAATCGGTTTCCATTCTCTTCGCAGTACCGAACACTTAAGTAAACTGATAGCCGAATGTCACGAACACGCTATCCTTTTTTACGTCATCATGACGAACACATTTGGTTCAGGCTGTATCTCTCTCACACAGATACCTGCCGAACCAAATGAGTCAAATCCAACTTAGATCACCTATTTCCACTGCAGCATCCGCTAATATTCGTCCCCATGAATACTGTACAGCACCTCACCTATGCCAAAACCCAATACCCAAATCGCCATGCAAAGCTTTATAAGCCAGATCAAAGCGACAATTCCGCTCAATTTAGCGAAAGCACAACTGTGCCAAGGACAATGTTTAGGTTGTTCGAAAAAAATGCTGGAAATGTTAGATGCTGAAATCAGCTATTGGCAGTTTAGCGATGTAATACCTAGCCTAAAAGATTTAAAAAACCTCGAGAAGATAGGCCAACGTACCTATAAAATCCTTAAGCGAAACCATCTACTATCTTAAGAAACCATCTGCTGTCTTAAAGAAGCGGTCTTAATCTATTGCGCTGGTTATATTTCTATTCTTTGAAAAGTCTCATACTCCAGCAAACTTACGCTGATAACGCGGCAACATGGTCTCATTCCCCAATAATCCGCCTTGATGCAAATACATCACATGACCTAATTCACTACGCTGTAAGTAATCCTCAAGCACAATAAAACCTAAGGGATCGTAGAGTAGTTCAAATTGAATACCTGAGGCACAAACGCGCTGCCACATGGCATAGAATTCAGGGTAGAGTTTACCAAAGTGATATTTTTTGCCGACATTCACTATCTGTGGATGCTCGAGAGTATTTGGATTAAGCATAGAGAATTGCAAACGTAAATAATCATCGCCGCCCACCACAGCGCAAGTCACGACACGAATCGCCGTTTGCTGACGAATAAAGTACTGATTTAAAAATAACGCCGTCGTCCCCGTCCCCGACGGTAAAAATACCGTTAAATCGACTAAATCATTCGCCTGCGCAAATTGCATTATCTCTTGCGCCAATCTATTTACCCCGTATTCAGCGTAGTAACAGCGCCCGCCCTCTGGGATAAAGAGCGCCGTAGGTTCATTCGCGAGTACCTGAGTCTCGATATAATCTTGGCAACTCAGTCGCGCACCACCCGTTTGCAAAGCTGGTTCAGATCTAGCATTAATATCTAACAAAACCTGAGGTTCACATTGCGACTGAATAAACGTCTGCTTTTGCGCCATTAACTCACTTAAGTCGATAATATTGGCGCCATTTGCCAATGCCGCAGCGTAATTCCCCGTGGGATGCTTAACAATCTGACTGGCAATATGGTCAACATAAAAGTCACACTGCCAGCCTTTCATCTTGGCCAATGTTGATAGGGAATACAAAGAGTTCGCTAAGGGTGAGCCGTGGCCTATCACCTTGTTGATGCCTATAAACTCATGATCTAAAAAGTAGCCGAATTTACGCGCTTTATTGCCACTAAACGCTGGATGCAATAAATCATCACGTTTTAGAAATATTTCTCGACCAGCAAAGGCAAAAATATCGACGGGGGAATTTGCAAACATCAGGCTACTCAACGATTAAATACTCTGGCTTTTAAGCCATTGGATGGAATTGCTAGTGTAACGCCACCTTTGCTCTTCTGCTCTTAAGAAATTAGCAATTTAGCGAAGAATTAGTGAAAATCACAAATAAAGCTTAAACGGATAGATCTAAGTCATTGATTATTAATAGCCAAATAATTGGCACGTTTCTCGCTTAGTCATTGGTATATATTCAGTTTATCAAAGCTAACAGCATTCATTAGAGCTGACGATAAAGGCTAAAAAAGTAACATAAGGAGTTTTCAATGGCAGTATTACGCTTAATATTCAACATCGCTTGGTTTGTGCTCGGTGGATTTGTGATGGGACTCGCTTGGTGGCTCGCAGGTATCCTGTGTTTTATCAGCATTATTGGTATACCCTTTGGCCGCGCCTGCTTTGTTATCGGTGAAATGACCTTCTGGCCCTTTGGTCAAGAACAAATCAGCCGTCGTCACTTAACCGGACGTGACGATTTAGGCACAGGTGCCCTAGGCATGGTGGGAAATATTATTTGGTTCTTGCTGTTTGGGATCTGGTTAGCCATAGGCCACCTGGTCCATGCCTTAGCCTGTTTTGTGACTATTATCGGTATTCCCTTTGGAATACAGCATCTTAAACTGGCGTTACTCAGCCTAACACCGATAGGCCAAACCGTTGTGGCTAAAGCCTAATCGATTATGAGTTAACCGTCTTAGCGCTGTTCATTGCCGATGATTTACTGTGGAGAGTGGATAGCGCTTTTTCATCCCATACTGAAAATATCGCCTCGTTAAAGGCCATTTCTTCCTCCAGTAAATCGTTGCAACTGTATTGAGTATGGGCATATTGAGCATGGGCAGGTTCATCATCCTCTTGAACCTCAGTTTGCGGCTTAGTCGGCGCCACAATTGCCAACAGATAATGTGCCAGTTTTGCAGGGGCATCAATGGCCGCATCATGGCCGCAATACGCTAATACTATCAAATCCGTGTGAAAGTGCTGTGCCAAGGCTTTGCTCGATGCCATGCTCACCAACGCATCACGGTCGCCACAGAGTACACTTATCGGCACTTCCACGGTCAATGGACATTGATATTGAAAAGCCGCCCACAGTTGCCGCCAGGCGTTACGGATAGTTGGCGACGATTGGCGGCGAAATTCACTCCATTCGGCAATTAAACCGCAGTCTCGCCGATGACGAAAACTGGTTAAACGCACTATCGTCGACTCGATGGGATGTAAAGCTTTACCCCGAGCCCGCAAGAAAAACGCCTTCAATGCATTCAGTGGATTAAATCTTTGATACCACGTCGATAAATTAGCCGCACTGCTGTTTAGTACAAATACATGCCTTATCTGCCAAGGTCGCTGGCGCGCCATTTCTAGCGCTAACATACCGCCCATAGACAAACCGAGAAGGTAAATGGCTTCTCCATTTTGCACCTGCTCATCCAATTGCTGCCACACTGCATGGGCATAATCGGCAATCTTAAGTGGGCTTAGTTCATGGGATAGCGTCCCATTACCTGGCAAATCCGGTGTCAGTACTCGCAGCCCCTTTTGTCGCAGTCGCTGATCGAAGCCATTCCAGTGGCGCTGATCACGCATTAATCCCCGCAATAACACCCAAGTTGTCATGACTGTGACTCCCGATACCAATACTGCCGCGCGCACTCAGTGAGTTCAGTCAAACGTTCAGGGGTTAACTGCTCTAACGATTGGGCGTAGGCCGCTTCCATCATAAATTGCATCAGCACTGTGTGCCTGCGTAAAATTCTGTGATGACGATGTGTTTTCTGCGGATTGAAAAAACCTGCAAAATTAAATATTTGTCTGGGATTTTTCTTAATCCAAGCCCAGGATCCCATCTCTAATGTCAAAGGCAGAAACGGCACCTGAGCATGGGGATCGGCCACTTGATGCTGGCGATAGAGGTAATCCCAAATATCCCCATGGGTGCGATAAAACTGGCTCTGCGGCGCGAGCCGATAATGGCCATGATGGGGATAACTTTGTTCAAATAATTGTTTTAGATGAAGAATATAATTGGCATTTTCGAAGGCGGTACGTGTATGGGCGTAGGGGAACCAAATATGATCACTCAAGCCAAAGCCAGAGTGAGCATCGAGGGAAATCAAACTGGTGCTGCGGCTCAGCAATTGCTGTACATAGGCAACTAAACCGACGGTTTCAAGCTCCATTCCCCCCACGCCGCGATACCAAGGCAGCCGCGACGATATCCGCTGTCCTCCGACCATAAAAGAGACTTTTTCGCTAGATTCTATCGGGGCGTTACGCATCAAATCCACTTGATTGCCATTGCCCCGCGTTCCCATAAATAAACCAACGGGATTCACCACAGGCACAAAAGCTAGCCGCACGCCCGTTAACATCTGTTGTAGATGTTTATCCCACACCAGCCGCTGCAACAAACTGTTCAGCAATGCCAAGATGACTTGAGAGCCAATACGTTCAACCCCATGCACGCCGCCCACAAAGAGTACTGTTGGACAGGGCTTATCTCCCCCGCCCAGTTCAACACTGTAGAGAGGAAAATGTTCGTGACGAAATGGAATGTCGGCAAGAATTTGATACTGCAACTTAAGATGATGAGTATCAATGAGTTGTTGCAGCGTATCTAACTCAAAGGGAAGTTTATTCATGTCACCTTAATCAATAAAATGAGAAAGCAACTCATGCCGTTAAGGTGATGCTAATAGTGAACAAAGACAGAATGATGACAAGCGGAATATCTGATATAATTTTAAGAGGAATTGGCTGAAAATAGAGGAAAAAATAAGGGGGAAAATTGAGAGCACACTAACCTAAATCATGCATTAGTCTTCACGATACAGTAGCTCTCCAATGATGGTTTCGACGTCAATTTGCGCCAAGCCTTGGTCGAAAATATCCCGCCAGCGTCGACCTTCATCGGTATTACGAAACGCAATATAAAGCTGCTTATTCGCTAAAATTTGGCGGTTGATTTGCAGTTTGTCCGCCAATGGCTGCAAGGGCTTTTGCTTAAGTAAATAGTGCAGCACGTTGACATCGATTACCGCCGCATCAATACGGCCTGCGGCCACTTTCTTAATATTGTGCTCATCTGAAGTCACCGCTTCAGTCGGCTGAACGCCTGTGGCAATCATGCGATCTAACGCCTGAGTATTCACATAATCTTTCACCACACCTAAGGTATAGCGATTCAGATCTTCGACATAATTCCAACTCACAGGATGGGCTTTTTGCTCCACCAGTCCCAAAGGACCGTCGCCAATCGATTTAGAAAAAACAAACTTTTCAGTCTCAAAGTAATACTCAGGGAAATAACCCAGATAGTCAGAATTAGGCATACTGGCGAGCTTTACAGCGCGGCTCCATGGGTAAAAATCCACTTCTAATTGGTGCCCCATCACTTTGAGCGCCGCCCGCGCCACAGCAATACTCGCGCCCTGCTCGGCTAATTGCTGCCCAGAATAAGGCGGCCAAAGTAAGGATGTCAGCATTAAGGTATCCGCCTTAGCCGTGCTTAATCCCATGGAGGAAAGGCAACACGCAAGGAGCTTTAAACGCCATCGAACCATTTGGGACTCCTTAGCCTACAGAATGGATTGACTACTAAATCATCGACAAATTGAGCTTTAGTTTTTATCTTCCAAGATTTTTTCTCTGGTTTCAGTATAGCCATGAAGCCACTGCGGGGAAGTGAAGTTTTGTTACAATTAGGCTGACGACATAAGCTGCCAATAAATGAGCAAAGGATTAGACTGAAAACTGACATACAGTTAGCACACAACTGATAGTCAGCTGACAGTACAGCTTGATTCGATTAACTCACCATAAGGCCAACTCCTATGCGCAAAGTTACCTTTTTCAATCGCGCGCCGTCCTCCCATGCAAAAGGCGCGATAACTAAAGCAGGGATCACTGTGATTGGCGCAGCTTTAACCTTGCTCGGGCTGGTCTTTTTACTCTTACCTGGCCCAGGTTTACTCTTGATTATCTTAGGATTGGCGCTGCTCAGCACACAATATGCCTGGGCAAAGCTGGCGCTGCGTCGTAGTCAGCGAAAGTTAACTCAAAGTGCGGCTTGGCTTGATGGCATGACCCGTCGACTCTTCCGTTAACTTGTCGGTTAAACGACACCTATAGACTGAATAAAATTCAAGCCGCATTGTGCGGCTTGAAAGTCAAAAAAAGCAGACTCGCCAAATCACATCACTTAAGCATTAATATCTTCATATAACTCTTGATACATCAGCTCACGCATTTTGAATTTCTGAATTTTCCCCGTTACTGTCATTGGGTACTGATCCACAAACTTGATGTAACGTGGCACCTTGAAATAGGCAAACTTCTCGGTGAGGAAATGGCGAATATCTTCCTCGGTAATCGTCGCGCCAGAGCGGACTTTAATCCAAGCACACACTTCCTCCCCGTATTTATCGCTTTGAACGCCAAAAACAGCCGCATCCTGCACATCTTTATGGGTGTAAAGTTTCTCTTCAATCTCACGGGGATAGATATTCTCGCCACCGCGAATGATCATATCTTTAATCCGACCCACAATTTGCACATAACCTTGCTCATCCATTTGGCCAATATCGCCAGAATGTAGCCAACCCGCACTGTCTATGGTCGCCGCTGTTTTTTCGGGATCGTTCCAATAGCACTGCATTATGCAATATCCCCGACTACAGACTTCACCGGGTTGATTAATTGGCAACACTTCACCAAATTCGTCGACTATTTTCACTTCGGTATGGGGCAAAGCACGGCCAACAGTGAGCACCCGTTTCTCAACTGGCGAATCAATTTCAGTAATATGATTGAGCGGACTGCACTCAGTCTGACCATAACCAATTAGTACTTCCTTCATATACATGAGATTTTGTACTCGGCGCATCACTTCTTCTGGGCAAGTTGCCCCCGCCATCACGCCGGTTCGTAAAGAACTCAAATCAAAACGCGTAAATTCAGGATGCTCAAGCTCGGCAATAAACATGGTCGGTACGCCATGTAAAGCGGTGCAACGCTCTTGCTCAATCACTTGCAATGTCGTCAAGGGATCGAAGGATTCGCCGGGGAACACAGCCGCGGCGCCTTTGGCTAAGCAAACTAAACTGCCGAGCACCATGCCAAAGCAATGATATAAGGGCACAGGAATACAGAGTTTATCGTGACAGGTAAACTTCATCGCCTCTGCGACTAAATAACCATTATTCAAAATGTTATGGTGGGATAAGGTCGCACCTTTTGGGCTACCCGTGGTGCCAGAGGTAAACTGGATATTAATCGCATCATACGGGCTTAATGCTTTGCCGATACTCTCGAGTGCCGCCTTGTCATCGGCGGTCACATCGACGAGCAAGTCATCAAAATTCAACATGCCGACGGATTTTTCAGCGCCCATACGGATCACAAACTCGAGCTCAGGAACGGCCTTCGCCTGTAATTGACCCGCAGGGCAAGAAGTTAGCTCAGGCGCCAATTCGTATAGCATTTCGAGGTAATTGCTGGATTTAAACTTGTCGGCACAAATTACCGCGCGGCACCCCACATTACTAAGCGCATATTGCAACTCTTCAGGCCGATAGGCAGGATTAATACACACCATAATGGCGCCAATTTTAGCGGTCGCATATTGGGTTAAACACCATTCAATATTGTTGGGTGACCAAATGCCCACCCTATCGCCGGACTTAATACCGAGTTTTAATAATCCTGTGGCGAGCGCCTCGATTTGAGCGAGATATTGGCGATAGTTCCAGCGGATATGTTGATGATGTACGACAACCGCTAATTGGTCGGGATAGGTTGCCGCAATCTCATCAAGATACTGACCTATGGTTTTCTCAACGAGTTTCGGTGATCGCACACCATGGAACTCGCTGACGTTGAGCGGGCTGATAACTTGGCTTGTTGGAACTGACATTAAGGCCTCCGTGCATTTATTATTATGGTTAGCGAGGTCCAAACTAACCAATCCACGGATAATGTCACAAGCAAAAAAGCACTTTATTAGACTAAAGAGTAAGATAATCGATTAAATAACAATCCATTAAAGTGCGGGGTTAGCGGCTGATAAATTCAAGATGAGTACTCGACTTAGGCACATTTAAGCTTTGCAAGCGCTCAACAATGGCCAGTAAAATCCCTTGGCGACGCATATTCTCTAACACGCCAGGGCTAAAGACCTCAAGTCGCGTCATGGCGGTCAGCAGCAACTTGCATTGTGCTATGCTCGCTTCACGAATGTAGGCGGGTTTATCGACTAAGTAACTGTTGTTATACCAATAGTCCCAAGTGAAATTTGCCAATAACCAACCTTGGGTTGTCAGGTCATTAATAAATTCCAGCATCCGCTCATGGCTTAGGATCACATCACCGGCTGTAAAATCCTTAAGATATTTAGTGTATAAACCACAGTCGGACGTCATTGTTGAAGTTCCCATAACACACCTCACAGGTTTTGATTGCCACTGCTGCCACAACTTGTATGGCACCAATCACAAACCGAGATCGAATTTGACGCTTTGCCTTAGAAACGAGAATCTGCATAAGGCATACCAAATAAGATTGCTGCCCACAGGCTAAGCCACCTTATCTGAACCGAAACTTAATCAAACTCACAATGTTTCACATGAGTGACGAACTGGGGTGTTCGATAAAATTAAGATAAACTCAGGGATATTGAAGCGCTTAACGGCAACTATGAATAAAGGAAACAAGATGAACTACTGGCTTATGAAATCGGAACCCGACGAATTCAGCATAGATGATCTTAAGGCTTGCCCGAACCAAACCGAAGCTTGGCATGGGATACGTAACTATCAGGCGCGTAACTTCATGCGCGATGAGATGCAGATTGGCGATCAGGTATTTTTTTACCATTCAAGCTGCAAAGTACCCGGTATTGTCGGTATCGCTGAAGTCGTGACAAATGCGTATCCCGACAGCACAGCCTTCGATCCCGAATCTAAGTATTTCGACCCTAAGTCAGATCCTACTAAACCGAGATGGCTACGAGTAGATATCCGCTTTGTTGAAAAATTTAACGATATTATTCCCTTAAGCCTGATTAAAAACCTGCCTCAATTAGCCGACATGTATTTAGTGACTAAGGGTTCAAGGCTGAGTATCCAACCTGTGACCGCCGAACAATGGCAAGCTGTGCTAATGTTAACCCGTTGAGTTTAAACATCTCGACTCAGTAACGTTCAGCTAAGGTTCATTTAGTATCGCCTATTGTTGGCCGCATCAAGCATTGCCGCTGCACTAGCTCAATGCTCTCTCAATGCCCTTTGGAGCACAGATGAATAAATCAACGTCAGTGGTTATCGCAGGACTCGTGCTCAGCTTAATGGCACCTATCTCAGTTTTTGCTAAAGATGGCCATGAACACGAGCACCACAAAAAAGAGAAAGGCTTACCACCTGGATTACAGAAAAAAGTCGACCACGGTGAACGTTTACCACCCGGTTGGCAGAAAAAACTCCATCGTGGTGATGTGCTTGAGCATGATATTTATGACCGCGGTCGTATCATTGTGCCCTTAGACAGAGATGGCATTATTAGCATCCAAGTTGAAGGCGCATTGATCAAACTCGATAACAACAGCCGTAAAATCCTCGATATCGTCAATATCATTACCGAATAACGCAAGACATTCGTGAGATGGCTAATCACGGCAGTTTTATTAGCACGCACAATTCTTATTAGGGCGTGCCATCATCCCAAATCATGGTGCTTGCACAACCCTATCCCTTGTCTGTACTTCTATTTATCCCACAATTTCTCGCGAGTGAATGACTACAGCTACAATTAAGCAACATGCTGATATTTATCATATCTTTACTATACGATGCTTGGTCACTCATTAGCTGAATGCTAGACTCAGCCAGTGCTAATATGCGCATAAACTAAGATGAAATGTCTTCGGCGGTACTCAAGGTTTTAGTCTGGACAGAAGACTAAGCTTCTGGCATCAAAGCATTGGTATCAAGTGCTTTGCATAAAGTTATAGCATCGAACCGAATCAGATAAGCGTTATCAAAAGGTACTCACACAGCTAAAGTAACCAAAGCAGCCAAAGCAGCCAAAGCAGCCAAAGCAGCCAAAGCAGCCAAAGCATAGACTAATGCAAAACCTTAACGACACCCATAGCATCCCTATAATGACCGCAGACTAAAGCTGGATTTTGACAATGGAACACACCACATCACTTCAACGGGTTAAGCAGGCGATTATTGCGGGATTCTGGGCATCACTCGCCAGTATTTCTGTGGGTTTTCTCTTTAAGCTTTGGTTAGCACAATGGGTCGCCAAAGCGGATCTAGCGCTCTATCACACGGTTATCGATATTATCTCACTGTCGCTGATCCTGATGACAGGATTTCGCTCCTCTATGGTAGTGACCTACTCCCAGACCAAACAAGATGTGGATATCACTAATATATTCCGCTACAGCTTGATCGCTATGGTGCTGCTGACATGGGGCTTAGTCTTGCCCTATATCAAACACAAGCTTCACCTCAATGTAGAATATTTTCAATTGGTTGGCATTGTTTTGAGCATGGGGCTCAAGGTGTATTTTACCAATCAAATCGCTATGTACCGGCTATATGCCATCTCCAATCGAGTGACTTGGCTGGAACCGATAGCGCAAGTGACCAGCTTTTTCTTGTGTTTCTATGGGCTAAAACAAACGGCCATAGCCTCACTCTTTTATAGCATGACACTGTCATCGCTCATCGTTGCCTTATATATGTACTTAAAACGGCGCAAAGATATCGCCACGCCGCCCTTAAGTGCGGTGCATTTTGATACGGGCTTACGTAGTTTCATGAAAAAAAGCCTGACAGCGTCCATGGAAGCCGGTGCCAGTATCTTGATGATTTACATCACAGTACTGCTGACTATTGCCTATTTCAGCATAGATGAACTGGGTGATTTTCAAGTGGTAGTGCGGCCGATGATCACTTACCTCACCTTGCTGTTTGTCTTCCCCATCTACCGCTTTGTGCTGCCCGAAGTGGCAGTGTGTGTACGAGAAAAGCGCTTTGATGAAGTGCAACAAATCAAGTCATGGCTGACTAAAGTCTCCCTGTGGATCAGCGGGGTGTTTTTCGTCGCGATGATATTCGCGAGCAAGCCATTGGTGGCTTGGTTATTCCCCGAGCAATACATTAATGCGGCGCCAGTATTGATGCATTTCTCTATGTTTTTTATATTTATGATGCTCAACGGCTATCAGTTAGCCTATATCAAAGCCCACGGCTACTTTACCCAAAGCCTACTCATTCGCCTTGCTGGTATCGCAGTGCTGGTCGGTACTTTCTACGCTTACCGCCTATATACAGAGAATGTCGTCGCAGTGATTTTAGCCTTGGGCACAGGCTATTTGATGATGTATCTAATATCTAAACTAGTTGAAAGACGCATTCAGCAGAGTCTTAACAACGGCCAAACACAGCCTTAACGACAGCTAAGAACGCTTAAAACGATGAAGGAAATGGACACCTTGCAACTAAAAAGGCATCCCAGAGGATTATCTGGAATGCCTTAAGAAGAGACAGCGTAATTTCAAAATGGTGCTGTGATTGATTTACATCGATTCAACTTAGGGCTTAACGCCCATCAAGCATGCGGCCAAGACCACCAAGCACTGAACCTTCACCGCGATCACTGCCACCCGCAGATGGGGCATGGGCGATAATGCGATCCGCCATACGTGAGAACGGTAAACTTTGCAGCCAAACCGTGCCGTGACCTTTTAAGGTCGCTAAAAACAAGCCTTCGCCGCCAAATACCATAGACTTTAACGAGCCAGCGCGCTCAATGTCGTAATCTATCCCAGGTGTAAATCCAACCAGACAACCTGTATCAACCCTTAAGGTTTCACCTCTCAATTCTTTCTTAACTAAGGTGCCGCCCGCATGGATAAAAGTCATGCCATCGCCTTGTAGGCTTTGCAGAATAAACCCTTCGCCGCCGAAAAAGCCCGTACCTAAACGGCGATTAAATTTCATCGTCACCCGTGTACCTAAGGCCGCCGCTAAAAAACTGTCCTTCTGACAGATAAGCTCGCCACCATATTCAGCCAAGTCGATCGCAAGGATAGTGCCCGGATAAGGTGCAGCAAAGGCGACTTTACGCTTTTGGTTGCCTTGATTGGTAAAGTGAGTCATAAAAATGCTCTCCCCCGTCAGCGCCCGTTTACCTGCGCCCATCAACTTGCCAAAAAAGCCTGACTCAGGCTCTGAGCCATCGCCCATTTTGGCCTCAAAGCTAATGTCTTGCTCTAGGTAATTCATCGCGCCCGCTTCGGCGACCACGGTTTCGTTAGGATCGAGCTCCACTTCAACCAACTGCATACTGTGGCCGATGATTTCATAATCCACTTCATGACAACGTCTAGACATACTGTTCCCCTTAACTGTCAGTTCCTTGTTACTAGCCTTTAGATTGACCCCGATGGGCGACTCTTTACCTATCGCGGCTCAATTTCACTGTTAATCTAGCGCTTAATCTATGACATAAAATGTCAAAATGCGATTATTTTATGCGGTAACTTGTATCAAAAGATGACAAACGGCGACTTATCAACCTAAACCCACGCCATTAAACTGCTCAGCCTTAGCAAACTCCTCTAATATCAACTCGGTAAAAAGTTGTCCCGCACGGCCTAACGGCCGCTCTAAGGTCGAGACGAGCTGTGGAATAAAAGTAAAACGGCTGCCACCGACAAAGTCGATTTCAACTAACTCCCCTTTCGCCAACTCTTCTTGCACTAAAAAGTCCGGCAACCAACCAAAACCTAAGCCTTTTAACAAAGCGTTCTTTTTCATGATAAAGCCTGAAAGATAAAACACTTTATCGCCGCCAAATTGCATTTCATCGCGGTAACTTTTATTGGGCGAAGAGTCTTCGATAGTCAATTCCACGTGTTGCTGCAGTTCAGACAAACTAATTTCGCGAATAAAAGACAAAGGATGCGAAGCACTTGCCACCAGCACACTGGTGATGGCTGGCAAAGGTTGCGGATGATAATAGGGGCCAGTGCGATAATCTTTCACTAACATCAAGTCAGCATTATCACGCTCGAATCTGTGTTGTACGCCGCCTAAAAATTCCATATTGAGCTGAATTTTTGTGGGGATTTGATGTTCAGCCATACGCTTTAAAGCCGTCATAATTGGCTCCATCGGCAAGGCTCCATCTATCACTAGCTCTAGCTTGGGCTCCCAGCCTTCACTAAAACGGCTGGCAAGATGTTCAATGTTTGCAAGGTGTTGCAACAATCTTCGCCCCTCGGCCAAAATCACCCGGCCCTCTTGCGTCAGCTCTGCACGATATTGCTCACGGCTAAAAAGCTGCACGCCTAAGTGCTCTTCTAACTTTTTAACTTGATAACTCACCGCCGATTGCGCCTTGTGTAACCGCTCCGCCGCCTTGGCAAAACTGCCCTCTTCCACCAGCACTTGCAGCACATTAAAAGCATCAATATCGATGCGCATGGTCACTCCTTGGCTCTTATGAACATGTCACGGAAATACTACGATTCGTAAAGATTAGAATACCATCTAATTTTTAGATTGAGATAACGGATTTATTATTCTTTTTTTTGTTCATTCAAGCAACTAAATTGATAACAAGATCACACTAATGCAACTTGCAGCATAACGACCAGCGATGTAGGTAATCCTGCAACGCAATATTGAAGGAATAACCATGCCATTTTATGTGAAACAAGGCCAGATCCCCCATAAGCGCCATATCGCATTTGAAAAGGAAAACGGCGAGCTTTACCGTGAAGAGTTGTTCTCAACCCATGGTTTTTCCAATATTTATTCCAATAAATATCACCACAACATGCCAACCAAAGCGTTGGAAGTAGCACCTTACAGCCTAGGCCACGGTGCCAATTGGGAAGACTCGCTGGTCCAAAACTATAAACTCGATTCCCGCGATGCCGACCGTGAAGGTAATTTTTTCAGCGCCCGTAACAAGATTTTTTATAACAATGACTTAGCACTGTATACCGCCAAAGTCACCGCCGATACCGACGAGTTTTACCGTAACGCCTATGCCGATGAGGTGGTTTTTGTCCACGAAGGTGAAGGCACACTCTACAGCGAGTACGGCGCGATTAAGGTCCAAAAGTGGGACTATCTCGTGATCCCACGCGGCACGACTTATCAACTTAAATTCAACGATTACAGCAATGTGCGACTTTTCGTTATCGAGTCATTCTCTATGGTGGAAGTGCCTAAGCATTTCCGTAACGAGTATGGTCAGCTATTAGAATCGGCACCTTACTGCGAGCGCGATTTGCGCGTGCCCACATTGCAAGATGCAGTGGTTGAGCGCGGCGCCTTCCCCTTAGTGTGTAAGTTTGGCGATAAGTACCAACTCACCACACTTGAATGGCATCCCTTTGATTTAGTGGGTTGGGATGGCTGTGTTTACCCTTGGGCATTCAACATTACTGAATACGCGCCAAAGGTGGGCAAAATCCATCTGCCGCCTTCTGATCACTTGGTCTTTACTGCCCATAACTTTGTGATTTGTAACTTCGTGCCGCGCCCTTACGATTTCCACCCGAAATCGATTCCTGCGCCTTATTACCACAACAACATCGATAGCGACGAAGTTTTGTATTACGTCGATGGCGACTTTATGAGCCGCACGGGCATTGAAGCGGGTTACATGACCTTACATCAAAAAGGTGTGGCCCACGGCCCACAACCGGGCCGCACTGAAGCCTCGATTGGCAAGAAAGAAACCTATGAATACGCAGTGATGGTGGACACCTTCGCCCCACTTAAATTAACCGAACATGTACAAAATTGCATGAGCAAAGACTACAACCGCTCTTGGCTAGAAGACTAGCCCTAAGCCACCAGCGCACCGAAACGGTTGCGTATCCCAACGTAATTAAAGGGATAAAGAGTGTCGGCGGTTGAACTAAAATAATGAGGAAAACATCATGGCAAGCGAACTAAATCCACTGGGCTTATTAGGTATCGAATTCACTGAATTCGCCAGCCCTGATACTGATTTTATGCACAAAGTCTTTATTGACTTTGGTTTTTCACTGCTGAAAAAAGCCAAGAATAAAGACATTCTGTACTACAAACAGAATGACATTAATTTTCTGCTCAACACTGAGCGCGAAGGTTTCTCTGCTAAGTTTGCTAAATCCCACGGCCCAGCCATTTGTTCTATGGGCTGGCGGGTAGAAGATGCTGGCTTTGCCTATCGCGTTGCCGTTGAACGTGGTGCAAAACCCGCCGATGATGCCAATAAAGATCTGCCTTATCCTGCGATTTACGGCATTGGCGACAGCTTGATTTATTTCATCGACACCTTCGGGGCAGATAACAATATCTATGCCGCTGATTTTGAAGACTTAGACGAGCAAGTGATCACCCAAGAAAAAGGCTTTATCGAAGTCGATCACTTAACCAACAACGTTTACAAAGGCACAATGGAACATTGGGCTAACTTCTATAAAAACATTTTTGGTTTTACTGAAGTGCGCTACTTTGACATCAGCGGCGTACAAACCGCGCTAGTGTCCTACGCCCTGCGTTCGCCCGATGGCAGCTTCTGTATCCCGATTAACGAAGGTAAAGGCAGCGATAAAAACCAAATCGATGAATACCTGAAGGAATATAATGGCCCAGGTGTGCAGCATTTAGCCTTTAGAAGTCGCGATATCGTTAAATCTCTGGATGCGATGGAAGGCAGTTCAATCCAATGCCTAGACATTATCCCTGAATACTACGACACCATATTTGAGAAGTTGCCGCAGGTGACTGAGAATCGTGAGCGCATCAAACATCACCAAATTTTGGTGGATGGCGATGAATCCGGTTATTTACTGCAAATTTTCACTAAAAACCTGTTCGGACCGATTTTTATCGAAATCATCCAACGCAAAAATAACTTAGGTTTTGGTGAAGGCAACTTTACTGCCCTGTTTGAATCGATTGAACGGGATCAAATGCGCCGCGGCGTACTGTAAGTTTTTATCCCCCATAAAAAACGGTACGCACTGTGTACCGTTTTTTGTTTCTACGACTATCTAAATCGTCATCTAAATCAGCATCAGCATTGACGCCAATCACACGGCATCGACTTTCCTGCGTTATGCCGCATTGATGGGTTTGATAACCTTACAAGGGTTGCCAGCCGCCACACAGTTCGCCGGAATGCTCTTATTCACTACGCTGCCAGCACCGATGACACAATTATCGCCAATGGTCACACCGGGCAACACAGAGACGTTACCGCCAAGCCAGACATTATTACCAATTTGAATTGGCGCGCCGTATTCCGTCGTTTGCCGCGCAATGGGATCGATAGGATGCGTTGCGGTAGAAATCATCACATGGGGACCAAACATCACGTTATCGCCAATCGAGACAGAGCAAACATCTAATATGGTTAGATTATGATTAGCGTAAAATTGCTTACCAATATGGATGTTATAACCATAGTCACAAAAGAAGTTGGGCTCAATATGGGCGCAGTGTTGAATATCGAGCAGGCCACGAAGGTGATCCATACGCGCATCAAGCTGAGTCGGTTCGGCCAGATTAAACTGATGGCAAACGGATTTCGCCCTCATCCGCTCAGCTAATAGCTCATCATCCCATGCCTTATAGGGCTGACCCGCCAACATTTTTTGTTTCTCAGTCTGTTTTATTTCAATCCCTTCACTCTCAACCATAATGCATCCCCTGCAGTTAATCTCATGCTGTCACCCTACCAAACCTCAGCATTCAAGCTCAAGTGACTAAATTAATAAAAGTAACAAAAGTGACAAACAGAAAATATAACAATGTTAATCTCTCATCTATCGCTAATACGGCGCAGTCTGTACCGCAAAGATGGGGATCAGCTGGGTAAACTCGATAGATAAATAGCGAGATCTTGTGGTGATAACAGAGTAAACATCCCAAAAAAGCCGAGTTGTTTACATACTAAGTTACAGTTACGCATCGAAAAAAACGGGACGCAGATTGGCTAAACCCGCGGTTTTCATTACACTATCGCCCTTCCCATCTTCACCCAAGACAGACCAAACCATGCCAGATTTTGCCTTACTCGCAGTGTTTATCCCGACCTTCTTCTTTGTTTCTATCACCCCGGGCATGTGCATGACGCTCGCCATGACACTGGGCATGAGCATAGGTGTGCGCCGCACCCTGTGGATGATGCTGGGTGAACTGGTAGGGGTGGCGTTAGTGGCGACAGCCGCCGTGATGGGCGTTGCCAGTATCATGCTCAACTATCCCGAAGTCTTTCAAATCTTTAAATGGGTTGGCGGGATTTATTTAGGCTTTATCGGCGTACAAATGTGGCGCGCCCGCGGTAAGATGGCGATGTTAAGCGATGACGACACTAACCCCAGAGCCAGCAATTTAACCTTGATATCCCAAGGCTTTATTACCGCCATTGCCAATCCTAAAGGTTGGGCATTTATGGTGTCGCTGCTGCCACCTTTTATCAATGCCGAGCGCGAAGTTGCGCCGCAGCTGCTCGCACTGCTGAGCATTATCATGGTGACCGAGTTTACCTCTATGCTCGCCTACGCCAGCGGCGGTAAAAGCCTGCGTATTTTCCTAAGCCGCGGCGATAATATTCGCTGGTTAAACCGCATTGCAGGCAGCCTGATGATAGGCGTGGGCGTGTGGTTAGCCATGAGCTAACATTCATAGCTAACCGCTTGAATTAACAGCTTAGATAGAACTGCTTAGGTTGTACTACATAGGTTGAACAAGCACGACATAAATGAGAGCCCAATAATGTCACGTTAACTCGGTCTTTATTCGGGCTCTTTTTTGTAGGGCAAAACAGCTCGCATCTGCGCCATATATTGCTGCATTTGCTGTGCTTCTTGCTCAACAAAATCGGCAATCGCCGCCCTAAATCCTAAGTGGGCGATATTATGGTAGGAATACATTTCAACAGGTTCAAAGCCGCGCAGCACCTTATGCTCGCCCTGTGCGCCCGCATCAAACATCTGGAACCCATGTTCAATACAGTATTGAATCCCTTGGTAATAACAGGCCTCAAAATGCAAGCCGTCGAGCTCAACCGTGGTGCCCCAATAACGGCCATATAAGCATTTCTGCCCTAAGGCATTCTCGCCTTTAAGATACAAGGCGCCTGCTATCATGTCGCCCTTGGTATCCTCAACCACTAACAGTAGGACTTGCGCAGCGAGTTGTGCCCCCAACTGCTGAAAAAAAGTTGGCGTTAAATAGCCGCGATGACCGGAGCGTTTAAGGTAAGTTAATTGATAACACTGAATAAACGTCTGCCATTGCGAAGCAGTAATATGTTCACCTTCGACAAAGTGAAACTTAAGATTAAAAGGCTGTAACTGCGCCCGCTCCTTCAAGATATTCTTACGTTTGCGCGAACTAAAACCCGCCAGAAAATCATCAAAGTCACGATAACCGCGATTATGCCAATGGAACTGAGTCCCTAAGCGTTTTAACAGCGGATTGGGCGAGCCTTCAAATAACGGTGTTTGGCTTGGGGTAACAAATAAGCTATGCCATGAAGAAATTGGGCTGTCGCCTTGCTCTTTAACGCTTTGCATTGACCCATCAAGATCAGATTTATCAGCTACGGGCTCATCAACAACGGACTGATCGACAACGGGTTGATTAAGCTCTGACTCATCAAAAAACGAATCACCTTTATCTAACGCACAGGGCTCTGACGCAAACAGCTCTGATGTTAGCCGGCGATTCAATGTCAGCAGCAGTAATTGCGCCACGCGCAGTTGCTCAACGCTATCGAATGCAGGATGAATGCCCATCCTTCGCCCTTGCACTGGGGTAAAAGGAATCGCATTCACCCATTTAGGATAATAATCGAGTCCATGGCGATCATAGGCTTCGGCCCACGCCCAATCGAACACATACTCGCCGTAGGAGTGAGACTTTTGATACAAGGGCATCACCGCCACCAGCGATAATGGATTGAAGTGCTTAGCCGCTTGCCGGCTTATCAGCGCCCCTGCAGCCAAAGGCGACAAGCTTTTATCCACTCTTGCGACATCACTTAATGTGTCACCCACATCAAACACGCATAAATGCCGCGGCGTCCAACCCGTTGCAGCGCAGGCCGAATGGCTCTGCTCAAGCGCCAACAGAAACTCATGGCGACAGAAGGGATTCGCCTCCCCCATAACGGCATTCCACGCACTGGCCGATATGTCCGACATTGAGCTCGCAAAGGCCAAGATAAGCTGTCTCATTGGGTAAATTCTCGTCCTTTACGGATCTTAACTAATATACAAGGTTGCAATTAAGCCTAATTCTCGGCACATTGCATAGCCATAATGAAAATAAATTCAGGATTGAGTATGCGTCCAACAAGACCTTTTAGACCTCTTATTCTCGCCATTGCCATGGCACTTCCCCTACTATCATCACCCAGTCTGCTTGCCGAAGAATCGTCAATTTTCAGCCAGATGGCTACAGCACAACCTGTGTGGGCCAAGCATGGCATGGTTGCCAGCCAAGAAACACTCGCCAGTCGCACTGGCGTTGAGATCCTAAAACAAGGCGGCAATGCCGTTGATGCGGCCGTGGCCGTGGCCTTCAGTTTGGCAGTCACTTTACCGCGTGCCGGCAATATCGGTGGCGGCGGTTTTATGCTGGTGCATATTGCTAAAGAAAACAAAACTATAGCAATAGATTACCGTGAGATGGCGCCATCTAAAGCCAAAAAAGACATTTTCCTCGATGAGAATGGCGACGCAGTGGAAAAGCTGAGCCGCGAACACGGCCTTGCTGTGGGTGTCCCAGGTACCGTGATGGGCATGAGCTTAGCACTTGAAAAATATGGCACTATGACACTCGCCCAAGTCGCCGCGCCCGCAATTAAAATGGCGCAGGAAGGCATTAGCGTCACGCCAGATCTTGCCGAATCTCTTGCAGGCCTAAAACGCCGCATGACCCAATGGCCAACCACAGCCGCTATCTTCTACAAAGCCGACGGCAGCGATTATCAAGTTGATGATATTCTTAAACAACCTGAGCTTGCCCATTCATTAAGTCTGATCGCTGAAAAAGGCACCAAAGGATTCTACGAAGGTGAAACCGCCACTAAGCTCATCAATGCGGTGAAGGACGCTGGCGGTATTATGACCTTAGACGACCTTAAAAATTATAAGGTTGTGGAACGCGAACCCGTGCGCGGCGAATACCGTGGCTACGAGGTAGTGTCTATGCCACCGCCATCATCGGGCGGCGTGCACATCATAGAAATGCTTAATGTGTTGCAACAATTCCCGATTGATAAACTCGGCCACAATACGGCGCAGACGATTCATCTGATGGCAGAAACCATGAAGCATGCCTATAGCGATCGCAGCGAATACTTAGGCGACCCCGACTTTTATAAGGTGCCCGTCAAAGCCTTAACCAGTAAGGACTACGCCCAAAAAATCGCCAGCCAAATCGCGATGAATAAGACAACGCCAAGCGCCGAAATCAAGCCAGGTAAACTCGCGCCCTATGAGAGCGACCAAACCACTCACTTCTCGGTAGTGGATAAATGGGGCAATGCGGTTTCAAACACTTACACCTTAAACTTCAGCTACGGCTCAGGTTTAGTGGCCAAAGGAACTGGCATTTTGCTCAATAACGAGATGGATGATTTCTCGGCCAAACCCGGCGTGCCAAACGGTTACGGTTTAGTTGGCGGTGATGCCAATGCGGTCGAAGGCAATAAGCGCCCATTGAGCTCCATGAGCCCCACTATTGTGATGAAAGATGGCAAGCCCTTCCTCGTCACTGGCAGCCCAGGCGGTTCACGCATTATCACCACCACACTGCAGATCATCATGAATGTGATCGACCATGGATTAAACATCGCCGAAGCCAGTAATGCAGCGCGGGTGCACCATCAATGGCTGCCCGATGAACTGCGAGTTGAATCCAGCTTAAACCGCGATACCATTTCCCTGCTCGAAGCCAAAGGCCACAAAGTGAAAGTACAGTCCGCTATGGGAAGTACACAATCAATCATGGTGACCGAACAAGGGATTTTTGGCGCGTCTGATCCACGCCACTCAGGTAGCGAAGCCATCGGCTACTAGCATCTCCATGATGCCAATGTTAGTGAAAGAGATGAATGTAAAGAGATGAGTGTAAAGAGATGAGTGAGGGATAAGTAAGAGAAATAGGTGAATGAAATAAAGGATTTATGACCTATTCGAACTAGGTCATAAACCCTGAGTAAAGCGTGTCCTTCCGCTCAGTGAATGCAAACTCTCGATTAAAAAAGCCCAGCTATACATCACTGTATAAGCAGGGCTTTTTATTGTGTGGCAACAAGTAATCGTACTGAACATAGCTGACTTTTAGACCTAATAGTTTAGGCAAACTGTACTGGGTGACCTGTTATTTCAGTCGTTGGGATCGTAGCGTTGGCTGGTATCCAATCATATAGGCTTGCCATGGCATTCACTCTCCGACACGCAGCCAGTCCGTCCGTGGATGCTCGACCGCCCCGTCCATGGGGCGGACGGTCGTCTCGCTAATCACCATGGCACACCTTTTTGGCACTAGTGTAACCTGTCTGTATAAAGGAGATACCCAGCACGCTTTTGGACATTTCCGAGTTAAAGACTTAATTTTAACTCGTCAGTTTCGGATTAAGATTTCTATGGGTAACGCCTCGTTCACCGGCGAGTAAGTTGGTGCTGTTTTTGCCGCAAAAAACGCGACAACTGTATAGAGTCCGCGTGCAACGACTTGTTATGCGCTGTACGTGCCATTTTTAACTTTCCGTGTATCTGACATCCACCATTCACACATATCCCAAACATCTAATTCAGTGGCTTCATTTCCCATACTCTTACGAATTTCTATAAGAAAGTTACCCAATAGTTGCATCATGTCTTTGAGAAAATCAGTATTTCCTGATTTGTGTTCTTCTTCCATGTTATAGAGATATTGCATTAGGTCGTTATAAGCTTTAACAACAGAATCATTTGCCATTAAGGCAAGTTTAAAGCCATGGCGTCGGTATTCAAGCGTTAGCATAGCGCTAGTAGCAAGGGCGTTTTTATCTTTCCCTTTGTTATTTTTATCAGATTTCCACGCAGCGTCAGACATAAGTAAAATAATAAATGGCTCTAGTATTTTATTATATATTTCAATTCGATCATCTCTAAGTTTGTTTTCGAGATCTATCTTTCTTTCAATGTTATTTTTAGCTTTCCAGCCGAGAGTTGAAATTATCAATACAATTATCGGGGTCGCAATACTTCCAAATGCGGTGACAAAGTCTAACCAATGTTTTTCTACCATATCAACTCCAATTTATCATATAACGTAGCTTCAGCAGATAAAGCGCATAACGTCTTAGTATTTATGCGCTGCGCTGTTTGCAGGGTATAAATCGCTTGTTGGACTTGGCCGCTGCCACATCCGTGTAAATGGGTATGAATGATGCTATAGGAATTTGCTTTTTTGCGGTAGCGGTTTTTTATACAGTTTGATGGGTAATCACTTGATATCGTTTTAGCTTTCTCATTTTTAGCACTTATTTTTTGCTGATGAATCGCTATCTAACGACTTAAAACTCCAAGGAATACACCTCCCCTCGGAGTTGCCGCAGGGCGAATAGACAAATTGCGTGAGTTCGGTCATGGATGACCGACTAGCTTTCGCAGGTGCAGGGACGCATCCTTCGGAAGCGATAGCAAATTTGTCAATGAGCACAAGGGGCTTTCAACTCCGCTGGGGGCGTCTTGGAGCATCCAAGGAGGATAGGACGAGCAGTCCTCCTTGGTCGACTCTTAATTAAACATCAGGGGGGTGAAGCCCCACGACTTTGATTGTGATTAAAGAATTCAAACGAAGTTTGTAATGGTAGAGAGCACTATTTCACCGCCGATAGCTCGATAAATGCTGCGGTGTACATTTTTAGGTTCAGCATAAATTGCTTATGGGTGATGAACTCTTTTTCAGTATGGCCTGTGTATTCCACGCCCGGCATGGCTGGGCCAAAACTTAAAGCATTGGGGAATAATTTACTGTTGGTTGAGCCGCCGATTGCAACGGGTTTAGGGTCGACTATGCCAGTGAAGTGGGCAAAAACATCAAGTAGAGTTTGTTGCTGCGGCGCATCTTTCATCACCATAGGCTCGCCCCAATAACTTTCGATATCAGCAAGCTGCACTTGATGTTTATCCTGCCACAAGGCTAAGGCTTCACGGGCTTGTTTAGCGAGTAACTCTGGTGTTTTGCCGACAGGACGGCGCAAGTTAATGGTCACCTCAGTGCCCTTCTGCGTTTGCACCACCACAGTCGGAGCTAAGGTCAGCGGTCCCATAAAATCATCTTTATAAGCTAAGTCACCAAACTGCTCGGCGTAAATGCCTAAACCCACCAGCTCGTTCATGGCGGCAACGGTTAAGGAGGCGCTGGTTTGCGTCCAAGGTTTATCATTCAACTCGGGACTTAATAATGCCGCCAAATGGGTCACGGCATTCACCCCATTCTCAGGGGTGGATGAATGGGCGGCTTTACCGTCGGCAAAAATATGCAAGTTACACTGCTTATCGACACAATGGTTTTCAAAACGGTATTTCATCCCCTGCTGCGCGGCGGCTCTGGTCTGTAACTTTGTCAGTAATGCAGGTGAAACCGCCTCAATTTCCGCCTCGGCCTGCTGCGGTACTTGGCTGGCAAAATAGCCGCCAGAGAAAGCCGTTAACGTGGGCGCTTGAGTTGAAGCCTCTGCTTTAGCTTCTATATTGGAGATCGTAATATTGGGTACAGTAAAGGTAATCTTGCTCCAGCCTTTCTCGGCGGTGACCACTGGGTATTCGGCATCAATAGTAATGTTCATGTCCGCTGGCGTGTAGCTGGCTAAAAAGGTTTTCAGTGGTTCCCAGTCGGACTCTTCAGCAAGATAAACCAAGAGTTCAATGCGTCTATCTCGCTTAATGTGTTTATCTTTAATCGCCTTCATCGCATACATGGCGGTAACGATGGCACCCTTGTCGTCCTCTGTGCCGCGGCCAATCAGTTTGTCCGGTTCCGATTGAGTATCAAGCAGATAAGGGCTCTGCGCCCACAAGGCAGGATTAGCTGGTTGCACATCGCCGTGGGTGACTATGCCTAACTTTTTAGATTCATTGTTTACAGCCGAATTGGCATCTAGGCCAATCAACACCACATAGCCATGATCGGCATAATCTAACCCGAGATCCTGACTGAGTTGCTTTAAACTCGACTTGAAGCCCACAAAGGCGGGATTGGTATCTGGCGTTTGCCCTTCAACCGCTTGGGTATTAAAACTCACCAACTGAGTCAAACTCTGCACCATAGCCGCATCGTATTTTGCGACCGCATAATCGGCGGCCTTTAGCGCATTTGGGCTTAACTGAGGAACGTTTGTGTGAGCCGCTGTTGTTGCTGGCGCTGCAATACACTGCGGCATAACCCAGCTGGACGCAGTCAGTAATGCCAAGGATAGCGCTCGACGTACACGAGCATGTTGAATACCAGATTGAGACATAGAAGATCCTATTATTGTTATTCGTGTTTTAGGACCGTACTGCAAGAGACGGTTAAACATGGATTAAGCTGGTTTAGTGCAAGGTGTGGCTTATA
This sequence comes from Shewanella sp. SACH, assembly GCF_001887095.2. NCBI lineage: Bacteria > Pseudomonadati > Pseudomonadota > Gammaproteobacteria > Alteromonadales > Shewanellaceae > Shewanella > Shewanella sp. SACH. The sequence continues at coordinate 1,795,301 of NZ_MPDG02000001.1, forward strand.
CCAATCATCTGCGATGTGTTTGCGGCTATTATCTTCGACTACAGCCTTGACCAATGATGTTGCCAAGAAAGCGCACCGAGACGCGATAACAGCCTCAGCCAGTTTGCCATATTATTTTGCTTAAAAGCCTGAAACAAAACATTTGTTACAAACTAAACACAAAATCGATGGAACCCCTAGTCCGATACATGTTAAACAGTCACATTAAGATAAATTAATGGTTTTAGCCGCGCGTAGACTTCAATTTTTGCTGAAATCCATGGCCATCATCAAACAATCACTCATAACAATAATCGACCTAACGGGGAACAAATAATGAAGGGACTAACCCTTAAACCGCAAGCCCGCACGGCTAAGCTCACGCTAAGTGCCATCGCTTTAGCCTTAACTTTGGGCGCATGTAGCACACAACAACCCGAAGCCAGTGTTCAAGCCAACGCGGCGCCCAATGCCGTGTCAGCGCAGATTATCAGTCAGAATGCGACCAATCCATTCTTTAAACCCTATGATACGTTTATGGAAATTCCGGCCTTCGATAAGATCAAGCCAGAGCACTTCCTCCCAGCCTTTAAGGCGGGCGTAGCTCAGCAACACGAACAAATTCAAGCGATTGTTGATAATAAAGCCAAACCCACCTTCGCCAATACCATTGAAGCCATGGAATTTTCTGGCGATCTAGTGACACGCGTTTCTAACGTCTTCTTTAACCTGACAGGCGCCGATACTACGCCAGCATTGCAAGCACTCTCTAAAGAAGTGTCGCCTATGTTATCGTCCGCCGAAGACGATATCCTGCTCAATGACAAACTGTTTCAAAAAGTCAAAGCCGTTCACGACGCGAAAGACAGCCTAAAACTCAGCACTGCCCAAGCCAAATTGTTGGAAGATACCTATAAATCTTTCACCCGTGGCGGCGCTAACTTAAGCGAACAAGATAAAACCAAACTGCGCGCATTAAACGAAGAGATCGGCAAACTCAATTTAGCCTTTGGTGACAATCTATTAGCCGAAACCAATGCCTTCGAATTAGTGGTTGATAGCAAAGCCGATCTCGCTGGTTTACCAGAAGATGTGATTGCGACCGCCTTTGAAACCGCCAAAAAACGTGGCCATGAAGGCAAGTGGGTATTCACCACTTCTCGCCCTTCTATCACGCCATTTTTAACCTATGCTGATAACCGCCAGTTACGTGAAAAACTCTATAAAGGCTATATCGAGCGCGGTAACAACAATAACGCCAACGATAACAAGATTATCCTCGCGAAGATTGCCGCCCTGCGTGCTGAACGTGCTCAGTTGATGGGCTATAAAACCCATGCCGATTTCGTGTTAGAAGAACGCACGGCTAAAACGCCAGAAAACGTTTACGGCTTGCTCAACAAAGTATGGCCAGCGGCATTGGCCCAAGCCAAAACCGAAGTGGCTGATATGCAAGCCATGATCGACGCGCAAGGTGGCAAATTTAAGCTGCAAGCGTGGGACTGGGATTACTACGCCGACAAAATTCGTGTCGCTAAGTACAGCTTTAACGAGCAACAAACCCGCCCGTATTTCTCCCTCGACAGTACACTAAAAGGTGTGTTCTACACGGCTAACCGTTTGTACGGTTTGACATTTAAAGAGCGTACCGACTTACCCAAATACAATGCCGAAGTCCGTACTTGGGAAGTTTACGATAAAGACGGCAAGCTGATGGCCATCTTTATGGGTGACTATTTCACCCGCGACAGCAAACGTGGCGGCGCTTGGATGAACTCTTTCCGCAAGCAATACCATATGAATGGCGTTGATTCTAAACCTATTATTGTTAATGTATTGAACTACCCTCGCCCAGCGGGCAATGAGCCAGCGCTGCTGACCTTCGATGAAGCCAGCACCCTATTCCACGAATTTGGCCACGCCCTACACGGCATGTTATCAAACGTGGAATATCGCTCACAGGGTGGCACCGCCGTACCTCGCGATTACGTTGAGTTCCCATCGCAAGTGAATGAAAACTGGATGACTCAGCCAGAAGTGTTAGCCCAATTTGCCAAGCACTACAAAACCGGCGAAGTGATCCCGCAAGAGCTAGTAAAGAAAATCCAAGCGGCCAGCAAGTTCAACCAAGGCTTTGCCACCGTTGAATACATGGCGGCCACTAAGCTCGATTTAGATTGGCACACATTAACCGACACCACGCCAAAGGATGCGGCCAAGTTTGAAGCAGACTCGTTAGCGGCAATGGGACTGATTGAAGAAATTAGCCCACGCTATCGCAGCACTTACTTCTCGCATATTTTCGCGGGCGGTTATTCAGCAGGCTACTACAGCTACCTGTGGTCGGATATTTTAGGCGCGGATGCTTTCGAAGCCTTTAAAGAAAACGGCATTTTCGACAAGGCCACTGCGGATTCCTTCCGTAATAATATCCTGTCGAAAGGTGGCAGCGATGATCCTATGCTGATGTATAAAAACTTCCGCGGTAAAGAAGCCGGCATAGAGCCGCTACTGCGTAGCCGCGGATTACTGGCCGAGTAACAATCACCAATCATCATTTGCCAAAGGCAAGATAAACAACGGGAGCTTCGGCTCCCGTTTTCTTATAATTTTATTCAGCAACTTCTACAATAACCTATTAATTGGCTCAATATTTTAGTACTGTGTTGCCGCATATAAGGATATTTTTAAAATTATCAATGGAAATGATTATGTCTAATGCCCTACTAAGCTATCCATTTCAAGCAAATAAAGAAAAACTTCTCACACTGCGATTACAGAACGAACTCAATACCACTCGAATATTCAAAGCCCTGGATGCTGACCCAAATACAATTGGTGCCGAAGTGGTTTTTATAGACTATGAATATTCCCTATGATTCCTTTATGCCACTAATATCCCATTCGATGAATATTACGAGAATGTAAAGATACAGTAGCTGCCAGCTTTAGCTTTAGCTTTAGCTTTAGCTTTAGCCTTAGCCTTAGCCTTAGCCTTAGCCTTAGCAGTAAGGCGTGCAGGTGGAAAAATCTACAATATAACAATCGTCAGCTATAAGGAATTCAGAGTCTATGTCAGATAATTTTTTTGAGAAACATGACTTATCTATCGGCGTGTTTGTCGTTGGTATTGCAGTCATCATGTTCCTTATGTTTGGCGCGGGAGCGATCGGCCCTTTACTTTTCCTTACGATTGAAACGCTATTCGGTAAATTAACACACGAAGAGTTTGGTATCCTTTTCGCATCAAGTATAGTGATCATGACCCTGAGTATTGTTATACCAAACGTATTAATTATACGAGGTAGACCTCGAGCAGTTAAAATCAATAAAATAAACGTCTATTTTCAACTCATTTGTTACTTACTGTTTTTATTAGTACTTGAACACAAACAAACCTGGATTTTTCTCTGCTTTGTTATTTTTCCGTTATTAGCGAACTGGTTAATGTCGTCTGCTAAATATCTAACCTTCCTTGCCTTTTACGAAACTCTACGCAAGGATCCAATCGTGTTTAGACAAAGCTTAGCAAAACGAATATTTAAGTAAGCACAGTAAATACAAGCTCTATTATCTAATATTAGTTTAAGTATATTTATCATTAGAAAACATTAACAACACGCCATAATATAACCAAAAAAATATAATGGGTGACGATAAGCAATTAGGTGTCGATGTCAGATAAATTTTGAAAAACATAACTTTTCTATCATAATTGTCGACAAAGTTACTACGGATCTCGTCCGTAATCATATCCTTTTTAAAGGCGGATTCGTAAAGGTTGGTACGTTTCCGCTTCACATGTTAACCCACTTTAATTCACCGCTTAGGCGACATTAAATCTTCAATAGAGTTATATGATGAATATTGAGATGGTAGAAAAAGCAGATCATCTTAGTCTGCTCGATATTTGGGAAGCATCGGTAAGAGCAACCCATGACTTTTTAGCAGAAGAAGATCTACAACAATTGAAGCCGCTGATCCTCGAACAGTATTTTGATGCCGTTCACTTAAAGTGCGCTAAAAATGACAATGGAGAAATACTCGGATTCTGCGGGGTACATGATGGCAATATTGAAATGCTGTTCATCTCACCTGACGCGCGCGGAAAAGGGATTGGTTCCATGCTAGCGACACATGCCATTAATGAACTGGGAGCCACAAAAGTTGATGTTAATGAGCAGAATGAGCAAGCATTAGGTTTTTACCAGCATATTGGTTTTTCAGTAACGGGTCGCTCACCCGTTGATGGACAGGGGAAACCTTATCCGCTGTTGCATATGACGTTATATTCCATTGAGGAATTGTCTATGTATCCTGATTCAATCGATGAGAATAGGATTGGAGAGTATCCGGCGGAAACAAAATCAGGCGGCGGTTATTTCTATGATCAAGTCCTAGAATATCGTGTTTGGTGTCGCCCTTGGCAAGGTGCTCCAGATGAATTTGATGGTGAAATCTACTATTACGCATTTCATACTTATAGTGAAGCTCTTGAATTTTCGAATGAAACTGACGGGTCTGAAGCGCCTTTAGTACTTGTTAAACAGCTTGAATGGATTGATGAACCTGAAGCTGGAAAATTCATTCATAAAACGGGTGAGCGCCTAACAGAATGGAGGATTGAGTGGCTATTAGAGAGTCAACGTAAGGAGGACACTATTGCTAACTTTATAAGCGACAATCAAACATAACAATTTAATCAATAAAAAATAGTTTAAGACTGCCTTTCACCAACATTTCAACAAACTATTTTGAAACTGTGATTAGCGCGTTATCGGTAGATTTCCACGCCCTCTAACTTCCTGTCTTGAAAAAATGATGAATAAATCCGCCCCGACGTCAATAAAAAAGGCTTGCTAGGTTTCCCTAACAAGCCTTTGGGCCTTTTTACAACGAATCGATTAGTCGACTAAACCGCGGCGCTTTAACAGTGCATCTGTTGTCGGTTTTTTACCGGTAAAGTGAATGTAATCTTGCATGAGATCTTCACTGTTACCTTTAGATAAGACTTCTTTACGGAATTTGTCACCATTATCGGCTTTCAATCCACCATGCTCGCCCATGTAGGCAAAGGCATCGGCGGCAAACACTTCGGTCCACAAATACGCGTAATATCCAGCTGAATAACCACCGGAGAAGGCATGGCTGAAGTAGCTCGATTTATAACGCGGGGGAATTGGCGCAAAATCAAGGCCATGTTTAGCTAACACTTGGTGCTCAAACTTCTCTACATCGCTAATTTGAGTATCGGCGCTGATAGAGTGCCATTCCATATCTAACAAGGCAGCTGACAGATACTCAACGGTATCAAAACCTTGGCCAAACTTATTTGAGGCTAAGATTTTATCGAGCAGTGCCTTAGGAATTGGCTCACCTGTTTTGTAGTGTTTGGCATAGTTAGCAATCACAGCTGGGTCGATATTCCAATCTTCGTTAACCTGGGATGGGAACTCAACAAAGTCACGTGCAGTTGATGTACCAGCCACGCTTGGGTATTTCACCTGCGAGAATAAACCGTGAACCGCATGACCCATTTCATGGAACATAGTGGTCACTTCATCGAAGGTCATTAACGTTGGGCCATCGGCTGGCTTAGGAATATTCAGCGCGTTATAAACAACGGGCTTAGTGCCAAGCAGACCGCTTTGAGTGACGAACTCATCCATCCACGCGCCGCCGCCTTTGCCTTCGCGGGCATAAGGGTCAAGGTAGAATAAGCCAATAGAGCTGTTGTCTTTATCAAAGACTTCAAAGGCTAAGACATCGGGATTCCACACGGGTAAATCGGTACGCGCTTTTAAGCTGATGCCATACAGTTTATGCATCGCGAAAAACAGCCCGTCTTGCAGCACAGTATTAAACTCGAAATAAGGTTTGATGCTGCTTTCGTCGAGATCGTATTTCTCTTTACGCACTTTGTCGGCGTAATAAGCCCAATCCCAAGGTTGAAGCTCGAAATCACCGCCCGCCTTTTTGATTTCAGCTTGAATATCAGCCGCTTCCACTTTGGCACGTGCTAAGGCTTTTGGTGCTAAATCGTCGAGGATTTCATACACAGCGGCTGGGGTTTTCGCCATTTGATCCGCAACCGCATAGGATGCCCAAGTATCGAATCCCAATAAGTTGGCTTTTTTAGCCCGAATTTGCGCCATTTTAACAATCAATGGGCCATTGGTTGCAACAGCTCTGTGCGCCGAGGTTTCCCACACTTTTTGGCGTAGTTCACGGTTGCTCAGGCTAGAAAGCACAGGCTGGCGAGTCGTGTTCACTAAGGTAATCAAATAGCCCTCTTTTCCAGCAGCTTTGGCCGCTGCGGCTAAGGTGGCGATTTCGCTGTCAGATAAACCGGCTAACTGGGCTTTATCAGTCACAACAATCACATCATCTTTAAATGATTTTAAGCTGTTTTGTGAAAAGTCCGTCGCTAAGGTTGCAAGCTCGGCGTTAAAGTCGCGCATTTTAGCTTTATCTTCAGCCGACAATTTCGCGCCAGCGCGAACAAACTGCTCATAGTAGTATTCAACTAGACGCTGATCTTCCGCATTTAAGCTGCTTTTTTGTTGATATACCGCTTCAACACGGGCAAATAACGTCGGATCGAGATAAATATTATCGCGATGGGCAGATAGCTTAGGTGCAAGATCTGCTTCGGTTTTCTGGAAATCATCATCAGAAATCAGACCGGCGAGATTAAAGAAGGTCCGCGACACCCGCGTTAATAATTCACCCGAGGTTTCCATCGCCAGAATGGTGTTGTCAAAACTGGCCGCTTGCTTGTTATTCACAATGGCAGCGATTTCAGCATCATGGGCTTTAATGCCTTGCTCGAAGGCAGGAGCATAATCTGCCGTATGGATAAGGTTAAATTGTGGCGCTTGATCCTGCAGTGGACTCTTGCTCAGCAACACATTGGTTGCTTCTGCTTTAGCAGCGGTTTGAGTCGCTACGGCATTTTTGGCTTCATTGGTACTGGCGGCTGGCTTGTCTGAACAAGCGCCAAGTAACAAAGCCGCGGCCACGGCTGTAGTTATAACGGACTTACGCATATTAACTCCCTTGGATGTTGCTGCCCTTTCGTTTGTATTTTTAAGGTGAAAGGTGCGCGCTAACGGATTTTGGCTTTCAGTTTAAAACAGTCTGAGTCAACGAACGCTTGTTGCTACGGTCGTTAATTTCGATGAACTACCTTAACAAGTTACGCGCATTTCAGCCAAGTTTTACCCCGCCACTGCGGCGCTAATTTGTATCACTTTATGTGTATTTCGAGTCCGAATGTGCCTATGCCAATGCTTAGCTACACCTAAGGCGCAGCAATCAGTGTTAAGCGCTTGCAAGCAGAAATGATGAGGATTAGCTAAAATTCAATTTAAAAAGAATTATTTAAAACAATCCAATTGGATTTTTTAAGCCAAATATTCTCAACATAGAAAGCAGCATAAGCAAATAAAACACCGTTTCTATAACAAATATTAATTCTTCTTAATAAACTTTTTGCTGTGCTTATTTAAACCTCAATGTAACAAATACACAGGCCAAATGGCTCATTATTTAGGCAGACGCACTCTGGGTCACAATTTGAAACAGCTTTTCTCCGATTAATGTCACATTCAGATCATCAAATGTCTTTATAATTCCCGCTCGTTAACTTAGCGACAAATTAACCTAACAGTTAAATGACGCCAAATTAACGGGATGATGGGCATGCTCTTGACGGAACATGCGTTGGGGTCAAATAAATATAAATAGAGATAACTATGTTAAATAAGAAAATACTCGCAGTGATGATCACTGCCGCCCTTGGTGTCAGCGCCTGTAATTCTGATGACGACAAAGTCGTTCAAGCCGATTTACGGGTACTCGAAACCACAGATCTGCACACAAATATCATGGATTTCAACTACTACAGTGGTAAAGACGATCCGACTATCGGTCTTGCCCGCACTGCAAGCTTGATCCACGCTGCACGCAGCGAAGCTAAGAATAGCGTCCTCGTTGATAACGGCGATCTGCTGCAAGGTAGCCCTATGGGCGATTATATGGCCAAAGTTGGCCTGCAAATGGGCGATGTTCACCCTGCCTATAAAGCCATGAACCTATTAGATTATGAAGTCGGCAATATCGGTAATCATGAATTTAACTATGGTTTAGATTTCTTAAATAAATCCATTAGTGGTGCAGATTTCCCTTATATCAACTCAAACGTTTATTGCGCCGACGATAATGGTTGCTGGAAAGAAGTTAAAAAAGGTGAGCATTTATTCACCCCTTATATCATCAAACAAAAAATTATTATCGACAGCGAAGGCAATAATCAAACCATTAACATTGGTTATATTGGTTTTGTGCCACCACAAATTCTATTGTGGGATAAACAAAATCTGACGGGTAAAGTGACGGTTGAAGATATCGTTACCACCGCGAAAAAATATGTCCCAGAAATGAAAGCCAAAGGGGCCGATATCATTATCGCCATTCCACACTCTGGCATTGGTTCGACGGAAAATCCTGGCGATCCTATGGCTGAAAACGCCACTTACGCTTTGACTTATGTTGACGGTATCGATGCGATTCTATTCGGCCACAGCCACTCTATCTTCCCTGATGCTAAGTATGCTGACTTGCCCAATACCGATGTCACTAAAGGCCTACTGAACGGCGTCCCCGCAGTGATGCCAGGTCGTTGGGGCGATAACTTAGGGGTGGTTGACTTTAAACTCGAACGTAGAGATGACAAGTGGCATGTCCTTAGTGCGAAAACGCAAGCTCGCCCTATCTATGATGGCGCAAATAAAGCCCCATTAGTTGAAGCGGATGCTGCTATTCACGATGCTGTCGCAGCCGAGCACCAAGGTACCCTCGCCTTTGTGGATGAACCTATCGGTGTCGCCGCGGCGGACATGTATAGCTTCCTCACCTTAGTGCAGGACGACCCTACGGTACAAATCGTTTCCGATGCGCAAATCGCTAACGTGAAAGCGAAATTGCCTGCAGCATTAAAAGGGCTGCCAGTGCTGTCAGCCTCTGCACCTTTTAAAGCGGGCGGTCGCCACGGTACAACCAGCGACGCCGATCAATTTGTGCAAGTCGATAAAGGTCCATTGACCTTTAAAAACGCCGCAGATCTGTACCTGTATCCCAATACTATGGTGGCAGTCAAAGCGACGGGCGCCGAATTGAAAGATTGGCTTGAGTGCTCAGCCAACCAGTTCAATCAAATCGACCCAGCAAAAACCACCCCACAAGAGTTAATCAACTGGGATGGACATCCAACCTATAACTTCGACGTACTCGACGGCTTAACTTACAAAATTGATGTCACTCAACCGAACAAGTTTGACCGCGATTGCGCCGTCGTTAATGCCAACGCAAACCGTATCGTTGATTTAAGCTATAAGGACGAAAACGGCAAAGTCATCACAGGTGAAGAATTTGCCGCGAAAGAGTTTATCGTCGCCTCAAATAACTACCGCGCCTTTGGTGGTAAATTTGCCGGTACGGGTAGCGACCATGTCGTGCTCGAACTGCCCGATACCAACCGTGAGGCGTTAGCGGCTTATATCACAGCGCAATCTCAGTACAACGAAACCACGGGTAAGTACGAAGGTATGGTCAATCCAAGTGCCGATTACAACTGGGATTTCAAAACAATCACGACCAACGTCACATTAGACGTTCGCTTCCAAACCCAAGACAGTGACAAAGCCGCGGCCTTTATCGAAGCCAATAAACAACGTGAAATGAAAAAGATCAGCAAGGATGAACTGGGTTTCGCCGTTTATAGCATCAACCTAACCAAATAAGCGTTCAATCCCGAAATATCACCTCAAAAGGCTCCTCGTGAGCCTTTTTTATTCCCTATCGATTAAATTAACGCTAATCTGCGCGCTATAAACAGTGTGTCGCCATTTAGTTCATCTTGCTCCACACTAAAGGTTAAACCTGCTTTGTGTCGTCAGAAATCTACCTTATTATTTAGCGGCGTCCTCGCAACAACAGAGAAAGCTTATGAAATATCAATCAATCTTATGTGCCACCGCGTTAATACTGGGCGCTGTGCAGCCAGCAACAGCCGATGTTAATCTCAATCTGCCTAAAAATGCTGAAGTGTTAACGGTCAATGGCAAGCCAGCAGTAAAGAGTAGCAACCTTGTTTTAGCCGATGGTATCAATCAAATTGCCTTCCGTTATGCCGCGCAATACCGGCAACAAGCTGACTCAGTGCATTATCTATCCGACGTGCTCATCGTCCGTTTTGATGCGTCAGCACAAACACTTACCCTGACACTTCCCGCCATCAACTCAGCCAGAGATGCCAAGAAATTTGATGAGTCACCCAAGCTGACACTATCAAATACTCAAGATGAAGCAGTGAGTTTTACCAGCGATAAATTGATTAAGAATGGGATCCAACTGGGACGGGATTTCGAACACGAGATACTGCAGTACAACCTTAGCAATCATCCGGCTTCATTAAATCTCACTATGAATACCGCGACAACACAACCAAACGACGCCATTGCACCAGTATTGGCAAGCCAACCACAAATACGCCAAACAGCAGCAGTCACATCCACGAACTTGATCGCGCCAGCAGTGATGTCGTCAGCTGCCGCAGCGGTAAATGACAAGGCTCAGCCAACGACTTCAGTGACATCTACAACCGCACCTAGCCAAGCTGAAATCAGTCAAATGCTTGATTACTGGTACAAACAAGCCAACGACAATACCAAAGCCAGCTTCAAAGCCAAAATCAATAAAGAGTGATCTATAGCGCTTCAGTTTATCTATTTAAAACCGCCAGCTTAGTACCACACATGAACTGGCGGCTCTATTCAGTTCGTAAAATTAGAACTGAGTAAAACTTAAGCTCATTAAAAAAGCGCCCAGTAAACCATTCCCACTTCACAGCTTAATGTTATTTCAAACAATGAAACGGTTTCAAAACGCTAAAACATGTAAATTGCAGACGCAAAAAAGCCAGCTTATTAAGCTGGCTTCGTTACATCTCAATGAGATAATTAGGCGCTTGGCGATGACCTACTCTCACATGGGGAGACCCCACACTACCATCGGCGCGTTTGCGTTTCACTTCT
>NZ_MPDG02000016.1:0-1045 GCF_001887095.2 Shewanella sp. SACH
CCACTCATTGAGTGGCTTCGTTGTTTATATGGTGCCGGCACCAAGAGTCGAACTCGGGACCTACTGATTACAAGTCAGTTGCTCTACCAACTGAGCTATGCCGGCTAAATTGTGGTGCCCGAACCCGGAATCGAACCAGGGACACGAGGATTTTCAATCCTCTGCTCTACCGACTGAGCTATTCGGGCAACTAACTAAGCGTTAGTTAACTACTTCAAACTAAGTCTTAAAGACCTTGTTCGTTCGAAGTGCGCGTATAATATAGTGCTCGCTTTGGCTGTGCAAGCCCTTTTTAAATGACTGATTAACTATTAAACAATAATCGAACATTTATTTGATTCTTCCACTTTACTCATATTGAGTCGCTGAAAGTTTCAGCATTTTAGTGATGATAGCCTTGCCTTTAGACTGATAAGGTTAACTTCAGTGCTCGTTTAATCTGTGTTTTAAGAAAGAAAATTAACGCTTAAGGCATTTTATGTATGCGAAGGGGAGGGGAATATCGTCTGATGGCGAAGTTTAGTAAGTGTTACGGTACTTTTGTCGACAGCAGATTTTGGTTTATAAGTTTGTCTGCAACTATGATTTTGAACTGGCATGAATTGAACGACCAAAAGTCTATCTCAAAACCTACCGGTATTATCGAGAGTAAGTCAGTTGCGGTGACCAAAGGCTTTGCTGTTGCTCAAATTATTTAAATTTCAAATACAAAAAAGCCACTCATTGAGTGGCTTCGTTGTTTATATTGTGTCGGTACCAAGAGTCGAGCTCGGGATCTATTGATTTTATCGAGAGTAAGTCAGTTGCGATTTGCACTGAACACTTCAAATTTAAAATACAAAAAAGTCACTTATCGAGTGGCTTCGTTGTTTATATGGTGCCGGCACCAAGAGTCGAGTTCAGGACCTACTGGTTTATCGAGAGTAAGTCAGTTGCACCTAACACTTCAAATTTCAGATACAAAAAAGCCACTCATTGAGTGGCTTCGTTGTTTATATGGTGCCGGCACCAAGAGTCGAACTCGGGACCTACTGATTACAAGTCA
>NZ_MPDG02000017.1:0-721 GCF_001887095.2 Shewanella sp. SACH
AAATATGGCGGAGGAGTAGGGATTTGAACCCTAGGTGGGCTATAAACCCACGCCGGTTTTCAAGACCGGTGCATTAAACCACTCTGCCACCCCTCCGAACGAGCGAGATAATAGCGATCTCTACTGCCACTGTAAACTTAAATTTATGCTTAATCGTGTTAATTGACTATTTCATATTCACTTAGGTCAAAAGCAGTTAAACAGTAAAGGGCTTAATCAACTTGCCAACTGACTCGAATGGATAAACGACTCACATCAAGCTTTATATATTTTGCCCAATCACACTGCCTTATAAATAAAGCAGCAGATTGAAGTCAATCAACAACAAAGCACTCTCAGTACGGATAGTTACCCGCGATAAATAAAATCCAGTCAGCACACGTCAAAAAGACACAATGATGAGTTCTGGAAAAGCTAACTTAAATGCAAATAGCTAACTAATTTAGTAATTGCTGAATAGCGTTAACAATGAGTTTGAAAAGTGTCAACGCTATTTAGGTCGGGTCAACACAAACAAAAAAGGCCATCATTGCTGATGGCCTTTTCCGTGAAATATGGCAGAGGAGTTGTGCCTCGAATAAGGAACCAAGGGTTCAAACTGCTAAATGCAAAAAAGCCGCTAATGATTAGCGGCTTTTTTGACTAAATATGGCGGAGGAGTAGGGATTTGAACCCTAGGTGGGCTATAAACCCACGCCGGTTTTCAAGACCGGTGCATTAA
>NZ_MPDG02000018.1:0-592 GCF_001887095.2 Shewanella sp. SACH
TTCTACGCATTTCCCGTTTCGCGTCAAGGAGTTTTTTCAACTTCTTGCTGCGATTGAATTAAGTGCCATTCTCAACAGAGAGTAAGCCATTCAATTCAACCTAACTCGTCAGCTTGCTTTCGCTGTCTGCCGTGTCAGTGGATGCGCATTATAGGGAGCAGGAGATTTTGTGCAACCCCTATTTTAAGGAAATTTGCAGATAATTCTGATTACCTAAACTAGCCACAAGATACCCACCACTTACCCCCAAACTTATCCACATCACGCTCAATTTTGAGTCAGTTTCAGCTTAATATGAGGTTGGATTGGCCTGTATTACTAAGGATAAGGCATAGGGGTTTTCGTTGATTATCGAGGCCAAAGGTAGGTTCTTGGTGCTGCCTGTTCAGTTTTAATAGGCGAACGGCTGATTAAAAGGGTTCTTTGACGACTTAATCAGAAATACTGGTCTTACACAAAGCTGATACTGGTTACTTGTATATTATCAACTTATCTCTTGGCTCTAAGTTGCCGTCATATATATTAAGAGTGTTAACCTTCTTTCATATAATAGCGCCAAATAACAATGCAAAAAAATACCCGCCAGTGGCGG
>NZ_MPDG02000019.1:0-517 GCF_001887095.2 Shewanella sp. SACH
CAAGATGCAGCGTACAGCTACACTTTTGCGGCGAGTGATACCGATGTGGGCGACACATTAACTTTAAGCGCGGTGACTAAACCGAGTTGGTTGAGCTTCAATGCTGCCACTGGATTGTTAAGTGGCACGCCAGGCAATGCCGATGTGGGCGCACACCCCGTGACATTGCGGGTGACGGACACAGATGGCTTAACGGCAGAGCAAAGCTTCAGCATCACGGTCACCAACGTCAACGATGCGCCGACCATCAGTTCAACCGCCATCACTGCAGCCACTCAAGATGCGGCTTACAGCTACACCTTCGCGGCCGCGGACACTGATGTGGGCGACACCTTAACCTTAAGCGCCGTGACCAAACCGAGTTGGTTGAGCTTCAATGCTGCCACTGGCGTGTTAAGTGGCACACCCAGTAATGCCGATGTGGGCGCACACCCCGTGACACTGCGAGTGACGGACACGGATGGCTTAACGGCTGACCAGTCCTTTAGCATCACGGTGACCAACGTCAATGATGCAC
>NZ_MPDG02000002.1:0-39972 GCF_001887095.2 Shewanella sp. SACH
AGTGTGGGGTCTCCCCATGTGAGAGTAGGTCATCGCCAAGCGCCTAATTATCTCATTGAGATGTAACGAAGCCAGCTGAATAAGCTGGCTTTTTTGCGTCTGCAATTTGTAAAACTCAGCCTGTTCTTCATTTCATTAGTAAGTTTTGCTCCCGTTATTCTCTCCACAACACCAAATGTGCTGATTTAGTCCCCATAGCTATCAATGACCAGATACAAAAAAGCAGCCATAAGGCTGCTTTCTTCAATTGATACACAGCTATCGCGAGGTCTAAGCTTCTTTAAGCCACTGTGCGGCACGTTTAGCGAAGTAAGTTAAAATACCGTCTGCGCCTGCGCGTTTAAAGCAAAGTAGAGATTCCATGACGATGGCTTTTTCGGCTAACCAACCATTTTGGATGGCGGCCATGTGCATGGCGTATTCACCACTGACTTGATAGGCGAATGTTGGCACTGCAAGTTCAGTTTTAACGCGATGCACTATATCTAAATACGGCATGCCTGGCTTAACCATGACCATGTCGGCACCTTCTTGAATATCGAGTGCGACTTCATGCAGAGCTTCGTCACTGTTTGCTGGATCCATCTGGTAGCTGTGTTTATTGCCGCCTTTGAGATTGCCTGCTGAGCCTACTGCGTCACGAAACGGGCCGTAGTAGCTTGAAGAGTATTTTGCTGAGTAAGCCATGATTTGGGTGTTTACGTGGCCTGCAGCTTCTAAGGCTTGGCGAATAGCGCCTATGCGGCCATCCATCATGTCTGACGGTGCAACTATGTCTGCACCGGCTTCGGCGTGTGACAATGCTTGCTTCACTAAAATCTCGGTAGTGATGTCGTTTAGGATGTACCCAGTCTCATCTATGATGCCGTCTTGACCATGAGTGGTGAAGGGGTCCAATGCTACGTCTGTCATGATGCCAAGCTGTGGAAAGGCTTTTTTTAGCTCACGTACAGCGCGTTGCACTAAGGCATCGGCGTTATAAGCTTCTTCTGCCATTAGGGTCTTTTTCTCTGCAGGCGTCACAGGGAATAGCGCAATTAATGGGATGCCTAACTCAACCAGTTCTTCGGCTTCTTTTAGTAGTAAATCGATTGAGTAACGTTCAATACCTGGCATAGAGGCGATCTTTTCACTGCGATTGGTGCCCTCTAGAACAAACATGGGATAAATCAAGTCATTGACCGTTAGTTGATTTTCGGCCATGAGACGACGGCTAAAATCATGTTTACGCATGCGGCGCATTCTACGCTGAGGGAAGGCACTGGTAATGATATTCACATTTGACTCCTAATTAGGTACTGGTCCTGCTTGAACTGATGAAAATAAGCTGACTTGATTACGTCCACCATTTTTGGCTTGGTAGAGGGCTTTATCCGCTTGTTCTAATAATTTGGTGCTGTGCTGATCGTTAGTGACGATATCGGCACTGACTCCGATACTGATAGTCAAAGGTATCGCTACACCTTCCCATTCGAAATGGATAGAGGCAACTGCGTCTCTTATCGTTTCAGCGACTTGCAGTGCACCATCTTCTGCTGTATTAGGCAGGATGATAGCAAACTCCTCGCCTCCATAACGTGATACGAGATCCGTTGGCCGCTTTAAATATTGCTGTAATGTTTGGGCTATGGTTCGTAAGGCTTCATCGCCAGCAAGATGGCCAAATCTATCGTTGATCAACTTGAAGCGATCGATATCGAGCATCAACAGGGCTATGGGTGTTTCTTGCCTGCGGCTGATCCGGCTTTCAGCGATCAAACGTTTATCGAAAGCACTGCGGTTTTTAACCCCAGTTAAACTGTCGATAGTGCTTTGTTCGGTTAGCTTTTGGTTTACCTCATGTAATTCTCTGAGGGTGATTTCAAGTTCTAAGGTGCGCTCTTGCACCATTTGCTCGAGTTTCTCATTGCTCTCGGCTTCCGCTTTTAGGGCTTCTTCCCGCGCGCTGCGAATTTTCTGTGCTTGCTTCAAGGCCTCTTGCTGAATACGTAGCTTAGCTTTGCGTTCATCGTTATAGCGGATGGCTAGCACCAAAGACATAAAGATGATTTCAAATGTCAGGCCGAGCATGACAGGCGTTTGCGGTTTTAAATTGAGGTCAATCACGCTGAGATACAACAAGCTACTGATGCAAGCTCCTGTAAGCATACTCACCCAGCCAATAGTGTACATACGTGCCAGTTTATGGCCATTGATGGCCTGAGTAATAGCAAAGACCATAAGTACCAGGCTGAGCACTGCAACGGAAATGATCTCGATATAGAGCGCCGTTCCATATTGGATAAAAGGCGTGGCGAGTCCAATACATAGGATATACACAGCGCTATAGCGACAAGTCAGCAGCATGCGGCGGTTTAAATATTTGAGCTGTAATATTTTTTCGGTAAACATCAGCGCAAACGCCATAACGATTGGCAGTAAAAATGGCACCATAACTTGCTGTAATATCGGCCAATTTGGCCAGAGGAATCGAAAGGCAAAACCGTTGATGGTAGCGACGAGCAAGGTCATGCTAAGCACGTAGCCGGAATAATAGCTGTAACTGAATGAGCCCGATGCAATGGCAATAAAGAGGCTAAAGATACCAATCGCGGCCAGTACGCCGAGTTGGAAACCATGTTCGACGGCGGTGGATTCGGCAATCTGGGCTAAGTCGTTAGATGACCAGAGGTTTAACGGTATTGCAGCGCTGCCTTCGGTCTGAATATGCAAATAAAAAGTATGGGTATCATCCATGTTGAGCTTAAAAGGATACAGGAAGATGTTGCTCAAAAATGGCCGTTCGTTATAGGGAAAGGTGTCGCCCATAAGCACAGTATTAGCGAGCTTATTATTGACTAAATGATAGATAGTCACCTTGTCTAACAAGGGGTTATCTAACGCTAAAATACGTGAAAGTGCATCGTCTGGGCTGGTTAAGCTGAAACTCAGCCAAAAATCATGGCCGCTGAGTTTTTGAATGTCTTTATTGGTGAAGTTATGCCAATCCGTTTTTGGCAAGGCTTGGATCTCGGTAAATTCCTTCGCCGAAGTGGGGTGGCTCACCATCAACCAAGGCGTAAGGTTTAACGGGGTCGCCGTTGATTCATCAATGCTTAATAGGGTTGCGAATGAAGGTGTTGAACACATCCATAGCCACAGCAAGAGTATGAGTGACGAGTTTCGTTTAAGCATGGACTCGGTCCAAATTAAAAAAAGCTACGCTATTCTGGTAGCAACGCGCTGCAAACTCATCAGCATTTTCACCGCGCAAGTTTGCAATATAACTCGCGATGTAGGGGAGATATTCGGGCTTGTTCTTACTCGATTTAGGCTTAGGCCTCATGCTGCGAGGCAATAAGTACGGGCTATCGGTTTCGATTAAAATGCGGTTCTGCGGAATAAATGGCACGAGTTGCGCTAACTCTTGGCCACGTCTTTCATCGCAAACCCAGCCTGTAATGCCTAAATGCAAATCGAGGTCGATATAGGCCTCCATTTGGGCGTGAGTGCCAGTGAAACAATGTAAAAGCGCGCCACTAAGCTGTGGGCGATATTCCCGCAGGATAGCAATAAAGTCTTCGTGAGCTTCGCGCTCGTGCATCAGTACGGGCATTTGCAGTTCAACGGCTAAGGCGAGTTGGGCAATAAATGCTTGGCGCTGGATGGGGCGAGGAGAGAAATCACGATTGTAGTCTAAGCCACATTCGCCAACGGCAACCACTTGCGGTGCTTGGCAGAGTTCGGCTTGTTGCTTGCTTGAGTCAGCTTGCCAGCCACTGGCATGGTGAGGATGTACGCCAGCAGTGCAATAAAGTTGATTGGGATATTGTTGGCAAATCGCGATGGCAGCTGCACTTTCAGTTAAATCGCTGCCAATAACAATTAACGGCGAAACCCCTTGGTCCGCCGCCGCTTGTATTATCGATGCTGTGTCTGGCTCGAGTGCGCTGCCAAGTAAATTGACAGCGATATCTATGTATGAGGGCATTAGTTTAGGCGTTTTACCCGTGCCTTGGCATTGCGCTCATCAGTGCCCATTAAGAAAGAGCCTAGGGCTGCTTTTTCAATGTAGACTTTTTCGCCTTGCTTTAAGTTGAACTTACGGCCGTCGGTTTGTTTCCATACCTGACCATTCGTGAATGTTACTTTGATAGCACCGTAGGGATCTTCAGTAATAGACTGTACTTCAAGATAAATCTTATCGACCGTATTTTCTTGAACGCGCTTAGCTTCCATCCCAAAGTCATCGACAATATTAGCGGCTGGTGCTTGGGGCGTGGTGGCCGCTACTGCTACAGCAGTCGGGGCTGCAACGGTTGCTACAGTCGCAGGCGCAACTTGAGTGCTCGCCAAAGCTGGTGTTACGCCTTTGACGCTTTCTGCTAGCTTGTCATAGCAAATCAAGCGGTCGAGTTTATCGGCTGTTGCTGCACATTGGGTTAACTGTTGTTCAATGCTGGCATTTGCTTGGACTGATACCAGCATAATTGCTGCTGCCATAAGAGTTAAGCGCATGAGAATGTTCCTTATTATATTATTCCCCTAACGCCATCGAGGACGTTAGTCGTTTGTTTGTTCGCTATCTTCGTCTGACTCGTCGTCACCTTGCTTACTGTAGAAACGAGCCGCTAATAAACCGCCTTCGAACAATAACAGCATTGGTACGGCAAGCATAGTCTGGGAAATTACATCGGGTGGGGTTAACAGCATGCCCACAACGAAGGCGCCTACGACGATATAAGGACGTTTTTGCTTAAGTTCTTCAGGTGTTGTCACGCCCGCCCAGCAAAGTAAAACAACGGCGATAGGGATTTCAAAGGATAGACCAAAGGCAAAGAACAGCTTCAGAATGAAGTTAAGGTAACTGGTAATGTCGGTCGCAACTTGAACGCCCTCTGGGGCATTGTTAGCAAAGAAGCCAAAAACGACGGGGAATACTATGTAATAAGCGAAGGCGATACCGAGATAAAACAATAAGGTACTGCTAAATAGCAGTGGCATCACTAAACGTTTTTCATGTTTGTATAAACCCGGTGCGACAAAGGACCAGATCTGGAACAACACATAGGGCACAGCCACAAAAAACGATAATACTAGGGTCAATTTAAAAGGCGCGAAGAAAGGGGCAGCGACATCGGTCGCAATCATGCTGCCACCAAGGGGTAAAGACTGCATTAAAGGTATTGCCATGTAATGGTAGATATCATTTGCCCAGTACACGCTGCAAATGAACACTAATAACACGCTGGCAATGGATTTTAGCAGCTTGGACCTAAGTTCAAGCAAATGGCTGATAAGTGGCTGCTGTTGCGACATGAATTATCCGTTGGCTTTCGGGTTAGAACGGGTATCCGCGCCCTGAGATGGCTCACTTGGAGTAGCGGGAGATGCCGACGTTGGACTCGCCTCTACAGTGGCAGTCGGATTAGCTTGGCTCGCTTGAGCTGGACTAGTTTGAACTGGGCTCGCAACTGGAGAATGTATTTGATTCTCTGACGCAGGCGTGTCTTTTACCGGATCCTGAACTTGATAAGGACGGTTTACCGACTGTGCCGCTTGCTTCAGTTGTTCAATAGACTCTTTGAGTTCAGGTGAGAGGTTAGATAAACCTTTGCTCTCGGCTTTTTTAAGATCTGCATGTAATTGCTCGATCTTCAGCTCCTGCTCAAGTTCTTCTTTTACCGAGTTAGCCATGCGTTTCATCGCACGGATCCAACTCGTTATCGAACGCACCGCAACCGGTAGACGTTCGGGGCCAAGAACCACTAGCCCCAAAACACCGATCAGCAGCAGCTCCATAAAGCCGATACCGTCAAACATAAAGAGTTACGCCTGTTCTTTGTTAGACTCAGGTTTCTTTTCAGTCGCCTGTTGAGTCGTTTGTGCTGTTTTAGCCGCTTCGGTGTCTTCTAATGCCTTTTTATCTTCTTCTGAAGACATGGCGTTTTTGAAGCCTTTCACCGCACCACCTAAATCACCGCCCAAAGAGCGTAATTTTTTAGTTCCAAACAACAAGACAACGATTAATGCAACGATAAGAAGTTGCCAAATACTAATACCACCCATGAAGGTATCCTCTTAATTGATATCGGTTCTATTATGAACCTATGATTAATTAGTGCTAGCTAAAATTTGCGATTCTTTGGCCTAGATCGCCATCCGACAAACCACAATATAATGCCTGAAACTAGACAAACATAAGGGGTCCATAGTGTAGCGTCTCTATTGATCAATAACGTGCCACAGATCAATAAAACTGCAGAAGTGATAAGCAAGTAGTTACTCTTGTGAGCCTGCTGCTGGTATTTCAAATACTTATCTAGCATTTGTTGCTGAGAACTCAGCAATTTCCTGCCTAACTTAAGGTTATCGTAAATCAGTTCAGGGAATTCTGGTAGTTTATCAGCCCAATATGGCAGTTTTGTGGATACCTTTTTAAACATAGCCTTAGGACCCACTTGGTCGGCCATCCACTGCTCTAAAAACGGTTTGGCGGTTTGCCATAAATCCAACTGCGGATACAGCTGACGACCTAAGCCTTCGATATAAAGTAAGGTCTTTTCCAGCAATACCAATTGCGGTTGTACCACAATATCGAAGTGGCGTGCAGTGCGGAATAATTCCAGCAACACATGGCCGAAGGAGATCTCATCGAGCGGTTTGTTGAACATAGGTTCACACACGACTTTGATCGCCTGTTCAAAGGCCTGTAGATCGGTTTTTTCCGACACCCAACCTGATTCAATATAGAGCTGGGCAATTCGGTGATAATCGCGATTAAAGAAGGCGAGGAAATTCTCGGCGAGATAGCGTTTATCGACCTCGCTGAGTGTGCCCATGATGCCGCAATCGAGCCCTATGTAATAAGGGTTCTCTGGGTGATCGCGGGAAATAAAGATATTGCCCGGATGCATGTCGGCATGGAAAAAGTTATCTCGGAACACTTGGGTGAAAAACAGCTCTACTCCGCGCTCAGCTAATAACTTAAAGTTGGTGCCTTGCGCTTTAAGGGCGGCAATATCCGAAACCGAAATACCGTATATGCGTTCCATCACCATCAGGCGTGGATAACAAAACTCTTCATACACATAAGGCACATAGAGTGCATCTGAGTCGAGGAAGTTGTTGCGTAGCTTGACTGCGTTTAAGGCTTCGAGCTTAAGGTTTAACTCACCTAAAATGGTCACGCGGTAATCTTCAATCACTTCAGCAGGGCGCAGGCGGTTGCCTTCACCAAGGAGGTATTCAATCAACTTGGCGGTTTGTGACATCAACTGCAGATCGGCCTGAATCTTGGTTTCTACATTCGGCCGTAGCACCTTAAGTACGACGTCTTTGCCGTTAGATTTTAAGGTCGCGGTATGCACCTGCGAAATAGAGGCTGAGGCCAGCGGGATTTCATTAAAGTCATCGAATAGGGATTCAATCGGCGCTTTTAGCTCAGCTTCAATCGCTTGGCGGGCAAGCGCACCATCAAAGGGCGGCACCTTGTCTTGTAGCATGGCTAATTCACTGGCCCATTCATCGCTGAGTAAATCGCGGCGGGTCGAGAGCATTTGTCCAAGCTTGATATAAACGGGGCCCAGTTCCTGCATCGCCAATTTTAAGCGTTCGCCACCGGGCTTATTCTTATGCTTATTGCGGATCCAGAACAGACTATTACGGGCGAGTTTAAAGTACCAAGGTGTCATCTTTGGCGGCAATACGTCATCTAACCCGTACTGAAGCAAGGTCTTGATGACATGGTAACCGCGGCGGATACTGGCAAGGGTCATGGCTTAATTTGGTCTCTTAATTGGGCAATCCGTTGTTCAATCGCGCGGGTATCGGCAACTAAATCATCCATTTGATCGCGAAAATGAAGTAACTCAATTGGGTGCGGTGTGAGTCGATACTCTTCTACAGCGAGTTGACCTAAGTGAGAGCGCGTTTTACGCAATACTTCAAGAGCAAAGCTCTTTGCCTGATGGCCTGTGCTGATGAGCTTGTGGGTGGGACCATCGCCTAAATAACGCGAAATTGGCTCGGCAAAATCAAACTCGATGCCGCGTAGATATTGGCTAAAGCTTTGTAATAAATTGAGATCGCCCTCAAGCTTGAGCTTATCTTGCTTGATAAGTTCAGTCAGGTTTGCACCTTCGGACACGCGATAAAGCGTGGTCGCATCGGCATGCAGACTGACATCGACATCGCCTTCATAGCGGCTCAGTACTTGGATCTCTTTGGCAAACACCAAATAGAGCGGCCAGCTGAGCTGCGATAATTGGATACGAAACACTTTGCCATGCAACTGGCGCTGGCGCGAATAGTCGTCACCCGCTTGAGCCTGAAGTTTTTTCAGGCCCGTTTCAATTGCGGCGCAGACAAGCAGCACAACTTCTTGCGGCATCATTAGAATTTATAACCGCGGTGCAATGCGACAATGCCGTCGGTCATGTTGGTGTAGTCGACTTGCTCGAAGCCTGCATCTACCATCATTTGCTTTAATGTATCTTGATCTGGATGCATACGAATCGATTCAGCAAGATACTCGTAGCTGTCGGCATCTTTAGTGATGAGTTCGCCCATCTTAGGTAAGACTTTGAAGCTATATAAATCATACACTTTGCGCATGATTTCATGCTGAGGCTTAGAGAACTCAAGCACTAATAACTTGCCACCGGGCTTAAGCACGCGGTTCATCGAACGCAGCGCCGCATCTTTATCGGTCACGTTACGCAGACCAAAGGCGATGGTAATGATGTCGAAGTGGTTATCGGGAAACGGCAGTGCTTCGGCGTTGGCTTGCACATAACTGACATTGTTGACTATGCCCTTGTCGCGCAACTTAGTGCGACCGACTTTCAACATGGAATCGTTAATGTCAGCTAAAACCACTTCACCTTTATCGCCCACTAAGTGAGAGAATTTTGCGGTTAAGTCACCAGTGCCACCAGCCAAATCGAGCACTTTCATGCCAGGGCGTGCGCCAGATACTTCAATGGTGTAACGCTTCCAAAAACGGTGAATGCCGAAGGACATCACATCGTTCATTATGTCGTACTTAGCGGCAACAGAATGAAACACGCCGGCAACGAGTTCGGCCTTTTTATCGGCCTCTACGGTTTTGTAACCAAAGTGGGTACTTTTAGATTCGCCCTCAGACATCAATGTGTTCCTATTGTTTTGCAATGTATTAGTTGCGAGTGTAAGCCATCGCCTGCATTTGCTGAATCTTTGATCTATCACTCTGTGATCGAGCTAGTAAACTAACTGCAATGCCTTAGCTTGAGGCACTCCCTAACAGTCGTAGGATTAAGTGCTTGTCGACCACGTAAAATGGACTGGCATTAGACCACAATATCAGGATTTGGTGAATAGCTTAGCGCCCTGTTGGCGGTAACTGATGGCGCTCATTGCGCCAAAAACTGCATCCGAGCCTGCACATAAGCGTAGATAAGCTCGCTGAGGCTTTGGCCAACATCCCTAAATCCGGCTTCAATTCCCGCTTCGTGGCAACTTGGTGCAGCCTCGGCTAAATGCAAATAAGCACAAGGGCAGTGGCGGGCGATATAACTGACATAATGCGCCGCATCTAGCAATGGCACCCCCGCTGCCGTTGAGGCGCTACTGGGCATTTTAGCTATAGCGTCGACGTCGAGTTCCAGCCCTACGGGCAAACCTGTGTCATTCAGTTTGGCGGCGATCTCAAGCAAGGCTTGGCTGAGACTGATTTCGCGGCGCACCCAAATCTGTTGCAAGCTATGCCAAGTACCACCAAATTCGCTGAGTTGGCTTAGGTTGGCTTCACTGTTTTTTAACTCATGTAAACCCAGTACATGATAGCAACCTAAGGCGCCGCGATCGGCTGCGTAACTAAAACCATTGCCGCTGTGACGACCTTCGAGCAGGCGAAAATCCGAATGGGGATCAAGATTCACCGCCGCAACTTGGCGCTGATAGTGGCCGTAGGTCGCCATCAATAAACCATAGGCATTGTTATGCCCGCCGCCGATGAGTATGGGTTCTAAACCCGCCTTTAAAATTGCACTAACGATGCGGATCACGCGCTCATCGAGTTGCTTAACCGCATCACGTAATTCATCTAAGGTGACGTCGGTATTAGCTGTTGTATTGTTCGCGGTTTGTTGTTGCAGATCGGCGGTGTTAACTTGGCCTAACACTAGGCATTCGGCACCAGAAAGAAAGCGATTCGATTGCAGATTGAGCCATTGGCGCATACTGGTAGTGAACGCATCGGTCGCGCCGCCGCGGCCTAAGTTGGCGCGTGGGCCGATATCTTCACCGACGCCGAAAATGGCAAAGCTTGCCCCGTGGGCTTTGGCAGTGGCGAGTATGGTCTCTAACGTATGTTCGTGATTAGCCAGATGGACGCATTGGCCTAACTTAGTTTCGCCGGTTCTTGGGCTGACTAATGAGGCAATATCTGTATGGGTAAAGGGAATAAATTCAGGCATAGATTGATATTCTTATTCGGCCGGAGTCGAGCTATTGTGGCCAGTGTGGCGCGAGGATTCAATGGGGAAACGCTGAAAATAGTGAATAAAAAAGCCAGCTTAGCTGGCTTTCTTGGCTGAACAGTGAGATTACTCAATGTCGAGTGGTTCAGGTGATAAAATCACACCTGTGTTATCAGCATAAATGTGATCGCCGGGTAAGAAAGTCACACCGCCAAAATTGACCGGAATTTCCACTTCGCCCACTGAATTGCCATCAGCACCCACTGGAATTGAGGCAAGGGCTTGAATACCAATGTCTAACTCTTCCAATGCATCCACATCGCGTACAGAACCGTAAACGATAATGCCTTCCCAGTTGTTGCTAACCGCAAGTTCAGCGATAGCACCATCGATCAGCGCACGGCGTAATGAGCCACCGCCATCAACGAGTAAGACTTTACCTTGACCATCCTCTTGTAGGACTTCGGTGATTAGGCCGTTGTCTTCAAAGCACTTGATGGTGCTAATAGAACCGCCAAAAGAGCTACAACCACCGTAGTTACTGAACATGGGCTCGACTACATCTACGACATCTAAGTACATGTCACATAATTCTGAGGTGTTGTATTCCATATTTACACTCCTATTGATCCGCGTTGCGTACAGTTTAGCGAGTTTACGCCAGTATAAAAGGGATTCTTGAAAAGAAAAGTGTTATCAATCACGGTATTGTTGCCACTGGGCCGTTAACACATCTGTAGTAAAGTTTCGTCGTACTTTAGAGCTTATGCAGTAAAACTTGATATTAGTCATTAAATGACGGTTTTTTATTACAACTCTGTTGCATGCTTTGGTATTATATCCCAAGTTTAAATTAACTTACTTAACTTAATTTGCTTTAGGGGCATGGACCCCCCGTTACGCTTATGGACGGTAGAGGGCCTTCGAGAGGTGCCTATGGAAGCTGTAAATACGATTGAAATTATTGGTTATTTTGCCTCTGTAATGGTGGCGATCTCTCTAATGATGAAGAATATCATTTGGTTGCGATGGTTGAATTTTGTGGGATGTACCCTGTTTGTTGTTTATGGGGTGTTTATTTCTGCTTGGCCAGTGGCTGGCATGAATGCGTTTGTTGCTTGTATTAATATTTACCATTTGACTAAAATTTACCGCGCTAAGGCGAATACTCCCGCCGCAGCCTAAGTTTATTTGATTGTGTTGCTCTTGGGATTCACATTTAGAGCAACACAATATCCTGTCTCAGCCCTATCGCTATTCCTGAAAAAATCCCTTAGCTCCAGCATAACGTCCCTAGAATCCTTCTAGATCAAAGCCCCAGCCATGCTTCTTGTCATAAAACCTTCGAGCAGATGTCACTTAGCCGTCACAGGTCTTTCTTAGTCTCAAGTTATCTAATAGTGCTTTAGCTAATTCGATTCGAGTTTGACCATTAGCAAACCGTAAATTAGCCAGCAAACGGTAGTAAATAACGAATTCAATCGTGAGTAGGGCCTTGGTGAGTCGGTTGCGTGATACCAAGCACTCTAAGCGTCGTCGAGAGAATGCACAGATTAACATCGCAGTAAAACTCGCTGGCATGCCAGCAAGGAGCCTGTTTTATGTTGAGTTACGTTGCAGACTTAGATAAGCGAATGTTTTGTCATATCGTGAGTTTCACCCAACGCCATGGTTTATATGCCCATGCAAAGCGGGTATCGGCGAGTGGCGATGGGCATGTGTATTTATATTTGTCAGTGGGCTTGATGCTGACTCACGCTCAAGGGCAGGCCCTATTCAACTTGATGTTAGCGAGTTTTTTGGTGGAGTTACCGCTGTATTTGCTGCTGAAAAATAGCATTCGCCGTACACGACCCTGCCATGCGCTTGTGGGATTTGAGAGTGGTTTTGAGCCATCTGATCGCTTCAGTTTACCGTCGGGTCATACGGCCGCAGCTTTTGTGATGGCAACGAGTGTGGCGCAAGTTTATCCCGCAGCGGCTCCTATCGCGTTTTTATGGGCTTTTAGCATAGGGGGCTCACGTATCGCACTCGGCGTGCATTATCCCTTAGATATTTTGGCGGGAGCCTCATTGGGGAGCGGGGCGGTATTACTGGTTCATCCGGTGATTTAATTCAAGCAAGCGCACGTTAATCATTTCATCTCATTAGTTGGAATTCTCCTTCACTCATCAGTTTAAGGATACGTAATGCGAATACTCTACGGAGTTCAAGGCACAGGGAATGGCCACTTAAGTCGTGCACGCGTCATGGCTAAAGCACTGATGAAACAAGATATTGAAGTGGACTTTTTATTTTCGGGGCGTAAGCCTGATCAGTTTTTCGATATGGAATGTTTTGGCGATTATCGCGTACAAGCGGGCATGACGTTTGCGACTCACTCTGGGCGTGTGAATGTGCCACAAACGGTTCGGCAGAATCTGTCATTGTCGTTATTTAAAGATATTAAAGCCTTAGATCTCAGTTGCTACGATCTCGTGCTCAACGACTTTGAGCCAGTATCGGCTTGGGCGGCGCGGCGCCAAGGCGTGCCATCCATTGGCATTAGCCATCAGGCGGCGTTGACTCACCCAGTGCCGAAACTCGGTAGCACTTGGTTTAATGAAATGCTGCTCAATAACTTTGCCCCTGTGGATGTGGCGTTGGGTTGTCATTGGCACCACTTTGGTTTTCCTATCTTGCCGCCTTTTGTCGAAGTGGATGCCAGCCCATTCGAACACACGCATCAAATCTTAGTGTATTTGCCATTTGAGGATGCGGATGTGATTGCTCGTTTCCTGTCGCATTTCAGTGACTATCAGTTTTTGGTGTACCACAGCCAACAGCCTAAGGGACAAGTTGCGGAACACATTAAGTGGCACGGCTTTAATCGTGATGGCTTTAAGCAACATCTTGCCAGCTGCGGCGGTGTGATAGGCAATGCGGGCTTTGAGCTTGCCAGCGAAGCATTAACCTTAGGTAAAAAGTTGTTAGTGAAACCACTGATTGGCCAGTTTGAGCAATTATCGAATGTTGCGGCGCTGCAACTCTTGGCGGCCGCAGACAGCATGATGAGTCTCGATGTGAACGTCGTGAAGCGCTGGCTGAAAACCGCATCACCTAATCCGATTGCCTATCCTCAGGTTGGGGATGCGCTGGTTAAATGGATTGATGGCGGCGATTGGCACGATAGTCAGCCGCTATGTAAAGAGCTGTGGAGCCAAGTTACGCTGCCTGATACTTGGCGTTAAATCAGCTCATAAGCTGTGGTGAAAAACTATTTAGGCACTAGCTGGGTCAATGGGGTTAGCGTATAATTTCGGCACTTTTGCTGTTAGCCCCTTTCAGCACGTCTATTTTGGCCTAGCTTGGCCGTTAATTATGTTGTTATAAATGAGCCTGAAAAAGTTTACCCAGTACAAGTTACTGTTTTTAATGTTGTTGTCGCTTTGTGTCTTACTCCCTTTTATTCCAGATCAGGCTTACCACATTCCCAGCCCAGATATTGCGAAGCAAAACTTCCATGTGATTGAGTTTAACGATCAAGGCCAGCCCCATGACGAAAGGCAATGGCAAGGTCTAGAGGCGCGCATATCCCAGCCTGAGCCTGCACAGATCCCAGAATTATTGATCTTTGTCCACGGCTGGCACCACAGTGCAGAGCCTAAAGATGAAAACTTTATCGCCTTCGAGCAGTTTTATCAGCAGATGGCGGCGTCCGATACGCAGCGCAACTTATTGGGTTTGTATATTGGCTGGCGCGGCGATAAATACGATCCCTTCTGGCTCGATGGCTCAGATGATGCGAAAAGCTGGATTGAACCCTTAGATTTCCCTACCATTTTACAGCGTAAACGGGTTGCTAAACGCATAGGTCAGCTAGGTTTATCTCAACTGCTTGATAAGCTAGATGGCTTAGTGACAGAGCATAAACTGCTGCGTTATACCGTAATTGGTCATAGTCTTGGCGGTGCGGTTGTTTTGCATGCCAGCAAAGACCGCATCAAGGCTGCTATCGATCATCAGCAGGATAATCCTAATTTATTCTTACTGTTAAACCCTGCAGTGCCCGCGAAGGAGTACCAGCCACTTGATACCTTGGTGAGCTTAGATAGGCAAAAGCCGAGTATGGTCGTATTGCAGTCGAAGGGCGATTTTGCGGTGAAAGAAGCCTTCAATTACATCAAGGATGGCGAGCGCGCCGTCGGTAACTCTTGGGCTATTACCCACGATATCGACAAATGCTCAGGTGGCAATTGCACTACGCCAATGAAGATGCCGTCGGCCTTGATGGCGCACGATCAAATCCCTGGCTGTATGATGACCTTGCCCCATTCTGGCTGGAAAATTCGTGCTCGTCTGCAGGCCCGTCGTACCGTGCAGACCTGTCCCGATGCCAATATGCAGGCCGTGTGGGTGCTGGCGGTGTCAGATGAAATCGTCTCAGGACACAATGGTATTCTCACACCGGATCATGCCAAAGCCTTGTCTGAAGTGATGAGTATGATTGATTTGTATCGAAATCAATTACCTAAACATGCGGTGGAAAGTCCCGCCAACCAAGATCTCGGTACTTTAGCCCCAGAGTCAGAAGCTGCAACGTCCACACAAGGTGAAGCGCCTGTGCCACAAGAGCCGGTGATGATTGTCGAGCCCTTACCTGAAGAACAAGGTTCACCGACGCCTGAGGTCAACGCACCATTGCAGGAACCAAACGTATCACAGGAACAAGATAAGTCTGCCGTAACTGAGGTACCGCACGCGCCAATCAAAGCGCCAGAACTAGAATCAAAACTTGAGGCTAAGCCAAATGACGGCGCAGAGCCTCAACCTAAGGTTGAGACTGACGGCATAAAGTGATTGAGTGCTAAATAGCTTGACCTTGTTTTGGAAGTGCTTTTAATGTGTGTTCCAAACAATGCGAAAGCGCTTCTTTTTAAAAAAGTGGTTAATGAGTAAATTTATTTTACTCATTAAAATCAAAAACAAATATTTCGACATTCATCGTCAAGTCTTGCGATGGCGTGCTAAGTTCGGTAGGTTATCTTGTAAACTGAAATCAATTTTGGCTTACTATTTATTTAGAGTTATTGGTTTGAGTGAATAAGTATTAGGTATATTAACGTTATTTACAACTTAAGTACTATCAGGGTTAGTGGTTATTAATCAAAAAATAATTAGTGATAAGGCATTATTTTAATTCATTAAACAATGGAGTGTATATGAAGTGTTCAATTTTATCCGCCTTGGTTATTTTTGCGGTATCAAACTATAGTTTTGCAAAAAGTCATAATGTGTACGCGGATGTGCAAGTTACAGATATACAACCAACGAGTGGTTTTATTTGGGAGCGTGAAAATAAAAGTGCTCCTCAATATCCAATGGAACTCGCTCGCTCGAGCATTGCTGGTTGTGCTGTCATGTCTTTTGATATTTCAGAATCGGGTAAGGCCGAAAATATCGAAGTCGTTAAATCTGTTCCTCAAAAATTACTGGGCAAATACTCAAGTCAGATATTAAAAAAATGGAACTGGGTCCCCACTTCCGCTACGAACGTAATGACTTCTGAAAAAAGAACCATAAGGTTAGATTTTTGTATAGGTGATGAGTCGACGGAACAATCTCAAAATGCCTGTAAGCAACAAACGCAATTAGTATGTGGCTAACGTCAACTTAACCATTTCAAGTTGCAAGCAAAGCCAAATCGCTTACTGCGGATTTTTTGTTTGCCACTTGCGCCAAGTAAAAGTGATTAGCGCGGCGAGTATTAGGCTGACAATGGCCCATGTGGGGTATTTGTGCTGGTGGTAAAATGCCAGCATAGGAGCAATTTCATCGCGGATTAACACTGGGCCTAACCCAAAAAGTGCCACCCAAATGCTGGTGGCTAGGGCATTACCTATCACAAATTGCTTTAGCGGCATTTTAGCGAGACCGCAGCCGATAAACATAAATTGTTTTAATCCCTCAACAAAACGACTCAGCACTAAAGCGGCAATGCCATATTGGCCAATAACGCCATGGATTTTGTCTTCCAATTGTGGCTTTATCCAGCCCTTCTTAAGCAATACATCACCAAAGCGCCAACCGATAAAATATCCCAAGCTGTTACCGCTGAGTGCAGCGCAAGCTGCGACGATCAACACCAATGGCAGTGACATTTGCCCTGTGGCAGCTAATAAACTGGCGACAATCAATAAGGATTGCCCCGGCGCTGGAATGCCAAAACCTTCGACAGCAATCGCGATAAATAGCAGCACATAGCCATATTGCTGTAGCCAAGGGGTGAGTTCGGTGATGATATGTTGTAGCGCTTCTGGCATGGATGAAAGTGATCAAATCAGTGGGACAATTAGCCCATCATACTCGCCAACTTCTCTGGCTGGATAGATTTATGAGCAAAGTTTCATGCCAGTTTTAATTAGCGGCGGTGAATAAGTGTAACGCAGGGGTTATTAGCTTTTACCTGAAATATAAAAAAGGCCGAACTCAGTTCGGCCTTAATGTCAGTACTGTCGCGATGATAAAACGACTATGCGAATGCCGCTTGTAGCTGTGGAACGACTTGTTTTTTACGGCTTAATACGCCGTCTAACCAGACTTTGCCATCGACGGTATCTTTACCGTAGGCGCGTTGGGTCAGGTCGCTATCGTCAGACACGATTAACAGTTCTGAGCCTTCTTTCATAATGTCAGTCAGCAGTAACAATACGCTGTGGCGATTGCCTTCCACTTTCAGTGCTTTGATATCGGCTTCTAACTCGGCCTTGATATCGTCAAATACTGACAGGTCGATCACTTCTAACTGGCCGATACCGACTAAGTTACCGTTCATGTTGAAGTCTTTAAAGTCGCGCATAACGAGGTCGCGTGCTGGCGTGCCTTGTACGGCTGATTTCACTTTGAACATTTCCATGCCCAGTTCTTTGAAATCTTCAACGCCAGCGATTTCAGCTAACGCTTCAACGCAACGAATGTCGGCAGTGGTGCAAGTCGGTGATTTGAAAATCACGGTATCGCTCAGAATGGCGCACATCATGATGCCAGCGATATTTTTAGGGATAGCGACTTGGTAAAAGTCGAACATCATCTTTATCACTGTGTTGCTGCAACCTACTGGGCGGATCCAGCATTCTAACGGGGTATCTGTGGTCAGATCGCCAAGTTTGTGGTGATCGACAATCCCGACGATCGTCGCTTGGGCGATATCATCCGGTGCTTGAGTCAGTTCTGAATGGTCAACGATATACACTTGCTCGCCAGCGTAGCTGGTTTTGTATTCCGGTGCTTCGAAGCCGAAACGTTCCAGAATAAAAGCGGTTTCGGGTGACAATTCACCTAAACGTGCGGCAATGGCTTCTTCACCGATTTGGTTTTTTAAATAGGCTAACGCGATAGCACCGCAGATTGAATCAGAATCGGGGATCTTGTGACCGACAACGTAAATAGGCATTTCAGGGACTCTCCTTTAAATTTGTGGCAATTTTAGCAATATTTGGCTCGGATCGGAAATAGCCAAAGCGCATATCACTGCGCGCTTAAGACGCTATAACGCTAAAAATCCCGAGCTGAGGTTCGGCAAAGATTGCTTAAGGGTTAGATCTTTACTTTTATCACGACTTTACGCACTGCGGTGGCGATATCGCCCGTGCCAGGCATATGCATGTCACCGGGGAAAAATAGCGCAAACATACCCGCTTTGAGTTGCACATAAGAGGCATTGGCTTTGTTTGCCTCGTAATCAAACTCGGCGTAATCGTGTTTGTCAAAATAGGGTTTTGAGGGTGTTTGGCCCGCTAGTGGTAAGTAACCAAACTCTTCTTCACCACTAAACACATATTGCACATCAATATATTTTTGATGTACTTCAAAGGGTTCTGTTGATTTATGCTTAGTGTGGTAGTCGTTGACTATCACAAAAATGTTGTCGCCATCGAGGGGATAATTGCCCACGGGCAGCTGACTAAAGTCTGTGGTGGCAAGATGTTCTAATGCTGTGGCAAGCCGAGGGCTTAGGGATTGATAAATATGGCGGTTTGCTAAGGTATCGACGATCATCGGTTACTCGACATGGCGGATGTGAATGAGTGAATTGTAAAGATTATAATCAGATAGTCGCCGTTAGGACATAAGCTTTAGACATAAAAAAACAGGCCGTAGCATGGCCTGTTTTATATCAAGTGTCACTTTGTTCGCTAAGACTCGCTTAGTAAGTGTATTTAGCTTCTAAGAAGTAATAGCCACCATTAAAACCAAACGGGGTGTTGGTTAATGGGTAGACGAAGATGCCTCCGAAGTTATTGTCATCAGGGCGTTTTTCTGGATACACATCAAACAGGTTTTGTACCCCAGCGGTGAAACTTAGCGCATCGGTTGCCGCGTATCTCACCGACAGATCCATCACCCATTGATCGCTGTAATTCACATCGCCCGTTGAATAGCCGACAGTGTAATCACCAAAGTAGCTGAGGCGAATATTGGTCTTAAAGTCGCCTAGCTCATGGGTCAAGCCCAAATTACCCGTGTTATGCGGTGTCGCCGAGGTCATGCGAGTTTGTTCAATGCTATCGAATAGTTTAGGGCCGAGTCCGTCTAAAATCTCTGGGAAATTAATATCTTGGATTTCAGTCTTATTGTAGGCATAGGCTAAGTTAGCCCGTAAATCACCCCAAGAGCCGATATCAAAATCTTGGCTCACTACAAGGTCTACGCCACGGGTACGGGTATCGACGGCGTTGATAAAGAAGCGCGCCGATTCTGCATTGGTGCCCGCTAACGCGGCCGCTACGGCGGGCGAATCATCTGGCGTCACTGAGCTCGACAGAATAATGCGATCATCGATGGAGATTTGATAGGCATCTAATGTCAGTGCTAAGCCTGTGTCATTGGTGTACACCAAGCCTAAACTGAATGACTGAGATAGTTCGGGATCTAACTCATTAATACCTAGTGCTTTGGTCACTGGCGATAGGGTGTTAAAAGTGCCTGACTCAATAGGCACCAGCTGACCCGTCACAGGATCGGGATTAAACAGCGTCGAGATATTGCTGAAGTACAGTTGTTGTACGCTCGGCGCTCTAAAGCCAGTGTTGATGGTTCCGCGCAGGGCCAAGTTATCGGTGAAGTCGTAACGGCCCGCTAACTTCCAACTGGTGTTGCCACCAAAGTCAGAATAGTTTTCATAACGCAGCGCCGCCGCCCAGTAAAACTCATTGGTTAACTGGTTTTCGAGTTCCATATAAACGCCGGTGTTATCACGGGTTTCATCCACTTGCGACTCAGGGGTAAAACCGGTGAAACCTTGGCTACCCGCAGCGCGGTTGTCGTAACCCCCATTGATGTATGAACCCGTTTCGCCGGCTTCAATTTGATAGCCGTTTTGGCGCCACGACACACCTGTCGCAAACAGGATTTCAGAGTCATTGGCAAAGGCAAAATAGCGCGAAGCATCAATATTAAGATTGGTTTCACGGGTCGTGAGTGTGCCCGCGTCAAACTCGGTTGGGCTATCTGGGCCTAAAGAGGCGTTTAAGGTATTAACAATATTGTAGTTAAATGAGTTTTCGCCATGACCAGCCGAAGTATCGATATTCCACTCGCCTAGGCTGAATTCATACCCCAGCACTAAGGAAGCATCGATAATTTTAGGATTGATTTGTGGCAAGAAACCATCTGGATAGATTTCAGTTAAGTTACGGGCGTCGAGTGCACGGCGGTAAAAGGCGCCTGACTTAGTCTCACGTTGGCTGATGCCACCAAACGCATAGAGTTTGCCATCTTTTGTGATGGGCTGGGCAGCGTTGATAAATAGACCTAAGTTGTCATATTCGGCATCGCCGACCTGGTGGCTCTTACGGTTAAATGTGGCTTCGCGGGGATCGGCTGATCCATCGGGTAAATCATTATATTGTTTACGTTCATCTAATCCGGCGCGGTTAGTGCTGTCTTTATGATGGGCTTCTAGTGAGACATTCACAAAGCCATCGTCACTTAAACTGATGCCGTGGTTTACACCCACACGCCATTGCTCGCCATCACCTATGTAGGTTTGTCCTGCTTGAGCCGAGATGCTACCGCCTTGATCGCTGTCCTTTAGCACCACGTTGATGACGCCGGCAATTGCATCCGATCCGTATTGTGCCGAGGCACCATCACGCAGAATTTCGATACGCTTAATCGCTGTCATAGGGATAGCGTTTAAGTCGACGTTAGATGAACCTTTACCCACAGTGCCACTTAAATGCACTAGCGCTGAGCCGTGACGACGTTTGCCGTTAACGAGTACTAAGGTGTGGTCGGGTGACAGGCCGCGCAAACTCGCGGGGCGCACCGCATCTGAACCGTCAGTCACTGAGGAGAATGGGAAGCTGTAGCTTGGAGCGGCAAATTGCAGTGCTTTAGCGGTTTCAGTCATGCCGGTCGATTCGAGCTGCTCGGCAGTGATAATGTCTACAGGGGCAACACTGTCAGTTGCCGTGCGCAGCGCTATGCGTGAACCTATGATCTCGATTTTCTCGAAGCCAGGCTGTAGTTCTTCGGCTTGAACAGCTGGAATGGCCAGTGTGGATGACACTGCCAATGCGATAATCCCTAGACGCATAAAAACCTCTCAATGATGTTTGTAACCCGATACTCGAACTTAAGAGTGCAGATTAAAGATAACGTAACAATTCAATGTGGAGAAGGTTATCACTGTAACAATTGTTACATCTAGACATAAATGTGCTAACTCAGAGCCGAGTGTTCTAGTTAATGTTTAAAATGCAGTTGAATATATGGATGAAACCTTGTTATCGGCAGATGTGCTTTGGGTGCTTTGGGTGTTTTGGCGAGTTAAGTCGATGATATGAATTGTTTATTGACGTGCGCCATCGTGGTTTAATGCGTTATTTCGCTTTGATGGCATTGGTTTGAAGGAACACAGATTTGTCAGCGTTACGATTTCTCGCGGGAGCAACGGCATTTAATACCTTGGCAGAACAAGGTCTTAAATCTGAACATTTTACCCAGCTACTTGCCGCCTCTGGTGGACCCAAATGGCTTGGTATCGCTGGGTTAGATAAGTATCTGTTTTCTGAGTTTTTCAAAAACAGACAAACACCGCTTTATACACTCGGCGCATCTTCAGGGGCGTGGCGTTTAGCGTGTTTGGCGCAGCAAGATCCCCTCGCAGCCTATGGTCGCTTAGAGGATTTTTATATTGGTCAGCGTTACGACAGCATGCCAACACCGCAGGAAGTCAGTGCACAAGTTAAAGGCGTAGTGCAGGGGATTTTAGGCGCTAGTGGTGGTAGTGAGATCGTTAACAACGCTCATATTCACAGTCATTTAGTGGTGTGCCGCGGCAAACATTTAAATCGTTTAACGGCTAAGTTACCTCTCGCTGCCGGACTGGCGATGACGGCGGCGACCAACTTAGTCAGCCGCCGAAGTTTAGGCTGGCATTTTGAACGTGTGGTCTTTAGTCAACAAGCTGTAGCATCCCCCTTTTTGCAACTCAACGATTTACCCAGTCAGCAGGCCGAATTAACCGAGGCCAATGTCGATGCTGTGATGTTAGCAACGGGGTCGATTCCGTTGTTGCTAGCCCCAGTGCCGCAAATTGAGGGCGTTGCCGATGGGCAATATTACGATGGCGGCATTACCGACTATCACTTCGATTTGCCTTTATCCCACGCAACTGGTTTGACGCTGTATCCACATTTTTATCCAACGATCAGCCCAGGATGGTTTGATAAATCCTTGAAGTGGCGTCAAGGTCGAGCCAATTATCACAATGCACTCGTGTTGGCGCCAACGGCCGAATTTGTGGCTTCATTACCCTTTGGCAAAATCCCCGATCGCGAAGATTTTAAACAACTGGATACGGCGCAGCGGATGCAATATTGGCGAACATCGGTGGCCTTGAGTGAACGTCTGGCCGAGGAGTTTGCCGAGGTTGTTGCTAAGGGAAATGTGCTGGAGCGACTAGAGCGCTTTTAGTTTTAAGTGAGGTGGTCTAGAAAACGGGGTTTAAAATGGCTGGTTTGAAATGCCCTGATTTAACATCACCTGATCTAACCTAGTTGGGTCGCCAATTTATTTTTTGTACTCAACGGCTTCAGGAAGGAAATTATTCCACCTGCTACACTCTAAGGTAATAAGGAATACGAATGCATTGATGTTCGTTTCCTTCTATTTGAGGGGCAGGAGGTTGCTATGCAAACACGAGAAATGGCGTTACTCATGCGCGATGCCTTGTTGCTGCCACAGGGACGGGTAGAAGTTCGTGTGGTCGACCCCGGTCATCTGCGCATGGTGGCCGATGTCTTCAAGGGAAAGTATGCGCTCGCCTTTGCCACCATTCGACCCCGCGGTAGTCCGCCCTGTTATCCCACCGCTACCCAGTGCGACATTATCGATTTTAATCAGCTAGAAGACGATTCACTCAGCATAGTGCTCGAAGGGCGCCAGCGCGTTAGCATCCTCTCGGCGGCGCAGGCCAAAGATAAGCTGTGGATGGCGCGCACTTTACCCTGCCGTAACTGGCAAGAAGAGCCGATTAAAGGTGAATTTGAGCTAATAAGCGCTGCATTAGAGCAATTTTATGAGGTGAATCCCGATCTGTTTGAGCTCTATTCTCAAGTGCATTTAGAAGATGCGGCTTGGGTAAGCCAGCGCTGGCTCGAGGTTTTACCTATGTATAATAAAGACAAATTAGTGTTAGTTAATCAGCCCGATTGCCACAAAACCTTGGACTTCGTGCTGCAACTTATCAAGTCCCATGTGGACTGAAAAACCACAAAAAGGCTAGAATAGCGGCTTTCTATAGCCGCTTTTTTTGTGATATGACTGCATCTGCCCGCGCCGCCCAACCTTCTTACATAGTGCTTCCTGTGAATGTCACAGATATACCCACAGTGTTTGCCTTTCTCGCGCAGCATTTTGCCCGCATAGGTGAAGATGTGTGGCGTCAGCGGATCCTCGATGGAAAAGTGCATTGGCGCGATGGCAGTTTGATCGCCTTGGACACCGAATATCGTCCTGCAGCACGGGTGTATTACTACCGTGAAGTGCCGGTCGAAGCGAAAATTCCCTTTGAAGAACAGATCCTATTCCAAGATGACAATGTCATTTTGGCCTATAAGCCACACTTTTTACCTGTGACCCCAAGTGGCAACTATGTGAACGAATGTCTGGTACATAGACTCAGATTACTCACCGGTATAGACACTATCGCGCCCGCTCATAGGCTTGACCGTGAAACCGCTGGGGTGATCTTGATGACGGTCGCGCCCGAAACCCGCGCCCTTTATCATCAATTATTTATCGACGATGCTATTCGTAAAGACTATCAAGCGATTGCCAAGCTGACACCTGAAATTATTCAGCAATATCAACAGGGAAGCTTAACGTTACCCCTGCATTGGACGGTAAAAAATCGCATGCAGCCGAGCGACCCGAGTTTTACTATGAAAATCGTTGAAGGCGAGGCGAATACCCATTCCGAAATCAACCTAGTGGCCATAAAAGGCGATCTTGGTTTGTTCCACCTGAGCCCAATTACCGGCAAAACTCACCAGTTGCGGGTGCATATGCAAAGCTTAGGTATGCCATTGTTAAACGACAGATTTTATCCAAGCTTATTACCCAAAGGGCCGGATAAATTTGCGACGCCTCTTAAGTTGATGGCGCAGCGTTTACGTTTCATTGACCCTGTGAGCGGGATCCATCACGACGTGCAATGTGAGGGTTTTGCGTTTTAGTCAGCGGAAAGCATTATTTCCAGTCTGCTTGAAGGAAATGATCGGGTGCAATTGTGCGCTTGGCCCTGTGATGGTATGAATACAAGCTGCAGTATCTGAGTCTCTGCCATAGGGAGCCATATTACGATTGTTTGAAGGAAGTCCATTATGACCAAATCTGCGATGATCTCTATCTTACTTTGCGCTGCGGTATTGGTGGCGGCCATGTTTTTTGGCGACTGGACGAAACAACCTTATTTAAAAGATATTGCCGCAGAGATCCGCAAGGGGACTGCGGTGATCGAACCGAAGAAACCGAGTTCGTCTGCGGCATCGGCCATTGAGGCTGATGATGCAAATCAGCACTCTAAGGTGATTTGGGATCAAATGGTGCATGAAAAGCCGGCGAATAAGCCGCAGCCAGAGGCGTTGATTTTCAATCAAGCCCAGCCGAAGAATGTCGATACCGATGAGGCTTTATCTAAAAATCTTCCGCCGCTGGATTCGGGTTCTGGTGCCACTCAACCTGAAACGGTTAAACATCATAAACCTGTCTAATTCGTTATTCCTGTTTGGGTGGTTCGAACAAGGTTTCGCTCATATCACCATGTAAAACCGCAATTTTTGTCGGCGCACCATCATCCGCAAGTTCCAAAATCCCAATACCGCTTTTATTCACTAAACGTTTGCTCGGTGCACCATTCGGTCTTCTGCCGCGCAGCGACATGCGTTTTCGTTTTGTCAGTAAGTTAAGCGGTGAAAAGTGGCCGTAAAGCCAGCCATTGAGTTTATCGAAAATCGGTAACAGCTTCTCGGGGAAGTGATTTTTAATGCCGCTGCAGGTGATCTGGTAGATGTTAGGGCTGCTGCGCCTAAAGCGAATACTGATGTCGTAACTAAAGGAGTAATGCACATCGCCGGAGAGGATCACAAATTCCTCTGGGGTTTTACGGTGCATAAAAATACTCAGTAGCGCATTGGCGGCGCCGGGGTGGGCCATCCAGTTTTCGGCGTCCACCAACAAAGAAGCACCCATCAGCGTGGCTGTACGCTGCACAGCCTCAATCAGTTTGACCCCAAACATAGGCGCAGGCGAGACGATAATGACCTTCGACTGGCCGAGCAACTCTTGCTGCAAATCCATTAACGCCTCCCAATCCATCAAGCCGGATGGTTTTGCGAGATTGGATTCACTGCGCCAGCGGCGAGTGCGGGTATCGAGCACCACAAGTTTGGGTGATGTCGCTAAGGTGTAATGCCATTGCTCAAATTTGAGTAATTCGTCGATGAGCAGATCCTGGCTTTCACTCTGTGGCTGTGCAAAAAAGGCATCGAGCAGCGGGCGGATCTCATCGGTAAATTTATCGGGCGCATTGCCAAGTCCTTGGAACAAGGTATAGCCAATCAGTGCATTACCAATAATGCGTTTCGAAAATGCATGCTCGTAGGCTGCGAGTTCCCATTTAGCGGTCAGGTTCCAGTCGTCGGTAACGTCGTGATCATCAAACATCATGTAAACGGGAATGTGCGCCATAAAGCGCCTCACCTGCGTTAGCCCAGCTTTAAAGCCGAGCAAGTGTTGCCACTCATTTTGCCAGCGGGCGCTATTGGCGGGTGCTAAGCCATCGACATCCTTGGGTATATTGACTAATTCCCACAGTTCGGGCGACCAAGTGAGTAAATACAAGGCGATGATTTCATTCAGACTGACGAGATGATTCTCGGCGATGGAGGAAGTGAAAATCGGGTGATTGCGATACCAACGCCATAGCGCGGTTTTTGCTGGATATTGAGTGTGCGGCAGCAGATTTTTATGGCGCTGATATAAATCGGCGGGCTGATAATGCAGCGCTTCACTACTGGCTATGTTCGCCCCTTCAAATTGCTCATGCTGAAGGCCAAGCAAATCAATGACTTGTCCTATGGCGTTTAACATGGGGCCTGCCACATCATCGATATACACTTGATCGCCACTCATCACGATAAGTGCGGGGCGATCGTCCGCTACACCCGTGTCTATCATCTTGGCTAAATGGGTATCGGCGGCAACGAGCGCATCGTCACTGTGGTGATGCGGATTGCGGCAAGAACCATGAAATACTTGGGTTAATTCTGGAGTAAAACGCACGCTTGGCGATGAGGCATCGCCATAGTTCAGCTGACTGATGCTAGCAAAAATATCCCCATGTTGGGCGGTGGATACTTGGTAGCTCATGACTCGATTCGGCGTGAGTAACTCTGGTCGCGACAGCATGATCAGATATTGATGGGCGTGCTGCCCGAGTGGCACATAGTGCACATCGGCATCCTGCAACGGAAACTCATGTTCCCCTAAGCGCAACGTAAGCTCAGTTAATGGCTCACGACTCACAAACCACAAGGTAAAGTGTGTGGCATCGCAGTGGCGCAGCATAGGGCCTGCCAATATCAGAGGAAGTGTCGGACTCAAATTCAGCCTATTGGTGCTCAGGTTAATCTCAAGTGAGTTAACCCTAAGTAAGTTTGGTTTAAAAGAGTAAACAAGTGCGTTGAATATGAAAAGCTTTTAGAATTGTCAGCCATACACATGAGTTGAAACTGAATGGGGCAATATGGCTAAGATCATGGTAACAGGCGCGACTGGGCTACTCGGCCGAGCTGTTGTAAAACAGCTTGAATTAACGGGGCATGAGGTTGTGGCCACAGGTTTTAGCCGCGCAAGTGAGCGAGTGCATAAACTCGATCTGACTGCCCCTTTGGCTGTCGAGGCATTTATCGCCCGCGAACAACCGCAAGTCATAGTGCACTGCGCCGCCGAGCGTCGCCCCGATGTGTCGGAGCAAAATCCGCTGGCTGCATTGGCACTTAACTTAACCGCCAGCCAAGCCCTCGCTATGGCAGCCAAGGCCAATAACGCTTGGCTTATCTATATCTCCACCGACTATGTGTTCGATGGCACTCAGCCTAAGTACGCCGAAGATGCCGCCACTCATCCGGTTAATTTTTATGGTGAATCTAAGCTAAAGGGTGAAGAAATCGTGCTTAACACGAGTGCTGATTTTGCCGTGCTACGCTTGCCAATCCTTTACGGCCAAGTCGAGAAGCTGAGTGAATCTGCTGTGTTAGTGCTGGTTAACCAATTGATTGAAAGTCGGGCTCAGGGTGTCGATCATTGGGCTGTCCGCAGTCCAACTTCGACCGCCGATATTGCCAAAGCCATAGACAAGATGATCGCACAGCATATTGAAGCACCTATCGTGCAGGGGATTTATCACTTTAGCGCCGCAGAGACCATGACTAAGTATCAGATGCTGCTGACCCTTGGGGATATTCTCCAACTCAGTACGGCGCACTTAACGCCTGAGTCGACACCGACGGATAATGCCAAACGGCCAAGGGACTGTAGCTTGAGTTGTGCGCGTTTAGCTGCGCTCGGTATTCGCACTGACATTGATTTCGCCACTGGCGCTCGCCAAGCATTAACGCAATCGAGTGGTGCACTGGCCGCACTCGGACTCACACTGTAGGAATGGCTATGGCTAAGATCTTAGGGACCAGTCTACAGGCCGCCGACCAAGTCGCATTACTGCGAACCTTAGGATTGCTGCTGCAAATTGGCTTAACCATGTTTGCCGCCGATACCTTTGGTCTTAGCCTGCAAATGGAGCCGTTAGTGCATGTGTTAGTGCTGGAGGTGTTATACCTGTCACTCACATTGGCACTGCGTAAGCCTTTGTTTGCCAAGGAGCGTGGTCTCTTTATCGCGCTTAGCTTAGACACACTATTTTGGATCTCTTGGCTGCACTTTTCCGGCGGCGCGACTAATGCGTTTATCTCGTTATTACTGTTGCCGATTGCACTTGCGGCTGTGACTTTGCCAATCTGGGCGCCTTGGGCGCTGACGGCTATTTCAACTCTTGCTTATAGCTTGATGATTTTTACTGTGCCCGAATCTCCCATGCAGCACCACGGTATGGACATGAGCTCCCACTATTTAGGCATGTGGTTTAACTTTGTGATTTCAGCTTTGGTGATGACAACCAGCGTGGCGCTGATTACTAAACGTATGCGCCGCCAAGATGCGCAGTTAGCTTATATGCGTGAAGGGCAATTGCGTCAGGAGCAACTCTTGGCCCTAGGCACGGCATCGGCGCAGATGGCGCATCAATTGGCCACACCGCTCTCAAGCCTGAGGTTGTTACTCGATGAAGTCAAAGAAGATATGGGCGGCACTTCGATAACGGTTGTGGAGATGGAGACTGCGTTAGGCCGCTGTGAACATACGCTCGCCGAGCTGCGATTAGCGACAGAGTCGATCCGCGATCGCCGCCAGCGGCCACAAAAGATCGCTGAGCTGGTGGACGGTTTAAAGCAAAAAACTTTACTGCTCATGCCGCAGACCGAACTGAACTGGCTGTTTACCTGTGCGCCTGAGCAACTGGCAGAGCAAAGCATTCTGACTGATATGAGTCTAACACCTGCCATCATGGCTTTGATTGAAAATGCTGCCCGCGCCAGTGTCGAAACCCTAGGTGCGCCGCAGGTGGATATCAGCTTAGATATCGTGCCAAGTGAAGATCAGATCTATTTGCAGATCCGTGATTATGGCGCAGGCATAGCGCCCTCTTTATTGCCGCAATTGGGCACCTTATTAATTGAGAGTCCCAAGGGCTTAGGTGTTGCGCTGCTACTCAGTCACGCGAGCCTAGAGCGTTTGGGCGCAGAATTGATTCTGGCCAATCATCCCCAAGGCGGAACTGTGGCACAAATTCGCTTTACGATTCTAAAGGACAAAGCGGCATCGTTATCGCCCAACACTCAGGCTGCTGGCGGAGTCAGATCATGAAACGTTTGTTAATCGTCGAGGATGACCTTTCTCTGGCGAGTATTTTAGGCCGACGTCTCACGCGCCACGGCTTTGAGTGCCGCTTAACCCATAATGCCAGCGATGCTCTGCTGGTGGCGCGGGAGTTTCGCCCTAGCCACATCCTGTTAGACATGAAGCTGGCCGAAGCTAATGGCCTAGGGTTAATTGTGCCACTGCGTAACCTGCTGCCTAAGGTGACCATGGTGTTGCTCACCGGTTATGCCAGTATCGCCACTGCGGTGGAAGCGATTCGCCTCGGCGCCGATAATTATTTAGCTAAACCTGTCGATACTCAAACCTTACTCGCCGCGCTGGAAATGGCAGGGCATTCCCATACCCTTCAAGAGGATGAAATCGATGACTCGCCCCTCAATCCTAAGCGTTTGGAGTGGGAACATATTCAGCAAGTACTCAATGCTAACCAAGGCAATGTGTCCGCCACCGCCCGCCAACTCGGGATGCATCGCCGTACCTTACAACGTAAGTTACTCAAAAAACCTGTGGGTGAAAGTGGACATTTGAAGTAACCAAGGCAATGTGTCCGCTACCGCCCGACAATTGGGGATGCATCGTCGCACCTTACAACGTAAGTTACTCAAAAAACCGGTGGGTGAAAGTGGCCATTTGAAGTAACCAAGGCAATGTGTCCGCTACCGCCCGACAATTGGGGATGCATCGCTGTACCTTACAACGTAAGTTACTCAAAAAACCTGTGGGTGAAAGTGGCCATTTGAATTAACGCTTTATTCTCGCATGCTGGCCAGTGACGCTGACTCAAGCACATGACATAAGGATGCTGACGGGATTGAGGCTGGCATAGTGCGCCGCATTTACGCATAAAAAATGCCACTCAAAAAAGGCTGAGTGGCATTAACAAGAAACGAGAAGTTTATCGATGAGTCGGCGCTAGGATTTTACGCTAGCGCCACGATACGATTATCTTATGCGATTAAAAGTTAACGGTTTCTTCGTTTGAGCAAGGGCCGTTAGTTTCACACACTTTATAGCTGAAGCTAGTGCCAGCTAGGTCGGTGAAACGGTCAATAAACGATGAATTGCTTGAAGTACCTACCGCAACGCCGTTACGGAAGATAGTGTACTCATCAGCGTTATGACCTTCCCATGCGAGTGCAACACGAATGCTGCCGCGACGAGATTTGTTAGCGTTTTTCACTGTCATTTCTAACGCCACTTCTGGTACTTCAACTGCAAATTCTTCAGAAGTGCTTGCTGTTGCGCCATCGTTGTCAGTCACAGTCAATGTCACTGTGTAGTTGCCTGACTGAGCATACTGATGATTTACACTTGCGCCTGAAGCAGTTGTGCCATCACCGAAGCTCCAGCTCCATGCCACGACATCACCATCGCTGTCAGTACTGGTGCTAGTGAAGCTACCGTTACCGTTGGCAAAGCTTGCCGTAAAGCCCGCTGTTGGATCTTGGTTTGGTATCTCATCGCCACCGTCATAAGCACCCACTAGGCTCACACCTGTGTAGCTGCTATAGCCACTGACCATGACCCAATAAGTCCCCGTTTGGGCTGGATCGATAGGGCAGCTTTCGGCATTACCGGCTTTGTATGGACGGCAATCATAGCTACTAGAGGTAGGAGCTTGGCCGAATTTAACATACATGTCCGCATCACCCGTGCCGCCTGACATATTAAAGCTCAGGTTGGTTGCACCGCTCGCTACGTCGAGTTTGTAGTACTGTTTGCTACCTGATGCACCCGCTAAACCTGTCACAGCAACACCGTTCGCGAGTTCAGTCGCTTCTGGTGGTGGCGGTGGTGGTGGCGTTTCACAAGGTGTGATACCCACAGCGGCAAACGCAGTAACCACATCGTCAGCACTTAAGCCTAAGTCAGTCGCTGCAGATTTAACGCCACAAGCGCCTTGCCAGAACAAGCTGTCAGCTGTCCAATATAATTGGTTAGCGACCACAAATGTTTGGAATGCAGTGCGTGTATCCCAGCCCGGTAAGTTTGCGAGTGTGTAGAAGGCTTTATTGAAGAC
The DNA here is from genome assembly GCF_001887095.2 of Shewanella sp. SACH. Taxonomy (NCBI): domain Bacteria; kingdom Pseudomonadati; phylum Pseudomonadota; class Gammaproteobacteria; order Alteromonadales; family Shewanellaceae; genus Shewanella; species Shewanella sp. SACH. The sequence goes on from NZ_MPDG02000002.1 coordinate 31,006, forward strand.
ACCTGAGCTGTGGTGTACGTCGATGCCATCATAGTAATCGTCGATATGGCCGATTGAGATTCCGTCTAAGGTTGGATCTGCCATGTAACGCAGTGCGCCATTGCCTTTAAAGATATCAGCGCCGACTAACCAGTCGTTCGTGCCGTGCATGTAAAATTCAGCAGCTTCACCCGCCATATCAGAGAAGGCTTCGTTCATGCCACCAGATTGAGCATCGTAAATCAGGCCTGAGTTTTGCTCAGTGAAACCATGGCTCACTTCGTGTGCCGAGACATCTAAGCTCACTAATGGGTAGAAGGTCGTTGCGCCATCACCGAAGGTCATAGCACTGCCGTCCCAGAAGGCGTTTTCGTAGTTGCTGCTGTAGTGAACCCGCATGGTTAACTGGAAAGTTAACGGCGCAGTGTTGTACCACTCGCTATACATGTTGTAGATCACGTTACCAAAATAGTGCGCATCGTTTAATGGCGAGTAAGCACCGTTGATCTCTTTAACGGTATTGCGTGGGCAAGTATAAGAGAAGGCTGTTGCGCCTGATGTGGCACCGTTTAAGTTAACGGTTTTCACGTTAGGTGAGTTCATGGTGCACGTGTCACCGCTCACTTCAACGTCTAAGTAAGAAAAATCCGTACCGTATTCGTATTGGCCAGTCTTGATGTTACCGCCAGGACCTGTACCGCTCGCGGCGTGGTTAATCCCTTCCCAACGCTTGAGCACTTCACCTGAGTGTGCGTCAATCATAGTGAACGGACGGCTTGGCTCATCGCCATATACCACAAAAGACGTCACATAAACGAGGCGAGTTTTAGCCGCATCATCAAGGTAAAGCCATAATTTTGCTTGTTTGTTTTCAGCTTTTAGGCCTGCAACAGCTTTCTCAGACTTACCACGAATCGCAATGTCTAACGCTTTGTTAGCCGTTAAAGTGGGTTTGACAAAATCAGCCGACTTTTCAATATTTTTTAATACGCGGCCAGACATGTCGCTGTAGAAGCCCATGCTCGATTGTGACGTTGCAACAGAGAAACCATAAACAGGCACGTCATGGAAATATTGTTGTAAACGTTGTTTCTGCTTGCCTTGACCTAGGTCGAGTTTTTTCTCGACTTTGAGTTGGCTACCTGCGTCTAAGTTGAACTGAGACACTAAGTTATTGCTTGAAGACGCGCTTCTGAGTGTGCCGACATCGACAACATCAGCAGCAAATGCTGATGTGCCTAACGTGGCCGACACAGCAATGAAGAGTAGCGACAGTTTTTTGTTTAGCATCATGCTTAAAATCCTTTTTCCGTTTGTCATTAACGTTGGAATGCCATACTGCTTAACTGGCTCGGGCGAGCGTTTTTTATTGTAATTTCTACAGGGTCGTCGGCATCCCCTCTGCCATGGCCGAATAGAATGAGCTGTTGCTCAGGCGGAAATTCTCAGATTTTTATTCTGTGTAAAGCGTGAATAACCGCATGACCTTAGATGTTATTTAAATGTAAAAGTGTTAACAATCGTACAAAGGAACTATCTTCAGCATTCATTTAGGTGCTTTTAAATTTGAATTAGGACTTTTGGGTAATAGCGATTTAGCCGAGTCAAATAGCGGGCTTTGTAAGTCGTAAAAAGTGTTTTATTGATTAATTTTCATTGGGTTAGGTTGGAACTGGTGGCGAGGTTAAGCGAGTTGTTTCTAGGCGGGTGATTTTTGAGCGGGTGGCTTTAAGGATTAGCGATGCTTTTGGGCATAACCCTTTTTTAAGGGGAAAAATCCATCGCTTTGCCGGATTCATTTTGAAAAATGCACTTTGCAAGAGCCATTTGAAAGATGCCCTTTGAAATATGTATGTTGCAAGAGCCCGTACGCGTCGCGCGACTTGGCTCACTGTTCAGCTTATTTCACCAAGGTAACTCAGTGCCATCGTAGGCGAAAAAGCACCCTGTTTGTGCCGGAGTGGCATTGGCAATGATGGGCAGCAAGCAGTTGGCGACATACTCAGGTGTAAACAGTTTGCCTTTAGGCACACTCTGTTGAAAGGGTTGAGACAATGGCGTATCTGTGGTGCCCGGATGCAGGGATAACACCACGCAGTGTTTCATGTTCCGCTGCCACTCAATCGACAGTGTTTTGAGAAACATATTCAGCGCAGCTTTTGATGCGCGATAGCTGTACCAGCCACCTAATCTGTTATCGGTAATGCTGCCGACTTTTGCCGATATCACGGCAAATCTTGCCGAGTCACTTTGTTTTAAGGCATGGCAGAAGTGCTTCGCCAGCATGACGCTGGGCAGGGTATTGAGCGTTAAATTGTGCTGGAAAAAGGCGATATCCAGTGACTGTAGGCTTTTTTCTGGCCCTTTATCTTGGGTGTGCAAAATCCCGACACAGTTAATCAGCCAATCTAATTCAGTGAGTTGTTCACTCAGCTGTTTAATCTCGGCCTCATTGGTCACATCTAGCGCATGCCATTGGATATTATTCTGCCTGTCTTGTGGAAGATGATGCCTGTAGGTGGCGTGCACGGTTGCGTCGGGATATGCCTCTTGGACTTGCTTAACCATAGCTTGACCAATACCCCCACTTCCACCGACGATAAGTACTTTCATGGCAAATTCTCCCTATCCAAATCTCTATATCAAACTTTCCATATCAAACTCTCTATATCCAAGAGTCACGCTTAGGCCCACTAATGCTAAGCACTAACACTCAGTGCTAATGGTTCAGCTATAAACGGTTTAGATGAACAAGATTGTGTTCGGCCGTGGCTAATATGGCGTGCCTTACGGACTCGTCCATTTTGTCCCAAGTTTGGTATAGCATGCCGATCCTGGGGTTCTGCGACAATCGCGCGCGGTGTTTGTCCATAAAGCGCCAATAAAAGCTATTGAATGGGCAGGCAAGTGCGCCGCTACGCTCTTTTATCTTGTAATGACAGCCGCTGCAGTAATCACTCATTTTATTGATGTAAGAGCCGCTGGCTGCGTAGGGTTTTGTACCGACAATACCGCCGTCGGCAAACAAGGCCATGCCGCGAGTGTTGGGCATTTCAACCCATTCGATGGCGTCAACATATACGCCTAAATACCACTCATCGACTTGATTTGGCTCGATTTCGGTTAATAAACAGAAATTGCCGATCACCATTAAACGCTGAATATGATGGGCGTAGGCAAAATCTAATGATTGGGATAACGCTTGTCGCATGCAGTTCATCTTAGTGTCGCCATGCCAAAAATAATCGGGCAGCGTCCCATGGGCATCGAGCGCGTTGGTGCTGGCGTACTGCGGCATATTGGCCCAGTAAATGCCGCGAACGTATTCTCGCCAACCTAATATCTGCCGTACAAATCCTTCGACTTGGGCGATATCAATGTCAGCATTGGTTTGATAACTGTCGATGGCCGCATTGATGACTTCTAACGGGCTGATTAATTTACTGTTAAGGCTGAATGATAGCCGACTATGGTACAAGCTCCACTTGGCGGGATGTTGCGCTGTCATGGCATCTTGAAAACGGCCAAAGGAAGGCGAGCAAACCTGACAAAAATACGTTAATAATTCGAGGCTTTGCGCACGGTTTATCGGCCACAGCAATGGCGCATCAATGCGACCCATGGTCGGGATTTGGTGACGCTCAAGCCTAGCGAGAATTTCAGTTACATCGAGGCTAAACATTAATGGCTCAGGCAAGACTTTTATATCCTGAGTTTTAAGCTTCTGACGGTTGCTGGCATCAAAGTTCCATTGTCCACCGAGTGGCTTTCCGTCTTGCATCAAGATGTTGAAGCGTTTACGCATACGGCGATAAAAGTGCTCCATCATAATGTGTTTGCCGACGGGGAACTGCGTATCGATTTCGTCAAACGGCAATATAAAGTGTTCTGTATCGACACAGTTCACCACGGCGGTGTTGAGCTTAAGCTGACTCAATTGCTCAAGTAGGCGGTATTCATCTGGCCTTTGGTATTCAAACTTTATTGCGCCAACCTGCGTCACTTGATGTTGAATGAGCCCCAGTAGATCGCTATAGCCCTGAGTGTTATTGAAGGTGTCATCAAGGGTTAAATAGAGCACTTGATGCCCTTGCGCCCGCAGCTCTTGGGCAAATTGCGCCATTGCCGCAAAGAAGGCACATATCTTTTGCACATGATGCGTCACATAAGTGTTTTCTTGGTGCAGTTCTGCGATCACATACAGTACTTGATCATCAACCCGGTTAAACCAAGAATGCTGGGCATTGAGTTGATCGCCTAAAATTAACCTGACTGTATGGAATTGCTGTAATTGCATTAAGTGGACTCGTTGAATGACAATTTTCAATTGAGGGTTACGGTTAAATGGGGGATTGGGATCAATCTGAAGGTAGCTCTACAGGGAGAAGTTTTTATAGTTGTGATTTGGGATTGCTTAACTTCTTTGAATACCTAATCAGGTTAAATTATTTTCAAGCAAAGTCGTGGGGCTTCACCCCACACCCGACCAAGGAGGACTGCTCGTCCTATCCTCCTTGGATTCTCCAAGACGCCCCTAGCGAAGTTACATGCATTGGTTACTGGTCTCATACTCCAATAAAAATTGCCTAACGGCTCAGATGGGACATCCCTGTCCCCCCGAGCCTGCGCCATCATCCATGATGCCGCCACGGCATTTTTATCTGCGTATTTCGACAACTTCGCAGGGGAAGGTGAACTCCTGAAGTTTCTGTGTTAGTTTCTAATCTTAAAAGAGTTCTGCCTGTCCGATCTTTTTTCTTTTCAGCAACTTCGCAGGGAATGGTGTATCCATTTAGTTTTTGATTTTGTTGGTCAGTCATTCAAAGTGAAAATAGTTATGGATGTTCCAGTTTCATTTAACTCTTAAATTATTTTTATGGAATTTTTAATAAATGTCGTTCACACTTATAGATTCGACTTCGGGCTTGCACTCTATTTCACAACGGTCAGCACCAAGATAAGATAAATGTAATTTTAGCTCACTCACTTCCATGTTTTCATCAATGTTTTCAATAACTACAACACCTTGTAAAGTTACGTCTAAAGTTCCGTAAGCATGAATTTTGCTGCTGTTTTCAGATAGTTCTTTAGTTAAGCTTTTTCGATAAATGTAAGGTAATAACTCATAATGTTCATCTTCGCAATGAAAACTAAAATCAGCTTTCGATTCAATATTCATCGTTAAGCTAAACCTCTTATTACCTAAATAATTAGGTGCAGATAAGGTTACATCTCCAACACTTTTAATGTTTAGTTCTTTACTCGATATCTCAATGTCTTCAAATTCATATGGCAAGCGAATGAAATCATTTTCATAGCGGCTTTTAATATCAATAAGTTTATTTTCTTCTATGTGTTTCGATATGCTATACCAGTAATCAAAGGAATTAAGTGCATCTAGAATAGACTTAACTTTGCTTTCTTCTTTATCTAGCTCCTCGGTTCTTTCCTTTAGCAAGGGGGTTTCTAATAGTTCATTGAGTGAAGAGTAAGTCTCTACATTCATGAGTTTAGAAATAGCACTCAATAAAGCTCCGTCCTTAACTATCACGATAAGCTTTGTATCTTTTGATATCTTAACTATTCCATCGTATATAACAGCATCGGGTATATCTTCTCTCTTTTTCTTTCCTCTAAAAGCACCAGTTCCAGAAAAATAACTAGCGAATAATTCGTCAATAGATGTATTCGATATTTTATATACAGATACATTGTTTTCTTTCATCCATATATCCACTTTACCGTTAGCTGAATTGATTAAATTCGAAATGAATTTTATTGATTCCCTAATCTGATATGAGTCTTTTGGTAAAATATTTTTCCTTTGTAAACTATCGAGTCCAGATTGTATTCTTTCTAAATCGCTATTCGCTTGTTCGACTATTTTACTCTTAAATTCATTTATAACTATTTCTGGAACGATCAGTTTCAAGTCATTGCTTTTTATTAACCTTTGAACACGCTGAATTCTAGTTGAGTTTAATCCCTCCTCATGAAGGATATTTGTATCGAGCAATACATTTAACATTTGAAGTTCCTATCTATGAACAATAAGGAATGCCTAACTCCGCGTTAAGCAGACTAAAATTGTTGATTATAATATGTAGCGAAGCGAAACTTACCAGCCGTTTTAGTTCCGTTTAAACGCCTTATTGAACGAAGCAGCCATGTTGCAGGACAAGATAACCCCATTTTCCCCTCACTCGAAGAGCCATATTCCGGTAGCAAATCTAGGAGTATCATCATGGACATCAACAAACAACAACGTTGTGATTTACCTTATGAACAATATCTTACCAACTTAATCTCAAGTCGGATAGGATGAGCCATTCTCCTTGGTAGGGTGTGGAGGATAGACCGCATTTTTGATCTAAAGAATGGAATTGAATAAATCAGTTATTGTTAAACTCTTTGTCTTTAGATCTAATGGATACGCAGAGATTAGCAGAATTAAGAGCTGGTATGGAAGTGACCGTTGGCGGCATGGATGCCGCCGTCGAGCCTATAGGGATATATTAACGGCGAGTCACTGGAATAACAGTGCTTAATCTATGACAGAATACTCTCAAACATTTTCAGTTTGTTGTAATGCTACTTAATTTAGCTAGCCACCAATTGTTTAAATCACACAATTAGGCGTCTACCTAACATGCTAGTTGTACTTTATATTCATCGCAATCAGTGGCTCGCGGGAGGCTTTTTCGGCGCGTAGGCGGGCGAGGTATTTTTCCCATAGATCCACTTGGTGGGTGGCGAGATCGTAGAGTACTTTCCACGAGAATAGGCCTGTGTCGTGGCCGTCATCGAAGACGATTTTTACTGCATAGTTACCGACGGGTTCTATGGCACTGATGTTGACGTTTTTCTTGTGGGTGACCAGCTTAGGGTTGCCGTGACCATGCACTTCGGCTGAGGGCGAGTAGACTCTGAGCATCTCGCAGCTGAGTTGATATTGCTCACCATTGTCGAAACTGACTTCTAGAATGCGTGATTTACGTTTCAGTTTAATATCGGTGACATTGGGCGTTGCTGTGGTCATAGGTTGGCTACCAAGAAAATGCTAAGGATAGGATAACGACTCATTAAAATAACACCTGACTAATGTAACCGCTGGCGGCCAAGGATACAAAGGGTAAGCTAGGGTCGCCTAGCGTTTGGAGCCGACTTTTCGGTTGAGTCACACTTTTGTATTTGAGTCGCCGTTCACCGCCAAGTCGTTTGGGCTTGGCGGTGAGCGGGTTTTGCACTAGAGGATAAAGCGGCTGAGATCTTCGTCTTGGACTAAGTTATCTAAGTGGGCGCTGACATAGTCGGCGTCGATAACAAAGGCGGAGCCCGATTTTTCCGATGCCTCGTAGGAGATGTCTTCCATCAGCTTTTCCATCACAGTGTGTAAACGACGGGCGCCGATGTTTTCGGTGCGCTCGTTCACTTGCCATGCGGCTTTTGCAATGCTGTCGATACCCGATTCGCTGAATTCAACTTTCACGCCTTCTGTGTTCATCAGCGCGATATATTGCTCGGTGAGCGAGGCGTGTGGCTCGGTCAAAATACGTTTAAAATCATTGGCTGATAGCGCATCTAACTCGACACGGATCGGCAAACGACCCTGTAACTCAGGAATTAAATCCGATGGTTTCGACATCTGGAATGCGCCCGAAGCGATAAACAGAATGTGGTCGGTTTTAACCATGCCGTGTTTAGTGGTGACAGTGCAGCCTTCGATCAGCGGCAGTAAGTCACGTTGCACGCCTTCACGGGAAACGTCTGGGCCTGAGGTTTCGCCACGCTTACAGATTTTGTCGATTTCGTCGAGGAACACTATGCCGTGTTGCTCAACCATTTCAATGGCTTGCTCTTTTAAATCTTCTTGATTAACCAGTTTGGCCGCTTCTTCTTCGATCAATAGCTTAAAGGCTTCTTTGATCTTCATCTTGCGACGTTTTGCCGGTGCTTGGCCCATGTTTTTAAACAGGCTTTGCAGCTGGTTGGTCATTTCTTCCATGCCAGGAGGCGACATGATTTCGACGCCGACCTGTGGTTGTGCCACATCGATATCGATTTCTTTATCGTCTAATTGGCCTTCGCGCAGCTTCTTGCGGAACACTTGGCGAGTGTTTGAGCTGGAATCGGTTTCTGTGCTTTCCCCGTCATTTTTCGGCTTAGGCAACAGCGCATCGAGAATGCGCTCTTCGGCATTTTCTTCGGCGCGTTGGCGGCACTTACCCATTTGCTGTTCACGGGTCAGCTTGATGGCGATATCGGTCAAGTCGCGAATGATTTGCTCAACTTCTTTACCGACGTAACCGACTTCTGTGTATTTAGTCGCTTCGACCTTGATAAAAGGCGCGTTGGCTAGCTTAGCTAAACGGCGAGCAATTTCAGTTTTACCTACGCCAGTTGGGCCAATCATCAGGATGTTTTTTGGGGTGACTTCTTGACGGAAATCCACGTCCAGTTGCATCCGGCGCCAGCGATTACGTAGAGCGACAGCAACAGAACGTTTGGCCTTTTGTTGGCCAATAATGTGTGCATCCAGCTCGTGGACAATCTCACGGGGGGTCATTTCAGACATAATATTCCTCACGGGCTGTTTAGTAATTGAGTTCTTCAATCGTTTTGAATTGATTGGTGAATACGCAGATATCCGCGGCAATGGTCAGGGATTTTTCAGCGATTTCTAAGGCCGACAGCTCAGTATTTTGCAATAACGCAAGGGCCGCTGCTTGGGCATAGTTGCCGCCTGAACCAATGGCGACTAAGTCGTGTTCTGGCTGAACGACATCACCGTTACCTGTGATGATCAGCGAGGTTTCGGCATCGGCCACGACGAGTAGGGCTTCGAGTTTGCGCAGCATACGGTCGGTACGCCAATCTTTGGCGAGCTCAACGGCCGAGCGCAATAAATGGCCTTGGTGCATTTCGAGTTTGGCTTCAAAACGCTCGAATAGGGTGAAAGCATCGGCGGTGCCGCCTGCAAAACCTGCC
>NZ_MPDG02000002.1:39982-113357 GCF_001887095.2 Shewanella sp. SACH
GCGGTGCCGCCTGCAAAACCTGCCAGTACCTTGTTGTGATATAAGCGACGCACTTTTTTGGCGTTACCTTTCATTACGGTATTGCCTAGGGAGACTTGGCCATCGCCGGCGATGACAACTTGATTATTACGGCGTACTGATACGATAGTGGTCACAATGAATCCTCTTCTCTGGCCCGCAATGACAAATCATGCGGTGGATGATGGAGTAGATATGGGGATAGATGACAATAATTCAAGTTATAGCGAGAAAAGCCAAAGGAGTTTGCGATCTTTCGCGCACCTTTGGCTGCAAAAATAAGCGCTTACTGGGGAAGGGTTGAGCGACCGACTTCAGTCTTTCCACTATAGGGATAGTATTTAAAATCCCAGTTTTCACTGCCGAAGCTGCGATCGTCCGAGACATAGTTGAAAATACAGTAAGCATTGGGATCGGTAATGTCGACGGCACCATACCAGTAAACAATGTCGACATTGGGAACTGTGCGCCAAGTATATTGAGTAGCAATGATAAATTCATTATTAGCCAAAAGACCTTGCCATAACTGACCGCAATAATCGCCCTGCAATTTAACACCGGCATCAGCGGTTGCAGTCTCTGTTCCCAGTGGAAATCCTGTCGTGCTCGAGTCGAGTTTACCATCGCCATAGCAAGCGAGATCTTGGGTATAACCTGAGTGACCGCCTGCAAGCCAGCAGCTGTGGTAAAGCTTAACGCCAGAGGTAAAGGCCGCAAATGCGGTTTTGGCTCTAGCATCGTGGGCATCTTGGCCTAGGTTTAAAAACTTAGGTGCCGCAACGACGGCCAAGATCCCAAGGATGATAATGACCACAACCAGTTCTATTAATGTAAAACCCTTCGATGACTGCAAACGACTCATATTGCTCACCTATCTGTTAGAGGGGGATATTCTAACGGAACTTCGATTCGCAATCAGTATGTCATTGATAGTATTTATTTGTTTAACATTCTGTTTAACATTCTGTTTAACGTTTTGGTTACATGAACTCAAATAGAGGAGGGCAAGCCGCAAAATGGCAGGGGTTACCTTCGTCATTAATGTCATCGCCCACAGGTAAACGACTTATAAAGCGGTTTCGTCTATCACTTGGTAGCGGGTTTGTACGTAGCCATTGTCATACTGCTGCGTGTGGATTGGCATTAATTGAAGCGCTTGAGCTAAGTCGCCAAAGAGGGGAATGCCTTTACCCAGTAAAGTGGGGATACGAGTGAGCGTGAGTTCCTGAATTAACCCCGCCGCTAAAAAGCCTTGGATCGTTTGTCCACCATCGATATAGAGATGCTTAAAGCCACGGTTTTTGAGTTGTTCGCTAATGCTTGCTGCATCGCCATTAAGCACTTTTACGTGCTCACTTAACGCCGAGGGCACAGTTACACCGCTGCGGCTTAATACAAATACTGGGATATTCACATAGGGCCAATCACAATCGAAGGAGAGGACTTTTTCAAAGCTTTTACGTCCCATCACTATCGCATCGACAGTGTCGATAAAGGCATGATAACCAAAGTCTTCATCGGGATTTGTACTGGGATGCTGGTTTAAAAAGTCGATATCCCCATCGGGAGTGGCGATATAGCCGTCGAGGGTCGCGGCAATAAAAATGGAGGCTTTCATTCATCTTCCTTAATGCTATTTTCGAGCGTGTTTTTCTAATGATTCTTTCAGGGCTTGTTGCTGAGCGAAGCAGTCTTGTTTTGCTTTGTCCGACATATCGTTACACGTTTGACCTTTATCTGGGCCTTCTAATATGGCGGCTGCAACATAAACAGCGGCGTCGGCTGCATTGCATTCTTGTTTGCTGTAGGGGGAGTTTGTATCACATTTTGAATTAAGCGGCCCAACGCAGCCACTCATACAGCTTAAGGCTAAGGTGCTAAAGCTGAGTAATATTAAAGGTTTGAACATTCGCTCTTCCATGATTCTTATTATTTGAGATGGTTGGGAAGTATATAACCGCTTTACAGATGGAGCTAGAACTGGATCGTTCAATTTCCACTTTGGTTGTTATCTCGGAGTAAGGCATTCGCGGATGGGAGAAAAAAATCCCCGAGGGCATAGTTACCCTCGGGTGGAGGTTCAAAAAGCAGTGGATTTCTTGAGCGCCTGCGGGGCACAAAGGAAGGAACCTATGGCGTGATTGTGCGGGCTGATACGATATTTAACAAAGCCAAATGCACAAACTGCGACAGCTTGTCGCAGGTAGGATGAAAACTGTGTTGTTACGGTATCTTGAATGGTCTGGGTAAAAGGGTTTAACGGTTAAATCCATATGCGTGGCGAGAAGACTTAACGATTTTTTAGTGATCACGGGTGATTGACTTAGAAGACAGAATTCAGATTGCCTAAGTGTTGCACTAGCTCTGCCATATTGTTCACTTCGAGTTTTTTCATGATTTTGGCGCGGTGTACTTCAATCGTGCGTAGGGATAAAAACATCGCCTCCGAGATTTGCTTATTGGTCATGCCTTGGATCACATGGGCTAACACTTGCTGCTCGCGCTCGGTCAGTTGGTCAAACTTATGTTGCAGACTTTGCTGCTCGAAGGTCGTTTGGCTTTCACATTGCGCCTTTTCTATCGCTTGTACTAATGCCTTGCCGGACACCGGTTTTTGAAAAAAGTCGCAGGCTCCCTTACGAAAGGCGCTCAGCGCCATAGGTAAGTCGCCGTGGCCAGTGAGAAAGATGACGCCAAGCGGACTGTGGGTTTCGAGCAGTTTTTGCTGCACTTCTTGGCCGGTGATCTCCGGCATTCGGCTATCTAAAATCACGCAGCCTGCCTGCGATAATGCACAGTGCGCAAGGAAGTCGCGGCCGCTGTTGAAGGTTTGTACTTGGTAGCCAAATTGCCCGAGCATAAAACCCAGTGAATCCAGAATCGCTTCATCGTCATCGACTAAATACAGCGGCAGTTTTGTAGACATGGATTTCCTTGTGGGCATGTGGGCATGTGGGGTGGGGGGAGGCCATATCAGCTTAAGCCGCGTCTGTGTCAGGCTCAATTTTAAGCCTAGGTCTTGGGAGGTACATCACTAAATTAGCCGATTATCTTAGGGCAGAAACCAGAGTTTGGCGGCATTTCACAGCTTGATTTTTATCTGCGAGCTAAAGTCGTTTAATGGCATATCAGACAGGGTAATAGCGGTGATGACGACGGGCTCTTGGTGTAAAGCGGTAGTGATGGGATTATGCCTAAGTGTCATTGGGCTCAATCAGTCCTATGCCGATGACGTGCCACAGGTGAACCACTTTAAAGTCGGAGTGTTGGCCAACCACGGCGTATTACAGGCCAAGCAGCGATGGCAACCTATGATGGATTACCTGACTGAACAAGTGCCCAATAGCCATTTTGAAGTGGCGCCCGTCGACTTTAATGGTATGCGTAGTCAGTTACTCGGCCATGATTTGCAGTTTATCGTCACCAACCCCGGGCAATATCTGCATCTAAGCAATAACTTCCCGCTGTCTTGGCTCGCGACGATGAAGAGCCGCAAGCATCAGGGCAGCACTTTTACCATAGGCGCAACTATTATCGTCCGCGCCGATAGCCCTATCCGCACTCTGCAGGATTTGCGCGGGCGCAATGTGGTCGCGAGTGATCCGCAGGCATTAGGCGGGTATCAGGCGGCCATGGGGTTACTGCATAAAATGGGCTTTTTACCCGAACAGTTTTTTGGGCAAGTGCGCTTCCTCGGGTTCCCGTTAGAACCGCTTATCTATCAAGTCAGAGATGGCAGTGCCGACGCCGCAATAGCGCCTTTTTGTACCTTAGAGGAAATGATCGCAACGGGTCTTGTTAATCAGGTCGATTATCGGGTTATCCATCCTGCCACGCCTGCAGGATATGATTGCGAGGTGAGCACTCAGTTATACCCAAACTGGTCATTCGCTGCGGCGGATACGGTTTCTCCTAAGTTGACGATGGCGATTACCCGTGCCTTATTCGATTTACCCGCCGATCATATTGCAGCAATTACCGCCGATACTTTGGGCTGGACTGCGCCCGTAAGCCAGTTAAAAGTGATTGAGTTATTTAAAGAATTACAACTACAGGGAGCATCACCACCACTTTATCAAACCGTATACAAATGGATGGCAAAAAATAAAGAATGGGGTGGTGCACTGTTGTTAATTTTCATTATTTCCACCATTTATCACCTGTGGCTTGAATATAAGTTTCGCCAGAAAAGTGAGTTTTTAGTTAGCACTGAGCGTCAATTAAAGGACAAGGCACTGCAGCTTGAGCGACTGCAAAGTGCGGCGATTCTTGGGGAAATAGGTGCAGGACTTGCCCATGAACTCAATCAACCCATAGCCGCCATTACCCAATACAGCGAAGGTGCCATGCTGCAACTGGAAAGGCTTGGGCAAGATAATCCGGAACTCTATGATGTACTCGGTAAAATTAATGCGCAGTCGATTCGCGCCGGAGCGATTGTGCATCGTATTCGCGGTTTACTCAAGCGGCGTCAGGCCAAGACCGAACCTTTAGATATAGTGCCAGTGGTGAAAGAAGCTTTAGCTCTGTTGCGGCGCGAGCTAGACCGAGCGAATGTGCAAGTGAATGTGCGAGTGCAGGGTGAGCCCTTTGAACTGATGGGCGATAGCGTTGGTTTAAGCCAAATGTGGGTCAATTTAGTAAAAAATAGCTTAGATGCGCTAGAGACCTGCGGCGATAACCGTGTGCGGCAATTATGGATCGATATCTATTTTCAACCGAATGAAATCAAAGTGTTAGTGATTGATAATGGTGAAGGGTTACAGGGACAGGCGAGTGAGTTGATGGCATCATTCGCCTCAACTAAAGATGCGGGGTTAGGCCTAGGTTTAGCTATCTGTAAGGATGTGGTCAGTCGCCACCATGGCAGCATTCAAATCGAAAACTGCCAGCAATCCACGCAAGTCTTGTTGCCGTGGCAACAGGGCTGTGTGGTGACAGTCGTGCTTCCCAAGGAATAAATTACCATTAGGGCAGTGGATAGTTTTGGGAGAACTGGCTGAGCTTTTCTACTAAAAACTCTATGGTGCGACGGATCTTATGGCTGGGATAATCGGTTTGTAGATATACCAATTGCAGTGGGATCGGTGGGGCTATTTTATCGGCTAGCACTAAGTGGAGTCTGCCTTCGGTCACATCTTGCGCCACATCGAGCCAACTCTTATAGGCAATTCCACGACCTGAGAGTGCCCAGTCGCGGATCACTGCGCCATCGTTACAGAAACGTTGGCCCCTGACTTCGATTTCAACGGGGGCGCCGTTATGACTTAACTTCCATTTCTGCCACGGCTCACCGCCGCGATTTAAGATCAGTACTGCGTGTTGGCTAAGTTCATTTAGCGTGCTTGGTGTGCCGTGTTGTGCCAGATAAGCGGGTGAGGCGACCAGTACCCTTGGGGTCATGGCGAGCTGACGCCTTTTAAGGTTTGAGTCGTCAAGCTGGCCATAGCGCAAAGCCAAATGGATATTTTGGTCGATTAAGTCTGTCATATGATCGCCAAAATACAGCTGCACTGTTAGTTCTGGGGCGCTGTCCATCAATTCATCGAGCCAAGCACGGATCTGGCTGCGACCAATATCCGAAGGTAAGGCGAGACGTACTTCGCCCTTAAGCTCACCCCTGTGTTCGGCTAAATTGGCGCTGGCGGTTTCGAGAATCGCCAGTGCAGGTTTCGCCGAATCGAGAAAAATCCGCCCTTCTTCTGTGAGCTGTAAGCGCCGCGTTGAGCGAGCAAATAGCTGACATCCCAGCTTTTTCTCTAATCTTTGCAGCGCGGCACTTGCCGCTGCCGGCGTCATGCCTATTTCTTTACTGGCTGCCGAGAGACTCTCTAAGGCTGCGATACGCAGCGCTAATTGCAGATCGTTTAAATGATACATATCAAATTATTTTTGAAAATGATTTTAATAATAGCCTGATTATCAATATAGATTAACTAATGCACAATTGCACCACTGATGTTTCATCTTAATTTCTGGTTCGGAGTGTGTATGAGTCTATTCATGTCTTACAAATTAGCGTCACTGGCCCTAAACAATCGCATTGTGATGGCTCCTATGACTCGGGCGCGTACTACGCAGCCAGGCAATATTCCTAATGACCTGATGGCGCAATATTATGCCCAGCGCGCCTCGGCGGGGCTAATCATTACAGAAGCGACACAAATCTCCGATGACAGCCAAGGCTATTCATTTACGCCGGGCGTGTATACCGCTGAGCAAATTGAGGGCTGGGGAAAAGTCACTGCGGCAGTGCATGAAGCAGGCGGTAAAATCTTCAATCAAATCTGGCATGTTGGCCGTGTATCACACCCGATTTTTCAGCAGGGTAATGCCCCGATTGCGCCATCGGCCATTGCGCCCGTTGGCACGAAAGTATGGATTGTGGATGAAGCCCATCCTGAAGGACAAATGGTGGATTGCCCAGAACCTAGAGCTATGGTGCAAGCGGATATCGACCGTGTGGTGGCCGATTTTGCACAGGCGGGTGTGAATGCGGTTGCGGCGGGTTTTGATGGAATCGAAATTCACGGCGGCAATGGTTATCTGATTGACCAGTTTTTACGCACCAATTCAAACCACAGAACTGATGTCTACGGTGGTTCTCAGGAAAATCGCATTCGTTTTTTACTCGAAATTGTCCAAGCCGTGAGTGCGAAAATTGGTGCCAATAAAGTCGGGGTTCGCCTCGCCCCTTATGTGACGTTTAAAGATATGGCGTGTCCTGAAATTGTAGACACTATTCTGTTAGCGGCTAAGCATTTATCGGCATTAGGCGTGGCATATGTACATCTTTCAGAGGCGGATTGGGATGATGCGCCCAAGGTGCCAGAGTCCTTTAGAGTCGAGCTGCGTAAAGTCTTTAAGGGCAGCATTATTGTTGCGGGTCGCTACGATGTGGCGCGTGCCAATGAGGTGATTGATAGCGGTTATGCGGACTTAGTCGCCTTCGGTCGTCCTTTTATTGCCAATCCTGATTTGCCTTACCGTTTAATGCATCAATTGCCTTTATCTGCATTCGACAAAGGGCCTTTGTTTGGCGGTAGTGCGGCGGGTTATACCGATTATCCTACATACAACGAAGCATTGAGAGCCGTTATCCGTTCGGATGAGGATGAGGTGGCATAATGGATAGGGTTAACCGTTTATCTGTGCAGCGATATCCTGCATGGCTCAGCTTAAGTCTATGGTTTTCAGGTTTTATAGGTATCGCAATGGTGGGTTTTAGCTTAGCTAGTCTGAGCTTAGATGCGATGGCCGACCAAGTCGGCGCGACCCCTGAAATAACTAAAGTATCAGCGTCGTTAGTGCCAAAAGTGGCGGCAATGGAAACGATTTCTGATGAATCACCGCAGGCACAAGCTATCGCCCGCGCCGCCTTGTTGTATGCTAGTTTTTGGCACACGGGCGATGCAAGTTTTGCCCACGGCGCATTGGCGACTGGTTTTATCGACCGTACTCTGCCCGCTGGCCGCGCACAGGGAATCACGGGTCCACTCGAAGCCTCAAAGGCATTTAGGGCAGCGGTCCCCGATCTCTCTGTTTCAGTTGAGCATTTGCTAGTCGTTGGCGATCGTGCAGTGGTGCGTCTGCGTTTTAATGGCCGCTTCACTGGTGTCTTTGGTGAGCAAAAAGGCCAAGGGCAGAAAATCGATTTTCGTGCTGTTGACATGTATCGAGTACGGGATGGTTTCATCACAGATAACTGGCACCTCGAAGATTATCAAACGCTATTTTCTCAATTAGCTGCAGGGACTCAATCATGAATCAACGTCGACGATTTTTAATGGCAGGTGGCGCCATCGCTGCTGGATTCGGCCTAAGCCAAACAGCGCTGGCTATTGGTTTACCATCATTAGATACCTTAGAAAATGACTCCAAAAGTTCAGGTGGCAGTGGTATGAACAAAATATTTTGGCCAAGTGGTGAGCAGTTAGTGATTTCAATCTCAATGCAGTTTGAAGCAGGTGCTCAAGATAAAAATGCCGAAGGGCCGTTTCCGCCGATGGAAAAGGGCTATCCAGATACCATCACCCCGACTTGGTACGACTACGGTATGAACGAAGGTATTCCAAGGCTGCTGCGCTTGTGGCGTAAGCACAATATCAAGGTGACTTCTCACATGGTTGGGCGCGCCGCTGAGCTACATCCTCAACTTGCCAAACAAGTTGCAGATGAGGGGCATGAGATTTCGGGCCACGGACAAACGTGGACGCCACAGTACAGCATGTCGCCAGCAGAGGAACGCGCCTCCTATGTGGCGAGTATTGAGACGCTGCAAAGGATCACTGGTCAGCGCCCCTTAGGTTTTAATGCCTTTTGGATGCGCCATAGTACTCAAACCCTCAATATTTTGCAGGACTTAGGTTTTATTTATCACATCGATGACCTATCGCGGGATGAACCTTCAATTATCCCAGTAGGAAATAAGCCTTTTGCGGTTGTGCCTTACACTTTACGTAACAATGATATAGGACGTTTTGGTGGCAACACTGCTATGACGGCCGCCGCCTTTTTGCAGGAACTGAAGGATGAGTTCGACATGCTCTATCAAGAAGGTTCGGCGCAGCGACGTATGATGTCGATCAGTGTGCACGACCGTATTGGTGGCGCTCCTGGATTGGTGACCGCCTTAGATAAGTTTATTCAGTACGCGAAAGGTCACGCCAGCGTTGGCTTTATGCGTAAAGATGCCATTGCTAAATGGGCGCTGGCGCAAAAAGACACACCGACCAATCCTGCAAGAACCTTTTAGCCTGCTATAACTCTCGTTCTCGTTGATGGCAGTTGGAAGAGGTTTTAATGGTTAACAAAAAGCGCGTAATTAAACGCGCTTTTTGTTTTTGGGAACCATTATTACAGCGAGTCGGAAGCGATTAACGCATGGCCAACATGGCCCAAGTGCGGCGACCTTGCTCTAGAATGATCCCCACTGCGAGCCCTGCGGCGGCGTTGATGGCAAGACAAGTGACGGCTGTGGATAAAATCACAAAGATACAGAAAGGCTTACCATCGATTAAGCGTTTCGACCACGCCAGTTGCAGCCCCGCAGTGGTTAGCAAACTGCCGAGGATTGCCATAGGAATAAGGCTTAATAGCCAAGCGATATGGCTACCCCAGCACAGGGCTATCACTAAACAGGTGCTGCCAAAAATTAACGGCGCTAGGTAAGTGCGGGCACCAAAATGGTATTGCACCGCAAGTCCACCCGCACCGTGGCACATGGCCGAGGCGCCAAAGGGCGCGAGCAGTAAGTTGGCAAGACCTGAGCTAATGGCGAAGTTTTTGGGTGTGAGCTTGGCAGCATCTTCGGGGAATTTCTCCTGCGCCATTACAGACGTGGCGATCACTGCATTGGTTAAGGTGAGAGCCAGTTGTGGTAAAACCAATAAAAGCGCGGCGGAAGTCCACTCAACAGACGTCGGCCAAGCCAATTGAAATGGCGCTGTCACTGCTTGAATATCGAAGTTAGTGACTAAATTAGTTTGTGTACTTGCTTGCCAAATCATCCCCGCTGCTATGACTAAGGGCATGGCAAGGTAGCGAAGCGGCAAAAATTTACTGATAAAAAGTAATACAAAAGCCCCGACGCCAATTAACCAAAACTCACTCATCATCTTAGTGCCCATCCACATCAGTTGCAGACCTATAGCGAGTTGAATGCCCACACTCACAGCTTGGGATAACTGTTTGGCCAGCCACGTAATGGCGCCGCTAAAGGCGAGAATTAACAGGATAATACCCATCAACATGGCGCTTGCCTGCAACATACCAGGGGTTAAGCCTTGGGCGATTACCAGTGCGGCGATTACTTTCATCGGTTGTACGGGAATAGGGCGACGGTAAAACAGTGCGCTTAAGATGGCGAATAAACCAAACCCCAAAAATATCCCTTGGGGCGAAAATTGATTGAGGGCAATCAGCCCCAACACCAAAGGTAAAAAAGTGCCCAAGTCGGCAAAGGCACCACTGGTTTCACCGAGTAAACGGTTGAATGAAGGATTGGATACTGTTTGTGGGATTTTGCCCGAGGTCATATAGGTTGCCGCAATTGAACACGTTATGACTACGCAAAATAAATGCCATAAAAATCAGGTGATTTGGCGGATAGACAGAGTCAAACTACCGTACGGCGTCACTCAATGAGACAAACTGGGGCAAGGCTGAAGAATGGCTGAGTCTAAATGTCTGCGTTTGTGCCAGAGTGGCAACATCATAAAAAAGAGATCTTAGTGAAACACTAAGATCTCAAAGGGTATTGCAGGGAACGGGCTAGTTAAGGCTGTTTATGTTTCATTGGGTCACCCTTTGGCTAAACAGCAATCAGATTAGTGAGTGGTGGGCGATTCGGTGAGATTTAGCGGAGGCTCGACACCATAGGATTCAAATAGCCGAGTGATTTCGCCTGAGGTGCGCATGTCGTCGACTATCTGGTGAACTTGCTTGGCATATTGATGCAGCGGCGACATGAGCGGAATGCTGAAATAGCGGCCGTTCTTGCTGATGTCGACGTATTCCATCTGCTTAAGCTGGGGATCTTTAGCAAAGAATTGCATCTCATGTTGTTCGGAGGTGATAGCTAAATCGATACGCTCTGCCTTCAACATATTGATTAACTGGCCGTTATCATTAACAAAAGACACTTTCAGTTGATTTTGATTGTCATTGAACTGCGGACAGTAAAAAGCGCCTCTGAGTGCGCCAATGATATAAGGCTTTAATTCATCGAAATTTTTGACCTCAAGCTGTCGATTCGTAAGGGCAAAGTAATAGACGTAGCGCTTGTCGTAGCCCAGTAGCATAGGGTCCAGAAAATCGTTGCGCTCGGGTGTCATCGAATGGACGGGAATGAGGTCGACTTGTCCCGTTTCGGCGACTTTTATCGTGCGTGCCCAAGGCACATTACTCCAATTTACCTTGTGACCTAGACGGGTGATAACTTGATTGATCACCGCAGCACCTGGGCCTTTGCACTCACCATTTTCGAAATAAATAACAGGATGCCTATCGCGGCAGTGTGCTTGCCAGACAATAGCAGAGGTTTCTGCTCTCGCTTGGGGCAGAAATAAGCATGAAATGACGATTATCAGTATCAGCCTCATTCATCTTGCCTATTAAAATGGTCAGTTTTAATTATCGGGCTGGACAGTTAATCCGACTAGGTTTTATGTCTAGTCATTTAGCCGTACAGGTTTAGTGAATACAATGATTGTAGTGCTTATAAATCCACTATGCTTTTTAAGTAATTATAAATGCACTCTATTTTATCACTAAAAGGTTTGGCTTATTTAATTTGGCCAAACCTTTTTTGGGACTCATTCGCTGCTGCGAAACTTACCTATACAGACTCAAGATAGGGCGTTAATTGGGTCTCAATGGCCTCAATTTGGGTTTCGGCGTAGGCAAGTTCAGATTCTGTTAAGCAAGATTTAGCGCTGGTTTGATAGAGCAGCTGGTCGCTATTCATACCATATTTACCAAAATGACGCAGTAATAAGCTAGACCAAATAAACACTTGTACTGGCTTGTTTAATCGCTCCGCGCCGTAAATATCGACCAGTTCTTGCATGGCATTTTCATTACCTAGCTCTGCCGATTTAATGTACCAAGCTTCTGCTGCCTGTAGATCCTCTCGCGTAGGATTTTCACCACTTAGAAATGATTCAGCCTTGTTGCCATAGAAATAGGCTTGTTGCTCAGTGGGGATCGGATACTGATGCAAGAAACTGTCATGCAGCCGCTCGGCCTCTCTTACCTCTAAGCTGCCCAGTTGTTGACTCAATCTAGCTAATTCTTTTAGGTGGTCAGCGCTATGGCTCATGGCTGCAAGCTGATAATACATTAACGCTTTAATCGGCTGGCGGCTTACGCCTAAGCCTTGTTCATGTACTTTGCCTAAGCCTGATAAGGCGTCTTCATTCCATTCTGTGATGAGTTCTTCGTAGTAATTTTTGGCTTTTAGGTAGTCATCATCATTTTGCGGGTCGACGAGTAAAAGATTGGCCAGCGTGACCTGAGCAAAGCTATTACCTGCTTCAAAGGATTTCGTTAACCAATAACGGGCCTTGACATAATCCACTGGAAAATCTTCGCCATAAAAGAAGCGTCTACCCAAGTAAAATTGTCTGAAATCATTGTCTTCGGCTTGTTCGCTGAGCAAAGCCTCTGCACGAGCTACATCTTTTGGCCCACCTTGGCCAGCGAGGAGCATATTGCCTAAGTGCTCTTTGGCCAGTTCATCGCCATTAGCCGCCGCTTTTTCAAAGTACTGTCTCGCTTTGGCAAAGTCAGACGTCACTCGTTTGTCATGCCAATAAAGCGCCCCTAGGTGGTAATCGGCATCTGGATGTTGTTGGGCTGCGGCTTTTTCAAACCAATCAATGGCTTGAGTCGCATTTGGATCGAGTAAAGGCTGCCTTTCATATAAAAGCCCAAGTTCATACTGAAAGGCGGCATCGCCTGCTTCAGCATTGGGTT
The DNA here is from genome assembly GCF_001887095.2 of Shewanella sp. SACH. Taxonomy (NCBI): domain Bacteria; kingdom Pseudomonadati; phylum Pseudomonadota; class Gammaproteobacteria; order Alteromonadales; family Shewanellaceae; genus Shewanella; species Shewanella sp. SACH. The sequence goes on from NZ_MPDG02000002.1 coordinate 52,478, forward strand.
TGAGCTGAGCCTCCAGCATTTCTAGATCTTCCCGAGTTTGCGCTTCAGGCGAAAGCAAATTCGGTAGCGTTAACAGTGATAAGTATTGGGCATCGAGTTCGGCCGCTTTTTTATACCAATCGTTCGAGGCTTTAGCATCGGCTGGCACTTGTGGAAATCGGCCCGAATATAATTCGGCAAGGGTGATAGCCGCAACTGCCAACCCTTTATCCACGGCTTGATGAATAAAATCTAAGCCTGCTTCTACTTGATCTTTATTAATCAGTGCGATGCCATGATGGAGTAGCGCATTGGGCTCTCCTGCGGCAAGCGCTTCGGCTTGAGCTTGTTTTTTTTGATATTTAGCGAAGAAAATAAACAGTACAACAAAAGCAATAATTATGAGTATCAACAACATAGTAATCCATCACTATCGATATTTGGGAGCATAGTAAACGTAAATTCGTACAAGAATGCAAATTTACAATGTGGGCTAGGCTGACCGACTACGCCGGTCAACCCATGATCATTAGCGTTATTTATCTTGCAGATGGATCTCCCTGATGGGGCAGGCAATCTCGATTTCCGCCTGCTTAAGGGCGTTGTAGAGGGCTAAGTTCACCTTATATTTATGCTGAAAATAGCTTTGCGTGGGCACCCAATAGCGCACTCCCATTTCAATCCCGATAGCATTAAAACCATTGATGCCGATATTGGGCATGGTCTCTTGATAGACATAGGGATTGTTGCTCAATAACTCAGTGATCACACTAATGGCCCGTTCGGGATCTGTGTTGTAACTGAGATTAAACTGGGTTTCGACCAGTTTATTGCTAAAGGAATTATGCAGGATCTCACCGACGATATGCTTATTGGGAATGCTGATTTGCTCGCCTTCCTCATTACTCAGAATGGTCATGCCTAAGTGGATACGTTTAACGACACCGCTTTCCCCTTTGATTTCGATAGTGTTTCCCACCACGAAAGGACGGGTGACGATAATGGTCACGCCGGCGGCATAGTTGGCTAACATGCCTTGCAAGGCTAAGCCAGCACCTAAGGAGGCGGCGCCAATGGCTGCCACCATAGGGGTGACGCTGATGCCAATTTTGCCGAGGGCGATAATCCCGACCATGATGATGATCAGAATGCGGATAAGGTTACTGACAAAATTGCTTAAGGTAATGTCGATATTGTGTTTTTCGAACTGCTTCGCGACTAAACGTGATGCCTTACTGGCGACCCACAACCCCAGTAAAAAGATCAGCAAAGCGCCGACCAATTGGAAGCTATAGGTGACTAGAAACTCTGTGATCAGCTGATAAACGCCTTGTAGTTGCTGCAATTCCTGATCGAGTCCAGGTGTTATCATTATGATATCCTTGTAATAAACTTAACTGTGCGATTATAGCGCAGAAATCCCATCAAATACTTATTCGCCATGCATGTGTGAAGCGTATCATGTAATCGCGGTTGGTTTAATGAGTCGATAGGGGGAGTCAGGTATGCTGTCCGCCTATCCAATAATGGAGTCGAGTGTTTATGAAAACGCTGTTGTTATGTCTGTCTTGTCTATTAACCCCCATGTGGGCGTATGCTGCGAGTTATGTTGCTGGCGATGCGATTAATCCTATTTCACTTCTTGATCAAAATGATCAAACGATAAGTGTGACAGATGAAACTCAAGTTTTACTCTTTAGCCGCAGCATGAAAGGCGGCGATGTGATTAAAGAAGCACTCACGCCTCTGAGTGCGACTCAAATGCCTAATGGGTTAGTTTATGTCGCCGATATCAGTGGCATGCCTTCTTTAATCGCTAAGTTTGTTGCTGTGCCACAAATGCAAGATTTACCCTTTGCGATTGGGTTAGATAGGGAAGGTGAGATCAGTCGCTTGTTACCCGATACCAAAGATATGGCCACTATGATATTACTCAATCAGCGTAATATTTTAGATATCGCCTATTTTGATTCCAGTGAAGCCTTGGGCCAAGCACTCGCAAAACTGAATCAGCCGCAGTAACGATTTAATTTACTTGAACTATTTTAAGGCATCAGATTAGCCTTCTTTCGTGGTGCGCTAGCCCCCTCAAGCTTATCGCTTTGGGATGGATATGTTGGCTTGAGCCAGTCTATCCATCTCCTTTGCGATAACGTCGTAAAAAATTCACTTTTTATTCTGATAATGCACACAAATTTACCTTATACCAATCACATTAAATATCTAATCAGTTCAGAGCCTCACAGGCATCTCAATCCAAGGCGCATTGACGCAGAAATGGTTATTCCCTTTTAAGTCAATGCAACACCGGAGTGGGATGCCTGTGTGGCTCCCGAAGGGCGGCTGATGTTAAAGGCATGGCAACGCGCTTTATACTGCGTTCAAGGCTTTCGACAGAGCACCACTATGCCTTCAAGCCTTCGCCTTGTCTAAAGCGCGTTGAATTCCCGCTCAATGAACAGATATTTAATACGATTGGTATTAGGGTTTGTGTGCATAATCATTTGTTTTATAGAGGCTTTTTTTGGTGGTTTAGCCCCTTAAAACATTGTGGAATAAAAAGTTATAAATTCAGCATAAAAATTCGTTGCGTAAAGCGATAAAATATCGTTTACTGCGCACGTTTTTTAAGACATTACACTCACTTTTATCTACCTGACCCAAAGGAGACTCTGGCCCAATGAGCCAATTTCAATCTATTGATGTTGCTGACTATTATGACATGGACACATTCAAGCGTATTGAAGCGTTTGCCAAAGACAAAGCAACCCCGTTCGTAGTGATTGATACCAGTATCATAGCGAAACAATACGATGACATGGTTAATAGTTTTCCTTACGCCAACGTTTATTATGCAGTTAAGGCAAACCCCGCGGCCGAGATCTTATCTTTACTTAAAGATAAAGGGTCAAACTTTGATATTGCCTCGATTTATGAGCTAGATATGGTCATGAATGTCGGCGTGACAACCGACCGAGTCAGCTACGGCAATACCATTAAAAAGCGTCAAGATGTACGTGCATTTTATGAGCGCGGCGTGCGTATGTATGCATCCGACTCAGAAGCCGATCTGCGAATGATCGCTGAAGAAGCACCGGGATCGCGTATTTACGTGCGCATTTTGACCGAAGGTACAGACACGGCTGATTGGCCATTATCGCGTAAATTCGGCTGCCAAAACGAAATGGCCTATGAGCTATTAGTATTGGCGCAGGAATTGGGCTTAGAACCTTTTGGTATTTCTTTCCATGTGGGTTCTCAGCAACGTGATATCGGTGCTTGGGATTCTGCCATAGGTAAAGTGAAAAGCATTTTTGACCGTCTGCGTGATGAGCACAATATCACCCTGAAGATGATCAATATGGGCGGCGGTTTCCCTGCTAACTATATTGATAAAACCAATCAATTGGGTGTGTATGCCGAGCAGATCACTCACTTCCTGAAGGAAGATTTCGGTGACGATTTACCGCAGATTATTCTGGAGCCGGGCCGTTCGTTGATTTCTAACGCGGGGATTTTAGTGTCTGAAGTGGTACTGATCAGCAAAAAATCCTACACAGCGTTAGAGCGTTGGGTGTTTACCGATGTGGGTAAATTCTCAGGCTTGATTGAAACGATGGACGAGGCGATTAAGTTTCCGATTTATACCGATCGTCAAGGCGAGCTGGATAAATGCGTGATTGCCGGCCCAACCTGCGACAGTGCCGATATCATGTATGAGCACTACAGCTATGGTTTACCGAATGACTTAGCCATTGGTGATCGCATGTATTGGTTAACCGCTGGCGCTTATACGACGACGTATTCGGCAGTGTGCTTTAACGGTTTCCCACCGCTGAAAGATTACTATCTATAAGCGATTACGTTGACATGAATAAGGGCGCTTAGGCGCCCTTGTTGTTCGCTAAAGAAGTTTGGGATTACTCGTGGGATTTGAGGATCTGATAAATCTCTTCTTTTAGGTGTAACTTTCTGCTTTTGAGTTCTTTCACTGTCGGATTGAAATCACTGGCGACACGTTTTTCCAGTTGTTTGATTTCCTCGTCTAACTGATTATGCTCGTTAAACTTACGTTGAAAATGAGCATCTTGGGTTTTCAGGGTGGAAATTAATTCTCTGTACTCTGGAAACATCGGCATTCTCCTTGTCGTCATCTACTACACTTCTGGTTTCGCCTTAACCCTAACCTTTCACTCTACAGTGAAATGTGACTTAGATCACTCTTCGCCCTGCTTCAGATTAATACTAAATGATGATTTATTTTAATCACTTATAAATCATTGGATTAGATGATTTCGGCCGCTGTCTATGGCATGTGATTAGGATCTGGTTCACACTTTGTTAGGCATAAATCAGACTGACATTCGCAGCGCGGGCAAATTTGCTATCTTGTGAGCAGATGTGAGGGTAATTGGTAATTTCATTACGACTAAACAATTACTTCTTGCCGATAATTCTGTGATCAAGTTAACCTTCACCGCTTCGATACTAGGTTAAAGTCGATTTTATAAGAATTTAATTATCAAAAATGAAAGGGGTTTTCACAATGGCTGATGTATTTCATTTAGGTTTGACCAAAGCAATGCTCGATGGTGCAACTTTGGCAATCGTTCCTGGTGATCCAGAGCGCGTAAAACGTATTGCCGAACTAATGGACAATGCGACGTTTCTTGCTAGCCACCGCGAGTATACAAGCTATTTAGCTTATGCCGATGGCAAGCCAGTAGTCGTGTGTTCAACCGGTATCGGTGGTCCATCGACTTCTATCGCAGTAGAAGAACTTGCACAATTAGGTGTGAATACCTTCCTGCGCGTTGGTACTACAGGTGCAATTCAACCCCATGTCAATGTGGGCGATGTGATTGTGACTCAAGCTTCAGTGCGTTTAGATGGCGCGAGCTTACACTTTGCACCTATGGAGTTCCCTGCGGTTGCAAACTTTGAATGTACCACTGCTATGGTTGCAGCGTGTCGCGATGCAGGTGTAGAGCCACACATTGGCGTAACGGCTTCTTCTGATACTTTCTACCCAGGCCAAGAGCGTTATGACACTGTCACTGGCCGTGTAACGCGCCGTTTCGCGGGTTCAATGAAAGAATGGCAAGATATGGGCGTACTGAACTATGAGATGGAATCTTCCACCTTATTCACTATGTGTGCCACTCAAGGCTGGCGTGCAGCCTGTGTTGCTGGTGTGATTGTAAACCGCACCCAACAAGAAATTCCTGATGAAGCCACAATGAAGAAAACCGAAGTAAGCGCGGTTTCTATCGTGGTTGCTGCAGCGAAAAAACTGTTAGCCTAATTTTTATTACGCTAAGCGACACTCCCCTGCAAAGTGAGTGAACAAACTAAAAAAGGTGCCAATGGCACCTTTTTTGTTACTTCAAAATTGTGTCTATACCGATTAGAAGTGGTACTGGGCAATCACAGAGTAAGTGTCTTGATCGACGCCTTTCACACCGTATTTATTGGTCCACAAATCGTATTCGATACCCACCAATAATTTATTGGCTTGATGATCACCGAACAGACTCTTACCAAGATCGTATTTTAACTGTGGATTGAAGTGGAAGTTCTGTTCGTAGCCATTATCATCGGTGGCAAATACCCAGTCGATAAAGCCATCAAGCACTATGTTGGCTGAGCCAACGGGAATGTCGATGCGAAATACTGGGGTGAACTGCCAGCCGTCACTATTGTTGCCTGTGCTCATGCCATTGCGGCGATAGGTATTAAAGTTTAGGTAAGTGAAATAAGGCACGGCGACATCAACGCCTAAACCGTAAAGCAGGCTGTGAACTGGGCCTTCACCTTCTTCATAGGTTAGCGCCAGAGACAAATCTGTCACTGGGCCAAAGGCGATTTTCTCGCCGAGGATTTTGCTGGCACTGAAGCGTGGCGAAATCTCACCATAGGTAGTGCTTTCCATGCCTGTATCGTTACCTTTGAAATAGATAAAGTCTTGGAAGGCAAACCAGTCACCGTATTTCCAGCCGCCCGCCGTTTCTAAGGTGATAGTGGCTTGTTTGTCCGATGGTGCTAAATCGTAGTCTTCGCCATAGAGGGCTGTTGCACTGAAATCCCACCATTGTACTAAGTCACCCGCAAATGCTTGAGGAGAAAGCATGAGTGCTAGGCATAGGCATGTTTTTTTCATTGTTATTTCCTGTTGTATAGGTCGAAGTTAATTCGTGTCTTACTCAATCAGCTCTCTGACCTATGGCATGGTTTGATGGGTAAGTTCAAACCTAGCGTGGATGTACGTCAAAGGACTGGCACAAAAGTGGGGGCAATATATGCAAAAATTTACATTTATTCAAAGTTTTTATCGAATGTTGTTGTCAAAATCACATAATCATTATGGTGAAAATCAATTTTTAGCCAATTGATTTTAAATGGATTTTATTCTTATTGAATGAGTATTTCCTTTTATGTTGGCTATCTTTTTGAATTGATTATGCTTAATTTTAAAACAACCTAAGGGCTTCACCGTGTGGATGTGGGAGAATGAGGCTTAACACATAGGCGATTGATTGCGCGTTTGGCTTAGTAAATTTTGACATATTATGTCGCTTATCCGAAACGCTGCTGTTATAGTTGCTGCAAAGGACACTCTCATTTCAGGGGGAAATATGGAGTTTTCAAATCCGATTTTAGTGTGGGCTGTGGTGGGGCTAGTATTCATGCTCGCCGAAATAGTGGTTCCCGGTGGCATCATAGTGTTGCTGGGGGCGGCTTGTTTAGTCGTGGCTGGCGCGTTAGGCATAGGGCTAGTCGAAGGCGTAGTGCAGAGCATGACCCTATGGTTTATCTCGGCCATTGTGCTGTTATTGGCCTTCAGACAAGTGACTCAAAGGCTCGTTGGTGGTGATTCCCATGTGGATAACACGGATGAAGCAATCGATCTATACAATCAAATTGTTCGTGTAAAGCAGACCATAGGTCCTGGGCAAACACCCGGGCGAGTGGAGTTTCAAGGTAGTGAATGGCCAGCGCTTGGCGATGGCACCACTATCGCTGCGGGGACCGAAGTCAGAATTATTTGTCGTGAAAATATCGCTCTAGTCGTTGAGCCTATTTCAATAGAAGCTTCCAAAAACTAAAGGATGGAATCTATGTTTGTATTTACCTTAGTCATTTTATTTATCTTTTTTATTCTCTATAAGTTGATGCTTATCGTGCCGATGCGTGAAGTGCATGTCATTGAGCGTCTTGGCAAATTCCGTGCAGTATTAAGCCCTGGATTTCATTTTTTGATCCCTTTCTTCGACCGCGTCTCCTACCGTCATGATACCCGTGAGCAAGTATTAGATGTGCCGCCACAGAGCTGTATCTCTAAAGATAACACTCAACTGGAAGTGGACGGCTTAGTCTACCTAAAAGTGATGGACGGCAAATTGGCGAGTTATGGTATTGAAAACTATCGTAAAGCGGCGGTGAATTTAGCCCAAACCACAATGCGTTCTGAGATTGGTAAGCTGAGTTTGAGTGAGACATTCTCCGAGCGTGATAGCTTGAATGAATCCATAGTGCGGGAAATCGATAAGGCGTCTGAGCCTTGGGGGATCAAAGTATTGCGCTATGAAATTCGCAATATCACCCCTTCGCGCCATGTGATCCACACCCTTGAGAAGCAGATGGAAGCCGAGCGTCGCAAACGCGCCGAAATCACGTTGGCCAATGCGGAAAAAGCGGCGATGATCAATATGTCTGAAGGTGAGCGCCAAGAGGCGATTAACCTGTCAGAAGGTCAAAAGCAGAAACGGATTAATGAAGCCAAAGGTACCGGGCAAGAGATTGCTATTATCGCTAAAGCGAAATCCGAAGGCATGGCAATGATCTCGCAGGCGTTAGCGGTTAATGGCGGCACCGATGCGATGAATATGTTATTAAAAGAGCAGTTTATCGCTCAGGTTGGCAAGATCCTCAATGATGCACAAGTCTCTGTGGTCCCCGCTGAAATGGCGAAACTCGAAGGTTTCTTCGAAGGCATGGAGCAAGTCACTCAGACAGTGAGTGGCCAGAATAATAGTGGCAAAGGAGCGCGATAATGAATATTCCATTAGATACAGATTTGATTGTGATGGCAATTTGGGGACTGATTTTTGCCATTTTCGTGATTAAGCTTTTCCAATCGATTCGACTCGTTCCCACTAAGTCGGCTTATATTGTGGAGCGTTTAGGTAAGTACCACAGCACCTTAGATGCGGGTTTCCATACCTTGATCCCCTTTGTGGACAAAGTCGCTTTCATTCATGATTTGAAAGAAGAGACCATCGACGTACCGCCGCAGGAATGTTTTTCGAGCGACGAAGTTAACGTTGAAGTGGACGGGGTGATTTATATCTCTGTGACCGACCCAGTCAAAGCCAGTTACGGTATTACTGATTATCGCTACGCGGCTATCCAGTTGGCGCAAACCACCACACGCTCTGTCATTGGGACGCTGGACCTTGACCGCACGTTCGAAGAGCGTGATGTGATTTCTGCCAAGGTAGTGCAGGTATTAGATCAAGCCGGTGCCCTGTGGGGAATACGCGTGCATCGTTATGAGATTAAAAATATCACCCCACCTGAAACGGTTAAAAATGCCATGGAAATGCAAGTGAATGCTGAGCGTGAGCGCCGGGCATTATTGGCTAAGAGTGAAGGTGATAAACAGAGCAAAATTAACCGTTCAGAAGGCGTTAAAGCTGAGACGGTAAACCGCTCTGAAGGTGAGATGCAGCGCCGTATTAACGAAGCTGAAGGTAAGGCTGAGGAAATTTTAACCATTTCCCGCGCGACGGCGGAATCGATCGAACGTCTTGCCACTGTTATTGCCGCGCCGGGTGGCCACAATGCCCTGCGGATGCAACTTGGTGAACAGTACTTTAAACAGCTCGATGGCTTAAGCCAGAAGAATAGCCGAGTGGTATTGCCGGGTAATATGGTGGATTTCGATTACTGGATGAATAGCATAGGCTTAACGGAAGAAAAACCGAGCTAAGGCTCTGGTTAAACGAAGTTATTAAGCTGAATTATTAAGGTCAAATACTCAGGTATTTGGCCTTATTTTTTTGGCTGTAATTGGATGATGTGTGTGACGGTTTGTGTGGCGGATAGTGTAGAGGAGAGGGGGAGATCATACAGCTTCTGTTGAATGAACCGCCAGAAGCTGCAGTTGGGCATAGATAAATTTTTCATTGAATGGAAGGCTAATAAGCTAGGCGTTCATGAATTTGGGAATGGGCGTGGGTTTCAATGAGTTTCGCAATTTGGTTTTGCTCTAATTGCTGAAGCGCTGAAATTTCGTCATAAATCTTGTCTTGAACATCCAGCGGCATGCGAACATGCTCCATAAACATTCTAATTCCTAGCATGTCACCACTTTTGAAAAGTTGGCTGAATTCGGTGGCTTCTATCTCTATTAATGCATTCATAATACTTCACCCTAAGGTTGGATTTGACACAGATACAACAGTCTTGCTGTTACTTAAGAGATACGCCTAAGTTTGATCTAGGTCAATTAAACTGCATATTAATCTTTATTAATAAAGGATTTTATTGTTTATAAATAATCAGTTATAGATTCAACAAAACAGTACTTTAAAAAATAGGGCTGTTTAAAACTGGGGATATCGAGGTGAGCTTGGGTGAATAGTGAGTGATGTTATGTGGCAAGCTAAAGCGAGATCACATTAAGTCTAGCGGATAAAAAAAATAGCGACGAGCGATAAACGCTGGCCGCTATTTTTTGTGACTAGGTATTTAAAAAACGCCTAGAAAGGGTGAAGCCTTATTTAGGGATTGCCAGAATCTGACAACCATTAATCCCCGCATTTTGCAGCGTATGACGCTTACGTTCTGCATCACGCTTACGTTCGTAAGGACCTAAAGCGACTTTGTACCACATACCTGTCGTACCTTCGACCTGTCTTACTTGCGCCTCTAAACCTTGGAAAGCGATCACGGCTTTCATCTCGTTCGCCTGTGATTCTTGGCGGAAAGAAGCGCACTGCAACTGATATTGCATCGGTGTTCGGCTCGCAACCACATCGGGAATATCGACCTCAACATGCTTGTTTTCAAGCTCACTGAGATAGGTCCATTCTTCCTTCGGTTGAGGCGGCAGAGCGTTAGGGTCCTTCTTCGGCGGAGCAACAGGCTCTGCTGTCTCCTCTGTCGCCACAGGAATAACGACGGCTTTACGCTCGGGTTCTTTCACCTTAGGGGTGAGCACTACATTTTCTTGCGGCTTAACTCGGACTTCAGTTTTCTTAGCCGGAGTTGGCCTCGGCTGCTCTTCTTGCTGAGCATTATCTTTAATGCTCCATAGAAAATAGACGAAACAACCCACAGCGAGTATGACAAAGCCTATCAGCGTCAGCGGCAGCTTCTTACGCGGCGCTGATTTAGATTGTGAAGGCTTTGCTCGGGTTGGGCGAGTCGCGCGGACTGGGCGCGGTTTAGCGCCCGACTGCGGCCTTCTATTGGCATAATCGCGATTACTCATGGCTTACATCCGCTCTAAGGTTTCGATACCGAGTAGATTTAGGCCTTTTTGTAACGTACGAGCCGTCAGTTGTGCGAGTAATAAACGGCTGTTCTTTTGCGCGTCGTTATCGGCAGCAAGCACGGGGCACGCTTCGTAGAAACTTGAGAAAGCACCCGCTAATTCATACAGGTAAGCACACAGTACGTGCGGTTGGCCTTTATCGACAACGCGACTGAGGATCTCGCCGAACTGCGCTAACTTGTTACCGAGGTCTTTCTCTTTTTCATGCTCAAGCACGATTTTCGCTTGGTTTAAATCCAGATCAGTTACACGCTTGAAGATGCCCGCAACACGGGTGTAAGCGTACAGCAGGTAAGGCGCTGTATTGCCTTCGAAGCTGAGCATTTGCTCGAAGCTGAATATGTAATCGCTGGTACGGTTTTTCGACAAGTCAGCATATTTAACGGCGCTGATCCCAACGACGCGAGCGATTTCAGTCAGCGTGACTTCATCCATATCTGGATTTTTGCTGCGAACGAGTTCTAGTGCGCGCACGTTGGCTTCTTCTAACAGGTCGACTAACTTAACGACGCCGCCGCTACGGGTTTTGAATGGACGGCCATCTTCGCCGTTCATCGTGCCAAAACCTAAGTGTTCCAATGACATATCTTCACGAACAAATTTAGCCAGCTTGGCTAGGCTGAAGACTTGTTGGAAATGCAGCGCCTGACGTAGGTCAACAAAATACAGTACGCGATCGGCTTTTAACACGTTCGAACGGTAGCGCATTGCCGCAAGATCTGAGGTGGCATACAAGTAGCCGCCATCAGCTTTTTGGATGATCACTGGTAGTGGCTCACCTTCTTTATTGCGGAAGGCTTCTTGGAACACAACTTTGGCGCCGTTGCTTTCGGTTAATAAACCTTGGGCATCTAAATCTTTAACTACTTGCTCGAGATCGGCGTTATAGGCACTTTCACCGTGCACGTCAGCGCGGGTCAGGCTCACACCTAAACGGGCGTAGACTTCATGGCAGTGGCTCAACGAAATGTCGTTAAATTCGCGCCACAGTTTGTTGCAGTATTCGTCGCCAGATTGCAACTCAACCACTAATTGACGAGCGCGGGTCGCAAACTCGGCCGATTCGTCGAAGCGCAGTTTGGCAGCGCGGTAAAAGTTTTCTAAATCAGACAGTTCAAGTTGCGCTTTCTCACCATTTTTGGCGCGTAGCTCTTCCATATAGGCCAGCAACATACCAAATTGTGTGCCCCAGTCGCCGACATGGTTTTGACGAATGACTCTATGGCCTAAAAATTCCAGCGCACGCACCACACTGTCACCAATGATGGTTGAACGCAGATGGCCTACGTGCATTTCTTTGGCGAGGTTTGGTGAAGAGTAATCAACAACAACGGTTTGCGGTGTCGGTAACTTGATACCTAAATGCTCATCGTTGACGGCATTTTGCAGTTGATCCGCTAAGGCGCTGTCGTTGATAAAAAAGTTGATAAAGCCAGGACCTGCGATCTCAACCTTAGCCACATAAGCCGAAGCCGGTAAGGTGTCGATGATCAGTTGGGCTAATTCGCGTGGATTCTTGCCCGCGACCTTAGTCAGCATCATGGCTAAGTTGGTTGCCAAGTCGCCATGACTCTTATCCTTGGTTCGATCTACCTGAATGCGCGCTTCAAAGTCAGCAGGCACAATACCTTGTTGTTTAAAGGATTCTAGAGTTTGTTCAAGTAATGATTGGATATGTGATTTCATGGGTTCTAATCGGCACTAACTTTAAGAGTGAATACAGGGAATAACCGCATATTTTAGCCGTTTGTGGTTAACAATTGCTATCTTCCCGATGATTTTTTATCAAATGGCACTTAAATACTTATCAAATACTCGACTCAGAGGAGATCCTGCGGATCTCTGTCTAAGCTCCATCGGCACCGCTTGGCTTCGATAAGCTGTTCTACAAGCGGATGAATACGTTCAAACTCTTGCTGCAGACGGTTGCGGTTTTTCGCTTGGAATAGCAGTTGGCGACGGAACTTGCCGGCTTTTTTATCTAAGGGCGCTGGCATAGGACCAATCACCTCAAATTCTTTATCTTGCGGCAAGAGCGCGGCGAAGGCGTTGAGAAAGTTATCGGCATCACTGGCTAAATGGGCTTCGGCGCGTACCAACACCATGTGCCATGCTGGCGGCAGCAGTGCTTGTTGACGCTCTTTTAACTGGCTGCGGGCAAACTCGCCATAACCGCGATGCAGCAAATCCCGCAAAATAGGATTGTCGCTCTGGTGAGTTTGCAATAATACCGTGCCGGGTTTGCTGGCGCGCCCAGCACGACCGGCGACTTGGGTATAGAGTTGCCCAAAACGCTCGGGCGCGCGGAAGTCGGCGCTAAATAAGGCGCCATCGACATCGAGTAGCCCAACAAGCGTCACATCAGGAAAGTGATGACCTTTGGCCAGCATTTGCGTGCCGACGAGGATTTTATATTCGCCCTTATGAATTGCGTTTAAGTGGGTTTCTAATGAGCCTTTTAGGCGAGTGGTATCGCGGTCGATGCGCACCACTGGATGTTTCGGAAACTCCTGTTGCAGTGCCTCGGCGAGTTGCTCTGTGCCTATACCTTGGCCCATCAACATAGTGCTACCACATTTGTGACATTGCTTAGGTATGGCATATTGATTGCCGCAATGGTGGCAGCAAATTTCACCAAGGGATTGATGCACTGTGAAAAACGCGTCGCAGCGGTCGCACTCGTGTAAGTGCCCACACTCGTGGCAAAGCAGAGCGGGTGCGAAGCCGCGGCGATTGAGAAACAGTAATACTTGGTTACCTGCGTCTAAATGCAGACGGATTTCGTTAAGCAGCGGCACCGACATTCCTGCTTTTAACGGCATATTTTTAATGTCGATAATCCCTTGGCGCACTTTTTTAGCCGAGCCAGCGCGCTCACCCAATTGCAAATGATGGTAACGGCCACTTAAGGCATTTTGTAGACTTTCGAGTGAGGGGGTTGCCGTGCCTAATATCACAGGAATTGATTCTAAATGGCCACGCATGACTGCCAAGTCGCGGGCGTGATAACCGACGCCTTCCTGTTGTTTGAAGCTACTGTCGTGTTCTTCATCAAGTATGATGATGCCGGGATAGGCCATCGGCGTGAACAAAGCCGAGCGGGTGCCGATAATGATGGCGGCCTGACCACAGCGGGCTTGGCGCCAAGCTTCGAGTCTTTGATTGTCGGTTAACCCTGAGTGCAATATGGCGACATTGACTTTAAAACGGCGCTTAAAGCGATTGATAGTCTGGGGCGTCAAGCCGATTTCAGGCACTAAAATTAACGCTTGCTTGCCTTGCTTAAGAATTTCTTCTAGCACCGCCAAATAGACTTCTGTTTTACCCGAACCGGTAATGCCTTCTAATAAAGTACAGTGATACCCTTGTTGCAGATTTAAAGTGGCAACGGCGACGGCTTGTTCTTTATTGAGTTTATGTGGCGTTTCGTCCATTTCGAGTGTGGTGCGCCAGTCGAGGTTAAGCTCGGCAATTTTTTCGTGGTGTGCCACCCAGCCTTTCTCTTCTAGTGCTTTAAGTGCCGCTTTACTAATATCTAAGCTGATCACTTCTTCTTGGGTTAAGCTGGCTGGTTTGAGTAACTCGAGTAATTTTTTCTGTGCGGGTGCTCGCTTAACCGCTTCTGGCGCAATATTTTGGCCTATCTCAGTTAATTGCCAGAATTGGATCTTTTGCGGCGCGGCATCGAGCCCTTTACGTAGGGCCACTGGTAAGGCTTGGGTTAACATCTGCCCTTGGCTGCAAAAATAGTATCTCGCGGCCCAAAGGGTTAATTTATAGAGTGATTCAGGCAGCAAAGGTTTATCGTCAATAAACTCAAGCACAGACTTAATCTGCTTAGGCGCTAAGCTACATGTATCTGTGATACCTGTGACTAATCCGATTAATTGTTGACGACCGAAGGGGACTTTAACGCGCACGCCTATCTGCGGTGTACTAGGATAAGTTTCGGGTACGCGGTAGCTAAAGGTTTGCCGCATAGGCACAGGTAACGCAACTTCGACAAACAATGACATATGCAGGCAAGTCTTAGGCAAGAATGTAGTTTAGTGTACTCAGCGCGGCTGGCTAGGGCTAGCCCTAATGATGGTTTACCAAGGATAGTTGAGAGTAAATAAATGGCTAATATAGTGAAATCATTAGGTCTACTCGCGTTAGTGTGTAGCGCACCTAGCATGGCACAAGTCTCCCATGTGAGCGTTAACAGCCGTATGTTTGAGTTAGGTGGTTATCCTAAACTCAGGGTGAATGTGATTGCGGACAATCAAGACATGTCGCGCTTAGAGTTTGTAGTGCAGCAAGCCGGCAGCGAAGAAAAGTTAATGGTTGAGGAGCTTAATCGCTTTTTAGTTTTGCTCACGGGTGTTGAAGATGTAAAAGATGACAACGCTAAACTCTTAGTGAGGGAGTATCGACTCGACCGTTGGTATGAGGTCAAAAGTATCAATCTATTTGGTGAGGCTAAGCCAACATCGGCCGCGCTAACCGCAAAAGCGGCATCGGGCAGTAAAAATACGACGACAGCGCTGGTGCAAAAGCGTGCGGATAAAGTGAATGCTCAATCTGTAAAAGTGGCCGCTGAATCCACGCGAGAGTTGGAGGCTAAGCCTGCGACGGCAGTTATCGCGGCTGCAAATACTCATGTAGATACTCATGTAAATACTAAGCCCACAGTGCCAGCGCCTGAAGTCGTGACTGGCTTTAAATTCCCTGAAGCAGTGAATGAGCAAAATACACAGGTTGCCGAGGTAGAGCCTGTGGTTAAAACCTCTGAACCTGTTGCTGTTAAAACAACACCTGTTGAAACTGTGATGTCTGAATCTGTTGCCGTTAAAACAATGCCTGTTGAAACTGTAGTACCTGAGACTGTTATGTCTGAAGTCGTAGCTACAGAAACTGCGAAGACAACACATAGCGAACTCAAGGCGAATGCTGCTGAAACGTCCCCAACAGCTTCGCAGATACCTGAACATTGTCAGTTAACTTATCTTGCTGGTGAGACCTTGTGGCGTATCGCGAATCGCTATGCCAACGATTGGGACGTGAGTGTTTATGGCGCTATGCTGGCGATCTACGAGGCGAATCCAGCGGCGTTCTCAAAAAATAAAATCAACGCACTCAAGAGTAATGCGGCTCTGTCCTGTCCTTCAAAAATGATTTTGGCACAGCATGCTAACGCCAAAGAGGCGCAGGCGATGTTTGAAGCTAAAGAGGCGGGAAAATGAAGCGGCGAACTAAAGTTAAAATAGACGCAGAATAACCGTCAAACGCTCAGATAATCTACTTGTATCCCTTGTGGGTATGCTGTACCATTCTGCGCCCTAAACATATTGTTATTAACATGCATGTGGTGTCCGACTACGGGTTGGAAGAGCGACATGGCCTTACACTTTTGAGGTAACCCCAATGAAACCAGGTATCCACCCAAAATACGCTATCATCACTGCAAACTGTACTTGTGGTAACGTTATCAAAGTAAACTCTACTGCTGGTAAAGATCTGCATTTAGACGTATGTGGTGCATGTCACCCATTCTACACTGGTACACAAAAAGTTGTTGATACAGGCGGTCGTATCGACAAATTCAACAAGCGCTTCGCAGTGCTTGCAAAGAAATAATTGCGATTGCAATGTTTCTAGAAAAGGCGCCTATGGCGCCTTTTTGCTTTCTATCATTTGCCGAACCGCTTTATTTACGCCTATCTTAATACTTATGTTAAATCCCCCATCTGGTACGACTTCACTCAATTAATCGTCAACTTATTGCGTATTGCGAGTTCAAGTATGTAATTCGACTTATTTATAGCAATTAACTATAAGATAAATATGCTAGCCGCTATATATTGTAATTTAACCAACATTTTTGAGATTAACGCGCTACAACTAGCGCTATAACTACAAAATATATGTTTGTTTCCTACAAAATATATTAAGAAATGTAGCTTTATTATAGGAGATAAGTTTATAAAACTAAGCTTAGAGGGTCTATTTGCAGGCTAAAGTGAAATTTCTGAATCTCTTATTTAAAAATTCCCCTTATTGGCGTATCTTACCCCGACCAGCCAGACTGTTAACATCACCCTTTGGTGAGACTAGATGTGTGTTGGTAGGCCTTACTCTCATAAATTATAAATGTCGCATTTCAGGATTTTAAAATGTCAGATATTCGTCAACAAGCACTCGATTATCATGAATTTCCAATACCAGGCAAAACCGCAGTTTGCCTTACCAAACCTGCCGAAACGAGTCACGATCTCGCCCTAGCTTATAGCCCTGGTGTGGCTGAGCCTGTGCGTGAAATCGCGGCTAATCCTGACAATGCGTATCGTTATACCAATAAAGGTAATACGGTTGCCGTGATTACTAATGGTACGGCGATCTTAGGTTTAGGCAATTTAGGCCCCTTGGCTTCTAAACCTGTGATGGAAGGCAAAGCATTATTATTCAAGCATTTTGCAAATATCGATTCGACTGATATTGAGATCACCCACAATACGCCTGAAGAATTTATCAATACAGTTGCAGCGATTGCTGACACTTTTGGTGGTATCAATCTTGAAGATATTAAAGCGCCCGAATGCTTTGTTATCGAACGTGAATTGATTGCCCGTTGTAAAGTGCCGGTATTCCATGACGATCAGCACGGCACCGCAATTGTGACTGCGGCAGGTATGATTAATGCGCTGGAAATTCAAGGCAAGTTGATCAGCGACGCAACGTTTGTGTGTATGGGCGCCGGTGCTGCTGCCATTGCTTGTATGACTATGCTGGTCAAATGTGGTGCGAATCGCGCTAACATTTATATGCTAGACACTAAAGGTGTTATTCATTCTGGCCGTACGGATCTTAATGAATATAAAGCGCTATTTGCGAATGATACCGATAAACGCACGCTTCTTGATGTTATTAAAGGCGCAGACGTGTTTTTAGGCCTATCAGGTCCTGACGTGATTGGTGCAGAAGAAGTTGCGCTGATGGCTGATAAGCCGGTGATTTTTGCTTGTTCTAACCCAGATCCTGAAATCAAACCGGCACTGGCTCACGCAACGCGTAGCGATTTGATCATGGGTACCGGTCGCAGCGATTATCCAAACCAAGTGAATAACGTATTGTGTTTCCCGTTTATTTTCCGTGGTGCCTTGGATGTGCGTGCGTCATGCATTAATGATGAGATGAAAATCGCCGCGGTTCATGCCATTGCTGCACTGGCAAAAGAGTCTGTGCCTGCGAGTGTATTAAAGGCTTATCCTAATGTGACTTCACTGAGTTTTGGCCCCGAATACGTGCTGCCAAAACCTATGGACCCACGTTTATTGCCTAATGTTGCCCGTGCGGTTGCACAGGCGGCTATCGACTCAGGTGTTGCTGCTATCCCTACTTTACCTAAATACGCCGACTAGGCTAAAAGTGGTAAAAACATCGAAAAGAGGCTAATTAGCCTCTTTTTTGTTTTTAAGTGGACATTAAAGTCACAGCGTCTTGGTTGCCTTTTAGGTTATGCTACTGAATAATCAACGGACAACTTTGTTGTACTCCTGTTAAAATCGCACAAATAATTATAATAATCCTGCAGGATAGCGGATAGATGAAATTCACCCGAATGTTAACTACAAAATTAACCAGCTTTTGGTTAATGTCATTAGCAGCTATTGCCTTCGTATTTTTGCTGAGCGCTATGATGAGTTTCGTGCAGCTGACCTATAAATTTCAGCAGCAAAAAGTCGCCGAACTCGAAACTATGTTAGTGGACCAATATCAACACCAACCCGATTGGGATTTGGAGGCTTGGCTGCCGCCCATGCTGCTCGCCTACAATGCTGTTGATTTTCGGCTGACCTTGAAAGATGAAGTGATCTTTGCCTATGAAGGCAATCTCACTACGCAAAATGCCATGGTGTATGACCATGTGTTAGATCCAAAATCTGGTCTGCGCATGCAGCTGACTTTGACTCAACCCTTCGAGCATTACACTTTTAGTTGGTATGAAATCCTGATCCTGTTGGTCGGTGTGTTAGCTGTGGCTGCCTTAGTGCGTTTTGGCTATTTATGGTTTTCCCAGCAATTGGATGGCATTGAAGAATTAGCCTTACGCAGTCGATTGATTCTGCAAGGTAAGCACGAGCAAGCACTCGCGACTCCCGGAAATGGCAAGCCAAGGCTGATTAACCGTGCTTTGACCAAGTTGTTAGAAGAATTACAAGACGCACAAAAAGAGCGCGGTCGTTTTGACAAGTTCATTCGTTCTAATACTTTTCTCGATGCGGAAACGCGCATTGGTAATCGACTTTTCTTAAATAACCGTCTCGACGCCCTTAGCCATAATCAGGCGATGCTCGCCCATGGGGTGATTTATTTATTAGAGATGGATGATCTGGATTTACTGCAGCAATCCCAAGGTGAAGCGGTAACCAAAGAGTTATTAAACTCGACTGTTAACGCGATAAGCCAATTACTGCAAACCCAAGCCAACAGTATTTTTGCCCGTCGTTCCCACAATCAATTTGCCATAGTCGTGCCGCAAATCTCGTTAATCGAAGCCGACCAATTTGCCAGTAAGTTGCTTAAGATATGTTTGAGCCAGCCGTTACCCGAAGTCGAGAATACCGATAACTTTTTCCACCTCGGATGCGCTTATTTTACCGCGGGCGACAATGCAGCGCAGTTAATTGAAGAAGCCGATATGGCTTTGAGGGCGGCACAATTACAGGGTAACAGTAATTGGTTTATGTACGACAAAGGCGCGATTGATGAAGAGTTTGCTAAAGGCTCGGTGCGTTGGCGTAGCTTTTTAGAAAACGCATTAGTGCAAAGGCGATTCTTCCCCTTTAGCCAGCCGATAATTGATTCAGATGGTAATGAGCACCATAAAGAGATATTTACTCGGGCGCGGGATAATCAAGGAGCGTTAATTCGTGCCACACTGTTTATTCCAATGGCGAATAAATGTGGTTTAATGCCGCAAGTCGAACGGCAAATTATTGAGCGGGTATTATTGTTACTGTCGAATGAATTATCGGACGGCGTGTCGAATACTCAAAAAAATAAGAAATCAGCGCCACAGATATACAGTATTAATCTGAGTTTGGATTCGCTAATGAGTCGAGCTTTTACCCAATGGCTAAAAACGACGCTGTTAGAATATCGCCATCTGACCACGCGACTGATTTTCGAAGTGTCGGAAGATATTGTTATTCAACATCAAGAAAAGTTACAGCCTAAATTAGATATGATCCGTAAAATGGGCGCGAGATTATGCGTCGATCATGTAGGCCAGCAGGTCGTTGGCACTTACTATATTCGTGAATGTCATTTTGATTTAATTAAGCTACATAGATCGATTGTGCGGCATATTCATTTACGCCCAGAAAACCAATTATTCATTCGTAGCTTGATTGGCGGTTTGTATCGAACGGAAGTGCAAGTTTGTGCCGAAGGGATTGAAGTCTTCGAAGAATGGCAGACACTGCAAATCCTCGGCGTTGGCGCAGCACAGGGAATGTATTTCAGTGAACCCATTGAAGCTAAGTAAGGCAAGTGCGGTATTTGGGTGACTAATGTCGTCTTAGAGACAAATAGATCCTATTATTCACGTATTTATCTATAAAATACGAGTATTTGCAGCTAAACTATTCAGTGCCAAAATAATGACGTTTGCCGTTTAAATTAGGTATAAAGCAGCTCATAGGGCAAGGAACACTGGAGAGTGGAGTAACAGGAAGTTTAAGCATAAGAGACTACTCACGCTTTTAAATTCAGTTGGTTACAGGCATCTTTATGGAAAAAAGTCTTATAGGTCGACTCGCCTTTTGGCAGAAAAGAACGGATCCGACTAGCCTTGGCGTCTATGTTTGTGCCGATAAATTATGGGTTTACGCACCTGCTCAAGGAGATAGTGCTGAGCAGTGGTTACCGTTTGAGCTTAAAGATGAACACTGGTCATCGGCGTTTGCTGCCGTCGCTAAATCCTTCCCTAATGCCCAGTTACAACTGATTTTGGCTTCAGGGCTTTATCAATTACTGCTGACCGATAAACCCAATGTCGATACTGTCGAATTATCCCAAGCCTTGCTGTGGTCAATTAAAGACATGGTTACGCTACCTGTGCCGCAAATCCATTTAGACTATTTCGAGTCACCCATTCCCAGTAATAAAATCAATGTGGTAGTGGTCGATAAAGCTAAACTCGTGAGTATGGTACAGGTCATTCATGAACAAAATTTACAACTTATCGGTATCAGTATCGAAGAGTTAGCCATGACCAACTTATTTGGTGATGACAACCAAGCTCGTCTGGTGGTCAGCCATATTCCAGGGCAAGAGTTGTTATTGACTGTGGTTAAGCAAGGTCAGCTGTATATGCAGCGGCGTGTGCGCGGATTTGCTCAGCTGGATAAGACCCAAGCCGATGAGTTAACTTATGGCATGGCAGACAATTTAAGTTTAGAAATTCAGCGCTCTATGGATTACTTTGAAAGCCAGTTAAGGCAAGCTCCGGTATCTTCTATTGAACTTCTCGCTGATGGTGCCGTGGATACTTTAGCTAAGCTAGTGTCGGCAAACTTTAATCAAGCTGTGAATGTCATCGATAAAAGCTGTGTTGGCGCGCGAATGGCGGGATTAGCCTTCGCCGAATTTTCCAGAGGTGCTGAGTGATTAAATACCGAGTCAATCTCTACACTCCTTCCTTACTTCCGCCGAAGCAGAGATTAACCTTTGCACGTTTGGGGGCTTATGCTGCGGGATTTTTGGTCCTATTTGCGGCTTTAGGCGGTTATAGCTACTGGCAAGTCAGTGAGCTGCAACAGGCTCAGCAATTGGCTGCTCAGCAAAAGCTGCAATTCGATACCCAAAAACAGGCATTAGAAGCACAAATTGCCGCGCGTAAACCCGATGCCGATCTCGTTGCGCGAGTGGATTTAGCGGCACAACAGTTAGAGCTGAAGCAGTTACTCATGGGTGAATTGAGCCTTAGGGCCTCTCTAACCAGCCGAGGTTTTGCGCCTGTACTTAAAGATTTAGCGGTCGTGTCGGATGCTAGCGTGTGGCTTAGTCATATCGTCATTAATGAGCAAGATTTTATGTTCGAAGGTTTTGCCGACCATCCCCAAAGCATTCCGCAGTGGATTGGCAAACTTAAGACTACGCAGACTTTAAAGGGGCAAGCTTTCTCGTCGATGAGCATGGATCGCGGTGAAGATAAACCTTTGGCCTTTACCTTGAAGAGCGATAACAAGGAGGAGGCCGCGCAATGAAGCAAAAGTTAGCCCAACTAGGACAACAGTTTGATGCGTTAAGTCGCCGTGAGCGAGTGCTGATCTCAGTCGCCATTCTGGCCGTGGTCGGTATGCTGAGTTATTTACCCTTAGAGTCTTTGTGGAAAACCCATGTGGCGTTGTCACAACAGCTAAAAGCCTTAGAGCAGGAAAACGCGATTTCGGCCCAGCAGGTTGACTTGTATCAGCAACGTTTAGCCTTGGATCCCAATCAAGATTACCAACAGCGTTTAGTCTTGTTAGAGCAACAGAATCAAGCCTTAGATGCCCAGCTCAATGAGCAGATGGTGGATATGGTGCCGGCAGACTATATGCCAGAGCTGCTGGGTAATTTACTGGGACAAGTGCAAGGGATTAAATTAATTAAGTTTATGTCGATAGCACCTATTCCCCTGTTAGCTGTGGGTGACGAGAAGAAACTCAATCTGTATAGCCATGGTATTCGTATGAGCTTAGAGGGCGATTATTTCTCTGTGTTGCGCTTTGTGGAAGCCGTAGAGGCCATGCCAGATAAACTTTATTGGAAGCGTCTCGACTATAAAGTTGCAGAATATCCCCAAGCGACAGTAGAGATTGAACTTTATACCTTGAGTATTAATAAGGACTTTATCAGTGTCTCTAAATAAGTCTTATATTATCAGTGTGTTGTTATTGGTCAGCAGCCCTATGGCGTCTGCTGAATCACTGCGCGACCCTACCTTGCCCGGTAAAGGTTTTGCTGTGGTGGGTCATGCGAGTCAAGCGCAGGCTCAGGCAATGGTACTTAACAGTATAGTGAGTTCAGGCAACACGGCTTATGCTGTGATAAATAACAAGATATTGTCGGTTGGCGACAGCATTGAGGGGCTGAGTATTGTCAAGATAACCCCCGCTTATGTGTCGCTGTCCGATGGACGGAAATTGACATTGTTTCAAGCAATAACAGAGAGATAGGGAATACACCTCAGATGAAAGCGATTAAATACTTTACACCTCTGCTCTCACTTTGCCTTGTGGCGTGTCAGACCACAAATAGGCCACAGCCGGAGGCGAGTAAGGCGGAATTAGCGGCCTCAATGGCGACGGCTACGGCATCAACGACGCCACCGCCTGCGACTATGCCGGATGCGGTTCAGCGAGAATTGAATTCGGGCGCTTTACTGTCAGGCTTAACCCCTGCGCTGGAAACTGAGCGTCGTTTCGATGTCTCTGCTCATGATGTGGATGCTAAAGTATTTTTTCCAAGCTTAGTCCAAGGTACGCCGCTGAGTGTTGCCGTGCATCCTGATGTGCAAGGTACGATTTCGCTATCTCTTAAAGGTGTAACCTTAAGCGAAGCGATTCAAGTGGTTGAAGATATCTACGGTTACGAAGTGAGCCGTGAAGGGCGTATTCTAAGAGTGTTCCCCGCTGGAATGCGTACTGAGACTTTCCCGCTGAATTATCTTTATATGGAGCGCGACGGCTTATCAGTGACCTCAGTGAGTTCTGGACGCATTTCCGATAGCAATAATTCCAATAGTAATTCGAGCAATAACAACTCAAATAACAGTGGTTCGAGTAATAATAATTCCAACAGCAGTAATGGTAGTAACTCCAGCAGCAATGGCAGCAGCGATAGCAGTAACGGTACCTTTATCCGCTCGCGCACTAAGACTGATTTTTGGGGCGAGCTAAAAGAAACGCTGACGGCGATTATTGGTGACACAGGTAATGGGCGGCAAGTGGTGGTCACACCGCAGGCGGGTTTAGTGACCATTCGTGCTTTCCCAAGTGAATTACGCCAAGTTCGCACTTTCTTAAATTCTGCCGAGAGTCATCTGCAGCGCCAAGTGATCTTGGAGGCTAAGATCATCGAAGTCACTTTATCTGATGGCTATCAGCAGGGCATCCAATGGGACAATGTGCTTGGTCATGTTGGCAATACGAATGTGAATTTTGGGACTTCGAAAGGCCCTGGTTTAAGCGATAAAATCACCTCGGCGATTGGTGGCGTGACCTCGCTGAGCATTAAAGGCTCCGACTTTACGACCATGATCAATCTGTTAGATACCCAAGGCGATGTGGATGTATTGTCTAGCCCAAGGGTGACTGCATCGAATAACCAAAAAGCGGTGATTAAAGTCGGTACTGATGAGTACTTTGTCACTGACGTTTCATCGACGACAGTTGGTGGCACGCCACCTGTGACCACACCACAAGTCGAGCTGACGCCGTTTTTCTCAGGCATTGCCTTAGATGTCACGCCGCAAATTGATAGTGACGGCAATGTGTTATTGCACGTGCATCCATCCGTTATCGATGTGAAAGAGCAGACTAAAGACATCAAAGTGAGTGACGCTTCGTTGGAGCTACCTTTAGCACAGAGTGAAATTCGCGAGTCTGATACCGTTATCCGCGCCGCTTCCGGTGACGTGGTCATCATCGGTGGCTTGATGAAGAGTGAAAGCATTGAAGTGGTATCGCAAGTGCCCTTGTTGGGTGATATTCCCTACCTCGGTGAATTGTTTAAAAACCGTAGCAAGCAAAAGAAAAAAACCGAGTTGATTATTCTGTTAAAACCTACGGTAGTTGGCGTCGATACTTGGAAAACTGAGCTACAACGTTCTAAGACCTTATTAGATCGTTGGTATCCGGAGACAAAGTAAGCTTCTATGTATCAGAAGCATTTTGGCTTAAACCAAGCCCCATTTTCATTGACACCTAATACCGGATTTTTTTTCGGCCTATCGCCACACGTAGAAGCCTTGCAAGTGTTGCAAACTGCGCTACAAACGGGCGAAGGTTTTATCAAGGTGACAGGGGAAGTGGGGACTGGTAAAACTCTGATTTGCCGTAAGCTTATCAATGAATTACCGACTAAGTTCCATTGCGCCTATTTACCCAATCCTTACCTCACGCCTGCAGAGTTACGCTGGGCGGTGGCGAGTGAGTTAGGCCTTAAATACGCCAGTAATATCGACCAGCAGCAGCTCACTGGACTTATCCAGCAGCAGCTTTTAGCATTGAGCGCCCATGGTCACGCCATTGTATTAGTGCTCGATGAAGCGCAGGCATTGCCGGACGACAGTTTAGAGGCGCTGCGGTTATTCACTAATCTCGAAACCGAGACGCGTAAGTTATTGCAGGTGGTGTTATTTGGGCAA
The DNA here is from genome assembly GCF_001887095.2 of Shewanella sp. SACH. Taxonomy (NCBI): domain Bacteria; kingdom Pseudomonadati; phylum Pseudomonadota; class Gammaproteobacteria; order Alteromonadales; family Shewanellaceae; genus Shewanella; species Shewanella sp. SACH. Next base: position 77,416 of record NZ_MPDG02000002.1, read on the forward strand.
CCCGAACTTGATGTAAGACTTAAACGCCAAGAATTCAGGCAATTAAGACAACGTATTACTTTTAGCTACAACCTTCGCCCACTGACATGGGATGAAACCGATGCTTATATTCGTCACAGATTAGCCATAGCAGGGCGTGCGGGCGAACCACTCTTTACATCACGGGAAACACGCCAGATTGCCTATGCGTCCCGAGGGATCCCCAGATTGATCAATATTCTTGCCCATAAAGCCTTGTTACTGAGTTTCGGCGAGGGCGCTACGCGTGTGCAAACCTCCCACGTTAAAGCGGCGATTCAAGACACTGAAGATGCGAGTGTTCGTCGGTTATTGTCGTGGAAATGGCTACCTTTTTTCACTCTGATAACTGTGGTGTTCGGTTTGGGATTACAACACGTTTTGAGGAGTGTTGTATGAGCGTGATCAACAAGATGCTGCAGGATCTCGACAAACGTCAGCAGGGGCATGAACTCAGCAATGTGGCTCAGCCGCAGGTGCAATATTTAGCTCGCAGGCGTTCATCATCTCACTGGCTGCTGCTCTGTGGTGTGTCACTGCTACTCGGTGGCGGCGCGGTTTATGGCTGGCAATTTTTCATGGCAAAGCCTGCAGAAGCGACAGCTTCATCTCAAGCGCAGGAACAACATACATTAACCGCCCAAACTGAGTCTGTGCGGATCGACAGTGTTGCCTCAAAAGAGTCTTCACCTAACGTCGATGCCGCTGCTGAACCATTGAAGCTTGCGACGACACAGAAGATTGCGGCAGCGATGACAGCGAATAGTGAAGAGTTTGAACCAAGTGCCACCGAAGTGGCATCGAGTCAGGCACCAGAATTGGGAACCGCAAAAGAAGCTGAGCATGAGCAACAAGCTCAGTCTCAGTCGCAACCCCAACAAAAACCACAAGCAGACGTGAGCCTTGCACTCGCAGATGACAAGGTCGATACGGTAAGCGAGCCAAGCCATTCGCAGCTAAATCGTGCGACGTCGAGTGTGCGTAGCGCCGAGGTCACTGTAGCTGCGCCCTTTGCGTTAATGATGTCGGAGCGGGCCAGTGTGGCCGCCGATAATGAAGGTAACGCGAGTAATGGGCTTAACGTACAAGAATTTAAAGCGGATACGGGGACTCATCAACTCGCGCCCAAAGAACAAGGGCAAATGGCGATTACTGAGGTGAAGTTAACGCCAAAGCAGCTGGCAAAGAAGCGGTTCACGCTAGCGAGCGAGGCAGAAAGGGATGGCAAGCTCAAAGATGCCATTAGTTATTATGAGCAAACATTAGCGCTTGAACCCAACATGCACGAAGCGCGCAAGCAATTGGCTGCGCTGCATTATGGCCAAGGTCAATTAGCCAAAGCCAGTGAAGTGTTACAGCAAGGCATGCTGTTATTCCCACAGCAGTTAGACTTTGCCTTATTGCTCGCTCGGGTTCAGCAAGCCGCTGGTCAGGCTGATCTCGCATTAGTGACGTTAGCTAACATACCTGATACGCATCCGCTGGCGAGACAAAAGTGGATGGCACAATCGGATCTGGCGCAAAAGCTAGGGCAGTTTTCCGTGTCGGAACAAGCCTACAGGCAGTTATTACAACAAGAACCTCAACAGGCTAAATGGTGGATGGGGCTGGCCTATGCGCTTGATTCGCAGCAGCAATTTACCCAAGCACGCCAAGCCTATCGGACTGCATTAGGCCACAGAGGCTTATCGGCGCAGGCGAGTGCCTTTATCGAACAACGTTTGACTCAGCTAGGAGATAGCCAATGAAACCCAGATTAAAAATGCGTTTGGGCGATCTGTTAGTTCAAGAAGCCATTATTACCGAAGCGCAGTTGCAACAGGCGTTAGGCGAGCAGCGCAATACGGGCAAAAAACTGGGCCGTACCCTCATTGATTTGCAATCGATTACTGAGCATCAGTTGCTGCAGTTCTTGTCGCAACAATTGAATGTGCCTTTGCTTGATATCAGTAAAATGCCAATCCCAGCGGAAGTCGTGCATCTTATTCCTGAGGTGCAAGCCCGACGTTTCCGCGCTTTAGCGGTTGAAGACAGGGGCGATAGCGTACTGGTAGCTATGAGTGATCCAGCCGATTTGCAGGCGCTCGATCACCTCGAAATGCTTATCGCACCTAAGCGTTTGAAGTTAGCGGTAGCGCCCGAGCAGCAACTGCTACAAGCGTTTGATAACTTATATCGCCGTACAGACCAAATTGCTCAGATCGCCGGTAAGCTCGAAGAAGAATACGCCGCCGATGAGATGTTCGATTTAGCCAGCCTGACTTCTGGCGACAGTGACAATGAAACCACAGTGGTTAAGTTACTGCAGTCGATTTTTGAGGATGCAGTGCAAATGCGCGCTTCGGATATTCATATCGAACCCGGTGATAAAGCCCTACGTATTCGCCAGCGTATCGATGGTCAGTTACACGAAACGATTCTGAATGAAGTTAATATTGCCGCGGCTTTAGTGTTGCGACTTAAGTTGATGGCGGGTCTCGATATTTCTGAAAAACGTTTGCCGCAGGATGGCCGTTTTCATATGGAAATTAAAGGTCACCATATCGATGTGCGTATGTCGACCATGCCGATTTACCACGGTGAATCTGTGGTAATGCGTTTACTCGACCAATCGGCGGGGTTATTGACCCTAAACGAAACTGGTATGCCACCCGCAATTTTGGCGCGTATTCGTAAACAGATTAAACGCCCCCACGGCATGTTGTTGGTCACTGGTCCCACGGGTAGCGGTAAAACCACCACTTTGTACGGTATTTTGAGCGAGCTCAATACCGCCGACCGTAAGATCATCACGGTGGAAGATCCGGTCGAGTATCAATTGCCACGGATCAACCAAGTACAAGTTAACCATAAGATTGGCTTGAACTTTTCCAACGTATTGCGCACCACCTTACGTCAAGACCCCGATATCATCATGGTAGGGGAAATGCGTGACCAAGAAACCGTGGAGATTGGTCTGAGGGGCGCATTGACGGGTCACTTTGTGCTATCAACCTTGCATACTAACGATGCGGTCACCAGTGCGCTGCGTTTACTCGATATGGGCGCTGCGAGTTATTTAGTTGCCAGTGCCTTAAGGGTGATTATTGCCCAGCGTTTAGTGCGCCGCGTTTGCCATAACTGTGGCGTTGAGTATCAGCCGACACCGCAGGAAAAAGCTTGGCTGAGTAGTGTGAGTCGTAAAGATTTTAGCCATGCAAACTTTAGAATCGGTACCGGTTGCCAGAGTTGTAACGGCAGTGGTTATCGTGGCCGTATTGGTATTTTTGAGATCCTCGAGCTCGACGAAAAGATGATCGATGCGATGCGTACCGGTAATCCGCAGGATTTCGCCAGAGCCGCGTTGCAGAGCCCTAACTTTACCCCGCTCGCCGAGTCAGCGTTGCAATATTTGAGCGAAGGCATGACGACCATTGAAGAGGTGGCTAAGCTGGTAGAGGACGTGAGTGAATCTCAGATACCTTTGTCGAAGGATATTATTAGCCAACAAGGCGTTGAGGCGTAATTATGCCGATTTATCAATACCGTGGACGCAGTGGTCAAGGTCAATCCGTTACGGGGCAGTTGGATGCCGCGTCGGAAAGTGCTGCCGCTGACATGCTATTGGCGCGGGGGATTATTCCCCTCGAAGTCAAAGTCGCTAAAGTGGTTAAGTCATTCTCACTGACCCAGCTGTTTGGCGGTAAAGTCGCGTTAGAAGAATTACAGATTTTTACTCGGCAAATGTATTCTCTGACTCGTTCTGGCATCCCGATTTTACGGGCGATTGCGGGTTTGTCTGAAACGGCACATTCCCAGCGGATGAAAGATGCGCTCAACGATATTTCTGAGCAGCTCACCGCAGGACGGCCCTTGTCATCATCCATGAATCAACATCCCGATGTATTTGATTCCTTGTTTGTTTCTATGGTGCACGTGGGAGAAAACACCGGTAAGTTAGAAGATGCCTTTATTCAGCTGTCGGGTTATATCGAGCGTGAGCAGGAAACGCGGCGACGAATTAAATCGGCCATGCGTTATCCCATGTTTGTATTGATTTCGATTGCACTCGCTATGGTGATCCTCAATATCATGGTGATCCCTAAGTTCGCCGAGATGTTTTCCCGCTTTGGCGCCGACTTACCTTGGGCGACAAAAGTGTTGATAGGTACATCGAATCTGTTTGTGAATTATTGGGCGCTGATGTTGGTGGCGCTGATTGGCACTATCATTGGCATCCGTTATTGGCACCATACGGAAAAGGGCGAGAAACAGTGGGATAAGTGGAAATTGCACATCCCCGCCGTAGGATCGATTATCGAGCGTTCGACGTTAGCCCGTTATTGTCGCAGTTTCTCTATGATGCTGAGCGCTGGCGTGCCTATGACACAAGCCCTAAGTTTAGTGGCTGATGCGGTAGATAATGCCTATATGCACGACAAAATAGTCGGTATGCGCCGTGGAATTGAGTCTGGTGACTCTATGCTAAGGGTATCGAATCAGAGTAAGTTATTTACGCCGTTGGTGCTGCAAATGGTGGCAGTGGGTGAAGAGACGGGGCAAATCGATCAATTACTCAATGATGCGGCAGACTTCTATGAGGGCGAAGTAGACTATGATTTAAAGAACCTCACCGCTAAATTGGAGCCTATTTTGATCGGTTTTGTGGCCATGATTGTACTCGTGTTGGCCTTAGGGATATACCTGCCCATGTGGGATATGCTTAATGTGGTCAAGGGCGGTAAATAATCGATATGGATAATGTTTATCTTCTATCTTATGTGTGGGGCTGAGGCTAAATGCAGACTCAGCAAAAGGCAGAAAGCGATCTATTACGCATCTATGGGCGTATGATAACCATAGGGTTAGTGTTGGTTATCATGGCGGTGATTGGAGCTAAGTACTTTTTTACCCTACCGCAAATTGCGGCCCGTGGATTAGAAGTAGATCATGCGCGTTTTTTAAATGTACTGGTGATGGCGCGCTCCCAATGGTTATCTTTGGGCAAGCCGCCACAATTGCAGTTGAATTGGGAGGCGTTTGACAATTCCGCCAAGGAAACTGAGCCAAGTGTCGTTGATGTGAATGGTTTAGGTTGGCCGCAACCTAAACAGTTAAACGGCCAAGGTTGCCAAGATTTGTGGCAACAACTTATGGGCGCAGAAGTGGATAACGCAGGGCTGGTTGCTGATTACTTAGTTAAGGATAACAGCTGTCACTATCGGTCACACAATGGCGATAGTTTAGGCTATCAACTGAACTCTGGCAGGGTCATTTTTTTAACTGCACCGTAAAATATTGTTAACTCAATGGCTTTTTAAAATTGATTTAGCTGTTAGAATAAAATTTCTTAGGTATGGGGCATATATATGAAAACTAAGCAAACAGGTTTCTCATTAATAGAGCTAGTGATTGTGATTGTGATTTTAGGGCTACTCGCCGCAACCGCGATCCCACGATTTTTAAATGTCACCGATGATGCTGAAGATGCCAGTGTTGACGGTGTCGCCGGTGGTTTATCGACTGCCGTTAGCTTTGTGCGTTCGCAGTGGGAAGTTGATGGGCGCCAAAATAGCAGCGTGATCCTCGACGGTACGTCAGTTTCGCTCGATCCACGTTTTGGTTATCCTACAGGGACTTCCGTGACGGATGTGACTGCGATGACGGATGCGAGTTGCCAACAAGTATTTAATACCGTGCTGCAGAGCGCTCCTCGTAATGTGCTCTACACTCAAGATGCGCGTAATCAACGTTATACCGTGCGTGTGATTGATGGCGCAGGTGGCAGTGCTAATTCGATTACAGGCACTGTCGTTGCTGGTTTAGATTTATGTGTTTATCACCAAGTGGCTTCACTGGTGCTAAATCAAACAACTGGCGTACCGACTCCTACACCGGATTTATCAACAGCTGGTGCGAAAGGAATCGTGTATAACCCTGGTACTGGTAGAGTGTTAAGCTTTACTCAAACACCATTTGTGCCATAGGCTGTAATTAACAGTTTTATTTTGTTCATGTTTTAAGTAGCTTAGTTCAGAAGTGACTTAACTTAATCAGTACTCACACGAGTACTCACTTATAAAGAAAGGTAGTTTGATATGAAAAGACAACAAGGTTTTACCTTAATTGAATTAGTCGTAGTGATCATTATCTTAGGTATTCTTGCTGTCACAGCGGCACCTAAGTTTATTAACCTGCAAGGTGATGCGCGTGTTTCTGCACTGAATGGCTTAAAAGCATCAATTCAAGGTGCAAATAGCTTAGTTTATTCAAAAGCTGCGTTAGCTGGTGAAGAAAAAAAAGCATTTGATGCAACAATTCCTCCTTCTGTAGATATAGGTACCGGTACCCCAGCGGTTACACATTTTGGTTATTTACAAGCTGACGAAGCAGAGCTTGAAAATGCTATCGATATTTCTTTCGATGCAGGAACCAGTGCTACAGATCCAACAGTTGTTACTAGCACTGGTGCAGATTGGATTATATTTGAAGGCACTGGTATTGTGACTATGTGGCAAAAAGGTGCTCCAGCAGAATGTCGTATCACCTATGAACAAGCTACGAGTGCGACAGTAGCTCCTGTTTTATCCGCAGTTCCTGATGCTTCAGATTGTTAATATTAGTTAAATAAAAGGCCTGCCTAGCAGGCTTTTTTTTTAGGTAAAATGTGGTTCTTACATGATTTTAAAGAAATGAGCCTGCCAATAATTTACCGACATTTATTTGCGTTAATCATACCGTTGGCAGAAACTGAACTTAGTACTTGAAATCAGCAATTAACCCGAGCGATGCTTAACTTCTCTATGTCAAAACAGGCCGGATTTACCTTAGTAGAATTAGTGACGACCATCATCTTGATTTCAATTCTTGCTGTGGTTGTACTGCCTCGCCTATTTACCCAGTCTTCCTACAGTGCCTATAGCCTACGTAACGAGTTCATTAGCGAGCTGCGTCAAGTACAGCAAAAAGCGCTCAATAATACTGACAGGTGTTTTCGTGTAACCGTCTCTGGCACTGGTTACCAAGTGAGTCAATTCTCTGCCCGAAATGGGGCGGTTTGTTCTGGTACTGCATTATCGCCAAACCCGCTTTATAGCCAAGCTTTTCAAGGTGGTGCTCAATTAGTGCTAGTAAGTACTAACAGCAGCAACTTCAGCCTCGATTTCGATATCGATGGTAGCACTTCGTTGGCTTGTAATGGGCCATGCATTAATGTGATTGCTAATGACACTGTGATGATTAATGTCTCCAGCGAGGGTTATATTTATGCGAATTAATCCTCTACTGTTTTTAATAAAAAAATCAATAAAAGTATCCAAAAAAGCCAAACCACAGCAGGGTTTTACCCTTATCGAATTAGTGATTGGCATGCTGGTGATTGGCATTGCGATAGTGATGCTAACCAGCATGTTATTTCCCCAAGCAGATCGTGCGGCCAGCACCTTACATAGAGTACGCAGTGCTGAGCTTGCCCATTCGGTGATGAATGAAATATGGGGCAAGCGTTATGATCAAAACACTAATGCCAATGGTGGAACGCCGGCCTGTGGTAGTCCGCTAGGAAGCAATTGTTCCACTTCCTTGGGTCCAGAGGTGGGTGAGAGTCGTAACAGCTTTAACGATGTGGACGATTACAACGGTTTAAATGAAACAGCGACTATGCTCAACTCAACCCAAACCTATGCCGCTGCTTATCCTAACTATCGTTTAAGTGTCACAGTTGCCTATGGTACAGCGCCCAATACTAAGCTAGTCACGATTAATGTGACGACGCCGGACAATGAAGTGATCACTTACAATCTGGTGAGGAGCAATTACTAATGGGCTCTTTTTCAGCAAAGCGTATGCAAACATCCACACGAGGTTTTACCTTAGTCGAGATGGTCACAGTTATCTTGATTCTGGGGATTCTTGTGGTCGGGGTGAGCAGTTTTATTATTTTTGGTACGCGGATTTTTGTGGAGTCGAGTTCAGTCGATCAGGTACTAAGCCAGAGCCGTTTTGCCGTTGAGCGAATGACCCGTGAGCTGCGTAGTGCTTTGCCTAATAGCGTGCGAGTTAATACCGATTCGCTGACCTATCAATGTATTGAGTTTGTGCCTATCGAAGCCAGCACGACTTATCTCACTATGCCAATACTCCCCGCAGCTGCCGCGAGTACTGGGATAGTTATTCTAGATAATACCGCGAGTGCGATTCACGTGAATCAATTCGCTTGGATCTATCCCTTGGTTGATGCCGATGTGTATAGCAGCGCGAGACAAAAACGGGCACAGGTTAAAACGATTGCTATCTCGGGTAATCAAGTGACACTGACTTTTACTGCGCCAACACGTTTTGCCGAAGCATCACCACGACAACGGATCTATTTTGGTTCGAGTCCTGTGAGTTATTGCTTTGAAAAGGGGGCAAGCGGTAATCATTTGCAAATAGTGCGTTATGCTGGTTATAACTTTAATACCGTTCAACCAAATCCAGCCACTATGGGCACGGGCGTGCTAATGGCGCAAAGTGTGGCGAATCGCCTCGATAATAGTAATGACTTGCCGTTGATCTTAACGCCATCGAGTCTAGTCAATAATGCTATGGTGCACTTGCAGCCAAGATTTAATGTTAATGGTGAGACGTTCCAATATCGACATCAAGTGCAGGTGATCAATGTTCCTTAATTCACATCGTCGCTCGGTAGGGCGTAACTCAGTATCCAGATCATCATTATCAAGATCAAAATTTTACGCTCTGCCTGTGCGGCAGCGTGGCAGTGCGTTAATCATTGGCGTGTTTGTGATTACCGTGATGTTTCTGCTGGCATCGGCACTGATCAATATTGTGGAAGACGGTGATGTTGGGCTCACCCAAGAAGTATGGGGGACGCGTGCTTTTGCCGCTGCAAACAGTGGCGCCGATGCCGCGCTGGCTAAGTTGTTTCCATTGAATGGTAACGCCGGAGCGTGTTTAGCATCGGATGTTTGGACACCGCCCGATGTAACTGGTTTTCATGCCTGTAGTGTGACGTTGACTTGTACTGCTTATATGGTAGGCGCAGTCACGCAATATCAGATCAGCAGTAAAGCGGTATGCGAAAGCGGCGAAACGCGCGTCAGTCGACAAGTTGAGGTAGAAGCCCGTGGGAATTAATCTTTTTCATCGTGCTATATTGGCAGTACTTATCTTGAGTTTCCCCTCAGCTGTGATGGCATTCGACCCTATTGACCAGAGTGTGATTTTTGCCAAGGTTGCTCAAGGGCATCATGGCGATAACTCTAACGTGTGCCATCAGATATCATCGCCACAGCTGATGATAAACGGTAATGGCATTATTAATGGTACTGGTGGTGCTGCATTAGATTATTGTTCGAGTAACGATGGTAGCGGGCTTGCTAATAACAGTTGTGATAACGGTTCTGGTGGAGTGCGAAAATGTACTATCGATGGCAGTGATATTCGAGGGTTAAAATTAACTGGGAGCAATGCTTTTTTATCGAGTAGTGGAACTGGTGGCGGTTATGGTTATTGTAATAGTGGCGAGCAATTAACGCTTGGTGGTAATGGCCAAAGTCAGTTTGACAATGTTTCGCTTTATTCTGCTTGTACTCTGACTTTATCGGCTACTCAAAATGAGTATCGATTCAATACTATCGCTATTGGGGGCGGGGCGACGCTCGTTTTACCCGAGGGGGACTATTGGGTAGATAGTTTTACCTTGAACCAAAATGCTAAGGTGATTTTGCAAGGTAATGTCCGCATTTTTACTAAACAGAAATTTGCGTTTAATGGCAGTAAATTCAATGAAAATAATACGGCTTCTGCCCTTATTTTCGGTTATAGCGATATTCAGCTAAATAGTGGCACTTTACTCAATGGACGAGTTTATAGCGATGCAACATTAACTATTAATGATAACTCGATTATCAATGGTCGTGTCACGAGTCGTTATTTAGTTATGAGTAGTGGCAGTATTAATGAAGATTTACCTGTTGCACCGCTGCAATTACAGTTTGGTAAAGCGACCACAACTTCAGTGACGTTTGCCAATGCTTTCCCTGTTGGCGTGAAACCACTTATTTTCCTTATGCCGACAATATCAACGGCGAATACTAGCAACGATGGACCTGCATCAACCTTTGTGTCATCTGTGACTAATACCGGATTTACTTGGGTGCAAAGTGAGCCAACGAGTCCTTCAAACCGCTATATTGCTTCGAATAGTATGCCGGAAGTGCATTGGATTGCTGTGACGGCAGGTTCTCATGTTTTATCCGATGGCAGTCAACTTGAGGCAGGTAGAATCTCTACTGTTAATGCATTGAACATGAGTAATTCTGCGTGGACGAGTGTGCCGCTTAATACCTCACTGAATGTCGTATTGAATCAGTTGCAGACGCGTAATAATTCTACCTGTTGGCTGACAAGCGTGGCACAGCTAAATTCGAGTGGTATTCAACTTAATTTAGATACCTCTGAAGTTCGCTCTGGGGGTCAATGTAAACCAGGTAATCTGCAAAGTTTACAATCAGAAACGATTGGTTATTTAGCGGTAAAATCCAGTGTTGGCACAGTCATACTGAATGGTGAGGATGTTCACTATCAATTCGGTACTGCACTTACCCACACTGGCGGGGGGAATACTAAAACGCTGGCTGAGCAATGTGCCTACAACACTAGTCTGACTGGATTTGTTAATCCCCCAACTTTAGTTGCGGGGAAAGATTCTCGTCGAGGTGGCGATGGTGGCTGGTTAAGACGTTGTAATCTGAGTGCAACTCAACTCAGCATGGTAAACGACGAGGATACCTATGGCGATAATGACCGTAGTCATCTTGCTGAAGACTATGGCTTTGTTGCACTGGAGAAAACCGCGCCTGTTTTACAATGTTTTAATGATAATTTTTCCCAAAGCACTTTGAGTAATGACTGGGTGGTTTCCCGCAGTAGTGGTTCGTTTACTCCTTCGGTTGTTAGTGGGCGTATGCGCTTAACAGAAGCGAAATCAGATCAGTCCACCGCCTCAACCTATCAAAGATTATTCCCTGCAGCCAAGAACTTAGTCGAGATCCAGTTTGATCATTATGCTTATGGTGGAAGTGGCGCCGACGGCATTGCGGTGGTGTTATCTGATGCTTCTATAACGCCGCAGCCCGGCGCCTTCGGTGGGCCGTTAGGTTATGGCTATAAACCCGGCATAAGCGGATTTGCTGGTGGTTGGTTGGGTATTGGGATCGATGAGTTTGGTAACTTCTCTGGCGAGGGTGGAGGTGGCAGTAAGGGTCAGCGTCGTCAGTCGGTTGTAGTTCGTGGTTCCGGTGCAGGCACATCAGGGTATAATTATTTACGTGGCACGTGTAACGATGGCAACAGTAATACCAGTGGCAACTGCTTATCTCCCACGGTCGATGGTAACAATGTTTCGCCAGCCCATAGATATAAAATCACTATAGACTCGCAGTTATCAGGCCAATCAGTGGTCAAGATTGAACGTAATACAGGGTCGGGGTTTGTCACCTTAATCCCCGCTTTTAATGCGATTGCACAATCAGGGCAGGCGGCGACTCCCAGTGACTTCTTGATGTCACTTACTGGATCTACTGGTGGCTCTAATAACAATCATGAAATTGATAACGTGCAAATTTGTGCCTTGAAATCCAACCCTATTGGCGCCCAAATCGATCATTTTGAGTTTGATCACACGGGTCAGGGATTAACCTGTAATCCCGAAACCGTGACGATTCGAGCCTGTGCCAACTCCAGTTGTAGCCAGCTCTTTACCGATCCTTTGACGGCGACCTTGTTACCCGAATCCGCCTCCGAAGGAATATGGGTTGGCGGTAATCAAGTGAGTTTCAGCGGTGGCACGGCGCAACTGCAACTGAGGCGAAATACACCCGGTGTAGTAACTTTAGGCGTGAAGGGCTCTAATCCCACCACTAAACCATTAAGCAAAACCCTTTGTAGAGTTGGCTCAGGATCCTTGAGCGAGAATGCTTGCTCACTGACTTTCGCCGACAGTGGCTTTATCTTCGACGTGCCCGATAAACTGGCCAATAAACCTATTAATGTGTTAGTCAAAGCGGTGAAAAAATCTGATGTGACGCAGCAGTGTGTCCCAAGCTTCCAAAGCCAGACCAAAACGCTGAATTTCTGGAGTAGTTACCAAACCCCAAGCGCGCCTATCTCGCCTAAAGCCGTCACCATCAACAATATGGCAATTGGCACCTCGAGTGCCTCGCCTACGGCGGTTAATCTGGTGTTTGATACCAACGGACAAGCAAGCATTGCAGTGAATTACCCCGATGCGGGCAAATTGCAACTCGATGCTAACTATGTCGGCAGTGGTAATGAGCAAGATCTCGTGATGATAGGCTCTGATCAGTTTGTCAGTGTGCCCGCAGGATTGTGTGTGAAACCTGTGGACGCCAGTGCCAGTTGCCCAAGTGCGAATATGAGTTGCAATGCTTACCGTAAAGCCGGACAAAGTTTCAGCATGACAGTACAAGCGATGGCATGGGAAAAAGACGGTGATACGGATTTTTGCACGGCCAATTTGCCTACGCCTAACTTTATTGATACGCAAATGAAGCTTACCAGTAAAGTGGTGGCGCCCAGCATCGCCAGTGGCGGCCATGATGGGGTATTAGGCGTGGCATCCTACAGTCACTCGGCGCAGGCCAATAATCTCAATACCATCAGTAATCAGACCATTAGCGAAGTCGGCGTGTTCCAAATTGCGGCGCTGGCGACTCCCAATTATTTAGGGACGGCAAGCAGCTTAAATATTCCAATTGGCTATTTAGCTAATATTGGCCGTTTTGTGCCCGATAGATTTTTAGTCAGTAACGTATCGGTCATACCTGCCTGTGGCAGCTTTAGCTATATGGATCAGCTGTTCCCTATGTCGATGAAGCTCAGTGCTTTAAATATCGCGGGGGATATAACGAAAAACTATTTCCCACCATTTTCCCTCGCCACTGCCAAATTAGTGGGAGAAAACAATAACAATGGGGTCGATTTACAGAGTCGCTTAAGTGCATTACCTATAAAGGCTGAAAGTTGGAGTCAAGGTGAGGCGACGGTCGATGGCACTTACCTTGCTAACTTTAGTCGGGTAACCCCAAATGTGGCGACGAATTTGTATCAGGATGGCCCTTTCGAGCTGCTTGATATTGGCGTGCAATTGATGGATAACGATCCTCATCCCAATAGCATCTATTCCTATGTCGCTTCGCCAGATATGGATGCGGCATCTACAGGTACTTGCACTAACTGTAATGCTAAGAAAATCAGCACTCAACCCCTTCGTCATGGCCGTATGGTGATGGATAACACCTATGGTCCTGAAACTGAAATACTGCGTATGCCGACTCGGGCTGAATATTGGAATGGTAGCAGTTGGGTATTGAATACCAACGATAGCTGCACCACCGCAGTGTATGGTTTGGGTTCGCTGGTTGATAATTCCGGCCTTGGCTACAATTTTGAGCCCGACTTAGTGGCGGGACAAGGTGTTACTCGTTCTGGCGGGACTGCAACATTCCAAGCTGGCCAATTTGAGTTGCTCTGGCAAGCGGTCACCTCAAGTGGCGTGCCATACCGCGGTCAAGTGACGGCGCCCTTGGATGTACCTCCATGGCTAGAATGGTACTGGAATTGGAATGGCGTATCACCAAGCGTTCTCACAGAACCGCGGGCGAGCGCGTATTTTGGTCGCTACCGAGGGCATGACAAAATTATCTATTGGCGTGAGGTAAACTAATCTGAGTTATTCCAGCTATTGAATCGAACTGAGCCTTTCGTATGAAATGCGCATCAGTTTCATTTATTGAAGGTCGATTGAAACCCTAGTGACAGTTTCTAAATGCAATTTCTTAGTTTGACATTTGTTGTTGGTTTGTATGTTTCTTCGTTTTCGGTTGTCGATATTTTCGTCAATAAACAGTATTTTCCGCTTAAATACTGTTTTTTAGAGGACGATTTGAAAAAAAATCACTTCATTAGCGATTGTTAACCTCCTCGGTCTTGTGGAATCAGGGTGGCATTGATAAAGTTAGCTGATTTTTCTTTTCTTCTGACTCCACAGAATACAGGCTAGTTACATGTTTAAGAAGCTACGCGGCATTTTTTCTAATGATCTATCGATCGATTTGGGTACAGCTAACACATTAATTTATGTTCGTGGCGAAGGCATAGTGCTCAATGAGCCTTCTGTTGTTGCTATACGTGGTGAGCGTGGTGGCTCCGGTCAGAAATCTGTTGCCGCGGTCGGCACAGAAGCTAAACAAATGCTCGGCAGAACGCCTGGCAATATCCAAGCTATCCGCCCAATGAAGGACGGTGTAATCGCTGACTTTTATGTGACTGAGAAAATGCTGCAGCACTTTATCAAACAAGTGCACAACAATAGCTTTTTTCGTCCAAGTCCACGGGTTCTAGTGTGTGTGCCAGTTGGCGCCACTCAAGTTGAACGCCGTGCGATCCGTGAATCAGCCATGGGCGCTGGTGCTCGCGAAGTATATTTGATTGAAGAACCTATGGCTGCTGCGATTGGTGCGGGTTTACCTGTATCTGAAGCGACGGGTTCTATGGTAGTGGACATCGGTGGTGGTACCACTGAAGTCGCGATTATTTCGCTGAATGGCGTAGTGTATTCGTCTTCCGTCCGTATCGGTGGTGATAAGTTTGATGATGCGATCATCAACTATGTTCGCCGTAACTACGGTAGCTTAATTGGTGAAGCCACGGCTGAGCGTATCAAGCACACTATCGGTACTGCTTATCCTGGCGATGAAGTGCTAGAGATCGAAGTCCGCGGCCGTAACTTGGCTGAAGGTGTACCTCGTAGCTTTACACTGAACAGCAACGAAATTTTAGAAGCCTTACAAGAGCCATTATCTGGCATCGTAAGTGCTGTGATGGTGGCGTTAGAGCAATCTCCACCAGAATTAGCTTCAGATATTTCTGAGCGCGGTATGGTGTTAACTGGCGGTGGTGCGTTATTGCGTGATTTAGACCGTTTATTAATGCAAGAAACCGGAATTCCAGTAATGGTGGCGGACGATCCATTGACCTGCGTAGCACGCGGCGGTGGTAAAGCCCTCGAAATGATTGATATGCACGGCGGCGATCTGTTCTCCGAAGAAACCTAATTTAACTTCGGTATAGGGCGGTTAATCACCGCCTTAGCTTTCCTATGAAGCCAATTTTTGTTCGTGGTATTTCAAACCAATTCCGTCTGACACTGGCAATTATTTTGTCGGTGGCCTTGCTTGTGGCTAATCATCGCCTCGATCCTGTGCGGCAAAACCTATCCTCTGTCTTTAGTCCATTACAGTATTTAGCCAGCGTGCCCGGTGCGGCGCTTGACTGGTCATCTGAAAGTTTTGCCACCCGCAATATGCTGGCGTTGCAAAATAAAGAGCTGCTCAGGCAACAACTGTTGATGAGTGAACGCTTACAGCGTTTCGAACACTTACGCCAAGAAAATGAGCGTTTGCGTGCACTGTTAGGCTCACCCGCCTATCTGGATTCGCGCAAGATGGTGGCCGAAGTGTTAGAGGTCGCCAGCGATCCTTTCCATCATTACGTGGTGCTGAATCACGGTTCCCGTAGCGGTGTATTTGTCGGTCAGCCCGTGGTGGATGCGCAAGGAGTTGTTGGCCAAGTGGTGCAGGTCAGTGAAATGACCAGCCGAGTGTTATTGCTCTCCGATGTATCACACGGCTTACCTGTGCGTATTACCCGTAATGATGTGCGCCTTGTCGCCAATGGTACGGGTGAGCTTGATGAGATAGAACTGCGCCATGTGGCCAAGAGTACTGACATTCGTGTCGGCGATTTATTAGTGACTTCAGGCTTAGGCAATCGTTTCCCCGAAGGTTATCCCGTTGCGCGAGTCATGGAGGTTTTGACTGAAGATGGCCAAAGTTACGCTCGAGTCACGGCCCAACCGTTAGCCGCTTTAGATCGTATTCGTTATGTGTTGTTGATTTGGCCGTCTCCCGATTCGGGTGTGACCTTGCCTAATCAGCCCACAGTCCCTGCTGCGGATCATTCGCTTATCGAAAACTCATCAAAAATAGGCAGTGCTAGTCCTGCGGAAGGCACATCTGCAGACGCGACTAAGCCTGTGACTACACCCGCAGCCACTGTGGCCAAACCGGCAACGGAAACCACTCCTCCAGCGACTGAGGTGCACCAATGAGTTTTCAAGCCGCCAATGGGCGCTTCATTGTTTGGGTGACATTATTTATCGGCGTGATCAGCCAGATTATGCCTTTGCCGAGTGTGGTCGATGCTTGGCGTCCCGACTGGTTGTTGATGATTGTGCTCTACTGGTCTATCGCATTACCCCATAGATACAATATTTTAACTGCTTGGGTCTTAGGCCTAGTGTTGGATATTTTATTGGGTGCCACCTTAGGTGTGCGCTCTTTAGCGATGTCTTTGGTGATTTATGTCGCCATCTTGCATTGCCAGCGATTGCGAAATTTCCCTAAGTGGCAACAGTCGTTGGTGATCATGCTGCTCATTTGTATGTATCACTTAGTGATTTACTGGGTCGAGTTTGTCATGCAAGAGGCGGTCTTCGATACGGATCTATTCTTACCTGCGATTTCAGGATTAGTGATCTGGCCTTGGATATTTTGGATTCTACGTCGGGTTCGACGTCATTATAAGGTTCGCTAACTGTGGATTTAGTTTTAGCTTCAACTTCGCCACGTCGCAAAGAATTATTGGCACACATTGGACTCGGTCGTCCTGAGTTTTGTTTCACGCAAGTGGCTCCAGATATCGATGAAACCGTGCAGCAAGGTGAAGCGCCAAGGGATTATGTACGACGTTTAGCCGCCGAAAAAGCCCATGCTGGACTGGCATTATGCGCAGATATGTCACAGCCTGCTGTATTAGGTTCTGATACTATCGTTGTGCTTGAAAACCAAATATTAGGCAAACCACTGGATGTGGCCGATGCTAAGCGTACGCTCATTGAATTATCTGGCCGAACGCATACAGTAATGACCGCTGTGGCGCTGACTTACCAAGCAGATGCAGATTTAAGCTTCAAAACCTCAGTGCGCTTAGTCGAAACACAAGTGCGTTTTTGCGCTTTATCGGCCGCCGATATCGACGCTTATGTCGCTTCACAAGAGCCAATGGATAAAGCCGGTAGTTACGGTATCCAAGGACTTGGCGGTTGCTTTGTGGCTGCGATTGAAGGCAGTTATTCTGGCGTCGTGGGTTTACCTTTGGTTGAAACACGTGAGTTGTTAGCCGAGGTTGGGCTGATTTAACGCCTTGTTACTGGTATTGCGGCTTGAGGTTAGAATGAACCTTGTGGAGGTTTTAGGCTCTTAATCGAGTATCTCCATGAAGTTACCCTTAGCCTTGATCCTTTATTCGGTTTTCATGCTTAGATAGTGGGTAACTTCTAGTTTGTAACTTCGATTAATTAATCTAGTTTCCCGAATGGGGTGAGTCGTGAATACCAGTCGCTTAAATCCAAATAAAATACAGCGCAAGATGGGTTCAGAATTACTGATCAACGTAACCCCCTCTGAGGCGCGCGTAGCCTTAGTTGAGCATGGCGTGCTGCAAGAAGTGCACATTGAACGCCGGATGAAACGGGGTTTAGTTGGCAATATTTATAAAGGTAAAATCAGCCGTGTGTTGCCCGGTATGCAAGCCGCCTTTGTCGATATTGGCTTAGATAAAGCCGCTTTTCTACATGCGTCCGACATAGTGCCGCACACTGAATGTGTCGCCGATGTTGAGAAAGGTCATTTTGTTGTCCGTGATATCGCCGAATTAGTCCGTCAAGGACAAGACATTATGGTGCAAGTGGTTAAAGATCCGCTGGGGACTAAGGGCGCACGCCTGACTACCGATATCACTTTGCCTTCCCGTTATTTAGTCTTTATGCCTGGCTCTAGCCACGTTGGCGTTTCCCAGCGTATCGAGCTTGAAGAAGAACGCAGTCGCCTTAAACAAATCACTTTGCCCTATGTCGATGATGACGGTGGTTTTATTATCCGCACCGCCGCTGAAGGCGTGGGTGAGGATGAGTTATCCCAAGATGCGGCGTTTTTAAGGCGTGTTTGGTCAAAGGTCAGTGAGCGACGTAAGCGCAGTGGCGTGTCGCTCTTATACCAAGATTTAGCCTTACCTGTGCGGATTGTGCGTGACTTTGTTGGCACTGAGCTTGATCGTATTCAGGTCGATTCTCGCCGTACCTTTGCCGAGTTGCAGTCCTTTGCCCAAGAGTTTATGCCTGAAATTGCCGAGAAGATTGAGCATTATTCAGGGCCTGCGCCAATTTTCGATCTCTACGATGTGGAGAACGAAATTCAACGTGCGCTTGGTCGTAAGGTTGAGCTCAAGTCTGGTGGCTATTTGATTATCGATCAGACCGAAGCCATGACGACTGTGGATATCAATACTGGCGCCTTTGTTGGGCACAGAAATCTTGAAGAAACCATTTTTAATACCAATCTCGAAGCGACCCAAGCGATAGCAAGGCAGTTACGTCTGCGTAATCTCGGCGGCATCATTATTATCGATTTTATCGACATGATGACGGCGGATCATAAGGCTCGGGTGCTCAGCAGCTTAACCAGTGCTTTATCTAAAGACAGAGTGAAAACCAATGTGAGCGGTTTCTCTGGCTTAGGTTTAGTTGAAATGACCCGTAAACGAACTCGTGAGAGCTTAGAGCACGTGGTTTGCGGCGAATGCCCCGCCTGCCATGGCACGGGCAGCATGAAGACGGTTGAGACCGTTTCCTATGAAGTGTTTCGCGAAATCATCCGCTTAAACCGCGCCTATGATGCCGATGAATTCCTGTTGTACTGTTCGCCAGCCGTGTATCAAAGCCTGCATACCGATGAAAATCATCTGATTGCTGAACTTGAGGTTTACATAGGTAAGCGTATCCGTTTGCAAAATGAGCCTATGTACTCACAGCACAAATACGATGTGGTGATGATGTAGTGGCGGCACCTTTTACTGCAAAAAAACTAAGTCGTTTTTGTTGGCAATTTATCGCGCTAATCTTAGTGCTATTTGCGCTTGCAGTGAGTTTGATCCGTGGCTTATTGCCGCAGGTTGATGGGGTGCGTCAGCAACTGGTTGATTACGTAAAAAGCGAATATAAGGTTGATGTGCAAGTGGGGGAATTATCCGCCCACTGGCAAGCGTTTGGTCCGGCAATTAACATAGATAATCTAGTGATCCCGCCGCAGGAACAACTGCCCGTCACTTTGATTATCAAGAATGTGCAAGTGAAGTTAGATTTTTGGCAATCGCTGCTGACCTTCACGCCGCGTATCGAAGATGTCAATTTTGATGGTGTCCATATCGCGTTAAACATGGACAAGCTGACCGAAAATAATCCTGCCGCAACCAATAAAGCGCCGCAAGTTGATTGGCTCTATGCATTATTGCTCAAGCAACTCGACAGATTTTCGTTAACCCATGCCACAGTGCAGCTGCTCAGCTTGCGCCAAGAGTTTCGCCCGATCCATATTCGCCAGCTAAATTGGCGCAATAACGGCGAGCGTCACCGCGGTGCAGGGGAACTGTATCTTGATGATAATGCCTCTGAGCATGAATCTCTGGGATTACAGTTAGATCTCAATGGCGATGGCGCGAATCCCGACAGCTTAACGGGGCAGATTTATCTGGCGGCTAACTCATTAGACTTAGGTGAGTGGGCATCGCGTCAGCCTAATCCCTATGATGCGAGCAAAAAATTACCCTTAGAAGGGGTCGTTAATCTTAAGGCTTGGCTTACGTTTGCCGATCGCAGTATCAGTTCTGCCATGGTGCATTTTGAGCCGAGCTGGTTGCAATGGACCTTAAAGGAAGTGCCACAACGATTTGAAATCCAAGCGGGTGATATCGTTTGGCAGCCAAAGGACTCAGGCTGGGAAGTACAGAGCTCAGGGCTCGACTTTGTCACTAACGGTGAGCATTGGCCGCAGTTAACGCTGGCGGCTAAGCGTCAACATGACGAATTCTTTGCCTATGTGAATCAAGTTAACACTCAAAACCTGTTACCCCTGTTACCGCTATTCCCCGGAGTCGATAAAGCCATATTACATCAATGGCATGCTTTAGCGCCTGAAGCCAGTATTGGGCCCATTCGACTGTATCAAAAGGCCGAACAGCCTTTGCTCGCTACTTCTGAGGTGAAACAGTTACATTGGCAGAAGGTCGACGGTATCCCCAATACTCATCCTTTAGATCTGAACTTACATTGGCAAGACAAGACGCTGTATTTCTCTTTGCCTGCACAAGTTTATACCGTGGATTTTGGGGATGAATTTTCGGCGCCACTTGTCTTTAACGGTGCGGCAATTGATGGTCAGTTCAATACTGCAGAGTTGAGTTTAAATCTGCCGCAGTTGCAGCTTGAGAACGATGATATAGGCTTAGATGCTGCGCTTAAATTGGATTTCAGTGCTGCGGCGCATATGGCGCTGGCTGCTAATGTTCATATCAATAATGTCGCCAATGCCGACAAGTATTTCCCCAATAAGACGATGGGTGAATCACTGGCCGAGTATTTGGATACAGGACTTAAAGCGGGTCAGACCCAAGATGCGCAAGTTGTTTGGCGTGGTCCGTTAAACGGGTTCCCCTTCGATGACAATAGCGGCGTGTTTCAAGCGGCATTTACTTTAACGGATGCCCAATTCCAGTTTCAACCCGATTGGCCTGCTGTCACAGACTTATCCCTTAATGCTTTGTTTGAAAATGCTCGTATGGATCTTTGGCTCAACCAAGGCAAGCTAATGAACGTGGATGCCACGGGGGCCCATGTATTTATTCCCGCGATTGGCGAGCACACGCTGCTGAGGATTGAAGCTGAACTTGCTACCCAAGGCAGCGCGGCGACTAAAGTGTTACAAGCCTCGCCTTTGGCGGGTTCAGTGGGTAAAACCTTAGATGTCGTGCAAGTACAAGGCGCTGTGACTGGCAATTTGGATATCAGTATTCCGCTGTATGACGGAGGCACAGAAGATATTCGTGGTCAAATTAGCTTTGATAACACGCCTGTGTATATTGCCCAGCCCGGACTGCAGCTCAATGGCGTAACGGGTATCGTCGACTTTGCGAATGAGGTGGTGACAGGTAAAGGTATTAAAGCGCGTTTGTTCGAACAGCCGCTCAACTTAACCTTTGATACTCAGCCTAAAGGCAAAGATTTTGGCCTTAATCTATTACTCAAAAGTCGTTGGGATCTGAATCGTCTCCCCGAAGAATTGCATAATCCTTTGAGTGATTTTTATCAGGGTAAAATCAGTTGGGACGGCGCTATGACTATGCTGTTTACTGAAAAAGGTTACCAAATTCAAGCCAAAGTGACTTCGGATATGCTTGGCACTCAACTGTCATTCCCGGGATATTTTGCCAAACCCGAAGATGAGCCGCGGCCCTTAGTCGCTGAATTTGTTGGCGATCAAAATGATGCGACCTTAGATCTGAAGCTAGCGAGTCATGCCGAGTTTATCGGTGGTTTCGATGCTGAAAAAGGCGCTAATTTTAGTTATTTTGATTTGTTATTGGGGCGTTTATTCGATGAGGATGAAGCCCGAAATACTGAAAAAGGTCATATTCAAATTGACCTTGGCAAAGCGAAATTAGCCGACTGGTTACCTGTGATTAATGCCTTTGTTGGCCAAGAAAAATTACCCAAAACCGGCATCCTCGTCGACGATATTGCCCATGACAGTTTATTCCCTGCTGTGGCGAGTATCGATTCCCATATTGGCCGCCTTGACCTTTTAGGGCAACAGCTGACCGAGCTTAGGCTCAATGCGAAACCCAATGAAACGGGCTGGCGTTTTAATACCGTTGCCAACGAATTTGACGGCTGGGTCGATTTCTATCCCAATTGGCGAACCCAAGGTCTCAAAGTTGTGGCGAGTAAATTCTATTTTTCACCTGAGGTTAAGCAGGATACTGATGCCGATTTTGCCAGCGATCAAGTGCTGACGAACCTGCCACCCGTGGCCGTGAATGTGGAAGATTTTCGTTTCTTCGATAAACCTTTTGGCAAGCTAGTCTTGCAGGCGAGCCCACAAGCGGCGGGCTATAAAATCCAAACCCTGTCGTTGACTACGCCCAATGTGACCTTGCAGGGCAGTGGTATTTGGCAACAACAGGCAGGGCAGAATAAAACTGATCTGAGTGTTGAATTGAACGCCACTCAGTTTAATTATCTCTCGGCTCAGTTGGGCATAGATCCCGGCGTCAATGAAGCACCATTAAAGGTTAACGCGGATTTATCTTGGCAAGGTGCGCCTTATGCTTTCTCCCTTGAAACCTTAAATGGCAAGGTGAAATTTGACTTAGGCAAAGGGCATTTATCTCAGGTGAGTGATAAGGGCGCACGCATTTTCTCCCTGTTCAGCTTAGATTCTCTGGTGCGTAAACTGTCGCTGGATTTCACCGATGTCTTCGGTCAGGGCATGTATTTCAACTCCTTCAATGGCAATCTGCAAATTGATAATGGCGTGGTGAAAACCACTGATACCGAAATGGATGCGATTGCGGGCAATATGAAGGTCCGTGGCTATACGGATCTCACCACTGAAAGTTTGAATTACGATATCCGCTTTGTGCCACAATTGGCCTCGAGCGTACCGACAGTGGTATTGCTCAGTACCAGTGCGTGGACGCTCGGTCTGGGCGCATTTGCCCTGACAAAAGTGCTTGAGCCTGTGATTGAAGTAATTTCAGAAATTCGTTTTCGGGTGACTGGCACTATGGCTGAACCTGTGGTTGAAGAGCTGGAACGTAAGAGTAAAGAGATTGAAATTCCTGAGGCTATTCTACCTGTTGTCGGAGTTGAGCGCCCAGCAGCGCCAACCGAAGCTGCGAGTCATAACGCCGATATCACTCAGCCGGTAGAAGCTAAATCGACCGAATCTCAATCAACAGAAGCTAAGCCAACTGAAACTAAGTTAATTGAAGCTCAGTCAACTGAAGTCAAACCAAGCAACGCTAAATCTGAGCCACAGCTTCAAGAAGCACAATCAGAAGCGCTTGAGCCACAAGCAGTTAAGCTTGAAAAGGCCAGAACTGAAGAATCAAAGTCAGAAGAGCCAAAGCCAGCCACAGATCAAATTAAAGCGCCCTATTTAAAGTTGGTGCAACCTCAAGCGACACCTTCGTCTGAAGCCCCAGTTTTACCCGCCACACCAGAGAATCAGCCAGCAGTAGAACCGATTAAGCAAATTCAGGGAGATCAGAATGCACATCAGCCTGTTGCAATGTCAGAGCAGTCGCGACGTCAGCGCCAATATGCTGTTTATCGAATCGCAGCTTAACGAACTCAAACGGGATGCCGATGCGCCCCATTTAGTCGTGTTGCCCGAATGCAGTTTACTGTTTGGTGGCCACGAAAGTCAGCAACTCGCCTATGCGGGTGATGCTCATCAGAGTCCGCTCAAATCGGCGTTAAGTGCACTGGCCGCCAAATATCAGGTATTTATGGTGGCAGGCACTATTCCGGCGCTGGCTGAGGATGGCCGCGTCTATAGCCGCAGTTATCTGTTTGATGATAAAGGTGATACTTTAGGGTATTACGATAAGCTGCATCTCTTTGATGTGGATGTTGCCGATGGTACAAAACAATATCGTGAGAGCGAAACCTTCTGCCCCGGTGATCACATTATCGTTATCGATACACCTTTTGGCAAAATTGGCTTAGCCATCTGTTATGATTTACGCTTTCCCGACTTATTTAGGGCGATGCGTCTTGCGGGTGCCGAGATCATTACCTTGCCGTCGGCCTTTACCAAAGTGACCGGTGAAGCCCATTGGCAAGTATTGTTACAGGCCAGAGCGATTGAAACCCAATGCGTTATTCTTGCCGCCGCTCAGTGGGGACAGCATAACGAAGGCAGTCGTGAAACTTGGGGGCAGAGCATGATAGTCGGTCCTTGGGGCAACATTTTGGCTGAACGTAAAACGGGTACGGGTTGGGTGCAGGCCGAGGTCGATTTAACCGAATTGCACAGTATTCGCCGTAAAATGCCAGTGATGCAGCATAATCGTTTCCTTGAGCCAAGCTTGAAATAACGCCCGCACTGGCGAGCGGCAATACCGAATTAGACAGCGATTTACGTACAGAATTAGTACAGCGAATTTACACTCAGAATATCAAGATCCCTTGGGGTCAAAGAGAGCATAGATGCCATTTTTAGCACAAGTAGAGCAAAGTTTATTGAAGAATGGGTTAGCGTTAGAGGGTCTGCAAACCTATCTAAACACCATACATCAGCACAAAATCGATTATTCCGATCTCTATTTTCAAGGTAGTCGCCACGAGTCTTGGGTGCTGGAAGACGGCATCATTAAAGACGGTAGTTTCCATATCGAACGCGGTGTGGGCGTGCGTGCGATCAGCGGTGAAAAAACCGGTTTCGCCTATGCCGATGATATTACGCCAGCAGCCCTAAGCGCTGCCGCTCATGCCGCACGCGGCATTGCCAGTGCCGGTGAGCAAACTCAGGTTCAAGCCTTTAAACGTCAAAAAGCCTTGGCATTATACGACAGCTTAGATCCGATTGCGGCGATGGAAGAAGTCAAAAAAATCAATCTGCTGAAAGAAGCCGATGCTTTTATTCGCAGTCTAGATAGCCGCATTATTCAAGTCGTTGTTAGCCTTGCGGGCGTGCATGAAGAAATCCTTATCGCTGCTAGCGATGGCACTTTAGCGGCCGATATTCGTCCTTTGGTGCGCTTTAACTGTAGCGTGATCTTAGAAGAAAACGGTAAACGTGAACGTGGCGGCGCCGGTGGCGGTGGTCGTCATGACTACGGCGTGTTAATGGCAAGCGATGACACTGGTTTACCTATGTGCTTCGCCTTTGCCCGTGAAGCTGTGCGTCAAGCACAGGTCAACCTTAACGCTATCGATGCGCCAGCGGGCGAAATGCCAGTGGTGTTAGGCAATGGCTGGCCGGGTGTATTACTCCATGAAGCAGTTGGACATGGTTTAGAGGGCGACTTTAACCGTAAGGGCAGCAGTGCTTTCAGCGGTAAGATGGGTCAGTTAGTCGCCTCTAAGTTAGTGACTGTGGTCGATGATGGCACCTTGCCTAATCGTCGCGGTTCACTCAGCATCGACGATGAAGGTGTTCCGACTCAAAGAACTGTATTGATTGAAGACGGTATTTTAAAGGGTTACATCCAAGACAAACTCAATGCTCGTTTGATGGGCGTTGCGCCAACGGGTAATGGTCGTCGCGAATCTTACGCGCATTTACCTATGCCACGTATGACTAACACCTATATGACGGCGGGTGAGTCGGATCCAAGCGAGATCATCAAGTCAGTGAAGAAGGGCATTTACGCCCCGAACTTTGGCGGTGGCCAAGTGGATATCACTTCGGGTAAGTTTGTGTTTTCCGCATCCGAAGCCTATTTGATTGAAAATGGTGAAGTTACACAAGCCATTAAAGGCGCCACTTTAATCGGTAACGGCCCTGAGGCAATGAGCCAGATTTCTATGGTCGGTAACGATATGGCTTTAGATCAAGGTGTTGGCGTTTGCGGTAAAGACGGTCAAAGTGTCCCTGTAGGCGTAGGCCAACCCACCTTGAAGTTAGATCGCTTAACTGTGGGTGGTACGGCTTAGTATTTGTTCAGCTTGAAGATGCGCGATGGCAATAAGCGTGGTAATAGGTAAGGCTCGATTCGGCTTCGGGCTCATGCGGAAAGGTATGCTCATGGCTATGTTACAGTGCATGAGCATGTTGAGCGCTAAGGAGCAAAACTGAGATAAATCGCCTTAGTCGCTCGGTCGAAGAGTACTAGGTTCGATCCTCTGTGATCGTCCTTCTAGCCGCTTACCATGATGGATGTTATCATTCGCAAAGGAAATTAGAGTAACTACTCTAGAGGTGTTAATGAAACTATCACGTGTGGCTTGGCTGTGTTTACTGCCCTTGCCTTGTTTATTGCCTTTGGCTGGCCATGCCCAGCCCACGAGCTTCACCGACGCTTGGCAACAAGTGCTGAAGGTGAGCGACAAGTTGCAAGCGCAATCCCAGGAAGTTAATCGCGCTAAAGGTGAAGAAGAGGCGGGCGAGAGCTTAAATCTGCCTTCTTTAGAAATTCACGGTAGCTATACTCATCTAGATAAACCGATAGAGTTTGATTTAAAAGAGTTAAATTCAGTTATATCTATCCCGCCTTCGCTGGGGGGCATCATTGCGGGTATTCCCCCGTTGCCCTTAAGCGAGCAAGATATTTTTAATGCTAGTTTGCAGGCTATGTGGCCGATTTATACGGGCGGGCAGATCACCGCAGCCCAAGGCATACACGCGGCTATGGTGGCTGAGAAGCAACAAGAATTACAGCTTGCCACCCGTGATTTATTTACCTTGCTGGTGGACAGATATTATGCTGTTGATGTCACGCTGGCATTGGTGAACACCCAAACCGATCTCGTTGGCTCTTTAACTAAGCATGTTGATCATGCGCTAGCGTTAGAGCGAGAAGGGCAAATAGCTAAGGTTGAGCGCCTCAATGCGCAGGTCGCGTTAGACAATGCCAAAGTCAATTTAGGCAGCGCTCGCCGTCAACACGAAATGGCAGTTATTGCCCTGTCGCGCATGTTGCAGCAAAGCGATGTTGGCACAGAGTCACCTCTATTTGTCTTGCCGCATGCGCCGTCTTTGGGTCAGCTCACCCAAGTGACGCTGAGCCAACATCCTGCACTCAAATTACTCGAAGCAAAAGAAGCTCAAGCAAACGGTTTAATCTCATTGGAAAAAGGCAAATACCATCCAACGGTCTTTCTCTTTGGTAACTATACCTTGTATGAAGAAGACACTTTATTGTCGAGTATTACGCCTAACTGGATGGTAGGTGTCGGTGTAAATATCCCTCTGCTCAGCCGCGATGGCCGCAGTGGTAAGGTCGAAGCTGCCAAGAGTGCACTCTTGCAAGCCCGTTACACCAAAGCACAAACGCGGCAAGACTTGAGTCTGTTACTGGACCAAAGCTATCGCCAATTATTACAGGCCGAAGAAGAAGTGACGGCGCTCGATACCTCACTCGAACTCGCCACCGAAAACCTGCGACTGCGGGAAATCGCCTTTAATCAAGGGCTTTCAACTTCTATCGACAGAGTCGATGCCGAGCTGAAACTCAGCGCAGTTAAAACTCAACAACTGGCCGCCCGTTATCGTTATGTGCAAGCCTATGCCAGATTAATGGCCATCAGTGGTCAATTAGATGAATTTATCGGTCGTACCATAGCCCTTACCCAAGTGCAGGAGACAAAAAATGCGCGCTAACAGAATACTTGCCCTTGTGGCGTTGGTCGCATTAGGCCTTATCTTGGCCTATGGCCTCAAGCTGGCTTACAGTCCGCAGCCGAGCCTGTTGCAGGGCCAGATTGAAGCCCGCGAATATAATGTCTCCTCTAAGGTGCCAGGCCGTGTTGAGCAAGTGCTGGTGCGCCGTGGTGACAGTGTGGCCGAAGGGGATTTGCTGTTCGCCATCAACAGCCCTGAGTTGGATGCTAAGTTGATGCAAGCCGAAGGTGGCCGCGATGCCGCTAAAGCGATGCAGCTTGAAGCTAACAACGGTGCCCGTAGCCAAGAAGTGATGGCGGCCAAAGAGCAATGGCTCAAGGCACAGGCAGCGGCAACGCTGGCTAAAACCACTTATACCCGCGTCGAAAATCTCTTCAACGAAGGTGTGGCCGCGAGACAAAAACGCGATGAAGCCTTTACCCAATGGCAAGCGGCGAAATACACAGAGCAAGCCGCATTAGCCATGTACCAAATGGCGCAGGAAGGCGCGCGGGTCGAAACCAAAGCTGCTGCCGCCGGGAACGCCCGTATGGCCGAAGGTGCGGTAAAAGAAGTCAACGCCATTATGCAAGATAGCCAAATGCGTGCGCCTAAGTCGGGTGAAATCAGCGACGTGCTATTGCAGGCAGGTGAATTAGCGCCTAGCGGTTTTCCGATTGTGAGCCTGATTGACATGCAGGATTCATGGGCCGTGTTCCAAGTGCGCGAAGATCAACTTAAGCGCTTCAAGCAAGGCCAAAAAGTTCAGCTGAATATTCCCGCGCTCGGGCAGGATGTGGAATTTACTGTGTCCCATATCAGCGTCATGGGCGATTTTGCTACCTGGCGCTCTACCGAAAGCGGCCACGATTTTGATATGCGCACTTTCGAGATGGAATTGCGTCCAAGCCAGCCGATTGCCGATCTGCGTGTCGGCATGTCTGTGCTGCTGCGCAGTGAGTAAAAGCCGTGACTGAACGCACGCCCAACGCTAACACAGTCGACAAGACTAAAGCTGAATCACAGCCATCGAGCAGAAGCTTTATGGCCTTGCTCATCGCGTTAATTCGCCGTGAACTCAGTGCCCTGTGGCGCGATCCTTGGCAGTTGGCGCTGATCAGTTATATTCCGCTGATCGGGATTTTCTGCCTGTGGTGGCTATTCAGTGCAGGCTTACCAAGGCAACTGCCGGTGGCGATTGTCGATCAAGACCACAGTCAATTAAGCCGTATGCTGACCCGTCAGCTGAACGCAAATCCTGTGACTGATCCACAAAACTTCACCGATTTAGCCGCGGCGGTGTCGGCGATGCAGCAGGCGAAAGTCTACGCTATCGTGGTCTTTCCCTATGATATGAAAAAAGATTTGCTCACTGGCCACAAGCCCACCATAGATGTGCGCTACAACAGTCAATTTTTGCTGGTGGGTAAGTTACTCTCAAGCCAAATTCAGTTGAGTCTGGGTGATGGTTTGTTGCAAGTAGCGGGCTTAAAACAGCTCGCCAACGGTACACCTAAATCCCAAGTGGCAGTCAATTTAAGCCCAATCAAAAGCCAAACAACGGCTTTGTTTAACCGAAATAACAACTATATAGGCTTCTTAGTGCCGCCAGTGCTCGTTGCGCTGTGGCAGTTGTTATCTATGTTGGTCATGGCCAACAGCTTAAATCGAGAGCTGCATTTAGCGCCCACGACTCAGGTCAATGGCATATCGAATACCTTAACCGAGCATTTTTGGCCTAAGGTGCTGGCGAAATTAGTGTTGTTTACGCCGATATTGATGCTGCAGGGCGGCTTTATTTTAGCTTGGCTGTACTTGTATCTCGCGCTGCCGATGGCGGGTAGTTTAGCCCTATTGCTGTTAGCGCAATTAGTGATGTTGCTGGCGGTCTGGAGTGTGGTGTTATTAATCTTTGTGGTAATGCGTGACAGTGCGCGGGTTATCAGTTTTTGCACAGCCTTATTTGCGCCCGCTTTTGCCTTTATGGGGATCACTTTCCCCACCCATGATATGCCGCAATTGGCGCAGTGGTGGCGACAGATAATGCCGTCGAGTCACTATATTGAGTCTCATGTGAGCGTCGTCAGTTACGGCGCCGCTTGGCCGAATGTGGCGAGCCAGCTCAGCAGTTATTGGGGCTTTATCTGTTTACTGCCTTTGATATATTTGTTATCGCGTAAATTACTGCCCATCACGATCACCGCCAATACTATCGTGACCGCATATGACTCGGACGCAGCCTTACCTGCGAAGGGGCAATAGGATGAACATGTGGCGACTGATATTAACTGAACTTAAGGCCATTATTAGCGATAAAGCGATCGCAGTGACCTTGTTTGGTGGCGTGCTGTTTTATTCGAT
The DNA here is from genome assembly GCF_001887095.2 of Shewanella sp. SACH. Lineage (NCBI taxonomy): Bacteria > Pseudomonadati > Pseudomonadota > Gammaproteobacteria > Alteromonadales > Shewanellaceae > Shewanella > Shewanella sp. SACH. The sequence goes on from NZ_MPDG02000002.1 coordinate 107,082, forward strand.
TTTATATCCTTTACCTTATCTGAACCAAGTGCCTACTGAGCAACAGCTGATCGTGGTGGACTTAGATCATTCGTCCTTAAGCCGCCAGTTGATCCGCCACGCCGACGCCAGTGCAAAAATCCAAGTCATAGGCCAAGTGGGTTCGATTACCGAGGCGAAGCGTTTTATTGAGACGCGCAAGGCCCACGGCTTACTGGTGATCCCAGAAGGTTTCCGCCGTGACTTAATGCTGGGTAAGGGTGTGACGTTAAGTTATGGCGGCGATGCCAGTTATTTCCTGATTTATTCCGCGGTTGTCGAAGGTTTAGTGAGCGCGGGTATGGACGCGGGCAAGCAAGTGCAATTGATTGGCATGTTGGCCCAAGGCACAAATCCGAAACAGGCCCAAGAGAGTGTAAACTCAATTCACCTCAATAGCGTGCCCGCCTTTAACCCAAGCCTAGGTTATACGCCCTATGTAGTACCTGGACTATTTTTGCTGATCTTGCATCAAACCTTGCTCATAGGCACAGGTATTTTAGGGGCAGGGCAATGGCGCCAGAAAGGCTATTGGCAGCAGGTCTCGCCCGTACAACTTTTATGTGGGCGAATACTCGCCTTCATGTTGATTTATCTCTTCTTTACTAGTTTTTACGTCGGCTATTGTTATCACTGGTATCACGTCAGCATTCAGGCAAGTCTGGGTGTTGTCGCGTTATGGTTGTTACCTTTTTTATTGGCTACCGCCGCCGCTGGGGTCGCCATGAGCACCTTGTTTACCCGCCGCGATTTACCGACCCAAGTGCTACTGTTGATTTCAATGCCGATTCTATTCGTGTCTGGTTTTGTCTGGCCGATAGCGCTCATTCCTGAACCACTGGTTTTAGGTTCGCAGTTTATCCCTGCCGTACCCGCAATTATGGGGATGTTAGAACTCAATCAAATGGGCGCAAGTTGGGCGAGTATGATGCCCAAGTGGCTACAGCTCTGGGGCTTATTTGCGGTTTTCTTCGGCTTAGCGATGTTGGGTATAAAGCGCAGAGCGAGATTGTTGGCTGAAGTGGGTTAGTATTTTCTGGCTCATCAATTAAACATCATTCTCTCAGATACTTAATGGCGGAATGCATTCCACATGCGCGCCTTCAGGGTTAAAAATTAATATCTCATCACTCTTTCAAAATCGCGTTAGTCCCCCATCGTTACCTCTTTTATTCAGTTAACTTAATGCTCTCATCGCGCAGATAGCCAGCAAAGTGTCCTTGTTGGGTTGTCTTCTAGCGGGTTTTGGGGGAGAATGCGCGCCGAAAAAATGGCCGAGGTACTCAGTATCTCGGTTATTTTTATTTAGAGAGTATGCGTTTTAAAACAATTGAGGCCGGTAAACATCCGGAAATGATATGAGGTTCGGCTGAACCTATTTTAATGAGGACAAATCAATGGGGCTGTTGTGCGCCGAATTTTCGGTCATTGCCGTAAATCAAGTTGTTGAGTTAGCCATTAAGCCTAAAGTGCTGATGGTGAGTCACATGCCAGAACCAATTGCAGATGCATGGTTAGTTGTTCACCCCTGTGCAATGGGGGCGTGCTCATGAGTCAACACAAACCGGGTTTGAAGCAGACCCTCAATTTATGGCAAGTGGTAGTGATGGGGCTCGCCTATCTCACGCCTATGGCTGTTTTTGACACCTTTGGTATTGTTTCTGAGATTACCTCTGGCCATGTGGCTACGTCTTATCTATTCGCACTGGCGGGAATTTTGTTTACCGCGTTCAGTTACGGCCACTTAGTGCGTAAATATCCCTATGCGGGGTCAGCCTACACTTACGCCCAGAAAACTTTTAGTCCGAATGTCGGTTTTATGGTGGGCTGGTCGTCGCTCCTTGATTATATGTTTATGCCAATGATCAACATGTTGCTGGCAAAAATCTATTTAACTGCCATGTTCCCCACTGTCGAACCTTGGATCTTCATTTTCGCACTCGTGACCATAATGACCCTGCTCAATCTTAAAGGGATTGATCTGGTGGCTAACTTTAATGGGGTGATAGTGTTTGTGCAAATCGCCATTATCCTCGTGTTTATTGGTCTAATGGCCTATAGCATTTCCCTTGGTGAAGGCGAAGGTGCGATTGCAAGCGTGCGACCATTTTATGCCGATAATATGGCGATTGTGCCGTTATTTACTGGCGCCACTATTCTGTGTTTTTCCTTCCTCGGCTTTGACGGTTTGAGTTCGCTGACCGAAGAAACGAAGGATGCGCAGCGTGTTATTCCGCGCGCGATTGTGTTGACCGCCTTGATTGGTGGGGTGATTTTTGTCGGCGTGTCTTATTTTCTTCAGCTTTATTTCCCCGACATTTCCCGCTTCCAGGAGCTTGATGCTGTGTTGCCCGAAATCGCACTCTACGTTGGAGGAAACCTATTCCAGTCCATCGTATTAGTGGCGACTACAGTGGCGGTGTTGGCATCCGGTATGGCTGCCCATGCTGGGGTTGCACGGATTTTGTATGTGATGGGACGGGACAACATGCTGCCACGTAAAGGGTTTGCTTATATACACCCTAAGTGGCGCACCCCTGCATTTAATGTTTTGTTGGTGGGGGCATTGGCGCTGTCTGCCGTATCATTTGATTTGGAAATGGCCTTAGCCTTAGTCAACTTTGGCGCCTTAGTGGCGTTCACCTTCGTGAACTTAGCCGTCATTGTGCAGTTTTATGTGAGGGAGCGACGTAATCAATCCTTTAAGGATCATCTGCAATACTTAGTATTGCCCCTGTGTGGCGCCAGCACTATTGGCGTGCTTTGGGCGAACTTAGAGCCACAGTCATTAGAATTGGGACTAATTTGGGCAGCCGTGGGAGCTTTATATTTAACCCTGCGTAGCATACGTTTACGCCGAATTGTAGAGTTGCAAAATTAGTTGCAGCATAGGATTGTAGAGTCGCAGCTATTACTAACAACTGACAACAGTTTGATTGAGCTGTCATAGTTTTCTAATAAAACGTCCAACTGAAAAGACCCGCATTCGCGGGTCTTTTCAGTTTGCTTAATCGAGTTTTAAAGCGATGGTACTGTGAAACCTAAGTCATCAGTGACCACATTTTTAGGGGTTGTGACTTTCACCGATACACTGGCGTTGGCCGATGCTGTAAATTTCAGCGGCGAACCTAGACTGCCTTTCGCATAAACAGTATTGGGCACTTCGAAGGTTTTAGGCGCTCCAGCACAATCGACGCAAAGTTCGATACTAGTCGTAGCAGGCATGATTTGATTCGCACTGTCGTGGACAAATACTACAAACTCAGAACTAGCACCAACGGCCACAGGTTTGATGTCATTCACACTCGGCAATAACACACCGTCTTGCATCACACTGATATAAGCCTGTGAGCCTGACATACTCATCACTAAGGCTTTGCGGATATAGGTTTTATTGGCTTGGTCTTTGCCACAGAGTGCGCTTTCGCATTGTGGACCGTTAAATTTACCATCGGCAAAACTATATTCTTTTGCTTGAGTATTCCAAAATGGTTCGGCTGAATTCCTAATGCCATCTTCATTGTCATCCCTAAACGCATCACCTAGATCACTAAAACCACTAGGAAGATAGGCTTCGATGTCCATACCATTGCCTGTGCATTTTTTTGCAACGCCTGAATTCGTTAAACAAGCCAAGTCAGTCACAGGCGTGCCATTGATGTCTTTACTGATATCGGCATCATCAAAGATGTTATTGCCATTGGTATCGAAGAAGGTTTCGTGACCTAAGGCATAAGCGAGAATCGTGATGCGGTGATCGGGTACTCGTGCCGTTTGTGAAGTCCAAACGACGCTACAAGTCCCATTTTTAGTTAAACATGGAGAGGTTATGCCACCACCTTCTGTCGTGAAGTTGACAGCAGTATCATCGGGTGCTGGGTTGCCAAAACTATCGGAGGCTCGAATGGTGATCGTTGCGGTTTCACCATTAAAGTCACCTGCTTCTGGATTGAATACTGTCGTTGATAGACTAAACCCAAGCTGTTGCGGTAAGCCGGTATTGACTGTTAGTTGCTCTGACTGGCTAGTGATGACTTCGCTCGTATCAGCGTCAACGGCAGTAGCGACTACGCGCACGGGTGTCGGTACTGTGCCGGATAATACGCGCACACTGGCGATACCTTGGGAGTTAGTCAGGCTTTGCGCATTCGCAGTGCCATTGGCAAAACTTAACCCGCCAACCACAGTGTCTAAGGTAAAGCTGACTTTCTGTTGCGCTGCGGGTTGACCATTAGCGCTGGTGACTTTGAAGCTGACTAAAGAGGATTCGCTTGAACCTGTGCCGCCCGCACCTTTAATGCGAATTTGTGCCGGCTCTGCCGACTCAAAACTTAAGCTGGCAAGTGTTTGGCGTTGCAGTGTGAACGGGAAATTCGCCGTTAGCGTCTGATTGCCGGCCACTGTCGTGGCGATGATTTGGTCGCTACGTTCACTGTTGCCACTGCAACTGGTCTCTTGGAAGGTTGAGCTCGCATTACCCGATAAGGTCGTAACTGGGGTATCGAGTGTCGCACTATTACTGCTGGTGCAATCTGAGCTAAAGCTGATGGAAGAGGGTGTTTGGACTCGGGTAATAGTGCCGTCATTGGCCTCTAAGACTAAACTTGCGGTCACCCCAAAGCTACCACCTGCGCTAATCTTATATGCGCCATTGGCATCGGCCGTTAAGGTACTCACCAGTTTGCCTTCAGTAAAGACAGCGCCATTGAATGAGCCGAGTTTCAGCGTGCCTTCTTGATTGACCGCATCTTTACTCAAGACTTCATACAAACTGCTGGTTTGCAACGATTGACCTTGGTAGTCCACTGTGACAGTGAGGGAGTTTGCCCCTAATTCACTATCACTTGGCGTATAGGGCACCTGCGCAATACCTTGGGTGTTGGTCAGCGCACTTGCAGGATTCAGCGCAGCAGAACCAGCGGTGAACGTCACTTTCGCGCCGTCGATGCCGTTGCTTTCGTTATCGAGCAATATAGCTTGTAGTTGAACCGACTCATCGACTTTGAAGCGAGTCACTAAGGTTGAGCTATTTAAAATACTGGCGCTGAGTTTAGGCGTTTCAATTGTGCTGCCACTGCCTGAACCAACGAACTCGTAGTTACGACTCGCAGTTAATGCGTCGGCATCTGACGGCGTATAGCTAACCGTTGCTGTACCAGCTTCTTCGGTTAACGTAGGGTTAGAAATGATGGCTTCGGCAACGCCATCGGCATTGGTGAGTTTAGTTGCAGGCGCAACAGTGCCTAAAGTGGCAGTGAAGCTAACGAGCTGACCGCTGAGTTTACTCGAGCCTTTTTTTAAGGTGGCGACGGCACAAAAACTAGCATCGGAAGCAAAGCTTAAGTTAGTGGTTGTATCGGCACACTTGCCGTTGACTACAGTTTTATAGCCCAGTGTTAAGCTGTAGCTGTCTGTTGTACCGTCAGTGTCGGTGCCATCTGCGGCGCCGTTACAACCACTGAGCGCTAATGCGCCCAGTAATGCCCAAGAAAATACCGATAACGTTTTGCTAAGTCGCATAAGCAACATCCTTGTGGGGCTGAAGTTAATTAGTCTTGGATTTCGCTGCGTAGATATTTAAACAGCTCTTTAGATGATTTTGATTCTGGACCTTTGGCCAGTTCTTTGGTGGCTTGACGCACCAAAGTACGCAGTTTTTGTCTGTCTAATTGCGGATAATGCTCGACTAAGGTTTGAATTTCATCATCACCTTGGGTGAGTAAGCGTTCACGCATTTTTTCGAACATCTGCAACTTCGCAGTTTCGTTGTTGTTTTTATTCAACACGATAGCGAGTGAGGCCTTGATAGGCTCAATATCAAAATTACGCATCAATTTGCCGATATACTGCATGTGGCGACGATACGCCTCAGTATTGACCTTGATTTTGCGTGTTTGCAGGATAGCGTCGTACAAAAACTCATCCAGCTCGATTTTATCTAGCTGAGTCTTGCTCAGTGAAACAAGCTCCATGCCGACTTTTTGCACGGCTTCGCTGTCACGCTTGTCCGTTGTTTTGCTGCTGACATAATCTTCATCTATGTCGTAGGGCTGTTTAAAATGTTCTGAATCACCAACAATCTTCATATAGATAAAACCTCAAGTAATTTACTGGCTAATAATAACATCTCCAGCCAAAAATCGCCTAGGTGAATGTGCTTATACCCAAGCTACCTGAAGATACGAGTTTCAGAGCGCCTAGGGTGCTTCAATTCAAGGCGCATCAATGACAGAATGTCGGCCACCTTTTGAATTGATG
>NZ_MPDG02000002.1:113365-221354 GCF_001887095.2 Shewanella sp. SACH
ATACGAGTTTCAGAGCGCCTAGGGTGCTTCAATTCAAGGCGCATCAATGACAGAATGTCGGCCACCTTTTGAATTGATGCAACACGGAAGTGGAGTGCCCTAGGCGCTCCGTCCCGGCGGGTTTTAACGCACTTTATGCTGTGTTGGTTATTTTTAACTTAGCCCGCTAGGTCTGCAAATAACCGCCTTGCCTAAAGTGCGTTAAACTCCCGCTGAATCCTGCATCTTCAGGTTGTTTGGGTATAGGATACGCTCTCAAGCCTAAGTCGGCCGCGAATAATTAATGTGAATGGGATTTGTGTTTGTTATGCTACGGCAATTGCCGACAACGAAAGAGTAGCTTTGTGTCTTTGAACAGAATCGATAGTGAATTGGGCGCGCTGAAAGATGCGGTGGCCGTGGCGCTGGAATATGCCAACAAATTAGGAACGAATGCTGCCGAAGTGGCAATCAGTAAACAACAAGGTTTGTCGGTTTCTACCCGTTTAAAAGAAGTCGAAACCGTTGAATTTAATAAAGATGGTGCCTTAGGGATTACGGTTTACCGCGATGGTTGCAAGGGCAGTTCATCGACGTCGGATTTAAGTCCAGAGGCCATCGCCTTAGCGGTGAAAGCGGCCGACGATATCGCCCGTTATACTTCTCCCGATCCATTCAGTGGTCTTGCCGATAAAGCCTTGATGGCAACTCAGATCCGCGATCTTCAGCTGTATTATCCAGAAGATATTTCCCCCGATGAGTTAGCCCAACTGGCGATCCGCGCCGAAACTGCGGCACTCGATGCCGATCCGCGCATCAATAATTCCGACGGCGCCAGTGCCAATGCTCACACTGCGGTTAAAGTGTATGGCAACAGCCACGGTTTCTTAAACGGTTATTGCAGCTCGCGTTATAGCTTAAGTTGCAGCGTGATCGGTGAAGATAGCGAAGGCAATATGCAACGGGATTACGATTACACTATCGCCCGTAAATTCAGCGAGATGCTTGCACCTGAAACGGTCGGTTTAAAAACAGCCGAGAAGACAGTAAGCCGCCTCGGTGCGCGCAAGATTGCTACCACGCGTTTACCCATTTTATTAGCGCCAGATATCGCCACAGGGTTAATCGGCCACTTTATCGGTGCGATCAGCGGTGGCAGTTTATACCGTAAATCCAGTTTCTTATTGGATTCGATTAACACCCAAATCTTCCCCGATTGGTTCAATATTGAAGAACAGCCGCATTTACTGGGCGCACTGGCGAGCGCGAACTACGACAGCGAAGGCGTGTCGACCCAAGATAGACGGATTATCGACCGCGGCATGTTAGAAACCTATTTGCTGACCAGCTACTCGGCGCGCAAGTTAGGCTTAACCAACACGGGTCACGCGGGTGGTATTTATAACTGGACGCTCGGCCACACAGGCCAAACCTTCGACGAATTGGTAAAAGACATGGGCACAGGTTTGATTGTGACCGAAGTTATGGGCCAAGGCGTGAACATGGTAACGGGCGATTATTCCCGAGGTGCGGCGGGTTTCTACGTTGAAAACGGTGAGATCCAATATCCAGTGGAAGAGATCACTATCGCGGGTAACTTAAAAGAGATGTTCCGTGGCGTGCAGGCCGTGAGTAAGGATTTTGATATGCGCTCATCGATTCGTACCGGCGGTATCTTGTTATCTGAAATGAAGATTGCGGGTAACTAATCCATAGTCTCACTCATTCAGCCGTGCTGCATAGTACGCTTAAGTCGTCTCAGCGTTTTAGTGCCTGTACTTTAGCGCTAGTAGCATGAATGTGGTTTGAGCATAAAAAAAGGGCAAGCGATTAATCACTTAATCTGCTTGCCCTTTTTGTTTAACGCGCCGATTAGGGCTGTTCGCCTTAATCAGCGGTATTGTAAAAAATCCATGCTGTTAAAAACAATGTCTTTAAAAAGCCGTCGTTAAAACGCATAGCTTGCGCTGAGTTCGAACGAGCGACCTGCACCGGCAATCTGGTTAAAGCCATTGGTATTATCGGCCTTAAATTCTGCCACACTCACACCGCCTAGTGGCAGCTCATAGTAGCTGTCGAATAGGTTATTCACCGCGAAGGTGACAGTCAGATCCTGCCATTTCATGCTGCTGTTTAAGTTAAGCAAGGAGTAGCTATCGGTTTCATTTTCAAGGCGGCGGTCATCCACGCGATCTTTGGTCGCAACCCATTGCCATGAAAGACTATTTTCCAAGTTACCGAGTTGATGTTGTAGTGCCAGCTCGGTTTGCAGCGGCTTGATTTGATATAAAGGCTCATTGCCTTCATCTCGCTCACCACGGGTCAAATTTACTTTGCCTAACACTTGCCATTTACCTGTGCTGGTTTCAGCAAACTGATAGAGCGCATTAAAGCGTGCACCATAGAGATTGGCATCTAAGTTAGTGAATTGAAGAATATTGCGTTTGCCATCAGCTGAGCTAGTGCGATTGAAGCTACCAATCACTTCGGCATCGATATAGTCAGTCACCGCTGTGTACCAAGTTGTGGTCGAGACTTGCCAGCTATCACCGTTATATTTGTAGGCTGCGCTCAGGGTGTGGGCGGTTTCTGGCTTTAGATCTGGATTACCCACATAACCATTACCATCACCATACCAACCTATCATAGTGGTTGCCATAGTGCCGCGGCCCCAGCTGTAACGCTCGTACAGATTGGGGGCTCGATTCTTGCGGGCAAGGCCAAACTCAAGTTGTTGATTGGCCGATAATTGATAGCGCGCCAGTAAAGTGGCGTCGATCAGATCATCATTACGCTCTCTGTCCATCTCGTTAAAGGCCTGCGCCGCAGCGGCATCCATATTCGGCATGCCCATCATTGGCATGTCACTATAAGCTTGGACTTCACCTGTATTAGTGGTGACATACTCAAAGCGAACACCCGCCGATAACCACCAGCTTGGGCTCAAATCTTGCTGCCATTCGCCATAAACGGCAGCGCGGCGACGTTCGCCATCGTTGATGTTGATGTAATCATTCGGCGCCATCATAGTGCCTGGCACTGCAGGCCAAACATCGTCGAGGTGGTAGCTATAGAATTCTTGGCCGACCAGTAAGGTGCTGTCATCGCCCATTGGCAAGCGCCAGTGCAGTTGATAGCTGTAGTCGTCACCTTCAGTGTTCATCGGCATCTTGCCGGTTTTTTCTGGGGTGAAAAAGCCCATCTCGTGCTTCACGCCGTGCCAATTGAATTGGGCGCTGAACTCACCGTCATCGTCGAGTTTAAGTTGATAACGGGCGAGGGCACCGTAACTCTTGTTATCTGTCATATCCATGTATTGGTTAGCAAAACCTTGAAATGGAATATTCTGATGGGTCAGTTTGATGGCGACTTGTTGAGTCTCATCGCGCCATGCGGCGGTCAATGCATGGTTTTGTGCGCGGTACAAGGTATCTATGACTTTATCGCCATTGCCATCTTTATAGCTGTTGGCATCTTCATAGGCGCCTTGATAGCTTAGGCTGATATTTTTGCTGGCAACTGTGGCATTGGTGCCGAGTAATAAGGTATCACTCACGCTGCGGTATCCCGTTGAGATATCGCCGCTATTCCACTTGATGCTATCGCTTTCGCCAAATTTAGGATTAAGGCTGCTGACTTTGATCACCCCCGCGATATTGTCGCCGCCCGCGCTGACTGGCGATACACCCGCAATCACTTCGGCTGTGGTGACTTGATTGGCGGAAATATAGGACAGCGGTGGATTCATTTGATTGGCGCAGGAAGCGGTAATGTCCGCACCATCAACTAACACTTTAATGCGATCGCCCATCATGCCATTGAGAATAGGCAGAGCCGATACGCCACCCGCTTCGGAGAAATCTACTCCTTGTCCTTTCAGCAGGTTTTCAGCCGAACCTAGCGTGTTGCGGTTTTCGGTCTGTTGGCCGTGGACTTCTAAGCGTTCAATATTGGCTAATTCGCTGTCATCGGCCATTGCCTGTGGCGCTAGCGATAAGCCCATGGCGATTGCGAGGGATGAGGAAATTACTGAAGTTTTAAACGGGTGAGATAAATACGCAGAATTTGCAGCCATCTTATTGTCTTCCATTCACTTGGATTAATTGCGCTGCATTATAAAGAGCATCTAAGAGTGACAGGTGCGGCATATTGTCGCAGAGGGCAACAAAGCGGGTTAAAAACAGAATTGAGCTTGAGCAGAAGGTAAATTCCTCGCACGTTAATCACTTAGACCATGATTTTCTTTGACTCTTTAAACATTGTGCTCATCCATCATCCATCATCGATAAGCGTATCAATGGAACCTGCTTTATCGGCCGTTAGAGGTGGGGTGACTTTATAAGATTTGAGCTAACCAAAATACTTGCTATACAGTCGCTGAGTTTCGCCTTGGGAATCCATGGCGGCGAGTGCTTTGGCAAACTGGAAAGCTTTAGAATCAGGCGCTAACACTGTGGGGCTATTGTCTGGGCTGATGGGGTTTTCGGCGCGATAGTTAGGGTTGTGTCTACCGCGGTAGTGACGGCTTTTTTTCGAGAAGCCGAGGTACATTTCCTGCGCTGATTGGCAGCAGTTATAGTGGAGTTTGAACTGAGTGGGGTCGCGATCGTTAAGGTAATAATGCAGCGTGGTTTGATCGTAGATGAAAAAATCCCCTTGGTTTGAAAGCAAATAATCCAAGGCTTTAGACACATTGAGTTCAGGCGGTTTACGTACTTGTATTTTGTCGGGCAGGCCGCCAAAGTCGTAACTGCCGGGGGCGATTAAGAGGGTCATCTTATTGTTCACTAACTGCTCAATCGAGCGAATATCGGCGGCGCCCGCACGGCTAATGCCTATGGCGCGTTCTGAAAGTCCATTAGGGATAAAATGCGCGTATTTAGCCCGATCTTCGCTGAAGTTAAGGCCAGGATAAAAGTCGATATTGCCGAGTTTGAGATCCCGCAAAATGCGTAATTTAGGTGCGCGCACTATATTGAGTTTGCAGCCAATCTTGTCCGCCGCCGCTTGGTAAAGGTCGTGATAAAATCCCGTATTATTGGGCTCATCTCCGATAAAAGGTAAGCGTTCGCTGGTGCGATACCCCATGGTAATCACGCAGGCGTCTGAACTGGAAAAGGCATTGGCGAGCGGGGCTTGAAGCGTCATCAGCAAAAGCAGTGCGCCGAGCCAAGGTTGAGCGACTAATGTGGATTTCAAATTGATCTCCTTATCTGTCGATTACAAAGTGTAACCTGAGTGCCAATAAAGGTTATGGCAAAATCCGTAAACTAATCTTAAAATGCATTAACTAAATCTTATTGATTATTAAGCTTAATATATTATTTTTGTTTGAATAATCTATCATACTTTCCTACTAGTCAACGCCATTTTTTATGTTGGAGTGCACAAACTCTGTACATCTGATTTGATTGCGTTATAGTTTGCGCTGTTAGGCCATGGGCTTAACTTTCATTAAGCAGTGAGGGATAAAATGACTAAGCAAAAACCGCAAAATATGACCTTAGAGCACGAAAGTGGCCGAGGCACCATTACCGACAACGCACTGAAAGCGTTAGTGACGAGTCCTTTATTTAGGACCCGTACCGAGAAAGCGAAAAAGGGCAAAGGGTCATACGACCGTAATGCACAAAACCGAAAGGGGCATCAGCACAAGGGCGATGCCCCTTTTGACTTTTTAGGTCTGAGCTTTTGTTAATCTGTTGTTTCCCCTGTTTTAGCCCGCTTGCTTTAATCCCTCGTTAGTCCTGCCCGTTACTGCTACTTCGCCAGCCTCAACATCCGTCTTTACGCTTAAATCATCCTTATTGTCGATAGTCGCTTTCCTTCTGAGAGCTTAGCTTGGAATGAATTGGTACTTTTACCCTGAGCGAGTATGGTGAATGCTTAGAGGGTTTTAGCGAAGGAGATACACATGGCACAGCAATATCGAATCGAACACGACACTATGGGCGAGGTAAAAGTCCCCGCGGACTGTTATTGGGGCGCGCAAACCGAGCGTTCACGGCAGCACTTTCGTATCGGTGTCGAAGCGTCAATGCCGATTGAAGTGATCCATGCATTTGGTTATCTCAAAAAGGCCGCCGCCATCACCAATCAACAACTTGGCACTTTGACTCAAGCTAAAGCCCAACTGATTGCCAAAGTGTGCGATGAGCTGATTGCGGGCGAACTCGATACGCAATTTCCCTTAGTGATTTGGCAAACGGGCTCGGGCACGCAAACCAATATGAACGTCAATGAGGTGATCGCCTATCGCGGCCATGTGCTCTCGGGTGGGCAACTCATCGATGCGGTTAAATGTTTGCACCCCAATGACGATGTTAATCGCTCGCAATCTTCCAACGATACTTTTCCTACCGCCATGCACATTGCTGCCTATCGTCAAGCCGTAGAGCTGGTTTTGCCCTGCATGACGTCACTACAGCAGAGCTTGCAGCACAAGGCCGAGGAATTTGCGCACCTAGTTAAAATCGGCCGCACGCATTTTATGGATGCGACACCGTTAACCTTGGGCCAAGAGTTTTCGGGTTACGCCGCGCAATTAAGTCATGGCATCGAAGGCATTGAGCACAGTCTCAAGCGGGTGGCCGAGTTAGCCTTAGGTGCGACCGCCGTGGGTACTGGGCTGAATACGCATAAGGATTACGCTGTTAAGGTGGCGGACAATATCGCAAAGCTCACAGGCTTGCCCTTAGTGACGGCGCCGAATAAGTTTGCCGCCCTTGCTGCCCACGATGAATTAGTCGCCCTGTCGGCGGCCTATAAAGTCGCGGCGGTAGGTTTAATGAAGATCGCAAATGATATTAGGATGTTAGGTTCTGGCCCGCGCTGCGGCATCGCTGAGTTATTACTGCCTGAAAATGAACCGGGTTCGTCCATCATGCCGGGCAAAGTCAACCCGACTCAGGTCGAGGCCATGACGATGGTGTGCGCGCAAATCATGGGCAATGATGTTGCCGTCGGCATTGGCGGCAGCAATGGTCAGTTTGAGCTCAATGTGTTTAAGCCGATGATCATCGCCAATGTGCTGCAATCGGGGCGCTTATTGGGGGATGCTTGTCAGTCGTTTAACGATCACTGCGTGGTTGGCATAGTGGCGAACGAGCCGCAAATTGCTAAGCATGTGGAAAACTCACTCATGCTAGTGACGGCGCTGAATCAACATATCGGTTATGAAAAGGCCGCTAAAATAGCCAAAAAAGCCCATAGCGAGCACAAGACACTGCGCCAAGCGGCATTAGAACTTGAGTTAGTTACGGCAGAAGAGTTCGAGCTGTGGGTCGATGCCAACAAGATGTTAGGGCCAGACGCCTAATGCTTAATTCATAACGTCTCAGCCTAGCTGCTGATAAATCAGCGAAATTGAGGCTGGCAATGAATCAAGATCGTGAGCCAAGACAATGCGAAGAAACAGTGTTGAGAGAGTGAGGCGAAGCAGTTGAGTAAGGAGGGTGAAGCATTCGCAGTGTTAATGCTTACGAAATGATAAAAAACAAAAAGCGAACCAGAGGTTCGCTTTTTGAGTCATAGCCTGTCCTGTATCAGAACAGCTTAGTCTTGGGTGTCAGCGTCTACTACTTCAGCCCACAGATCGTGTTCGTCTGAATGGGTGATGCGAGCACGAACCAACATACCAGGTTCCAACTCAGTTTCACCATTGATAAACACCATACCGTCGATTTCAGGTGCATCGGCGAAGCTGCGGCCAATGGCGCCTTCTTCGTCAACATCGTCAATAAGAATGTCTAAGGTACGGCCAACGAAACGGGCTAAACGCTCGGCGCTGATCTCGGCTTGGACTTCCATAAATCTGTGGTATCTGTCTTCTTTAACGTCTTCGCTGATGAGCTCGGCGATGGTGTTGGCGACAGCGCCATCGACTTCTGAATACTTAAAGCAACCGACGCGATCAAGACGTGCTTCTTTTAAGAAATCTAGCAGGATTTGGAAATCCTCTTCGGTTTCACCTGGGAAGCCGACGATGAAGGTTGAGCGGATCACAAGATCGGGGCAGATTTCACGCCAGCGTTGAATCGCTTCTAACTGACGGTCAACACGGCCTGGACGCTTCATCATCTTCAGGATACGTGGGCTTGCATGCTGCATTGGAATATCCAAATACGGCAGGATCAAACCTTCGGCCATTAGCGGGATCAACTCATCAACCCATGGGTATGGATAGATATAATGCAGACGTACCCAAGCGCCCATTTTACCCAGTTGGCGCGCTAGGCTAGTAATGTCTTGCTTGACTGGCATACCGTTCCAAAAATCGGTACGACCGCCTTTGTCTTTGCCGTAGGCCGAGGTGTCTTGGCTCACGACTAGAATTTCTTGTACGCCTGACTCAACTAGACGCTTAGCTTCATCTAAGATACTGCCCGCTGGGCGGCTGTCGAGATCGCCACGTAGCGAAGGAATGATGCAGAAAGTACAACGGTTGTCGCAACCTTCTGAAATCTTTAAATAAGCGTAATGCTTAGGCGTTAATTTAACCCCAGTTTGTGGGATTAATGATGTGAAAGGGTTGTGCTCTGGCTTAGGCACATATTTGTGAACGTGCTTCAACACGGCTTCGTAGCTGTGTGGACCAGTGATTTCTAATACATCAGGGTGCACTTCGCGGATTTGGTTTTCTTTGGCGCCAAGGCAGCCAGTGACGATCACTTTGCCGTTTTCTTCTAAGGCTTCACGCACAGCGTCCAGAGATTCTTCAACCGCAGCATCGATAAAGCCGCAGGTGTTGACGATAACCAGGTCGGCATTGGCGTAGCTGTTAGTCACTTCGTAGCCGTCGATGCGTAACTGAGTCAGAATACGCTCTGAATCCACGAGGTTTTTTGGGCAGCCCAAAGACACGAAACCGATGCGATTCCCAGTGGTAACAGCATTAGTGCTTGCTGCTTCTAATGTTTTTACTGGGATATCAAGCGTGGTCGTTTGCTTGGGTTTAAAAGTTTCAACTGTCATGGTTTCTCGCTGAGGTTAGAGCAGCCTTAAAAAAGTTGGCGGATTATACCTGAAGTGGTTAAAAGGTACAGTAGCTTTGGCTGAAAAGTGTACAACTGGGGCACTGAATATGCCAGTTAACTCTAAGGCCTATTTTGGGTGTGGATATAGAGATATCCGCAGTCGAACTCATAGGGATAAAAAGAGCTAAATATTTTTCAGAAAAATTAACCCTTTTTAAAATCCGCCGCGTTTACAGGGAGCAAGAGACAGTTTGTTGATGCTGTTACATATTGGCACAGGTATTGGCACTTTTTACTGATAGCCTAAGCGCTAAATAAGCGACACAGTCGTGTTATCCGTCTCGTTTGAATATGCGTTCTATTTGAAGTGGTTTAGGTATAAGCACATTATTTTGGAGTAAGTTATGAAAAATTCTCTTTTAGCGGTATTGGTAGCGGGTGGTCTTTTTTCGAGTGCGTTTATGGCGCCAGCAGTGCTCGCCGCTGAGGTCGATTTCCCCCACATTGAAACCATGGGTGTGAGCCAAATCCAAGTCGAGCCCGATATGGCGGATGTGAATGTGGAAGTGGCCGTGACCGAAAAAACCGCTAAAGCCGCCAAGGATAATTCCGATGCCGCCGTGGCTAAGTTTATCGCCCGTCTCACCGCAGCGGGAGTGACTAAAGACCAGATCCAGAGCGCGAATTTAAATCTTCAACCGCAATACGTGTATGTGCAGGATAAGGCGCCAGAGCTGACGGGTTACACCGCCAGTCGCCAAATTACCGTGACGGTAACAGACTTAAGCCGCTTAAATGCTATTTTAGATTCAGCCTTGGAAGAGGGCATGAATCGAGTGAATAACATCGCCCTTAAGTCGAGCAAAGAAGCGGAATATGTCGCCAAGGCACGCCAAGCCGCGATTGTGGATGCCAAACAAAAAGCCGAGTCTTTGGCTAAAGGCTTTGGTGAGAACCTAGGTAAGATCTGGCAGATCCGTTATTACGATCAACGCCCCGTGCAACCTGTTATGTTACGCATGAGCGCCAAAGCCGATGCCATGGGCGCCGCCGAGAGCTATCAGTACGGCCAAGTGAGCATAGAAGATAGGGTCGAAGTGATTTATAAACTGAAGTAAATCAATCATCAGTATGTGACTATGGATGAAGCTCCAATATGGATTCATCCATTTTTATTTTTCTGCCTCGCACCAACGTTTCATTTCTTTTGTCATCGGCCCTTTGTTTTTTATATTCCAGATTTTATTAACATGATGAACAGTAAAAACTGGCAAATTTAAACATTTATCCTCACACTAGTAAGGTGATGTTAAGGAGGCCGTTTATGGATTTCCCCGCTCGAATAAAGCAGCAAACATGCATGGATTGCTTAAGTGGTAAGTCATTAGGATTTGAAATTCGCATGGCATTTCAACCTATCATTCATTGGCCTAGCCGTGAGATTAGCGGTTATGAAGCCCTTGTTAGAGGTCCCGAAGGTGAAGGGGCCGCGTGGGTGTTTGCGCGAATTAACGATAGCAACAAATACTATTTTGATCAGGCTTGCCGGGTTAAAGCGATAGAAACCGCTTCCAAGCTGGGACTCGATAAGATGCTCAGTATCAACTTTCTGCCCAATGCCGTGTATAACCCTGAGACCTGTATCCGCGCGACGATTGAAGCCGCCGACATGTATGGGTTTGATATCCACAAAATCATGTTCGAAGTGACTGAGGGCGAGCAAATTGTCGATCGGGCGAAATTAGTCCGCATCTTCGAGAGTTATGCTAAACGTGGTTTTATCACCGCAATCGATGATTTTGGCAGTGGTTTTGCTGATTTAAGTTGGTTGGATGCCCTGCGTCCACAAGTGCTAAAACTCGATATGACTTTGATCCGTGATATCGATGTCGATAAAGAAAAACAGCAGGCAGTGGATGAAATACTGCGTATTTGTCTAGAACTTAATACAAGAGTCTTGGCCGAAGGCGTTGAGAGCGAAGCCGAACTGAATTATCTCGCTGGAATCGGGATTGAGTATTTTCAGGGCTATTACTTTGCTAAACCTAAGCTCGAACATTTAACTACCTACGAAGAGCTGAACTTTCATGCACCATAGCCGCGCTCGTTCAACATCTTAAACTACTTGGTTATTCTTCTGCTTTGTGCGTTTACCATCGAATCTAAAATATTTAATTAACAGACACTTGCCTGCACGTTAAGTGCGGCGAGTGTGTCTGTGCCTGTCAGTAAAAACGACAAACGCGATGATGGCTTAGTTTAAATTGGGGCGGATATTTGAATCGTTGCTCTTACCCTTGCGGAGTTAGCGCCGCGAAAAGGTGGTGATATCGACACATCTGACTAAGCTTACTGACTCAAACAAAGGAGGTGTTATGAAACAATTTACAGCTTTAACCCTATTAGTATCTTGTTCCTTACTGCTAGCTAGCCCAGTATTTGCCCACGGTGAAATCGGTGAACCCTCGGATGGCGCCAAGGGAATGGCGGGTGCCATGGGCACCATAGAATTTAAACCCTCAGATTGGCAAGAGAATAAACAGAGCTGGTGGAAGGACAGTGATGGTGTTGCACCCGGTGTTGCAGGTTGCCATGTCGGCACCGATGAACAAGGTGTGCCTAATGGCAGAATGTTTGGTGAGGCGTGTTTGCCCGATGGCTTGTTAGTCGAATCCAATCCCGGCAAAGATGTGATACACGGTCACAGTGACGACTTAGGTCATCCTGATACCTTTGACTGTAATGCTTGGTGTGTTGGCGAAGGCAAAACTGCGGGTATGTGTGAAGTGGCCGCTGCGCCGCCTTGTGAGCAATCCGCGAGATGCGCCTGCAAGTAGTTAATCGCGAGTGTGAGCTCGATGTGTGTTGTGAGTTCACTGCGATTTAATTTCTTTGGCTAACATATTCTTCTGCTGGTGATTATCGCGCTTAGCGCCTCTCCTACCCAACATACTTATTTGAATCCTTGAGTGCACAATTGGCCGCTTTAGCTTTAGTCGTACTTAGCTGTGGGGCAATTGTTTGTTTCTGATATCGGCTAACTGATATATCATGCGCCACCTAAAATTGCCCTTGTTACCTATTCGCTACTATGTCTTCCAACGCGCTCTATACCGATTTATCCGGCTATTACGATTTAATGTGTTCCGATATTAACTACCAGCAACAGAGTGCGAGCATTCATCGTCTGCATCAGTTCCTTGGCAATAACGGTAAACAACACCTTGATTTAGCTTGTGGTACGGGTCCGCATGTGCGGCATTTTATCGATCTTGGTTATCAATGCAGTGGCCTCGATATCAATCAGCCCATGCTCGACATGGCCATGCGCCGTTGTCCCGAAGCCCAGTTTAACCTGCAAGATATGACAGCTTTTTATTTAGAAGAGCGCGTCGACTTGATTACCTGTTTTTTATATTCCATCCACTACAGTGCTTGTATCGAACGACTTAAAAGTTGTATCGCCAGTGTGCACAGTGCGCTCAATGACGGCGGACTGTTTTGTTTTAACACGGTAGATAAACACAGAATCGATAACACGGCCTCGGTTAAGCATTTTGCCGAGTTTGATGGTAGTCATTTCGCCTTTGAATCCGGTTGGCATTACAGTGGTCAAGGCGAGAAACAGTCATTAAAGCTGAGTATTGCCAAAAGCAGTCTGCCGTTTACTGAGGTGTCGGCTTCGCCTTTATCAGTCTCTGATATGAAAGGTTTAGGCTCGCTGGAAGCGGGGTTACACGCCGCAGGTTTACAGGAAGTTGGCTTACAAGAACTACACAGCATTGAGCAATGGCAAGATCAACATGCCATGGTCGCGACTAGCTTCACAGAACTGCAGGAACTGTTAGCCCCCTATTTTGAAGTACATGTTTTCGAACATGATTATGAAAGAATCGTCCCGTGGGATTTAGCATCCGGCAACGCGCTGTTTGTCTGCGTGAAGATTTGACCTTGGGTTGAAGGTGTGACAACTTTCTTTACTTCCATCAGCCTTCTTTAGCATATTTAGACTGTTGATAGTTTCTTTATAAAATCAAAACCAAAGTCAAAATCAAGGTCGTGGGGCTTCACCCCACACCCGACAAAAAGGGGAAAAACGCCTGTTCCCCTTTTGGAAATCCCCCGGCGTCCCTAGCGAAGTGACATGCATTGATTAGTGGCTTCGTGCTTATTCAAAAATAGCTAACGCTTCCGATGGCTCCGCTTTACATCCATGTAAAGCCCCCAGTTCGGCAGTCCCTGCCTCTCGCTCATAAGCGCGAAAATCACCGATTTTCATTCGCCCCTTCCCCGAAAGCTACGCAGACGTCCTGTCTGCGTCACGCGCTATCCTTTTAATAAAGAGTCTTCAACGCCCTTCAGCAACTTCACAGGGGATGGTGAACTTCTGTGATCTCGGTGTTTGCTGTTAATCCCTAAAGATTTGTGCCTGTCCTATCTTTCACTTGACCAAAATAGCAAAGCGTTTACTCCCTTAATTCCCCTGCCATACCCGATCTTTTTTATAAAGCGTCGCAATGACTCTTCGCAACGTCGAAGGGCAAGGGCGATTCCGTGAGTTTAAGCGTGGTTTGTTAGCTCCTAAAAAAAAATGAGTCTTGGGTGCTCTGTCTTTTCAATTCTCTTTTCATACTTTTGTGATGATGGCTGGCGGCTGATTTCGTGCTTCAATGTAAGGTAAAGCCAAAGCTATTGTTGATGGAATGACTAGCAGCATGGAGAGTTGATATGAAGCAACTAGCAGAAAACCT
This sequence comes from Shewanella sp. SACH, assembly GCF_001887095.2. NCBI lineage: Bacteria > Pseudomonadati > Pseudomonadota > Gammaproteobacteria > Alteromonadales > Shewanellaceae > Shewanella > Shewanella sp. SACH. The sequence goes on from NZ_MPDG02000002.1 coordinate 127,071, forward strand.
GTGGATTTTTGATGGTGAAGCCGTACCATTTTTTTCCTTGCCCTATACCACTCGGATGACAGTGATCCGCTTAAATAATGGTGCTTTGTGGGTACATAGCCCAATCAAACTCACCCCTGAACTTCAAGCACTGGTCGAAGCGTTAGGCGAAGTTCGTTATCTTATTGCGCCTAACCACTTGCACCACCTATTTTTAAAGGACTGGCAGCAACGTTATCCGCAGGCCCAAAGTTTTGGCACTGCAGAAGTTCAAACAAAGCGGCCAGATCTCCATTTTGACGGGCTGTTCACCGCTCAATTTCATGCCATGTGGGCGACTGATATTGACCAAATATTATTTACGGGCTCTCATTTCATGCAGGAATGTGTGTTCCTTCATAAAGCATCGCGTACTTTGATTGTGACGGATCTTATCGAAAACTTTTCACCCGAATCTTTTAATGCCTTACAGCGATTATTGGCTCGCGGAGCGGGAATACTCGCTCCAAACGGTAAAATGCCCTTAGATTGGCGCTTAAGTTTTATGTTTGCTAAGACACAAGCGCGCAGTCATATTGATAAAATATTAGCTTGGGAGCCAAAAGCCATCATCATGGCCCATGGTCTTATTATCGAGAATGATGCAACGGCATTTTTGGAAAAATCATTTTCTTGGGTAAATAGGGAAGGATAATATTATTATTTTTCCCCAATATCATTTTAGCGTTTAAACCGCTATACATTATCAGCGAATAAAAGGCGGACACTTTTATAGTTGAATTCGGGAGTTAACTATCTGCAATATTATTTAAAATTAACCAGTGCGACATGAATGATGACTAATTTGTGAGATGTTGTAGGTTGATGGGATGTAGCGGGTTTGTGAATATATTCCTTATCTATGAAATAGTTACAATGCAATAGGCAATAAATACATCCGCCAGAGTGAGTGCAACTTACAGCTATTAATATATAAGTGATTTTAGCTGTTATTTTAGACGGTTTTTCTTCATTTTAAATTATCTTGGTTAAGGTATAGCATTGATAGTAATGTTTTTTATTAACTTTCTTAAATCTATTTAGCTTGAGTTCGGTAAGTCTGGCATTACTTTTGTAATGTACTTAGCGTATTTAAATAATTAACTAGGAGTACATTATGAAAAATACCATTCTTACTTTGGCCGCCATTATTTCTTTAGCCTCTGTTAGTGTTTACTCTCATGCGGAGAACATGAAAAATAATGATGTCGCAGAAAATGGCATTTATGTTGGTGCTAACTATGGTTATTTAAAAGTCGATGGTAAAGATGACTTCGATGACAATAGCGATGTTATTCAAGGGCTTGTTGGTTATCGCTTCAACCAATATTTAGCTATCGAAGGCGGATACGTCAACTTCGGTGATTATGGCAATAGTTTATCTAATGCAGAAACAGATGGTTATACCGCTGCGCTAAAAGTCTCATATCCCATTGTAGATCGCGTTGAGTTGTACGCTAAAGGTGGGCAACTATGGTATTCCACAGATTATGATGTGTTAGGTTTTTCTGGAAATAAAGATGATGAAGGTGTGTTCGCCGGTGCCGGTGTCGCATTTAAAGTCACAGATCGATTCTTAATTAATGCCGAGTACACTTGGTATGATGCAGGAATTACCGTTGAGAATGTTAGCAACGGTGCAGATACAGACACAGACTTCAAACAAGCCAGTTTAGGTGTTGAATATCGATTCTAATTATTCGTTTTTGATATTTATAATTTAAAAATTGATTATCTAGGTGTGACACGCTAAGTGTCACACCTTTTTTATATTACTAATAAGCCCCTCCGAGTTTTTATTTTTAAATCAAAGTCAAAGTTGTAGGGCTTACTCCCTGATTCGACTGACGCTATCTCGGCATCTGATAGGCAGGATGCCAGAATGTCGTGAAGTGCATGGATACACGAGAACGACCATGCCTCGCTCACACAACGAACGCAAATGCCCTGCGGCAACTCCGAGGGGAGGTGAACTTCTGTCACCGCGGTGTTGGCCGTAATCTCATGAGAGTTATGGATGTCCTTCTTTGTCTGTCATTGCGGCCTTACGGCCGAGGTGAATCAAAGTCGTGGGGCTTCACCCCACACCCGACCAACAGGGGAAAAGCGCCTGTTCCCCTTTTGGAAATCCCCCGGCGTCCCTAGCGAAGTTATATGCATTAGTTAGTGGCTTCGTGCTTATTCGAAAATAGCTAACGCTTCCGATGGCTCCGCTTTACATCCATGTAAAGCCCCCAGTTCGGCAGTCCCTGCCTCTCGCTCATAAGCGCGAAAATCACCGATTTTCATTCGCCCCTTCCCCCCGAAAGCTACGCAGACGTCCTGTCTGTGTCACGCGCTATCCTTTTAATAAAGAGTCTTCAACGCTCTTCAGCAATTTCGCAGGGGAAGGTGAACTTCTGTAGCCCTTGTGTTGGCTATTAATCTCTAAAGATTTATGCCTGTCTCATCTTCAACGTGACACATGTTAGAAAAATTTAACAATGAGAGGCTTATTAAACTTACTCGATTTTCTTTTAATACTGTTCAACAAACAAATTAAATGATTAGATATCTACTATGACTCAAACAAGGATGGAATAATGAACAAACTGATTGAAAAAATAAGATTAGCTTCGACAGCTAATGCAATCCATGCACTTAGCACGGAAGAAGGGCAAAATAAAGTTTTTGAATCATTTAAAGAAATTCCAGATGATAAGCTTAATGTTTTGGGTCTATATAGTGGAATAAAAGAAAAACACTTATCAATATTCCGAAGTATTCTCCGAAATGAAGAAAATGAGTTTACACATTCATTGGCTAAATTTGATTATAAGTTGACCACAGGGGATATTATTCTTGTTACTGGGAAATCAAGTGCAGCGAAGGCTCTAGTTATAAGCCAAAAGACTTTCTATTTAAAAGCTCGATCAAGCCATGTTGTCGTCGTTCATGCTGATCATTTATGTATTGATGCTATGCCAAAAGATGGTGTTTCTTTAAGAGACATATCTGAAGTTATGGATGATGTTGAAGACGACTGGCGGGTGATTAGATTCAAAGAACTCACTGAAGATTGTGAGGAAAAAATTATGAAATCATGTGTATTTTATTTACGACAACCGTACAAAATATTACCGAAAAGAAAACCTGCCAAAAGATATTCTTATTGTAGTGAATTAGCTCGAAAAGTGTTCATTGATAGCGGTGTTGCCAATACTAAAATTCCCAACGTACGAATTATCAAACCATGTGATTTTGATAAACTAGCAGATAAGGATGACAAATGGATAGATGTCACCGATTCAGTTAAGCCATATATTGATTTTTGTATTGAATACGAAGATATTTTAAATTATCTGTCACGTTCAGTGATAAATGGGTTGAATCTGAATCGAAGCAGATATGAAGAAAGAAAGGACGTTATGAAAGAAATTTGTAAGTATGAAGCCAAAGGACTGATATCTTCAGCTACAACTTCCAAATTTTTCGAAGAAGTTAAGAAAATTGAAGCTGGTTTGAATTTTAAGTTTTGGGATACAAATAAATAATTACTCTGAATATTCGTTAGCTGTATTTTAGCAACGATGGGACATGCATATCTTTTTTGAATAAATCGCAGTTAATACCAAAGCTACGGGAGTTCACCTTCCCCTGCGAAGTTGCCGCGGGGCGTTGGAATAAATTGCGTGAGTCCGGTCAGGGATGACCGGCTAGCTTTCGGGGTACAGGATGTACCATCGGAAGCGATAGCAATTTATCCATAAGACCAAGGCTAGTCTCTAATGCATGTAACTTCGCTAGGGGCGTCTTGGAGCATCCAAGGAGGATAGGACGAGCAGTCCTCCTTGGTCGGGTGTGGGGTGAAGCCCCACGACTTTGATCCAAACGAAGTTTGGAAAATTATTAGTCTTGTCTCCTAAGACTTATTTTTAAGAAAGTAACGACCCAATGCAAACACAGTTTTCGAAGCAAAAAAAAAGGCGCCTAAGCGCCTTTCTACTCTTTGGGAAAGGGAAAACTCCTCATTCCACTATGATTTGATTACACAATCAGATCATACTCTTCCCGTAGGATCTTGATGATATCTGCCTTTGGATTCGCTGGCAGTGGGATTGGGGCGCCAGTCACTTTCTCGGCAACGCCGGTGTAAGTGCGTGACACATGCATCATGGCCTCAAGTGGCAGGTCATTGTCGCGGGCGAGGGCTTCACGCTCTGGCATTCTGTCTTTGTTGAGCAGCACATCTGGATCGGGGAAATGATTCAGCAAGAACTGGCGGAAACCCTCTTTGGAGTTTTCTAAAATCTTGCCATCGCGGTAGGCGGCGCCGTCCCAAATACGTGATGAGTCTGGGGTGCCGACTTCATCCATATAAATCAGTTTTGAGTTGCCGTCTTTGTCGGTGACATAACCGAACTCAAATTTAGTGTCGACAAACACTTGGTCAAGTTTTGCCAGCGCGGCTGAAATCACTTTAAAGCCATCTTTTAACAGCTTCTCGTACAGGTCGATATCTTCTAACTTTTCAAAGCCAAAGGCTTGGTAGTTGGCTTCGATATCGCTGCGGCTGATGTTCACGTCATCTTGGGCTGGCACGCCTGGGATGCCGGTTAAAATACCCTTAGTCGATGGAGTGATTAACAGCTCAGGTAGTTTTTGATCTTTCTCTAAGCCTTCTGGCAGTGTGATACCACAGAATACTCGCTCGCCTTTTGAGTAAGCGCGCCACATTGAGCCTGTGATGTACTGGCGACAAATGGCTTCGACTTTAATAGGGCGAGCTTTTTGGACTATCCATACGAACGGGTGCGGGATATCCAAAATATGGCTGTCGGCTAGGCCGTTTTCGGCGAACAGTTTAAACCAGTGGTTAGATATCGCGTTTAATGCCGCGCCTTTACCTGGAATGCCTTTGAGGCCGCCTTCACCGTGGAAGATACAGTCGAAGGCCGAGATACGGTCGCTGATCACCATGATGGCGAGTGGGGTATCTTCGGGGACGTTATAACCTTTAGTGGTAATTAAACGGCGGCTGTCGGCGTCGGTTAGCCAGTAAACGCTGCGAACCTTGCCGCTGTGGACTGGGCTGTCGGTGCGGATAGGCAAATCGTTATTGATGGCAAGTACGGAATCAGCAAGACTCATGACGAGTATTCCTTAGGATAGAGAGTGTAGGGATAAGGTTTTTATAAGTGTCGGTTTGCAGATGGGCTAGGGCGTTAGCAACAGCCAGATTTATTGCAACCGCTTTATTATTCGCGCGTGGCTTAGGGCGTAAAGCGTTCAGCCAGTTTGCGGGATTTGATGTTAAATCTTGAACAGCTAAAGGGGTATTTTCGGGCGGTGTTTGAATTGTGTCAGCTGGAGATAATGCAAGGGATGGAACAAACGCAGGGCAAGGTTGGCACCACAGTGAAAGTGGTCTGCTAAAGCGGGCAGGGCCCGTGCCATTTTGCTCGAAAATGCTAACCATTAATCCGAGATAACCTTGTGCTAGACTGCCGCGAAAAAGTGGCGACATTTTACCTTTATTGACAAAATTTGCCACGGCTATTTGCATTGTTCTTCGCAGCGAGTCTAGCGGCCGTAAGGATTTGCCTCGCAATGGCGGACTGAAGCGAAACGATGGGTGCCATGTTTGATACAAAAATCGGATATTGAAAGGCTGTATTTTAGCTTGCTGATGTGCGAGCTTATGACGCAGTTGCAGCCCACAAGACCATCAAGCCAAATATCCAATGGAGGGAATATGAGCACAAGTCATCCACATCCAGATAGCGACAGAGAATTGATATTAGAGCGGATTATCGACGCGCCGCCGGAAAAACTGTTCCGCGCGTGGACCGAGCCTGAGCTTCTCAAAATTTGGTTTACGCCAAGGCCGTGGACTGTGGCTAGCGCGACCTTAGATGTGCGTGCTGGTGGTACTAACGTGATTGTGATGCGCAGCCCTGAGGGGCAAGATTTCCCGAATCGCGGCGTGTATCTCGAGGTGGTTGAGAATGAGCGTATCGTATTTACCGATGCCTTTACCGAGGCTTGGGTGCCGTCCGATAAAGCCTTTATGACGGCAACCATCACGTTTGAACCTGTGGACGGTAAGACCAAGTACACAGCGCGGGTGCAGCATTGGAATAGCGAAGATAGGCAGAATCATGAGGATATGGGGTTTCATTCGGGTTGGTCTAAGGCGACCGATCAGCTTGAGGAACTCGTCGCGAGTCTCTAGCAGGCATCCCGTATCAGAGAGTCAACATTAGGTCGTACCTAGCACAATTGCCCTGCATTATCATATTGTTGGGGATTGGGCAGGATTAGAGGTGTTATGTCGTCACAGAAAGAAGTGCCAATGCTTAAACAATCAGTGCTTGCGCCATCGCAACTGGCGCAAAGCGCGGCTTTGCAGGGCAATAGTTTTTTATCAAAACAGTTTAATGGCTTGTCGGAATTAGCCCAAGAGCTACAGGGCATCGAGTTCGAGGATTGCTGCTTTCAAGACTGTCATTTTAGCGAGAGCGTTTTTCGTAAATGTAAGTTTATCGATTGTCGCTTTGTACGCTGCAACTTGAGCTTAGTGAAAGTGCCCCAGTGCCAGTTCAGCGGGGTCGAGTTTGAAGAATGTAAGTTAGTCGGTATCGATTGGACCCGCGCCGCGTGGTCGCGTTTATCCTTTGCCGCGCCCTTTTCCTTTAAGCAGTGCATTCTAAACGACTGCTCATTTTTAGGCTTGTCCCTCGATGAAATCATCATCGAAGAGTGTAAGGCCCACGATGTGGATTTTCGCGAGGGCAGCTTTAATCAAGCCAATTTCACCTACACGGATTTTAGTCATAGTCTGTTTGGTCGAACTCAATTATTGGAGGTGGATTTTAGCGAGGCATCCAATTACGATATCGACATTTTTAACAATAAAATCAAAGGGGCTAAGTTTAGCCGCGACGAAGCGATTCGCCTGCTCAACTGCCTCGATATAGAGCTAATGGATTAATGCGATTGTAATCAGTTTGCGCCCGCTAGTGCGATGTTCTTATCCTGCTAGGGTTATCGCAATTGACTGTAATGTCAGTTTTCTTCTAAGCCGCCAGTGTCCAAACTGGCGGCTTTTTTCTGTCTTCTCCGTCGATGTAAAGCCCGTTCCCAATAAGCCTGTTGATCTTATTCACGTATTTCAACGTCAGTCTTAGGTTTTAGTTGCGATAGATCACACCGAGCTTCCCCATGTGGTTTACCACAATATCCGCCTACCTCTTTCGGGATAACAATCTTTGTGGATGAGCAGTGTATTCAGCGGATGCTGGTATTCAGAAGATATGGCGGCGCTGTTTTAATGCTTTATAACTAAAAAAGTAATCAAATCAGTGAGCAAACCTCTGCTCGATGGCGCCACAAATGGCGACTGACGGGTGGGATGAGCGTGATGGAGGTAACCATGATTGAGCTTAATAGGCGAACCTTTTTAAAGGGAGCGGGAGCGAGTAGCGCCACGTGTGCGTTAGCCAGTCTGCTGCCGGGCAGCTTAGCGGCATTAGAGAATAAGCAGCTAAAGGGCATGGGCAAGGAAATTGCCAGTATTTGCGAAATGTGTTCAACCCGTTGCCCGATTTCGGCGCGGGTGATTGAGGGCAAAAACGTCTTCATTAGTGGCAACAAGGCCGCTAAGTCCTTTGGCGGTAAAGTGTGTGCCCGAGGCGGCGCAGGCCATAGTTTATTGTACGATCCACAGCGTATCGTTAAACCGTTAAAGCGGGTTGGCGAACGTGGCGAAGGCAAATGGGCTGAGATCAGTTGGGATGAGGCTTATAAATTAATCGCTGAAAACCTCAATAAAATCAAAAAAGAACATGGCCCAGAGGCAGTGGCATTCTCGTCAAAATCGGGCTCACAAGAAAAGCATTTGTTTCACCTTGCGACCGCCTTTGGTAGTCCAAATACTTTTACCCACGCGTCGACGTGCCCCGGCGGTTATGAAATTGCCGCTAAGGCTATTTTTGGCACTAAGGTTAAACGTGATTTAAGTAATTCTAAATACATCATTAACTTCGGCCATAACCTGTACGAAGGCATCAATATGTCCGAAACCCGCGGCATGATGGCGGCGCAAATGGACAAAGGTGCCAAGCTAGTAGTGTTCGAGCCAAGATTCTCTGTCGTGGCCGATAAAGCCGATGAATGGTACGCCATTCGCCCCGGAACCGACGTTGCCGTCGCCTTGGCGTTATGCCATGTATTGATTGAAGATAATCTTTACGACAAGGCATTTGTCGCGCGCTATGTGGAAGGCTTCGAAGCCTTTGCCGCCGAAGTGAAAGCCTATACCCCTGAATGGGCAGAAACCATCTCCGATGTGCCTGCCAAAGACATTCGCCGCATCGCCCACGAATATGCCGCTAAAGCGCCCCATGCCGTGGTCGATTTTGGTCACAGAGCCACCTTTACCACCGAAGAGTTTGAGATGCGCCGCGCCCTGTACGCCGCCAACGTCTTGATTGGTAATATTGAGCGTAAGGGCGGGATTTATATCGGCCAGAAACCCAGTGATTACAACAAGCTTGCCGGTGAAGCTGTTGCGCCCGTATTGGCCAAACCCGGCGTGAAAGACATGCCAAAACCAGCAGCGAAACGAATCGATCAAGTGGAAGAACAGTACGCCATGATGTGGACATCGGGCGGCGTCTACCAAACCATTCTCGATGCCACTTTAAGCGCTGTGCCTTACCAGTTACACGGCTGGGTGATGTCACGCACTAATCCAATGCAAACCATGACAGACAGGGCGCGCGTTGTTGAAGCCATGAAAAAGCTCGACTTTATCGCCGTGTGTGATGTGTATATCAGCGAAACCGCCGCCTATGCTGACGTGATTTTACCTGAGTCAACTTATCTTGAACGTGATGAAGAAATTGCTGATAAGTCAGGTAAAAATCCCGCCTATTATGTGCGCCAACGAGTCGTTGAAACCTTAGGTGATACTAAGCCTTCTTGGCAGATCTTTAAGGATGTGGGTGTGGCTATGGGCCTTGGCGAGTTCTATCCTTGGGAAAACATGGAAACCCTGCAAATGCTGCAGGTGAACCGCGACACTGACCTGCTGCGCCGGATCAAAGACGAAGGTTTTGTGAGCTTCGGTAAGCCAATTATGTTGTGCGAGCCTAAGATGGTTGCCGAGTTTATTAAGGCATACCCCAATGCGCGACCTGCCGATGAAGACGGCACTTACGCCAGTGCACTCACCTTTAAAACCCCGAGTGGCAAGATTGAACTCACCTCCGCGAAAGTGGAAGCCATGGCTCCGGGCCGTGGGGTGATCAAGTTCCGCGAAGTGCATCTTAAAAAAGCAGACGAGCTGTACTTTATCCAAGGCAAAGTGGCGGTGCACACCAATGGCGCCACCCACAATGTGCCTATGCTCGCTAACCTGATGTCGGATAACGCTGTGTGGGTTCACCCCGTCACAGCGGGCAAGTTAGGGATCAGCAATGGCGACCCAATCCGCCTCACCAGCAGTGTTGGCACAGAAGAAGGCCATGCCTTAGTCACGCCGGGCATTCGCCAAGATACTGTATTTGCTTACATGGGCTTTGGTTCTAAAAACAAAGAGTTGGTCAGAGCAACAGGCAAAGGTATCCACTGCGGTAACTTACTGCCGCACGTGACTGCTCCTGTGTGTGGCATGACTGTGCACACCACGGGCGTCACGCTGGCAAAGCGCTAATCGGAGGCTTAAATGAATAAACGATATGTAATGGTGCACGACGAGAATAAGTGCATCGGCTGCCAAGCTTGTAACGTGGCGTGTCGCAGTGAAAATGGCGTCCCCGAAGGCGTTACTCGTCTGCAAGTGCGAGTGGAAGGCCCCTTTGGTGAGATGCCAAATCTGCACTTCAAATACCACAGGGTATCTTGCCAGCAATGTGAAGATGCGCCCTGCGTTAAGGTGTGCCCAACGGGCGCAGCCTATGTGGGTGAAGACGGCATTATCTCTATCCATACCGAGAAGTGTGTCGGCTGTATGTACTGTGTGGCAGCGTGCCCTTATAAAGTGCGCTTTATGAACCCAGAAACCAAGGCGGCGGATAAGTGTAACTTCTGTAAAGACACGCGTTTAGCGCGGGGCGAAGAGCCAGCGTGTGTGACTGTGTGTCCAACCGATGCCTTAGTGTTTGGCGATGCTAATGATCCGCAGAGTGACGTGGCCATCATGCTCAACACTAAAATCACATACCAAGATAAAACCCATTTGGGCACTAAACCTAGGGTATATCGCGTTCCTACCAAAAGAGGAGGGATTTGATTATGAACAATACTTGGGGCGACATGGCGCAATATGATCCTGTCACTTGGCACTGGGTCATCGCCGTTTACCTGTTTATGGCGGGGTTATCCGCGGGCAGTTTATTGATTGGCATTGGTTTACGCTGGGCGAATAAGGAGCTCAGCGCCGGAGCCGAAAGCAGTATTCTTAAGGCGGCTGCCATTATTGGGCCTGTGGCAATTAGCTTAGGTCTAGCTTGCCTAGTGTTTGATTTAACCAAACCCTTCCACTTCTGGCTGATCTTAATTCACTATAACTTCCAGTCTGTGATGGCCATTGGGGTGCTGGCGCTGCTGGCGTATTCTCCCTTAGCCTTTGCGTACGCCATTATTGTGCTGCGGGATGACTTACCAAAATGGGGTTTGGGTTTCCTAGCGCCTATCGCTAAGTTACTTATGCCATTTCGAAAGCTGATTGAAGTATTGTTGTTTGTCCTCGCCATTGGCGTAGGGGCTTACACTGGCTTCTTAATTTCGGCGATGAATGCTTACCCTATGCTCAACACTGCGGTACTGCCTGCGCTGTTTTTAGTGTCGGGTTTATCGGCGGGCGCTGCGGCAAACGCGGTACTGGCACTCTTGCTGTTTAAGACTGACAGCCACGATAAAACTTTAGTCAAGATGCACGGTTTAGAGTTGCCTGTGATGGCGATTGAAATTCTGTTCCTGTTCATGTTGTTCTGCGCCTTGTACTTCAAGGGCGGCGCGGCGGCTGCGGCCTTAGCGTCGTTAACCTCTGGGCTATGGGCAAGCGTGTTCTGGATAGGCGTCGTCGGTATAGGTTTTGGTATTCCATTGCTGTTCATGTTGCTACCAGCCGCGACTCGCCATACTAAGGGCGCGATGATCATGGTGGCCTGCGCGAGCTTAACGGGCGTACTCGCTCTAAGACACTTTATTGTGTACGCAGGGCAAAGCTATTTAAGCTGAGTGTAAGCTGGCTTTAGATCTTGATAGATAAAGAAAAGCACTGACAATGTCAGTGCTTTTTTATTGCTTGAATCTTGAGAAGGTTTGCCAATACAAGCAGGACGCTTATTGGGGTAATAACTCGATAACCGACTTCACCGTTAGCACTAAGGCGCTGATACTGCACAGGACTAATGTCGCCATTTTAGTCTTGTCTTTATCGACACTGCCCACCAATCGCCCCGCGACTACATATCCTAAAAGCACTGAAGGCAGCAGCATTAACGACAGCCACAGGTGCTTCAATTCTAATAAGCCAGTGATCGCCAGAATGACCATAGCTATGGTGGAGCTAAAAATGAAGAAGGCCGACAGGGCGGCGCGAAACTGCGAAGCGTCTTTGCCTGACAATAGAATCGCCATCGGCGGGCCACCAATAGCGGCAATATTACCGAAAATCCCCGAGACGACGCCCGCCCCAAAGAGGGTTTTCTTATTCACTGGCAGGCTGAATTTATACAGGCTGAGGATAACCGCGACAGCCACAATGGCGGCAATGGATAACCCGAGTATGGGCTGAGGCGCAAACAGCAACAGACTCGCGCCGATAAAACCACCGGGCACGCGACCTAGGAGTGCATATTGCAAGCCATTGAATTCTAAATGACCACGTTCCCGGAATAAGGTCAGTAGCGAGATGGTAAATCCCATGGCAATAACGGGACCCGGTACGAGCTGCGGATCGACGATATACAGCAAAGGGCTGGCGACAACCGCTAGGCCAAACCCAATCAGGCTCTGGGTTAAGGCGCCAAGAAATACAATCAGCGAGGCCAAGGCAAGAGTCTGTGGATCTATCATAGAAAACATAGGATTCCATATAAACAAAAAGGGATCGTTAACGATCCCTATTGATGAGCACTGTGATGTAACTTTGCCAGCGACAAGTCGCTATTCCATGTCTTCCCACTCGATCCCCATCTCGTCCATCAGCAACTTGGCTTCGGCGGGAATGCTGTCTGGGCTATCTTTTGACAGATCTTCATCGTTAGGCAATGGCTGGCCAGTGTAGGCGTGCAAAAATGCCTCACACAACAGCTCGCTGTTGGTGGCGTGACGCAAATTATTGACCTGACGACGAGTTCGTTCGTCCGTAAGGACCTTAAGCACTTTGAGCGGAATAGACACAGTAATTTTTTTTACTTGTTCATTCTTCTTGCCATGTTCAGCATAGGGGCTGATGTATTCCCCATTCCATTCAGTCATTGACTCACCTGTTATAACGCTAAATTCGGGGCAGATTTTAAACCCTTACAAAGAACAGTCAAATTATTGCTACTATTTCTTTGTGATTGCAAACAGATTTCTTTATGTTCAGACGTCTAAACGTCTTCACGCCTATTGACGATGGCGTTGGGCTTAGGTACATTTAGACGTCCAGACATCTCTATCAGTCTACCGAATTTAGGAGTCCACCCATGGCAGAGCGTCAATTAGCCACACTGGCAGTGCGTCAGGGTATCGAAAGCGATACTCAATATGGTGCAGTTGTGCCACCGATTTATTTGTCGACTAATTACGCCTTCGATGGTCATAAAAATCCCCGCGAATTCGATTACAGTCGTTCAGGCAACCCAACGCGCTGCATTTTAGGCGAAGCATTAGCGCAATTAGAAAAGGGCGCCACTGGCATAGTGACCTGCACTGGCATGGCGGCCATCACTCTAGTGACCACTTTGCTCGGCCCCGATGATCTATTGGTGGTGCCCCACGATTGTTACGGCGGTTCTTACCGTTTATTTACCAACTTGGCAAAGAAAGGTCAGTTTAAGTTGATTGTGGTCGATCAAACCGACAGCCAAGCGTTAGCCGCCGCTATCGGGCAGAATCCTAAGATGGTGTGGCTCGAAACCCCATCGAACCCGCTATTGCGTGTGGTGGATATCGAAGCCATTGCCAAGGCGATCCATGAGGTCGGCGCGCTAGTCGTGGTCGATAACACTTTTTTATCGCCGATATTGCAACAACCCCTATTGTTAGGCGCGGATATCGTTATCCACTCCACCACTAAATACATCAATGGTCACAGCGATGTGGTTGGCGGCGCAGTGGTTGCCAAAGATGCACAAATTGGCGAAAGCTTACATTGGTGGTCGAACACGTTAGGCTTAACGGGATCGGCATTTGATAGTTACTTAACCCTGCGCGGCCTACGTACCTTAGCGGTGCGAATTCGTGAACATCAAACCAATGCCCAGCGCATTGTTGAGGTATTGACGCAAAGCCCTGTGGTGAGCAAAGTTTATTACCCTGGTCTTGCGGATCACCCAGGTCATGCCATTGCTGCCAAGCAACAAAAAGGCTTTGGCGCTATGCTGAGTTTTGAACTCAAGGGCGGCGAGGCCGAAGTGGTGGCCTTTTTAGGTGCACTCAGCTTATTTAGCGTGGCGGAAAGTTTAGGTGGCGTCGAAAGTTTAGTGGCCGTGCCCGCAACTATGACCCACAGAGCCATGGAGCCGCAGGCGCGTTTTGAGGCAGGCATTAAAGACACCCTATTGCGTTTATCGGTGGGTATTGAAGATGCCGCCGATTTAGTTGCAGATATTCAAGCAGGATTAGCCGCCGTTGCGGCTTGTCAGTAGAGGAATAATAGATGGCACGTTGTCACTTACATAAATTTGGTGGCTCCAGTTTAGCGGATGCCGATTGTTATCGTCGAGTCGCCCATATCCTGTTAACCCACGGTCATAGTGATGACCTTGTGGTGGTCTCTGCGGCGGGTAAGAGCACGAATTTCCTGTATAAATTATTAGCGCTGCGCGACGCGGGTCAGTTGTGGCAAGAAGAATTACAAGTGCTGACCAGCTATCAACAGGGGTTGGTAGAGCAGTTATTGTCGAACGAACAAGCCCGCGATCTGCGTGAGCGTTTGGCGACAGATCAGGCGCAACTCATCAGTTTATTGTCCCTCGACGAACGTAACGAATATCAAGTTAACCATGTGGTGAGCTTTGGCGAGCGTTGGTCGGCACGTTTAATGGCGGCGCTGCTGCGCGAATCTGGTGTGGCGGCAAGCCACGTGGATGCCTGTTCAATTTTAGTGGCCGATGAAGCCGCCGTGCCACAAATTCGGGTGCAGGAATCCCGCGCAAAAGTACAAGCGCTGTTGGCCGCCCATCCAAATGAACGACTGGTGATCACTGGCTTTATCTGCGCTAACGAGCGCGGCGATACTTTATTACTTGGTCGTAATGGTTCCGATTTTAGCGCCAGCCTGATTGCTAGTCTCGCCGATATTGAGCGCGTGACCATTTGGACCGATGTAGAAGGGGTGTTCAACGCCGATCCTAATAAAATCAACGATGCTAAATTACTGAAAAGCATGTCACTTGCCGAAGCTGACCGCTTAGCGCGTTTAGGCTCGCCAGTATTGCATTCGCGCACTCTGCAGCCTTTGTTCAATACCGAAGTGAGTTTAGCGGTGCGCTCAAGTTATGCGTCCCACACCGACTTTACCTTGATTGCGCCCCACAGTTCGTCTGCGAGCGCGCCTGTGGTGACGAACCTCAATGCTGTCGTCTTGTTCGGCTTTAAGCTCACTGGTGAATTAACGAGCTTATTAGATTCGTTGATCGCCGCGGGTTTAACGCCATTGGCCCATTGGACGTCTGCCCATCAAAGGGTTGAGCTTGCCTATACCGCTGAAAATCAAAAACAAGTGCAAAGATTGCTCGATACTCATGCACAAGCATTAGGGATCAGCGATCAGCAGATCAACACAGATCTCGGCTTAGTGGCGTTAGTGAGTGCCGATGCTGAACATTATCGCCGTAGCTTCGCCCGTTTACTAAGCCGTGATGCTAAACCTTTGTTTAGTGGCGACTTAAGCTTAGTGACGCTGGTGCCTCAGTCGCAGGTGAATCTGTTAACCCAAAAGGTACACCGCCGCTGCGCTGGGCCGCGTAAACGCATTGGCGTCTTACTACTCGGTGTGGGCAACATAGGTGAGGCTTGGGTCGATTTGTTTAAGTCGGTTTCACCATCATTGGACCATGAACTCGAAGCCAGTGTTGAGTTAGTCGGCTTAGTCAGTTCGAGTAAAGCTTTGATTAAATCCACTGGGATTAATCTTGCCGCGTGGCAGACTGAGTTTAATACCGAGGCAACACCTTGGCAGTACGAGCACTTGTTCGAGCAATTAGAACGGGTTAACTGCGATGAGCTGGTGGCCTTAGATATCAGTGCCAGTGCCAGTTTGACGCTGCAATATCCAGAGCTATTCGAGCGCGGTATCCATGTGGTGAGCGCGAATAAACTTGCGGGCTCGGGTCCACTGCCTTTCTACCGTGAGTTAAAGCAGCAACTGGGTAATCGTCGTTTATTTTGGCGCTATAACGCCAGTTGCGGCGCGGGCTTACCCATCCAACATGCGCTAAATGATCTGCGTAACAGCGGTGATAGTGTTGAAGCCGTGGGCGGGATTTTCTCTGGCACTCTGTGTTGGTTATTTGAGAAATACGATACCAGCAAGCCTTTCTCTGAATTAGTGATTGAAGCCAGAGGCTTAGGTATTACTGAACCCGATCCCCGCGACGATCTGTCCGGTCGTGATATGCAGCGTAAGCTGCTTATTTTGGCCCGTGAAATTGGCCTTGAAATCGAGCTTGAAGATATTGAATTACGCTCATTAGTGCCAGCCGACTTGGCGGATATTCCCTTAGATCAATTTCTTGCCCGCATTGCCGAGTTAGATGCCGATCTGCTGCAACAATACGGCGCAGCGGCGGAACAAAATAAGGTGCTCAGATACGTGGCATCCTTAGATAACAGCGGCCCAGAGCTTAAAGCCGAAGTCGGTTTGCAATGGATTGATGCCCATCATCCCTACGCTAATTTGACTCCAGGGGATAACGTGTTTGTGATCCGCAGCGTCTTCTATCAAGGCAATCCGTTGATCATCCGTGGACCGGGCGCCGGACGCGAAGTGACAGCTGCGGCCGTGCAGTCGGATCTGACGCAGATCTGTCGCGATCTCTTGCAAGAGTAGACTGAAATTCAGCAGCTTAAAGGACTCATTTGAGTCCTTTTTTATTGGCTAAAATAAATCTATCGAATTAACCGAGATTAAATGCGGTTTATGGACATTTTTTGGCTTGACTTACATCTCAGTTTCTCTAGTATATGGACATATAGACGTCCAAACGTCCATTTGAACTAATTCATAATAGCAAAGAGTAGCGCCAAGGGCGGTTGAGGAAATACACATGGCTTTTCATCACGCACAACATTCACAATCGCTGAACCAGAGCTTGTCTGAGCTTAATGGCGATATTAATGTTTCTTTTGAGTTTTTCCCGCCATCGACCCCCGAAATGGAACAGATCCTGTGGAACTCTATTCGTCGTTTAGAGCCGCTTAATCCTAAGTTTGTGTCTGTGACCTATGGCGCTAACTCAGGTGTGCGCGACCGCACCCACGGCGTGATTGAGCGTATTCAACAGGAAACTGACCTCGTTGCCGCGCCGCACTTAACCTTAGTGGATGCTAGCGATGAAGAGCTATTAGAACTGGCTAAGCATTACTGGAAATCGGGCATTCGTGACATAGTAGCACTGCGGGGCGATTTACCTGCGGGCAGCCCTAAGCCAACTCGTTTTGCGGTGGATTTAGTGCGTTTACTGCGCTCT
Organism: Shewanella sp. SACH; assembly: GCF_001887095.2. Taxonomy (NCBI): domain Bacteria; kingdom Pseudomonadati; phylum Pseudomonadota; class Gammaproteobacteria; order Alteromonadales; family Shewanellaceae; genus Shewanella; species Shewanella sp. SACH. The sequence continues at coordinate 143,981 of NZ_MPDG02000002.1, forward strand.
GTGGCCGACTTTGATATTTCCGTTGCGGCCTATCCAGAAGTGCATCCCGATGCGAGCAATGCACAGGCTGATTTGATCAACCTCAAGCGTAAGATTGATGCGGGCGCTAGCCGTGCCATTACCCAGTTTTTCTTCGATGTGGAATCTTACCTGCGTTTTCGTGACCGCTGCGTCGCCGCCGGTATCGACGTTGAAATCGTGCCAGGCATTTTACCTGTGACTAACTTTACCCAGTTAAAACGTTTCGCGGGCATGACCAATGTGTCGTTACCGGGCTGGCTACACAAGCAATTCGATGGTTTAGAAAACGATGCCGGTACACGCCAATTGGTGGGCGCAAACGTGGCAATCGACATGGTAAAAGTCCTGTCCCGTGAAGGCGTGAAGGATTTCCACTTCTACACCTTAAATCGCGCCGAACTGACCTACGCTATTTGCCATACGTTAGGTGTGCGTCCTAAGTAAAACATCAACAACATAAACTAATAAAAACGCCGCAGAGAATGCGGCGTTTTGCTTTGTGTCAGTGGTGTATGTATTAGATCCTAAACTGTGCCAGTAGCAGTTGCAGGCGAGCCGCAAGCTGGGCAAGTTCGTCACCCGCCCGCGCAGTGTGCACTGCACTATTGGTTGTCGTCGTGGCAATATCGTTGATGTTATTGATGTTCTTGTTAATTTCTGCGGAAACAGCACATTGCTCATTTGCCGCGCTGGCGATCTGGATGTTCATCTGGCTAATGGTCGAAACCGCTTGGGTGATGGCCACGAGTTCTTCACCCGCTTGATTAACTTGGGCAACACAGCTTTGAGTAGTGCGTGAACTGGTTTCCATCGCCGAAACGGTAGATTTGGCTTTAAGCTGTAGCGCTTCAATCATTTTTTGAATTTCTGTGGTTGAAGCTTGAGTGCGAGTCGCAAGGGTGCGAACTTCATCGGCTACGACGGCGAATCCTCGTCCTTGCTCTCCGGCTCTGGCGGCCTCAATTGCAGCATTAAGCGCCAGCAAGTTGGTCTGTTCGGTAATATTGCGGATCACAACTAATACAGAATCAATTTCGGCAGTATTACGTTCGAGTTCATTAATGGCATTGGCGGCTGCGGCGATTTCTTCCGCTAATACAGCAATCGTCGCGACGACTTTTTGCACTACGAGTTTGCCTTGTTCGGTTGACTCATTGGCGTGATTGGCAGCATCCGCGGCATCGGTCGCATTGTGGGCAACCTCTTGAACAGTGGCGGCCATTTCATTCATTGCGGTGGCGACCTGTTCGGTTTCAAGATTCTGACGATTGGCCATCGATTGAGTTTCGTGGGTAATGCCCGACATCTCTTCCGCTGAGGTTGCGAGTAAACTCGTGGCATCAGACACTTGAGTCACAGTGTGGTGGATTTTCTCCACAAAACGGTTAAATGCCTGCGCTAACTCGGCGATTTCATCCTTACTCGTTATGGTAATTCGACGGGTTAAATCGCCTTCGCCTTCGGCGATGTCATTCATGGCTTGGGTTGTTTCTGCTATTGGGCGGGTAATGCCCTTAGCAATAAACCAAGCAATGGCAGTGCCGATTAACATTGCAGCGAAACCGATGAGAATCAACTTGAGGCGAATATCCGCCATGACTTGCTCTGAATGGCTTCTGTCCATCGCAATATCCAGTACCCCAAAGACTTGCCCCGAGTAATCTTTTATGGCGTGGCGATACAAAGCGAAGGTTTTGCCCTCTAAGCTAATAGTGCGAATAACTTCGTTGCCTTGCATCACGCTATTGAGTTCACTTATGGCCTGAATATCGGGCGTGAACGTGGCGCCAAATGCTTTAAAATCCGCGCCATTGGGCAACAATAATGCGATTTCAGCTTGATAAGCATCTTTAAAACTGTCGAAGAAAGGTTGTCCAAAGGACATACCAAATTCCACTGAGCCTGTGTGTTGGCCTTGATAACCCATGGGCACTAAACCGCGAATCCCTAAACCTTCGACACCATATTCCAAACCGTTTAAGGGCTGTTTTGTGGTGTTGGTTTCCACAATAGTTTTACGAATTGCAGTGAGATCATCACCGAATTTTTCGGGGCGATGTAATCGTAAAAAAGAGGTTGCCGGCGGCGTATGAAACTGAAATTGTTGTACGTCGAAATCTTGCTTAAGCTTGGCAAACAGGGGCAGAGTACGGTCTTTGAGTGCAGGGCGATCCCGTTCGGCGAAGTTACTTTGGATCTCTGGCGTCAGTGAAACTATCGTTGCCATGGCCTGTGCGAGTTTACCGGATGAGGCTATGTTGGCTACCGCAGTTTCGTACAGTTTATGCAGTTCTCTTTGCTCAGATTCTTTCACCTGACTGCTGAATTCCGACAGGACTAGCAGCATGATAAAGCTCATCATGGCCAACAGTAATAGACATATCCCAACCACAATCCTCGTACTAATTTTTAAATTCACCAAAGCCAACCTCCCAGTTCACTTCATCAGTCTGATTTATCTTTTTAATATTATAGAGATACGGCTGACTATATTTGAGATGACGCCAGCCTTTTGGATTATTTGTTTCCCTATGCGACATTTTTGCGCCATAGGACACAGAAAATTTTTTATATGAGCACATTTACTTAGCCTGCTAACTAAGTATAATGCTTAGCACGCTAACTAAGTGGGTAAGCAAGATGCAAAAAGAATTAGAGCGATTGAAAGAGTTATCACTGGCGGAGCATTTAGGCCGTCTGCATCGATTGTGGCGTACCGTGGCTGATGTCGAACTGGCGCCTTTGGGATTAACCCATCCCCGCTGGACGGCATTGTGGAAATTACTGCGTTTAGGCGACAGCGTGAGCCAGAAAGTGTTAGCCGATGCCTTAGAAATTGAATTGGCTTCGTTAATGCGCACCTTAGGGCAATTAGAGGAGCAAGGTTTAGTCGAGCGTCATTGCTGCGACAAAGATAAGCGCGCAAGGATTGTGACGCTAACGCCTGCGGGATTGGATGTATTAAAGCAAATGGAAGCGCGGATAATTCAGGTGCGCCGTGAGTTATTAGCTGGGATCAGTGCCAGCGAGCTCAGCGAATTTGAACGCATTATTAGCCTGATTAGTGACAACGCCAGCGCCAAATTGGCCAAGGCAACAGCAACCATTTTGTGAGAAAGAAGATGACACCGGATCAACAGTTTGCCCGTTTAGTAAAATTTGCCATGTTCGGCTTTGTGATGGTTTTTGGCTATTTTATGCTTGCCGATACTATGATGCCATTAACGCCGCAAGCTATGGCGACGCGTGTGGTGACTAAGGTTACGCCGCAGATCAGCGGCAAAATTCAGACCATAGCCGTGACGAACAACCAAGCGGTTGCCAAGGGCGATTTGTTGTTTCAAGTCGATCCCGCGCCCTATGAGTTAGCGGTATCTCAAGCTAAATTAGCCTTAGAGCAAGCCCGCCAAGACAATGCCGAGTTAGATGCCTCGCTGCTGGCCGCGAAGGCCGACGTCAATGCCAACAAAACCACCTCACAACAGAAACGCAGCGAAGCTAAACGCCTCGATGCCCTGTATGCCACCCATGGTGTATCGCAGCAGCAAAGGGATCAGGCCGATAGTGATGCCGCCGCCGCGGAAGCCAATTTGCTCGCCGCCAATGCGCGTTTAGAAAAACTTAAGGTGAGCCGTGGCAGTTATGGCGAAGAGAATCTTAAGGTGCGTCAGGCACAAAATCATCTTGCCCAAGCTGAGCTCAATTTGTCTTACACCCAAATCCATGCCGATCAGGACGGGATAGTGACTAACCTGCAGCTAGAAGTCGGGAGTTTTGCGACCGTAGGGCAACCTCTGTTAGCCGTGGTATCGGATAAGATTGATATTATTGCTGATTTTCGTGAAAAGAGTTTGCGTGGCGTCAATGCTTCATCGACCGCTTTGATTGCGTTCGATGGCGAACCCGGCCGTTTATATCGGGCGACGGTGAGCAGTGTCGATGCGGGCGTGAGTGCGGGGCAATTCGATGCCAATGGCCGTTTAGCGGCGCCGCAGGAATCTGATCGTTGGGTGCGTGATGCCCAAAGATTGAGGCTGCATTTGGAGTTAGATGGGATGGCGATGAACAGCTTGCCAGCCGGTGCGCGCGCAACCGTACAACTGCTGCCCGATAATAGCCTATTTAGTCTGCTGGCTAAGGTGCAGATTAAAGTCATTAGCCTGCTGCACTATATTTATTAGCCTATTTACTAGCTTATTTATCAGCCTATTTACTAGCGTATTGACTCGCCTATCTACTCGCACTAATTGCTGTTGACGGGCGAGTGACTCGCGGTTGGTGTGTGTTTGCCGTGAGTCGCTTGAGTGAACGCTTCAAAGCAACATAAGTGTGAATGCAGCATAAGCCAGCTAAACATCCCCATTTTACGTATCGATAGAACAAGGCGACGAGCATGTTACTACGCCATAGCCCATTGACGGCCAACGATTTACGCCAGTGTTTACGGATTGCGACTGGCGCGACCATAGGTTTTACCCTGTGTAAAATGTTTGGTTGGAGCAATGGAGTCTTTTTCACTGTGACCCCCATGCTATTACTCGGACTTGTGCCTGTGATGAATGGCCACGCTATGCGCCAGTTATTGGCCTCATCTGCCATGGCGGGGTTAGAGGTTGGACTGATCGGTGGTTTCTTCGGTAGCCATCCCGGCCTGATGACGCCCATCGTCTTTCTGTTATTTCTATACCGTTTTGCGGCCATGTCCCGCGGCAGTTTATTCCTCTTTGGCGCCAATGGAGTGCTCAGCCTCAGCATCATGCTGCACTTTGCAAGCTATCCCAATACCAATCTGAATGACTTAGTTTTCAGTAACTTTTGGGCGACGGCATTGTCGGTCGTTATTGCCTACGCTATGACGGCACTCTGGCCCGATGTGGAACCCAGGGCGGCTTACAAGCCTGGACCTAAGGCGCCACATCGAATGCGCCACGAAGCGTTACTCGGCGCGACCATAGCGACGGCATCATTTCTGGTATTCCAAATATTTGATCTGCGGGATTCGATGTCGGCTCAGGCGACCACCTTGTTGCTCCTGTTTCCTATGCATTGGAATGGCGCACTCGACTATGCCCGTAAGCGCGCCATAGGCACTTTGCTGGGCGTGTCGTTTGGGGTCGTTGTGCAGTTGGTACTCTATGACTGGTCAGGACTATTGATATTAATCGTCCCCTTACTGTGGATTGGACTGATGATCTTTAGCCAAGCCCATGTACGAGAGGCAAGTGGCTCTGGCGTGGGTTTTGGCGCCATGACAACTTTAGGCATTCTGTTTGGGCAGTATCTGACCCCAGGCAACGATTTAATCTTCAGCGCCTTATATCGAGTGAGCAGCATTCTCACCGCCATCGTCGGCACGCTACTCCTGTGTTATTTGATACATAAGTTATTGAATCGTTTTGAATCGACGCGATTTGGTTATTGATTCTGGCTACTCGGGCTTGAAGACTTGCAGCATACCCTTGCAAAGAGTAAGGTAAATTTATCCCATTTGGATTGAACAATAAATGAGCTTTAATGAACGCTAAGGCTCATTTATTGACTGTTTTAAAAATGGGCGGCTTACTCAAAAGTGGGCTCAGTGTGTGAGCAGCAACATAAATAACAATAACCACCTATGCTTTAGAGCTTAACTCTCTTCAAGGATAGAACATGAAGATTAAAACATTCGTCATAGGCTTAACGCTATGCAGCGGCTATGCGGCCGCCTCCGTTGCGCCTTCTGGCAAACAATTGATGGAAATTATCCCCCAACCGGCACAGTTATGTGTGTCTTGTCATGGGGTAGAAGGTCAGGGCGTTGAACCGCTCGGCCCTCGATTAGCGGGATTATCTAAACAATATATCTCGACCCAATTACAGCATTTCCAAGCGGGTGTGCGCCAAAACGCAACCATGATGCCGATGGCAATGACGTTACAAGGAGATGGGATTGAGCAAGTGGCAAACTACTTTTCTGCAAAGCCTGCCAATGAGGTCAAGCCCGTTATCCGCGGCGAACAGGTGGTTTTCAATGACGATACCGCCCGCTTAGCCTACCAAGGTGATTGGTCACGTGGTTTACCAGCCTGCGTGACCTGCCATGGTCCTTCGGGGTTAGGTGGCGGCTTATTTCCCCGTTTAGCCGGTCAGCAAGCGAGTTATATTAAAACTCAATTACTAGCATGGCAGTCGGGAACGCGCAAAGGTGATGTCGATGGCATGATGGCGAACGTAGCTTACAAGCTTACCGCCGCTGAGGTTGATGCCTTAGCGAACTACTTTGCTAATTTGAAATAAGGAGCTGGCCATGAAATATTCCGCAATGTTATTACTGGCCGCGATGGGGTCGTTAACCGTGCCGGCGCAAGCCGAATCGGATCCGGTGCAAGAGCGCCCAGATAAACAAGCCCCGCTGCCTTCTTTCCCTAAGATACCGGATCAAACCTATCTCGTCCCTAGACCTTTGAGTGCCATTCCTGAAGGCGCTTTTGGTGACAAAGTGCGTTTGGGTTATCAGCTATTTGTGAATACCCAACAACTGCGTGATAAGTATGTGGGTAACGAGCTTAACTGCACCAACTGCCATATGGATGCGGGCCGAAAAGCCAATGCTTCACCCCTTTGGGGCGCGTATTTTGCTTATCCGGCGTATCGCAAAAAAGACAATAAGGTCAGTAGCTTTGAAGAGCGCATTCAGGGCTGCTTTAACTATTCGATGAATGGTAAAGCCCCTGCATCGGCGAGCCCTGAGCTAGTGGCGCTTTCTGCCTATGCCTATTGGTTAGGCATGGGTGGCTTGATGGACGAAGCAAATATTAGCGGCCCAGTCCCTGAGCTTAGCGATGCAGAGTTAGTCAAAGGTGCCAAACGGGAAGATTTCCCGCTACCTGAGATATTAGCCAAGGCGATGACAGTTGAGCAGCGTGCCAACTTGCCGGGTCGTGGTTATCCTGAGATCCCAAAACCCGAACAAGCCTATTCACCTGAACGGGGTAAAGAGGTCTATGTCGCCCATTGCCAAACTTGCCACAGTGTTGATGGCCAAGGTCAAGCGATTGCTGGCGTTTATGCGCTGCCACCGCTGTGGGGGCCTAAGAGTTACAACTGGGGGGCAGGAATGCACAGGGTCAATACTGCCGCATTCTTCATCCATGAAAACATGCCTTTTGGTAAGAGTATGCAGTTGACTAACCAACAGGCTTGGGACGTTGCAGCTTATATCAACTCCCACGAGCGTCCACAGGACCCGCGTAGCAAGGGCGATGTGAAGCAGGCGCAGGAGAAATACCACAATGACAGCGATTACTATGGTGTCGAGGTCGATGGCAAAGTGTTAGGCACTGAGTCCTATCCGATTTTTCCTAAGAAGTCATAGCCCAAAGCGTTAGGCCAGTTTAGAGATGAGTTTGAGTTAGTTATAAATCTAGACCTATTTTCATGAACCAAAAAGCCAGTAGAGGTTATCTTTACTGGCTTTTTAATGGGTCAAACATGCGTTGATCAATTTTACTGAGTCATCTGTGATTTCAGTTGTTAGGATCTTCGCGTTTGCAGGTATCAATGTATAGGTGAGTCATGGCATTCGCTCGTCGACTCGCAGCCAGTCCATCCTTGGATGCTCGACCGCCCCGTCCATGGGGCGGACGGTCGTCTCGCAAATCACCATGACTCGCCTTTTGAGCATTAGTGTTAACTGTCGCTTTAAAAGCATACGGAGATTTTCGCTATAAGTGGCTTATTCACTATCTCGAATGTGCAAAACGTATTGAGGGAGTCGAACCCTCTCTACGTTTTCTAAGAAGCTGATTTACGCTGGTTGTACGAGTGAATTGTGTTACACCTATCTGTTATGACCTTAATACAACATTCATCACTAATAGATGATTAGAGTGTAGGAAGCATCAAAAGCTTAAAATTAGCTTTTGATGTATTAGCTTTACTGGATTGCATTTAACTCTTTCAGCTTACTCAGGAATGGAGCGAATTTAGAATTAACAACTGCGCCTGAATGACTTGTGCCAAAAGTGGATACCGAATATGTGTCAATTTGGATTAACTTCATTTTCACGTCATGCCCTTGCGCTACTTTGACAAATTCGTTTATTGGCATAACAAGTCGACGAGTAGACCAGCTACCGTATTTTGTTAGTACACTCGCTTCAGTGATATTTTCAATTATTTCCCCATCCACATTAAAAGCCACTCCCTGAACATTAGTGATTCCGTTTGTTCCGACCTCTAGGAAAACTACATCTGGAAATTTTTGATTCCACTCGAACCCCATGGTGTGCCAGCCCTCTTTTAAGCTTGAAGACGAACTTACTGGAGCCTGTGAAACTATGAGGGAACCATCAAATAAGTCTTTATGGGTTTTCATAGACGGTGTCATAGCATCGTTTAAGCCAGTACAACCGGTTAGTGTGATAAAGATGGCTGCTAATATTAGTTTTAACTTAACATTGAACATTATATTTTCCTTAAGTTTTAGATATTCCGACTCGTGAAGCTAGATTCCCTAGTTAAGGGGGGAAGTTGTTAAATACCTGCGAGATAAGCACAAGAATTTGATTCTCTTGAGCATATCCCAAAGCCTTTTGCTTGGTAAACATCAAAAACAGCTCGGATAAATACAATCGGTAGCTGTACTTCCTTTTGAATTTCATAGCCGTTTAGCCATTTACCTACTTCGCAATTTTCAACTAGCGCTAATAGTAAATCCATTTTTTTAGTTTCTTCAAAACGGGTACATAAATATAAAATGAAACAAGGATCTGATACTTTTATCTCAACAGGATATAAAGAACCTAGTTCATTAAATTTCTCAATTAAGCCTTTAGAGTCGAGTATAGCGAAGGCTCTAGAGTATTTTTTGTAAACATCAGCCCTTAAAATTAACATTGATGAATCATTTTCAACTAAAGCAAGGTAAATAACATGAGATAACGCAGGCAGGTCTTGGTGTAGATAGCTGATAGGGTCTTCTAAAGCATCAAGTCTTTTTTGAATTTTAATAGCATCAAACTCATTACTTATTTGAATAAAAGAGGCTGCCACTGGAAAATTGACACCAGCAATTCTCATAATTCTTAAAAATGATTCCATATACACTCCTTTGTGATTAATTCTACGTTCAATTCCCTCTATAAGAACAATAGTTCTTGTTACTTAGTGGAGGAAAACCAACAGTTTTCCATTTTAAAACTCTTGCTGAGTCTAGATAATATGGCTAATAGTCTTAATTATCAAAGCTAAATGTGTATACAAAACTAGTTCATTAGATTTAAAAAAACAGTAACAACAAAACAGGACACCCAATTTTAAAAAAAATGGAAAAGACACAAATCTCTGGGATTCACAGGCAACACCAAAACTACAGAAGTTCACCATCCCCTGCGAAGTTGCCGCGGGGCGTTGGAATAAATTGCGTGAGTCCGGAGATGGATGTCCGGCTAGCTTTCGCAGGTGCAGGGACGCATCCTTCGGAAGCGATAGCAATTTATCCATAAGACCGAGGCCTGTCTCTAATGCATGTAACTTCGCTAGGGTGAGTGCTGCATAGCAGCGTTACGAACGAGAGCCACGGATGGCGAACTGGCAGTTAGACATGGACGTTGTTCGGCAAGGACTCTTGTTAACAAAGAGGCAAGAGGGAATTGCTGTTGATCCCCTCTTGGTCGGGTGTGGGTTGAAGACCCACGACTTTGATTTATCTCGGCCGTGAGGCCGCAATCAATATAGCATTGTGCTAAACAGCACCAATATTAGCCTGATGGGTGAAGCCCCACGACTTTTAAACTAAAGCACTCAAACGTAGTTTGGAAAGTTTTAAAGTCTCACTTTGGTCAAATCAACTAAGCCTGAGTTGCAAAAATCTATTATGATCTACGCGCTATAACAACTTATCTTGCAATAAGGATTACCGTGTCTCTGCCATCGGAACAACCTAAGTTAGAAGCTGCGCAAATTTGCCCCCTGTGCAAAGGCGCGAATCAATGTGCTGTGATTTTAGGTAAGGGCATTGAGGATTGTTGGTGTGCGCAGCAGGTGTTTCCGCCTTTGGCGGTGTTGCAAGCGCAAGCATCAGGTTCGCTGCAAGGGGCAATCAGCCCCATTTTACTGTCTGCCGATGCGTGTATTTGCCAAACCTGTCTTAGCCAACTCAAGCAGAGTTTAAGTCAGGGGCTGATTGCAACACAGGATGAAAAAAGCCCATCGAGTGTGAGCGACGGGCTAGGTTATGAGGTGAAATAGCGGGCTGAAGTAATGAGTTATCGACTGATTGTGTAATCCAGTTGCACAGTGGTTTGTGCCTCAACGGCTTTACCATTTTCAAACTTAGGTGCGTAACGCCATTTATCTATCATTTTTAGTGTTTCTTTCTCGAAGAGAGCACCACCCTTAGAAGCTAAAATTTCAGGATTTTTGACGAAGCCATGCTCATCGACAGTAAATTTAAGCTGAACCCAGCCACTTTTACCTCGCTGCGCATAGGACATTGGATAGTCTGGGACGGTACGGAAAATAGGTTGTTGTTCCTGTGCGTCGGCCCAAGGACGCATTTTGCCGATAGCAATACAGTGGGCGGTGGACTCGTCACGCTTTCCTTGGCGCTCATACAGTTCGACTAAATACGCATGGGCACTCAAGGCATAGGGATGACTAAAATTGAGTGCGTCGAATTGTTTAACCACTTCCAGCAGTAAAGGTTCGGCTTTACTATCATGTTTTTCCACAAATTCAACAGCGCCAACAGTAAAGGTTGCTTTGACTCTGTCTATGGCGTTCTCTGGCAAAATCTCTTTATAAATATCATAGGCATCGAAGGCATAGCGTCTTACGCTTTTCGTGTATAGCTCTGTATTAGATAAGCGGTTAAAGGCTGCTATTTTTACATCGGCGATCAGCTTCTTTTTATCGGATTTTTCCGCAATTGCGATAGCAGTAAGAAAATCCTCTTTCGCATCTTTGGCTTCGACGGCGGTTTGCGCAGCACCCAGTAAGGGATCGATAAGCTCAAGCGCTTTTTTGCCATAATGAACTTTATAGTTAGCCAGAGCGAGCTGATACAACTCATTCGCCTTAGCCGTTTTTGGTAGATTCTTTTCTGTAAATGGGTAGGGTGCAACTTGCTTTTCTATCGCCGCGGCCCAATTCAAGGCGAGGTTAGCTAAGTCGACACTGTCTTTGGCATATTGAGCTTCGCCGAGTTGGTAAGCGATTTTTGCGCTCGCTTCAATCTTAGCTGCATCGCCTTTTTCTACGGCGGCTTGATAGTCACTATAGGCTTTGGTAAAGCTATTTTCTGAGGCGTGCACGCTAAGAGATGTGCCTAAAGTGAGGGCAAGAAGACAGGCTATTGGCAGCATTTTTCCGTGCGACATTCTATATATCCTTATTATTGATGAATTTAGATGATACATAGATGTGCATTATGGGACAAGTCGGTTTGGCTTTTGTTAATAATGCTGGGGGAGTGCTGATAACTGAGAATTGAGAGTTGAGAGTTGAGAGTTGAGAGTTGAGAGTTGAGATTAAAAATAAGCGAGCCTAGTTGAAACCGAGTTCGCTTATTTATCAGTGCTTTGTCGCTTTATTAGCCGCAAGTGCTTTACTCGCCACCATCACTTCGCAGTGAAAGTCACGGCAAACTGCCCGAGCGCGCCGTATTCAAAGTCACAAACCTGCGCCAATGGCAGATCGAGGACGCCAGCGTAGGAGCCTGTGATCACATATTGCCCTTGAGTTAAGCCAATGCCTTGGGCGGATAAAAAGTTCACTAACCAGTAGAGTCCCGCCTTAGGGAAACCGTTGGGATGAATGGCGGATTTTTGCAGTGTTTCGCCATGCTGAATGTTAACGCAGAGTTCGAAATGGCTGGTCTCTAAACCTGCTAGCGGGTTTAGCACTGGCCCTAACCATAATCCTTGATTGACTAAACCATCGGCGAGGGCATCGAAATGCGTCGCTTCACTGGGCGTATGGTAGCGGCTTTTGATCAATTCCAAGGCTAAGCGAGTGTGGCCTAAGGCCGCGTCGATTTCAGCCTCTGTGTAAGGCGTGGTTCTTGGCGGTAAATCGCGAGCAATCTCGAAGGCGAGTTCAGGTTCGACGCGGGCCAGATCTTTAGTCGATGGATAGAGTGGGCAAGTGGCCGATTGTTGATACACATCAGCTTGATAAATAGGCGCTACGACGGTTTTTTCCGCCGAGGGTAATAGGCATTTCCACGCCGCGATAGGATTTTTGTTAGCCTTATAGATGGCAGCCACGGTTTGCTGAATGGCGAAGGCCTGTTCGAAGCTCGTTGGCCTCAGCTCTGGGAGCAGTAAATCGCCGCAGGTGCCTGCAGCGCGGCGCTCGGCGAGTTCCTTTGCTGCGGCATGAATCTGCATTTGAACTGGTTCGAGCGGGGCGGTAGATGACATTAACTTTCCTATTTAAAGAGTGAGCCTAGAAAGACGAGACGTAGAAACAGTGTGGCAGAGAAGCCATTTAATCGGCCAAATATACTCGGTTATTGCCATCGCAGGAAATGCCAATGTTGACTTTCGTAGTAAATCTGCTGCAAGTGAATCAAGAGTGCGGCCAATATTCTAATCATCGTAAGATGCTGATACTTGCCCCACATAAGTGTCAGCTAAAGTATCCATGCTAACGCGAATGTTTCCATTATGTGCTGCTAGATATTGTGCTGACTCAGTGCCAGAATGACGCTCCATTTTGCGGTCTCTACTGGACATCTCCGTGAACCTTAGCCATAACGCCCCTCAGGCAAATAATCATGCTCAACTCGGGCTGATCTTCATTTCAGTTGCGATTGTATTTTGGGGTATGTTACCCATAGCCTTGAAGCTTTCGGGGGCTTTTATCGATCCTGTCACTTTGACATGGTTTCGTTTTTTGGTCGCGCTTGTGGTCAGCATATTGATCCAATGGAGCGCGGGTAGCCTTAAGCAATTTGCGGCGCTCGATGCCAAAGTCTGGTTAAGGTTAGTGCTTGCGGGCGTGTTTTTGATGCTCAATTATGTGTCTTTTGTTTACTCTCTCGATTATCTCGCGCCGGGTGCTGCCCAGCTGAATTTCCAGACTTCGCCCTTTTTCCTCGCCTTCGGTGGCGTGCTGTTTTTTAAGGAACGGCTGAATGCGGTGCAGCTCAGTTGTTTTGCGACACTGGCCTTAGGCATGTTGATGTTTTTCCATCCGTATTTGGATTTATCTGGCGCCAATAATCATCAGGTTTGGATTGGGGTAATGATTATCCAGTTCTCGGCGTTGTCGTGGACTAGCTATGCCTTGTTGCAAAAATCATTACTCAATCGTTTATCGCCCGCGAACGTGCTTTTAGTGATCTATGGCCTAGGTATTTTCGTAATGGCTCCCTTTAGCGACTTTAGTCAGTTTGCCAGTATGGACAGCTTTGAGTGGCAGATAGCGCTGTTTTGCGCCGCCAATACCTTGATCGCCTATGGCTGTTTTGGGCAGTCGATGAAGTACTGGCCGACGGCGCAGGTGAGCGCCATGTTGGCCCTAACGCCAGTATTTAGCTTTAGTGCCACTGCATTGGTGGTGAGCATTGGCTGGTGGCCAGAAGTCTTCCATGCCGATGAATTAGATGGATTATCTCTGCTGGGGATTGGCGTCATTATTGTGTCTGTGATGGTGGTACAATTACTGCCTCTGTATCGCAATCGTCAGGCGAAGCGTTTGCAGGCTGCCTAATATCCATGGTATTTGATTAGCCCAATGGTATTTAATTAGCATATGAAACATACATTTTTACCCATGGGAAAGGCCAGTGATCACTAGACTCAGCGATTTAAAACTTAAGGATATCCGTGGGGTCATCTTCGATCTCGACGGTACCTTAGCGCACTCCAATCCGGATTTTGCTGGTCTGCGGCGTGAGTTGGGGATTCATTCTGGTACGGATATCTTGGCCCATGTGGATAGCCTGAGTGCGGGTCAAGCACAGGCTCAGGCGCTGGAAATCGTCCATGAGTACGAGAGACAAAGCTCACTCAATGCCAGTTGGATTGATGGCGCGCGTGAGCTTATCGAATGCCTACGGGCTAAATCGCTGCCCTTGGCTATTTTGACCCGCAATATGCCGGAAGCGGCGCAAATCACTATCGATAAGCTCGGCATAGATATCGAACTAGTATTAACCCGCTACGACGCGCAGCCTAAGCCGCATCCCGAAGGTATTCATCTTATTTGCCAGCAGTGGCAGCTTGCCCCCGCAGATATCTTATATGTGGGCGATTATTTGTTTGATCTGCAAACCGCGCGTAATGCGGGTAGCCGCTGCGCATTATATTGCCCTGAAATTATTCCTGATTATGCCCACGACGCCGACATGCTAGTGGCTTGCTACCATAGCTTTATCGAAGCGTGGACAGTGGGTGACTAGGCATTGTTTAGGACTGTATCTTGCTTATCTTGCTTCAGTCCCAAGCGTACACTATCCAATAAGGCAATCAGCCAGCAGAGGATAAATCCGTACATCAGCTTGTCTGCACCATCCCGAATGGTTGCCGTGGTTTGTTTGGTCACTTCGGCCGCAATTACGCCCATATCCAGCGGCAAAACGCCAGTTTGAATATCCAGCGAGATCAGCTGCGCCACTTGCATGACTTGTTGCAGTAACAGGCCGAGACTCAGTATTGCCAGCACAAAAAACACTAGAGCGCTGCGTTTATGTTGCAGATAAAAATGGCCGCTGCCAGGGGCGACGAAGGCGGATAATAGTCCAGCGGTAAGGGCTTTTTTCATGGGGAAACTCTCAAAGGGAACGCTTAGCGTTTGGATGACATTGTTAAGCGAATAAGCATTAGAGTCAATCTTGAGCCATGGCTGCTCGTTAAGGAGTCTGTTTTTGTCGATATTGCGTCTTTGCGCTGCCTATTTGTCGTTTATTTATTAACATCAGTCTACACAGAGCGTATTCTTCCACTGCTTGCATGGCTGCTTCTGGAGGAAAAGGAATAAAAATGCAGATTTCTTTAAAGAAACGTGTTCAAGGGTTTACCTTAATTGAATTGGTCGTCGTGATCATTATTTTAGGCATTTTGGCTGTTATCGCCGCGCCTAAATTTATGAACTTGCAAAGAGATGCCAAAGTGAATGCCGTAAAAGGGTATTTGGGGCAGATGCAAGATATGACCAAGATGCTGCATATGAAAGCACAAATCGTCAACACCACTGGCGACGATGTTACTATCGCGACCCAATACGGTGATTATCAGTTCTATGCAGGTTTTCCTGAAACTAAGAGTGAATCTACGTCACCTAATTTGTATTTCTTAGAGACTTTTATGGATTTAGGCGTGCCTAAACAACAGACTAAAGATAATACTAAAAGGCAGGCTGATTACGGCGATATACAAGCATTTGAAGATAATGACTATTCGCGGTTGGGTTATGGAACGGGAGATTTAACTGCCGGCCAGTGCTATGCCGAATATCACCATACCTCAACTGGACACTCGTTTTTATTCGAAACAGATGGATGCTAGTTTTAGCAGTTAGCAAACTCGTTATCTGAGGCCTGTATTCGTGTTGTGAATGGTCGTAGGCTCTCTTTGTTAGAGACAGATTACTGATTTTAAGCCAACAAAAAAGGAGCCTAGGCTCCTTTTTTAGTCTCTAGCTTAAGCTAGATTAGTCTTCACGTGGTTTACGTGGCTTACGCTCACCGGCAGGCTTGTCTGCACGTGGTTTGCGGTCAGCAAATGGCTTGTCACCAGTAGACGCAGCGCGTGGCTTACGGTCACCAGCTGGGCGGTCACCCGTTGGACGATCACCACGTGGTTTACGGTCACCAGCAGGGCGGTCTGAACGAGCACTACGGCCTGAATCAACAAATACTTGATCGCCAGCTTCGCGGATGTTCAATGGCTTGCCACAAACACGTACTTTACGTAGGTGCTGTAACACGTCTTTTGGCATGCCGTCTGGCAGGTCAACAGTGGTCACTGCATCATAAAGTTGGATTGCGCCAATGTAACGGCTGTCGATGTTAGCTTCGTTCGCGATAGCGCCAACGATGTTACCCACACCTACACCATTCTCACGACCTACGTCGATCACGTAACGGCACATTTTCAAATCTGGATTGTCTTTCAACGCTTCAGCTGAGCCTAAGCTTGCTGGCATTGGACGCGGTTCGCGACTTCTGCGTTCACCACGGTCACCACCACGGTCATTACGATCACTTCCGCGGTCGCTACGTTCAGTACGCTCACTGCGTTCATCACGAACACGTTCTTGAATTGCTGGCAATTGCAAAGGACGTTCTTGCTGAACTTGCTGTAATAATGCAGCGGCTAGCAGATCGGTATCGACTTCTAACTGTTGGCATAATTGAGCAACAGCTTCTTTCATGAAATCTAAATCGCCGTTGATTGTTTCAGCCAATTGCTCACCTAAGCGAGACAGACGACGTTCTGCAACAGTCTCTGGGCTTGGGATCTTCATTGGTGAAATGCGGCTGTTAGTTGAACGCTCGATAGTGCGCAGCATGCGCATTTCACGGCTAGTTACAAACAGGATCGCCATACCAGTACGGCCAGCACGGCCTGTACGGCCAATACGGTGTACATAAGCTTCGGCATCATACGGAATATCGTAGTTCACAACGTGACCGATACGCTCAACGTCAAGACCACGGGCCGCAACGTCAGTCGCGATCAGAATGTCTAACTTGCCACGTTTCAGTTGGTCAACTGCACGCTCACGGGCTTGCTGGTTCATATCACCGTGTAGTGGTGATGAAGCATAACCGCGGGCTTCTAACTTCTCAGCTAACTCAACACATGAGTTACGAGTACGCACGAATATGATCACACCTTCAGTGTTTTCAACTTCTAATACACGTACTAAAGCTTCAAGTTTATTGTGTTGTGATACTTGTACGAAACGCTGTTCGATTGACTCAACCGTAGTTTGGCTTGATTCGATACGAACATGTACAGGATTACGTAAATGCTGGTTAGCTACACGCTTAATTTGCTCTGGCATAGTGGCAGAGAATAACGCCAGTTGGCGCTCGCTTGGCGTGTGCTCAAGGATCCATTCGATATCATCGATGAAGCCCATTTTTAACATTTCATCGGCTTCATCAAGCACTAAAGCTTGTAATGAGTCGAGTTTCAAGGTGCCGCGACGCATATGGTCCATAACACGACCAGGCGTACCAACGATAACTTGTGGGCCACGTTTCAGGGCATTCAACTGTTGTTGCATGCTTTGGCCGCCATAGATAGGAAGAACGTGGAAATTCTTCATAAATTTGGCATAGCTACTGAACGCTTCAGCAACCTGCACGGCTAATTCACGTGTTGGTGCTAAGACTAAAATTTGCGGTGTAGTTTGGCTGGTAACTTTGTTTAATAGTGGTAAAGCGAAGGCGCCAGTTTTACCTGTACCTGTTTGCGCTTGACCTAAAATATCTTTGCCAGCCATAAGTGGATCAATACTGGCTGATTGGATTGGCGTCGGTTTTTCATAACCTAGCTCGTCAAGAGCACGCAACAAATTCTCGGATAGGCCGAGTTCACGGAAAGTTCTTTCATCGGATGACATTGGGTTGTAGCCTTGTGGATGCGCGCGCGAAATGGCGCTAAAGTTTCACAGACAGAAAATCAACCCCGTGTCGATTTCCCGCGAACGACGGATTATAGCAGCATGGACGGCACTTTACCAATCAGAGTCACGCTATTTAACCTGTTTTCTGCATTTTTTTCGCTAAAACTGAGCAAGAAACGCGCCACTTCCCATTAATTCTTTAAATATTCGGCATTTAATTGAAGTAACTCAAATGCTGACTCAGTCACGGCTGCGAGAAAAGTGATGTCGATTGTCGCGACGGTATCCTCAGGGGTGTGATATTGGGGATGGGTCGGCACGCCAAAATACAGCCAAGGGATATTGGCTTTGTGGAAGGGATAATGATCCGATGCCCGCAGCCAGTCGGTACTTTGTATGCTACGGCCAACGGGTTTTGGGTGCGTGAGCTTAATGCACAGTCGGTTTTGTTGATTGAGTAGGGGTTTAAATTGATTGAACTGAGTGAAGTTTCGGCTGCCTTCAAGGTAAATCCCATAGGGTCTGCCTGGGTGACTCACCATGTCGAGGTTAATCATTAATTCAAATGTCGCCTCTGGCAGGCGGGTTTTGAGTTGTTCAACCAAGGCGATGCTGCCATAGAGTCCCGGTTCTTCGGCATCGGTTGCCACAAACATCAGATTCACCTTAGGCAAGGTATTGGGTTGTAGGGCAAATTGCTGCTGCCAATGTTTGGCAATGGCGAGCATAGCGGCGACGCCGGAGGCGTTATCATCGGCACCGTGGTAAATCTTGCTGCCGCTCATGCCTAAGTGATCATAGTGGGCGACGATAATGCGCCATCGATTCGTCGGCGCTGTCGCCATGGCGGTGGCGACCACATTGGCGCCGGTTTCTTGGGTGAAGAAGGTTTGGTATTCAAAGGGCACGATAAAGTCCGCTCCCCAAGGCTGTAAATTGAGACTCTCAAATTGCTGCTTTATATAGTCACGACTTTTGGCCGCGCCTTGAGTTTGGGTTTTACGGCCTTCAAATTCATCCGAGCTTAATCTTGTGACTGTCGCTTGTAACTCTGCGGGCTCGGCCCAAGTGAGTTTAAGCTCAGTGCGCGCGCAGGTTTCTAGTGAGTTAGCACAGCCGCTGAGAGTCGCTGCCACAAAGCAGGCCAGTGCGCATATACCGAATTGTTGGGATTGATGTTTTATAGGACGTGGGATTTGGAACTTGGCGAGCCGCTGACAGATACGACTGTGGAGGAATAAGGTCGATGGGCCTAGGTTTATACTGCTTAGGTTTATACCGCTTAGATTTATGCCGCTGAGATTTCGGCTGCTTAGGATTAGGCAGAGTGACTGATACAAGCTTGGTAACATACGGCGGGTAACAGGGAGCTGAGTACTATCACGCATGGATATTCCTTGTCCTTATTTGATGCCTTCGCCTGAAGATAACTCTCATCTTTGCTTAAAGCCGATCCGAATTCAACCTAAGTCGAGTTTAGTCAGCGGCTGATTGAACCAGAGCCTACTCTAACTTGAGTCGACTGTTCTTATGTCAGTGGCTGATGTTGATTGTGCTATTACAGAGAGTGGCTAGATGTTGAAAGCTTAGGCTTTATTCGCCAGCTTGTCTTATATCGCAGCTTATATAGAAGCTTAGGCTTATTGGAATACAGAATCGTCAGCTTTGGATCTTAAAACGAGCACTAGAATTAGCACTATGCACTTAACATGCTGAACTAAAAAAGAAGCGCAGTGCCTATGCGACTGCGCTTCATACTGTACTCAGACCAAGGGCTCGAAACTTATGCCTTGGCTTTATTGGCCTTTGCCATTTCAATATCCCGTTTTAGCAGTGGCTTTAAGAAGCGTGCCGTGTGGGAGGTTGGATGCTCGGCGACTTCTTCCGGCGTGCCTGTGGCTAAAATCATACCGCCACCACCGCCGCCTTCTGGACCTAAATCGATAATCCAGTCCGCCGTTTTGATCACGTCCAGATTATGCTCAATCACCACAATGGTGTTGCCGTGGGATTTAAGACGATGTAATACATCGAGCAGCAATTGGATATCGGCAAAGTGTAAGCCAGTGGTTGGTTCATCCAAGATATACAAGGTTTGGCCCGTGTCACGTTTAGACAGTTCTTTGGCAAGTTTCACCCTTTGGGCTTCACCGCCCGAAAGTGTGGTCGCACTTTGGCCGAGGCGCACATAGGACAAACCCACATCCATCAAAGTTTGCAGCTTACGGGCAATGGCAGGTACGGCATCGAAGAAAGTGCGCGCATCTTCCACTGTCATCTGCAGTACTTCGTGAATATTCTTGCCTTTATAGCGTACTTCTAAGGTTTCGCGGTTATAGCGCTTACCTTTACAGGAATCGCAGGGCACATACACATCGGGTAGGAAGTGCATTTCGACCTTGATCAAGCCGTCGCCTTGGCAAGCCTCACAGCGGCCACCTTTTACGTTAAAGGAGAAGCGGCCGACTTGATAACCGCGAGTACGTGACTCTTGGGTTCCGGCAAAAATTTCGCGAATTGGGGTGAAGATGCCAGTATAAGTGGCAGGGTTAGAGCGTGGCGTACGGCCAATCGGGCTTTGGTCGATATCGACTACTTTGTCGCACAGCTCCATCCCTTCGATACGATCATAGGGTGATGGCTCATCCACAGTCGCGCCGTTGAGCATTCTATGGGCGATCTTGAAGAAGGTATCGTTGATTAAGGTTGATTTACCTGAACCCGATACGCCCGTCACACAAGTGAAGAGGCCAATCGGTATGGTTAAATCCACATTGCGCAGGTTGTTGCCGCGCGCGCCAAATAACTCAATCACTTGAGTTTTGTCGAAGGGAATACGCGGCGTATCGATATGAATGCAGCGCTTACCGGAAATATATTGTCCGGTAACTGACTCTTCACAGGCGATGATTTTCTCAATCGGGCCGTCGCAAATCACTTCGCCGCCGTGTACGCCAGCGCCAGGGCCGATGTCGATCACGTGATCCGCCATGCGGATCGCATCTTCATCGTGCTCAACCACAATTACTGTGTTGCCCAAATCCCGCAGGTGGATCAGGGTTTGCAGTAGACGTTCGTTATCCCTTTGATGCAGGCCGATTGAAGGTTCGTCGAGCACATACATCACGCCGACAAGTCCGGCACCAATTTGGCTGGCGAGTCGAATCCGTTGGGCTTCACCGCCCGAGAGGGTTTCCGCCGAGCGTGATAGGCTCAAATAATTGAGGCCCACGTTCACGAGGAAACCTAAGCGATCGCGGATTTCTTTTAAAATCTTCTCGGCGATCTGCGCTTTTTGGCCGCTAAACTCGACTTTCTCGAAGTAATCTAAGGCTTCGCCAATCGACCAAGTGGTGAGTTGCGGCAGATTGATATCGCCTAAAAACACGTTACGGGCTTCTTCGCGTAGACGCGAACCACCACAGCTTTGGCAGGCTTGGGTATTGATAAACTTGGCTAATTCGTCACGTACCGAGTTGCTTTCGGTTTCGCGATAGCGCCTGTCCATGTTGTTGAGAATGCCTTCGAAGGGGTGATTACGCACCACCACATCGCCGCGATCGTTGATGTACTTAAAGGCAATGCTATCTTTGCCTGAACCGTACAGGACGATTTTGCGGACTTTTTCGCTGAGCTGCTCATAGGGCACTTCGACGTCGAACTTATAGTGTTCGGCGAGTGAGCTGAGCATTTGGAAATAGTAGAAGTTGCGTCTATCCCAGCCGCGAATCGCGCCGCCAGCCAGTGAAAGCTCAGTGTTGCTGATCACGCGCTCAGGATCGAAAAATTGTTGTACTCCTAAACCATCACAGGTTTGGCACGCGCCGGCTGGATTGTTAAAGGAGAAGATCCTTGGCTCTAATTCCGCCATCGAATATCCGCAGTGCGGGCAGGCGAAGTTGGCCGAGAAGATCAGCTCTTCGCCTTTTGCTTTACCAGTACCTGTGTCGTCATCCATGGTGGCAACGGTCGCGATGCCGCCGGAGAGTTCCAGTGCGGTTTCAAAGGATTCCGCTAAGCGTTGCTTGATATCGTCACGCACTTTAAAACGGTCGACGACCACTTCAATCGTGTGCTTAACGTGTAAGTCTAAGGTTGGCGGATCGGTTAAATCACACACTTCACCGTCTATACGCGCACGGATATAACCCTGCGCCGATAGACCTTCGAGCAATTTAACGTGTTCACCCTTACGGGCGTTGACCACAGGCGCGAGCAGCATTAAGCGGCTGTCTTGGGGCATTTCTAACACTTTATCGACCATTTGGCTGACGGTTTGCGCCGCCAAGGGTTGATTGTGTGTCGGACAACGCGGCTCACCCACGCGGGCAAACATCAAGCGCAGGTAATCGTAAATTTCGGTAATTGTGCCCACGGTTGAACGCGGGTTATGGGAAGTGGATTTTTGCTCTATGGATATCGCTGGGCTTAAGCCTTCGATATGGTCCACATCGGGCTTTTCCATCAAACTCAAAAATTGGCGAGCATAGGCTGACAGGGACTCGACGTAACGTCGCTGGCCCTCGGCATATAAAGTATCGAAAGCAAGGGAGGATTTGCCAGATCCCGATAAGCCCGTGATGACAATCAGTTTATCCCTTGGGATAGTCAGGTTGATATTCTTGAGATTGTGGGTGCGTGCGCCGCGTATTTCAATCTTATCCATCTATCGCTCTAATGCCATATGCTTAAAAAAATGAGCATAAGTATCGCACAGTTCCGCGGCTGAGTTTAGTTGATTCTGTGATCGGCACCAATCCTAGGGCTGGCACTGGCTTTTAATCACCTTGCTGACAGTGGCAGTTATGTACCGAGTGGATTAACTAAGATTAATGCGGTTGTTGCGTACTGACTCACAGGACAAATGTGAACACTATGTTAGACTCGTTTCCCTGTGCCTGAGCGTTAAATAGGGCAGAAAAATAAACATGTTAACCCGAGCACGGTCAATATAGGTCCGTGATAATCGGGATAAAAGTTAACTGTACAGGCAGTGGTTTAGGCCACTATTTCCTTTTGAGCAAATCCTTTTGGGTGTGGTAACATGCGCCCCTTAAAAGACTTCAATCCAGGGCAAAATCATGGGTAACAACGGACTTTCGGGTACTGAGAAAAAAGTCGCGTTTTCTTTAGCCAGTGTATTTGGTTTACGCATGATGGGCTTGTTTATGATCATGCCCGTCTTTGCACTTTATGGTCAGCACCTCGAAGGCTTCTCGCCGCTTTGGGTCGGTATTGCTATCGGCGCCTACGGTCTGACTCAAGCTGTGCTGCAAATCCCCATGGGGATTTTATCTGACAAATATGGTCGCAAGCCGATTATTCTTATCGGTCTGGTGCTGTTTGCCATTGGTAGCTTGATTGCCGCTAACGCTGATTCGATTTACGGCGTGGTGTTTGGGCGCGCAGTGCAGGGCATGGGCGCGATTGCCGCTGCCGTGTTGGCGCTGGCCGCGGATTTAACCCGCGACGAACAGCGTACTAAGGTCATGGCGATTATCGGCATGTGTATCGGCGGCTCTTTTGCGCTGTCCTTACTGGTCGGCCCGATTGTGGCGCAACATGTGGGCTTATCAGGCCTGTTCTTCCTCACGGCGATTCTCGCTGTGACGGGCATGTTGATCGTGCAATTTTTAGTACCGAATCCGATTTCCCACGCGCCTAAGGGTGACACGTTAGCCACGCCTGCCAGACTCAAGCGTATGTTGACCGATCCCCAGTTGTTTAGACTCGATGCGGGGATTTTTATTCTGCATTTAGTGTTAACCGCAGTATTTGTGGCCTTGCC
Source organism: Shewanella sp. SACH (assembly GCF_001887095.2). Taxonomy (NCBI): domain Bacteria; kingdom Pseudomonadati; phylum Pseudomonadota; class Gammaproteobacteria; order Alteromonadales; family Shewanellaceae; genus Shewanella; species Shewanella sp. SACH. Next base: position 167,355 of record NZ_MPDG02000002.1, read on the forward strand.
GCTGGATCTGGTGGATGCGGGGCTCGTGAAAGAAAAACACTGGATGCTGTATTTCCCTGCTTTTGTGGGCGCGTTTTTCCTGATGGTGCCGTTAATCATCATAGGGGTTAAACGTAAGAATACTAAAGCTATGTTCCAAATTGCCTTAGTGATCATGATAGTGGCGCTGCTGGCGATGGCTTTATTCTCTAACAACTTATGGGTGTTGAGCTTTGCCGTGGTGCTGTTTTTCACTGGCTTTAACTATTTAGAAGCCTCACTGCCCAGTTTGATTGCCAAATTTTGCCCCGTCGGTGAAAAAGGCTCGGCCATGGGCGTGTATTCCACTAGCCAGTTTTTAGGGGCCTTTTGTGGTGGTATGCTGGGCGGTGGCGCCTTCCAATTAGTGGGCGCGGTCGGGGTGTTTATCGTTGCTGTGATCTTAATGTCTATTTGGTTATTCCTGACATTGGGCATGGAAAATCCCGTGCTGTTAAAGAGTTACACCTTAGAAGCCGAAGTCAAAGACAAGGCACAAGCGCGGGATATGGCGGCTCAGTTATCACAGCTCATGGGCGTCGTCGAAGCGATCGTCGTGTTGGACGAGAAAGTGGCTTACTTAAAGGTTGATGAGCATTTCGATTTAAGAGAAGCACGAGCTGTGTTAGGCTCTGCTCAATAATATCTGGGTCTGCCGTGTGGTATTTGGGGAAGCTGATTTTCCTCTCTGGCGACACAGATAAACAACATACTGAATTAATAGATTATTTAAAGAATCGCAGGAGATTTCAATGGCCAGTCGTGGTGTTAACAAGGTAATTTTGGTTGGCAATTTGGGACAAGATCCAGAAGTGCGTTATATGCCAAACGGTAATGCAGTCGCTAACATCACAGTTGCGACCAGCGAATCGTGGAAAGACCAACAAGGTCAACAGCAAGAGCGTACTGAATGGCACCGTGTGGTTCTGTTCGGCAAATTAGCTGAAATTACAGGTGAATACCTGCGTAAAGGTTCACAGGTTTACCTTGAAGGTAAACTGCAAACCCGTAAGTGGAAAGACCAAAGCGGTCAAGACCGTTACAGCACTGAAGTGGTTATCGACCAAAGCGGTAGCATGCAAATGCTAGGTAGCCGTGGTCAAGGTGGCCAAGCACAAGGCGCGCCAATGGGCGGCGGCATGCCACAAAACGCAGGTTACCAATCTGCACCGCAACAAGCGGCTCCAGCGCAAAATCAATATGCGCCAGCGCCACAAGCTGCACCTGCTTACCAAGCGCCAGCTCAGCAACAGTATGCTGCGCCAGCACCTGCTCAGCAGCAATATGGACAGCAACAAGCTCAACCACAGCAAGGTGGTTATGCGCCTAAGCCACAAGCTGCTCCAGCGCCAGCTTATCAAGCGCCAGCCGCACCGGCACAACGTCCAGCACCACAACCACAGCAAAACTTCACTCCAGATTTGGATGATGGCTGGGATGACGATATTCCGTTCTAATTTGGGATTTATCGAAGTGTAAAGACGGTATCGTCTTAAATGAACAAAGCCACGCGAGTCGTGGCTTTGTTGTTTCTGGTCTTTATGTTTTTAGTCTTTATGCCGTGAGACCGTTAAACCCTTCACTTACATGACTATACGCTTGAGATAAAACTTAGAACGTGTAATCGAAGTTATAACGCATGCCCAGCATGATCTGGTCATTGGTTTCGCGGTATTCAAAATCTGTTTTTTGATATTCGATGAAGGTGCTGAATTGCGGTGTTTTATGCCACTCCAGCGTAGTGTTATAGGCGTTGTATTTAGCAGAGGTGATGTCATTGCCACCATCGTCGTATCTGGACACGCCCAGCTTGATTTTATAGCTGTCAGTGATGGGGTAGCTGGCGACCACATCTAATGTTGAGCCATCCAATGTGGTTCCATCAATGTCGTCTTTTTCAATGTTTTGATAAGCAGCCGCGAGGTACAAGGCATTGAAACTTTTTGCTAGGGTGACACCGAATGTATTTTCATCCTTGTTGTCTTCTAACTCTTTGTTATAAAACGCCGCGGCTATATAGATTAGGTCGGTTTTATAACGGATACCCGCGTTAACGAAGTCGCTGCCGCCACTGCCTTTATTGCCGTCGAATTGCGCATCGGCCGAAAATAACAGGTCGCCAAATTCTTTACGATAGGTCACTAAGTTATTGAGTCTGAAGGGGCTCGCACTGTCATAGGCGAGTGGGGTTCCTGAGCGGTTAAAGATGTCGACGGGATCGGAAATGATCTCCTGAGTGACGGCTTGTTTACCTATGGCAACACTACCAAAAGATCCCTTTAATCCGACATAAGCTTTGCGTGCATCGCCAAAGTCGCCGTCATCTTTGATATCGACCTTAAATTCCCCTTTCGCAAACCCGACTAAGCCATTGCCAAGTTGGTGTTCTGCGGCAAAGCCAATTCGCGAGTTCGCATCGCCCACATCCCACACATCGTCCGAGTTAGTGTGGGTCAGGCCGAAAGTCGGGCGTAAAGAACCATAAAAATTAAACTGAGTATCCGATAAAACCGATGCCTCTTTTTCTTGGGCTTCGAGCATGGCGAGTCTTTGCTGAATTTGTTGTAATTCAGTGCGTAACTCGTCATTGGTTGCAGCGGTATCATTGGCTTGAACAGCAAAGATAGGTGTGGCAAAGCTCAGCACAAGCACGGCTGATGTTAGTTTGAACTGCTTCATTTATGTTTCCTTACATAACAACTACTAGCGTGCCGTTAATGGATTTTGTTGCCGATGGAACAGTACTGCTAGTAGTAAGGATCTGCACTTGTGATAGTGCTCAAGGAGGCGTCTCGCTCAGAGGCAAGGCGTCGCATATCTGCAGCGGGCAAATATGATTTGCCCGCTGGTTTGGGAAAGGTGTTGCCCTAAAACCCCGCTAACGCAGCGGGACTTTAGGTTAAGGAAAACTAGAGTATGCTTGCGGCCATTTTGCGGCGCAGGTATGCAATTTGCTGCATGTGCGGCAAATCTTTAGGGCAGTTATCTTGGCAGCCGAGTAGCGTCATACAGCCGAAGACGCCGTCTTGATTGCCAATCACATGGTAGAAATCATCCGCGCTGCGGCTGTCTCTGCTATCCATTTCGAAGCGGGCAATTTTCATCATGCCAACCGCACCAACAAAGGTGTCACGCATTTGTTTGGTGGCGCAGGCTGACACGCAAACGCCACATTCGACGCAGCGTTCTAGCTCATAGATCCGCGCGGCTTCTTCGGGTGCCATTGGATTTTCGAGGTGATGAATGTCCTGATCATCGGGTTTAGGATGCAGCCACAGTTTTAAGCGTTCGGCTAATTCGCGCATAAATTTGCCTGTGTTCACCGACAAATCGCCAATCAGTTCGAAGCCGGGCAGTGGCATTAGGGTGATTTCGCCATTGGGATAATTCGCCGTTAACGTGCGACAGGCCAATGTGGGGAAGCCATTAATCACCATGGCGCAACTGCCACAGATGCCCGCGCGGCAGACAAAGTCAAACTGCAGTGAGGGATCTTGTTGTTCTCGCAGTTGATTCAAGGCGATAAACACTGTCATGCCCGGTGTTTCAGTCAACTGATAACGTTCCATCTTTGGCTTGTCTTGGCCATCTTGCGGATCGTAGCGGAAGATATTAAAGCTGATTTGACGGCTCATAGTGGTTTATTCCCTACCGGTTGGGCTGGAGTGATCGCTAAGGTATCGCTGAGGCGTCCATTGGGAGCCTGCAGATGACTTGGCAGCTCGTATGGCATTAGGGCTCGCTGCAGTGTGTTTCTATCGGGATCGTTACCTAAGCGCGCGAGCACTTGATTGATTTCTTGTACGCGTTTTTCGGTATCAGGATGGGCGATAGTGTTATCGTTGCCGTAGCCTCGGTATCCCGGTGGTAGCTCCATTTTCATCACATCTAACGCTTCATAACGCAGCACAGGTTCCAGTGACTCGGCATCTGGCCAAGTTGCCAGTGTGCGGTTAAGCCAATCTTTATCATTGCGTTGTGGGTAATCTTCCCGCGAATGGGCGCCGCGACTTTCAGTGCGAGCCTCTGCGCCACAGGCGACGGTGAGGGCCACTTTCAACATACGGGTGACGCGTAGTGCTTCGACTAACTCAGGATTAGCGTGACGTTTTTTACATTTAAGACCGAGATTTTTTGCCCGCAGCAGTAAGTCTTTCAAGCCTTTGATGGCTTTATCTAATTCGGGTCCATTACGGAAGATCCCGACGTAGTTCATCATGATGCGTTGCATTTCTTTCTTTATTTGGAAGGGGTTTTCTGTGCCGTTGCCTTCGACCAGTCCATCGATTTCTTGCTGCAATTTATCGATGAATTTTTGAGTCAGCGCAGTATCAATTTCTAAATCGTTATTCTCACAAAAATCAGCCACATATTTGCCGATGATCATGCCGCCGACCACAGTTTCTGCCACCGAATTACCGCCTAAACGGTTAAAGCCGTGCATGTCCCAACAGGCCGCTTCTCCGACGCTGAACAGCCCCTTGAGTTGTGGACTCTCGCCAGTGGCATTGGTGCGCACGCCGCCCATAGAGTAATGCTGGGTTGGCCTGACGGGGATCCAATCTTTGCAAGGATCGATACCAAGGAAGTAATCACAAATCTCTTTCACTTCGCGCAGGTTAGTTTCGATATGTTCACGGCCCAGCTGCGTAATATCCAGCCACAGATGCGGGCCGTAAGGGCTTTCGACGCCATTGCCTTTGCGCATGTGCTCTGTCATACGGCGGGACACCACATCGCGGGAAGCGAGTTCTTTTTTCTCTGGCTCGTAATCTGGCATAAAGCGATGGCCGTCTTTATCGCGCAGGATACCGCCATCACCACGACACCCTTCAGTGGTGAGGATCCCTGCGGGCACTATGGCGGTGGGGTGAAACTGCACCGCTTCCATATTGCCTAAGGTGGCGACACCTGTGTCGAGTGCTAATGCTTGGCCTATGCCTTCGCAGATGGTGGCATTGGTCGATATTTCATAAATCTTGCCATAACCGCCGGTGGCGATAGTGGTGGATTTGGCTACATAAGCGCGCAGTTCACCTGTGACTAAACAGCGGGCAATCACACCATGGCAACGCTTGCCGTCATGGATCAGCGACAGGGCTTCAATCCGTTCGTGTACTGGAATACCCATAGAAATAGCTTGGTTATCCACTGCATACAGTAAAGAGTGGCCAGTGCCGTCGGCGGTGTAACAAGTACGCCATTTTTTTGTGCCACCAAAATCGCGGGCATTGATTAGGCCGTGAGCTTCTTCGGCCTCATTGAGCGTTACCCTTTGCGCATTCATGATGACTTCACGTGGGCCAGCGGAAATCCTTGACCAAGGCACGCCCCAGTTGGTGAGTTCGCGGATCGCTTTCGGTGCAACGTGGGCAAACATGCGGGCGACGTCTTGATCGCAACCCCAGTCAGAACCTTTGACTGTGTCTTGAAAGTGAATGTCTTCGTTATCGCCCATGCCTTTAACGGTATTGCCTAGGCTGGCTTGCATTCCGCCCTGTGCGGCGGCCGAATGTGAACGTTTTGCGGGAATTAACGATAGCACTAAGGTATCTAGGCCTCGCTCTTTGGTGGCAATTGCGACTCTGAGGCCTGCCAATCCTGCGCCAATGACTAATGAGTCTGTATAAATGATTTTCAAATCAGATCCTTATCTAATAATTTAGATAACATTTCATGGATTTATCATTGCACTCCTCGGGCATAGATGCGCGGCAACTATGTATCAGAGGAGGATCCGTATGTTGTTTGTCTTGCTATACAGGCTAAGTGCGCCGATAGCGTCATGCCCATTACTGAGGAATAAACGGTTGTACTGGCAGAACTAATTCGATACCAATATTGATATAGGTCACTAGGCTTAATGTGCCTAAACACAATAAATAGACGATCAATACTTGCGCTATAGTGCGGATAAGTGGGCGGTTACTACTCACACCCCACTTTAATATCACTCGGTATAAACCAACGATGCCGTGGAATAACACGATAGGTAAAAACACCACATATAAGAGCCAAGCGTTATCGTGGTAAACCCTTTCGGCCGAAAGGTGAGGGCCAATATCAGGGTTTAAAATCATAGTGGCAAGATGGGCTGACACTAAGAAAAACAGTAAGAACCCGGTAATCATCTGCCAGAACCATGCTTGGGTATCTCTATGCTTGATACTCGACATGAAGCCACGCATCGCTCGCCATTGGCCTAATTGCACTGGAAAACGACGTAGTGCGGTGGCGGCATGTACTGCAACAATCACCAGCATAATGACTGAAATGATCTTGGTCACTATGGGGAAGCCATGACCTGTCGAGCTAAACATACTGCCTTCTAAGAATTGCACCATGTGAAAGAAGGTTTCTTTACCAAATAAAATGCTCGCCTCGAAATGCATATGAAATAACAGGAAAATACCCAATATAAGCCCTGTCGCACTTTGTAAGCAGTCTGCTTTAGCCGACCAGGCTTGGCCAAATGGTCCGCCGTTAATGGCGGTAGGAACACGCGTTTTCGCTGACATTAATTCACCTCTTACCAGGTTTGTTGTGGCGTGAATGTACCTGCATCACGCCAACACAAAGTCTTTAGATCCAGATTAAAAGAAGAGGGTTAATCCAATTATTGGCATTAGCCCTTAGAACACTTTGGGTAAAGTTGCGCTATAGCATCATGCCGCCAAACAGGAAGGCCAATGCCACGCTGGTGGCAATCGTTACTACGCCAGGGACCAGGAACGGATGGTTAAATACCGCCTTACCAATCCGAGTCGAGCCGGTATCATCCATCTCAACCGCAGCCAGTAGCGTGGGATAAGTGGGCAATACAAACAGCGCGCTGACGGCGGCGAAAGAGGCAACGGCAGTCAAAGGACTCACGCCAATGGCTAAGGCCGCAGGCATCAGTGCCTTAGTGGTTGCGCCTTGGGAGTAGAGCAACATGGAGGCAAAGAACAGGGTTACCGACAATAACCAAGGCTGACTTTGCAGTAAGGTGCCTGCTAAATCTTTGATTTCCTCGATATGATTCGACACTAAGGTATCGCCTAACCAAGCCACACCTAACACACAAACACAGGCTGACATGCCCGATTTAAAGGTGGCCGCATTGGAGATTTCACTTGCGTCTAACTTACAGAAAATCGTGATAGCCGCAGCTGCCGTTAGCATCAGCACCATAATGGCAGCATCGCGTGGCAGTACAGGGTCAACAATCAAGCCGACTTTGTCAGATATCGCAGTGGCGTAGGCCATCACTGCCGCAATCGCCAGCAAGAAAATCATCACAGATCGTTTTGCGCCGGCTTTAATCTTGATCTCAGTTTTACCGCGTGTTTTGACTAAGCCCTTAGCTAAACGGTCTTGATAAATAGGATCATCAGCCAGCTCTTTACCCATTAAGTTAGCAACAACGGCGCCGACCATACAGGCTAAGAAAGTTGAAGGAATACATACGGCTAACAGTACTAAATAGTCCACGCCAAAGGGTTCTAGAATGCCTGAGAAGAACACGACTGCCGCCGAAATCGGTGAAGCGGTAATGGCGACTTGGGACGCGACAACGGCGATAGAAAGAGGACGAGAGGGACGAATACCTTGCTCTTTTGCGACTTCGGCAATAACAGGTAAGGTTGAGAATGCGGTGTGGCCTGTTCCTGCAAAGAGTGTCATGAAATAAGTGACTACAGGTGCCAGAAAAGTGATTTGTTTTGGATGTTTACGTAATAATTTTTCTGCCAGTGAGACTAAATAATCCATCCCTCCTGATACTTGCATGGCCGCAATCGCGGTGATAACCGACATAATGATGAGGATCACATCAATCGGAATATTGCCCGGTTTGAGTCCCATCCCTGCGGTCAGTATCAGTACCCCGACACCGCCCGCAAAGCCGACTCCCATGCTACCCATCCTTGCACCTAGGTAAATGGCCCCGAGTACGATAATTATCTCTAATATAATCATAGTGTTAACTCTATTTTGTTTTTAATTTCAATAGCCTGTGCATATTCACTATGCGCTGGCTTATTCTTGAATCATCGAGTTTTGGGCTGGGGAAGGCTCCCCAGCCCCACTGAGTTACACTTTGGCTTTGCTGCTGCGTTTAGCTTGATACTTAGGATTCATCAGGTTTTCAATCGAGAGAATGTCATCGAGTTCTTCAACCGTTAACAAACCGCGTTCGAGTACCACTTCACGGACATTTTTACCCGTTTGGGCGCAAATCTTGCCGATGATGTCACCCTCATGGTGGCCGATGATGGGGTTAAGGTAGGTCACGATCCCGATGGAGTTCATCACATGGGCCATACAGATCTCTGGGTTTGCGGTGATACCTTCAACGCATTTCTCACGTAGGGAGATACAGGCATTACCCATTAAACTGAGTGACTCAAACATCGCCTGACCAATCACAGGTTCCATGACGTTAAGCTGTAACTGGCCCGCTTCGGCGGCCATAGTGATAGTGATATCGTTGCCGACAATCTTAAAGGCAACCTGATTGACGACCTCAGGGATCACAGGGTTAACCTTGGCTGGCATGATAGAAGAACCCGCTTGTAATTCAGGCAGATTGATTTCCTTCAGACCTGTACGTGGACCCGATGACAGTAAGCGTAGGTCATTACAAATCTTGGACATTTTAATCGCCATGCGCTTAATCGCACTGTGCAGCATGACGTAGGCGCCACAATCGGAGGTCGCTTCGATTAAATCTTCCGCTGGCACATAAGCGCGGCCAGTGATTTCAGCTAGATGTTTAATGGCGAGTGAGGAATAACCCACTGGCGTGTTAAGGCCGGTACCAATGGCCGTTGCGCCTAAGTTCACTTCTAACAGCAATTCTTGGCAACGCTTGATGGACTTAATTTCTTCTCGCAGTGTGACAGCAAAGGCATGAAACTCTTGGCCTAAGGTCATAGGCACGGCATCTTGCAACTGAGTGCGGCCCATTTTTAAGACGGTTTTAAACTCTGCGGCTTTAGTGTCGAAGGCACTGATAAGGTCAGTTAATGCATCTAGCAGAATATCGGTACTGTTGATGACCGCAATACGGAAGCCTGTTGGATAGGCATCGTTGGTCGATTGGCACTTGTTGACATGGTCATTAGGATTGATGACATCGTAACGGCCTTTTTCAAGCCCCATGATCTCCAGTGCAACGTTGGCTAATACCTCATTGGTATTCATGTTGACTGAAGTGCCTGCGCCTCCTTGATACACGTCGACTGGGAATTGATCCACAAATCGGCCCGTTGTGAGTATCAAATCGCACGCTTCAATAATCTTGTCAGCGATTTCAGGACTTACGGCGCCTAATTCGCTATTGGCCATGGCAGCTGCTTTCTTTGTTAGCATCATGCCACGGACTAATTCAGGTACATCGGAAATTTTTTGATTACTCAGCTTAAAGTTTTCGATGGCACGTAATGTATGTATGCCGTAATAAAATTCATTGGACACTTCTTTCGTTCCCAATAAATCTTCTTCGATCCGTACGCTATTAGTATCTTTCATTTCGATCCTATTAAATCCGGTTAATAGTAAGATATATCTCCGAGTATTGAGTTGTGGTGCGTACATAAGTATGCGTAACACTTCAAAAATAACTCATCGAAAACATGAAGGAGAATCGTCTCCTTGACTATCGACACAGATCTTAACGCTTTGGCAATAAAAGGATTTAGATGGGGATCACTTAACTGTTTGAAATGGTAGATTTGTTTTGTTTATTAGATAAGCATCTCAACTCTGTTAGCTAGTGTGAGCTATTACTTTTTGATGCAAATTAGCTATAGATTTGTTATTTGTTAACCAATCGGCGACATATTTACTCAAGTGTTTTTGAATCTAAATAAACCGTACGCTATTTAATTTCCACTTTATCAGTCGCGAATAATCATTGATTAGTTAAATCTACTCAATAATAAATGCATGGTGTTTTATTTAAGTTTTAAATAATCAATTAGATAACGCTAAATTTGTTATTTCATTTTAGTGAGAATTATCACGGTTAGACTTAAATAATAGTGCACACTGTGGAGCGTTTATTATTAATAAAAGGATGTAAGCATGAATTTTTCAATGCGTAAGCTCTTGCTCTCGGTCACCTTAGGGTTAGTTCTCTCCTCTGCGGCGCAGGCGCTTCCACAGGTACGGATCATTGCCACGGGTGGCACCATTGCCGGAGTAGGGCAATCGGCCACTGAGTCTAACTATCAGGCTGGTGAAGTGGGCATTAGTAGCTTAATTGCGGCCGTGCCTGAAATGAAACAGCTTGCCGATATTCAAGGTGAGCAACTGGTTAAAATCGGTTCGCAGGACATGAACGATAAAGTTTGGCTAGCGTTAGCCAAGCGCATCAATCTGTTACTGGCCGATAAAGATGTAGACGGTATCGTCATCACCCACGGCACCGACACCTTAGAAGAAACCGCTTATTTTCTAAATCTCACCATCAAGAGCGATAAACCTGTGGTATTGGTTGGCGCTATGCGTCCATCAACCGCCATGAGCGCCGATGGTCCAATGAATCTGTATAACGCCGTCGCAACCGCCGCGAACCTTCAATCTAAAGGTCGAGGTGTATTAGTGGTAATGAACGATACTGTATTGAACGCCCGCGACGTCACTAAGACTAATACCACAGGAGTGCATACCTTTGCTGCGCCTAACTTTGGCCCGCTTGGCGTTATCCATAACAGCAAGATTGAGTACATGGGTAATACTGAGCGTCAACATACTACGCAAACGCCTTTTGATGTCAGCAAACTCGACAAGTTACCGCAGGTAGGCATAGTGTATAACTACGCCAATGCCAGTGATTTACCAGCCAAAGCCATGGTTGAAGCCGGTTTTGATGGCATAGTCAGTGCCGGTGTGGGTAACGGTAATATCTACCATTCTATATTCGATGTTTTAGCTAAAGCGAGTCAAAAAGGCACCTTAGTCGTTCGCTCTAGCCGAGTGCCAACCGGCGCAACGACGCTCGATGCCGAAATTGACGACGCTAAATACGGTTTTATTGCAGCAGGTAATCTTAACCCGCAAAAAGCCCGTATATTGTTGATGCTATCGTTAACGAAAAGCAAAGATCCACAGCAGATCCAACGTTGGTTTCAACAGTTTTAGGATTTCAGTTGAGTGGTAAAAAAAAGCCCTGCGCATATTCGTAGGGCTTTTGCATTTTGTCATTGAGGAGCTATTCATGACGTTGTTTTTCCTAGATGCCATGAGTAAAGATATCTCAACTTGGTTGTGATTTTGAAAGCTAAAAATAGTGAGGGTTCAATTCAGAGCTTCAATCAAGAGGCGACCAAGGCGGACTGCCGATTCTTCTATTCACTAAACAGAACGACTTCCATGTAGGGTATTCAAATATTCCGAGTGTATGTGCTGCAACAAACTATTCGCCTTATCGAAATGACATGCATGACTTATGTTTATCGCGCTGATTTCACGTGTATTCAAAAATAGTTAATGTTTTCGATAATATTTCCTTTTCTATGAAAGTTATACAGACGTTCTGTCGGAGTGACACGCTATCTAATTAACACTCTTCACTCTCATTCTGCAGGCGCCTCGTTTAGCAGCAACTAGGCTGTCGTTGTTCTGAGCAGTATTTTAGTTACTCATAACGCCAAGTACCACCCAAATTATGTTAACAAATTTTACATTGTGGATTAGAATGTTACTCGCATCAGTTTTAGATGATGTAATTGAAAGCAATAGAGCTATTTAACATTGAGATAATTGAGAAAAATAAAGGAATTTCCCCCACCATGGAAGAAGTGATTAGTCAGGAAAACAGTTCGCTAGAAAGTGATGCCAGGTTAACAACGGAAGAGGTTAAAACCCATGGGGTACCGCTGTTTCATGTATCACTGACCAAGTTAATTATCATGTTTATTGCGACCTTTGGTCTCTATCAAGTTTATTGGTTTTATAAACAGTGGCAGGCTTTAAAAAATTACTATGACTTAGATGCATGGCCAATAGCGCGTAGCTTTTTTTCTATCTTTTATACACATTCTCTATTTGTTTATATTAGTGAATACATTAAAGAAGATAATCGAGAGTATCGCTGGAATAGCTCAGCTATGGCGACATTTTATGTTGTATTGTTAGTCGTTGGCGGAATTCTTAATCAAATTGATACGTTGCCAATATCATTAGTTGTGGCATCAATATTTGTTCCATTAGCTGTTTTATATCCGCTGTATCAAGCTCAAAAAGCAGTTAATTTTGCGCTTGAATCTGTGGAATATCCTGATAATTCACGCTTAACTTGGTTGAATTGGATATGGATTTTTCTGTTTTGTTTCTATTGGGCGATGATTATTTATGCTCTCACCTTGTTAGTTTAAATTTCTGAATATGATAGCGGGATATATTTCTAATCACTTATATTCTGCTTTTTTAAAGTCACTGCCAACATCTGGGAACTAATACGGTTGGTATAAGCTAATTTTGTTAGCTTACTGAATACTATCCTTTTCCCTATCCCCTCTCGCGCTTATTTTTCAAGATATTCCTGCTAAATATCAAGGCTATAAACTATTTTTAGTACGGCATAAGGTATTGATTTTGTGACTTAAAGTGCTTTAGGTACTATAGTGAAAGCTTATTTTATCTGAAACTTAGGTGTGCGCTTCCTAGGTTTCTTATTTGATTTTGGGGGAAAAGTGCGAATTTTAATGAACAATTTCAAGGTGATTAGTTTGATGCGCCAGTGGTTACTGCTGGCATTATTAAGTGTGGCGTTACCGCTACAGGCGAGCGAAGAGCCGCTGTGGATGGGGACGGCTGACTTGCCCATGAGTGGGCGAGTCCATACCGGTGAACTTGCCAATGGCATGCGCTATTTATTAGTGAGCAATAAGACGCCAGAGCAGGCTGTCATAGTACGCATGCGGGTGGACGTGGGCTCAGTGGTGGAGTCTGATACCGAGCAGGGGTTAGTGCATTTTCTTGAGCACATGGCCTTTAATGGCTCGACGGGTTTGGCTGCGGGGGAGATGATCCCGACATTGCAGCGTCTTGGTCTGAGTTTTGGCGCCGATACCAATGCTGTGACTGAGTTTCAGCAGACGGTTTATCAATTCAACTTGCCAAGTAATAGCCAAGATAAAGTCGATACCGCTTTGTTTTTAATGCGCGAAATTGGCAGTAATTTATTACTCGACCCGGCGCTTATCGAGCGTGAAAAAGCGGTGGTATTGGCTGAACTGCGTGAGCGTAGCGGTGCGGATCTGGAGAATTACCGCAATCAATTACAGTTTTTAATGCCAGATACACTGTTGTCAAAGCGCTTACCTGTGGGTGAGGCGAACAGCATCAAGAATGCTACTCGCGAGATGCTGCTGTCTTTATACCAAGGTTTTTACACGCCCTCACGCACCACCTTAATTGTGGTGGGTGATATCGAGGTAGCCGCAGTTGAACAAAAGATAAAACAACAGTTTGCCAGTTGGCAGGCCGCGCCTTTGGCGGCGAAGGTTAAGCCGCAAAAGCTGGGCACTGTCGCAGAGCGTCAACGCGTCGAGGCGGCGGCATTTTTCGATCCTAGCCTATCGACCTCGGTTTCACTCGGTATGCTCAAGCCTATGGCATATCCAGCCGACAACCCTGCCGTGCGAGAGCAGGAAATACTGCTTGAACTCGCCCACGGCATCTTGTATCGCAGAATGGAGTCGCAGTTACTGCATAGCCAAGGTTTATCTGGCGTTAGCCTGCAGGTTGGGGATCAATTTGATATCGCCTATGGCACTCAAATGAGCTTAGGTACGCAGGAGAATAACTGGCAAGAGGGCATAGCAATATTGGAGCAAACCCTGCGCCAAGCACAAGAGTTTGGTTTTAGTCAGCAGGAAATTGACCAACAAATCAAACGTATGCACAAAGGGTATCAGCTCAGCGCAGCGGGTAGCACTACTATCCACAGTGTGAATATTGCCGAGGGGTTAGTGTATTCGGTCGCGGAAAATCGCGTGCCTGTAGAGCCTGAGTGGCAGCTGGCATTTTTTGAAAAAATACTGCCAACAGTGACGCCGCAAAAGCTAAAGCAAGTGTTTAATCAGACATGGAATGCTACGCCGTATCTGTATCTGACGAGCAATAAGCCCATCGAAAATGTTGAAAAACAGCTTATCGCTAGCTATGAGAAAAGCCGCAAACAAGCTGTGAGTGCGCCAGCAACTAAGGCGATTGACGAGTTTGCATACACTCAATTTGGCGATCAAGGCAAGTTAGTGGCCGATAGTCGCGATGCCGAAACGGGCATTCGCCAGCTACAATTTTCCAATGGCGTACGCCTTAATCTTAAGCCTACTGACTTTAATAAAGGCACTACTTTGGTCAGCCTCAACATAGGCTTTGGTGAAGTGCCATTCCCTGAGTTAGATGGCTTATCTTATCTGTTTAACAGTGCGTTTGTGCAGGGTGGACTCAAGGCCCATGATTATGAAAGCCTGCAGGAGATTTTTGCTGGGCAAGATATTTCCATCAACCTAGGCGTGCGTGAGCAGAGTTTTGGCGGTGAGATTAGTACCAATGCTGCAGAACTGCGCACGCAGCTCGGTTTAATGACGGCCTTTTTGATTGAACCCGGCATGAATAAGCAGGCTGAGCAATTGTTCCGCGAGCAAGTGATTGCCGAGCAGCAAAGTCTCCATAGCAACCCGCAAACTGAGTTTTCTAATCAGTTTGACCGTATCTCCCACAGTGGTGATAAACGTTATGGTTATGGTGAACCGGAAGAAATTTTAAAACGTCAGTTTGCAGAGCTGGCACCGAGTTTCCATTCAGCCGTCGAGCAAGGGGCAATTGAAATCGCCATAGTGGGTGATTTTGACGAAGCCAGCGCCATCGCTGCAGTGGCTGAAACTCTCGGGGCAATCAAACGCAGCCCCACTAAAAATAGCCAGTCGTTAGTGCCTGTGTTCCCGAAAGTGCCTGCTAAGATGACGTTAACACACTATGGTCATCCAGATTCAGCGGCGCTGGCCATGGTGTGGCCAACAACGGATATGACTCACCTAAGCCAACACGCTGGACTGGGATTGTTGGAGCAAGTGCTCAGCATCCTATTAACGGAAAATGTGAGAGAAAAAGCGGGCGCGAGTTATTCGCCATCGGCCTTTTCTTACAATGATCTAAATGCCAGCGGTTATGGTTATCTCGGTCTATTTAGCGTGACGACTCAAGCCATGTTGCCAACGGTTTTCGAGTATTTCACCGCTGCAGTTAACCAAGTGAAGCAGCCGCAGGGGATTAGCGAAGACTTACTTAACCGAGCCCGCCAACCTGTGCTTGAATGGATGCAAGCCGCGCCGCAGAGCAATGGTTTTTGGTTAGATTTGGCATCAAATGCCCAGAGTTATCCAGGACGCTTTGCTGCTTTCAAACAAAGACAAGTGTTGGCACAGAAGATGACACCAGCTGAGCTTAGTAAACTGGCACAGCAATATCTACCAGCTGATGGTAGTTTAACCATCCAAGTCCTTCCTGCACCACTTGAATCCCAGCAATGAGTGTTGGTGCATAGAATAGAAGATTGATCATTCACCGCCATATCCCCTGTGCTAGCCAGTGCAGGGGATATTTTGTTTATACGCCGCAGTAGAAGCGTTTTTGAGCTGTGAGTAAAAGTATCGGCAAATGCATTTGTATCAATTAAGAGGCCAAAAAGTGTGGTTTGTATCACTATTTACAGTGTTATTGAAATGTTTGTTAAGTGTTTGAGTTTGTGAAATATTTGTTTTTGTTTTTAAGGTAAAAAGGCATTGTTGTCATTGGATATCTGGGTAGACTGAACTGAATTTTATGTCAGTCAATGAGGGAAACAATGATAAAAAGTAAGCTAAAGGGATTCGCTGCGGTGACTGTTGCCTGTTTAGCGGTAACGGCATGTGGCTCAGATAGCAATAATGAAGATGGCACAGATCAGAATGCCACCTATGTGCAATTCTATAACGCTTCGGCCGGAAGCACTGCAACGGCACTCAAAGTCGCCGACAAAACCTATGAAAGCGTGATCTATGGTGACACTATGCCGCGCTTTACGTCGACGGCGGGCGTGAGTGCGATTGAAGTGATGGCTAAGGACGCCTCTGACAAAGATATCTCCATCTATAAAGAAGATATCGATTTGAAAGTCGCTACAGATCATTTCTTTGTATTGCATGGTGATTTTGCCGAACCTAAATTACTCAATATCAACTATTCCCGCACTGAACTCGATAAGCTCAATGAAGTGGCAGAAAACAGTAAAATGCAGCTTTTGATTGCGAATACTGCTGTGCATGCCCAAGCCTTTGACGCCTATGTGTCTAAGTCGACCCAAACCTTTGCCGATGCCGTGATGTTAGGCAGTGTGGCCTACGGTGAAGCGTCGCAGCCGCAAGTGATGGATACTGGGGAATATAAGGTTTACCTCGCTCCTGCGGGAACGACCAATGTGTCTTACACGACTGCGAACATTAAATTCAGTGCTAAGGTGCCTTATAAGTTGATCATCCGTGAAGGTTTTGGCGCTTCGGATTCAAAAATCACCTTAGACAGCGTCGATTCAACCACCAATGTTCGTAACCATGTGGCGCTAGAAGCGAGTGTCGATTATCGCGTCTTTAACGGTTTAGGCTCGCACATTATCGATGTGAAAGTGGCCAGCAGTAAGCAAGAAACCCTGTTTAGCGAAGTGCCATCTTTTGGTGTAACAGCTTATCAAGGCGCCGAGTTTAATGACTTTGGTGTGAGCGTGTTCGATCACGGTACGCAAAATAAATTGCTCGATAATGTGCTGATCACCCTTAATCAAGATGATATTAAAACCATCTTCATTTACGAGCAGGCGACTGAGCAGGGCAGCCAAGTGAAGGCGATGGAGATGAAGCAAACTCAGACTCTAAGTCCCTATAGCTTTAAGTTCGACATTGTGAGTTTTGCCGATAAAAGCAATCTCACTGTGTATTTCTTAAAAGCAAATGACACGATTGAAACTGCGGTAAATAAAATCACTGCGGTCAATCCAGCTAGCCCTCAGTCAGTGACTGTGCCTGCAGGCGAATATTCTATTAAAGTCATCGCAGTCGAAAATGGCACTAAAACCGTTATCTATGCATCCGATTTAATGGATTTCAGCAATGAAGACAATGTCACTATGGTGCTGAATAAAGATCCTGCGACTAGCTTTGGTTATAACTTGATTAAGATCTAACCGTTAGGGTGAGTGAACTTAGCTAATACAAGAGCGCTACTTAGGTAGCGCTTTTTTTGGGCTGTTTTTTAGGTGTTCATTTTAGAGAGGCTTAATAAATTCAGCATTATTCTCTTAGCGTGCGCTTTTTATTGATTGTAGTTGTGGGGTTAATGTAGGCTAATCGGCAAAAATTAAGCTGAGTGATTGTTGCGCGGATAACGCGAGCAACAATAGGAAAAGGAGTTCACTGTGATGAGTAAAGGATTTAAAGACGGCCATTTCCAAATTGGTGAAGGCAGTATTAGCGGCACCATAGCGTGTATGTTAGCCATATTATCGTTTCTGGGTGTATTGGCATTTCATTTCCCCGAATATCTCACCACTCCCGAATTACGCCAAAGCTATAACGTCGATGTTATTCGTAGTTTGATATTTGTCGCCTTAGTGGTGTCGGGCAGCTTAGGTTTATTGAATTTTATTCGAAATAAAAATAAACGATTCGGCTTTGTGGCTTGGGTATTTGTGAGTTTAGCGATCGCCTTCGGTGGCCATCAAGTCGAGGTCGAGCCTTTTGCCAATCATAAGGTTTCACTGGGTTTGGATTGGTTTATTTTAGACTTATTAGGCTCAACGTTAATTTTCATTTTTATCGAGAAATGGTTACCCCATAAACCAGAACAGGCAATATTGAGACCCGAGTGGCAAGGGGATTTGAATCATTTTCTGGTGAATCATTTAGCGATTGGATTTGTATTATTGGTGGCAAACCAATTTGTGCAGTCGAGCTTTTCTTGGGCCATTTCCAGCACAGTGCAAAGCTTTATCGCGGGTCTGCCCTTTGTGTTGCAACTGCTGTTGATCCTATTGGTTGCCGATTTAATGCAATATGCAGCGCATCGCGCTTACCATGAAATTCCTTTCCTGTGGCGCTTCCATTCGGTGCACCATAGCGCCAAGCATTTAGATTGGTTGGCGGGATCTCGGCAACATATGTTTGAGTTGATTGCTACCCGTTGTTTGGTGCTCACGCCGATTTTTATCTTGGGATTCTCTAAAGACATCATCAGTATTTATGTGATTATCGTTGGCGTGCAGGCGGTCTTTAATCATGCCAATGTCCAAGTTAACTTCGGTTGGCTACGTTACTTAATCGTCAGCCCGCAGTTCCACCATTGGCATCATGCTTCCGATAAGGCGGCTATCGATCGTAACTATGCTGCCCATTTTTCATTTTTAGATTACTTATTTGGAACCGCCGTTCGAGGTCAGAAAGAGTGGCCTGAGCAATATGGTGTTGTCGGTGATTACATGCCCGTTGGCATGTTTAAGCAGCAATTGTATCCCCTTGGGTTAGCGAAGAAAGACACAAAATAGCAGCGCTGTATTTGAAGTGACTTCTTTTAAAAGATGGGTTTGAAGTGACAGTTCGCAAGTGACTCTTCGCAAGTCGCAAGTTGCAAGTCATAAGGAATAAGCCACTCTTCCTGTAAGCGTGGGACACAAAAAAGCCCAACACAGCGTTTTTAATTCGCGCTTTGTTGGGCTTTTTGCTGTTAACGCCGTAAGCGTTATTCGCTGATTTTCAGTTCTTGGCCTGGCTTAATAATGCTTTTGCCATTGAGCTGGTTCCACTTCATTAAATCAGCCAGTTTGACCTTATTCTTACGGGCGATTTTATCCAGTGAATCGCCGGATTTCACTTTATAGGTTTTCGCTTTTGCCGCTGGTTTGTCGGCCGATTTTGAGCTGGCGGCTTTAGTGCCGCTGGCATTTGCTTTAGTCGATGACTTGCTGCTGACTTTGCTATCGGCCTTAGTGTTGGCCTTAGTGTTGGCCTTAGTGTTGGCTTTAGCGGGTTCAGGCGCATTGTCATTGGCCGCCATTGGCGTTAATAGTGTGAGCTCTTGGCCGACTTTGAGGCGATCAGAGGTCAGATTATTAGCCTGTTTTAATGCTTTGACTGACGTATCAAACTTAGCCGCGATTGTGCCTAGGCTGTCGCCGGATTTAACTATGTAGCTTTGGCTGTCATAGCGTTTTTGGGCGTAGAGTTTGTCGTGATTTTCTTGATATTGACCTATGTTTTCCAGCGGTAAGGCGATTTGATATTTGCCTTTGCTCGGGATCACGCCTTGGCGAAAGCCGGGGTTATAGGTTTTAAATTCTGCCTTGCTCAGCCCTGCCGCATTGGCGATTTGGCCGATATCCACGCCATTGGGCGCTGGTACTCTATCCAAGTAAGGACGGTTAGCAATCGGTCGCACTTTTAAATTGTAATGATTAGGGGCGCGGATAATTTGAATAAACGCCAGCCACTTAGGCACAGTTTGTACGCGTTTCGCCGGAATGCCCAGCGACCAAAAGTCCGTCGGTTTACCCTTGGCTTTGTTCTTGTCGATGGCGGCTTTAATCACCAATTCACCGGTATTGTAGGCGGCGACGGCGTTGATCCAGTCGTGATCTAAGGTGTCGTATAAATGCTGTAAATAGTCGAGCACGGCATCGGTTGAGGCCAGCGCATCTTTGCGACCGTCGTAGGCAGAGTTAACCGTTAAGCCAAAATTACGCCCTGTGGCGGGGATCATCTGCCACAGTCCAGCCGGGCCGTTTGCCTGTGCCAGTGGATTGTAACCACTCTCGACTATGGGTAATAACGCCAATTCTAATGGCATATTACGGGCTTCGAGCTGGCTGACGATGTAATACAAAAAGGGCTCGGCGCGTTCGCCGACTTGATTCATAAATTTCTGTTTATCATCGAAAAAGTTACGCTGTTTGCGCACTTCGGCATCGTCATGTACGTCAATGGTATTGGCGTGTTGGATCTTTTCCCAAACGTCGCTGTACTGCTCAACCACAGCGGGTGGCGTGTGCTGCTGGTGTTGTGGCGAGTGGTCGCTACCGTTACTCACATCATTTGCTGGGGCACTGAATTCTGTGGTCGATGGGCTTGCCGACGTGGTCGCGCAACCGCTCAATTGGGCCACGAACATGGCCAGCATTAGCACTGTAAAAGAGTGCGTTTGGCGAAAATGTTTCCGCATGATTGTCCTGTGATGAGTTAACTGGGCATTCCATATTGGTGCACATGCTAATCTGTTTTCGCGTTTCTGGATAGCTCCCCACGGTTTCCCCCTATTTGCAGCGCCCGTTTAGCGCCGATCGTGCTGCACTTTGGCTGTATATCTTGCGTTTAGCTTTAACCATTAATGCGCTACTATAGCGGCGATTTTTCATTGACTTGGGTAGCAAAGTGCAGACGTTAGCGCAGTTAAGAGCAGGGCAGTTACAAGGGATCACGCGTTTACAATTGGTCGAGGAGTTAACCGAGTTTCCGCGGGAGATTTTTGACTTAGCCGATAGCCTCGAAATCCTCGATTTGTCGAATAATCAACTGAGTACTCTGCCCGAGGACTTGCACCGTTTATCGCGTTTAAGGATCCTCTTTGCTTCTAATAACCGCTTCGAACATTTACCCGAGGCATTAGGGCGCTGTGCGAATTTAGAGATGATTGGCTTTAAGGCGAATCAAATCCGCACTGTGACTGCCGCCGCGTTACCGCCACAAACCCGCTGGCTCATTCTTACCGATAACTACATCGAGACCTTGCCTGCGGCTATGGGCGATTTACCTCGTCTGCAAAAATTAGCATTAGCGGGCAACCGGTTAACGGCTTTGCCCGAGTCTATGGTCAATTGCCGTAACTTAGAATTAGTGCGTCTATCGGCCAATCAACTGCAAGCGCTGCCAGCTTGGCTACTGAGTTTGCCTAAGCTAACTTGGCTCGCTTTTGCGGGTAATCCGTTCAGCCATACCTTGGTCGATCCCCATGCCGATGTGGCCACAGTGGCAAACGTGACTCTGCATGATATCAAGTTGGCAGAAAAACTGGGCGAAGGCGCCTCTGGGGTGATTTACCGTGGTGATTGGTTGAATCAGGCCATGATAGCCGCGACGGGGTCATCACAGATTGCGGTAAAACTCTTTAAAGGGGAGGTGACGAGCGATGGTTATCCCGCCGACGAGTTAGATTGCTGCCTCACAACGGGAGATCACCTGAGCCTTATTAAGGTGGTGGCGCACATCAGCCAGAAGGATCAATTGGGCTTAGTGATGGAGCTCATCCCGCCCGGGTTTAGCAATTTAGGTTTACCGCCAAGTCTGGCAACCTGCACCCGTGATACCTTTAACGCAGGTACTCAGTTTAGCCTTGATGATGTGGCTAAGATTGCACTCCAATTGGCCGATGCAATGGCGCACATGCACGCCAAGCAAGTGAGCCATGGCGATGTCTACGCCCATAACATTATGGTTAATCAACAGATGAATTTGTTGTTTGGTGATTTTGGTGCGGCATCCAATTTACGCAATCTGTCTACAGTAGAGCGCTTGGCAATGGAGGCGATTGAAGTGCGCGCGCTGGGCTGCTTGATTGAGGATTTGTTGGCCTATGTGGATGCATCGGCCTATGTGAGTGCCTCGATTGGCCTTGAACACTATAAAAAGTTGAGTGCGATTAAGGATGAGTGCATGCAGTTGGATGTGACTCAGCGCCCCTGTTTTGCAGAGGTGAAAAAGGCCATCGAAGCCCTGCTAAAAGGCAAATAGTGGCCAGCTAACAGATCAGTTTTACATCTGTTTCTAGTTTGTTGTGTTTTATGTGTCTTTGTGTGATTTAAGTTTTATCTATTGGGTTTATCGTTAACTCGTTGTTTTGTTTGGTTGTGTAGCCGAGTTTTTACTGGCACTGACTGGGATTATGCCTATAGGCTGTATACCCAAATAACCTCAAATTGCTGAAAAAAGCATTTTGGGGGGACTTGGTATTAGTCTTGGGTTCAATCCGGTTTGCTGTTGTCGGATAGGATGTCCGTTGAATAGTAAGAACGATAGGTTTGCATACTATGTTTACACGAACGCTGTTTACACAAACGCTGTTTATACAAAGAGTGACTGAACGAGCACGCAGTGCATGCGATATTTCATTTAAAAGCCCCCATCATCTCCCAAAGGCGCCCTTATTCGCGCCTTTGACGTTTCTACTGGCGAGTCTTTTCACCTTAACCCCTATAGCCGTATCTGCGGCGGACAAGGTCGACGTTATCCCTGTGACGGTCGAGGCCATTAAAGAAACCTCCTTTGCCGATGTCGTCAATGAAGTCGGTAAAATTAACGCCATCGATTCGGCGATACTCAACTTTAACGCCAGCGAAAAAATCAGTGCCATTCATTTTAGTAACGGCGACAAAGTGACGAAAGGCCAAGTGATTGCCGAGCAAGATAACACTAAGGCCAAGGCCGATTTAGACAAGGCTAAGAGCACCTTAGCACTGGCGAAAACTAAGCTTGAGCGTATTGAAGACCTGCTGATCAAAGAGCCTTTCGCACTCGCCAAGCAAGATGTGGATGAGCTGCGGGAAAATGTGAATCTGGCCGATGCCGATTTTCGCCAGAAACAAGCGACCATGAACGATTACTTGATCAAGGCGCCCTTCGACGGTCAGCTGACAAGCTTTAGCCAGTCCATCGGCAGCCAAATTGGCGCAGGTACAGCCTTAGTCACTCTCTACAGTTTAAATCCCGTCGAAGTCCGTTATGCCATCAGCCAGAACGATTTTGGTAAGGCGCAAAAAGGCCAGAAGGTAAATGTGACGGTCGAAGCCTATGGCAATAAGGTGTTCAAAGGATTAGTTAACTATGTCGCTCCAGCGGTGGATGAAAGCTCAGGGCGAGTTGAAGTGCACGCTGCCCTCGACAACCCAGAGTTCAAACTAGCGCCTGGCATGTTCGCCAATATTAAGCAGTTCTATAGCCGTGGGATAAAACGCTTATTAGTGCCGCAAAATTCGATTATCGCCAATAACGACGAACGCTTTGTCTGGTTAGTGCGGGGCGATAGCGCCGTAAAACAAGTGGTTAAACTCGCGCAAAACACCAACGACGGTTATGCGGTCGTGACTGAAGGTTTAGCCGAAGGCGATCTCGTGGTTAAGACGGGCATGCAAAACCTCAAGTCCGATAGCAAGATCAAAGTCATTCAGGATAAAAACACGGCCGATAAAGCTTCAGCCTCCAGTTCCAACTCAGGTGCGGATGCTACTCCAAGTCCTGAACCTAGCACTGAGGGAGCCGAATAATGCGTTTACCCGAAGTCTGTATTCGTCATCCTATCTTCGCCTCCGTACTCAGCATTATGGCTGTGTTACTGGGCTTGATTGCCTTTCAAAAACTCGATATCCAATATTTTCCTGAGCACACCACCCACTCGGCATCTGTGAATGCATCGATTGCAGGGGCGAGCGCCGATTTTATGTCGAGCAATGTGGCCGATAAGTTGATTGCTGCGGCTTCGGGCATAGACAAGGTCGATACTATGTCGACTGACTGTAGCGAGGGGCGCTGCTCGTTAACCATTAAATTCAATGACGATACCAGCGATATCGAATACACCAACTTAATGAATAAGTTGCGTAGCAGCGTCGAAGGGATTAACGATTTTCCCCAGAGCATGATAGATAAGCCGACGGTCACCGACGATACCTCGGCCACAGATTCTGCCAGTAATATCATTACCTTTGTGAACGCGGGCGGCATGGAAAAGCAGGCCATGTACGACTACATTAGCCAGCAGCTGGTGCCGCAGCTCAAGCAAGTGCAAGGCGTTGGCGCTGTGTGGGGGCCCTATGGCGGCTCACAAAAGGCGGTTAGAGTCTGGCTCAACCCCGAGCAGATGAAGGCGCTGAACATTAAGGCCGCCGATGTGGTGGGCACGTTAGGCTCCTACAATGCCAGCTTCACCTCGGGCGCGATTAAAGGTAAATCGCGGGATTTCTCGATTAACCCATTGAATCAAGTTGAAACACTCGAAGATGTGAAGGACTTAGTGATCAAGGTCAGCGAAGGCAAGATCATCCGAGTGGCCGATGTCGCCGATGTGGTGATGGGCGAAGAAAGTCTGTCGCCGAGTATCTTGTCTATTGGCGGCCATAGCGCTATGTCGTTGCAAATTTTACCTTTGAGTAACGCGAATCCTGTGACTGTGGCCTCTAACATTAAGGCCGAAATTGCGCGTATGCAGCAGCATTTGCCCCAAGGGTTAGAAATGACCTTGGCCTACAATCAGGCCGACTTTATTGAGGCTTCCATCGACGAAGGCTTTTCTGCGCTGATTGAGGCGGTGATCTTAGTGTCGCTGATTGTGGTGTTATTTTTGGGTAGCCTGCGGGCGGCATCAATTCCTATCATTACCATTCCCGTGTGTGTGATTGGGGTGTTTGCCGTGATGTCGGCCCTCGGTTTTAGCATCAATGTGTTGACCATTCTGGCGATTATTTTGGCCATCGGTCTGGTGGTGGATGACGCTATTGTGGTGGTGGAGAACTGTTATCGCCACATCGAAAACGGTGAAACGCCTTTTAACGCGGCGATTAAAGGCTGTCAGGAAATCATCTTCCCGATCATTGCCATGACCTTAACGCTCGCGGCCGTGTATCTGCCGATAGGATTAATGTCGGGGTTAACCGCCGATCTGTTTAGGCAATTCTCCTTCACCTTGGCCGCCGCCGTGATGATCTCTGGGGTGGTGGCGTTAACTTTGTCGCCTATGATGAGCGCCTATCTTATCAATACCACTGAGCAGCAGCCGAAATGGTTTAGTCGAGTCGAGCATGCGCTGCAGCAGTTAAACGATTTGTATATCAAAGAACTGGATAAGTGGTTTACCCGTAAGCGTTTAATGCTCGGCGCGGCAGTGGTGCTTATCGGTCTTGCGGGTATAGCCTACTGGCAGTTGCCGAAAATACTCTTGCCTGCGGAAGATTCAGGTTTTATCGATGTGGCGTCGAATGGCCCAACCGGTGTGGGTCGCCAGTATCATCTGAACCATAATGCTGAGCTTAATGGCGTGATGGATGAGCATCCCGCTGTTGGGGCGAACCTGTCTTACATCGAGGGCGAGCCAGTAAACCACGTGCTGCTTAAACCTTGGGGTGAGCGTAGCGAGGGCATAGATGAGGTGATCAGCGACTTGATGAGCACATCAAAGGAAAGCGTTTCTGCCTATAACATGTCCTTTAGTATTCGCTCGGCGAATAATCTCAGCATTGCCAATAATCTACGCTTAGAGTTAACGACCTTAGACCGCAACAAGGACGAGCTCAATGACACCGCCGCCAAAGTGCAAAAGTTACTCGAGGATTATCCTGGGCTGAACAACGTAGGTAACTCAGTGCTGAGGGATCAGCTGCGCTACGACCTATCTATCGATCGCAACGCCATTATCCTTTCGGGCGTCAGCTATGGTGATGTGACGAATGCGCTGTCGACCTTCCTTGGCTCAGTTAAGGCGGCAGACTTACATGCCACCGATGGCTTTACTTATCCGATTCAAGTGCAAGTGAACTTAGATAAGCTCAGTGATTTCAAAGTATTGAATAAGCTGTACGTCACTTCAGAATCTGGGCAAGCCCTGCCGTTATCGCAGTTTGTGTCGATTAAGCAGACCACGGCAGAATCGAACATTAAGACCTTTATGGGCCTTGATAGCGCCGAGCTGACGGCGGACGTTATGCCCGGCTATTCCACCGATGAAATCAAAGCTTACTTAGACGAGCAACTGCCATCGCTGCTCAACGATGCCCAAGGCTTTAAATACAATGGGGTAGTGAAAGATTTAATGGATTCACAAGCGGGCACTCAGTCGCTATTTTTGCTGGCTCTGGTGTTTATCTATTTGATTTTAGCCGCGCAGTTTGAAAGCTTCGTCGATCCCTTAATTATCTTACTGACTGTACCTTTGTGTATTGTTGGCGCGCTGTTGACCTTAACCTTGTTTGGCCAGAGCGTGAATATCTACTCGCAGATAGGGTTATTAACCTTAGTCGGGCTAGTGACCAAACACGGCATCTTGCTGGTGGAGTTTGCCAACAAGCAACAAGACCAAGGCTTGAGTGCGATTGAGGCGGCGCGAAGCAGTGCTAAATCTCGCTTAAGACCGATTCTAATGACGTCGTTAACCATGATTTTAAGTGCCATTCCTTTAGCGCTGGCTTCTGGGCCAGGCTCATTAGGGTTAGCCAACATAGGGTTAGTCTTAGTCGGTGGCCTGTTAGCGGGGACCTTCTTCTCGTTATTTGTAGTGCCTGTGGCCTATGTCGCTATGGCCGAACTCAAAGCTAAGGATGTACTTGCAAGACTGCGCAGCGCCAAAGCTTAGTCGCCTGTCCGTTGGGGTTTATCGAGACTAGATCGACAGCATGGGTTCAACTTGCCCGCAAATACGTTATGATCTAAGCCAATAGCTAAGCGCGTTGGCTTAATTTTTTCGATAACTTAATGATCTTTTTTGTATTTAAGCGAGTGTTTTAGTGCGAGTGGATTTGCCTCATCAGCGACGGAGAGCTGGCATTATGAGTTTGTTACAGTGCTTTCACAGGGCGCCCCTGTATTTGGCTTGTTCGGCTGGGCTGATGTTTGCCTCTCCGGTCATGGCCTCTTTTTGGGAGTCCTTGTTTCGCAGTGAGTTGCCAGTCGATCAAGTGACGGCGCCGGCGGACAGCCAGCGTTTCGAGTTTGTCGGTGTGTTGCCCGCCAATACGCAATTAGAACTCGTCGGTTATTACGCCTCATCGATTTGTACCCGCAAGGAAATCCGTTTTCCCAGTGGCGATCTTGCCAATCCCTACCGCGCCACACTCGAAGAAACCTCAGTGCTACGGCAAGTCATCAGTAGCGGCAGTGAAGCGAGTGAGTTTTCGCTGCCCTTAGCCTTAAATGGCGGCGGTGATTGTCAGTGGCATCTCGAGGATTTAATGCTCGATGTGACGATACTGCCGAACCACCCGCTGTGGCAGAGAGCTAAAACGCTGCAACGCGATTACCTTGCCAAGTTGCAGGGCACCTCGGTAGATGCGGCTCAGCTTGCCAGCCAAACTGCGTTGCCGACTCAAGTGTCATCCCACGATGATTTTTATTTAAGTCATGAGCTTAATATCGATCCTATTCATACAGGCAGCGAGGCAGATAACTCACTGCTGGCGACCACGCCGTTATCGTTAGCACCAGTTTACTATCCGGTTTTTATTCATTATCCAGAAGAAGACAAACCCTTCGAAGCACGGCTGAAGAGTAGCCTACAGCGCACTTCTAGCCTGTGGGCCAGCCCGTATACTCAAGCGGTTCGGCGCGGTGAGGAGGCGGTAATGCGGGTGAACTTTAATCCACAGATTGCCGAGCATTACGAGGTCGATGTCTGGTATCAGCCCGATACGGTTGAGGTGAAGTATCCCGACGGCACTCAATATGCTTATGCCAACAGTGAAGTAAAACTGTATGCCTATGGCAAACCTGAATCACAAATCAAGACCTTAGCTCAAAGTGCCAAGGCCGAAGATAAGCGCTTATTGGCGCGTATCTATGAGTTGGGCCACGCCTTACCTAAGGACGAGGCTAAGGCACAAGAGTATTACCGTGAAGCCGCAGAGGCTGGCGATATTGAAGCCTTGCACTGGATGCTAGATCAAGCCGGTTACGCGGGGCGAATTGATGAAAAAACCTATTGGATCGGGCGCGCCGCGAGTTTTGGTGACAATGAGACAAAGCTTGAGTTAATCCATTTGCCTTTATCTGCCATCGAACGTGGCCTCGTTAATACGGGTGAAGATAAGGTCAGAGAAACGCAAGCGTGGCAGCAGTTAAATCAATTAGTTGACCAAGGATTGCCAGAGGCAAGCAGCCTTATGGCTTTCTATCAACTGTTACCCTATTCGCCGTATTTTAATGCTAATGCAGCGCTTGAAAATTATCGCCTGAGTGTGAAAGCTAAGCCTGAACTGGCCCATGCGGCGGCCAGCGATTATTACTATTTGGCGGATAATTTTGCTGCGGGTGAGGAGTTTTGGCAGATTGCCGCCGAGCGGGATCTCTATGCCGCAGCCGAACTTGCCAATATCTTGTTATCGGAAACCCATCGAGATGCGGTTAACGCGCGTTACTGGTTAGCAAGAGTGACGACGCTGGGTGCCAAGCAAGGCTTGCAGGCGGATATTTTAGGCAATGCTTACTTCCAGCTAGCAACCTTATTAGATAAAGGCGAGGGCGGCGCGGTCGATGCGAAAACAGCGTTAACGCTTTATCAGCAGAGCATTGAAATTGCAGAGCGATTTTCAAACGACTATGAAGCAAGGGCCAAGGACAGAGTGCAAGTGCTCGAACAGCTGCGATTATAACTTCATGTTTATATAAAAGAGTATTCGTTAGCATTTAGCCAATAAAAATCCCTGCCATGGCAGGGATTTTGCTATTTATTCAGCTGCTTAATCTAAATAAGCAAATTTAAACGTTCTGGCTTAAACAACGACAGCCAACTAGCGTAAATCAACCTGCAGTGCGACACCCGAACTCTGGGGTTCACTCTGCACTGTGATGTAATACCACCCCGGGCTTGGTGCATCGACTGTGATACTTTCTTGAGTGTTAGCAGGCGTGACAGACGCTGCATCGAAGTGTTGAGCATTGGCCCAAGTCGTCCCCGAAAACAGGCTCACATCACCACTGCCGTGGGCCGAGTTGATACTTAACTGACTCGTACCTTCTGGCACCCAAAGATAGTAATCGCTGCGGCCATCGGTGGTGCAGATGGCTTTGCCTGAACTCAGTTCACCATGACTCAAGGGCGATTGCGTCGTGCAGGCATTAGCGATTAGAGCTGGCGTAGGCGTATTGCTCGCGCCTGTATTGAGGGTGAGTGTGACACCGCTAAACTCAGTGGCAGTGTCCACTGTGATATAACGCCAGCCGCGATTGGCACTAAAACTTAGCGACTCTTGATTACCCACTTGAGTGCTCTTGGCATCGGCATTATCAGCGTCGGCCCACTCGCTGGCATTGAAGTAGAGATTGGCATCCCCAGAGCCGCCCTTGGTGGTGACGGTGAACTGAGTATTATCTTCCTCAACCCAGAAGTAGAAGCTGTTGCGTCCACCACTGATACACTCGTTTTTGCCCAGTGTGAGCTGGCCATAGTCTAAGGTTATTGCACCGCAATTTGCTGGTGGCTCAGGATCCACGCCGCCATCTCCCAGATCGGGATCAACATCAGCGAACAACTCAGTGGTGCTGACTTGCATATCGACGCCGCCAAAATCCCCCGACAAGGTAATGTAGTGCCAATATTCGTCAGGGTTTAACTGCACTTTAATGACTTGATAGTTACCGTTGCCGATCCCCGCGCCTTGGTTTTGCTCTGGGCTTGCCCAACCTTTAGAATTGAAATAAATGTCGGCATCACCCCAACCGCCGCCAATCTTGATCCAAAGATCTTGGGCCGAGCGCTCGGTATTAGTGAAACTGAAACTGGCGCGGCCGAGTTTGGAGTCGATACATTCCATCGGCACATCGATTTTCAGGCTAGCCGATTCAGTGTAACGGTAGGCTTCGTTCGTTACTTGGCAAGGCGAGTAATCCTTACTGATAGTGCCCGCAGGACCACTCCAATTACCTTCACGGCCACTGGGCTCAGCATCGACATCACTTGGGCCCTTATCGACTATGCCATCGTCAGCCGTGCTCAAGCCGCTGGCGAGCCAACCTTGCCACTCGTTGTCGTAACGTGTACCGATACCATCCATAAAGGTTTGATATTCAGCATATTGGTCGTTACGTAGGTAAGCGAGAATCTGTCTTACATCGTCCCTGTGATGCTCAAACATAAAGCGCACCGCCAGATAACCCCAACGGTAGATACGGTCTTGGCCTGATTCATAGTTGTTTTTGAATATGGTCGACAACATAAATTCACCGGTTTCGCCCATGGCAATCGCCGCGGTATTGGCATCACGGTAAGAAATGTATTCCGCTAGACCTTCAATCCACCAAATTGTATTGGCCGACGTGCCGCGGCTAAAGTCACCAAACAGGTTATAGCGCCCGTCGAGGTAGTGCACATATTCGTGTTGTAGGTTCCAAACATGGAAATCCGGCGTGCGCCATTCGGCTTCATAGGCGATAAAACGCGCCTGATTTTTGAGTCCGGCGGGCGAGCCTTCAAGGTACATGCCGCCGTTGTCGGTATTGATGCCAAAGATACTGTTGGCTAAGGATTTATACTCAGACGAGCTGCCAAAGATCACTAGCTCTAAGTCATCGTTGTTATCTTGCCCTACAGGTTGCATGCCCGTTTCGAGTTTACTGTGGAAATAGCTTTCTTGGCTCGTCAGCACATCACAGGCCCACTTGGCTTGATCTTGATAGAGATCTTGGGCGCGGATCTTGAGACTGTCGGAGCATTTCCAGTTGAAAGGTAAGGCATCGGCCTCTAACTGCGCCTTAAAACCACAGATATTGTAATCGTTACAATGGCTGCGATCGTAATAGTCGGCCATTTCTGCCGCCGCGTACCAAAGCACTTTGCTCGGTTCGGTTTTGCTGGTGCTGCTGAGGATGTTTTTAACTAGCTGAGTCACTCGCGGGCGCATGGAATCAATGTAATACAGTCTAGATAACTCTTTGACTGAGTTGACTAACAGATACTCAGCATTGGTGCCTAACAAGTCGCGGTGTTCGAGTTGGAAGTTATTTAGCGCATCTAAAATGCCTTGGTCACGAGCGAACAGCGCCTGCATGTCATCATTCCACTGGGCGCGGAATAAGGTGGTAAACACTGAGTTTGCTGCGGCGTTCATGGCGAAACTGGCTTGCCAGTTAGCGTCGTAGTCCGTTAATACTTTTATGGTGACATGATTAAAATCGGCGCCAAGCTCGGCAGAGTCAATCAGGATTAAGGCTTCTTTCAACACGCCAGCATTGTCATCGGAGACCGTCCAAATCGCAGCGTTCGCAAATAAAGCGTTGAGGGCCGATTTTAAGCTGGCCTTAGCGGCGCTGCTGTAAGCGGGTACATCATTTGGACTGTAAAACTGCACATAGAGGGCAGCGCGGACAAAGTAAATATGCGATTCAAGATGCTGAACATCGACCCCAGTGTAGTCCTTGGCTTTAGTGGCAATGGCGTTGGCGACACTGATCACATTGGCCTCGCTAAATAGCGCGGTCGCAGCACTGCCTTTGAGGCTATAGAGCTTACCGACGCATTCGGGGGTCGATTGGCTCAATTGATCCACTAGGGCTTGGCCCGATTTACCGACAAAGTCACTGCAGTCATTGCTCTGCAGTGCGGCGCTGCGACTCTGTAACTTAAGTGGCGGTTGCTCAGATACTTCTCGCTTCTTGCGTGAATGCATCTTAGGCGGTTCTGTCATTGTCTGTTCTGTCATAGTTGGCTCATTCGGGGATGCCATCAATGGCGTCTCCCGCAGTAGCGGTCTATGGGATTCTATTTGGCTAATGGGCGCCGAGGGTGGTCGTGGTGCCGGTTGCGCTTGTGGATTGCTGGGTGTGTTGCTGCCTAATGGGTGACTCGTATGAGTGTCATGGGCGAGAGCGGGAGTCGCAAAAGCTAAGCTAATAGCTGCGAAGAGCAGTGTGTTTTTCATTGTGTATCCGTAGTTATCTAGTCTGCAAAGCAGATCTTCCTTGGGCGTTATTTGATGCGTGTAACCTAAGCTTGCATCAAACCTCATTGGATTATTTGCGTGATAACAATAGCGCGACAAACATCGCAGCTAGCAAATAATGCGTTCAAATGATGGCTGTAAGTTTTTAATATATCTAGTATTTACCTGTAAATTTGTTTGATACATCTTTTCTGTTCAGCTTAGGTTCAGATTATTGCTCAAAGGACTCGCGCCAGAAGCTGAGTCTGCGGGACTCCACAGCTTAGAAAGGCCTGATTGAATACCTTGTGGAATAAGAGTGGCTATTTGGCTTGAATTCGCGCTAGCTTAGCCGCATTAAGGTTAGATGCACTTTTCCGCAGTTAGCACTCGACCCCTGAGATGCTAAATCATCTGCGATGAGGTCGATGCCATTCCCAAAGGAGCTTTTATGTCAGCTTTACCAAGCGAATACACCCATATCCATGTTGAGCAACCCGGTACGCCCGAGGTGATGCAGCTATCGCGCTCGCCTTTGCCTGTGCCAGCGGCTGGCCAAGTGTTGATCCGCGTGCATGCAGCAGGAGTGAATGGCCCCGATGTCAAACAAAGGGTAGGTGCTTATCCACCACCACCGGGTGCATCACCGATTATTGGTCTTGAAGTCGCGGGTGATATTTGTGCCCTCGGTGAAGGCGTGAGCCAATGGCAAATCGGCGACAAGGTTTGCGCCTTAGTGCCGGGCGGGGGTTATGGCGAGTATGCGCTCACCTATGCTGCCCACTGTTTGCCTATTCCAACGGGCTTTAGTTATGTGCAGGCCGCTGCGCTGCCAGAAACCTTCTTCACCGTATGGGGCAACCTGTTTATGCGTGCGGGACTAAAAGCGGGTGAGACTGTGCTGATCCACGGCGGCTCGGGCGGTATCGGCAGTACGGCCATTCAACTTGCCAGCGCCTTAGGCTCAAAAGTCATTGCCACGACGGGGCAAGATGAGAAGCGCGATTATTGCTTGAGCCTTGGCGCCGCTGAAGTCATCAATTATCGCACCCACAACTTTGTTGAGCCTGTCATGGCACTCACCCAAGATAAGGGCGTGAACGTGGTCTTTGATATCGCGGGTGGCGATTTTATTAATCTCGATTTACAAGCCTTAGCGATGGACGGCCGTATGGTGTCGGTGGCGATGCAACGTGGCCCTAAGGCTGAAGTCGAGATTTTCCGTCTGATGGCAAAACGTATTATGTGGACAGGGTCGACCCTAAGACCGCAAAGCGTGGAGGCTAAAGCCGCCATTGCCGCCGAATTATTTGAGAATGTCTGGCCGCTGTTAAACGCCCATAAAATTGTGCCCAATATTTTTGCGACCTTCCCA
Organism: Shewanella sp. SACH; assembly: GCF_001887095.2. NCBI lineage: Bacteria > Pseudomonadati > Pseudomonadota > Gammaproteobacteria > Alteromonadales > Shewanellaceae > Shewanella > Shewanella sp. SACH. The sequence goes on from NZ_MPDG02000002.1 coordinate 200,432, forward strand.
TTAGGCGAAGCCGCGAAAGCCCATGCGCTGATGGAGTCGGGTGAGCACAGGGGAAAGGTGGTACTGACGGTGATTTAGGCTCGGCATACTGCTTTGGCCGCGATGGATTGTTTAGGTCGCAGCCATTTGAGGCAAGTCTGAGAGCGTTCAGGCAAAAGAGTGGCTGAGTAACGTAGGGGTAAATAGTCGTTTGCGCTACTGTCGTTAAATCGTCATGGTTAAACCTGATGCTTAACCTTGCAGTAACCTCGAACGGCAACTTCGAATCGTAAAGTTTATGCCCATCGAACATAGTCGATATGATTGCTTTTTATTGGGAATAAAACTTGCCGCGTCGATTTTTTAGACTAAAGTCGTTAATGATTAAACTTTTTGGGTACTTTGGCAGAAATTAATACGTAATTAGTGAAAATTTCATGGTATGAGGCATTGATTATCGGAAATATTCTGTAAAAATACCCAGTTGAAAACGTCAGAGACTTTCCGGCGCTATTCGTGGATCAAAGCAAGCGATACTTCGCTTATTCAGGCTAAAAAACTCATAGTGTATGTGTTGATTTAAGGGTATTAGCATATATGTATAACACAGCAAAGAAACAGGTTTGGTATGGTGAGCTGAGAACATCGAAAGGCAACGCGATTGTCGTCCATGACAACCAGCTGCCCGATGCCTCCCCAGGACGTATCTACCTATACAATTCCGATCGCGATGCGATCATTGAGTATGTGGAAGATATCGTCAAAGTGAACCTATACGACTTAGATGAGGCTGCGTTAAAAGCTGCTGAGGCTAAGTTTAGTGGTGCATGGAAGGCGGCTAGAGCTCAATTCATGAGTAAGCATCAAGCTCGTATTGACCTAAACAACGTGAAGGAAACTGCGCCTGTTCGTAAGGCGAAGCCTGAAGTTGAACCAGAAGTGGAATCCGATGCCGTAGGCGTCGATTTTGACGATGATTGGGTCGATGATTTTGATGATTAACACAGTGTCGGCTTAAGGGCTAACACTGTGAGTGTAAGGAATAAAATAGTGCTTATTTTATTCCTTATCGCTTTATTTCCTTCCGCGAAACCGCGCGTTAACCTCAATTCATCGCTATTTTATCGCGACTCGATTTACCCGTTAATATACCGCTAATTTATAGCTAATGTTACGCATCGGCATCGAACTGATATCGGCTGATGTGGTGATAAACCTTGCCTGGCACTAACCAAACATCATCACCAAAGCGCTCGCCTTGATTCGGTGAGTCTGGCAGCATCTGCGGTTCTAAACACACGCCATGATGTTGATTTAATACCTGTTGATTGCGACCCACTGTGCCATCTAAAAAGTTAGCGCAGTAGAGCTGCACGCTCGGTTGATTGGTATAAACTGTCATAGCGCGGCCACTTACTGGACTGCTTAAACAGCCAAAGCGGGCGAGTGAACCGTCGGGGTCATTCATCATATAACAGTGATCATAACCGCGCGTGCTCGCCAATTCAGCGGCATGCAGTTTGTCGCCTAAGCGTATCGGCTGACTCAAGTCGAAAATTGATCCTGTAGTCTCGGCAATCCCAGTGGGAACACTGACATCATTCATGGTGAGATAACGCTTGGCATCGATTTGCATCAAATGCTCGTGATTGGTCTCTGAACCATCGAGGTTGAAATAACTGTGTTGGGTTAAGCTCACGGGACAGGCTTTATCCACCGAAGCTAAAATTTCCACATAGAGATTATTACCTGCGAGGCGGTAATCCAGTTGAACCGTGCAATTACCGGGGAAACCCATGTCGCCGTCTGGACTCATTAAGGTCAAGCGCACACCATCGGGCAGTTGGCCTAAGTGCCAGTTTTTACGATTAAACCCTTCACGGCCGCCGTGCAAACAGTTAGTCGCTTGGTTGACATCGAGTTGATAATCTTGGCCTTGATAGTGCATTTTGCCGTTAGCGATACGATTCGCAAAGCGGCCAGCAATGGCGCCTAAGTGAGCCGATTGCGTCAGGTAGTCTTCGGCGCTGTCGCAACCAAGGACGATATTGGCTCGTTCGCCGTGTTTATCTGGGGTCCACAGAGCGCGGATAATTCCGCCTAAGCTGATGACTTCTAATGCGAGTATGCCATTGTCGATCCGAACCCGTTCTATTTCGCCACCGCGGGGATCGGTCCAAGGATCCAAAACACTGAAACGTACCATTTAGCTTCCCTCTGTGTTGAAAATGCTCACTGCTTATTGTGTTAAATGAGTATGTTAACCCTATTATTTGCCATCAACACCATAAAGTTCAGCGATGAATTCGTATGTTATCGACGGCCTTGTCACTGTATTGGTTTTCTTTGTTTTAAGCGTGCTCTGGCTAATTATCTATGCGGCCCGCGCCAGCGCTGGCGGAACATAAATAGACAGTGGCATCGATTGCGGTTTTGTCGAAAAACTCATGTTCAACGGCGGCCACGACAGCATCGGTCAGTTCATGATCAACTAAGGCCACCACGCAGCCGTCGGTCATGCGGATGCCGCCACGCTCGCCAATCACTTGGCTGACAATCTCAACTAAGGTATCAAATTCGGGCAGTGTCACTTCAAAATCATCCCGCAGTGAAGCATGGGATTCCGCCATTAAGCGGCTGAATTTTTGAATGTTATTTTGTTCTAAAGCGCGGGCTGCACTCTGGGTTCTTTGATTTTCTGTGACGACGTGTTTTGCTCTGCGATATAACACTTCATCTAAATCGGCTTTTGCGCTTTCTAATCGACGTAAATCGAGGTGACGCAGCGCATCTAAGCCAAAGTATTCGGCCGCTTGGGCGCATTCGTTGCGACGTTGTTGATTGGTGGCGGCTAAACGTTGCTTCTCAATATGGGCATCTATGATGATAAGGCTTAAGTTTTCTGGGATGGGAATGGCTTCGCTGTCCAGATCTAAGCAGTCAATCAGCAGCGCGTGGTCTTGCTCACCCATAGCGCTGCACATTTGATCCATGATGCCACAGGCCGATTCGACATATCTGTGTTCACCACGTTGGGCCAGTTGCGCTACCGCCATTGGTGATAAATGCAATTGGCTGGTATCACTGATGGCAGTGCCGAAGGCGACAACGAGGGCGCCCGATGAGGATAAACCTGCCGCAAGTGGCACATCGCCCACAATGGCTAAGTCTAAGCCCTTGGCTAATAAGCCCGTTTGCGCCATAGCCGCAGTAAAACCTTTGAGGTAATTCACCCAGCCATCTTGCGGGTCCATGTCGTTTTCTTGACCGAAGGTCCACTCTTTAATTTGTCCGGGAAAGGCATCGGCAACGGCACGAAACTTAGTGTCGTCACGGCGTTTTACCGCAATCACTGTATGAAAATTAATGGCTGCCGGGAGTACAAAACCGTCGTTGTAATCCGTGTATTCACCGATCAGATTGACGCGCCCAGGGGCTTGATATAAATCGTCGGCTTTAGTGCCAAAGGTTTGGACAAATAACTTTGTGGCGCGCTGCGCAGGGTTTGACATGCTGTAAAAAATTCCAAAAAAGCTGAGCTAATTTCGTTACCGTCATCGATTTATATCACGACTGAGTCGGTGATGTAACTGAGATTTTTTGCTGAAATGGCGATGGGCGGCAATGAGAAAATCGATACTGTGATAGGAAGTCAAAATAACGTATTCAGTGCGTTATCTAGTCGATTGATTTGTAAAGATTAGTCAGTAGTTAGTTGGATGCCGCACAAACTTGCAGAGGAGGTTACTGCTCGTATGTGCGGCCTATTATGGCGTGATTTTAATTCAATGCAGCATTAGCAGGCACTTAACTATTGGACTCTGCATTAATTTTAGGATCAGCCACTTGCGCAGTTTCTTCCGCTTGCGCGGCGTTTTTCTCTGAGTCTTGCAACAGCTCATAGATCACATGATCCACAAAACCGGCACCCGCAGCTTCGTACAGGTTGTAAACACTGTGTACGCCCGATTCGCGAAGTGCCGCGGCATCGTCACTGTACTGCACAATCGCACTGATCTTGCCTTGATAATTCAGTTTTTTGAGTTGTTCAACCGCAAACATATTTCCCGCGTGGTGCGGCATGGCCAGCAGCACTAATTCAAGGTTAGGCGCTCTGTCGAGTTTTTCCCAAAAGTCGGTATCCGCGGCGTCACCTTGCACTACGTTGCGGCCCTTGGCTTTATGTAAATCGACTAAGTCTTGCTTGTGCTCAATGCCGAGAATTTCGCCGTCAAATTGTTCCCTGAGTTCATCGTAGGCGCCGCTACCAATGCGGCCCATACCTAAGATTAAGAAGCGTGGGTTGCCAATGGCGATGGGCCTATCTTCTGGGTGTAACGGGCGTTTTTCGAGCTTGATTAAACGCTGCTGGAATCGCTGGTAGATATTACCGACGGTGGCGTTAAGTGGCGCGGCGAGTAAAAAACTGAAGCTTAATGCCACGGCGATGATCACTAGCCACTCAGGAGGTAACCAACCTTTATAGGTGGCGACGGCGGCGACGATTAAACCGAATTCACTGAAGTTACCTAGGTTGAACGAGCCCAACATAGAGGTACGTGAACGCAGTTTAAAGCGAGTCAGAATGTAAACAAACAGCAGGATTTTAAGTGGCACTAACAACACCAATAGCGCCGCGAGGACGATATCCGATACCGTAGGTAAGCCATTGAGTCCTATGGTTAAGAAGAAGGCCACGAGGAAGAGTTCTTTGAAATAGAACAGGGATTTTGCCAGCTCTGAGGACTTTTTGTGGCCCGCCAACAAGATACCTATGATCAGTGCGCCGAGATCGGGTTTCAGGCCAACAGATTCAAATAACCAAGCGCCAACCACAAGTGCCATCACTAGACCAAACAGGACTAACAGTTCACCGTGGCCGACACGGTCGAAGGCTTTATAAATGAGCGGCTTAGCCAGTGGCAGTAAGAGTAATGCGAAGGCCCATACCGAAGGTACATCGCCCTTAGAAATTGTTAAAAACAGTACGGCGAAGATATCCTGCATAATCAAGATACCAATGGCGACCCGGCCGTAGAGGGATTGGACATCGCCCTTATCTTCTAACACTTTGACCGCAAATACGGTACTGGAGAAGCTTAACGCGAAGGCGATTAACGTCAGTTGCTCAAGGTTAAGACTCGTGAGTTGGCTTAAACCCAGTAAGCCGAAGAGTTTCAGAATCGGCACAAAAACCACGATTGAGAGCACTAAGTGGACACTCGAACCCGCCCACACTTCGGCCTTGAACAGGCTACGAATATCGAGTTTCAAACCAATAGCAAACAGCAGCAAAGTCACGCCTAGGCTGGCGAGTTCTTGCAGTAATGGCAGGCTTTCTTTATCTATCCCGAGGACGAATAGTACAAAGCCCGCCACTAAGTAGCCGATGAGCGGTGGTAGTCCTATACGGCTGACGAGCATGCCGCAGATGAGTGTGATAATGAGGATACCGGGTTCCATGATGCTCCAATCTAAAAAGTCCAAAATTATGAGTGATTGTATAAGAAATCTATGACACTGGAACAAAAAAGCGGACTTTTAATGAAAAAAGTCCGCTTTCTATTGGTGTTGCGGTAAATACACTTGCCGATTAAAACTGGCGCGGGTGAAATCGCTTTAGTGGTATATGTCTAAATCGTGATTATTTCACCAGATGATCTAAATGGGCGGCAAAATCTTTAGGGCCCATAAAACCAGTCACTCGTAAATCTTCCCTTTGCTCACCTTGTTCGTTAAACATCAACAACGTAGGCAAACCGAGCACATTGTATTTTTCGAGTAAGGCGACATCGACCTTGTCACTCTTAGTCACATCGGCTTGCAGCAGCACGATTTTATTCATGCGGGCTAACACGTCAGCATCCTTAAAGGTGATGGCTTCAAACTCTTTACAGGCAACACACCAATCGGCGTAGAGATCCAGCATCACAGGCTTACCTTGGGCGGCAGCGGCGGCGATTTCTTGCTCAAGATCTTCAATGGATTTAATCCGTTTAAAGCCATGGGCTTCTTCGGTCGTCGCCGCAGTGCCTACGGGATTGTGATTAAAACCAAAGTGGCCCATCACAGCTTGGAATCCGTAGGAGAAACTTGCCAGTAGCGTCAGAGTTAATAGCACTGAACGGACAGTTTGTTTCCAGTTGAAGGGACTGAGTTTGTTCTGATGCATCAAGTAGCCAGTGAAGCTCACTCCCCACAGTGACCAAAGCACATCGGATACCACGCCCGTCCAAATACGACCGAGCATTACGATAGACACAGCGATCAACAGGAAGCCGAAGACGGTTTTGATGATGTCCATCCAAGCGCCCGCTCTCGGTAATAATTTACCGCCTGAGGTGCCGATAATCAGCAGAGGTAAACCCATGCCCATACTCAGCACATACAGGGCTAGGAAGCCTTGGAGTAAGTCGCCGGTTTGCGCCACATAAACGAGCGCACCCGATAGCGGCGCGGTAGTGCAAGGTGATGCGACCAGGCCAGAAATCACGCCCATCAAGAATACGCCAACTAAGTTGCCGCCTTTTTGGTTGTTCGATACTGAGTTCATCTTTTCCTGCCAGCTCGATGGCAGTTTTAAATCGTACAGGCCAAACATAGATAAGCTGAGCACAAAGAACAGAATCGCCAATACCACTAACACGGCGGGATGTTGCAATGCCGCTTGGTATTTCAGTCCCGCCGATGCGACCACTAACCCTAAGATAGAGTAAGTGATTGCCATACCTTGGACGTAAGCCATAGACAAGGTAAAGGCTTTCGCGGTTGAGAGTTTTTGCCCTTGGCCAACAATAATGCCAGACAAAATCGGGTACATAGGGAACACGCAGGGCGTTAATGCCAGACCGACACCTAGACCAAAGAAGATCACTAAGGTCCAAATCAGGCTGTCGTTTGACAGCATTTGGCTCAGGGTATCTTGCTGAGTAATAGGTTGGGGATTGGCTTTATCGGCCGTGTTCGGCTTATTGCTGGCTGACTCAGTGCTGGCAGGCTTTGCTGCGGCGGTCGATTCGCTCGCTTCGGCACCTGCGATCAAGCCCTCGTTGGCGGCAATCGCTTTTAGCACCACGTCACGTTTGGTCGGTGGATAACACAACTTGCCTTCGGCGCAGCCCATAAAAGTGACGGTAAGCGTGGCATTTTCATCGGCCTGTTTCAGCGCAACGGGAATATCCACATAGGTGTAATAGACTTCTTGCTCGCCAAAATACTCATCTTCATGGGGCTTGCCCTTGGGCAGCGCCACTGTGCCTAGCTCGGCGCCATTGACAGTAAATTTAAGCTTGTCGCGGTACATGTAGTAACCGTCGGCAATCACCCAATTGAGTTTGACCTGATTACCTTCTTGCTTGAAATCGAAGGCAAATGCTTGATCGACAGGCATCAATTCCGGTTCACTCTTCATGAAGTCGAATTTGTTACCGAAAACCCCTTCACTGTGCGCTAAGGGCGTGAGGAGCAATAAAGACGTGAAAATAAGGCTGAGTAGTTTTTTCATGGCTGAGTGTTGTCTTTTATCCAATCTAAGTAGGCTGGTAGCCCGTGAGTCACAGGCACGGCAATAATTTCGGGTACTTGATAAGGGTGGAGTCTAAGCACAAGTTGTTCTAACTCTGAATATCGACTTTGTAAACATTTAATCTGTAAGCTAAATTCTTGTTCTTCGCAGATTTTCCCTTCCCAAGCATAAATTGAACGTATCGGGGCGGAGATATGAACACAAGCGGCAATACGCGACTCAACTAAAGCCCGAGCCAAGGTATTGGCTTGTACTTCATCGGGGCAGGTAGTGCTAACCATTAAATACTGATGCTGCATGGTGTTAGGTATCGTCTCTTAAGAATCTTAAAGTTCGCTTAAGCCAACTGAGTTAGGCTACTTTACGTGTTTTAATGGTCTCATACATTAGCGCGTTAACAAAAGGGTGAGCTAAATATCAGTTGTTAAATCCGTTGCTCAATTAGAGGTTATTAGCCCCTTAGTCTGTCGCAATGCTTAGCCTGACTTGAATTAAGACCGGATAGTCCCCATTTAGTTTACACAGATAGTCAGATAAACCTGAGGTCGGTATGTTTTTCATTATATTTTTACTCTTTGTGCTGATCCCAGTAATAGAGCTGTCGGTGCTGATCCGTGTGGGTGAAGTGCTTGGCACTTGGACTACCATAGGCTTAGTGCTGTTTACCGCCGTGCTCGGGGTCTCTTTGGTTCGCAGCCAAGGTTTAAGCACCTTAATGCAAGTACAGCAAAAACTCGCTCGCGGTGAAGCGCCGGGGCAAGAAATCGTCGAAGGCATGATGTTAGCCATGGCGGGTATTTTACTGGTGATCCCCGGTTTTGTGACCGATGCCATTGGCCTGTTATTGCTGACGCCATTCACCCGTCGTCCCATTGCTGCCTTGCTGTTCAAGCGCATGCAGTTGCGCGTTGTAGCGGGGTTACAGGGCGGAATGCACGGCGGCTTTCAAGCGGGCCAAAGTCCCTTTGGGCCTAAGCCGCAGGACCCATTTAGCCAAGCGCCGTTTGATGATAGCGTGAAGAAAGACGGTAATGTGTTTGAGGGCGACTTCGAACATAAAGTCGATCCGAGTGATATAAAACCTGCTAGTCATCAGCTCCCAGATAAAGAACTGAATAAAGAGCAGGGAAAAAAACAGGATAAAGATTCTAAGTCTTAGCTTTTAATGGATTTTAGTCTTTAACTGTTGTTAGTTCTACCTGAGTGTAAGGGTAACTTGCTACTCGATTATTGCTCTATTGCGTCAAGCATATTTGCATCTGCGGTATCATCATTGCCGCTCTTTTATCTGCTGCCTGTTCAGTCATGAACTCGGCCGCAGATGCGCTCATCCTTTCTGCCCATAACCATACTTATTCGTTTCCAATGTAGTGGTCTCACTTTTCAGTTGAATCATAAAACACTTATACGATCTCTATACGCCTTAGTATCGCTCTGGTATGTCATCGGATTGGCAAATTAGGCTGATATCTAAAGGCAAATATGAATAGCAAATAATGGCGTTAACACGGAGTGAGAGGATTGGCGATAAATCATTAAAAGAAATGACCAGTCAGTCGCTTTAATCGAGACTGACCGGCCGCGCCGGGAAGCGTTTTTGGAACAATTGCGGAGCTAAAAAGTTGAGTGTTATTTGTTAGGTGACTCACCTCCTATCGCTGTCGCTTTAATATTGAATACTAGGCTGTACATCACTGGCAGTACTATGAGTGTTAACAGTGACGCAAAACCGAGACCGAAAATAATCGTTATCGCCATTGAACCGAAAAAGGCGTCTGAGATCAGTGGGATCATCCCGAGCATAGTGGTTATCGCTGCCATCATGACGGGGCGCACACGGCTGACACAGGAGTCGACCAAGGCGAAATAAGCGGGTTTGCCTTCACTGAGTTCGAGGTTGATTTGATCGACCAAGACGATACCGTTTTTAATCACCATACCCGACAAACTCAGCAGGCCGAGTAGCGCCATAAAGCTGAAAGGGGCGTCGAATAACAAGAGTCCCGCAGACACCCCAATCAGGGCCAAGGGCACAGTAAACCAGATCACTAAGGGCTGACGCACTGAGTTGAACAGGAATACGGTGATCAAGAACATCGCCAGATAACCCATGGGAATCGAGCTGAATACCGCGGTTTGCGCTTCGCCTGCGGTTTCAAATTCACCGCCCCATTCCAAGTGATAACCTGCGGGCAGGCTGATCGCTTCGACCTTGTCTTTTACTTTACGCAGTACAGAGTCGGCGGTTTCATCACTGCCAAGCTTAGGATCGGCCATCACAGCGAGCATACGCATACGATCTCGGCGCATCACCAGCGGGTTTTCCCACTCAGTGTTAAAGCTACTCACCACTTGGGTGGCAGGCACAAAGGTGTTGTGTTCGCTACTCCAAATTTGCAACTTCCACAGGCTGTCGGCCTGCAAACGTTCTTCGGCGGGCGCTCTGGCGACGATGGGCAACAAGTGGCTGGTTTCTCGGTATAGACCAATTTGTTTACCGCTAAAGTTAACCAATAGGGCATTGTCGAGATCTTGCTTACTGATCCCCGTTTCCCGCGCTTGGGCATTTTCCAGTTGCGGACGGATCAAGGGCACTTGATTACGCCAGTTGTGACGTATGCCATCCATGCTCGGTTCGGCGTGGAAAATGGCCTCGGCTTGGGCGCCTAAAGCGCGCAGCACTTCAGGATTGTCGCCGTAGAAGCGTGCCTCAATTTTGGCTGCGGGCGACGGGCCGTTTTCCATGTTTTTCAAGCGATATTGTGCCTGTGGGAAACGTTGATTTAACAAGGTTTCTAACTCTGGCATATAGGCTTTAACGGCGGCTAGATCTTGCATTTCGACTATCAACTGGGCAAAGGCGGGATAGCCTTTCTCTGGTTGATAAGGCAGGACGAAACGCTGCGAGCCTTGGCCGATAACGCTGGTTAAGTGTTTTAGCCCTATATCTTTTTGCTCGTTCTGTTGCAGTAACTGGCGCTCAATATCGGCAGTAAAACGTTCGGTCGCCTTAATGTCCGTGCCCTCTGGCATCCAGATATCCACAAAGAAAATCGGCGTGTTAGAGGCAGGGAAGAACACATTCTTGATATGACCAAAGCCCACCACAGCGCTGAACAGCATGGCTATAACCAGCAGAATACTCACCAATCTAAAGCGCAGCGCTAGGGTTAAACTTGCGCGATATAAGCTGAAGAACCAGCCCTTGTAGGGGTCTTGGGCTTCTTCATCGCTCGGCGCATCCTTAAATAACAGATGGCAGAAGAACGGCGTTAAGGTGATGGCGGTTATCCAGCTGATAAACAGCGAAATCATCAACACTTGGAATAAAGAACGGCAGAATTCACCTGCGGCATTTTGCGATAAGCCAATGGGCGCAAAGGCAATAATGGCAATGACAGTCGCGCCCAATAGCGGCCACTGGGTTTGAGCGACAATTTGCTTCGCCGCTTCGAGGCGAGTTTTACCACGGCGCAGGCCAATCAAAATACCTTCGGTGACCACAATCGCGTTATCAACCAACATGCCAAGGGCGATAATGAGTGCGCCGAGGGAGATGAGTTGCAGCTCAATCCCCAGCACTTTCATCACGATAAAGGTACCCAGAATCGTCAGCAGTAAGATCAGACCCATCAACATACCCGAGCGCAGCCCCATAAACAGCAGGAGCACGGCGATCACGATAGCAATGGATTCTAATAAGTTGATTAAGAAGCCGTTGACTGTCTCATCGACCGCCTGACTCTGGTTGTAAACCGTCGCTAAATTCATGCCGATTGGGCGTTGGGATTCAAGCTCGGCTAAGCGGTCACTGACCTTTTGTCCGACTTCGACCACGTTCACGCCACTAGAGAAAGAAATCCCCAGTGATAACGCCGCTTCGCCCTTATTGTGGTAAAGCACATTCGGGGTTTCGTCGTAATCCTTTTCAATATTAGCAATGTCGCCAAGGTAAATTAGCTCAGTGCTACCCGGTGGGCTCACAATCAAGCGCGCCAGATCCTGCACATTGCTAAATTCGCCCGTGGGATGAATGCGGATACGGTTATCACCAATCACTAAGCTGCCCGCGTTAGAGACCACGTTTTGATTGTTCACTAAACCATAGATATAGCTTTGATCTAACCCCAGTGCCGACAGCTTTTGCTGGGAGATTTCAATCACCACTTGCTCGGTGACGCTGCCTGCAACTGAAACTTTTTTCACCCCGGGCACGAGCACGAGTTCGCGACGCAGATAGTCGGCGTAATTGCTTAACTCGCGGTTGCTGTAATCAGGCCCAGAGAGATTAAATAAAATGCCATACACATCGCCAAAGTCGTCCATCACCTGCGGCGCGGTTGTACCCGGTGGCAAGATGCCCGCCGTGTCGTTGACCTTACGACGCACTTCATCCCACACCTGTGGCAGGGTGGTTTTGTCGTAGCTTTCTTTAATCTCAATTTGGATTTGTGACAGGCCCGCACTGTTAATCGAGGTCACATGCTTAATGGCATCGAGTTGCTGCAGGGCATCTTCGAGCGGCAGTGTGACTTCTTCTTCAACTTGCTCAGGTGATGCGCCGGGGTAAGCCGTGATCACTAGGGCTTCTTTAATGGTGAATTCGGGGAATTCTAATTGCCCCAAACCAGTAAAACTCACGCCGCCACCCACGAGTAGCAGCAACACAAACATCCAACTGATGACTTTGTGGCGTATCGAATACTCTGCAATGTTCATCAATTACACTCCACGCTGCCAGCGTAGTGGTTTGACTTTCATGCCAGCGGATAATTGAGACACCCCAGCGCTGACGATAAGATCGCCCTTGTTGATACCCGTTAAAATCTCAACGCCTTGGTTACTCACGCGTCCTAGGGTCACCATAGTGGGTTTGACTTCACCTGATTGGGTTTGATAAACCCACACTTGCACTTGGCCATCTTGATCGCGTTTATCGATGGCGGTCACGGGCACAATACTGGATGCAAGGGTGCTTGGGTCTTTAACTAAGGCTAAGGTTAACTCGGCGCTCATCCCAGGAAGTAATTGAATATCTTGGGGTTGAGGCAATGAAAACACCACTTCATAGGCTTGAGTACCTGGGGTGACTTGGGTGGAGTATTCTTTAAATTTGGCGTCGAAACTCTGCTCGGGAAAGGCGCTAAAACGCACCTTAGCGGTAAAGTGAGCTTGATCGGTATATTGCTTCAACCCCGCCGCCATCGCCTCGGGCACTTGAATGCTCACATCGAGCAAGTTGTTGTTTTGCAGTGTTAACACCCCTTGATTGGCCTGCACGATTTGGTGGTTATCCACTAAACGTTTAGCAATCGTGCCGCTAAAGGGCGCGGTTAAGCGGGTGTAACTCAGTTGGTCGCGCGCTGCCGCAAGGGCGGCCTTGGCCGATTTGAGCTGCGCTTGAGTGCTATCAAACTCAGACTGTGAAATCAGTTTACGATTAAGCAGCTCGACCTTACGTTTAAAGTCGGCGGCTAACAGTTCGTGCTCGGCCTCACGGGTCATTAAGTTATTTTTGGCATCCCTGTCGTCAAGCTGGGCGAGCAGGCTACCTTGAGCGACTCTTTGGCCTTCGACTAATGTCAGTTCGGTTAATTGCCCTGAAATACGGAACGACAATTCGGCGCGGCTATTGGCGGCAACGCGGGCAGGAAAGGTTCTAAAATCTCCAGCTTCTACGTTGAGCACTTCAAACAGTTTAACCGGACGGACAGTGTCCACTTGTACTGAACTTTCCGCTGGCGAACAACCACTGAGCAGGGCTGGAAGCAGCATAGCCAGTGGCAAGAGTCGATATGATTTCATGGTGGCGATTTCCTAGTTAACAAGTTGTCAGCATTTCTGGGCGCGAAGATACCAGCTAAAGTAGTTGCAATAAACGGGATACTTTGGGATTATCAGTCCCACATAATGAGATTGAACTTAAGGTCAAAATGAAGACAGAGGACTTAGCGTTATTCCACAGAATTGCTGAAACCGGTAGTTTGATTGAAGCGGCTGATTTACTTAACTTGCCAAAATCGACTGTCAGTCGGCGTTTGCAAGCCTTGGAAGATGAGCTGAATATTAAATTGTTCCACCGCCAGAGCCGCTCCATGACGCTCACGTCTGCAGGTAGCCATTTCTATCAGCGCTCGCAAAACATTCTGGCCCAGCTCGATGAAACCCTATTCGAAATGACCAATGATGATGCTGAGATCAGCGGGCATCTGCGCATTCAAATGTTCCCCATCCATAGCATGAAAATCTTGATGCAAGCCATTTTCCGCTTTATGGATATGCACCCTAAACTCACCTTAGAGGTCATCAGCAGCTCAGAATCCGTCGATATGGTGAAACATAATCTCGATGTGGCCTTTGTGGTCGAGCCTGCGTTGGATACCTTAGATTTAGTGGTGCGGCCGATTTTTACCACTGACTTACGTTTTTACGCCAGTCCGCAATATTTAGCGGTACACGGCACACCTAAAACACCGAAAGAGATTGAAGCGCATAACGTGTCTATGTTCCGTTTATCCAACGGCAAAATTTTTAATGAGTTATTTATCGGTTCAGAACAAGAGGTGAGAGTCAGAGGCAATTTCTGCTCTAACAGTATTGAAGTGGCGGTTGAGTTTGGATTGCAAGGACGCGGTATCGTGTATGCGCCTGCTGAGGTCGTGGATGAATATGTGCAAACCGGTGAGTTGGTGACTCTGTTACCTGAAATCCAGCCCCACCAAGGCGAGTGTTTCTTAGCTTATCCATCAAGACGTTACGTTAGTTTAGCCTGTCGACGCTTTATCGACTACATAATGCAAGAGTTAGTGCCAAATGGCGTGCCGATCAACATGAGCGAGCAAGGCCCACGTCGATCCTGCAAAGCCTCTACGGGAGCGCTTTCAGACGACGTGTTGCGCTTTCCCGTTAAAAAATCAAGCTAGTTTACCCCTCGCGAATGGCGTTAGCGGTTGTGACCTTTGTCGGTTCACAGATCCGCTGCGCCAGCCAGTAACAGGCAATCCCCATAAAAATATTGGTTACAGGTAGCGCGAGCAGTAGGCCTTTAACGTCACCTATATAGGATCCCAAGGCCGCCAACGGCAGCATAAGTAGCACTAAGCGGCACAGGTTGATCACCAGTGAACTCATAGGTCTGTGGTAAGCATTGAGCGAGGTCGCCACAATAATTACTATGCCCAAAGGCCCATAGGCGCAGGGCAGCACTAAGATGTAAAAACTCAACCACTCGATCACCAGCGGATCGGTACTGAATAAGTGCGCGATAGGTTCAGCCAAAAAGATCAGTGGAATATAAAGTATGGTTTGGAAGATAAAGATAAATTTTATCGATAGCAGCAGGGCTTCTTTCGCCCTCTGTGGCTGGCCTGCACCTAAGTTCTGCGCGATAAAGGGCATTAAGCTCGACGATAGCGCCATCACCACGATTAATAGCACTGACTCTAAGCGAGTACCGGCACCAAAGGCTGCCACTGCACTGTGGTCGATATGCGCCAACATGGCCATGATAATGGCATTGGCTAACGGATTGATTAAATTCATTAAAGCAGCGGGTTGGGCGATATGGGCAAGTTTGGTCCAGTTGGCGCGCATTCTATCTATGTCAAACACTGTCCATTCAAGCATTTTGCGCCTGACAATCAACAAATATCCCGACAAAGATAAGGCCACCAACCAAGCGAACAGGGTTGCAATCGCGGCACCTTGAATTTCTAAACGTGGAAACGGCCCAATACCAAAGATCAACAACGGATCGAGGATAAGGTTGATGATTGCCGCCAGCGCCATAATCATCGCCGGCGAGCGGGTATCGCCAGTGGAACGTAAGCCCTGATTGCCCACCATCAACAACACCAGCAGCGGCGCACCGACATACCAGTAAATCATATAGTCGTGGATCAGCGGCAAGCTGTCATCGTTTGCCCCGAGTAAGCGAAACAGTGGCTCGATAAAAATGCTACCCAGAGCGGCTAAACTGGCAATCAAGCCAAAGGTCAGTAATAAGGCATCATGCAAGAATACTTTGGCCTTGTGGGCATTACCCGAGCCAATTAGTCGGCCTAAATTGGTCGAGACTCCAGCGCCAATACCAATGGCGATACTCGAGATCACTAAGGTCACCGGAAAGGTAAAACTGATGGCGGCTAAGGCTTCGGTGCCCAATTGGCTGATAAAAAAAGTGTCAGCGAGGCTGAAACCTAGAATGGTCATAATGCCAATTAAGTTGGGGAGGCTCATGTTGAGCAGTACACGACCAATTGGCGCGGTGAGCAGCCCGTGTCTGTCTTTCATGGAAAAATAGTGCCTTGTTAGCGAGCGGAGGCGAGATTCTAGCAGGATTGTGCGGACTTGAAAAAACCGACATCAAAAAATTGAAGTTTTTTTTATAAATGCCCTTGGATCTCGACACTATCAGCCCCATATCTCAGACAGCAAAAGAGCAGACTCAGGTGTCTGTTTTTTTAATCACAAATAGGCTCGATTGTAGGGCATCAAATCATTAGGAGAGTTCATAGATGAATATTCGTCCATTACATGACCGCGTAATCGTTAAGCGTCTAGAAGTTGAATCAACATCAGCGGGTGGCATAGTACTGACCGGTAGCGCCGCTGAAAAATCAACTCGCGGTGAAATCCTTGCTGTGGGCAATGGCCGTATCTTAGAAAATGGCACAGTTAAACCACTGGATGTCAAAGTGGGTGACGTGGTGATCTTCAATGAAGGTTACGGCGTTAAGAAAGAAAAAATCGACGGACAAGAAGTTTTGATCCTGTCGGAAGCTGACCTGATGGCAGTAGTGGGTTAATCCTCAGCATCAATTCGACATTCCAATTAATCATTAAAAATTTAAAGGATAATCAAGATGGCAGCTAAAGAAGTTGTATTTGGTAATGACGCTCGCGTAAGAATGCTGGCTGGCGTAAACATTCTAGCGAACGCAGTAAAAGTGACCTTAGGCCCTAAAGGCCGTAACGTGGTATTAGATAAGAGCTTCGGCTCACCACTGATCACTAAAGACGGTGTTTCTGTTGCCAAAGAAATCGAGTTAGAAGACAAATTCGAAAACATGGGCGCGCAAATGGTGAAAGAAGTTGCTTCTAAAGCCAACGACGCCGCCGGTGATGGTACTACTACTGCAACTGTACTGGCTCAAGCCATTGTAGTTGAAGGCTTAAAAGCCGTTGCAGCCGGTATGAACCCAATGGATCTGAAGCGCGGAATCGACAAAGCCGTTATCGCTGCTGTTGCTGAATTAAAAGCCTTATCACAACCTTGTGCAGATTCAAAAGCGATTGCGCAAGTTGCGACTATCTCTGCAAACTCTGACGAATCTATCGGCGAAATCATCGCTACTGCGATGGAAAAAGTCGGCAAAGAAGGCGTGATCACAGTTGAAGAAGGCCAAGCGTTAGAAAACGAATTGGACGTAGTAGAAGGTATGCAGTTTGATCGTGGCTACCTATCTCCATACTTCATCAACAAGCCAGAAACCGGCAGCGTTGAGTTAGACCACCCATTCGTACTGTTAGTAGACAAGAAAATCTCTAACATTCGCGAACTGTTACCTATCCTTGAAGGTCTGGCAAAAACCGGTAAGCCATTGCTTATCGTTGCTGAAGATGTTGAAGGCGAAGCATTAGCAACTTTAGTTGTGAACAATATGCGCGGTATCGTGAAAGTGGCTGCCGTTAAAGCACCTGGCTTTGGCGATCGTCGTAAGGCAATGCTGCAAGACGTAGCAATCCTAACTGGCGGTACTGTTATTGCTGAAGAAATCGGCCTAGAGCTTGAAAAAGCAACCCTGGAAGATTTAGGTACAGCTAAGCGTGTTGTGATCACTAAAGACAACACCACCATCATCGATGGTAACGGCGAGCAAACACAAATTGCTGCTCGTGTAAGCCAAATCAAACAACAAGTTGAAGAATCAACTTCTGACTACGACAAAGAAAAACTGCAAGAGCGTATGGCTAAACTAGCTGGCGGCGTAGCAGTGATTAAAGTTGGCGCAGCGACTGAAGTTGAAATGAAAGAGAAAAAAGCCCGCGTTGAAGATGCTCTGCATGCAACTCGCGCTGCGGTAGAAGAAGGCGTGGTTCCTGGCGGCGGTGTTGCTCTGGTTCGCGTAGCTTCTAAGATCGCTGAAGTTGAAGTATTAAACGAAGACCAAAAACACGGTGTGGTTATCGCACTGCGTGCAATGGAAGCGCCACTGCGCCAAATCGCCACAAACGCGGGTGAAGAAGCGTCAGTTGTTGCTAACACAGTGAAGAACGGTAGCGGTAACTTCGGTTACAACGCCGGTAACGACACTTACGGTGACATGTTAGAAATGGGTATCCTTGACCCAACTAAAGTGACCCGTTGTGCATTGCAATTCGCTGCGTCAATCGCAGGTCTGATGATCACAACAGAAGCTATGGTTGCTGAGATCCCACAAAATGCTGGCCAAGATATGGGCGGTATGGGTGGGATGGGCGGAATGGGCGGCATGATGTAATCTTACTGGTCTAAATCGGTGATAACTGCGTTGCTTCACCACTCGTTTAAGAAAGCTAAACGTCGTGGTAAAGCGCCTTGTTCTAACTCGATTTATCCTACGTAAGATACTTTGCTGGTCTGGAGCCTAAAAGCCTCAAACCAAAGTTCTTGTAAAAAAAGCCCCGATACTGGTAACAGTATCGGGGTTTTGTTTTTGCTCTGGCAACTTGGGTAAGTATTGGGTGTACTTACCTACACTTTTTGAAATTTAAGCACTGAAATCGTTACTAAAAGTGTAACATTGTATACTTTTGCTGGTGGTTAGATGGTTCCATCATTCTTGATTGCTTTTAAAAGAAAAATCAAAGTCGTGGGGCTTCACCCCACACCCGACCAAGGAGGACTGTTCGTCCTATCCTCCTTGGATGCTCCAAGACGCCCCTAACGGAGTTGAAAGCCCCTTGGGCATTTAGCGTCCTTATGCTATCGCGTCAGACGCTCGTCCTTGATTCGACTGACGCTATCTCGGCATCCATGCCTCGCTCACGCAACGAACGCAAATGCCCTACGGCAACTCCTAGGGGAGGGTGAACTTCTGTAATCTCGGTGTCGGCTGTTAAACCTAAAAGAGTTATCCTGTCCCATCTTTGTTCTTTAACCACAACACCTTTTAGAAAATTTAATAATGGGTGGCACGTTAAATTTGCGGTTAAACCCAAAAGAGTTATGCCTGTTCCATTTTCCCCTGATGGCTTTTATTCTGAGGTTTGCTTTAGCTTGAGTACAGACTAAAGCTGAATTATCTTATTGTTTTACAATAGATAGCAGGGGTCGTTTTTAATTGTCTAAATAAGGACATTATGGAAATTTCAAAAGCAATTATTCTGCCGCTGTTCTGTGTGTTTGTAGTGCCAGTATTATCGGTTTGGTCTGCGCAGGATGCAGCATGTTCTACACCGGAGGTTTGTTCGATAAAAGTACAGCTGCAAAAAAAACCTGATTATCTACTTCTCAGAGATCTGGCTGAAAAAGGCCCGATGGGACGTGAAGCTGGTTCTGTCGTCGCGGCATTATTGGACCATCCTGATTGGGCTATCAGAGAGAAGGCTGCCAGAGCACTTGGATTTATTGACTATCCAGAGGCAATTCCCTATTTGGGCAAGTTGCTTAATGATCCAGCCAATGCTGTATTAAGTTTGATAGCCGCTGAATCGCTTGGTCGAATCGGAGACCAGCGTGCAATAGACTTTCTTGAGCCAGTTGCAGAATCGCATTGGTTCCCTGCAGTTCGAAATGCTGCGAAAACAGCGATATTCAACATTGAGCATAATCGTCAGTACCCGAAGCAGCACCCGAATGCCAGTTTCGCTGATGTCTTTTTTGATTATTTGATGGTCGAAAATTACAGTACTCCAAGGCCCAAGTTATGTAGCGAATTGGCAGTTCCCTTTGCGAAGAATAATTTGTTTATAAAACGCTATCAAGATACTGAAAACAGTTCTCTGGCAGCTATTTCATATAGGGTTATCAGTCGTGGCTCCAATTCTTTGGAACAGACAAACCCGGACGCTATAGAGCGTTATACGATAGTTTTGGATGCTTCAAATCAGCTGACCCTGCCAGGAGTTCGATACCCACAAGAGCCAAATGTGGCATTAAAAGTCGGTGGCGGATGGTTGGCAGGCCTTAATCTTGGTGAGTGGGGCGGAGAACTGGTTTTTCTTTCAGACTTGGGGACATCTTCGCGCATCTTATCAGAGCCAATCGCGGACATTTTTCAATTGGGTAGCAGGAATATTGCCATTACCGATAGAATCGACGGGTTTGACATCATCTACGAAATAAAGCGCTCTGGCGACAACCAATGGTCGGCAACACCATGGCGGCGATTACCCGATTCTATGTTTGAAGCCAAAATACTTGCAAGCGGTGAGCTAATGGTAAATACGAACGTCGGAAGCCTGCAAATTTCAAGTGATGGCCAGATGCGAATGGCGTCTTGTAAGGCATATTACCCAATCAATGAAGATAAATAAGTGGAGAATTTAACGAGCCATTCATTGTTACGTTTTTATTGTTTTGGACTACTCACTCCGTATAACCATAATGCGTCTTTAGTGAAACCGATAGGAAAAGTGGTCTCGTGATAGGCGTCTTCGATGATGTCGTCTTTCACTTCAAGACTCAAATAGTTGCGCGAACGCAGCTTGGCGACGAACGCATTTTGCAAGCCTACCATGTCATTTTTGCTACCGTTGGCTGGCGTTTCCATCGCGGCAGTCGCAAAATTGATTTTGGCTTTTAAATCAGTATTTTTTGCGGCGAATTGTTTTTCTAGTTCGAAAAGATAACGGTCATGGATCCACAGCGACGGGCTCGTCAGAATATAATTTTCAAATAATTGGGGTTTAGTCAGCAGTGCTAAAACGCCAAAAGATCCCCCTAAAGATTGACCTGCAAGTGTTCTGTGGTTGGGCGTTGCTCTGTAATGAGTCTCCACAAATGGGATCACTTCCGACTCAATAAAGGTTAGGTAATTAAGCGCTTCACCCGTTTCAAATTTAACCCAATTTAACGAGCCATCCATTGTGAAATTTGCAGAGTGTATGCTTATAAAAAGGCATACAGATTACTTGATAGTTGGTTGGATTAAGCGCTGGCATGTAAGTGACCGTTGACGGCATGGCCGCTCTTCACATCCATGAAAATTTAATGGGCCACCCATTGTTAAATTTTATAAAAGGGATGGTGGGTATAATTCTGTTTGCTTTGCATGACTCGCGAGCAACACCAAATATAAAAGAGATACACCTTCCCCTGCGAAGTTGTCGAAATACGTAGATAAAAATGTCGTGGCGACATCATGGATGATGGCGCAGGCTCGGGGGGACAGGGATGTCCCATCTGAGCCGTTAGGCAATTTTTATTGGAGTATG
>NZ_MPDG02000002.1:221363-298331 GCF_001887095.2 Shewanella sp. SACH
ACATCATGGATGATGGCGCAGGCTCGGGGGGACAGGGATGTCCCATCTGAGCCGTTAGGCAATTTTTATTGGAGTATGAGACCAGTAACTAAAGCATGTAACTTCGCTAGGGGCGTCTTGGAGAATCCAAGGAGGATAGGACGAGCAGTCCTCCTTGGTCGGGTGTGGGGTGAAGCACCACGATCTTGATTTACTTTGGCTGTTAAGCCGCAAACGAGCAGCAAAATAGTCTGCCGACCTTTGATATGATCGAAAGCGAGGACAGACACATTTCTTTCTGAGAAAGAAATCGGGAAATCGAGGAGAGGCATATCTTTTTGGGCAGCCATGTCTCGCTCATGCCATTTCATCTAGTGCCTCTTGGCCGAGCCAAAGGGGGAAGATAAGGATCAATTTTCGACCTCTGTGGTATCGTCGCTCTCTTTTTCTGCATTTATTGTTAGTATGCCGCTTTGGCTTTTTAAACTGTTTGTTTGAACCATTAAAGTTACTCGATGTTGAAATGCTTGCTTGTGATATTGCTGATATTTAGTTCGGTGTATGGCTGTAATGCCCCAGATCCAAAAATCGGAGAGGTGAAAATTAAGGATGGGATTTAGCAAGAACGCATTGAGCGGCAACTTAAGTTTGATGACAGCTACGACATTTTTTTGCTGTGGTTACGTAATGAATTTGGTATCGAACCTTTACTCCTTGAATATAAACCAAATAAGCTACCTACTTTTATACAGTTGGAATCCATCGACAGTGATGCAAACTGCCAGTATTTAATCCATACAACACTAAAACTCAATGATGAACGACGTATTAACTCCGCAGGCACGTCAATCACAAGGGTCTGTAGCTATAATAAGCAGTATTGAGCTAACTGGTTTAAGATCGCATACTGTAAAACAAAAATAATGAGGGATGTCAGGTGAAACGGATATTGTTATTAGCGCTCATTGGCTACGGTGTTTGGCATTATTACGGCAAGGCGGAGTATGAGTCCTACGAGGCTGCACAAGAGCCGATTATCGATAGTCAGGCTATTGATAAAGCGAAGGAGGCTGCGGCGATAATGTCTAATAATTTCAGGTGTGATGGTCGTCAGTATTGCAGCCAAATGACCTCACGTGCAGAGGCGGAGTTTTTCGTTAAATACTGCCCCAATACAAAGATGGATGGCGACCATGATGGTGAGCCCTGTGAAAATGATTCCCGCTGGTAGTCACCTGCCTTTTATGACTGAGCAACCATTTAATTAAGCGCGGTTAATCGAATGGCTGAGCTGATGAGTATGTCTATGGGTGAGTTATGTCTGGTTAGTCAACCGCGACTTTTACGCAATTTCGGCCAGCGGCTTTAGCTTGATATAAGGCGCTATCGGCTGCAATCAGTAAGCTTTGGGCGGTCTCTTCACTGTGCCGCAATACTGCACAACCTATACTGATTGTGACGCTAAGTAACTGACCTTGATATTCAATCTTTTCTGCGCTGACGTTTAGCCGCAATCGTTCTGCTATCTGCATGCCGTCTTTCGCATCGGTATGCGGCAATACTACGACAAACTCTTCACCACCATAACGGGCGATGAAATCTGCGGGTCTATATAAACTCTGCTCCAGTTGTTTTGCGACGGCCACTAGGCAGTCGTCCCCAGCCAAATGGCCATGCTGGTCGTTAAAGGCTTTAAAGTGATCGACATCGAGCACTAACAAGCACAGTGGCTCTTTATGCCTTTTCGCATGGTCTATGTGTATTGCCAGCTGAGATTCTAGATAACGGCGGTTAAATAAGCCTGTTAAGGTGTCTTTGACACTCTGCTGGTACAGCGACTCATTCGCCCTTTGGGTTGCGACATACAGTCTGTTGACTTCCCATAGTAAGGCGCAGAGTAAGACCATAGAAGAGACTGAACTGCTAATCCTTGCGGCGTACCAACCTAGACTAAAGCGGGCGCCAGCGAATAAGGTTAACGTGACATCAATCAGGCTGGCCAGCAGCGCCACACTCAGCCATGTATAGAGCACATTGTTACTGCGGGCGCGCCGTATCATGCAGACTAAAGCCAGTGCGTTTAGTCCCCATACGAGTAATGCATAAGGGCTGTGTAATAACTGTTTATAGCTATTTTTAGCGATCAGGATTGGTAACCAATGGCTACCCCATGTTGCAAACAAAGCTAGTGCTAAACTGCACAACACAGGAATTAATACAAAACCCCACAGCCAATATTTCAGTTGCATCGGCGCAACTTGCTGTGTTGTTAACTTCTGTTGAGCCATCAAAGCCAGCAGGATTAAGGTTGGAAACGATGCATGCCAGAAGACCCAGATCCAAACTGCACTTTGTGCTCCGGCATTGAGTAACCCCTTGGGGGCAAAGACTCCAGGAAACACCAAAAGCTGAACAGTGACTAAGGGGATAAGAAACAAATACGCACTGGCGACAAAACCTGCGAAAACCTGCCTATTACTGGCAAACTGCGACAGCAATAAATACGCGGTAATACTTTCGAGTAGTACTACTGCGGTGCCGTACACAGGTAAAAATGGGGCAATATCAGGTAAAGGTATTGAAATAAAAGGAGAGATCACAAGAGCTGATGTTAGCAGTAAGAGTGCGACAATCACCGCCGCATGTTTATGGGGGCGCTGCGATAAAAAAGGATAAATGTCTGGCACAACCACTCACTGCTTTATAATATTTCTTGTCACTATAGAAAGTTATCGGCGTTTTGACCAGAGTAAACGCGGTGAAGCTGGTTCTATAAGCCTGCTCTTGTTTAACTATAAGCCTATTTTTTGATTCTTTAACAAGGCCACAAAAATGACCATGGTCGTATCTTTTACTGATGATTTAGGTTCGGTTTTTAAGCTTTCTAGGCCCAAAACTCAATCCTCCTATTATTTGGCTATCACGCTGAGGGAATGCGATTTTTAAATCCTGCTCATTTGTACATCCTATGTTATGTTTTTGCTGGGCTGCGTCTTTGGCGGCGGTTCAATAGGTCTAATCACATAGCTTAATCATATACAAAGAGGGGGGCATCGATGAACGATGAGCAATACGAGAAGGGGCTTAAGGTGCGTCGTGCTGTGATGGGCGATAGCTATGTGGACAAGGCGCTCAGTAGTGCGACGGATTTTACTCAGCCGTTGCAAGATTTAGTTACGGCGAATTGCTGGGGTGAGGTTTGGGTGCGTGATGCCATTTCAAGGCAAACGCGCAGTTTGATTACTATTGCAACGCTGGCGGCATTAAAGGCACCGACTGAGTTAAAGGGCCATGTGCGAGGCGCGCTAAACAATGGCTGCTCAGTTGAAGAGATCCAAGAAGTCTTACTGCATTGCACCGTTTACTGCGGTATGCCTGCGGGGATTGAAGCTTTTCGAGCGGCAAAAGAGGCGCTTGAGGAGTGGCAGGCGCAAAAAAGTTAGTTCACTTGGTACTATTATTTTGAGCGTCAATGGCTTTGGGGTTTAGTTGCTTTGGGGTTTAGTTGCTGTGGGGTTTAGTTACTTTGCGGTTTAGTGGTTTTAACATTCGCTAGGGGAGCTGAGTTACGCGTATTCCCCTAGCGCATGATGGCTACAAACTTGAACAGTCTGCGCTTATTTTTGTAACTGGGCTTTTGCGGCTTCTACTTTTGAGAAATCCAAACCGAGTTCAAGTACGGCTTCTTTGATCAAGGCCGGTTTCTGCATCACTAGTCCCAGCAGTTGTTGTAATTTTTCGGCTGGGATGCCTAATTGACCGAGCGTACCCATCGCCATTAATGGATTTTCGGTTAATGTTTGAAACAGTTCTTGGATCTTAGCGTCACTGACGTTGTGTTCTTTTAAGATGGCAATAATGGGATTCATTGCATTACCTTGTTGATATGAAAGTTAAACAGGTGCCGATTTTATCACAGTTCTGCCAGAGTGGTTGCCTCACACATGCTGTACCCGTTGGATTTTGCCACGCCTTGCCTATGCCATTAAGCGCATTAGATTTTATCCCCAATAAGCTTTACTCTGGTGACGTATTCCCCCAAATCTGCCGATAAAAACCTGAGCGACTGTCGTGCATCGTGCATCTTGAGCCGTTGCATTGGATATTGGGGCTCTAGATATTATGGCCGTGGATATTTGTTGCATTAGATAGTGCGGAGCTGCGCCATGCCGCTTTTATCATCCCTTAAAAATAGAAAGGAACTGTGGTTATGCTTGATGTTGTCGCGAACCAAGACAAAAGTATTGTGGTTAAACAGTTGCGGTATGGGCGTGATAATCAGGTGCTGGTCGTCGATGAGTGGCAACTGCATCCCGCTGAACATTGGGCGATTTTCGCGACCGACAGCTATTGTGGTTCCTTGCTCGGGCGAATATTAACCGGTGATATTCAGCCCGATGAAGGGACGATTGCTGGCCTGCCGCAACGTATCGGCTGGGTGTCACTTGGGTTGCAGCAAGCGTTGCTGGAGCGAGAGTTAGAAAAAGACGAATTGGATTACGGTTCGAATGTCGAATCCTTAGTGTTGGAATGTTGCCAAGATGCCGCACAACTCGCGCCACTATTACAAAAGGTTGGGCTTGAGCCGCTGCGCCTGCGTGGTTTTCGGCAGTTATCCACGGGCGAAACGCGCCGAGTCATGCTGGCGCGTGCGCTGGCAATGTTACCGCAATTGCTGATCTTAGATGACCCTTATGCTGGCCTCGATGTTGAACATCAGGCGAGTTTATCTGAGCTGCTGAGTGAAGTGGCTGAGCATACTCAGTTGCTGATCATCACCTCGCGCCAAGAAGAATTGCCGCCGTGTATCAGCCATGTGGCGCTGTTTAATGGCGAGATGCTCAAATCGGGGCAGAGTGTGCACAAACTCAGCCCGTCGATGTCAATTGAGCAATGGCATAATCATCCTGTGATGGCGCAGCTGAATGCGTTATCGGCGCAGCGTAGTGATGAACTCTTGGCCTTGATGGAGCGGCAAAGACACAACGCCGAGGCGTTTGATCCTCTGGTCGAGATTAAAAATGGCAAAGTGGAATATGTCAGTGGGCTGATTTTCAGTGGCGTGAATTGGCGCATCGAGGCGGGGCAACATTGGCAAGTTCGCGGCCCAAATGGCTGCGGCAAAAGCACTTTGCTAGGGCTGATTTTAGGCGACCATCCCCAATGCTATAGCAATGACATCACGCTCTTTGGCCGTCCACGCGGAAGCGGCGAGAGTATTTGGCAGATTAAACAACGGATTGGCATAGTATCGTCGGCGCTGCACTTACAGTATCGCGTCAGTTGCTCGGCATTAGATGTGCTGCTTTCGGGCTTTTTTGACTCTATTGGTCTGTACCATAAACCCACTAAACTTCAGCTGGATTTGGCGAAGGAATGGTTAGCCATTTTGCACATGACAGGGCTGGCGAGCACCAGCTTTAAGAAGCTCGATTATGGTCAGCAGCGGTTATTGCTTATTGGTCGCGCCTTGATTAAACAGCCCTTATTACTGATTTTAGATGAGCCGTATCAGGGCTTAGATTTTATCAATCGCACCTTAGTGATGCGGGCGTTGGAGATGATAGCCGAGCATCATCTGAGCCAATTGCTGTACGTGTCGCACCATAGGGAAGATGCGTTGCCCGCTATCCATCATTTTGTGGATTTTATTAAGCAGGGCGACGGTTATTCGGTGCAGGTGAGTGATAGCGAGTCCAAGGATTGAGCCAGTCTTAATAAGCAAGCAAGCATCAGCAACCGCTGGCGAGTCACGGCTACTTAGCTGTTTGCTGAGCGTGTAATGTAAATCGGTGATGGAAGTGTTGTTATGCAAAGCTGGGATGAAAAGCCTGAGGCCTGCCATCCCATTGAGCTTTTATTACAAGCGAGCTGTCACAAGCTTGCTATTTCACTCGCGGTAACCCGTACAGCACACCCTTTGTAACAATTCCTCGGCGCTCAAAGGCATTTTAAGGGCTGCCTCATTTGGCTTGAGTTGATATCGTATAGTCCATGTTTAGCGTCAGTCTAAAGCGCTACTGCTGTTGTGTGCATCCATCTAAAAATAATAAAGGAATCTCCACTATGCCTCATTGGCTCAGGGCAACTGCCATCCTGTGGGCTGGCTGCTCGGCGCTTGCTGTCGCGGCGCCCAGCACCCCCGCACCTTCACACTTTGATCCACAAACCTTGTTTGCGCCGCTGTCGTTACCTTATCCCGCGACGGCACTGCGTAATGGTGCGGGCAAGCCCGGTGCGATGTTTTGGCAAAATCGCGTTGATTACAGTTTGCACGCCACTATCGATACGCAAAACGATAAGTTAAGCAGCAAAGAAGTCATCACTTATACCAATAACAGTCCCGATGCCTTGCCAACGCTGTGGGTGCAGTTAGATCAAAACATGTACCGCAAGGATTCCCGCAGTACTGTGGCGTCAGAATGGCGTCGTGGTCAATTTACCGATGGATATCAATTCGATAAGGTCACAGTGTTGATTGGCGGTAAACGCTATGATGCTAAATTCTTAATCGATGATACCCGCATGCGGGTGGACTTGGCCGAGCCTCTGGCGGCGAACGGCGGCAAGCTACAACTGCAAATCGATTATAGCTATCAAGTTCCCGGCACTTGGGGCGGCCGTACTTCAGTCACGCCGTCGACTAATGGCAAGATTTTTGAAATCGCCCAGTGGTTTCCACGCATGGCGGTATATGACGATCTCCATGGTTGGAACAACAATCCCTACATAGGTTCTGAGTTTTACTTGGAATACGGCACCATAGATTACACGGTCACAGTGCCGGGTAACTATTGGGTGGTGGGTTCTGGCGAGTTAGTGAATCCTAAGGATGTGCTAACCAAAACCGAGCAGCAGAGATTCGCCGCGGCCAAGCAAAGTGATAAAACTGTCTATATCCGTACTGTAGAGGATCTTGCTAAAACCGACAGTCGCCCAAGTGCGAGCAAAACCTTAGATTGGCATTTCCGTATGGAGCACACTCGCGATGTGGCCTTTGCGGCATCGCCCGCGTTTGTAATTGATGCGGCGCGGATTAATCTACCCAATGGCAAAACGTCGCTGGCGATGTCCGCCTATCCCGCCGAAGGTGTGGGCTCGAATAAGTGGGATCGCGCCACTGAGTATGTGAAAGCCAATATCGAGCATTTTTCCCAATGGTATCCCTATCCTTGGCCTGCAGCGGTCAACCTCGGCGGTCAGGGCGCTGGCATGGAATATCCCGGCATAGTGTTTGATGGCATGGACGATAAGGACGATCTGCTGTTTTGGATCACCGCCCATGAACTCGGCCACAACTGGTTCCCTATGATTGTGGGCTCAGACGAACGTCGCCACGCCTTTATGGACGAAGGGTTTAATACCTTTATCGATGTGTATGCCTCGGATGCTTTCAATCAAGGCGAGTTTGCACCTAAACGCGACAGCGAATATGCGCCTAAGGGCGGCAATCCTGTGGATGAAATCTTGTCTGTGTTGGCCGATGCAGAAGCGCCAACTCTGATGGCACCCTCGGAAGCGGTTGCTGAAACCTATCGCCATTCAGTGAGTTACTTTAAAGGTGCCTTAGGACTGGTCTTGCTGCGTGAGCAGATTCTAGGGCCAGATAGATTCGATCCCGCATTTAAAGAATACATTGCTACTTGGGCGTTTAAGCATCCTACGCCATCGGATTTTTTCCGCTTTATGGAAAGCGCCGCAGGTGAAGACCTCGCATGGTGGTGGCGTGGTTGGTATCTCAACAATTGGCAGTTGGATATGGCAGTCACAGGCGTTAAGGCCGTTGATGACAAACATGGTAAAGGTACAGCTATCAGTTTGACCAGTAAACAAAAGTTGGTCATGCCAGCCACGCTGCGTTTGCAATATGTTGACGGGACGAGTGAAGATTTTCGTATTCCGGTTGAAACCTGGATGCACCGTGTTTCGCCAACGATTGTCTTACCTGTGACTAAACCTGTGAAGATGGCGACACTGGATCCCGAGCATAAATTACCCGACGCCGACCGCAGCAATAATAGCCTGACCTTGTAATTGGTTTAGTGTTGAAAATCCCGAAAGCCCCCTAGTGGCGCTTTTTTGTTGCTGCAAAGTGCAAAAGTTTGCCACTGAAATGAGTTTTTAACTTCCGATACTTGATATGTGCTAATCGCTTACAGGTGCTTTTGGGAGTAAACCATAGGGGCGGGCAAGCGCCCCTCGAATATCCGCTAACGAAAATACCTTAGAAAACCGTCCGAAGGTTTTGCCATAGAACACACATTCCACCACTGGCAGAGTAAATACATTGTGGCTCGCCGCTATCACAGCTTGGGCTTGGCAATCGATATAGGCCATCTGCATCAGCGGGAACGCTTGCGCTAACATTTCAGCAATTCTCGGTTTGAGCGTTTGGCACACACCGCAGTTTGGCGCGCCAAATAACAACAGCACCGCTGCGTGCTCGGTTAACATGGACTCAAGCATCTCAGGTGAATCAATGTGCATGATGATATCAGAGTGCATGCGTTGCCATTTAGAAGTTGCTATGGGTATGAATTCATGGGCTAGTTTGCGTGTTTTTAGGGTTAAAGCCAGCCCATTTTTACCACGCTACTACCGATAAATTGACCAAGGTAGAATAAGCCAAGCATGAGAAGCCCGATACTGGCAGCAATCACTCCGGTTTGCTGTATGCCTGTCAGGCTATCTCGCCATTGTTTTAGATTACTTATCATTTTACTACCTGCTCAGGCTTAAGGTTACACGCGTAACTTTACATATGTCGTATCGCTAACTGCACCACTGGCGCTCGCAGGGAATGCCATCATTGTCACCATCCATTTGAGTATTGGGGCAATGTTGGATGTAGAAAGTCGCCTCAGCACAGGAACTCATGTGGCTGCAATGGGTTTTACCCGCTTCACATTGGAATCTTGGCGTTGCAGGTGTTTGAGTTCTCACTTTAGATTCATACATGGGCATTCTTTGAATGTCCTCATTCGTGAGGACTGGTACTTCATCGATTGCAGGAGCTTCATTAAATTCTTGGTATTGTTTAAAGCCAAAGATAACGATGGCAACGATTATTAGCAGCGGGATTATCGTATTAAAGGACGATTTTCGTGGGTTATGGTAATGGGCTTTGTCTTTGTCTTTGTCTTTGTTTTTGTTATTGAAGTTGAAGTTTTCATTGCGTGATTGGACATGAGAGTGGGAATCGGTGCGTGGCGCTGAGCTTGCCGCTACCACAGCGACGCCTTCAATCGAGGCGATAACCGCTTTTCTTTTGCCGTCATTTTGCACTTCAGTTTGAAACAGAATGCTGTCGCCCACTATGGGTTTTCTCGCCATCTTTTTCAGCACTGAAATGTGAATAAACACATCTTGGGCTGCGTTTTTTTCAGGCTGAATAAAGCCAAATCCCTTTTCATCGTTCCAGCGTACCAGCACGCCTCTATCCATGAGCATTTTCTATGTCCTTAATTGTTAGTGAGTGAAGAAGTAAATGATCATGGAGATGACAATTATTATGTTGGATATTAAAGAAATTAAAACGATGACTTTAGCGAGAATTGACCAATACTTTTTCCCTTGGAAAAGATTGGCTGCTTTCCAGACGCAAATACATGCAAAGATTAGATATGATGAATTCAATATATTAAGCGCAATAAGCGTATTGATATCTTCTATAGCATTTAAAACGATATTAAAAAGTATGCTTACAGCAAAATAAACGCCCCAAAAGGTGTCAACTAAGCCAAATTTACCTGTGATAAGACGCTTGAACACGCCTTCCTCAGAGTCTATTAACGTTTTTGATTGATTCACTTTATACCTTTTTATTTATTTCTAATCTGTTGAATACAGCGATTAACAAGTTCATCGCGTTAGATAGTTTTTGAGTAAATATGAAATAATTTTTAATGGATGAGCTGGAAGGCAGAGGTCCTGTATTTTTCTCATTAATATCCTGTTGAATATCGATGAGGTTTCATCCGTGAGTACATAGATCATTAGATTTGATTTTTAACGATCGATAACTAAGTTACTAAAAAGTATTATTTTTTGCAAACTGCATCATCTTAAAAGCACTTCAATTGTTGTTCTTTTGTTTTTCCATTTACTTAAGCGTACAAAAAAACAACATTAAAGCTTGCAATCTTACTGTGTGATACATAGTATTTGCTGTGTGGCGCACAGTGTGTGTGACACAGTGTTCAGGATAGGAATTCGACTATGACAAGTTCACAGCTAGTCAAAATGCGACTCGAGTTGCGTCGTGGGGTATTAGTGTTGGCAGTACTGGGATTATTAAAACAACCCCATTACGGTTATTCGCTCCGCAAACAGTTGCAGGAAGGCGGTATCGATATTGATGAGGGGACTCTGTATCCCTTAGTGCGCCGCCTAGCCGATCAAGGATTGTTGGATAGTGAGTGGCGACAGGCCGAAGGGCGTGAGCGTCGTTATTACCAATTGTCGTCATTGGGGGCTGAGTTACTCAGTCAACTTACCGATGAATGGCAGCAACTTAATGGCGCCTTGGCTTTTTTGCTGGAGCAAAGCGCTGACACTAATGGCTCTGATATTAACCGCTCAGACGAGAGCGCAGAGGAGATTTGATATGGAATTAGTCGATCGCTATATCGCCGCGGTGCAGCGTGAATTGCCCGAGAACAAACGTCAGGAAATTGGTCGTGAATTAAAAGCCAATATCTGCGACCAATTGGATGCCTTATCTGAACAAGGTGAATTGACCGAATCGCAAATTGCCGATGTATTAAAGCAAATGGGTCATCCCTGTAAGGTCGCGCAGCAATTTGTACCGGCAGTGCCTATTATTGCCTCTGAGGATATTCCGCTTTTTAAACATACACTTTTCATGGTGCTTGGTGTCTTGTTTGTGCTGCAGGTGGTGGGTGGCACGACTCAATGGCTGGGCTCGGCAGAGGGGAACCTATTCGGATTTATCCATCATATTGCCAAAGGTTTTATCGGCGATGCTTGTCTTGCCTTTACTGCAATTGGCTTGTCTTTTTGGAGCTTTTCGGCTCAAGGAAAACCGCTATCTGGCAGTAATTGCCAAAAATGGCAGCCGCAGAATTTGCCAAAGGTCGGCCCCGGTTGGCAGCATATTAGTTTAAGCGATGTGTTTGCTGATCTGGCGACGTATCTCTTCCTCTTGCTCGTGATCTGGTGTTCTGTGTGGATGAGTAGCGAGCAATTAGCTGCACGTACTGTAATTTTTAGCGCCAATGCTCAGCAATTACTGCAATGGTTTAGCCCTATTATTTTGCTGTCTATGGGCAATAGTCTGTGGCAGTTACGCCGCAGAGTGTGGACCACTGAATTGTTACTGGCGAATATGGGGATCAATCTTGCTTATGCCTCGTTCTTAGTCTTTCTGGCATTTAGTTCGCCACTATTACAAACCCAAGTACAGAGCCAAGGAACCGAATTACAGGGGATATTTACGTTACTGCAGCTAGATAAATGGCTCAGTTATAGTCTAGTGATTGCCGCTATGTTCCCTGGGTATGAGGTGATTCGTGATGGATTACGTTGGCGTAAACTCGCCAGCCAGTAAGGCTTAACCTAGGCTTTGCAGGTGAGTCTTATTGGCTTTTTTCATCGAATACATGGCCTGATCAGCATGATTGATCAGGCTTTTTGCATCTGTGCCGTTTTCTGGATAAATCGCCAAACCGACGCTGACACCGATATGGATTTGATGACCATTGATAGTGTAAGGCGCGCAAATAGCTTGGCTTATCTGAGGGATCAGTTGGCCGATTCTGTGTGTATTGGCAAGGTGTTCTAGCAGGATCACAAACTCATCGCCTCCGAGGCGAGTGATGGTATCCATTTGGCGAATCCCAGATGAAAGCCGTTTCGCGACTTCCTGTAATAGTTTATCTCCCACATCGTGACCAAACTGGTCATTCACTGGCTTAAAGTTATCTAAGTCTAAGAAAAGGATTGCAAAAATATCATCAGACCTTTGAGCGTGCACTATGGCTTGTTCAAGTTTAGTGTGGAATAACACACGATTAGGCAGGTTAGTCAGGGCATCGTGATGGGCGATATGACGCAGATATTCCTCCTCTGCCTTGCGTTCGGCAATGTCGGTAATCACAATGACAAAATGAGTCAGACGGTCATGCTCATTGCGCACTGTATTGATGCGCACACTGAGCGGCAGTAAGTCGCCCGATTTAACTTGTTTGAGTAATTCCCCCTGCCATTGCTCGCCCTGTTGAAGCAGATTTAGCATGGCTTGGCGGGCGTCATCACTATTGTGCCCGTCATTGAGGAAGTGGTTGGCATCGCCGTGCAAATCCTGCTGGGTAAAGCCAGTTATATGAGTAAAGGCTTGATTGATAGAAATAATACTCAGCAGGGGATCGGTGATCATTATGCCGTCGGTGCTGGCATTAAACACGGTTGCCGCGAGCCTGAGTTTATCTTCGGCCTGTTTACTGGCGGTGAGATCCATAAAGTAAGCCACGCCTTCACATTTGCTGCCATTTAAAAAACTGGCCGCTAACATCACAGGCACTAAGGCACCACTCTTGCTGATAAGTTGTTTTTCATATTGTTGGCAGTGGCCAAACTGTTCTAACTCTGCAATCGCAATGGCATCTCGTGTTTCATATTCTGGTGGGGTAATTGAGCGCCAGTTGATTAAGCCTGAGGTCAAATCCGCGCGGTCAAAATTGAGCATCTTGAGGAAATGATCATTAGCATCATGGAGGGTGCCATCGAGCTGCCATGAAATAATCCCTATGGTGTCGGAGTTTTTCAGGCTAGTGAAGCGAGATTCACTGATCAGTAACTGCCGTTCAGACTTGGCGATGTTACGAATGATCTGCCGACTGGCGAATATCCCAATACTGATAAACAGCAGTAGGGCGCCAAGGCTAATCAACCAGGTCATTTGCTTTACCCAACGTGCGCCTTCACTGAGCACAGCTGAAAATTCAATTTCTAGGCTGAGTAATTCTTCATTTACATCAATCAATTGCTGGCGGTATTGCGCGAGGATTTCGGGTCTGCCACCAAGTTGATTGATTTCAATACGCATATTCTCGGCGAGTTGCATTACAAACTCGAAGCGTTGATCGGCTAAGCCCCACAGCTGAATCGCTTGCCGCATATAGGAATTGGATTGAAAGTGACGGAAGAACCAGATCAGTGAGTCGGTATCCCGTTCGTCATTGAGGCCCTGAATAAAACCCAGTTTGGCGGCCTGTTCATCGATTGGCGTTGCGAGTAGGGCTTGCCTAGCTTGATGATCACCTTCCATGACGCTAGTCGCTGCACGATAATGCTGAAAGTCCACATCATTTTGAGTGTAAGAGTAATGGGTGAGATAAAGTACCGCATCTTTTTGCGCCTTGGCCCATAAGCCTTCACCGCGGACATAGGTGCGTACACCATCAAATATATTGCCTTGAATATACACAAGTGCGACGAGGGCGATGCAGATCCCGATAAACATGCTGATGATCAACAGAACCTTAGCAACGGTTGAGCGAGTTCGTTGCCGTAAAATAGCTAATGTGCGCGCGAACTGAGTCCCCATCCTTACGCTCCACAACCAATACAGTGGCGCCACTCTAGAGTGGGCAGCTTAAGGAGAAGGAGTGAATCAATTTGCCTGCTATTTTTGAAGGTTATTTTGTTGTTCATCTGTTCCTTAGATTGATTGTTCCACATGCTAAATCAAAGTACTGCTTGGTTGTGGGTCAGCCTCTTCGTTGAGCAATCCACTGTCAGTTAATTAATGTATTGCCAGTTAAGTAATGTACTGTCAGTTAAGCCATATATGTCAGCGACATACTTTAGATAACACTAAAACGCTTTGAAATTAAGTCAATGAAATAATTGAAACAAGATTGGCGATGCCAATTGCGTTATTGTGGGGTATCGCCATTATTCATTGCATCATTAAGCGATTTTCGCGCCTGCTGTTTATAGGTTTCAAATATGCCTTCTTGCTTCATCTGTTTTAGCTCCCGAGCAAGATTTACGGCGAGTGCCGCGTGACGTTTATTCAGGTAACCATAGCTAGTGAGTTCTTCTAGGGTGGCAATCGCGATGATCTCGCTACCTTGAAACTCTGGGGTTTGTAATAGATCCAATGAGCTTGCCTCTGTATCAATATAGATATCAATTCGGTTGCGGAGCATTTTACGAAAAGAGCTCACAGGGGATGAGGATTCAGTCAGGCGCTCCTCTGGAATGAGTCCCTTTAGCTTTTGTTCTGCGAGGAACACGCCTCGATAGTATTCGATCTTATATCGACTCTTTTGCAGTGCTTGCCAGTTAGTAATCTTGATTTTGGGATTGTGTGCGAAGGCAATTAAATGGGTATCAACAACCGGTTCCTCGATGCGAATGAGGTTGGTAAATTTTTCGCCATAATGAAATACACGCCCCGGTTCACCATCCACTTTTCCTGAGTCCGCCATCATACTGGCGCGGGCAGCGGGAACCACTTGATAGGAGAAGCCATAACCTAAGCGTTCAAAGGCTTGGGTGTAAATCAGTTCAGCCCATTTAAAGTAGAAGTTGTGTTTTGGGTCCTCATAAAACGCCATGGTAATGATAGGTTTATCAGCAAGTGTCGCTGTGGTTTCTGCTGTGGATTTACTGGTCGCATGAACAGAGATACAAAAGAATAGACCTATCAACACACTCCAAATGCGCATATTGCTCCGTCGCTGCATAACCAGTCCCTAACCGTGTTGAGTTAACTAGAGTATAGCTAGCCTGATAAATGGGTTCATTTTTATTCAAGTTTAATCATTCGTTTCCATGAGCTCACATCAATAGGACATTAAAACGTGATCTGCTGGTGGTCAAACTTAACGTCTGGCATATTGTTAGTTGAAATAAATCTGACACTTAGCTGCAATAAAACCGCCATCCAAATCACGCCTATTCGTCACATAAATGCCTGAAAATCGGGTCGCCTCTACAGGGAATACCCTCATACACTCAATAATAAATCGGTGATGAACGTGATGAACGTGATGAATATTAAACGGATCGCTGCAGCTATCTCCTGCAGCTTAATGACGGTTGTAGCCCATGCTGCAGTCCTGCCAGCAACACAAACAGACAGCCAGTGGTTTAAAGACAGTGCGGCAAACGTGGTGGCTAAAGCCCAAGTCGACACTAAAAAAACCGCTAAAAATGTGATTTTATTTGTCGGTGACGGCATGAGTATTTCGACGCTAACGGCAGCCCGAATTCTGCAAGGGCAGGATAAAGCTGACAACCAAGGCGGCGAAGAAAACTTCTTAAGTTTCGAACAGTTCCCCCACACGGCGTTAGTGAAAACCTATAACACTAACCAACAAACGCCAGATTCTGCGGGCACTATGACGGCCATGGCGACAGGCGTTAAAACCAAGGCGGGTATTATCTCTATTTCAGATACCAGCTTACGTGGTAACTGTTTGTCTTCAAAAGGCAATGAACTTGTTTCACTGGTCGACCTTGCTAATGCTAAAGGATTATCAACAGGCATAGTCACTACGGCGCGTTTAACGCATGCTACGCCAGCGGCAACCTATGCCAAAACCCCTGAGCGCGATTGGGAAGGCGATTTCAACTTACCTGCCGAAGCGGTTGCGAACGGTTGTACCGACATCGCCAGCCAATTGGTAATGCGCGATGAAGCTAATTCGTTAACTGTGGCATTAGGTGGCGGCCGTAGCTACTTCCTACCCACAACAGTGAAAGATGGCGAGAACAAAGCTGGTAAACGTAAAGACGGTAAAGACTTAACCAAAGCTTGGGTCGATAATTTCAGCAAATCTGCTTACGTGTGGGACAAAAAAGGCTTCGACGCCATTGATGCTGCCAACACAGATCACTTACTCGGCCTATTTAATCCATCACACATGGAATACGAAGCAGACCGCGCTGATGACGTCGGTGGTGAGCCATCACTAACTGAAATGACCGCTAAATCCCTCGATATTTTGAAGAAGAACGACAAAGGCTACTTGCTGATCGTTGAATCTGGCCGTATCGACCATGGTCACCATGCGGGCAACGCAAGCCGCGCGTTGACAGATGCGGTTGAATTATCTAATGCAGTGAAAGCGGCAATGGATGCAACGAGCAGCGATGATACTTTGATCATGGTAACAGCGGACCACAGCCATGTGTTCACTATCGCAGGCTATCCAAAACGCGGTAACCCTATCTTAGGTTTAGTGCATAACGTCGATGGCACGTTAGCGACAGCGAATGACAACAAGCCTTACACCACGCTGGCTTATACCAACGGCCCTGGTGCTGTGGTGGGTGTGCGTGACGACTTAACCTCAGTCGATACGCAAGATAAAGATTTTATGCAACAAGCGCTTATCCCAATGGAAAGTGAGACTCACGCCGGTGAAGACATCAGCTTACATGCCAGAGGTCCAGGTTCGAATCTGGTTCAGGGCGTGATTGAGCAGAACGTGATCTTCCACATTATCAACCAAGCGCAGCAGCTTGGCGGCACTAAGTACTAATCACGGATTAGTTACTGAGTCCTCACTTTTGGAGCAAAAAATGAATAAGAAATTACTAGTAGTCGCGATTTCAGCCATGCTGGGTTTAGCCGCATGCGGTAGCGATGGTGATAACGGTACCGCGGGAACACCGGGTAGCAATGGATCAAATGGGTCTAACGGTAGCAATGGCAAAGATTGGACTGCTGTTAATCAGTGGTATGTCGATGCACAAGCTCGCGTGACTAAAGCCGAAGGCTTAACGGTTAACAATGATGTTGGCGCCGCGAAAAACGTGATCCTGTTTGTGGGTGACGGTATGGGCGTATCGACCATTACTGCCGCACGTATTTTAGAAGGCCAGCTAAAAGGCAAAACGGGTGAAGAAAACTCGTTATCTTTCGAAACTCTGCCTTATGTGGGTCTTTCTAAAACCTATAACGTCGACGGCCAAACGCCGGATTCTGCAGGCACTATGTCAGCGATGATGACAGGTGTAAAAACCGACGTGGGCGTGATTTCACAAGCTGAAGGCGTAGTTCGTGCTAACTGTGCTTCGACTAAAGATCAAAATCTCGTGACATCACTTGAGCTTGCCGCAATGGCGGGAATGGCAACGGGTGTGGTAACGACTGCGCGTTTAACCCACGCAACTCCTGCGGCGACTTACGCCCATGTGCCGGAGCGTGATTGGGAAGCCGATTCAAACCTGCCAGCTGAAGCTGTGACTAACGGCTGTAAAGATATCGCCGCGCAAATGCTCGACTTTAACTACGGCAGCGGTCTTAACGTGATGATGGGTGGCGGTCGCCGCGCCTTTATTCCTAAGACGACCGTTGATCCAGAAGGTAAAGCCGGTAAGCGTAACGATGGTCGCGATCTCACTGCTGAGTGGATGACCAAATACACTAACGCCGCTTACGTGCAAGACAGGGACGGTTTCCTCAGTGTGGATGCGGCAAGCACAGATCATTTGCTTGGCCTATTCAACTCATCGCACATGGAATACGACTACGATCGTAAGGAAGCGGGCGTGACTGGCGAGCCATCACTGGCGGAAATGACGGCTAAGTCGATTGATATTCTGAAGAAAAACTCAAAAGGCTTCGTGCTGATTGTTGAAGCTGGCCGTATCGACCACGCTCACCATGCAGGTAATGCGGCGCGTGCGCTGTATGACACAGTTGCGCTTTCTGAAGCGGTGCGTGTGGCGATGGAAAAAACCTCGGCAAACGATACCTTGTTAATGGTTACAGCGGATCACAGCCATGTGTTCACCATTGCAGGTTATCCAACTCGCGGTAACCCTATCCTAGGTTTAGTGAAGTCGAACGACGCCAACGGCGTTGCTGAAGTGACTAACTCTACCGATGCTAACGGTTTACCATATACCACAGTCGGTTACGCTAACGGCATGGGCTATGCGTCATTAGCGACAGGTGGCGATGAGCGTTACAACTTCCCAGTGGACGCAGGCCGTAAGGACTTGAACTTTGTTGATACTCAAAGCGCAGGATTCCACCAAGAAGCCCTAGTGCCATTAAGCGATGAGACCCATGCTGGGGAAGACGTAGCGATTTTCGCCCGCGGCCCAAGTTCGGATCTTATCCAAGGTACGGTTGAGCAGAACCACATTTTCCACGTGATGAACCGCGCGGCAAATTTAGTGGCTAAAGCTGAAGCGGCTGCCGTTAAGTAAGACCCGCTTAGTTTCTGCATAGTGAAGTAAGAAATAGTGCAGTAAGAAATAGTTAAGTAAAAGCAGTGCCGATGGATGGCATACGTCATCCTTCGGCCTTTAGCCTAACGATTTAACATACCAAAGCGTTTACAAAAGCTTAAGTGTTTACCCTGTTCAGCAAGTGAGAAGTCTAATGAAAAACCGTCTATTGGCTCTAATGTTATCCAGCTTAGTTCTGCCAAGTGTTGCTATGGCAGCGCAAGAGGCTCAGTGTCCAACGCTACAAGCCGAGCATTTAAAGGCTCAATATCAAGTGACCAATGGCAAGGGCCAGCAATGGCAAATGACCCTCATCCGTAATGGACAAGACTTTATTATTCAGCGTGATGGATCAACATTTGAAGAATGGTCGAGCAATGGCGAGTACGTGCGTTATTTCCCCGCTGAAAAACGTTCTGTGACTTACCGTAAAGGTGATTTGCGCGCACTCAACATTCAGCACGATCGCGACCAGTTGTACCATGTCGTATCGCCAGCATTGCCGACCCACATGACCAAGACACAAGCTAAGCAAGAGGCGTGTTTTGCGACTCAAGGCTTTGAAGGTAAGGTTAACGGTTTAGAGAGTGAGCTTGTTTGGATTGATGCTATTGGCCTGCCATCTGAGTTTATCTTAGGTCAATCTCAACCGAATCTAGCGTACAAGCTGGTGGACGTAGAGCCATTTGATAGCGATGCGTTTGTGGTATTAACCCAAGATTATCAAGATATTGATTTTGCCGATGTCGGCGACAGTGAGTCTGATCCTTTTATCGCTAAGATGATCAACCAAGGCTTTATCGAACACGGCGGCAGCGGTTTTTACAACAGCGAAGGCCAATCGATTGAAGCCCAAGGCGGACACGGCAGCCATTCGCATTAATCGATTTAATTGATATTAAGTTTAAGTGATACTGACGAGCTTAGCGCTGAGTAAAACTTATAACGTAAGCCAGTCCGTATTTATAAGCGCCCAAAGAGTTGGGCGTTTTTGTTTGTCTTCGGCGCTAATGAAAACGCCAATTTATGCGTGAATCCAAGCGCACATTCCATCAAACCCTGTGGCTGCAATAATTTACTATTGCCGCGCTGACAATGAAGGCTAGAATGAACCCTAGTGGATTTGAGTTCTCCCAGTGTTAAAACTGATGTTATAGGTAATAGCCGCGAGCGATGAGTACAGTAATACCCGTTGAAAATATTAACTATTGGCGTCATCCCAGCTTATCAGGCATAGAACTGAGTCAGGCGGAATTCACGCATTTCAGTTTTGATAAACATGTACATCTGGATTATCACTTAGGTGTAGTCACCCAAGGTGCGCAGCAGTTTGTGAATAAGGGCAGCAGTTATCAGCTTGGTCAGCACAGTCTATCGACCTTAAATCCTGACGAAACCCACGATGGCCAGAGCCGCGATGCCGACGGTTATCGGGTGAAAGTCATGTCGATCCCCGTGGAATACATGAATGAAGTCAGCCAAGAACTGGGGTTGAAGGAGCACTTTTTCAGCGCGCCCATGGTGGATGACCCAACGCTTTATCAATATTTTATTCAGCTACACGAACTATTAATCCAAGGCCAATGCAGTGCGCTCGCGGGCGAGTCCCACCTACTGAACTTTATTCATCTGCTGCTGGAGCGTTACCCAAGCGGCGTTTCATCTTGCATATCCAAACCGAATCAACCGCAGGGGTTATCTAAGTTACAGGTAAGTTTAGTGAAACAGCGAATTCACGATGAGCCTTGGCATAATACTCAGCTTGAAACCTTAGCCAATGAAGTGAGCTTAAGTAAGTTTCAGTTTTTAAGGCAATTTAAGCAGGCGACAGGGATGACACCCCATGCTTATCTCAAGCGGGTGCGTTTAGAGTTGGCGAAAAAATCCTTAAGCCATGGCGCTCTAGTGGCGGATGTGGCGCAGCAATTCGGATTTTTCGACCAGAGCCATTTAAATAAAGCCTTTAAGCAGGCATTCCTATTATCGCCAGTGCAATTTCAGCGACGTATG
This sequence comes from Shewanella sp. SACH, assembly GCF_001887095.2. Lineage (NCBI taxonomy): Bacteria > Pseudomonadati > Pseudomonadota > Gammaproteobacteria > Alteromonadales > Shewanellaceae > Shewanella > Shewanella sp. SACH. The sequence continues at coordinate 241,569 of NZ_MPDG02000002.1, forward strand.
CTCTAGTTTTTCCCGTCTTTCGACTATTGCTGTAGAGTTGAAGATTGCAGCTTTTAAAGTCGTTGCTTTGAAACCGTTATTTCGAAAACGGTTGCCTCTAAAGTCACTGGTTCAAAAACACTGATTCGAATAAAACAGAATAGTGCAATTTATTACAATTCAGCCCTGCGACAAATGGCCATACTGGCAGCCTCAGTTATCGTTCATCACCTTTTTTGCGGAGCCGCATCTCTATGGATTTATCTTTATTACTCACCTTGGCCGTGATCCACTCGGTTGCCTTGATCAGCCCCGGACCCGATTTCGCTATTATGGTGAAGATTGCGACTCAGCAGTCGCGAAGCACGGCGATTGCCGCCGCAGTGGGGATTTCAATCGCCATTTTAGCCCACACGATTTTAAGTCTGACTGGCGTGAGTCTGCTTATTAAGAGTTCACACACTCTGTATCTATTAGTGCAAATTGTGGGTGCGTCTTACCTAGCTTGGATGGGTTTTGGTGCCCTGCGTGCAGGCCTTGCGATACTGGCTAAACGTAAAGCGAGTGCCAGTACAAATGCTGGGACAAATGTTGATGCTATTTCTGCTGACGTTGAAGGTGCGGCGTCTATTGCTGGTGGCTTAGGTGGCACTATGTCACAGAAGCAAGGTTTTTTGACTGGGCTTTATACCAATCTATTGAATCCCAAAGCATTGGTGTTTTTCTTAACGCTGTTTTCGGCCTTGATTACCCCAAGCGTTACCACTAGCACTAAAATCGCTTCCGCTATCTTGTTGTTATCGCTGTCGCTGGCATGGTTTGGCTTTTTGGCTGTGATGTTATCTAAGGCGCAGGTGCAACTTAAATTGCAGCGACTGACACCGATTATCGATGCAATTATTGGTGTCATCTTTATGTCGGTCGCGCTGGCTATTTACGCTAACCTGTTGCTGACGGCTTAGTCAGGCGTAGCGTCAATCAGCTTAGGTTTTAGTCCTGTGCATTTATGTTATTCTTGGCCTTTGGTCTCAGTAGAGACGTTTGGATGTAAGGGATAAAGATGTCACTCGCCTCACCACTAAAGGCAATAAAATTAGCTGTTTTCGGTCAAGCTAAACTAATGCAAATCGCGTGTTATGCCGTGTTGATATTTGGTGCTATGGGGTTGAGTAGCACAGTGAATGCCGCCGATGAGGCATTGCCAAAGGAATATATTCCTCTGGTGCAAGGGCTTATCGATGCGGCTAAGGCGAACGATCCAGAAGCCATTGCTAAGCGTGTGGCTTACCCACTTAAACGTGAATATCCGATCCTTGCGATTCAAAATACTCAGGAAATGGTTGCACGTTTCAACCAAGTATTCGATTCACAACTGCTTGAGCAGATTGCCAATTCTAAGGTCGACGCTGATTGGCAGATTATGGGGTGGCGGGGCATTATGCTCGGTAGCGGTGAAGTGTGGCTGGATTTAGATGGCAAGATTATAGCCATTAACTACCAAACACCCGCAGAGGCAAAATTGAAAGCTGAGCTGATCGCTAAGCAAAAAACGAGATTACATGCGAGCGTGAGTGAGTTTGTGAGCCCAGAATTAACTTGGGAAACCGCTAAGTTTACGATTCGTGTCGATAATATGGGGAATGATCAATACCGTTATGCCGCTTGGGCAAAGGGTAAGCCATTGAGCGAAAAGCCAGATCTAGTGCTGAATAAAGGCAAACTCGTATTCGACGGTAGTGGTGGTAATCATTCATTCCAATTTCGCAGCGGCCCATACCAGTATCATTGTTATGTCACCGTCTTAGGCACCAGCGATAGCCCTCCAGGCGAGCTAGTGGTATATAAGAATGATGAAGAAATACTAAAACAAGCCGTCATCAAAGCTGACTAGTCTCGTTTCCATATCCCTATGAGTGAGATGTAAAGCAGCGACTATCCGTTGATGGTCGCTGCTTTAATAATCCTAACGACTCCTTTAGCTAGAAGCTGTTGCCCCAAAGTGTGTTTCGTAGTTTGAATGCTTTAATCAAAATCAAAATCAAAGTCGTGGGGCTTCACCCCACACCCGACCAAGGAGGACTGCTCGTCCTATCCTCCTTGGATGCTCCAAGACGCCCCCAACGGAGTTGAAAGCCCCTTGTGCTNNNNGCCAAATTTGCTATCGCTTCCGAAGGATGCGTCCCTGCACCTGCGAAAGCTAGTCGGTCATCCATGACCGAACTCACGCAATTTGTCTATTCGCCCTGCGGCAACTCCGAGGGGAGGTGTATTCCTTGGCGTTTTGAGTCGTTAGATAGCGATTCATCAGCAAAAAATAAGCGCTAAAAATGAGAACGCTAAAACGATATCAAGTGATTACCCATCAAACTGTATAAAAAACCGCTACCGCAAAAAAGCAAGTTCCTATAGCATCATTTATACCCATTGACACGAATGTGGCAGCGGCCATATTTGAGATTTAGTGAACAAGCGATTTATGCCCTGCAAACAGCGCAGCGCATAAATACTAAGACGTTATGTTACCAAATGGAATTGCATGAAGTATCTAAAATTAATCATAATGAAGCCACTTGAGGGCTACCTACATTTAACAGCTTGGCTTATATTCGCTTGGTTGTATTTCCAAATAATTCTTTCGGCAACAGCATTATTTTGCATGCCCAGTTTATTTAGCTTTTATTTTTTCGAATTCAATACGGCATTGAACATTGTGTACGGAGCATCAGGTCTCGGTTTTATTGTGGGTATTTGGTGGGCTGAAACTATTCGAAAAACACATGGTATTATCACTTTTCACGCATATTTGCTCTCAACGCCTGAAATTGAAGGTTGGAGAGATAGATACGGTAACGTAATCAAGAAGCGGTAACATACAAGCTGTTCAACAGGGACAAATACTGTTTGGCTTTTATCTCTATGTTCCAAAATTATAGCCAAACACCATTTCCCTATTAACAGTTTGTTATACATAGATATTTAAATTCGAAACTCACTAATTCGAGCTAAAAGTCTAACTCGGAATTGTCCCAAAGCGTGCTGCGTAAGGCTTTTAAACCTACAGGTTACGCTAATGCCAAAAAGGTGAGGCATGGTGATTAGCGAGACGACCGTCCGCCCCATGGACGGGGTGGTCGAGCATCCAAGGACGGACTGGCTGCGAGTCGACGAGCAAATACCATGGCAAACCTATATGAGTGGATACCAGCAAACGCTAAACTGCTAACGACTAAAATTACTGGTCCCAAACATTAGTCTTCAACACATATCTATCCCAATGTGAGTTATAACATTCTGTGGAAATGACTATTCACGCAGCATTGTGCAGTCGATTTTTATTCCTGAGATAAAAAGAGCATTAAGGATGAACTTAATGCTCTTTTTTATGGATAAATTCCGGCTCAAACTCTTGTGCGGTGATGGGTTTACCGTAGAGGTAGCCTTGGCCTAAGTCGCATTCCTCGTGACGAATAAAGGCATCTTGTTCTAGGGTTTCCACGCCTTCGGCGATCACGACTAAGTTCAGTTTCTTGCCTATGGCAATAATCGCTTTGGTGAGCTCCCTATCTTGTTCGTTTTCTTCGAGTTTATTGATAAAGCAGCGATCGATTTTTAAGGTGTCGAAAGAGTATTTTTGTAGATAACTTAGGGATGAATAGCCAGTACCAAAGTCATCTAAGGAGATGCGGATCCCGAGTTCCTGCAGCTTTTGGATGGCATTGTGGGCAATGTGCTCGTCCTGCATCAACATGCCTTCGGTGATTTCAAGCTCTAGGGCGGTCGGTGGCAATTGATAGAGGGTGAGTAAGTCAGCTATGTGCTCGCTAAAACGGGGATTGCGCATTTGCAAAGGGGAGATATTGATGGCGATTTTAAACTCCTGGTCTAGCTCGCGACACCATTGCGCCGCCTGAGCTAGCGCGGTATGCAATACAAAATTACCGATATCAATAATCTGTCCATTACGTTCTGCCAAGGCGATAAATCTGTCTGGGGCGACATTGCCAAGAATCGGGTTGTGCCAGCGCAGCAGGGCTTCGGCACCTATCACTTTTTGAGTTTTTAAGTTAATAAAGGGTTGGTAATGAAGGCTTAACTCGTTTTTGTTCAATGCATCGACTAAGTGAGATTCCAGTTGATAGCGTAGATTCAAAGCCGCTTGAGTATCTTGATTAAAGAAGCTGTGAGTTGAGCCATCGGCTTTGCTGATCGTCATCGCAGCCCCCGCTTTTTGCAGCAGAATGGCGGCATCTATGCCATCGATGGGCGCTTGAGCTATACCCATGCTCGATGGAATGGTGATCACAAAATCCGCCACGCCAAAGGGGGTATTACAGCAGCTAAGCACTTTATTGATGAGTTTGTTGGTTTCGTTGTTCGAAGGTTTATGGGCTTGAATAATCACAAACTCGGCGCCGGCAATACGGGCGATGAAGGTATTTTCATCGGCATAGTGTTGTAAACGTTGGCTGAGAATGGTGAGAATTTTATCGCCAATCAGATAGCCATAACTGTCATTGATGGATTTGAAATTACGCAGCCCCAGATAGAGTACTGAAATCTTTTCCTTGCGATTCACTTCTTCGAGCATGGTCGAAAGGCTATTAATCAAATTGATGCGATTCGGTAATCCCGTCAGTGGATCATAGCTTTTATGGTATTCCAGTGAGGTTTCGGTGGAGGTCCGATTTTCGATTTCTTTGATGAGTTTGCTACTGAGTTCGGCCAGTTCATGGGTGCGTTGTTGCACTTTTTGCTCTAACTCTTGGTTGTGCAGTTGCAGCTTTGCCTGTTGATAGAGGGTGACGAGGTTGGCTTCTATACCATTTTGAAAACGAGCGAGTAAGCTGCGAAACGATTGGCTGTAATTATGCTCTTTGCTATCGAGCATGCAGATAGTGCCAAAGGCGCTGTTATCGGGCCAGCGTAAAGGTAAGCCACAGTAGGCAATCATGCCGAGTTTTATATCCGGATTTTTATCCCAGTCTTTATCTTTTAGGGCATTCGGAATGTGGAGTTCCTTGCCTCCTCTTATCACTGTCTCGCAGTAAAGTCCGTGGCCTAAACTGTCTTTGTCGTGTTTTTTATAGGGATTCCCTTGAGTGCGACTCGAGGTAAAGACTTCTATATCGGTTTGATGGACACGCATGATTAAAGCCGCGGGAGTGTCGACCAATTCAGAGAGCAAATCTAAGGTTTGTTGCCAGTTATCAACCATGACTTGGGGAACAACGATTTTGTCTGTGTCGATAGCAATGTCGGCGAATAAACGATCTTTTTGAGACTGATTAATGGCGAAATTGTATGGCATGAATGCTCAGTCCTAGAGGCGCGATATTATTTATAAACTATAGTCTTTTTACTCATGTTGTGAGTTTTTTGAATAAATTTAGTTGTATTGCGATGTAAATTTTGTGTTAACGTCAGCGCAATTGCATTTCTTAAGTTTTAGATAAGAATTCAGCGCTACCCTAACGCAAGATATTCTAGTCATTGGATTTATGAGTGAGTAACTATTTGAAAGGTAATGTTAGGATGACATTTATCGATTTTGCCAAAGGGCATCTAATCGCGCCACTTTTAGTGTTTGCGGTGATCATCTTTGGGCTTGAATGGACTCACGCTGATATGAAAGTGGCGACTTTGTTATTTCATTGGCAGGGTGGTGTCGACTCTTGGCCATTAAGAGGCCATTGGCTGACCGAAAATGTATTGCACGTTGCTGGGCGTAACTTTGTTATCTTGCTGGCGGTGAGCGTTGTAGTCGGCATTGCCTTTAGTTTTCGAAGTGACAGGGTTAAGCCGTACCGTAAAGGGTTGATTTATCTATTTTGTAGCGTATTGGCGAGTGTTTTGCTGGTACGTATTGGCAAGAGTTTTACCCATATGACCTGCCCATGGGATGTGATTGAGTTTGGCGGCCGTATGCTGCATTCATCCCTGTTTGCCCGTTTACCTGAAGGCGCTGAATTTGGTCAATGTTTCCCTGGCGGCCATGCTAGCGGTGGGTTTGCTTGGGTTGCCTTGTATTACGTGTTGCGTGAGTATCGTCCGCATTTAGCTAAGTTTGGTTTGATTTTCGGGGTGAGTTTAGGCCTAGTGTTCGGTATCGGCCAAGAGTTACGCGGTGCCCATTTCTTGAGCCATGATTTATGGAGTTTAGCTATTGCATGGACGTCGGCGAGTCTACTTTACTATGGTTTTTTCCTTCGCCCATCAGGGTTAAAAAAAGCTAAATTGGCCGATGTTAGCCAAAGAGTCAATGTTAAATCCACTGCTGGATTAACACAAAAATAGCGGACTGTGAAACTGACTAACCTATGCGATTAACTTAAACACTGAGTCCAATTGGGCTCAGTGTTTTTTTATGGCTTAGAATCTTAATTCGAAGCGCATATCGGGTCTGCGTAGGCGAGATCTTTCATCTAACAGTTGGTTCTTCTCATTGAGTAGGCTGTTTTTCTGTTTCAATAAGTCGGCCTTATCGGTGAGATTATTGATCTTGCCATCAAGACTGCTTATCTCTCTATCGATGGTATTTAAGCGATCGGCTATTTCAGCTAAGCGTTTGTTAGTCAGATATTGTTGATGGCCTTGATTATAACTTTCAACGAAGGCGTTATTGCTGCAAACCCCATAATAGCTTTCTCCCGCTAAGCCCACGCGGTAGCCATTTTCGGGAAGACAGTAACTGGCTAACCCTTGCTGGTATCCTTGTTTCCACTGTACGGTATCGACGCTGAGATTAAATTCTCGGCAATCTTTTTGATATTGATTCAATTGCCCTGCGCTCGTCCCACGGTTGCCATCGGCCAGTCCTAGGGCAAACCAATCACTATTGGCGCATTCTTCAATCGATAAGCTGCTGCATTGAGTGAGTGATAGGACCGAAAGGGCGAGGAAAAGGCTAGGATAATGCATGGACAAGTTCTCTATATGTTGTGGCGTTTAGGATAAAGGCTCTTATGGGGGAGATCTAGCTTTATATACCGCTATTTATACTGTCATAGATGCGTTTTGTTGGGCAGAATCCATCACAGTTTAGCGGATGAATACATGATAACCGGCTGATATTGTGTTAATTTGCGATTAACACTTTAATGTCTGCTTTGGGGTTAGCTATGATTTCACCCGTTTCATCAGCGCATTCTGCTTCATTACCGACGGCCAAATCGGTTCATCAATCCAGTGATACGGCGGAGCCAAGTGGACTGAAATCCTTTACCTATGGCGCATTGGGCTTGGCGGCTCCCAAAGCTGAGCCCAGTTCCGATGTTGCTGCGATGAGCAAAACTGAGGCGCCAACTCCCGATGATGCCCCTAATGACACTAACGATTCGAACGACACGTATTACAGTGCTGGGCAAATATTGAAAGCGGCGGCGACCGTGGGAAGTGTGATTGCCTTATTTGTGTGAGTTACGTTTTTACGTAAATTTAGCTCGGATATCTATTTGAGCGGTCTTGAATTTGAATGTTCGCTGCAGCATAGTGGCTGTGGTTTTACCTCTTGCTTTATATAGGTTGGCGGAAAAGAATATTCTTTTAGTTTAAGCTTCATTTTCAGTCTCTTTCTTTGCCAAAGTCCTCAGTAAATCTGGTATTGTGTTTAACACGCAAGTACATTAGTTTTTACTTAAAATTCGTTTAACAATCCTGAACTATATTCATCAAACTTCCGCTGGAGACCGCTTTTGTATGAAGATTTGCCCGCAGTATTCCATATCATGCCTAAGTAAGGTATAAGGGCGCTATGAAAACTCCGAAACGAATCCAACCCCTGGTTGATGAAGGACTGGTCGATGAGGTCATTAGCCAGTTAATGAGCGGTAAAGAAGCTACTGTGTACGTTGTACGCAGTGGTGATGATATCCGCTGTGCCAAAGTCTATAAAGAAGCGGACAAGCGCAGTTTTAAGCAAGCTGTGTTGTATCAAGAAGGCCGAAAAGTCCGCAACAGCCGTCGTGCACGTGCGATGGAGAAAGGCTCTAAATTTGGTCGCGATCAGCAGGAAGAAGCTTGGCAAAATGCCGAGGTTGAAGCGCTTTATCGTTTAGCGAATGCGGGTGTGCGCGTGCCAACGCCCTATGGCTGTTTTGATGGCGTGTTGCTGATGGAGTTAGTGACGGATGCCGAGGGCAATGTCGCTCCGAGATTAAACGATGTGAGTATGTCGGCAGAAAAAGCCCTGAACGATCATGCGTTGGTGATGACCTATGTCAAACGTATGCTCTGTGCAGGTTTAGTGCACGGTGACTTGTCTGAGTTTAACGTGTTAGTCGATAGTGAAGGGCCAGTGATTATCGACTTGCCTCAGGCGGTCGATGCCGCGGCGAATAACCATGCCAAATGGATGTTAGCGCGTGATGTGAATAACATGACCCAATACTATGGCTTGTATGCTCCTGAGCTGTTAAAAACGCAATATGCCAAAGAGATTTGGGCTCTGTTTGAAGCGGGTGAGTTAAAACCTGAAACGCCATTAACCGGTGAGTTTACCGAAGTGCTGGTCGAAGCCGATGTCAGTGCCGTGTTAGAGGAAATTCAAGCGGCCTTTGAAGAGGCGCAAGAGCGTAAGCAAAGGATCCAAGAGGCAAACGAAGAAGACTATTAATTGTCAGTCGTTTTTCGCCCATAAAAAAGACGCTCAAAGTAGCGTCTTTTTTATGCTAAAAATTAAGTGTCACTATTATTTCTGTTGTTGATTTTATTGCTTATTTTATTATTGTTATTTAATTTTTGGCGTTAGCCAATCCATGGCTTAATCTCCGGTTGGAGCTAGGTCCATCCTTGTTGCTATAAACAAGCTAGCAATCATCAAACTGTGTAATAAAAGGACAAGAGCTGAGAGAGAAATATGTTCATGACTTGGGGGAGCACAATTCACATATTTAATCTTTGGGGAAGACAACTCCCTCAATCCTTGCCGAAACCTTGGTAACTCTTCAGTCAATCTATGAAACAGCACACTAAATCACAGCCTTCCTTGGCGCGCCACACTTGTTATAGCGCTGGATCATCATTGATCCTGTGAATAAAATGACAAGACCAGAGAGAGAAATATGTTCATGACTTGGGGGAGCACAGTTCACATATTTGATCTTGGGGGAGATAACTCCCTCCCCAGTCTTGCCGAAACTTTTGCATTGTCTCTGTTCGTTTCGTTTGTCGGTTTTAATACTATTTCCCAATCTTCGCTGGGTTCATCAATAAAGTGACAGAGTCAGATAGTCGTAAACAGCACACTTATTATTGTTATTTGCACAATTCATATCTTAGGTCGTTGGGGAGCTATAATAGATACCCATCCGACTCTGCCTAAACTGGTTAACTTTCTTAACTTTCTTAACTTTCTTAACTTTTCTCGCTTAACAATTTGGACGACAAGGCCGGACTAAAAATGGCGCTGTTATTATTGTTGTTAGCACATCTTTTACATCGTTAGCGTTATCAGCAGGGCGATATGCAATCTCGTCCGGCCTTGTCTATTCGGGCACGTTTAACTTGTTGTACAGGCACTCAATTGCCATGCAGCACTTAACCTATAGTGCGTAGCTCGTTATTGAGCTGTTTAATTCTTTTCTGCAGTTGGGCAATCTCGCTCATTAATGCGCATTCTCTTTGCTGGGGTTGCAGATCGCTTTCCCGCACCCATTGGTAAACTGCCTTGGCAGATAAACCGTATTGACGTGCAACATCCGACAGTAAGCGACCTTGCACTTTAACCTCGGTGATAACATGTAGCTTGAGACTATTTTCTGCGATTCCCATGAGCGTTCCCTCTTTTACTGCTTTCTAACTAAAATATGACCGTTTGCGTTGCCTTTTATTGATGATATTGACGCTGTTCTAAATCCCACTGGCTCAGACCTAGGTGGCGCAGACAAATCCATTCGTGGCGACATAGTGCGATAAAGTTCATGACTGTTTTCATACTTCCTCCTTCATGACCCTAAATTCTCGAGTTTATTTTCTGTCTCGATAGGTCCATTTAATTTGGATTAATCCTGTTGAAGTCGACTTGAGTTTTCGGCGATTTATACCGCGTCTGACTGTCTACTCACTTAGTAGTATGTAAAATTCGTGCCAATATTCTAATTTTAATTTTAATGTTTAAAATCATTAGTTTGCTTGTTCGATTAAAACGGCGTGATTTTTAGTGCTGCCAAAAAAGGTGCAAGACGCACTATTTCGGTGCCATCGGCTTGATATAGAGCTGGGCGGTCTAAGCCAAGATTGAAGCCCGAAATCTGTATCTTTGCTGACTAAAATCTGGATTAGCAGAATTGAATATGGATAAAGGATTGTCTCGAGCGCAATAGCTTATATACTGCCTGCCTTGTGGCAATCCCTAGGTCATTCGTATTACTTAGTGTGAAGTGATATTTCTTGCCCTTTGAGCGGTATTCACAGTCATCAATCATATAAAGAGGTTATAAATGATGAAGTGTTTTCAGGCAGTGCAATCTAAACCATCCCTGTTAGCCATAGTGGTATTGACGACCGCGCTAGTTGCATCGGGTTGTACAACAATCAATCCCTATTCAAACGAACAACAAACCGCTAAAGCGACCAGTGGTGCATTGATTGGTGCCGTCGCAGGGGCTGCCATTGGCGTAGTCTCTTCGAGCAAAAGCGACCGCGGTAAAGGTGCCTTAATTGGTGCAGCATCGGGCGCTGCAGTCGGTGGTGGTATTGGTTATTACATGGATGTGCAAGAGACCAAATTACGCCAACAACTCGCCTCAACGGGCGTGAGTGTGACCCGTAGCGGCGATAACATCATTTTGAACATGCCTAATGAAGTCACCTTCGGCGTAGATCAAACCGAGTTAAGCGACGGCGCTAAACGCGTGCTGAACTCAGTGGCGGTTGTGGCCAAGGAATACAGCAAAACACAGCTTAACGTTTTAGGTTATACCGATAGCAGTGGCTCAGACTCTTACAACTTACGTCTGTCACAAGTGCGTGCGGGTGAAGTGGGTAATTACTTGATGAGCAAAGGCGTAGCCTCTGCCCGTGTAAAATCAAAAGGCATGGGTGAAGCGAGTCCTATCGCATCAAATGCTAATGCCAATGGCCGCGCCCAAAACCGCCGCGTTGAGATTGTATTAACGCCGACTGGTCAATAGACATTAAGCATTCTAGTTTTACAAAAGTCGCCTGAGGGCGACTTTTTTGTTTCTGTGATAGGTATATTTAGCGATAAGTGCCTCGCAGATTTAAGCTAGACAATTTGTCCTCTCTAACCTGTGTTTTGGGTGATCTGCACCACAATCACATCACAGCGGTTTGCCTTGGGATGAGTTCAGCTTGATCCCTTTACCGATTTCACGTTCTGTATGGGGATAAGTCACAAGAATGACTTTTAGCGCCCAGAGGAGAATATGACTATGATAAGCAAACACGTGTTAGTTGCCTTGAGTTTAAGCCCTGTCATCATGGTGGCTGCTGTACAAGGAATGCCGATGAAAGCCGAAGTGACCACAGGAGCGGCGCCGATAGAATTGCGCGCCGCAGGCAGTTTAAAGACTGCGATGAAGGATATTATTGCCGCTTATCAAGCCGAGTCGCACACGAGTGTTGCGGCACAATATGCGCCATCTGGTTTACTGTTAAAACGCATTCAAGAGGATGAAAAAGTCGATATTTTTGCCTCGGCGAATATGAAACATCCGCAGGCGTTAGTGGATGCGGGTCAGGGGAAAGCGGTGCAAATGTTTGCCCGTAATCAACTCTGCGCGGTTGCCCAGGATAATGTTCAGGTGACGAGCGCAACGCTACTCGATACCATGTTAGATCCTAAGGTCAAACTTGGCACCTCAACCCCGAAAGCCGATCCGGCGGGTGATTATGCCTGGGCCGTTTTTGCTAAGGCCGAAGCGGTAAAACCCAATGCGAAAGCCGCGTTAGAGACCAAGGCATTGCAACTGACTGGCGGCCCTGAGAGTGCTAAACCACCTAAAGATCGCAATCCTTATGGCTGGGTGATGGAAAACAAGCAAGCAGATATCTTTTTAACCTATTGCACCAATGCTGTGCTGGCTAAACAAGAAGTGCCGAGTCTCCAAATCATCGACTTACCGCAGGAACTCGCCGTGGGGGCCGACTATGGTTTGCTGGTTTTGCAGGGCGCCAATGCTGCCGCAACGCCGTTAGCTGAGTTTATTCTATCGGCAAAAGGTCAAGCGATTCTGAGCAGTTATGGTTTTCAACCACCGGCAAAATAGCCTTGTTTAGCTTTTTTGCGAGATAAAAACGGCACCCTTTCGGTGCCGTTTTTGTTATAAACTCAAACTGTTAAAGCGTTAAAGCACTAGTGCGTTAGTGCATCAGATAGAGCGTCGCTAATCCGAGGAAGGCGAATAGACCAACTACGTCAGTGACAGTGGTGAGCACCATGCCGCCAGCGAGGGCGGGATCGATTTTAAGGCGTTTTAAAATCAATGGAATACTCGCACCTGCAAGCCCAGCAACTGTCATGTTGATCAGCATGGCGCTGCCAATTAATCCTGCGAGAGCCATATCATCCTTCCACAGCAACACGGCAATAAAGACTAAAATCGACCACATTAAGCCATTGAGAAAGCCAATCGATAATTCTTTACCAATAAGCCAACGGGCGTTGCTTTGGCCTATGTGGCCTAAGGCAATACCGCGGATCACGAGCGCTAAGGTTTGATTACCAGCCACACCGCCCATGCTAGGGACAATTGTCATCAAGATGGCTATTGTGGCAAATTGCTCGATAGTGCCTTCAAACATATTACTAACTGAGGAGGCGAGCAGTGCCGCGAACAAGTTAATCGTGAGCCAGAGTGAGCGACGTAGGGTACTTTTTAGCACTGGGCCAAAAGTATCCTCGTCATCGTCCATCCCCGCCATCCCCATCATGGAATGTTCGGCATCTTCGCGGATAACATCGACCACGTCATCGATTGTTATTCGTCCTAGCAGCTTGCCATCGCTATCAACAACGGGAGCTGATACCCAGTCATTGCGTTCGAATTTCTGCGCCACTTCACTGTCGGACATGCTCACAGGAATACTTTGGATATCGGGGTCCATGATGTTGCGAATTGTGGTGCTTGGCGCGCAAGTCAGTAGATCTGCCAGCCTGACACCGCCGAGCACTTTGTCCTGTTTATCGACGACATATAAGGTATCTGTGGTGTCTGGCAGGTTGCCCCTTTGGCGAAGATAGCGCAGCACCACATCGATATTTACATCGGGTCTTAAGGTGACGGTATCTGTGTTCATCAAGCTGCCGGCGGTCTCATCGGGATAGGATAAGGCCTGTTCTACCCGCTGGCGGTTTTGTTCTGTCATCGACTGCAGCACTTGCTTGTAAACGGCATCGGGAAGACTACGCAGAATATAGGCCAGATCATCGGTGTCCATGCTCGCCGTCGCTTTCGCAACTCGCTCAGGACTCATGCTGCGGATCAGCGGATCTTTGAGTTCTTCGCTTAACTCGTCGAGTATGTCGCCTATTTGTTCCTGATCGATAAGCTGCCACAGCACTTGTCTGGCGCTGGGTGGTGAGGATTCTAAGATCAGCGCGATATCTGAGGCGGCCATTTTTTGCAGCATGTTACGCACGTGCACAAACATGCCACTGCTAAGCGCTTGGTTTAACTGGTCGAGACTATGTCCGGTGTGATCGTTTTCTGAATTATCTACGGGCATTTGTCCTCCATAGTTGTCCGCCACTGTGCGGCAAATTGGTTCGAGAGTGCGCTGCTTGGCGCAGGGCTGAGACTTAGCGGTGACTTCGCGATAACTATGCTTCAGTCACAGATAGAGCGCTCTGGCATAGGTCATGCGTTTTACGCATAGATTAAGGCGGCTAAAACTAAGATGAGTCAGCGGTAATGCTCGCTAGTGTAATCGCCTATGGTTCGTGTCGTCGAGCGACAAATGTGTCGCCAAGCTTTTGAAACGAGATGTGAACTGCACAAATAAGCAGTGCTAAGTGTGAGGTGTACTAATCTGAGTGCCTGTGTGGAACGCTGAGTATGAAATCAAACTAACAGGCTTCGTCAAACTTAGCGTCGATTAAGGCACAAATGGCATCCAGAGCTGGCTCAGCATCTGGGCCTTCGGCGATAAGTTTAATGGTTTTACCCATGCCAGTCTCAAGCATCAATAAGCCGAGTACGCTGGCGGCGGATGCCTGTTTATCGCCTTGTATCAAGGTGATGGTCGCATCAAACTCGGATGCCAGTACCACCAACTTAGTGGCGGCACGGGCATGTAATCCCAGTTTGTTACAGATGGTGATCTGACGTTCAAGCTTTGGCATTATTCAGCTCTCGATGGCGGGCATAAACTTTATGTTTACCGTTACTAAAGCGTTTAGCCAATTGCTCTGCGACGTAAACCGATCTGTGTTGCCCACCCGTGCAGCCAATCGCCACAGTTAAATAACTGCGATTGTTGCGCTCGAGATGTGGCAGCCAAGTTTCCAGTAAATTTTCGATTTGCCAGATGAACTTATTCACGAGTGGTTGACGATTTAAGAACTCAGCCACGGGCTCATCTAAGCCTGTCAATGGACGCAGCGCCAGTTCCCAGTGTGGGTTAGGCAGGAAGCGCACATCGAACATAAAGTCGGCTTCGGTTGGCATACCGTGCTTAAAGCCAAAGGACTCGAAGTTAATCACTAACTCTTTATCGACGCTGCCGAGCAGAATTTGTCTCACTTGATCGCTTAAATCATAGATATTCAAATTTGACGTATCTATGTAGTGATCGACCAGTTTTGACATAGGCTCGAGCAGTTTCCCTTCCAGCTTTATCGCTTCTTGCAAAGAGACTTGGCTCTTCGACAAAGGATGCAAACGGCGGGTCTCGCTGTAACGCTTAAGCAGAATTTTATCGCTGGAATTGAGGAAGAAGCTGGTTAACTCAGTATCAGGAGGCAGGCTCGCGAGTTGCTTCACTAAGACTTTATCCTGCTCAGGCATGTTACGCACGTCGACACTGATGGCGACGAGATCGTTACTGCCTTTGAGTTGCTCAAGCAAAGTGCCGATTAAGGGCAAGGGAAGGTTATCGACACAATAATAGCCGAGATCTTCGAGTACCCTTAGGGCGACAGATTTGCCTGAGCCTGAGCGGCCCGACACTATGACCAGTTTCATCCAGTGATTACCTGATAGAGTTCCGTTTCATCATGCGTCTTGCGTAATTGCTTTAATATTTGCTTGTCGCTCAGCTTTTCGGCCATGCAAGACAAGGTACTTAAGTGCTGCTGACATTGGTCTGCAGGCACCAGTAGTGCAAATAAAATATCAACAGGTTGCTTATCGATAGCATCGAATGCTATCGGCTCTTCACACTTAATGAGTATGGCAATGGGCTGATCTATATCGGCTAGTCGACCATGTGGAATGGCGATGCCGTTACCTATACCTGTGCTCCCCATCTTTTCGCGCGCCACTAGGCTTTCGAATATCTCTTGAGATGAGAGGGTCGGGTACTGGGCAGCGACTAAGTCGCTGATGAGTTCCAGTACCTTTTTCTTGCTGCCCGGAGTGGCGCAGGTAGTGCACTCCGGCCGCAGTATGGTACAAAGTTCCATTATTAGTGTTTTGTTAACTTCTCTTTGTGTTTAATAACCTGACGATCAAGCTTGTCAATCAGGGCGTCTATAGCGGCATACATGTCAGCATGCTCTGAAGTAGCAAAAACTTCACCACCGATAAGATTTATTCTCGCTTCGGCAATCTGTTGCATTTTCTCGACATTGAGCACAACGTGCACATTATTGATCTGTTCGAAATGGCGTTCAAGTTTTGAAAACTTTTCTTCTACATATGCGCGTAACGATTCGGTAATTTCGACATGGTGTCCACTCAGGTTTATTTGCATAGAAACGTCCTCCGATATCCACTGTAGGTTATAAACTTTTACGCTGATTAGAAGGCGGAATGAGCATAGCCTCTCGGTACTTCGCAATGGTTCTGCGGGCTACGTTGATCCCTTGTTCTGCCAGAAGCTGTGCCATCTTACTGTCGCTTAATGGTTTTTTCTGGTTTTCCGCTGCAACCAGTTTCTTAATGAAGGCTCTGATTGCTGTGGATGAGCACTCCCCACCATCGTCAGTACCGACGTGGCTAGAGAAGAAGTATTTTAGTTCAAAAAGTCCCTTAGGGGTATGCATGTATTTCTGTGTCGTCACCCTTGAGATGGTCGACTCATGCATTTCTACCGCTTCGGCAATATCGTTAAGCACCATAGGTTTCATGGCTTCTTCACCGTATTCAAAGAAACCTTGCTGATATTGGACGATACAGTTCGCCACCTTCAACAGGGTATCATTACGGCTCTCTAAACTCTTGATAAACCATTTAGCCTCTTGCAGATGACCACGAATAAATTGGCTATCGGCTTGGCTTTTAGTGCTGCGCGCCATCGAGGCATAATGTTGGTTTACATTGATTTTTGGCATGCAGTCAGGATTCAGCTCAACCACCCAGCGGCCATTTTTCTTCGACACTGACACATCTGGGATGACGTATTCGTCATCGTTGGGCGTAATCAATAAACCTGGGCGGGGATTGAGAGTTTGGATAAGCGCGATGCCGTCTCTTAATTCATCCTCTTTTAATTTAGTCTTACGCATCAACAATCTAAAATCGCGGGCGGCGATCAGATCTAAATGATCTTTGATCAGCATGCGGGCGTTTTCTAGGTTGGGCGTGTCAGCGGCAAAATGCGACAGTTGGATCAACAGGCACTCGCTTAAATCGCGGGCGGCAACACCAATGGGATCAAAATGTTGAATGCGCTTTAGTACGGCTTCGACTTCGTCGAGCTCAACCTCAGAATTGCCCATGGCTTCGAGGATTTCGTCAGTGCTTTGGGTGAGATAGCCTTGATCGTCGATGGCATCAATAATAGCGGTGGCAATGGCTAAATCGGTTTCAGAAAACGGTGTGAGGTTTTTTTGCCATTCTAAGTGTTCATACAAGCCTTCACTGGTCTCACCTTGGAAGGGCATATCATCTTCACGACTGCCGCCGGGGCCAGAATTAGGGGAGGCGGTGAACACTTCATCCCACGTGGTGTCCATGGGCAGTTCGTCGGGCATGGATTCTTTGGTTAAGGACTCTGCCGTGTCTATGGTGGAGCTGTCTTTTTCTGGCGGCAGGGTGCTAGATTCACTGAAATCCGTATCGGATAGCGTTTGGTTTACAGGGTCTTTAGTGGCGTCGAATTGATCCTCTTCCAGCTCGAGAAGGGGATTAGAATCTAAGGCTTGCTGGATCTCTTGCTGCAGTTCTAATGACGACAGTTGCAACAGACGGATGGCCTGTTGTAATTGTGGCGTCATGGTTAACTGTTGACCCAGTTTGAGCTGGAGTGACGCTTTCATGTTACCGCTGATCCCTACGTTATTATTGTTGGATGAGGTCGCTTGTTATCATCTTGAGTGGAGTCCAATGGTGGCATAAATTGCCTGCATTGGCTCCGCTTGATTAACTATAGCCTGAATTGTTCACCTAAGTACACAGCCCTAACTTGCTGATTGTCTAAGATCTCTGCGGGTGTTCCTTCGGCAATCAAGTTTCCGTGACTCACGATATAGGCATGTTCACACACATCTAATGTCTCACGGACATTGTGGTCTGTGATCAACACGCCAAGGCCACGACTTTTGAGCTGTTCGATAATCTTTTTAATGTCGATAACTGAAATCGGATCGACACCAGCAAAGGGTTCATCGAGCAAAATGAACTTAGGATTTGCTGCTAACGCCCGCGCAATTTCGACACGGCGACGTTCACCCCCCGACAATGACATGCCTTGGCTGTCACGGATATGGGTGATGTGGAACTCTTCAAGCAGATGCTCTAGCTCTTCTTCCCTTTGCTCTTTTTTTAATTCTTTGCGCGTTTGCAGCACGGCCATGATGTTGTCATGGACGGTCAGTTTACGGAAGATACTGGCTTCCTGTGGCAAGTAACCTATGCCTTTGCGGGCGCGCAGGTGCATAGGATCTGCGGTTAAATCATCATCGTCGATAAAGATGTGGCCTTTATCGCTTTTAACCAGACCGACGACCATGTAAAAGGTGGTGGTTTTACCCGCGCCGTTCGGGCCGAGTAGGCCAACGACTTGACCGGTTTTGACCGTCAGACTGACGTCTTTAACCACTTGGCGACTCTTGTAACTCTTCGCCAGATTTTGTGCTCTTAGGGTGATTTGGGTCATTTAGAGTCCTGCTTTTTCACAGGTTTATCTGCTGGCGCGTCTGGTTTGGCATCATCTTGATAGCTTTCTGGCTGAATAATCGTGATCACGCGATCGTCGCCACTGCCGGTACTCTCGGCAATCAATTTTTGCTGGATGATGTTGTAGCGGATCAAATTACCCGTCACTTGGCTGCCCGCTTGATCTAACGAGGCTAAACCTTTAAGTGTCAGGGTGCGGCTCGCCATATCGTAACGAATTTCTTTCGCGCTCGCTGAGGCTGGACGGCCATCGTCTAACACTTGGCTGTACGTCGCAGGGTTACCTGTGGCCACTAAAATTTTGCTATTTTCACCTTCGGCAGAAAATGCACGCAGTTGATCTGCATGGATTTTAATCGAACCTTGGGTGACTTCAACCGGACCAAAGAAGATGATCTGGTTGTTCTTGATATCTGCCGTTTGGCTCACAGCCTTGATTTTGACTTCCTGTTTCAGGTCGTCGACTTTAGCAAAGGCGCTCATGCTCATTATTAGCATTAGGCTGGCAAGTAATACGTTATTTTGCTTCATATGTTCCTACTACCTGACTGGTCAATTGCACTTCTTGCGCGTTGAGGTCGGCATAAAGGCCTTGGCCTTGAATATTAAAATCTTTCCCTGTGACGTAAATGGTGCGGTCAGAGGTCATTATCATCGTATTGAGATCGAGTTCCAGATAACTGGTGGACAAGGTCTGGATCGGTTCTTCTGGGCTAATGGCATCAATAATAACATTGTTTTCTAATACAACCTTGCCCGTTTCCTTGTTTAGCTTGCCCTGATCTGCTCTGAGTTGCCATTGTGCTTTACCTTGGTCTGGATAAACAAGATAAACAGGTTGAGTAAAGTAAGTTTGATTCGTTGAATCATAATGTTCCATGTGTTTCGCCGTCACACGGCTATTGACTAGCCCTTGTTCGTTGAACTCAACACTGCGCAGATCTTCAACGATGAAATCTGGGGTATTTTGATCTTTTACTCTGTTATCGGTATCACCGCTGTGTTTGTTCTGCACTTGCCAATAAAGCACTAATGCCGTTCCAAAAAAAGCGATAATCGCGAGTGTCACACGACTCATATACTCATTCCATGGGCCGAAGTGAATTTATTTTGACTGAGTAGCAATAGATCTGTGAGTTCACGCAAGGCACCGTGGCCGCCATTGAGCGTAGTCACAAAGTGGGCGTGCTGACGAACATAGGGATGACCATCGGCTACGCTGACTGCTAAACCGACGACATTCATTACTGGCAGATCGACAATATCATCACCGATATAAGCCACTTCTTCTGGGGTAACACCATAGAGTGCGAGCAATGCTTCATAGGGCTCGAACTTATTGTCTACGCCTTGGTAGATATGAGTTACGCCAAGCGCCGTCATACGGTTTTCAACGATTTTGGATTGACGTCCAGTGATCACCGCAAGATTAAAACCGCTGGTGAGTATCGAGCGCACGCCATAGCCGTCGCGAGTGTGGAAGGCTTTTAGCTCTTCGCCGCTATTGCTTAGGTAAATACGACCATCGGAAAACACCCCGTCGACGTCACAGATCAACAGTTTAATCTTTTGCGCGCGTTGCCACACATCATCACTGATTGGGCCGTAAAATCCTTGCTGTGGCATTAAATGACTCCTGCTTTAACCATGTCTAGCATGTTAAGAGCGCCGATTGGATGGCGGTCTTTATCGATAACAATTAATCCGTTGATGTTTTTTGAGTCCATCACTTGCAGCGCTTGGGCCGCCAACACACCGTCTGTGATGGTCACGCAGTTACGGGTCATCACATCGGCGATGGGCGTAGTACGTAGATTCACTTCGGCATCGATAACGCGGCGTAAATCACCATCGGTGAAGATACCAACCAGCTTGCGCTGATCATCGATAATCGCCGTCATGCCTAAGCCTTTTTTGGAAATTTCGTACAGGGCTTCTGTGATGCAAATATCGTGGTTAACGAGCGGTAAGTCATCACCGCTATGCATGACATCGCAGACTTTTAACAATAACTTACGCCCTAAAGCACCGCCAGGATGGGACATAGCAAAGTCATCACGGGTAAAGCCTTTTGCCTGCAGTAGCGCAATGGCAATGGCATCGCCCATCACTAAGGTCGCGGTAGTGCTTGATGTTGGCGCGAGTCCAAGTGGGCAAGCTTCTTCTGGGACTTCAATACATAAATGTACTTTAGATAAGCGCGCCATGTTCGATTCGGGTTTACCTGTTACCGCGATAACTGGCACGCCCATACGTTGGATGACGGGCATTAAGGTGAGGATTTCGCTCGACTCACCAGAATTAGAAATCGCTAAAATCACATCGTTATCGGCTAATACACCGAGATCGCCGTGGCTGGCTTCACCCGGATGCACAAAAAATGCGGGCGTTCCTGTGCTGGCGAGGGTGGCAGAAATCTTATTGCCGATATGGCCCGACTTGCCCATTCCCATGACAATCACTTTGCCTGTGCAGTTAAGGATCAACTCGCAAGCTTCTGCAAATTCAGCCGAATCAACATATTGATAAAGATTGTCTAGGGCTGACTTTTCAATGTCGATAACTTTACAGCCCCATTGGCGCAGTTGTGATTTGTCTACCATGTCTATCTCTCTTTTTGCATTGTCTTTGTCGCCCCATTGATGGGATTGGAATAGCACAATTTGGTACGCGATAAAGATGATATGTAATAGGCTTTCTGCCAAGTTTTAGTTTGTTTTCAGACGATTTAGCTTATGTCTTGTTGTGGTGAATTCCCTAAAGCAACAAAACAATTGCGGCAGGCTAGAGCGATTGATCCGACTCGTCAAGTTCAGCTGCGGTAGCTATTCATGCACAATAACCTGTTTCGCGGCCGAAGGTCTTGAGCAATATCATCGTCTTTGTCGTTTATTTCAATGCATTTATCCCGTATCGCGGCGGGTATTACCGCACGGGATGCCTCTATTTCACACTCGTATATCGACTCATTGCACCTAAAATTGGACGAAGAGCGAGCTAAGTGCGAACGAATTAGCCAATATCGCCAATTCTGCAACTAGGTTGAAAACATTAAGTAACATTTTACCTGTGCAGAGTGAAAACTTAGGGCGCATTTTCGCTGTAAATGAGGCAAATTGAAAGTATCGCAGGGCGATAGTGTCGATTCGGTTGTAGGTTAAAGCGCAATTACGTACAATTTGCGGCTCTTCGATTGGTCAGTCTAGGAATACTAGGATCACCTCTTTTGCAAATGTCGGAATCAAGCATGACTCAAGAACAAACGCCGTTGGTTGAGATCCGTAATTTGGGTTTTAGCCGCGGTCAGCGTGTGATATATGAAGATATTAGCCTGTCCATTCCAAGGGGCAAAGTGACGGCGATCATGGGGCCGAGCGGCATAGGCAAAACGACCCTGTTAAAGTTGATCGGCGGCCAATTAACGCCTGACCACGGACAAGTGCTATTTGATGGCCACGATATCCATGGTGTGAGTCGCAATGAATTATTTAGTCTGCGTAAGCGGATGAGCATGTTGTTTCAAAGCGGTGCGCTGTTTACTGACATCAATGTGTTCGATAACGTGGCGTTTGCGCTGCGCGAACATTCTGGTCTGCCAGAAGACATTATTCGCACTATCGTGCTGATGAAGCTCGAAGCCGTAGGTTTACGTGGTGCCGCCCAGATGATGCCAAGTGAGTTATCCGGTGGTATGCAACGCCGCGCGGCATTGGCTAGAGCCATCGCGCTTGAGCCTGAAATGGTGATGTACGATGAACCTTTTGCCGGCCAAGATCCTATCTCTATGGGCGTGTTAGTGAAGCTGATCCGTGAGTTATCCGATGCGCTGAATCTGACCTCTATTGTGGTGTCCCACGATGTGGATGAAGTCCTCGGTATTGCCGATTATGTCTATGTGGTGGCCGACAAAAAAGTTATCGCCCACGGCACACCAGAGGAATTGAAGTACGCCGACAATCCACAGCTAAAACAGTTTATTCAAGGCGCACCGGATGGCCCTGTACCATTCCATTATCCGGCGAATGATTACCAACAAGAATTAATGGCAAAAGGAGTTGGCAAGTGAAGTTAATAGACAGTATTGCCGACTTGGGCCGTAGCGCGATTGAGTTAGTGCTCGGTTTTGGCCGCGCAGGGCTCATGTTGTGGGGGGCGATTTTTCGCTGGCCACGGGTGCGCAAAGGCTTTCCATTATTAGTACGCCAGATTTATGTGGTCGGCGTGCAATCTATGGTGATTATTTTAGTCTCAGGGCTTTTTATCGGTATGGTGTTGGCGCTGCAAGGCTACAACATCTTAGTTGGTTTTGGCACCGAAGAAAGCTTAGGCCCTATGGTGGCGCTCAGTTTACTGCGTGAGTTAGGGCCCGTGGTTACCGCACTTTTGTTTGCGGGACGTGCGGGTTCAGCCTTAACCGCTGAAATTGGTTTAATGAAAAGTACTGAGCAGCTATCGAGTTTAGAGATGATGGCTATCGACCCATTAAGGCAGATTATTGCACCGCGCTTTTGGGCTGGGGTGATCAGTATGCCATTGCTGGCGTTAATGTTTACCGCTGTGGGTATTTACGGTGGTCACATAGTCGGCGTGGAATGGAAGGGAATCGACAGCGGGGCGTTTTGGTCGATTCTGCAGGCGTCGGTCGAATGGCGTCAGGACATAGTTAACTGCTTGATCAAGAGTGGTGTGTTTGCCGTAGTGGTGACTTGGATTGCGTTGTATCGCGGTTATCAAGTGATCCCAAATCCGGAAGGCATCAGCCGTGCAACGACTCAGACAGTGGTTCAGTCGAGCCTCGCTGTATTGGCATTAGATTTTTTACTGACAGCCCTGATGTTTGGCCGCTAACGGAACACTGCGGATTTCGACACAGGTAAGATGGATTAACAGAGTGGTAGCTGAACATGTTGACACGAAAAATTGAATTATTAGTGGGTGTGTTTCTTTTAACGGGATTGGCCGCTTTTTTGGTCTTGGTCTTTAACGTCGCCAATATTGAAGTTAAAAGCAGCGATAGCACTTATACCATAAAAGCCAATTTCACCAATATTGGTGGCTTGAAGGTACGTTCGCCCGTTAAGGTCGGCGGTGTTGTGGTTGGCCGCGTCAGTGGCATTGATTTAGATCCCGTTAAGTTAGTGGCTGTGGTCACCTTAGTGATGGATAAGCGTTACGATAAATTCCCAGAAACCAGTAGTTTAGCAATTTTGACTTCGGGTTTATTGGGCGAGCAATTCTTAGGGTTAACACCGGGTTTTGTCGACGATGATGTCAGTATGCTTAAAGATGGCGATAAGATTGATGACACGCGTTCAGCATTAGTGTTGGAGGAACTGATTGGTCAGTTCTTATATAGTATGGGTTCGAAGGATAAATAGGGGTTACCGCTATGTTTAAAAACTTATCTCGTTTTTTACTGCCGTTAGTGATGGTTTTAGGGGCAACGAGCGCTGTTGCCGCCGATGTGGTGGTCGACACTATGGACCCGTATGCCATGGTGAAAGCCGTTGCTAATAAAACCTTCGATCGTTTTCATAAAGATAAAGCGTTAATCGATGCTGACTCAGATCATTTAAAGGTGATCGTTCGTGAAGAACTAATGCCTTATGTCGATTATAAATACGCATCTTACAAAGTCTTAGGCCAATATCTTAAGGATTCAACCGAAGATCAGCGTAATCGTTTCGTCGATGCCTTTGAAGGTTATTTAGTGTCGACTTATGCCCAAGCTTTTACTGAATATACCAATCAAAAAGTGGAATTTTCACCTGGGGTTGATTTCAGCAAAGAGAAAATGGTGGATGTGAACGTGCAGATCATCGAAGCCGGCCGTCCGCCAATCAAACTGCTGTTTAAGGCACGCCGTTTGAAAGATGACTCATGGAAGGCATTCGACTTAGTTGCCGAAGGTGTGAGCTTACTGTCTTCTAAGCAGTCTGAAATCTCGAATCTGATTCGCCAGCAGGGTATTGATCCTGTGATTAAGATGCTCGAAGATCGTACCAAAGAAAAAGTGACCATCAAGGCTAAATCAGGGAAGTCGCAGTCGTGATTGAATTTGTGCAACAGGGCACAGTTTGTCATATCAAAGGGCGCATAACCCAAGCCGATGTCATTACTCTTTGGCCACAGCGGCAACAACTGCTGGGCGAGTCTACTCAGATATTGTCTTTATCTGGGCTCGAATACAGTGATAGCGCTGGCATGGCATTTTTGCTGGCGTTAGTGCGTGAACATGGCAGCCAACTTGAATTGAGTTCTGCCTCACCACAACTTAAAAAACTCATCGATTTATATGATTTACATGCCTTCTTTACCGAAGAAGCGCATTGAGAATAGGGTAATAGATTTCATGGAATGCAGCTTAATCGAACAGATTTTACGTGATGCGTTAGGGCTTGAAGAAGTTCACGCTAGCTCGGATGGTAGCCATTATAAAGTGATCGCCGTAGGCGAATGCTTCGATGGTATGAGCCGAGTCAAACAGCAACAAGCCATTTATGCACCGTTGACAGCACACATTGCCAGCGGTGAATTACATGCATTAACGATCAAAACTTTCACGCCGACTCAATGGAAACGCGAAAAAGTTTTCAACATGCCTAGCTAGTGAGGAAAAGTGGATAAACTAACAATTCAGGCAAGCCCCCCGCTTGCCGGTGATGTGATCATTTCAGGTGCTAAAAATGCGGCTCTGCCTATTCTGATGGCAGGCGTATTGGCCGAAACCGATTTTGTGGTTTCTAACGTGCCGAATCTTCGCGATGTGACTACTAGCTGTAAATTATTACGCTGCCTCGGTGCTGAAGTGACTGAGCTTGGCGACGGACAGATCCGCATTTCAACCACTAATCTGAATGAGTTTTGCGCTCCCTACGATCTCGTGAAAACCATGCGCGCGTCTATCTTGATCTTAGGGCCGTTATTGGCGCGTTATGGTACCGCAGACGTGTCATTGCCAGGCGGCTGCGCCATTGGCGCAAGACCGGTGAACTTACACTTACATGGCCTCGAAATGATGGGTGCCAAGATTGAAGTGAAAGAAGGCTATATTAAAGCCCGTGTTGATGGTCGTCTTAAGGGCGCACACATTTTCATGGACATGGTGAGTGTCGGCGCAACCGAAAACTTACTGATGGCTGCGGCGTTGGCCGATGGCGAAACCGTGATTGAAAACGCGGCGCGCGAACCTGAAGTGATCGATTTGGCCAATTGCTTGATTGCCATGGGCGCAAAAATCACCGGCGTAGGCAGTGCAACCTTGCGTATTCAAGGGGTTGAGCGTTTACAGGGCTGTAATTACCGCGTGATGCCAGACCGTATCGAAACCGGTTCATTCTTGGTTGCTGCTGCGGTAACTCGTGGCCGTATTCGTTGCCTAAAAGCCGATCCTGCATCACTTGAGTCAGTTATCGCTAAGCTTGAAGATGCGGGCGCTAAGATTACGACGGGCGAAGATTGGATTGAGCTTGATATGCAAGGTAAGCGTCCAAAGGCGGTCAATATCAAGACGGCACCTTATCCCGGTTTCCCAACGGATATGCAGGCGCAGTTCTGTGTGCTTAATGCCTTAGCGCAAGGTACGGCCACCATTACCGAGACCATCTTCGAAAACCGCTTTATGCACGTGCCAGAGCTTATTCGTATGGGCGCAACCATGGAGCTTGAAGGTAATACCTGCATTATCCAAGGGATTGAATCCTTAAGTGGTGCGCAGGTGATGGCGACGGATTTACGTGCGTCAGCGAGTCTAGTGATTGCGGGCTTAGTGGCCGATGGCAAGACGATTGTCGATCGTATCTATCACTTAGACCGTGGTTACGAGCACATTGAGAATAAATTCCAAGGTTTAGGCGCGCAGGTTGTACGTACTCAGTAACGAGTTATTGAGTTAGGGCTGAGAGATTAAAATCTCGACCCAATAAAAAACCAGCTTAAAAGCTGGTTTTTTGTTGTCTGCGTTTTAGTGCGCTACGCAATGAGGGGCGCCACTCTAGTTATCGACCACAACCTTTTCATCGATAATCACAGGTAACTCCTGTTGTTTACCTTGGCGTATCACAGTCATCATCACTTTCTTACCCGGTGTGGTTTCAGCGATGCGGTCCATCAGCATTTCAACACCTGGCACATCTTCACCATCGTATTTAATAATCACATCCCTTGGCATTAAGAGGGCTCGCGCCGCAGGGCCATTAGGATCGACACCTGTAACTAGCACACCTTTTAGGTCGGGTAGATTAAGGATCTGCGCCACCACAGGGTTAATTGGCTCGCCAGAAATCCCTAAGGCACCACGGATCACGCGGCCATTCTTAATCAACTTACCCATAATGCTGTGGGCCAATTTAATCGGGATAGCGAAGTTAATCCCATGGCCGCCGCCTTCTTCACCCACTTGGAATGCTGCGGTATTAATACCGATAAGGCTGCCGTTAGTGTCAATGAGCGCGCCGCCAGAGTTACCGGCATTAATCGCCGCATCGGTTTGCAAAAAGTCTAAGTAACCAGAACTTAAGCCGTTACGACCTGTGGCACTTATGATGCCTTGGGTAATGGTTTGGCCTAAATTGTAGGGATTACCAATGGCGAGTACGACATCACCAACTTGAGGCGGACTGTCGAGGTTAACGGGGACTATCGGTAAGTTATCGCCTTCAATCTTGAGTACCGATAAATCGGTTTCTGGATCGAAGCCAACCACTTCAGAGGTAAATTTGCGTCCATCTTGCAGGGCGACAACAATTTCATCGGCCTTTTTAATGACATGATAATTAGTAAGAATATAGCCTTCTTTGCTCATTATCACCCCAGAACCTAGGCCCTGTAGCGAACCCGAGTTAAGTGGGCGGTTCTGATCTATGCTGAGGCTATAAATGTTAACAACGGCAGGGGCTGCGCGGCGGACCGCCTTGGCAAAGGAGAGCTCGACTGTGTTGTTGGCCCGGGTTTGAAGCAGGCTATTACCGAGGGATTGGTTATCGAAATAACGGGTTACCAATAAAAACATGGCCGCCATGATAAGACCGAAAAGGGTGGCTTTACCGAGATATAATAGTGTGTCTTTTATCGTCATGGCAGGATGGATCTTGAAAAAGGTGAGTTAGATTAACATGTTTAATCTATGTAAGCATAGGGAACCTAAGCTCCCTATGCTTATGTGTGGCAGAAAAAATGGCCTATTTAGTCGATTAACGTAGGACTAAATACAACATGCTCTTATCACGCATGATCTTCAATGCCACCGCACCTTCTTGATCTTTTAGCTGTGCTTTAAGTGCCTTAAGATCTTTAATGGCAGTACGGTTAATACCGACAATCACATCTCCTTTTTGTAAGCCACTCATTGCCGCAGGTGAACCTTGGGCGACATCGGTAATTTCAATGCCCTTAGATGAGTTTTCTAAGGATGCACCTTGCAACATAGGATGCACGGCGCCAGCCGCAGATTCACTGGTTTGGCTTGCTTCACCTAAGGTCACCTTAACGGTTTTCTTATCACCGTCACGGATGAGTCCTAACTCAACCTTAGCACCCGCACCCATAGTGGCGACTTTGGCTCGCAGTTCTTGGAAGGACTTAATACCACGGCCATCGACGCTGATAATGATATCACCCGCTTTAATACCGGCTTTCTCGGCGGCACTGTCTTTGGCTACTTCATTCACGAAGCCGCCGTGCTGGGTGTCTAAACCAAAGCCTTGGGCGAGTTGGCTATCAAGATCGCGTCCCGAAATCCCCAGTACTCCGCGGCGTACTTCACCGTGTTCGGCAATTTGCGCGACCAAGTTTTTCACCATATTGGCTGGGATCGCAAAGCCGATACCAACGTTACCACCCCCCGGCGCTACGATTGCGGTGTTAATCCCAATCAATTCCCCGTTTAAGTTAACGAGTGCACCACCCGAGTTACCACTGTTAATCGCGGCATCGGTTTGAATAAAGTTTTCCAGCATTTCTATGCCTAAACCGCTACGGCCTAAAGCACTGACAATACCTGAAGTCACGGTTTGCCCTAAACCGAAGGGGTTACCAATGGCAACGGCAAAGTCACCAACACGCAAGTCGTCAGAGTTTGATGACTTGATTGCGACAAGATTTTTTGCCTCAATTTGCAGCAATGCAATATCCGATTCTGAGTCAGTACCAATGAGTTTGGCCTTTACTTCACGACCGTCATGTAGACCAACTTGAATATCATCAGCACCGTCAATCACGTGGTTGTTAGTGACTATGTAGCCTTTTTCGGCGTCAATAATAACGCCTGAGCCTAAGCCTCTAAAAGGACGTTCCTGCACTTGCTCCTGTGGCGCATTGGGGCCAAAGAAGTAACGGAAAACATCAGGTACTCTTTGTTTTGAAACATGAGTCCCCGTAACGGCTACGGACACAACAGCAGGTGTCGTACGCTCAAGCATGGGCGCAAGACTTGGAATGGATTGTCCCTCAACCGTCTGTGGAATGGCGGCCTGTGAGACGACAGGCATCATAGTCAGGGTCGCGGCTAACATTGCGGCTGAAAGTACAGATAATTTTGTTTTCATCTATTCATAACTCCAAATAAGGGTTGAACGATCTGGATGTAATGCATTAGCTATTGTGCGAGTGCCAGATCAAATCTGTATCGGTACCGGCTATTTGCCTAGGTAACCATTCGGACACGCACCTAATTGAAAAAGTTCATCATATTAACAAATGTTAATTTTTTTGAGCCTATTTTATCGGCTGTTTCATACTCGTTGCTGAGTGGAAAACTGTGGGCAAGATACTCATTTTTCAAGCCCTGATATCAGCAAATTTTGCCGATTAAAATGACCTACAGCATAGAGGTTTATTCGCCGCTTGTATGCTGTTTAGCGTTGAGGCAAAAGTCGTATTCAGCATTAATATATCCTGCGCCACATTGGCCGTGCTAATATCATCGCAGTTTTAATAAAGGACATAAGAGAATTAAAAAGTGCCTCAGTTAAGCCCTTGGCAGCATTATCAAAAAGATCTTACCCGTGACGGTTTTTCCCATGATCCGGCCCAAGAAATTGCGGTCAAAGCATTACAACGTGTCTATGAAGACTTAACGGCGGCGGAAGAGCCGAGTTCTGTCGTAGGGAAATTGTTTAGTGCATTGGGCTTAAAATCGGCGCCTGCTTCACCTAAAGGCCTGTATCTTTGGGGCGGTGTGGGTCGCGGTAAAACCTATCTGATGGATACTTTTTTTGATGCCTTGCCTGGCGATCAAAAGCTGCGGGCTCACTTCCATCGTTTCATGCATCAGCTACATTTAGATTTAGATGAGCTGAAAGGCGTGCGCGATCCCTTGCTGGTGATTGCGAAAAAGATGGCCGCGAAATATCGCGTTATCTGTTTTGATGAATTCTTTGTCTCCGATATTACCGATGCCATGTTGTTAGGTACGCTGTTTCAAGCGCTATTTAAAGAAGGCGTTGTGCTGGTCGCTACGTCTAACATCATCCCCGACGACTTATATAAAAATGGCTTACAGCGGGCACGTTTCTTACCCGCGATAGCCTTAATTAATCAACATTGTGAAGTACTCAATGTGGATTCTGGCATCGATTATCGACTACGTACCCTTGAGCAAGCGGAGATTTATCATCATCCGTTAGACGCACAAGCCGATGCCAATCTTATGCGTTATTTTAGCCAGTTAGCGCCTGAGTCAGAGGTGCTTACCGCCGACATCGAAATCGAAGGTCGTAGTATCAGTATTCGTCAGCAGGCGCAGGGCGTATTGTTGGCCGATTTTAGAGCGCTCTGTGATGGTCCGCGAAGTCAGCGTGACTACATGGAATTGGCGCGGATTTATCATACTGTACTGGTCAGCGGCATTGAGCAAATGGGCGCATTTTTGACCGGTGATGATATCGCCAGACGATTTTTAGCTATGGTCGATGAGTTTTACGAGCGCAATGTAAAGCTTATCGTATCGGCCCAAGTGCCACTCGAAGATATCTACGCCGATGGCTTGCTTAACTTCGAATTTAGACGTTGTCGCTCGCGTCTTATTGAGATGCAATCACACGATTATTTGAAAACAGAGCACCTGCCTTAACCCTGCGGCGCAAGAGTTTCGCTTTAACTCCCGTGTTAAATCACCACTGGCTTGTTAATCCTTAGGATGACAAGCCAGATTGGTCGATATTTTATAATTTTTATCAAAATATCAGGTGATTTTTAACTCAGCTTTGTCTATACTCCGCCACCTGCCCACGTTACTCCGCCAATTGGGCGGAAGTTGTAAGCCGAAGTCAGTGCTCGAAGGGGTGCTAAAAGGCAATTTTGTGTTGTTTGCAAATGCAGACAGCATGTGAGACAGAAAATTAACTTTGGGTTTTTGTAATAATGAAGACTTTTACTGCTACACCAGAAACCGTAACTCGTGACTGGTTCGTCGTTGATGCAGACGGCAAAACTTTAGGTCGTATCGCTACTGAAATTGCTACCCGTTTACGCGGTAAGCATAAGCCAGAATACACTCCACACGTTGATACCGGTGATTACATCATCGTTGTTAATGCTGAAAAAGTGACTGTTACTGGTAACAAAGCGAAAGGCAAAACGTACTACTCGCATTCAGGCTTCCCTGGTGGCATTAAGCAAATCAGCTTTGAAAAGCTGCAAGCGCAAAAGCCAGAAATGATCATCGAGAAAGCAGTTAAGGGTATGTTACCAAAAGGTCCTCTGGGCCGTGCCATGTTCCGTAAACTGAAAGTTTACGCTGGCGCAGAACATAACCACACTGCACAACAACCTCAAGTTCTTGATATCTAAACGGGATTAAGCAAATGGCTGCAACTCAGTACTACGGCACTGGCCGTCGCAAAACCTCTACAGCTCGCGTTTTCGCTAAAGCAGGTAGTGGCAACATCGTTGTAAATCAACGTCCTTTGGATCAGTATTTTGGTCGTGAAACTGCTCGTATGGTTGTTCGTCAACCTTTAGAGTTAGTTGAAATGACTGACAAGCTGGACATCTATGTAACTGTTAAAGGCGGTGGTATCACTGGCCAAGCAGGCGCAATCCGTCACGGTATTACCCGTGCTCTGATGCAATTAGATGAAGCACTGCGTCCATCACTACGTTCTGCTGGTTTCGTTACCCGTGACGCTCGTAAAGTTGAGCGTAAGAAAGTGGGTCTACGTAAAGCACGTCGTAAGCCACAATTCTCTAAGCGTTAATTCGTTTTTGGAATATCAAAAAACCCAGCCTATGCTGGGTTTTTTATTGGCTAAAATTTACGGTACTGGCGAATTCATTTAAATAAGAGACTCTGTTGTTGGGGTGTGCTGATATACAATCAATTTGTATTGAACGACTGAGTTTGAGGTGCGCATGACTTTTCAAGTTTTTATGCTGGCAGTAGCACTTGTGTTACTTTTAGAGGGAGTCGGCCCCTTACTCTTTCCGAACAAGTGGCGTCGTTATTTAAATGAACTCTCCCATCAAAATCAGCAGGTTATCCAGCGACTTGGTGGCGCGTTAGTCACGGCAGGAGTGGTGATCTTGGTGATTTTTGCGTAAAAAACAGCCTGCTTGCCCTTGCTTACTAAGATCTGTTAAAATTCTTTTTTAACCGCAACCTTGCAGCAAATAATGGGCAAAAACGTAGTTGTTCTCGGCACCCAATGGGGTGACGAAGGAAAAGGTAAGATTGTCGACCTTCTAACAGAACAGGCAAAATATGTAGTTCGCTATCAAGGCGGCCACAATGCTGGTCATACCTTGGTTATCGATGGTGATAAAACCGTTCTTCATCTGATCCCATCGGGTATCCTGCGCGATAATGTGAAATGCATTATTGGCAACGGTGTGGTGCTTGCACCTGACGCCCTGATGAAAGAGATCAACATGCTGAAAGATCGTGGTGTTCCTGTTGAGGAACGTCTGTTGATCTCTGAAGCGTGTCCGCTGATCCTACCATTCCATTGCGCCTTAGATATCGCCCGTGAAAAAGCACGTGGCAATAAAGCTATTGGTACAACTGGCCGCGGTATCGGACCTGCGTATGAAGACAAGATCTCCCGTCGCGGTCTGCGAGTAGGCGACTTGTTCAATGCTGAACTGTTTGCTGAAAAGCTGAAAGAAGTTATGAAATACCATAACTTTATGCTGACAGAGTACTATCAAGTCGAAGCTGTTGATTACGAGCAAACGCTAGCAGATGCTTTGGCTATGGCCGATTATCTGAAGAGCATGTGTGTTGACGTGACTGAACTGTTGGATACTGCGCGTAAAGCCGGTGAGCCAATCCTGTTTGAAGGCGCTCAAGGTACATTACTCGACATCGACCACGGAACTTATCCTTTTGTAACCTCTTCAAATACCACTGCCGGTGGTGTTGCGACGGGGTCAGGTTTTGGTCCACGTCACTTAGACTATGTCTTAGGTATCATGAAGGCTTACACCACTCGCGTGGGTGCAGGTCCATTCCCAACTGAACTATTATGTGAAGTTGGTGATCATTTAGGTACTAAAGGTCATGAGTTTGGTGCGACAACGGGTCGTAAGCGTCGTCCAGGTTGGTTGGATGCTGTGGCAATGCGCCGTGCAGTTCAAATCAACAGTGTAAGTGGCTTCTGCTTGACTAAGTTAGATGTACTTGATGGTCTGAAAGAAGTGAAAATTTGTGTGGGTTATCAGAATCCTGATGGCACTATCTCTAAAGTGACCCCGCTTGCGGCTGAAGGTTATGAACTGGTTACGCCTGTTTATGAAACTATGCCAGGTTGGAGCGAGTCGACTTTTGGCGCGACATCCATTGAGCAACTGCCACCGGCAGCGATCAATTATATCAAGCGTCTTGAAGAGCTATTAGAAACACCAATCGACATTATCTCTACTGGTCCTGACCGTAACGAAACCATGATTTTGGTTAATCCGTTCAATTAAGACCTGTTAAGGCCGTGTTTCACGGCCTTTTTCTCTGCTTCTTTATGCCTTTCTCTGTTTAATTCTGCGGTTAGAAATTCAGCTCAAGCTCAAGAAATAGGTTATACTGCCGATGCAAGTATTCACCCTATTGTCATTGAGAGTCGTTATGCTACGTACAGCACTAGTTGCGCTACTGCCCTTAGTATCTTCAATGTGCTTTGCTGAAACGCAGGCGGTGGATATTTATAGCCAAGATCAATTGCTTGATTTGATCCGAAGTGATCAATATTTAGCGAAAGTGAAGCGTGATGATTGCCAGTTAGTCCAAGACATTGAGGCGCGAGCCCAAGTCTTAAAACAGCCTTTATATCAATTCCTGTGGGGCGAAATGCTCAATTATGGAACCTGTGTAAAGGCAAACCCTGTGAAGGGCATTGCTTTGTTACGTGACTCGGCCGAACAAGGTAGCTCAGAAGCGATGTTAAAGCTTGCCGAGTATTATCAGAGTGGGAAATTTGTCATCCGCAATAAAGACAGAGCAGTGCATTATTTACTGCCTGCGGCTGCAAGTGGTGATTTACCCGCTCGTATGATGTTAGTGCGTTTATTCGGTGAAGGTTATGGTAGTCCTAGGGATTACGAGATGGCCTATCACTGGTTATATAACGATGTATTTGCGGACGAGGCGACGAAGAAAAAAGCCTTGTCTTTACTGCAGGTGTTAGCAGCTAAAATGCCCCCCAGTGCAGTGGCGCGGGCCCAGCAAGAACAGTTGCGAACCCGTTAAGTGGTCTCTTAATCTAGAGACACATTATTTGGATATTGAATGATCAAAGACCCTCATTTTGAGCGTGAACAGGATAAGTACGAAAACCCTATCCCAAGCCGTGAGTATATTATCGATTACTTACGTTCTCAGAAATCACCTATCACTCGTGACAGTATTGCCGCGGCGTTAAACATCCAAGAGGAAGAACAGCTTGAGGCCCTGCGCCGTCGCCTACGTGCGATGGAACGCGATGGCGAACTCGTGTTCACCCGTGGGCAGAGCTATGGCTTGCCCGAGAAAATGGATCTTATCCCCGGCACTGTACTCGGACACAGAGAAGGCTTCGGCTTTTTCAAACCCGATGAAGGCGGTGATGACTTATTTATTTCGAACCGCGATATGCTGATGTATTTCCATGGTGATAAAGTGCTCGCGCAAAAAGCGGGCACAGATCGTCGTGGTCGCCGCGAAGCGCGTTTGGTGCGTTTGATCCAGCCGCGCAGTGCCGCGATTGTTGGCCGTTATCATGTTGATAGCGGTATGGCATTTGTCATTGCCGATGATAAGCGTATAACCCAAGAAATCTTAGTCGCGAATGAAGATCGCAACGGCGCCCGTCAAGGCGATGTGGTTGTGGTTGAATTAACGCGTCGCCCGGGTCGTTTTGTTAAGGCTGCGGGTAAAGTGACTGAAGTGCTTGGTAAGCAAATGGCGCCGGGGATGGAAATCGAAATCGCCTTGCGTAACTATGACTTACCCCATACTTGGTCACCTGTGATCGAGAAGAAACTGCGCCGAATTCCCGATGAAGTGACCGACGCCGATAAAGTTGGCCGTGTGGATTTACGTCATCTGCCATTAGTGACTATCGACGGCGAAGACGCCCGCGATTTTGACGATGCCGTGTATGCGGAGAAAAAAGCCGGTGGCGGCTGGCGTTTATGGGTTGCGATTGCTGACGTTAGTTATTATGTTCGCACCGATTCGGCTTTAGATACCGAAGCGCGTGCCCGTGGTAACTCAGTGTATTTCCCATCGCAAGTGATCCCTATGCTGCCGGAGAAAATCTCCAACGGCCTATGTTCGCTTAATCCTCACGTCGACCGTTTATGTATGGTCGCCGAGATGACAGTGTCTGCCAAAGGCAAGTTGTCGGGTTATAAGTTTTATCCGGCTGTGATGTATTCCCATGCCCGTTTCACTTATACCCAAGTGGCTGAGATGTTAGAAGGCGGCCCGATTGCGCCTGAGCATGAAGCCTTGTTCCCGCATCTGCAGTGTTTACAGTCATTGTATTTAGCGCTAGATGAGCAAAGAGCTGAGCGTGGTGCGATTGCGTTTGAAACCATGGAAACGCAGTTCATTTTCAATGAGCAGCGCAAGATTGATAAAATCGTGCCGCGTGGCCGTAATCAAGCACATAAAATCATTGAAGAATGCATGATTTTAGCCAACGTTTCTGCAGCTAAATTTGTGAAGAAACACAAAGGCGACGTGCTGTACCGAGTGCATGAAGCGCCATCTGAGCAAAAGTTGGCGAACTTTAAAGAGTTCCTTGCTGAGCGTGGTTTGACTATGCCTGGCGGACTTGAGCCAACGCCGTCTGATTACCAGAACGTGATGCTGCAAATTGCCGACCGTCCCGATGCTGAACTTATCCAAGTGATGTTGCTGCGCTCTATGCGTCAGGCAATTTACACCCCAGATAATGAAGGTCACTTCGGTCTAGCCTTAGAAGAATATGCGCATTTTACCTCGCCCATTCGCCGTTATCCGGATTTAGTCTTACATCGTGTGATCCGTTATTTACTGGCGAAGGAAAGAGGCGAAGCCACAGAAAAGTGGACGCAGGATGGTGGCTACCACTATCAACTCGATGAACTCGACCAATTGGGCGAAGAGTGTTCGACTACAGAGCGTCGTGCCGATGAAGCGACCCGCGATGTTAGCGATTGGCTCAAGTGCGAGTTTATGCAAGATCACGTCGGCGATACCTTTGAAGCTGTGATTGCCTCAGTGACGAGTTTTGGTTTGTTCGTGCGCTTAAATGAGCTGTTTATCGATGGCTTAGTGCATATCTCAAGCCTAGGTAGCGATTACTACCAATTCGATCCTATGCGTCAACGTCTTATCGGTGAGCACACTGGCCAAGTCTATCAAGTTGGCGATCCTGTGACGGTTAAGGTCGCTGCTGTTAACTTAGATGACAGACAGATTGATTTAGTCATGCTGGGCGATGACGGTAAAGGTGGCAAGCGTAAAGCATCTGCCAGCCGTGATAAGCCGATGACTGCCCGTGAGCGTGTTAATCGCGAAGGTGCTAAGCAAGGCAAAGCAGGTAAAACCGCAACCCCTAGCACTAAGGCTGAAGCTGGCAAAGCCAAACCTAAGGCTAAAGCGGGCACTAAAGCGAAAAAAACAGCAGTAAAAGATCCGGCTAAAAAGCCAAAAGCCGCTAAGCGGAGCACGAGAAAGAAATAAATGAAAAAACAAGATATTATTTTTGGGATCCACGCAGTTGAAGCCCTGTTAAAACACAGCCCTGAGCGCATTATCGAGTTATGGCTGTTACAAGGCCGTGACGATGAGCGCTTAACTGTGCTTGCCAATCAGGCCAAAGCCTTTGGCACTACGATTCAAGTCGCTTCTCGTAAAGCCTTGGATGACAAAGCGGAAAGCAGCCAACATCAAGGCATAGTCGCGCGCGTTAAAGCGGCGAAAGTGTTGAATGAGCAAGATCTAGATGTGCTGCTTGCCAACACTGAGCAACCATTTCTGCTGATTTTGGATGGCGTGACGGATCCCCATAACTTAGGCGCTTGCCTACGTAATGCCGATGCGGCTGGCGTGCAAGGTATTATCGTGCCTAAAGACAACTCAGTCGGCTTAACTGCGACAGTGAGTAAAGTGGCATGTGGCGCGGCGGAAACTGTGCCTTTATTCCAAGTGACTAATCTTGCGCGCACTATGCGTCACCTGCAGGATAAAGGTGTATGGATTGTGGGTACGGCGGGCGAGGCAGATTGCGAGCTTTATCAAGCCGATCTTAAAGGGCCACTGGCGATTGCCATGGGTGCGGAAGATAAAGGTTTACGCCGTTTAAGCCGTGAGTCTTGCGATTCACTGATCTCTATCCCTATGGCCGGTAGTGTGTCGAGCTTGAACGTATCGGTTGCGACCGGTATTTGCTTATTTGAAGCTGTGCGTCAGCGCCGCAGCTAATACGCTCATGCTTGCCTGATATCGCATATGCGGTCAGGCTTGCAGTAACGACTTGTTGCAGTCACTATTTGTTGTAGTTAGCACTTGCAGTAATAAAAAGACCGATTAACTTTAAACAGTTAATCGGTCTTTTTTGTTGGTCTTTTTATGTCTGCGCTTTGTCTAGGTTGACCTGATGGCTATCGGCTTCATCCGTTTGAACGGCTTCAGGCTCTGCTTGCTCGATATCGAAACTGAAGGCGAGTTGCTCCTCATCACTGTCATTTTCGTCGATAATATCGTCATCGACGCCATCAGCCCCTAAATCATGCTCAGATTCATCTAGGTTAGCACTGGGCGTCATATGCTCTTGAATCGATTCAACATCAACCCTAGGATCCAGCGCCGCCGCCAGTGGTGAAGAGACTAGGTCGCCCGTTGCCATTATGTAGTCTTGGGTGACATTGGTTTCGACTTTTTGTTGTGAATGCACGTAACGTAGCCGCACAAACAGGATCAAGGTACAGGCAGACATAAAGCCATATAACATGCTGTTGCCAAGCCATTGCATCAACGTCGAGGCGATCAATGGACCGATACTAGCCCCTAAGCCGAAGGTTAATAAGATGGTGGCAGATAAACCGACCCGCTCATTCTGTTCGACTCGTGAGTTAGCCAGTGCCGTAGCAAGTGGATAGAAGGTGAAACCTAAAATACCAAACAGAAAGGTCATCACCAGCGAAATCACTGGATGATAGGGCGTTAAGGCGATGGCTAAGGCTAAGATGCCAAGCAATATACAGTTGATACGGATAAGACGGCTGCGGGACATAATGTCGGACAGTTTCCCCATCGGCCATTGTGCCAGTAATCCCGCTAAAATCGTTGCAGTCATATAAGTGGCGACTTTTTCAGGCGGCAAACCTAAGTTACTAGCATAGGCGGGCGCGAGACCATAAAACGAACCCACTATCATGCTACCAATCGCGATGGTTGTGAGTGCCTGCGGCGCTTTTTTCCAGTAATGGGCAATTTTGAGTGGAGCTGGGACCAAAGGCGCAGGGTGAAGACGACGCGTGAGTGAAATCGGTACGATACAGAGTGAGAAACAAATCGCGATAAGCAGTAGTGGCTCTAGACCTAATTCGGGGAAGATGCTGATTGCGCCTTGGCCCAAAATCAAACCGAAGTAAGATACGATCATATAACTCGCGAACACTGTGCCCCTTTGGTTACTTTCGGCTTGTTCGTTAAGCCAACTTTCGAGCACCATGTATTGGCACATCATTCCCATGCCGACAACGAGCCTGAGGAGCAGCCAAACTGCTAGCTCATCCACGAGTGCATGACCCAATGCAGATGCCGCGACTATGCCTGCACTGGCAACGAAGGCGCGGATATGGCCCACTTGGGCGATAAGTCTATGACCAATCTTAGAGCCCGCCACAAGGCCAACATAATAGGCCGACATCATGCCGCCTATCCATATCTGTGGCACATTCATCACCGAGAGCCTGAGCCCAAGGTAAGTTGTGAGCAAACCGCCGGCCAGTACCATTAACAAGGTGGTGCTATATAAAGAGGCGAAAGTGCGCAGCGGATTAGTCATATACAACTCCGAAAACACAAACAAGATTGATAATAAACCGTGAGTATATCAGGGGTTGGTGTTTATGTTGTGTTGCAAATTGTTGGTAAATCTTGATTAATTGCGCATTTCTGCTCAAAAAATCCTTAGATTATGTCGAAGTGACTTGAGAGGGGGATGAAGAACTTTAACATTGACGCCAGCCGAAGATGACATTGGCGTCGTGTTCTTGTATTGCTTCGGATTATCTAAAAGCGGTTATCTAAAGGTATAAAGCAGGTTGAAGGTGGTGATGGTATCTGTCTGCTGGCTACCTTCTGGAACTACTTCAGTGTATTTGATGTTCATGCCGATTTTAAAAGCCCAATCTTGGAACACCAGATTCTTGTAGTTCATGTCTAAGGTAAGGGTATTGTTGTTCTCGCCCATTTCCGCAGTTAAATCGGCATTGAGACTGCTGTATTCCTGCAGTTTTTGAGAAAACTTTGCAGCGGTACGCAGAATGACATCTTTCTCAGCATCAGGATTGGGAATATCGACAGATTCGGCCGGTAAGTTATATCGATAACCGGGGCCGACTTCGAGACTGAGTTTGGTCTTGTAGCTACTGATGGCATTAAAACCGTAACCACTCGAAATAGTTGAGATTTGCGTGTAACTA
Source organism: Shewanella sp. SACH (assembly GCF_001887095.2). Taxonomy (NCBI): domain Bacteria; kingdom Pseudomonadati; phylum Pseudomonadota; class Gammaproteobacteria; order Alteromonadales; family Shewanellaceae; genus Shewanella; species Shewanella sp. SACH. The sequence goes on from NZ_MPDG02000002.1 coordinate 280,895, forward strand.
CCGAATTGATCCCAAGTAAAATCACCGCGTCCGAAGATATAACCCTTAGTGAGTTTATAGTTCGACTGGAGTTGGAGTTCGTATTTTTCGGAAGTCGTCTTGCTTTTTTCTGAGGCAAAGTAGGCTTTGAGCGTGGCTTCTTGCTTGGTTTGCTTAGTGTCGTAAATCAGTTGGGTTCGACCGTTAAAACTGCTGGATTCGGTATTGCCTGTATTCAGTTGCAAACCCGCTTCGATTTCTGCGGTAAAATCGCTGGGCGGTTCCTGATAATCAGGTGGAACAAGCGCAAGCGCAGGAAATGAAAGGGAAAATAAAAAGATTGGCGCAATAACTTTTAGCATTATGTTTTATTCTTGGTTAGCTGATGTCAGACGTCCGAATATAGATGAAGCGCCATCATACCTGTATTGATTGGCGAGGCAAAGTTATTGCTTGAGTTTCTGGCTTGCTTTCTGTACTATCTCGCGCTCAAATCAGTCACTATTTTTCGTTCCTTGCCTCCATTTGGTTTGACTGAGCCAATACCGAGGCTACATAACCGTAAGGAGCAATAAATGCGTCATTACGAAATCGTATTTATGGTTCACCCAGATCAAAGTGAACAAGTACCAGGTATGATTGAGCGTTACACAGGTGTTATCACCGAAGCTAACGGCACAATCCACCGTTTAGAAGATTGGGGCCGTCGTCAACTGGCTTACCCAATCCTTGATCTGCATAAAGCTCACTACGTTCTGATGAACGTTGAAGCTAAAGCAGAGACGATTGAAGAGCTAGAAACAGCTTTCCGTTTCAACGACGCAGTTCTGCGTAACATGGTAATGCGTACTAAAGTTGCCGTTACTGAAGCATCTCCAATGGCTAAAGCTAGAGATGAGCGCGATTCACGTCGTGGCCCAGCTGGCGAACGCTCATACGATGAAGCTCACGCTGAAGAAATCGCTGAGTAAGGTAATCTGTGACCACCAATAACTTGGTGTTGTCAGGAACGATAACTCGTTCAAGACGCTTTAAAAGCCCAGCAGGTATTGCACACAGTGTGATAATGTTGGAACACAAATCGCAGCGTTATGAAGCAGATATGCTCCGCAACGTCTACGTACAAATTCAAGTGATATTGAGTGGCCCACGCTTTGAAAGCGTCGCAGAAGATCTGAAAGCAGGTGTGGAAGTACAAGTGCAAGGCTTTATGACGCTTCAACAGGGGCGCAATGGTCAAAACCGCTTAGTTATCCATGCCGAAAATGTCGAATTGAAAACTTAGGAGACTGTCAACATGGCACGTTATTTCCGTCGTCGCAAGTTCTGCCGTTTCACCGCTGAAGGTGTTGCAGAAATTGATTACAAAGATATCGTTACTTTAAAGAACTACATCACTGAAAGCGGCAAGATTGTTCCTAGCCGTATCACTGGTACTAGTGCTAAATATCAGCGCCAACTAGCTCGCGCTATCAAGCGTGCTCGTTATCTTTCTCTACTGCCATATACTGATTTACATCAGTAATTGCAGTATTCCTAATCGAATATAGAGGATTTGATAATGAACGTTATTCTGCTTGATAAAATCGCTAACCTAGGCAACTTGGGTGACCAAGTATCAGTTAAGGCTGGTTACGCACGTAACTTCCTTTTGCCACAAGGTAAAGCTGTTGTTGCTAACGAAAGCAACGTTAAAGTATTTGAAGCTCGTCGCGCTGAATTAGAAGCTAAATTAGCTGCTGAATTAGCTGCTGCTAACCTACGTGCTGAGAAAATCACTGCACTGGAAGCTGTTGTAATCGCTTCTAAAGCTGGTGATGAAGGCAAACTGTTTGGTTCAGTTGGCAACCGTGACATCGCTGATGCAGTGACTGCTGCTGGTGTTGAGCTGGCTAAATCAGAAGTTCGTTTACCATTAGGCGCTCTGCGTACTACTGGCGACTTCGAAGTTGAAGTTCAGTTACACACTGAAGTTAAAGCTGTTGTTAAAGTATCTGTGGTTGCAGAAGCTTAATTACGACTCGCTTTAAATATAAAAAGACACCGCCTCGGCGGTGTTTTTTTATGGCTGACTTTTAGGATTTGAGTGTATTTAGGTTTTGATATCGGCTCTACGATGGATTTAATACGATTGGTATAATTGCTAGGTGATACGCGCCTACTCATTCAATCTCATCATCCCAAAGTGCATTCGCTGCTAAAATATGAGCCCAAATAAAAGCCGCTTACTGCATAACAGTGAGCGGCTTTTTGTTTAGAGCAACGGATTTAGCTCAAGGTATTAATTTCTGACTAAATCCAGTTCTTGGATTAGGTTCTCGGCATGGTCGACTTCGTCCATCATCCACAGGATATAGCGGATATCCACGTGTACTGCGCGGGTGATGGTTGGGTTGAAGAACCAATCTTTAGTGATGGCTTCATAGGTGGAGTCGAAGTTAAGCCCCACTAACTCACCTTTACCGTTAAAGACGGGCGAACCCGAGTTGCCGCCTGTGGTGTCAACGCTCGATAAGAAATTAACTGGTACTGAGTTAAATTCTTCGGGTTTGTCTAAGCAAGAGAAGAGTCTGCAGATCCAGCCGCGGGGATCTTGATAAACTGACTTCACTAAATGATTGCCAAAACGCTGCTCGGCAATCGCATCGAGGAGCTTTTTCGGTGCATTGTAGGGCTCTACGCCTGTGTGTTTCGCGACTATGCCATCTAGACGAGTAAACGGCTGTTTGTAGAGTGCATCACGTGATTGATAACCATCGACCATACCGTAGCTGATACGCAGCGTACCGTTGGCGTCAGGGTAGACTGGCCAGTTGTTGGCTTTATAGTATTCGATCACTGCGGCCATATAGTCTGGGCGAGCAGTGGATAACTTACCGTCTAAGATTTTTTCCGTTTTTTCCTGCGCCATATTAGTGTCGTAAAGTGCTACGGCTAAACGAATAAAGGGATCGGCACTGGTTTCGAAGGCGTTAATATCGGCATTCATCCACGCCAGACGTTGGGCTTGATCTGTGAGCGTAGTGAGTGAATACAAACCATCGAGTTTAGCTGCGAGATCTACGTCTTTACTGGTTACACTTAACATTTGATCGAGCGCCGCCACGCGATTCGATTGGCCTAGGTAAGCATTTAAATCCTGTAGCCACAATGTCTTATCGACTTTGACATCGAAACTCGAATCGATACGTTTAAGACGCGAGCTCAGCATCGCCAAATCACGCTCTTGATAGCCTTGTTCACGTTCGGCATCGGGCTTTTGTTTTTCTTTAGCAAGACGATACAAGCTGTTTGCTGCGGTTAGCAGGGTGCTCGATTGGGCATTAGTAAAGTAGTAATTACCTTGGAACGCCTGTTGTTGCTCGGCAAGTAACACTTCTAACTCAGCAATGAGGTTTTGATTTAGCTTAGGATTTTGTTTAAGCCAAGCTAAAAAATTATCCTCACGACTTTGTTTAATGCCCACGATATCCGTGGCTTTAAAACCCGCTAACAGGCCGTTGAGTTTTTTCATTCGGTTGGCCATTGAAGCCATATTACCAGCGTATTTAATGGCGATGTCTGCATCTTTTTGCCCCATAGCTTCGATAGTATCAATCTGTAATTGATAGCGTTTAGCTTGGGTGGGATACAGCCAGTCACTGGCAAACTTAAGCTCACTAGTGAGGTTATAGCGACTGGTTGAGCCTGGATAACCTGCGACAAACACGCCGTCACCGGCTTTCACGCCATCGGCGTTGATTTTAAGGTAACTCTTTGGCTTGTAAGGGATGTTATCGTCGCTATATACAGCGGGTTGGCCATCCTTTCCGACGTAAGCTCGTAAGAAGGCAAAATCACCCGAGTGGCGTGGATATTCATAGTTATCGATGTCGCCGCCGTAGGCACCGACACTTTCTGGTGGTGCATACACTAAGCGTACATCGCGGATCATCAATTGCTTGATTAGGTAGTATTCTAGGCCGTTATGGAAACTGCGGACATTACAGCGATAATTCGCATCGGCTTCACAGCTCTTGATCAGTTCTTTGCTGTGATTTTGAATGTCTTCGTAACGGCTCAGTGGATCTTGGCTTAGGCCTTGATTGATTTGGGCGGTGACATCGGTTACTGCCTCTGTGATGTATAAACGTTCGTTAGGACCGGCAGAGGGTTCCTTGTCCATTGATGTAGCTAAAAAGCCTTGTTCGAGATAGTTATGTTCTTTCTTAGTGTTATATTGTATCGCCTTGAAGGCACAATGGTGGTTTGTCACAACTAGCCCTTGGGGGGAGACAAAACTGGCGGTACAATAGCCCAGCCCTACAACGGCGTTCATTGGATAACTTGTAAGATCGGCCAGTTTTTCTGCAGGAATATCGATTCCGCGTTCACTGAGTTTGTCTGCAATAGAAGGCATTTGATAAGGTTGCCATTGTCCTTCGTCGGCAGTTGCTATGCCGGATGTCATTACTAAGGCCGCAACCAATGCAATACGCATGTTCTTTCCTTATTGATTATTAGAGTGTCCGTTGGAATGAGATAACAGGCGAGTGTAAACATCCTGTTTGCTTGACGCGGGTTTTATATCATATTTTGTTAAGTTGTTGGAAATCGGGAGCGTTAATGTCACAACAAGGTGCTTTTAAGCCTAAAAGTAAGCCAAGAGATTTGCAGCTTGATGGACTCAAGCTGCCACCGCATTCAATTGAGGCTGAACAATCGGTATTAGGCGGCTTGATGTTAGATGCCGAAGCGTGGGACAGGGTCGCTGAGGCCGTCGTAAAAGATGACTTTTACTCCCGTTCACACAAGATGATCTTCTCTGCCATGCACAGATTGGTCGATCTGGGGCAACCGATCGATTTGATCACGGTTTCTGAACAGCTCGAAGTTGAAAATCAATTAGAAGATGCTGGCGGTTTTGCCTATTTAGGTGAAATTGCGAAAAATACCCCAAGTGCGGGTAACATTTTATCTTACGCCGAAATCGTCCGTGAACGTGCCGTAGTGCGTGACATGATCCGTGTAGCGCACGAAATTGCCGATGCAGGTTACAACCCAGAAGGCCGCGACTCGAGTGAATTACTCGACCTTGCTGAGAGTAAAGTCTTTAAGATCGCTGAGATGCGCACCAATTCCAACGAAGGTCCTGAAGGCATTAAAACCATTCTGGAAAAAACCGTCGATAAGATTGAGCAGCTTTATAATAACCCCCATAACGGTGTGACTGGGGTTTCGAGTGGCTTTAACGATCTGGATAAGATGACCGCTGGCTTCCAGTCCGGTGACTTGATTATCGTTGCGGCGCGTCCTTCTATGGGTAAAACCACCTTCGCGATGAACTTGTGCGAACAAGCCGCGATGAATGAAGACAAGCCGGTGCTTATCTTCAGTCTCGAGATGCCGTCAGAACAGATTATGATGCGTATGTTGGCCTCCTTGGGCCGCGTTGATCAAACCAAAATCCGTACCGGTCAGCTCGATGACGAGGATTGGGCGCGGGTTTCATCGACCATGGGCATCATGCTCGAGCAAGGCAAAATGTATATCGATGATGGTTCGGGATTAACGCCGACCGAAGTTCGTAGCCGCGCGCGTCGTATCGCCCGTGAGTACGGTGGATTATCTATGATCATGATAGATTACCTGCAGTTAATGCAGGTGCCCGCTTTGAAAGATAACCGTACCTTAGAGATTTCTGAGATTTCACGCTCCCTAAAGGCATTAGCCAAAGAGCTAGAAATCCCGATTATTGCCCTGTCGCAGCTTAACCGCTCGCTTGAGCAAAGGGCCGATAAGCGACCTGTAAACTCGGATTTGCGTGAATCGGGCGCTATCGAGCAGGATGCGGATCTCATCATGTTTATTTATCGCGATGAAGTGTATAACAACGATTCTCAAGATAAAGGTACGGCCGAAATCATTATTGGTAAGCAACGTAACGGCCCGATTGGTCGGGTGCGACTCACCTTCCAAGGGCAGTTTTCGCGCTTCGATAATTATGCCGGACCTCAGTTTGAAGAAGACTAAATTTACGTTTGAAAATTGTAAATTTGCGTATGCAGAAGACGTGCTGTGCTGATGTATTTTTTATATCCGTGACTTTTTATTTCCTGAGTGAGCAAGGTAAATTTTGAACCCTTTTCCCCGTGCAGAAATTAGCAGTAGTGCACTGCAAACCAATCTCGCTGCGTTGCGTCAACAAGCACCAGCGAGTCGCGTGATGGCCGTCGTTAAAGCGAACGGTTATGGTCATGGATTATTAAATGTCGCCCATTGTTTAGTCAGTGCCGATGGTTTTGGCTTAGCGCGATTGGATGAAGCCTTAGAATTACGAGCGGGCGGCGTGACAGCGCGGTTGTTATTGCTGGAAGGTTTTTTCCGCGCCACCGATCTCCCATTACTCGTCGGGCATGATATCGACACTGTGGTGCACCATAGCTCTCAGCTTGAGATGTTAGAGCAAACTGTGTTGTCAAAACCTGTCACTGTTTGGTTGAAAGTGGATTCAGGTATGCATCGCTTAGGCTTTACGCCCGAGCAATTCTCAACGGTTTACGACCGATTAATGGCCTGTCCCAATGTGGCAAAACCGATTCATTTGATGACACATTTTGCCTGTGCAGATGAGCCAGATAACACTTATACCTCAGTACAGATGGCGGCTTTTAATAGCTTAACTGCTGGCTTACCCGGATTTAGAACCTTAGCCAACTCCGCCGGTGCCTTGTATTGGCCGCAAAGCCAAGGCGATTGGATCCGTCCGGGAATCGCACTCTATGGTGTGTCACCCGTCACTGGAGATTGCGGTGCGAATCACGGACTAGTACCTGCGATGGAACTGGTATCACAGTTGATTGCGGTGCGGGATCATAAAGCCAATCAGCCGGTGGGTTATGGTTGTTTTTGGACCGCGAAGCAAGATACCCGTTTGGGTGTTGTCGCAATTGGATATGGTGATGGTTATCCCCGTAATGCACCGGAAGGTACACCTGTGTGGGTTAATGGTCGTCGCGTACCCATAGTTGGCCGCGTCTCTATGGACATGTTGACTGTCGACTTAGGCCAAGATGCGCAAGATAAGGTTGGCGACAGTGCTCTGTTGTGGGGTAAAGCATTACCCGTTGAAGAAGTCGCTGAACATATCGGTACTATCGCTTATGAATTAGTCACTAAGCTCACTCCAAGGGTTGCGGTTTGCTTAGCTTAGCCTTGTTAACTTCATCGCGTGAGTTTACTCTCATGAGCTCAGTCTCGCGTGCTTGGTCTCATGAGACTAGCCTGGTGAAATGAACCTCGTTAGCTTGAGCGACTGTAGCATTAAAATGCAGAATCATAAAACGGTGTGTTAAACACCGTTTTTTTATTTGTGGCAACTCTAGGGTGAAGTCTCACAGTGAATCATCAGTATTATATTTGCATCGTCTCATTGCTCCGAATAAAAGCGTTAAAAATTGCTAATTTATACAGTATGAGCTGAGCGAGTAGGGCTTAGATAAGCGCATTGCAGTTAAGTACTGATTTGATGTGCAGGCTGAGTGACTCGATATGTTTACGGATAGAGCCGCGCGAACTGAAGTGGTCATTAAACACTAATGAGACAGCAAAAAGAACGGTCAAAACATGTTCAGGTGCTGGTAATCCAGCCGTTCTGATCTTTGTTATCTAGCTTTAAATAAGCAAATGAAACATAAGATCCAGAGCGACAGGAGCGTTAATGTAATTTGAGCTATGTTGTCTTGGTACATTTTAAGTTATTAATTTTCAAAACATATTTCGATATAAGCGGTCCCATGTGGGCTGGTAAAAGGCATGATAATCTTAGTGCCATTGGCTTTATGGGAAATGGTGTGGCCTTTTCCTGACACGACCATAGGGGTGGCCATTTCAAACTCATAGCCTTTCTGACCCAACAGATTTTTTGCGCCGCCAGTCACCATGTTGGTGATTTCACCCACTAGATCAGTTACTTCCTCGTTAATTTTACCCGGGTTTTCGCCCAGCATATTCTGCATTATCTGCAAAACCAGCTTTTGTTCGAAGGTAATCGATAGTGATCCTTTTGTTTGGGGGCCAACGAGCCCAATGAGGCCAGACACATCCCCCTTCGCTAAGTTATCTGATTTGATTTGAGGTTTGCCCGGCGTCAAATCCATGCTCGCCATAGTCGAAATGACATTGAGCAGAGATTGGAGGAAAGGATTAATAAAATTAACGTTCATGCCTAAGTTTGTCCTCTTTTGAGCCTAAACCATGAAGTAATGGCATTGCTTAAGGCTATTAGAAAAGTTGCTTATCGACAGCAATCTTGATCACACTCTATCAGCTTAGATGAGACAGCTATAAATGTGAGGCTAATTTAAAGATATTCTTATCATTTATCCGAGATATATGCGGCTAAGGCCCAATATCACTGTGCCATTTATGGTTGCGATCGCTTTGCATCATAGTTTACAAGTGTTACTCAGGAAGACGTTGAACGTCAAATGGCGCTGTTTTACGCTACATAAATACAAAAAATGATGTAATATCGACACTATTAGCCCCATTCATAGTGGCCCATGTGTGCCGATGCTGCAAAGTTTTTTAGCCTTTTTATGGAGTAACTCGACTTTTATCTATTCAACAACTGAGGGGGGAGCGGTTATTGCCCGACTCTGTGGCATCTCGGTTAGTGCGATTCTGCGATACCATTCCATTCGCTATCGTCTGGCAGCTAACGAGATTTCTCAACAGCAACATTAAAATATCCCCCGTAGATAATTCAATTACAGTCGTCATTGCACAAACTGACTCGGCTCGATTAATAACGTAATAGTTTTATGTAGTTAGCTCATCGACGGTTTTCTTAAACATCAAGACATTCTTATTTTTCCCACTACTCTCAATTTCAGAGGCAATGAAAAAACCTGCATTGCTGGACGATAAATTATGCAACCAATGTTAACTAATAATGCAAATGATAATAGTTATTGATCAGTTTGTGTGATTTCCTTATATTAGCGGGCGATTAACAGGTGGGGGACATCTGTTACAGGGTTTAGTCCGCAACAGGAATGCTTTTAATGAAATTTGCAAAACGCCGCAATGGCCGAGTCGCACTCGGCGCCCATGTTTTAGGTTCATTAACTATAGGTATGGCAGTATCAGCTACCCCTGCGATAGCAACGGAGCAGGCACAAGTCGCTGGTAAGAAAGTCGAACATATTGAGGTTAACGGCGAATATTTGGGCTACAACACGCGCAAAGTACAATCCGGTAAATTTACTGATGATCTGCTCAATAGCGCTAAAACTGTCACTGTGATTAATCAAGATCTGATCAAAGACATGGGGGCACAAAGTTTTACCGATGCTCTGCGTGCAACACCCGGTATTACGCTTGGTACGGGTGAAGGTGGAAATCCCTATGGTGACAGGCCGTTTATTCGTGGTTATGACGCTCAATCTTCGACGTTTATTAACGGTATGCGGGATGTGGGCTCCCAGAGCCGTGAGACTTTTAACATCGAACAAATTGAGGTGCTAAAGGGGCCTAGTTCTGTTTACAACGGCCGTGGTGCAGTTGGTGGCAGTATCAATATCGTGACCAAAAAAGCGCAAGCTGAAGATTTTATTAATGCGGATGTGGCAATTGGTACTGATGCTTTAAAACGCGCCAGCTTTGACGTTAACCATGTGATTGCAGATGAAGCTGCCGTGCGGGTGAATCTAATGGCGCACGATGCCAATACACCGGGTCGTGATGAAGTCTCTGGTAATCGCTGGGGCATTGCCCCCTCGGTGACATTTGGCTTGACGACACCCACTAAGGTGACGTTGGAATATTATCATTTTGAAAACCATGACATACCTGACTATGGGATCCCCTATGATCAAGCGACAGGTAGGCCTGCCGATGTAGATCCCAATAACTTCTATGGCTTATTGTCGCGGGATTTTCGCGATAATAATGACGACACAGCTTCAGTACTGATAAGCCATGACTTCAACAATGACATGCAATTTACGTCGACCTCAGTGTATAGCCGTAATACCAATTATTACATTGTGACTAACCCAGATGACACGACAGGCAACGTCGCCAATGGTTATGTATGGCGTAACACTAAATCACGCCATTCAGTGACTAAAACGCTCGCGACCCAATTACAACTGGCGGGTGAGGCTAAACTGGCTGGATTCACCAACCGTTTTGCGATTGGCACTGAATTTAGCAACGAGCGCACCAGTAACTTAAGTTATACGGTCGATACGGGTAATGGTCGTAATGCGGGTTGTAATGATGCACTACTGGCTAATTACAATTGTACTTTGTTATCGAAGCCTAATCCTCACGACCCTTGGGTCGGCAGCGTGACGCTAGGGACTGATGCCACTGTGACTGAAACGGACACTCGCTCAGTTTATGCCTTTAATACCATAGAGTTGAATGAGTCTTGGATGATTAACGGCGGCGTGCGCTGGGATGATTACAGCACTGCTGCACAGAACTCGACTTCGTCACTATCCAATGACGATGATTTTTTAAACTACCAACTATCAGTGCTGTATAAACCAGCGGTCAACGGCAGTATCTATGCGGCGTGGGGCACATCTTCGAATCCGCCAGGAACATCTAATGGCGATGGTTCAGATCGTCTTGGTAGTAACAATGAAGATTTAAAGCCTGAAGATACTGAAAGTTACGAGCTAGGTACTAAGTGGGATTTCTTCAGTGGCCGCTTATCGCTTAATGGTTCAGTATTCCAAATCGAGAAGAACAACGCTCGCGTTGCGACTTCTGCCGATCGCAATTCACCGCAAGAAAACGTTGGTGAGCAGAAAGTGAAAGGCTTCGAAATTGGTTTTTCAGGTGATATCACTGAGCATTGGCATGGATTTGGTGGATACACCTATCTTGATGCTAGCCTAGAAAGTAACGGATTTAATGCCGCTTACGATGGTAATCGTTTCCCTAATACGGCCAAAAACAGCATCAGCCTGTTTACCACTTACGACATTACGGAACAGTTAAATGTCGGAACTGGCGCCTACTATATGGGGCAGGTTTATGGTAATACCGCCAATACGTTATCGATTCCTTCATACTGGCGTTTTGATGTGGTTTCATCTTACAAGATGAATGACTTTCTGACGCTGCGCTTGAATGTGCAAAACCTCACTGACGAGCGTTATTACGATAAAGCCTACACTGCGCATTTTGCTAACATGGCGCCCGGACGTTTGGTCATGCTCAGTGCCGATATGCATTTTTAATGTCAGCCATTAGTTAATGTGATGGCAGCCCTCGGGCTGCCTTTTATGTTTTATAAACGGTATAAGTCATGCCGTGTTTTTTGCCCTATGGAACCCAGAGATGCTGATTGAAATTCCTAATGTTTTCTCAAAACAAGAAGTGAGTCACTTACGCGAACAGTTAGATGCGCGTTGCTGGATAGACGGTAATCAAACCTCCGGCGCGATGGCGACAACTCGTAAGCGCAATCAGCAATTAGATAAGGACGACCCAGTAGCCGTCGCGCTAGGTCAGCAGATTATGGACAGGCTGTTGGCACACCCGCAATTTGTATCTGCCGCATTACCATTACAGTTTTATCCGCCTTTGTTTAATCGATATCAAGGCGGTGAAACCTTTGGGTATCACATAGATAATGCTATCCGCTCGACTCCTGATGGGATGATCCGTACCGATTTGTCAGCGACTTTATTTCTCAGTGAACCAGAAAACTATCAGGGCGGAGAATTAGTTATCCAAGATACCTACGGCCAACAAAGCATAAAATTATCAGCGGGTTCATTAGTGCTGTATCCATCGAGCAGCTTGCATCAGGTCACGCCAGTTCTGTCGGGCGAGCGTACCGCCGCCTTTATGTGGCTACAAAGTATGGTTCGTGATGAAGGTCAGCGCCGCTTGCTATTTCAACTCGATCAATCGATTCAAACACTCACAGCTCAGCAGACAGCGGAACAAGAGTTGTTTAATCTGAGTGGCGTGTATCACAATCTATTGAGGCGCTGGAGTGAGCTGTAAATGGCGGTTATTCCTCTAGTCAGCATGATAGTCGCTTATAGCTTGATGGAGGGGGACTGAGCGCTAGATAATTAATCTACTTTTAGTATTCATGCCGCTTTGCGTCTACTGTCATAGGCCAAGTTTGTCATCGTGCTATAACGCTGCACTTTTGATGCAGAGCGTGACCCTGCAGCTTGGTGTTTGGTAATGGCGCTTTGCTCTGTGTATAATGCGTTGCCATTTTTTCACACGCACAAGACATTGATGGTGAATGATCCCGTCTGCCTTTTCACGTTTTTGAATGCGAAATAACGCCATTTATTAGGTTTTTCAATCTGCTGCGTCCAAGCGATTGTGGTCCCTCTTAGTTCCCCTGAATAAGGTAGAACATCCTAAGCGTGTAAAAACAGTCAGTAAGAATATTATTTAGTCGGAACATAATGAATTTAGATAAAACCCAGCAACACCAAGGTTTAGCGCCTAAACCCCTCGATAGAACCTTTTCCATTGCGCCCATGCTGGATTGGACTGATCGTCATTACCGTTATTTTGCACGTTTGATGTCGGCTAATGCATTGTTGTATACGGAAATGGTGACGACTGGAGCGATATTGCATGGCCGTGGTGACTACTTAGCGTATAACCAAGAAGAACATCCTTTGGCATTGCAGTTAGGTGGCTCTAATCCAGTCGATTTAGCGCGCTGCGCTAAACTCGCGGCTGAGCGTGGCTACGATGAAGTGAACCTCAATGTGGGTTGTCCTTCCGATCGAGTGCAGAATGGTCGCTTTGGCGCGTGTTTGATGGCGGAACCTGAATTAGTGGCTGAGTGCGTTGATGCCATGAAGCAAGTGGTTGATATTCCTGTGACTGTTAAGACACGTATCGGGATTGATGAACAAGACAGTTATGCATTTTTAACCCAGTTTATCGATGTGGTCAGTGCAAAAGGGTGTACGGATTTTACTATTCATGCCCGTAAGGCTTGGCTTCAAGGCTTGAGTCCGAAAGAGAATCGCGAGATCCCGCCGCTTGATTATGATCGTGTATATCAACTCAAGCGCGATTATCCCGCGCTCAATATTGGTATTAATGGCGGCGTCACCACACTTGAGCAAGCGCAACTCCATTTGGCGCAGCTCGATGGCGTGATGATGGGGCGTGAGGCCTATCAGAATCCTTATATTCTGGCGCAGGTGGACCAAGTTTTATGTGGCAGCCAAAAAGCGGTGATCAGCCGTGAGGATGTGATTGAGGCAATGTTGCCTTATATCGAAGCACATTTGCAGTCGGGTGGGCGACTTAATCATATTACTCGCCATATGATAGGGTTATTCCAAGGCTTACCGGGTGCCCGTGCGTGGCGTCGTTATTTGAGCGAAAATGCCCATAAAAACGGCGCTGGGATAGAAGTGGTAAAGCAGGCTTTTCAGAATATTCAGGTTGAAGTTGTAGAGTAATTCCACTCGACTTAAAAGATGGTGAAATTTACTAATTTGAGTAGTATTTTTCACCACTTGTTATTTTTCAATCCATCCCTATATCTCATCTTATCCACATAAATTTTTTTTAAATGATTAAAATCATAATCTTAAAAATATTTTTATAAGTTGGCACGCAGTTTGTAATACTCCTTTCGTCAAGTTAATTAATCGAAAGGGATGCCATCATGTTTACGTTAACCATTAAAAAATCAGTTCAAATGAGTGTGTTATTAGGTGCGTTAGTCGGTAGCGTTGCAGTACACGCAGAAGCCGCGCCAATATCGGATGTTGTCGGAACCATTGAGCAAACGCTAACTACCCAAACACAAGAAATGTTAGTCAGTGCTAAGCGTGAGTTTGTGATGTCATTGCAAACACAACTCGCTGAAAGTATTTATGACTTCAACAGTCAACTTGGCTTAAGCGCTGAGAATGAAGGTGAGTCGGCAAGTGCCGATGAATATAGCGCTAAGTAGGGGATCTGCTTATGTGGTTTGTAGCACCTTTAATGACTTTGCTACTGTTACCTGTAATTAGTCTTGCGTTGTTTTCAGGCATTATTTGCTGGTTTCAGTGGCATAGTGATAAATAAATTACAATCAATTGAGTCGAGGTTTTAGATGAAACGAGTAAAAGCACGTATGGAGAGCCCAGAGCGATTAGTGTGTGGTGTTGCTGCTGGTATGGCATGGAAATTTGGTTGGTCTTGCTTTTGGACTCGAGTGGTGTGGGCTGGCGCGACGGTATTTATGCCTGGTGTGAGTTTGTTGATTTACTTTGTTTTAGCACTGTTAGTTGATCAATGGAAAAGACCCGTTTAAGTCCGCAGTGATGACTTATATTTGAGGCTTGTCTTGATTGAAAAATTGAAAGAATTTTTTAAAAAAAATAGGGTGTTAAACCTATCAACAAGAGGGCACTTTGACCCTCATGCGACATGTATGTGCATACTGCTTGCAGACTACTTCTTCAAAAAAGCCTGAAATCTGCTCTTGGCTTCATCACTTTTTAGCCTAGCGCTAAATTGTTCTAATTCTTGATGCATTTGGTGTTGTACACGATTTTTATGCGGACGCATTAATTGACGTGTGATTTGTAGGGCTTGTGGCGGTTGATTTGCCAACTTTTTAGCCTGAGACAATGCATAACTGAGTAGGTCTTCATGGGCCACAATTTCGTTGATCATATTGAGTCTGTGGGCTGTCTCGGCATTAAAACTTTCGCCGAGTAGCAATAGCTCTGCCGCTTTTTGATAACCCACTAGTTCAGGTAACAGTAGGCTAGCACCCGCTTCTGGCACCAGTGCCAAGTTGACGAAGGGCAGTTGAAACTTCGCCGTGTTATCGGCATATACCAGATCACAGTGCAGTAGTACGGTAGTGCCAATGCCGACGGCGGCGCCAGAAACGGCGGCAACCAGCGGTTTTTTGAGTTCCAGCAGGCAAAATAAGAAACGTACAGCGGGGTGATTTGGCCCTAAGTCACTATTTTTCAAAAAGTCTGCAACATCATTGCCTGAGGTGAAGCAATTATCTTGGCCATGGAGCATAAAGGCACGAATGTCGTTGTCTGCTTCACCTTCGATCAGGTATTCTGTCAGTTGTTTATACATATTAAGATCAAGTGCATTGCGTTTATCGGGGCGATTAAAGCTGATAATACGTACGCCCTGATCATCCTGAACCTGTATATGACTCATGGGTTGTTTCCTTTACGACGACATTGGGTAGACATGGAGTTTAAGACATTGAAACCAATATTCAAACAGCTGTTTAATTGTCTAGTTTTATCTTGTGCATCATTTTCAGCGTTGGCGAGCGTGATAGTGACCGAAGGTCATGTACGCGCCATGCCTGAGACAGTACCAAATACTGCCGCCTACTTTACGCTTGAAAACCACACAGATAAAGCGGTTCGTCTTATCGGCGTCAGTGCTACTGTGGCAAAGGATGCCCAATTACACACGATTATCGAAGATCAAGGCATGGTGAAGATGCGCCATGTTGAAGGTTTTGATATCCCATCCCATGGCACATTAACGTTAACGCCGTCAGGGGATCACGTCATGTTGCTAGGCTTAAAAGCGCCATTGGTGTTAGAGCAGCAAGTTGAACTGCAATTAGAGTTTGACGATGGCGAGAAAATGGCGATTACACTGCCTGTTAGTAAAGAAGCAGAAAACGCCGCAGAGCAAGAGCATCATCACCATCATTAAGGAGTCGCTTGATGCAAATTACATGGAAAAAAGTTACCGGTGTCGGTTTATTTTTAGTATTAATCGGTTATGGCCTGAGTGTGTGGTGGAGTATCGAGCCCGATCCTATCAATCCTCAACAATTGACGGCTACCGATAAAAATGTGGTCGGATACGCAACCACCACTTCGCTGATCCTCACGGTCGAAACATTACTGGATAAGCAAGGCGGTTGGTTATCAAACGATGTGATGCCACCTTCCATCTTTATGGATAACATGCCCGCATTTGAATACGGCGCATTAGAACAAGCCCGCGATTTAGCCTTGATTATGCGTAAAGAGTTTAGTCGCTCGCAGTCACAATCGGCAGCGGATAAAGATTTAGGCGAAGCCCAATCTAAGCTCAATATCGATCACACTAGCTGGTTAGTGCCAAGTGCCGAAAGCGAATACCGCGATGCCATTAAATTGCTGAAGCTGTATCGTGCTCGCATGATGGACCCTAACAATCAAGATGCACAGTTTTATGCCCGCGCCGACAACCTCAATGAATGGTTGAAAGAAGTGCAGAAGCGTCTGGGCAGCATGTCACAACGTTTATCGGCCAGTGTTGGCCAAGAGCGTTTAAATACCGATTTAGCCGGCGATAATGCGGCGCGTCAATCCACACCTAACTTGGCAAGCCATCAGGTGAAAACCAGCTGGTGGAAAATTGATGATGTTTTCTATGAGAGTCGTGGTGCTTCATGGGCCTTGCTGAACTTTATGCGCGCCGTTGAAGTTGATTTTGCCGACGTCTTAAAGAAGAAAAATGCTGAAGTGAGCCTAAGACAGATCATACGTGAACTGGAGGCGACTCAGCAAACTGTCTGGAGCCCTGTTGTGCTTAATGGCAGCGGTTTTGGCTTAGTCGCTAATCATTCATTGGTTATGGCTAACTATGTGTCGCGTGCGAATGCCGCGGTGATTGATTTAACGAACTTGCTATCTCAAGGTTAATTATGAAAAAAACTCTCCTCGCCAGTGCGGTATTAGGATTATGCATGGCCACATCAGCCCAAGCGGCCACTGTGGTCGGTTTCACAATTGGCGGTGACTACTGGCGCGCCGATACTAGCGGTACTTTTGCCGATAGAGGTCAACCACAGCAAACATTTGATTACAGTTCATCGGCTCAAGGTAGCTACTGGATTGCGGTTGAGCATCCATTGCCATTTGTCCCTAATATTAAAATCCGTGAAAATAGCTTAGATCAGAAAGGCAGCATGTCTGGTGCTGATTTCAACTTCAATGGTCATGATTTTAAAGGTAATGTGACTGCTTATACCGATCTGAGCAACAGAGATTTCGTGCTGTATTACGAAATATTGGATAACGATATAGTGTCATTGGATCTCGGTGCTGCTTACAAGTTAATGAATGGCTCACTGCGCGTGCAAGACCCTGGTCACCCTGAAGAGAAAGATGTCGATAGCGGCATTGTGATGGGTTATGCCAGTACGCATGTGGGTATGCCTGGCTTAGGTTTATACGGTTTTGCTGATTTGATGCAGGGCGTAAATGAATCAAGCGTTCACGACTATGCGATTGGTTTAGGCTGGCAATTCGATGGTTTGGCCGTCGATACCCGTGTACGTGTAGGCTACCGTGAGTTTTTATTCGACGTGAGTAACTTCTCGGGTGTGAGTGCCGATACTAAATTTAAAGGTTACTTCGCAGGTGTTGAAATCAACTTCTAATCTGTTGATTTAGCGTTTGAGTATAAAAAAACCGCCTATCGG
>NZ_MPDG02000002.1:298341-389856 GCF_001887095.2 Shewanella sp. SACH
CCGCCTATCGGCGGTTTTTTTATCTGACAACTTTATATAGCTGAGAACCGAGAGTGAGATTACTCTGCAATTAAGCCATTGTTGATGGCAATCACGTCATCTTCATTCAATGTGCCCGCTGCTTGCTTCAAGGCAATGACCGAGTTGATGTAGCTATAACGTGCATCTGATAGCTTACGTTTTGAGTCGTACAAGTCACGAGTACGGTTCAATACGTCAACGATAGTACGCGTACCGACTTCGAAACCCGCTTGAGTGGCTTTCAGTGCACTTTCTGATGAAATAACCGATTGCTCATAGGCTTTGATTGAGCTGATAGAAGCGCCTACGTTGTTGTAGTTATTACGGACGTTTTTCACTACACCGCGGTAAACTTGCTCAAGTTTTTCACTCGCTTCAACATATTGAAATTGCGCTTGATTAACTTGTGAGCTCACTTTAAAGCCTTCGAAAATCGGAATACTTAAGTTGACACCGACACTGACGTTATCAAAGTCAGGCTCATTGATATTTCCGGTTTTTTGCTCAAGACCTTTGTTGTAACCTGCATTCAAACTTAAAGAAGGCATGTGGCCTGCTTGATAAAGCTTAATGGTTTCTTGAGCGATATCTTTACCGATACGTTGAGTCATCAAATCGACGCTATTGGTTTCAGCAATCTTTAACCATTCGTTTGAAGATGTTGGCGCTGGCGTAACGGCCGAGAAACGGTTGGTATCTAGCACATTAATCGTCTTGTGATCGATGCCAGTGATTTCACGTAAGGCTTCATAGCTATTAGCGAGTGTGTTTTCAGCTAAAATTTCAGTGGCTGAGGCTAAGTCATATTGAGCTTGGGCTTCATGCACATCGGTAATTGCGGTTAAACCCACAGCAAAACGTTGTTTAGTTTGTTCAAGTTGACGTTCGATCGCGCGTTTTTCTGCACCTTGGAACTCGTAGTTGTCTTTCGCCGTTAATACGTTGAAATAGGCTGTAGTGATACGAGTAATCAGGTTTTGTAATGCTGAAGCATAGGCAGAATCAGCTTGAGAAGCGGCTTTCTCAGCAAGGCTTAAACCGACCCAAGCACTATGATCATAGATAACTTGATTTAATTTCAGGCTACCTACTAGACCGCTTGAATCATCCTTCGGATCATTCCAAGCTTTGTCGTAACCGACGTTTGCACTAATGGTTGGCAACAGCGGTGCACGGTTTTGTTCAATTTGTTCAAACAAACCATTACGCTGGGCTTGGGCTTGCAATACGAGCGGGTCGCTGGTCAGTGCTTGTTGATAAATTTGCAACAAATCATCTGCTTGCACCGCTGAAGCGGAAGCCGCAAGTGTTAATGCTGCGCATAAATTATGGATCTTAAATTTCATTTGCTGTCCTTATTAGACAAAATCCCCCCACGGAGGAATATTTTAACTTCGTTTAGACTAAGTAATGCCTTTACCAAGGCGGTTTGCGCTTCCCGACGCTTCCCGATACAGCTAAAACTTAATGACCTAGAGTCTAAGAACTCTGACACTTTCAAGTCAAATTCGAAGTGTAACAGATTTTATTTTAAAAATGTGCTCAAATTGCCTTGATTATAAGCGCAAATTCAACTTTTAAGGATAGAGTATGAAACCCCCTGTTTTTTCGCAAACGGATATTGAGATCTTAGAAAAAAAATCCCTATACCAAGGATTTTTCTCAATGGACGAATACACTTTCAAACATAAATTATTTGCTGGCGGCTGGAGCAAACCTGTCACTCGCGAAGTGTTTGAACGGGGTCATGCCGTGGTCGTTCTGCCCTATGATGCCAGACAAGATAAAGTGGTACTCATCGAACAGGTGCGTTTTCCTGCATTAGCAACCACTAAATCTCCTTGGCTTCTCGAGTTGGTCGCGGGTATGATTGCGCCCGAAGAAACGCCTCTGGACGTTGCGCACCGCGAATTAATGGAAGAAACAGGCTTAGTTGCTAAGCAAATGCACTGCGTGAATAGTTATCTTGCCAGCCCTGGTGGCAGCACAGAACGTTTCTATTTCTATTGGGCCGATGTTGATTCGAACGACGCCCGTGGATTGCATGGATTAGCAGAAGAGCACGAAGATATTCGATTGCATGTCATGAGCCGCGAGCAAGCTTATAATAGTGTGGTTGCGGGCGAGATCGATAATGCGTCGACCGTCATTGGATTACAATGGTTACAATTAAACTATCAACAACTGGTTTAAGTTGGGATGAATTTGGCTACTTCGAGTCTAAAACAGCGCTATAAACCTAACGTCAGTGATTTTCTAGCACTGTGCGGGCGAAATTATGGTTACATGTTGAAATGGTTACCGTTAGAGATAGCTATCGGTGAGTCATGGCGACTCGAAGGTGAGTTTGGTATATTAGTAGTACGAATTTTAGAAAATACCAAATATACTCAATTAGTTGAGATATCTCGTCCCATCGCAATCAAGGAGTTTGTCAATACTCCCAAGGTGTTAGTGAGAATTTATCACGATGCTAAATTAGCAGAAGTGTTAACTGGTCAACAGATTTACCAATTACGCCCAGTGTATGATTATCCCAATGTCCGTATGTATCAAAGTGATGAAAAGTACCAGGTGAATGCATTCCTGGAAGAGTTATTAAAGATTGGTTACCACCATAGTGTCGTGTGCCAGTCTTAGAATTGGGTATTCAATGTGCTGAAAGAGGCTGTCTCTTACTCCATAGCTGAAGGGGAAAGCGTGCGTATCGTGCAAGTCACAGATCCGCATCTTTTTGCTGATCCTGAAGCTCAGCTATTAGGAGTCAATACTGGCAAGAGTTTTGATGCCGTATTAAATACAATTAGAGCTGTGGACTATCCCGCTCATTTGATGCTTGCCACGGGTGACTTAAGTCAAGACTACTCGGCTGAGTCCTATCAGCAATTCGTGAAAGCCGTCACGCCTGTTGGTTTACCTTGCCATTATCTTCCTGGAAATCATGATGATCCGCGGATCATGTATCTGCACATGCAGGGTGAACAGATTTTTGGGCAGCAGCGTATTCTGGCGGGAAACTGGCAAATCCTCATGTTGGATTCAACCGTGCGGGGAAAGCCCGGCGGCAATATGGCCGAGACTCAGTTTGAATTAATTGATGAAGCCATTGCCGCACATCCCGAATGCCACACTTTATTGGTGATGCACCACAATCCCATCGTTGTGAATTGTACTTGGCTGGATCAGCATTGCATGGACAATGGCGCTGAGTTTATCGCGCGAGTGGCAAAGTATCCGCAGGTCAAAGGATTGCTCTGGGGCCATGTGCATCAATGTATCGATACCCATCATAATGGCCCCCATGGCAGCATGCAGCTAATGGCGACACCTTCCACTTGTATTCAATTTAAGCCGTTATCGCCTTATTTTGCCTTGGATAGCGTCCAACCGGGTTATCGTTTGCTGGAGTTGAAAGCCGATGGTAGCATCAACACTAAAGTGTATCGCGTACCGGGTAACCATTTTTCCCCCGACAACAACTCTAGCGGTTATTAACGCGAATAACCGCAGCCTGAGGAAATATGCTGCTTTATATTCACGGATTTAATAGCTCACCCTTTTCAGATAAAGCTGTGATGACGGCTAAGTACATGGCGCAGCATCACCCGAGTGTGACCTTTCATCAGCCGCAATTGCCCAATACACCCAAGGCTGCCATGGTGCTGTTAACCACTTATGTTGAGGCGGCTATCGATGCCAAAGAGCCATTAGCTTACATAGGCTCATCGTTAGGCGGATATTTTGCCAGCTATTTAGCCGAAACCTATGGCGGCAAAGCTGTGTTAGTCAATCCAGCGGTAAAACCCTTTGAATTGTTTGATGAGTTTATGGGGCCGCAATTTAATCCCTATACCGAACAGCATTATCTTGTCATGCCCGAGCATAAGCGGGAAGTTGCTGAATTTAATACAGCTGTTATCCGCAATCCGGATCGTTTTTTGGTATTATTGCAGACGGGTGATGAAGTGCTGGATTATCGCGAAGCGGTCAATAAGTACCATCACTGCCAATTGCGAATTGAAGCGGGAGGCGATCACAGTTTTGTTGGCTACGAATCGCATCTGCAAACTGTAAGCCAATTTTTACACTTACCTTGACAAACAGACATGCCGAGCCGCAACATGGCCGGATATAACAACCTATAGCGTGCCCTATGACGAATCAATACACCTCTGACGCCATTGAAGTTCTCAACGGACTCGATCCTGTTAAACGCCGTCCAGGTATGTATACCGACACCTCCAGACCGAACCATTTGGGCCAAGAGGTCATAGACAACAGTGTCGATGAAGCATTAGCGGGCCACGCGACCAAAATTGAAGTTGTTCTACATACAGATAACTCCCTCGAAGTCACCGATGATGGCCGTGGTATGCCGGTGGATATCCACCCTGAAGAAGGCATTCCTGGGGTCGAGTTAATCCTGACCAAATTGCATGCCGGCGGTAAATTTTCGAATAAAAACTACCAGTTCTCTGGCGGTTTGCATGGTGTGGGGATTTCAGTCGTTAACGCGCTGTCGCGCCGTGTTGAAGTGACAGTTCGCCGTGATGGCCAAGTGTATGATATTGCATTTGAAAATGGCTTTAAGGTTGAAGAGTTACGCCCAACGGGAACTTGTGGTCGTCGCAATACCGGAACACGAGTGCATTTTTGGCCCGACGCCAGCTATTTTGATTCGGCTAACTTTTCTAATTCAAAACTGATTTATCTGCTGCGGGCTAAAGCGGTACTGTGCCCAGGCTTACGGATTAAATTCACCAACAAACAGACAAATGAAGTCCATGAATGGTTCTATGAAAGCGGCCTAACCGATTATTTGAAGGCAGCGATTGGCGACAATTTAAGGTTGCCAGATGAGCCGTTTGTCGGCTGTTTTAAGGGCCAGCTAGAAGCCGCTGATTGGGCAATTACTTGGCTGCCAGAAGGCGGCGAATCCATTGGCGAAAGTTATGTTAACTTAATTCCGACTCCGCTCGGTGGCACCCATGTGAATGGTTTCCGCCAAGGCTTATTGGAGTCAATGCGCGAATTTTGTGAGTTCAGAAACTTAATTCCCCGCGGCATTAAACTTTCACCCGAAGACATTTGGGATCGCGCCGCATTTATTTTGTCGGTGAAGATGCAAGAACCGCAGTTTGCTGGCCAAACTAAGGAAAAGCTTTCGAGCCGTCAATGCGCCGCGTTTGTGTCTGGCGTAGTGCGTGATGCTTTTTCACTCTGGTTGAACTCAAATACCGAACTCGCTGAATCGTTAGCCGAAATGTGCATTAATAATGCCCAGAGTCGGTTAAAGGCCGCCAAAAAAGTTGCCCGTAAAAAGGTGACTTCAGGGCCTGCACTGCCGGGTAAGCTAACGGACTGTAGTGGCCAAGATCCAATGCGCGGAGAGTTATTCCTCGTGGAAGGGGATTCTGCTGGCGGTAGCGCTAAACAGGCTCGCGATCGTGAGTTTCAAGCCATCATGCCGCTGCGTGGGAAAATCTTAAACACTTGGGAAGTTGATGCTTCCCAAGTATTAGCTTCGCAGGAAGTCCATGATATTTCGGTCGCAATTGGTTGCGATCCCGATAGCAGTGATATCTCTGAATTACGTTATGGCAAGATTTGTATCCTTGCGGATGCCGACTCGGACGGACTGCACATTGCTACCTTGTTATGCGCGCTTTTTTTGAAGCATTACCGTATCTTAGTTGAACAGGGCCATGTGTATATTGCCATGCCGCCGTTGTTCCGTATCGATATCGGCAAAGAGGTGTATTACGCCTTAGATGAGGCCGAAAGAGCGGGGATTTTAGATCGCATTGCCGCTGAGAATAAAAAGGGTAAGGTACAAGTCACCCGCTTTAAAGGCTTGGGTGAGATGAATCCTTTACAACTTCGTGAAACAACGATGGATCCGAACACCCGTCGTTTAGTACAGTTGACCATAGATGATATTGAAGAGACTGATGCTTTGATGGATATGTTGCTCGCTAAGAAGCGTTCGCCGGACCGTAAAAACTGGCTTGAAGATAAGGGTGACATGGCTTTACTTTAATGTTGTGCACTATATTGCCGATAACAATAAAACATAGGCATAAAGAAAATTACAATGTTGTGTATTAAAACTAATAATTATAATTGCTTAAAGGTGTTTTCTGCCGGTTTTACGCTCCTAGCGAGTGTAACGTTATTGTTCTGCAATAGCGCCTTTGCGGGGTCCCAATCGATCATGATTACCGTCGCTAAGGGGTTTGGCTTATCGCTGTATGCCTCGGATATTGGCGATGCTAAGCAAATGGCGATGGGCGCGAATGGCACTTTATTTGTTGGCTCCCATAAGAGCGGCACTATTCATGCCTTGGTCGATAGCAATCAAGATGGTCGTGTCGATAAGCGCTACGTGATAGCCAAAGGGCTTGAATCACCTGATGCGATTGCATTTCACAATGGCGACTTATATGTCGCCACTGAAAATCAGATCGTGCGCTTTGTTGATATTGAGCAAAGGTTGCGCCGCCCGAGTCGACCCAAAGAAATCTACAGTGACTTGCCTTACTCTGAGAAGAAAAGTTCTCGGTCAATTAATTTTGGCCCAGATGGCCGCTTATACGTGTCTATTGGTGCACCTTGTAACGTCTGTGAAGCGCCAGTGCCTTACAGCAGTATCATAGCCATCAATATCGATACTGGCGCGAGTGAGCAGATTGCGGCCGGTGTGCGTGATGCGAGTGGATTTGATTGGTCACCAATAGACGGAAAATTATGGTTTGCCGATCAAGGCCGTGATTGGATGGGAGATAACCTACCACCCGATGAGATTAACCGCGTTGATGTGATAGGGAGTCATTATGGCTTCCCTTACTTACATGCCAGTACTGTGGTTGAGCCTGCCTATGAAAAGCCAAAAAATCTAAAAATTACGCTGCCAGTATATGAACTGCCAGCCCATGTTGCACCCACGGGGCTCGCCTTTTATCGTGGCAGTCAGTTTCCAAATATTTACCATAATCAGTTGTTTGTCGCCGAAAATGGCTCGTGGAATCGTTCGAGTAAAGTCGGTTACCAAGTGGTTATGCTTAAGATTGAAGATCAAAAAGTGGTGAGTCGTGAAACGGTTGTCAGTTTCCTTGACGGTGAATTTCCCGTCGCTCGTCCCTTTGCGCTGTTATCGGCAGCCGACGGAGCTATGTACATCTCAGATGATTTAAAAGGTAACGTGTATCGCTTGTTCTACAAGGGCGATAGTACTGAAGAACCACAGGAACTAGAAGAAAATGAGTGACGCTATCAAGTTAAGTCTCGATGGGGTAGAGCAAATGCCATTACGGCGCTTTACCGAAGAGGCTTATCTGAACTATTCCATGTACGTCATTATGGACCGAGCCCTGCCACACATTGGTGATGGGCTTAAACCGGTACAGCGTCGAATTATCTATGCGATGAGTGAGTTAGGTTTATCGGCTCAATCTAAGCATAAAAAGTCGGCACGTACGGTCGGTGACGTATTAGGTAAATACCATCCCCACGGCGATAGCGCCTGTTATGAGGCTATGGTATTGATGGCGCAGCCATTCTCCTATCGCTATCCGTTAGTCGATGGTCAAGGTAACTGGGGGGCGCCCGATGATCCTAAGTCATTTGCGGCCATGCGTTACACCGAAGCGCGTTTATCTAAATTCTCCGAAGTGCTGCTCAGCGAGCTGGGGCAAGGCACGGTAGAGTGGGGCGCTAACTTTGATGGCACGTTAAAAGAGCCCAAAGTACTGCCGGCACGTTTACCGCATATTTTACTCAATGGCATTACCGGTATTGCCGTGGGCATGGCGACGGATATTCCGCCGCATAACGTCAGGGAATTAGTCTCCGCTTGCGTGGCATTGCTTGATGATCCTAAGCTTGAACTCGAGCAATTGATGGCCTTTGTACCTGGGCCTGATTATCCGACCGAAGCCGAGATCATTACCCCGTCTGCCGATATTGCAAAGATTTATGAATCGGGCCGTGGGTCATTAAGAGCGCGCGCGGTTTACACAGTCGATGGTGGTGAAATAATCATTACTGCGCTGCCGCATCAAGCCAGTAGCGGGAAAATTTTAGAGCAAATTGCCGGTCAAATGCAGGCGAAGAAATTGCCTATGGTGGCCGATTTACGCGATGAGTCGGATCATGAAAACCCAGTGCGGCTGGTGGTCGTGCCGCGCTCAAATCGTGTCGATTGCGATCAGTTAATGGCGCATTTGTTTGCTACCACGGATTTAGAAAAGAGCTTTAGAGTTAACTTAAACGTGTTGGGTCTTGATGGCCGTCCACGGGTTAAAGGGCTAAAAACCTTATTAACTGAGTGGTTAGAGTTCCGCGTTGATACGGTTAAACGTCGTTTGGAATACCGTTTAGATAAAGTCGTGTCGCGGTTACACATACTCGAAGCTTTGATGATCGCTTTCCTCAACATTGATGAAGTGATTGAGATTATTCGTTTTCACGATGAGCCTAAAGCCGAGTTAATGGCCCGTTTCTCACTCAGTGATAAACAAGCTGAATCGATCCTCGAGTTAAAGTTACGTCATTTAGCTAAGTTAGAAGAATTTAAGATCACGGCCGAGCAGAATGAGCTTGAAGCCGAGCGCGAGAAACTCGAGCAGTTATTGGGCTCAGAGCGTCGCTTGAAGACCTTGATCAAGAGAGAATTAATTCAAGATGCCGAAACCTACGGTGATGATCGTCGCTCTCCAATAGTGCTGCGCAACGAGTCTCGCGCCTTAACTGAACAAGAGTTAACGCCTACTGAGGCTGTGACAGTGGTCTTGTCTGAAAAAGGCTGGGTGCGTTGTGCTAAGGGCCACGATATCGATCCGTTATCGCTCTCCTATAAGTCTGGCGACCAATACTTGTGCAGCGCCATCGGGCGCAGTAATCAGGCGGCGGTGTTTATTGATTCGTCTGGGCGGGCATTTGCGACCGACAGTCATACTTTGCCATCGGCCCGTAGCCAAGGTGAGCCTATTACGACTCGCTTCAATATGGCGCCTGGCGAAACCATGCAGCATGTATTGATGGGTGAGGAAGACCAGTGTTACCTGCTGGCAACTGACGCGGGTTACGGTTTTATTTGCTCGTACAATGATATGGTGTCGCGTAATAAGGCGGGTAAGGCCTTGCTGAGTTTGCCGACAAACGCTAAGTCATTAACGCCTAAGTTGATTGATCGCACTAAGGAAATGTCGCTCTTAGCGATCACGAACGAAGGTCGAATGTTGTTGTTCTCGCTAGAAGCCCTACCGCAATTATCTAAGGGAAAAGGTAACAAGATTATCGGCATTCCTACGGAAAGAGCCAAGAATCGTGAAGAGCTGATGACGCACTTACAATTAGTGCCGAGTGACACGCCAGTCACCTTGTGGGCGGGTAAGCGTAAGCTCACACTTAAGCCTAGCGATCTTGAGCATTATCGTGGTGAACGTGGTCGTCGTGGCGCTAAGTTGCCTAGAGGCTTACAACGTGTCGATAGTGTTGAATTAGGTGACGGCGGCGAGCCATTACCGAGCATCTAATGCCTTGATGGACTCAAGGTTTTGAAGCATTAAAGATATAAATGAAAGCCACCTGAGTTTACTTGGGTGGCTTTTTTGTTTTTATCGCCTGAGTCTCGACCTTTTATTCGATTAGAGACATAAAAAAACCTACTGTATCGCTACAGTAGGTTTTTAATTATCTCTGGGTTAAGAGATTAGAAGTCGTAACGTACGCCTACAGAGAATACGTTGTCATCTTGTAGATCAACTTTGTTACCAGCAACAACATGGTCACCGCGGTACATAGCGTATTGGCCGTATACCATAGTTGATTTAGCTAAACGGTAGTCAGCACCTACGTTGAAGTTCTGTACGTTGATATCAGTGCCTTTAGCAATAATAGCTTTACCGTTAGCATCTTTACCTATGGTGTTTACGTTTTTGTAGTAATTACCAAAGCCTGCTTCGTCAACACCGTATTCAGCTTTCAGGTTTACGCCGTTCAGATCATAAGAAACGTTCACGAAGTAAGTATTGCCATCGATATCGCTATTCACAACATCTTCAGATTGTTGGAATAAACCACCGACTTTGAATTGACCGAATTTTGCTTGACCAACTAAACGGTACGCATCAACACCAGCAATACCTTTGTTATAGGCTACTGCGGCATAGTAGTTTTGATCTTTAAACGCTTTATCGCCTAAAGTCGCGCTTAATGCATATAAGCTTTCAGAAGTCTTAGCCGTTGTGTCGTTATCATCAAATTGGTAGTTAGCATTTAGCGTCACTAAGCCAGCGATTTTTGGTGAGTAATACCAAACACCGTCAGCGCTACGAGTTTGAGCGCTAATTAAACGGTCGATATCGGCGTTGGTGTTACCGAAAATATCCACACCGCCTTCAGCTTGTTTGAATACTGTGTCGTTACGACCCACTAACACAGTACCTGCGTTAGTTTTTAAACCTAAATAAGTATTACGCGCTTTAAATACATCACCAGTTGTTGATGTATTTTCAACTTGGAATTCCATTTGATAGATAGCTTCAAAGCCATCAGCAATCTTTTCTGAACCCTTTACACCTAACAGAGAAAAGTTGTTTTCTAAATAAGTGCCAGCATTGTTTTCATCGGCATAGTTTGCATTTAAGCCGTTAGTTCCGCCTTGTAGGGTAGCACCAGTGTCAGTATGGGTTAAAGCAAGCTCTAAACGACCATAGAAGCTTGGGCCTTCGGCTAGCGCACCGAATGAAGCCAATGCCAATACTGATGCAACTGATGCAGAGATGAATGTCTTTTTCATGTTTTGTGCTCCCTCGAACCTAAGTTCTTTTCCATTTTTCATGGTTTTTGTGTGGTTTAACGCATTTGTCACCTGAGTCGGTAACAAAGTTGCAGCCGATTTTTACAGTTTTACGACTCGCAGGCTGTGGTGCAGATCATGTTTTTGGCTCTCCTTGTCCATATTCGGGCTATTTCTAGGATATTTCCTTATACCTTGACTGCAAATTTACCTGAAAGGTGCAAAACTGTATTTTTCACTTACTACTTAAGTGGTAGGTAAGGCGGATTGCCTTAGACAGTGGGTCGGCGAGGGTAACTGTAGCATATACTAATACTGTAGCAAGTCTGTCATATCGGCTATGGATATGTGTTTGGGGACGATATCTAAGCAGAAAAAGCGGCCGAAGCCGCTTTTTTATCAAGAAATAACCTTGTGGTTAGTTTATTAATCTATTTAAAAATCAACGCGTAAACCAACAGTAAAGATGTTGTCATTAAGGTCTTGCTTCACATCGGCCAACATAAGATCACCATCGAAGCGCGTGTAGTGACCATAGACCATAGTCTTAGTGCTCAGACGGTAATCCGCACCCACACTGAACTGTTGCAGGTCAACATCGCGAACCTGTTCCAAACCGCTGTTGTTTTGGTCACCGACATAACGGCTAACGTATTTACCTAAACCTGAGTCATCTTTGCCGTACATCATCTTCAATTTCAAGTCGCCAATTAAGTAAGCCGCGTTGACGAAGTAAGTATCACCTGAGAGGTTGGCAAACTTATCATCCACATGTTCGCTGTGTTGATATAAGGCACCTAAGATAACATCACCGAATTTAGCTTGGGCCACACCACGGTAGGCTTCGACATTATCAATACCATCACTATAGGCGGCAGCGACGTAGTAGTTTTGTGCTTTAAAGGCTTTATCCCCTAAGGTGGCGCTCAGAGCATACATGTGATCTTTGCTGTACACCTCGTCGCCATTGCTATCCACTTGATCATAGTTATCGCTCATCAGATAGGTGGCATTAAGCGTCACCAGATCGGCAATTTTAGGTGAATAGTAAGAAATGCCATCGGCGGAGCGTGTTTGGCCTGCAACTAACAAGTCGATATCAGCATTGGTATTACCGAAAAGATCGAAGCTACCTTCTGCTGCTTTAAATACTGTGTCGTTACGGCCCACTAAGGCAGTACCAGCCGCACTTCTGATACCAAGGAAAGTATTACGGGCGTTGAACGTCTTGTTTGAGTTATCAAAGTTTTCGACGCCAAATTCCATTTGATAAATGATGTCAAAATAGGGGCTTACAGCTTCAGAACCTTTTACGCCTAACCATGAGAAGTTGTTTTCAAGGACAGTGCCGTCCTTTTGGTTCTGAGTTGCGTAACCTGTGTCTGAGTTGGTAATAGCAAGATCAGCATGACCATAGAATTCAGGGCCATCGGCGAGTGCTGTGAATGAATAGAGTGTGAGGCTAGAAATAATAGCCGTAGTCAGCAGAGTCTTTTTCATCTTCATTTTCCTGTGCTTATCGCTGTTATATGCATGGATAACTTAAGTATCTATGCATGCTGTTGAGCTTTTGTGTGGCAAAGTCTGCACAGACTGTCAGCAATAAAGTGTGATCTGGATCAAGTTTTATATAAAGAGTGGTTTATTTAACATATTGTTTTACAAGTGAAATACAGGTTTTCATTATGTTGATTACCGAGTTGTTCGGTCATGCATTATGAGTCTTTGCATTTATTACGCTTGCTTGGCAATCGTATCTCTTTGCATCTGGCGTTATGTGTCTGCGGATCTGATTTCGATTTATGTCCAGATCGTTTAGAATCCACCGCACATTTCTGGTGTTGCTACTAAGCTGCCCCCTGTTGGCATCCATTCGATGCTAGGGCAAGCGCTCCTGCTGTTATTGGGTAATATAAGGTAAGTATTTATGACTGAGGCCTATCTAAATCGATTTGGCGGAATTGGCCGTTTGTATGGACAAAAGGCTCTGGCTAAATTTGCCACATCCCACGTGGTGGTGATTGGTATTGGTGGCGTAGGTACTTGGGCGGCAGAGGCCTTAGCGCGAAGCGGCATCGGACAGATAAGCTTGATGGATTTAGACGATATCTGTGTCACTAACACTAACCGTCAAATTCACGCGCTCAGTTCCACTATTGGCAGTTCTAAAGTCGCTGTGATGGCGCAGCGGATTCGTGAAATTAATCCTGATTGCCAAGTGAATGAAATTGAAGATTTTATTACATTGGATAATCTAGGCGAGTATTTGCTCGGGGCTAAAGAGGGCGGCAATATTGATTATGTTATTGACTGTATTGATGCCGTTAAGCAAAAGGCCGCGTTAATTGCCTGGTGTAAACGTCAAAAAATCAAGATTGTTACGGTAGGCGGTGCGGGTGGGCAGACAGATCCGACTCAAATTCAGTTAACCGATCTCGCTAAAACGTACCAAGATCCTTTGTTAGCCAAAGTGCGCAATATTTTGCGCCGCGAATATAACTTCTCTAAAAACGTGCAACGCCGATTTGCGATAGATGCGGTTTTTTCCAGTGAGCAGTTAGTTTATCCGCAAGCCGATGGCTCTGTTTGTGGTACTAAAGCGGCGGCCGATGGCAGCATGAGAATGGATTGTGCGTCAGGTTTTGGCGCTGTCACTATGGTCACAGGGACATTTGGTTTTGTGGCGGCAAGCCGAGTATTAGCGCGCTTAGCGCTGCAGGCTCAAGAAACGCTTTAAAGGGTTAACGTTTTTCTACTGATGATTTCACCGCTCGTATGAGCGGTGAGTATCACTGCAATATTGTGTCATTCCACTGCGTTATATCTAGATATAAAAATCTTGTTGGCCATTGAGGACCGTAGGCTCACATTGAGTGTACGGAAATTTGATATCAAATTGCGGGCCGCCAAGTTTTGAGTCTGCGCGATAACTCATAGTGCCTTTCAACAGCGTCGCGGCATTAAAGGCCGCTGATAATCCTAAGCCCGTGCCGCCTTTATTACGATTCGTAGTGAAAAATGGCTCGAACATGTGTTCAGCGACATCGGCTGGAATTTCTAAGCCATTATTTTGAATGCTAATTAGAATCGACTCTTCGTCCACTGTGGCGCTGATGTGGATGAGATTATCTTCACGTCCTTGGAAAGCATGGGTAAAGGCGTTCGACAGAATATTGCTGACGATCTGATTCAATAAGCTGATATTGGTTTGAATATTGAGTGTGGGCTCTACGCTGATTTCAGTGACGGCGTTGACATGCGGATGCATAATTAATGTCGACTCTAAAATCTCGTGGAGTTGCTGACTTAAGTTACAAGGTTGGTGTTCTTCATGACTGCGATCGATGGCGATCGTTTTGAATTTTTGGATCAAACTACTGGCTTTGGTGATATTGCGGACAATGAGTTCACAGCTTTCTTGATACTCATTAAGGATCTCATTGATTTCATCTAAGGTGGCTTGATCGCTGTGGATCAGGTCGATCAGTTCTTCAATATGGCTGAGCTGCGCACTCGCCGCCGTCAAACAAATGCCAATCGGCGTGTTTATCTCGTGGGCAACCCCTGACACCAGTCCACCCAAGGCCGCCATTTTTTCTTGCTCAACCAACACCTGCTGCGCCCGTTTTAGCGCACTAAGGGATTGCTCTAATTCTATGGTTCTTTCTTTAACTTGTCTGGCGAGTTCTTCTTTATAACTACGTTCGAGTTTGAGTAGCCGCTCTCTGTCTTCCAGGGCCGTTTGCAGTTCAGTCTTAGATTTCTTTAAGGCGCCAAAGGAGCTTCTCAGTTGCACTTGCATGCTGTTGATGGAGTCGGCGACTTGTTTGAACTCATCAATTTTTTCTTGGCGGGCAAATTGCAGTGGCTCGTATTCTTGATCGAGGTCGATATTTTTACAGTATTGGCTGAGTTTATCTAAGTGTTTGGTGATATTGAACCATACTAAAAATAGAATAAATCCAGCAACTAAGAAGGTTTTTATTCCGTTAGAGAGCAAAATGATAATGGCTTTATCATACAAGCGCTGATAGATGGCATCGACATCGACTTGTATCTCGAGTGTGCCGACATTAATACTCTCGGTCGGGGATTTATAAACTAAAGGAAAGGTTTTATCTAAGGAGTGTTCTTGCTTTTGCACGCCCGCATTCCACGCTTGGCCGCTGTCATCTTTAATCGAAATGTAGTTAATATCGGGCAACTGAATTAAGCCATTGAGCTGAGTGTTAATGAGCCGCTCGTCAATCACCCAAATACTGGCGGCGAGCACATCTAAGTTCACCTTTTCCATATTGGAAAACACTCTGTCGATGCGCACAACGTCATTGCGATAATCACTGATCAACTGATAGGCAGTGGTGATTAAGGTGATAACAGAGCTAAAAAGTACAATAGACAAGGTAAGGTGCCTGCCTATGGGACTTTTGATAAGTTGGCTAAAGAATGTCAGCATCTTAAATTTTCTTTATGCAATAGCGGCTTGAGATGCTTATAAGCATAGACCTACAGATCCAGAAAGTGCATTTTCTTGCGAATAAAATCAACGAAATATCTCTTCATTTATGGCATTAAATTTGCTTGTTAGCCGATAAGTTCAATTTTTTGTCACTGGGATAGCACTATGTTTAAACTCAAGCTGGATTCAGTTAAGTTTGTTAGTCCAAAGAAAATGATGTTCAGGGTCATGCTGTGGCTAATGGTGAGTTGTACTGTCTTACTCCTTATTCCCCCGAACGTGTTGGCAGTGCTGGCGCTCGATAAATTTGTGCCGGAACATGCACAGTTTGTTGGCTTAGGCCTAATCATATCTATCGCCTATTTTTTGAGCCAGTTGATTAACTTAGGCTTAGATGAATCAATTCGTCATTTAAGTGATAAGCGCGTTATTGAGACGATTGAAGCTAAAGTGAACCTGCTTGATCCCGCAGAGCGAGCGTTAGTCAGAGAGTTCTTTCTTCAGGGCGCCACAATTTTGACTCTGCCGCAAAATGAAACCGCAGTGAAAAGTTTATTGAATGCCTGCATCTTAGAAAAACTCGGTAACGAGCGCCATTATGCGATTCAGGGACCGACAGCCGATTATAAGATTGCCATGAAAGCCCGCATGTATCTCAACCGCGATGTGCTGCGTTTGCCTGCGGGTGAGCCGAGCCAAGAAGAGATGCAGTCGTTGATTAAAGCGCGTCCGCAATTTTTAAATGGTCTAGTACAAAACAGAAAACACGCTGCATAGGTGTGTTTTGTCTCGCTCGGATGAGTGCTGGCTTTAGATGAGTTGCAGTATTCTGAAAAGCGAGACAACAAAAAATGGGGGTGATAAAAACCCCCTAGATTTTGCATTTATACAAGAACATGAAGAACAACTGGAGCAAAAACTATTGTTTCGGTGCCGACTTCACAATGAACATCCAAGTGATATAAGACACTATCCCTATTGTGCTAAAGATAACGATCATTGAAAGTAAGCCTATGGGGTTACCAAACATTAGATCTAACCAAAATGCCATGACTGAAATCCTCTTTCCTGTGAAGTCCTGTCCAAATTAGCGGTATTCGATAGCTAAAATACTGATCTCGATCAATAAAGAATCGACATAGGAATACAAAGTCATAACCCTTAGTTAACTCTGTGATCTTGGTCATATTCCTGTCGATGTTTAACTGGGATGAGTTCAAATAATTTAGCTTTGTTTGTTCTTCAGTTAGCGTCTAGGATTAATCTACTTAACCAGATCGATATTTTGTTATCGCACCATGCTATTTATTTGTTCTTGTTTTTTTAGATGAATGCTGTGATATCAGTTTTTTAAAGGAGTAAAAAATGGATTCTAATAAAAGTCGCAAGGATTCAATGGGATATAATTCTATCTTTGCGCCACTGCTGTTGCTGATTTATCCACTCTATTGTTTAGTGATCACAGGGCACTTTGTCGCCATCCTGTGTTTAAGCGCGCTCGCCGGCATTTTAATGTTCAACATCAATAAATTAATTCGCAATTTAAGACAGCTTGAACGTGCCGCCCATCATTTAGGCGAGGGAGATTTAAGCTATCAATTAGAAGAGAAAGATGCGGGCGTGTTCATTAAGGTCGTGCATAGCATCAACCGCATGGGCGAGGATGTCAGCCGCACGATTTTATCTTTGTCTGATACCTGCGAAGGGATGAAAAAAGTGGCCTCGGATATCAAGGTCATCAGTGAACAGGCAAAACAAGGGGTGTTAGAGCAAGAGCATCAAACGGAACTGGCCGCCAGTGCGATGACGCAAATGGTATCAAGCGTGCAAGCAGTATCGCAAAATGCCGTGAGTGCGGCCAAGGCTGCCGATATTGCCCAAAGTTCTGCCAAGCATGGCGACCAAATCATGAATGGCATAGTGACTAAAATTGGCGCTATGTCAGCACAGATCCATGACACTCGAACTGTAATTGAACACTTGGCCGCCGACAGCAACAATATCAGTAGCATTATCGAAACGATTTCGCAGGTGGCTGAGCAAACCAACTTACTCGCCTTAAACGCCGCCATTGAAAGTGCGAGAGCCGGTGAGCATGGTCGCGGCTTTGCCGTTGTCGCCGATGAAGTGCGTAATCTTGCGAAACGGACATCCGAAGCCACGGTTGAGATCCAACAACAAATCGCCGCATTACAAAAAGGTGCACAACATGGCGTTGAAGTCATGTTGAAAAACGTGGTCATTGCCGACGAAACTGCTGAGATGGTGAATCAAGCCCACAGCGCGCTCGGACAAATCGTCACGCAGGTAGAGACCATTACCGATATGTCCCATCAAATCGCCACGGCATCGGGGCAACAACACACAGTTGCTGAAGAAATTAATAAAAATATCACTGTGATGGCAGAGCTCGCCCTGAGTAATGCGTCCCACACCAACAACACTAACTTATCGAGTTTGAAAGTGTATAACATGTCGCAGGAAATCGGCTCCTTGCTGCACCGATTCCATGTGAATGCGGCATTCTTTAATTCGACTCAGGCGCAAAATAAACTTTTTGTGAAATGGGGGCCTGAGTTAGACATAGGAATGCCAGAGATCAATCGTCAACATCAACGATTAGTGTCGCTGATCAATGAACTGCATCGCACATTAAACGAAGAGTATGGACTCGAAGCCATCAAACGTATCGTGCAAGGGCTGGTGGATTACACCGCCAATCACTTTGCCTATGAAGAAGAGCTCTTTGCCCGTTTTGGCTACCCACAAACCGACAGTCATAAGGAAAAGCACGGCAAGTTAGTCGGGCAAGTACTTGATTTTCAAAAGCGGGTTGTAAAAGGGGAAGATGTTGCCGACGAATTAATGACTTTCTTGAAGGCTTGGTTGGTTAACCATATCCAAAAAAGTGATAAAGAATATACCGCCTTTTTGTTATCCCATGGCGCAGAATAACCCCAAGAGCATGATTTTTGAGCGGTTAAATGCAATTTGTATTAAAGTCGCGGCAAAAGACTTGCCATTGTCATGGGCAAAGGTATAATTCCCAGCACTTAGAGACAGGCAGTTGTTTTGATTGCTTCTAAGTGCATATTTGATATGCCAGTGTGGTGAAATCGGTAGACACACGGGATTCAAAATCCCGCGCCCTTAAAAGCGTGCCAGTTCGAGTCTGGCCACTGGTACCAAATCCTTCTGCTGAAGGAACTAAACCGACCTAGCGTCGGTTTTTTTGTACCTGAAATTTGGCAGTAGGTCGATTTAGTGGGATTCGGCGATATCCATTTGTGTCATGGTCACGCCTTTGATTTGTGCATAAATCGCTTTGCCATGGGTGAGTTGCAGTTCATCGCAGGCCCAAGGGGTGATGTTGGCCCAAAGTTCATCGCGGCCTAGGGCGATTTTTAATTGGATTTGCTCGCCATTATCGCTGGGGTATAACTCTTTAATTTCTCCCTTCAATAGGTTACGGATACTCGATCCTTTGGGGACCTCAGTGCAAACCGAGACATGGTTTGCCTGAATACGCACTTTGAGTTTTTTTGTCGTTTCAGCCAGATAACCGTTTACCCATAGATGGTTACCATCATCCATCACGAGTCGCGTCATGGGGTAGTCGGGATGTCTGTCGGCAACCTTAGCACTGAGGAGTGAGCTGAGTTCCTGCAATGGCACCCAAGGGCGCATTTGCTCGCTATTCCACACTTCACTTAAGGCCCCTTGGGCGATCAATTTTCCCTGATGCAGCACCAGCATATAATCCGCCAGTTGTAAGATCTCATCTAAGCTGTGGCTCACATACACTATCGGCAGTTTTAGTTCCTGCGATAAGGTTTGCAGGTAGGGCAGTAACTCGCGTTTACGGGGTAAGTCGAGTGACGCCAGCGGTTCATCCATCAACAGCATATCGGGCGATGTTAGCAGAGCACGGCCAATGGCAACCCGTTGTTTTTCTCCGCCCGATAGTGTGCTGGGATAGCGACTGAGCAGTTTTTCAATTCCCAGTAACTGCACAATTTTATCGAATAACACTGGGTTGGCTTTATGCACACCGTAGTTGAGATTGCCCTTCACGCTATAGTGTGGAAACAGCCGTGCCTCTTGAAATACATAGCCAATATGGCGCTTTTCTGGGGGAAGGTTTACTTTGCCTTGCTGATAAAGCAGTTTGTCACCGAGGCGGATTTCACCGCTATCTGGGGTCGAAAGCCCGCCGAGCAGGTTCACGAGCGAGGTTTTACCCGCACCCGAGCGGCCAAAAACGGCGGTCACGCCTTGCAATGGCAATTGGGTATCGACTTTCAGTTGCAGTTGTCCGAGTCGTTTTTCAATATTAATCCTTAGCATACGCTTGCTGTCCTCTGCAGGGCTTTTTTACTCAGCCATTGGGAAGCGAGTAAAGACGCGAGTGCGATCACTATCGAGATAATGCACAGGCGCATGGCCTGATATTCAGCCCCAGGGGTTTCAATAAAAGAGTACATGGCGAGCGGAATCGTACGGGTTTCACCGGGGATATTGGAGACGAAGGTAATGGTCGAGCCAAATTCCCCTAGGCTGCGGGCAAAGGCGATAATCATCCCCGACACTATCCCTGGAGAGGTGAGCGGCAGTGTGATGGTGAGAAATACCCGCCATCGACTGCTACCTAAAGTGCGTGCGGCCTGCTCGAGTCGAATATCAACGGTTTCAAAGGATTGGCGTATGGCTCTGACCATCAGAGGGAATGACACTATCGCCGCCGCGAGGGCCGCACCGCGCCAACTAAAGCTAAAACTGATGCCAAACCAATTAAATAGCCACTGGCCGATAAAACCTTGGCGGCCCATGCTAATCAGCAGGAGGTAACCCACTACAACGGGCGGTAACACCAGTGGTAGATGGAGCACACTGTCGAATATAGCCTTGCCAGGAAACTCGACTCTGGCCAGCACCCAAGCGCATAAAATGCCCAAGGGTAAACTGGCGATAACGGCAACGGATGACACCTTTAAGCTGAGCAGCAGTGCGGCAATTTCATAGTCGCTTAAAAGAGAGCCGCTTAGTAGAGAACCACTCAGCACCCTAATTCACTCCAAAGCCATATTTTTCAAACACATTTTTTGCGCTTGGGCCTTGCAGATACTCATTGAACGCTTTGGCGCTTGCCGTCGATTCTTGTTTGACTAAGGCGATAGGGTATTCAATTGGGCTGTAGCTCGTCTCTGGGAAGGTGGCCACGATTTTGATCTTCTGGGCGACTTTCGCATCGGTTGAATACACTATGCCTAGCGGCGCTTCGCCCTGTTCAACTAAGGCGAGGGCGGCGCGGACATTGTTAGCGCGGGCGAGTAATGGCTCAGCAGCTTGCCACAGCTTGAGATTTTCGAGGGCTTGCTTGGCATATTGTCCTGCGGGCACATGATCAGGATCGCCAACTGCCATACGGCTGCCTTTTAATACGGTTTTGATATCCCAATCGCCATTGAGCACCACCTCTGTGATGGGGCTATTTTTCTCGGCAATCAAGACTAAGGTATTTTTTAACAAGGTTTTTCGGCTGTTAACATCGACCGCTTTAGCATCGACCAGATAATCCATCCACTTTTGATTGGCCGAGATAAACAGATCGGCGGGTGCACCATTGGCCACTTGTTTTGCCAGTGTTGAGGAAGAGGCGAAGGAGAATATCACCTTAGTATTGTGTTCTTTTTCATATTGCTGGCCGATTTCGTTAAGTGCATTGGTGAGCGATGCCGCTGCAAAAACAGTCACTTGCTCATTGTCTGCCGCAAAAATTGGGCTAGATGTCAGTACCATTGTGAATAATGAAGCTGTGGTAAAACGCAGTAATTGCTTAAGGTGAATGGATTTCATTGTGTTCCTCCGTGATAAAAAGTAATCGTTATATACCAATCTATATAACGATCATTCAAGCCCTAAGCAATCAATTAGTGATCTGTGTGCGGTTTCTTGTGGATTAATGGCATTAATCCGCTGAAATATCTCGGCAATCTTATTGGTATCCTCAAGGTGATGGAGGACAATAGGGCTCAAGTCAGACTTGGGTGCGGGATAAACGATGGATTTACATGCATTACTTACGCTTTCCCTCGGGGATAAGCCCTTCGCCAATCCTAGGCGGATAAGCCTGCTCGAGCAGGTCGCCAGCACAGGCTCGATAAGCCAAGGCGCCAAGCTTGCGGGGATCAGTTATAAAGCGGCGTGGGACGCGATCAATGAGATGAACACCGCCATGCCCGAACCCGTAGTGTGCAGCGAAAAAGGCGGCAAAGGTGGTGGTGGCGCTAAACTCACCGAATTTGGCGAGCGTTTGCTTAAGGTGTATTCCATCACCTCCCAAGTACAAGAAATGGCCTTGGCCGCCTTGCTCGATGAGTCCGTCGACATGCACAGTTTATTAGATGTGATGGCGCATTTCTCCCTCAATACTAGCGCCCGCAATCAGTTAACGGCTCGTATCAATGGCATTGATTCATTTGGATTAAATGACGAAATCAGCGTGACCTTAGCGGGCGGGCAACAGATTCAGATTTCAGTGACCCATTCGAGCCGCGAGCGCTTGCAGTTAGCCTTAGATAAATCCGTATTGTTACTGTTTAAAGCCCCCGCAGTACTGGCTATGACTCATGCCTGCGAAGTGGATGGGCAAAATTGCCTCAGTGGTCGTTTGCTGAGCGTGACTGAACTTGGTGATAAGGCCGAATTAACCATAGATATTGATGGCAAAGATGTCATCTATTCAGTGATGCCACTTACCCAAATGCAGGCGTTGGCTGTCGGCGAACCATGTTTTGCCTGTTTTGATGCCACGCAGGTGATCCTCTCCAGCATGAATTAACCGAATGGAGTGATTAATTCGGTTAATCATTAGATAGTCGCATGACAGATTTTCAAGCTCTATGTAAACCATCAAACCATAATAGCGCTCAATGCCAGTGGAAAAGTGCACACTTGGGGTTACGGTCCCGAAGGGGGCAATAGGCTGCATTTGCAGAATAAACTGGCGATATCTTTGCCGAAGGACGAAGTTTTACGGCACTTAAGACAAAGACGGCATGGGGGTAAAGTAGCGATATTTATCCGATTCGTAGTGCACTTCAGGATGTCGTGAGTATTACGTCAAATAGCTGTGCTTTTGCAATCTTAAGTCCAGCGGGAGAAGCGCACTTTTGGGGCAATGAAACGAACTGCGGTATCGATTGGCTCAAACAAACAGATATTAAAGGCGTGAACAGTATTGTCAGTGTCGGCACGGGATTTCTGTTGCTGCGTGACAATGCCGTACCGCAAATCCTCGTCGATGACAGTGACTACGCCTATCTATATGGTTTTCACTATGCCCAAGAGATCCTCAATCGATATTGGCAGAAGGGAAGCAAAATCACCATAAGTTCAGTATCATTTGTATTCACCCGTCCTGACGGCAAAGTCGTGCCAGTAGGCTATAGGGCTAACCTAGAAAATGTCGAGAAGCTCATAGAACGCATCCCGCGATTAACTTGGTTAGCGAGGGCGGGTGAGGGTTATGTCGGGATCAGTGAAAAGGAGGAATGGGTCTCTTGGTCGATGAATAACGAGATGCTCGCCAAATCTCCGCTGCAGCCAGCCGATTCGTTGGTGATTAAGCCGCTGGATTTTGCCCCTGTTGCCCAATGCGAAACGCCAGAGCAACGGCAGGCGATTCTGAGTCAGGAAAGGCCTAAACCTGAAGTAAAAATGTGGTTGTTTAGCGAATAGCATTCACCTCTTTTACCATCACGGCGCAGATAAACGGAGTATTTCTCTGTTATTTACGCCGTGACAGTGATTATTTCTTTTAAAGTGGCAGTTAATCTAGGCTTTTGACTGTTTTCAATCTGGGTTATTCGCTAGAATGCTGGGTGTTTTCTGTTCAATTTCATGATGTCGTATTAATTAGTATTAGTTATAAGTGCGATACAAGGATGATAAGTATGAAATTAGCATTGTGTTCACCTATTGGATTATTTCAAGGTGCCAGTGTGTTGTTACTCTGCAGCTTAATTGGCTCAGAGCCTGTTCAAGCCACATTAGATATGCCCCGGAGCGAAAGCGGCGCTGCTCATACCCATGTATTGCCCGTATTTGGTCAGCAATTAGGGTTCAATCTGCCTGCGGGCTGGAAACAGGCTTATCATGAGGAGCAAGCAGGCATGTTTATGGCAGAGTTTGTGCCAGAGCAGGAAGCATTAACCCAGTGGAGTGCGCTATTTTGCGTGCAGGGTTTTAAGGATATGGCCGAGAGTATTAGCCCTGAGCGCTTCTTAGATGCGATGGCCGAGACCTATAAATCGACCTGTGACGGCGAAGTGGTGTACCAGAAGCTCGGTGACACCGAAGTCGATGGACACGCTGGATTTCATGCGATTCTAGGCTGTACAGCCATGCCCAATATGCACGGTGTGACGCCACTGAATCCCAAAGCCTATGCTTCAACTCCTCAAGGGGAAATTGGCTACTATACGGTTGTTAGTGGCAATAAAGATTTGTATCTGTTGCATAAGTCGATGCGAGGTGCCGTTTTTTCTGCCGATAAACCGCCGCTGCAGGCGGATAATAGCCAAGATTTTATTTCCACTTTAGTCCCATTCTCCTTGAAGTAGGCTGTAGACGCTCGCTTGAGTTTGATGGACTTTCATCCGTATAGACGTCTATAATGCGCGCGCTCAGGCTCTATAATGTGCTGAGCCTTAAGGGGCGATAGCAGTCTTTATTGATGGCTGTACCCTATGAATCAAATTTTTAGTCAACCTTCTGAGGTGCTTGCGTGCGAAAGCCGCGAGATAATCGGGAAGCCAGTGGAATTCTGGCACTGCCCCCGCAACGGTAAAAGGTGAGAGAAGACCGCGTTTGATTGGTGAGTTCAAGACCGAACCCGATAGTCAGAATGTAAAAGGTCAGTCTCGCGTTAATCCAATTTTTAAGGGATTAACATAGCCTAAGTCCGGAGACCGGCCCTAAAGGTGTTTTTGAGATTTCGGTGGGCAGATCTCAAAATGCGATAGTCACTGTCAGTATCTTTTACTGAATGAACAGTATCGTGGCGCTAATGCCCCGTTTTCCTTGCAGGAGTTAAAGGTAAAATGGGAACAAATCCAACAAAAATCGCGCTGCTGATCGGTAGCTTTTGCAGTTTTTCCGTTATCGCGCCCGCTATGGCGGCAGACGATACCAGCACAGCGAAAGTCGACGAGCATCTTGTCGTGATCGGCCGCTCTGACAATACCCCGTTAAATATTGCCGCGAATGTGAATGTGATTGACGCTGCGGCGATTGAAATGAGCGGTGCCACTAGCGTGACTGACGTTTTACGCGGTCAAAGCGGTATTCAAATTTCGGATAATAACATCGGTACTAGTTTTGCGATGCGTGGCTTTAGCGCCAGCACTGCCGTTAATAACACGCTGATTTTACTTGATGGTCGTCGCCTCAATAATATCGATATCGCTGCTCCTAGTCTTAATGCCATACCGCTTAACCAAGTCGAGCGCATCGAAATTTTATCGGGTAGTGCGGGTGTGCTCTATGGCGATCAAGCGGTAGGCGGCGTGATCAATATTGTCACTAAATCTCCTGAAAATACTGGTGGTAGCGTGCAGTTATCCGGCGGCAGCTTTGATACCTATGAAGGTCGCGGTGATGTGTCTGGCGCGATCAACAAGGATTGGCGTTACTTTTTCACTGGTAGCTATAACCAAGGTGACAACTACCGCAAGCATAATGCCAATGAAACAGGGTCGATTTTAGGTCGCATTCAATATAAAACGGCCACAGATTCGTTCTTTATTGAAACCAGCTATTACGACGATGACCGTGAAAATCCTGGCTCATTGACAGAAGAACAGTTCAATAAAGACCCACGCCAATCTTTCAAGAGCAGCGAATATGTCCATGAGATGACCACTGCGGCGCGCACGGGTTATCAGCATCAGCTTAATCAAAATTGGGCTTTAGCAGCGGATTTAGATTATAGCGATACCTTAGTGTCTTCTTTTAATTGGGGGGCGAACAGCCATAACACGCGCTCACTGTTGATGTTTAGCCCTAAAGCGTTAGCGAACTACAGTACGCGTCAAGGTGAGCTAAACCTAGTCACAGGTTTAGACATCAGCCGTGGTAAGGCTGATTTTGACACTATGGCGCGTAGTAATGTACAACAAATGCAAAGCGCCTATCTACAAGCCACTGTGCCATTAAGCCATACCCTAAGTTATGTTGTGGGTGGTCGTTATGCGCGGGTGACCGACGAGTTAGTCGATGGTAATGTCTATCCTAATGGCATGGATTTAGATGAAGATGCGACAGCATTCGAGTTTGGCCTGAACTACCGTCCTAGTACAGAGCACAGATTCTATCTACGTGGCGATGAAAACTTCCGTTTTGCGAAAGTGGATGAGCAAGCTTATACCTCTAAAAATGTGTTTGGCTTAAAGCCGCAGACGGGCCGCTCCTACGAAGCGGGTTGGGATTGGACTCTTGCGAGCCAAACTTTACGAGTAAGCCTATACCGTCTCGATTTGGAAGATGAAATTGTCTTCGACCCAAGTGCGGAAAAACCTGAACTTGGCAGTTTCCAAGGTGCGAACGTTAATGCCGACGCTTCTCGTCGTTATGGCGCGAGTGCCGATTGGGATTGGCAGGTGACTCAAGCAATGCAACTCGGGTTAGAGTATAACTATATCGATGCTGAATTTACTGACGGTATCAATGATGGCAAGGAGTTGTCTTGGGTGGCAAAACACACGGGGCGCGGTTATGTCAGCATGGATTTTGCCGAGCATTTCCAGGTCTTTGCCGAAGCAATTTATACTGGTAACCGCTTTATCGAAGGCGATAACGGTAACGAAGGCGATAAGCTGGCCAGTTACGTGCTCGGTAATTTAGCCTTGAATTATAATCGTGATGCTTGGCTTGCCAGCCTGCGTATCGATAACCTATTTGATAAAGACTATGTCAGCGCAGGCTATTACGGTGGCCTTTGGGGGGATAGTTATTACTCTGGCCGTGGTCGCGATATTCGTTTAACCCTTGGTTATCGCTTCTA
Organism: Shewanella sp. SACH; assembly: GCF_001887095.2. Classification (NCBI taxonomy): domain Bacteria; kingdom Pseudomonadati; phylum Pseudomonadota; class Gammaproteobacteria; order Alteromonadales; family Shewanellaceae; genus Shewanella; species Shewanella sp. SACH. The sequence continues at coordinate 324,688 of NZ_MPDG02000002.1, forward strand.
GGCATTGATTCGCTCAATTTCGATAAAGCCAGACTCAGTCTGGCTTTTTATTTTTTACGCTGAGTTCAAAGAATAAATCTTAAAATAGGTATAGTCTTGAATATCGTTTCAGTAGAGTGACTAAATTGTCGTTATCTTTAGTGGTTAGCGGGCAGCAATAACTAAACAGGAATAATTTATGTTTTACTCTGCTGTTTGTGGCTGAAATTCTTTAAATTTTGGGTATGATGTGAAGAGTAACCGAATCATCTTATTGCTAATAAACAGGTGCAAAGTGTCTTATGACAGATCTTGAGCAACAGGTTTTTACTCAAGTTAGAGCTATCATAGCGAATGAAGAGCAAGTGATTGGCCGCCGAGGGATTTTAATTCCACTCAAAAAAGCGATCCTCGCTGAAGGCGACATTCGTAACGTGATCGACATCATCTCGAGTGACCCCGCATTGGCGGCGCACATGCTAATGCGCAGCAATTCCGCGCAGGCATCTGGGGTGATTAACCCTAAGACTCGCTCGTTGAAAGAAGCTTTGGTCCGCTTAGGTCAAGTGAATATCTATCGCTATGCCTTTACGTTTTATCTGCAAGAACGCCTCGATGAGCTACCGCAGCCCTATAAAAAGTTAGTCCAAGGTTATTGGAAGTTGACTGAAGATATTGCAACTGATGCGGTGGATAGTTTAGCGGAGATGGAAGGCGTCGAGGTTGATGCTGATGAAGTGCAAACCTTGGCCCTGTTCAGTGTGTTCGGCCAAATTATCGCGCTCACGGCATTTGCCTATTTAAATGCTAATGCCGAACAATCATTCCCTTTAAGCGTGATTAAGTCATTGATTGATAATCAACAGCAGACTTTGACCATAGAATCATTCGAAGCGTTAGATTTAGATCAGGACTTACGCCAAGAGTTTATGATTGCCCATAATTTGCGTCAGACCCGCAATTCTAATTCCCCTGGTTTAATCTTGCGACGCGTATTGTCTATGCGTGGTTTGTTGATGAATCCGCTGTAATATTTCGATGCAATAAATTGCTGTTTTATCCTATGAAATAATCATTAGATTCAACAAAAAGCCTGCATCCGCAGGCTTTTTTACTCAATTTTACCCGCATTAATTTGTCTTCTGCTGGCGAGATAAACCTTCACTCGCCACCAGTTGTAACCAATTTTGGATCAAGGCTGAGTTGGCGCTATGGCGGCGATAGGCGCCAAACAAAGGGCGTTTCAAGCCTTCTTGCCCAAGCTTCACTGTGGTAAGGCTTAGGCCATGCCCTTCATTTATCGACCAATTTGGCAGCGCGGCTATACCGTCTTTACAGGCGATGCGTTGCAGTAACATCATGGTTAAATCACAGGTTTTTTGCTCACCCGCTTCTATGCCTGCGGGCTCTAAAAAGTGGCGATAGATGTCTAAACGCGTCAGTGGTACGGGATAGCTGATGATCGGTAAATGCGCTAATTGCTTAGGGGTGACATAGGCTTCTTTTGCTAGAGGATGATCTTTAGCAACCACTAACTTCACTTCAAAATCAAACAAATGCTGATAAGCGAGTGAATGCCCAGGTACAGGATCTGAGGTCAGCACTATATCCAGTTCACCCATTTCCAAGGCATTGAGCGAGTCGAACAAGTGACGGCTCGACAGATCTAACTCCGCTTGGGGATAGTCTTGTCTAAATTGCTCCATCACAGGCATTAACCAGCGAAAACAGCTGTGGCACTCAATGCCTACCCGCAACTGATTGGTTTCGGTTTCAAGGCCATTCTTAAGATCTGTCTCGGTTTCTAACACCTTAGGCAAAATCTCTTCCGCGAGATGAAGCAGGCGTGCACCTTCTTGGGTGAATGACAGCGGCTTACTCTTACGCACAAAAATAGGCGAGTTAATCCTTTGCTCCAACTCCTTAATTTGGTGGGAGAGTGCGGATTGAGTGACAAAACGTTTTTTGGCTGCGCCCGCCAAACTGCCACTTTCCTTCAGGGCCATTAAGGTTCGCAGATGTCTTAGTTCGATCATGTTCACTCCAGGTGAAATTCGCTCATGTTGTGCTTGAAATCAATTCGGTTGCTGGAATAGAGACTAACACAATAAACTTCTAGACGTCCAGACGCCCATTGTTATTTATCAAGGCGGAAATGCTGAAAAGTGCCAAGAGAAAACAATCTGGTGGGTGCAAGTGCCGAATTTGGCTTATCTCAAATAAAGGAAGATAGGGTATGCAATTAAATAGTCTTGGGTTTCCCCGTATCGGGCGTCGTCGTGAATTGAAATTTGCCTTAGAAAAATACTGGCGTGGTGAGATCACTCAAGCTGAACTGCGTGAAGTGGCGAGCGAACTGCGCCGTACCCATTGGCAGTGGCAAACCGCAGCGGGCATCGAGCAAGTGCCCGTGGGGGATTTTGCCTTTTACGATCAAGTATTAACCTTGAGTGCGACCTTAAATGCCATCCCTGATCGCCACCGCGGCGAAGGCGCTATCGATCTCGATACTCTATTCCGTGTTGCCCGCGGCAGAGCGCCAACGGGCCAAGATGCGCCAGCTTCTGAAATGACCAAGTATTTCAATACTAACTATCACTATCTGGTGCCAGAGCTGACGCAAAACCAAGATTTTTCGATTGCTTACGAGCAGTTTTTTGATGAAGTCAGCGAAGCCCAAGCGCTAGGCTATAAAGCCAAACCCGTGCTACTCGGTCCAGTCAGTTACTTATACCTTGCTAAAACCGTTGGTCAAGAGTTTGATAAGCTGAGTTTATTACCAAAATTATTCACTGCTTATGCTGACATTTTGGCGCGTTTCGCCGCCCAAGGTGTGGAATGGGTACAGTTAGATGAGCCTGTGTTGGCATTAGAATTAGATACAGATTGGCAAGCGGCGATGACTGAGACTTATCAAGCGTTAAGTACTGCGAACGTCAAGGTTCTCTTGGCAAGTTATTACGGTGGTATTGCGCATCACCAAGCCCTCGTATCTGCCTTGCCAGTTGCCGGTTTGCACTTAGATTTAGTTACAGCGCCAGAACAACTGGCTGTTTTTGCAAATGCGTTGCGCAGTGAGCAAGTTTTGTCGGCGGGTGTGGTCAATGGTCGTAACGTGTGGGCGGCGGATATCGATTTGATCGCCGAGCGTATTGGCGCTGTGGCGCGTGATTTAGGCGATCGTCTGTGGATTGGCACATCATGTTCATTGCTGCACAGCCCAGTCGATTTAGATGTTGAAGTCAAACTATTACCTGTGCTGCGTAAGCAGTTAGCCTTTGCTAAGCAGAAACTGTTGGAATTGAGCAAAATTCGCCAATTATTGTTGGCGCCTAATTCGGATGAAGCACAAAAAATCAGTGCTTTTTGTATCGCTCGTCGTCAAGCCAAAGCACAGGCTGCGGATAAGCAAGTGATTGAGCGTGTTGCGGCATTAACCACTGCGGATTACGAGCGTGTCAGTGATTTCAGCGTACGCCAAAGGGGGCAGCAGCAAAAATACCGTTTACCCCTGTTACCCACTACGACCATAGGTTCGTTCCCGCAAACACCCGCTATTCGAGGATTACGCAGCCGCTGGCGTAAGGGCGAGATAAGTGATGCTCAGTATACTGAGCAGTTACAACAAGTGACCCGCGATACTATCGAACGCCAACTAAAACTGGGTATCGACGTACTCGTGCACGGTGAAGCCGAACGTAACGACATGGTGGAATACTTTGGCGAGCAGTTAGCTGGCGTTGGTTTTAGTAAAAATGGCTGGGTACAAAGTTATGGCTCACGTTGTGTTAAGCCACCCTTGATTTACGGCGATGTGAGTCGTCCAAAAGCTATGACAGTCGAGTGGGCTGAGTTTGCCCAGAGTCTTACCGACAAGCCCGTAAAAGGCATGTTGACGGGGCCTGTGACAATTCTGCATTGGTCATTCGCCCGTGAAGATATCAGCCGCGATGCGATTGCGACACAACTGGCGCTGGCGATTCGTGATGAAGTGGTCGATTTACAAAATGCGGGGATTGGCATTATTCAAATTGATGAACCTGCCTTCCGTGAAGGTTTGCCATTGAAACAAAGTGAGTGGCAAACCTATTTAGATTGGGCGGTGAATGCCTTTAAACTCAGCGCTGCTGGCGTGACTGATGAGACTCAAATCCACACCCACATGTGTTACAGCGAGTTTAACGACACGATTGCCGCGATTGCTGCCATGGATGCTGATGTGATCACAATCGAGACGTCGCGTTCGCGGATGGAGTTACTCAACGCCTTTGAAGATTTTGAATATCCAAATGAAATTGGCCCCGGTGTATATGACATTCATTCACCAAACACCCCAAGTGTGGAGGCAATGGTGCACTTAATTGAGAAAGCCGCGCAGAAAGTACCCGTGCGTCAACTGTGGGTCAACCCAGATTGTGGCCTAAAAACCCGCACTTGGGATGAAGTCGAACCTGCATTGAAAAACATGGTCGATGCTACCCGCGAACTGCGTCGCCGCTGTATAGGGACTAGAGAGATGAACAGAAACATTGGCTAGGGATCACATTGGATCAACGCGGAACAACTGGGATTTCCCAATCAAGCCCAAGTGGGATATAGTGGGATTAATTGAACAGGAGGTGTTGAGATGTCGCGAGCTAGAAACTTTGTTTTGAATCTGTCGGATGAACTGAAAGAACAGCTTGATAGTATGATTAGAAAGGAGGCCTATGGCAATAGCACTGCTATCGCTGACTGGCTTCAACAGAGAGGCGTAAAGACCAGCAGGACTGCGGTGGCGCGGTATGAGCAGGCATTAAAGAGAAAGGATGGTGTGCTTGATATGGCGGGTTCTTTTAATGCAACGGTTAAAGCCTCAGTTGCTGGCGGTGAGTTAGCATCGCTGTACCAAGAGCTTGGTGAACTAGAATATAAGAAGTCATTATTGCTTGAGCGGATACGGGATCTAATGGAATGACATAGGGCGCTAATAGCGCCCTTTTTTATTGCCATCTAAAAATCTAGTGGTTTGAGCACTCCTTTTAAAACATGCTGATTTAGCCTAGTAGATTGAGCACTAGCTGATTATGTTAGAACTCAGTTTAAAACCCGTTTAAACATTTAAATCAGTCGCCGATATCTTTGGCTATATGAACTACCTGCCCAACGACTTCAAACTGATGCTGTTCCAGTTTAGGAACATCTAGGTCACGATAAAAACTGTTGTCACTTATCAAGCGCCAAGTCCCAAGCATATTCTGGAACCGCTTTACAAACAGGTTGTCACCATCCCTAAAAATATAGATGTGCCCATCTGCTGGATTGTTACGCCCAAGATGAACCACTAGCGTATCGTTGCTGTGGATGGTGGGCTCCATGCTATCGCCTTTCGCCCATACTATGGCTAACTCAGATTCGTTGAAGCCTCTAAACTTCAGCCACTTACGCCTGAATGCTAAAAATCTACTTGGTTGAAGTTGATCAGGATTTAATGCACCATGCCCCGCTGATACTTGGATTCTATATCCGGGTATCAATGCAAACTCTTCTATATCTAAGCCTGCATTATATAAAGCTTTTACCTCTCTGATCTCATCACCTCTACCCGTCGCTAACCATTCTATTGATACCCCTGTTTTATCAGCAAGAGTTATCAGGTTGTCCAGCGTTGGCGAGCTAACACCAGATAGATAGTTATGCAAAGTGCTGTATGAAATTCCTATCTCTTTAGAGAAAGCACGTCCGCTTTTATTACCTAATACCGACCCTAGTCTTTCTGAAAAAGAAGATCCTTTTGCATGTTCCTCAAAAGGATCTGAGTTCCTTTTTAGGTTTTCATGTTCCTTTTCATCGTAAGTCATTGTTTGTTTCTGCCTTTTTAAAGTTTAAATATAGGAACATCAATTCTTAAAAAGGAACAAAAACACATTGACCTGTTCCTATTGTTGATCAATACTGTTCCTAGATTAACTAAGTTAGTTAGTTTAGATGGTTAACTAACTACCAATCATTACAGAAAATGAGAGGGATGGGAATGGAACGCACAGATTTACATCGAGCAGACATTATTGCTGCACTAAAGAAGAAGGGCATTTCCATGAGTGCGCTAAGCCGTGAAAACGGACTTGCTTCTACAACTCTTGCAAATGCTTTAGAGAGACCATGGCCGAAAGGCGAAAGAATTATAGCCAATGCCATTGGTTTGACTCCGGCTGAAGTATGGCCAAGCCGCTACGCAGAACTGCCGAAAGCGGGGTAATCATATGGAACGGTTTGTTATTAGCGAGATTGTTGGGCTTTCTGGTTTGCCGACCACAGAACGTGGTATTCGCAAATTAGTTGAGAGCTTAGCTGAATCCAATGGCATAGAAAGAAGCAAGCGACAAGGAACAAAGGCCTTTGAATACCCTATTAGTATCCTGCCTTTACCTGTCCAAACCGCTTTATATAAGCGTGAAGGCCAAATCAAAGTTGGCGATCAACTGCTGAAATTACCGAAGAAGAAAGCACAATCAGATAGCTATTGCCGCGATGCACTTTGGGGCCGTTGGAATAAAACCAATCATGCCGCCCAGGCTAAAGCGCAATTTGCGTTACGTACTGTGCAAGCTGTGTTTGCGTTAAAGCGTAATGGCATAGCGTTAATGGATGCGTATGACTCCGTTTGTGCTGAGTACCAAGTCGCACTTAGCACGCTGCGTCGTCATTGCGCCATGGTCAAAGGGATAGATGAATCTGACTGGGCACCTGCCTTATTACCTAAACACTTTGAAGCCTCACAGGCGAAGAAGAAAAACCAGTTTGCTTTTGTGTCGCCCGAAGCATGGGAAGCCTTTAAAGCGGATTATCTGTGCTTAGAACAACCCGCAATGACAGTGTGTTATGAGCGCCTAAAAGATACCAGTAAAGGTAAAGATTGGGTGTTACCCAGTTTAAAAAGCCTTGCACGCCGTATCGCCCATGAAATACCCGCACAGCAATTAGTGCTACTGCGTGAAGGTGAGCATGCCTTGCACCAACTGTACCCACCACAAGAACGCAGCGTTGAAGGCTTACATGCGCTTGAGTGGATCAACGGTGACGGTTACTTACATAACGTATTCGTTAAGTGGTTTAACGGTGAGGTGCTGCGTCCTAAAACGTGGTTTTGGCAGGATATTTACAGTCGTAAGATCATCGGTTGGCGTTGTGATATCAGCGAAAACACCGACAGCATTCGTTTGTCACTTATGGACGTGTGCGAAAAGTACGGTGTGCCAAAAGAAATCACTATCGATAACACCCGCGCAGCGGCCAACAAATGGATGACCGGAGGCGTGGCTAACCGCTACCGCTTTAAAGTTAAAGAAGATGACCCGTTAGGCATCATCCCCATGCTTGGGATCAAGCTGCATTGGTCAAGTGTGATCCTCGGTAAAGGCCACGGCCAAGCAAAACCTGTTGAACGTATGTTCGGTGTGGGTGGGCTTGAGGAATACATAGATAAACACCCGCTATGTCGTGGTGCCTACACAGGCGCTAACCCAATGGCAAAGCCGGATAACTACGGTAGTAAAGCTATTGCGGCAGAGGACTTTTTAAAAGCCATTGCTAAGGGTGTTGAAATGTACAACGCCAAAGAAAACCGCAATACCGAAATCTGTAAAGGCTTTATGAGCTTTGATCGGGCATTTGATGTCAGCTACCAAAACGCTGAAATACGCAAAGCGACTAAGGCACAGCTGCAACTGATGATGCTGCAAGCCGAAGCGGTACGGGTATCTAAGCACGGCACCATAGTGCTCGATGCTGGCGGCAGTATCAAAGGCCGTAAGAACCGCTACTTCAACGAGACGATGATGAACTATGTCGGCCAAAAATTGGTCGCTCGTTTTGACCCGTTAAAGCTGCATGACTCATTAGAGATCTACGCCCTAAATGGTGTGCATCTTTGCACTGCGCAATGTCTTGAAAAAGATGCTTTTGGTGATACTCAATCAGCGCGTGAAACCAAGCGTAAACGCACCCAGTTTACCAAAAACAACAAGCTGGCCGCAGCTGCAAAAATCAGCGTAGACCAACTGGAACTGGCCGCAATGATGCGCCCAGCTGCCGAAGAAGTTATCCCCGAAACCAAAGTGGTAATGATGGTGCGCCCAACGTCAATGGGTAACACCGCTGCCGCCATTGCTTACGACCATGATATCGACTCAGACCACCAAGCCGAGTGCGCCGCTAACTTTAGCGAAAGCGTTGCCTATTTGCGTGAGCTGAAAAGTAAAAACCGTCTTTAAACACTCTCGAAACCAGCGTTAAACCCAAGTTAAATCAGCAATAAAAGGAATGAATATGACTAACGTACACAGCCTAGCGAAGGCCGAAAGTAAACAAACAGACATCATCATGCGCGTAGCAACGTTGATTAACGCCCAAAGCGTGACGTCAGGCCAAGTGGCGCAAGAGATCAGTGTCGCCCCGTCCACATTAAGCCAAGTGTTGAACGGCCAATACAAAGCCGATCCAGTGAAGATTATTGAAAAGTTAACCAAGTGGCTGCGGATGCGTGACCAACGTGAAGCTAACCCAAATATGGACCCTGGCTTTGTTTTAACGCCCACCGCCAAGTTGATTATGGACGACCTAACCTATGCCCAAATAACCGAATCTATTGTGGTGGTTTACGGCGCGTCAGGGGTAGGTAAAAGCAAAACACTAGACGAATACAAACGCACTAATAACAACGTGTGGAAAGTGACTGCCAGCCCCAGCCGTTCAAGCCTGAGTGAATGCTTATACGAGATAGCGATGGAGCTTGGCATGGACGATGCCCCTCGCCGTAAAGGTTCGCTATCCCGTGTTATTCGCCAACGCCTTAAAGGCAGTGAAGGCTTAATCATTATTGATGAAGCGGATCACCTTGATTACCCCACGCTTGAAGAGCTGCGCATCCTACAAGAAGAAACAGGCATCGGCATGGCACTGGTAGGTAACAACAAAGTGTATAGCCAGTTAACTGGTGGACGCCGTAACGAAGACTTTGCTCGTCTGTTCTCGCGCATTGCTAAAAAGCGTGGCATCCACAAAGCCAAGCAAGCTGACGTTCGTGCCATTGCTAAAGCATGGAATGTATCAGAAGGCGCTGAACTGGGTTTAATGATCCAAATTAGCGAGCGTCCAGGTGGGCTGCGCTTACTGAGTAAAACCCTAAAGCTGGCGGCGATGTTTGCCAAAGGTACGGGCATCACTGAGCAATTGCTACGCACTGCATTTGCTGAACTCGAAACTAACGATTGAGGTAGGTATGGAAACGCTAGCGCTAGTAGTTCAACTGTTTTGGGTTGTTGTCATTGGGTGTGTCGGGTACAGCGTATTCAACCTAGTTGAATGGATATTCAGTCTTTTTGGTGGTGTTTGTTTTGGATGTTAACAAGGTGGGGAATATGGAAAAGTGCTCTGAAAAAGAAGGTGGCTACGCTGCCAGTTTATGTCAGCACATAGCAGCAATTGCGGATGTATTTCCTACTAAAAAATCAAAGGGGATCTACAAACACACAATAGTAAATTTTATCGAAGGCACCTCAAAAGGAACCCTTGTGAAGATTAAGCAAGGTGAACATTTAGCGGAAGGTTTGGTGTTTAACTACTGCCCATTTTGTGGTGGAAAACTACGTGACACAACAAAGGATGGTGAGTGATGGAATTAACAAGCAAAAGCCAAGAGACAATTATCGCAGTGATCAAAGGTAAGCCTATTGAAGCTAACCGCATTATCACTAACCGCCACGGTAAAAAGTTTGAGTTTGATCGCGTGGCTGCCAATACCCGTGGCGGGTTCTGTTTAGACCAGATGCGTGATGATGAAGTCATCTTGGCACCTGGGCTTATCTACCGCGAAGTGAAGGAGGTGTGACATGAAAACTCAACTCGAAAAACAAGCGCAAGCACTTACCGCCGTTGGTCGTTTAAAGCTGCATGGTTGCACAGTGCTCAGCATTAACAGCCAGCACTTAACGCCGGTGATCGACGTAGATAAACCGCCGTTCAAACTGCGTTCAAAAGCGCATCGCATTACCGAAGTGTTGTACGGCATGGTCAATCAAATCTGTGTTGCCAGTTACAGCGGTTGCCTAGTGCGCTGGGTAGATGATGGCATGGATTTACCCGAGCAGATTTGCCAAACCCTAAACCAATATTCACCTGAGTTAATCAGCGTGTGGCCGAAGAATTTTTAAGAAGTGAGAACTGAAATGACAGATAAAAAATTGATATCCAAAGCGAAGTACATGGAAATTTTAAAGCAGCAATTAGCGAATTACAAAAGCCAAGTTGATGCGGCAAAACAAAATTACGCCACCTTAGATTATGCGATTGATGACTTGGAAGAACTCGATTTTGAACAGGTAGAAGTTGTTCAAGATGGTGAAAACTTTTCTTTCAATATCGTGGAGAAAACAAATGACTAACCAAACTGCCCCACAGGGCTTTCGCTTAAACGCACTCGGCCATGCAGTACCAGAAAGCCAAGTGAAAGATATCGACAAACTGCGTGATGAAGTCGTGCTGAAAATCGTTGAAGCCGCCAAAGAAATGCAAGGCCACATGGCGACATATAAAGCCACCTCAATGGCAACGGTTGCCGACTTTATCGACCTCAGCGCCAGCGAGTTTGGCGTTAAGTTTGGCGGCACTAAGGGCAATGTCTCGTTGATGTCATTCGACGGCAAATACAAAGTCCAGCGCAGCATAGGCGAACACCGTGTTTTTGATGAACGGATACAAGCGGCCAAGGTAAAGATTGATGAATGCATTCAGCGTTGGTCAATCGGTTCAAGCGACCAAATCAAAGCCTTGGTGGAGTTGTCATTCAAGGTAAATAAACAAGGTTATATCGACGTTAACCAAGTGCTAAGCCTACGCCAGTTAAACATCGATGACACCGATTGGCGTGAGGCGATGGACGCGATAGCAGACTCTATCCAAGTGATGGGCAGTACGCCGTATTTGCGCGTTTATGAGCGCCAAGACGATGGCGTGTATAAGCAAATCTCGCTCGATATCGCCAAGTTGTAGCTATGCAATATCTACTACTGACCCGCTACGGAGAAGTAAACGTAAGTCGCCACGCGGTAATCCGCTGGCGACAACGCACGGGGCGCAACTGGCGGCAAATGGTTGAGGCAATAACCACCGCTCACCGCCCCACTAAACAGCAGCTGCGGCGAATAAGGAAGCGTTCAGGCTGGCAACCCAAACGAATATTGGAATGCGAGTGTGCCTACTTTCTTATCACTAACCGCAACATTGTCACCGTGTATGACAAAACGCGAAGGAGTGAAACCGATGATGAATGATCTTAAATGGCTGTTCACCGCACAGTACAGCAAAGGTGAATTAGAGCGTGAAATCGTAATGGCCGAAGCCGTGATGGAAAGCGAACGCACCGGCACGGCGTTCCCTGATTCTACCTTTGAGGATGGTTATATCGCCGCCCTTAACTTTGTACTGGGCAATGAAGCATCCAACGTGCGCGAAGAATACGAGGCGCTTTGCGCTGAGGTTAAAGCTAAGAGTGAAGCGTTAAGCACTGGCGGTGAGCATGAGCAAACGCCATGACGACATCATTAAAAACATCATGGCTTATGGCAGGTTTAAAACCAAAGAACTGGCTGAGGCATGGGCAATAAAAGAGTTTGGTAACGACTGGCGTACACGCAGCGCAGTAAAGGCCAAACGCATTGTAGTGAAACAGAACGAAGAAAAGGAATGGGACGATGAATAAAGCCACAACAAGCACAGTAGCAAAAACCACTAAGCCAGCCGTTAAACGTGCTGTTGCTAAACCACGCACACCTAAGCCAGTTAGCTTAATCAGTAAGGAACAATGGCAGCAGATTGAAACCGAAATGGCGGGTAGCTTTGTCAATGTTAAGTTCGGCTATAAAGGCCATGAGATCCATGTTCAGCGTGAACGTAAGGATGAAGCAACGACCTGTTTAAGCGTTTACATAGATACCGTAATCAAAGGCGCTTGGATGTGCCAAATAAAAAACTTACCAGAAGATGCCCCTAAGATTATTCCTGATGTTTGGAGCCAGAGAACGATCGCTAAATACAAACAAAAAATGATTACACAAATTGAAAAGGTTTGGGGTAAGCGTCTAGCTAAAAAAGAATACCCAGAACTACACGGCAAGATAATTTGGCTTTGCCCTTACTTCTCTAAAGCCTCAGTGCTGTGCCGCCAGTTTAAAAAGCTTGAAGGCTTAGAACTTACTAAAGCCGCATGTCTAAAAAACGAACCTGTATTCAGTTGAATAAGCGAAACAAGCAAGGCGCTGTATGCCTTGCTTGTCTGTTCGGCGTGGTTGCCGAGCACTGATGAGCAGCCAAAGGGGTAAGTGACTATGTTCGGTGAATACACGCCATTGATGAAGCCTATGCTAATCGCTCGCAGGATGGAGCGCGGTACGGCTTTGGTTGACGACGAACTTGGTTTACTAAAGTTGTGCCCCCGCTGCCAAGAGTTCTGGCCGCAAGATACGCTGTTTTGGTCTACCTCGTCACGCGAAGCGGATGGCCTGCAATGTCACTGTAAAGCGTGTCAGTCAGAGCACCGCAGCGAACGAATGCAACGTAACGAAAGTCGTAAAGCGGCATAGGGGGATTAATGCGTAAAATAAATAAAGAATTCTTTATCAGATTAGAGCGTGCAATACAGCTTTACGAAGATGATAAAAGCTTAACCATTGTTTCAATTGCAAATCAGAATAACATTTCAGTTCAATCATTAAAAAAACACATAAAAATTAGAGGGCTTGCAGTAGATAAAACAAAGTTGTCTCAAGGAAAACTTGAAGAAGGAATCCAGTATTATCTTGATGGGATGTCCATCTCAGCAGCGGCATCAAAAGCTCGTATTTCTGGTCAAAGATTAAAAAAATCTTTATATGAGAAAAATATTCAAGTGGATGATTTTGTTGAAAATGATGACAATTTAAACAAGGCTATTGAACTTTATATGAATAACAACATATCCATCTCTATATCTGGTGCAGCAAAAGAGTTTGGTATAAGTGTTACAGGTTTACGTAATGCTTTAATTAGACTTGGCTTTGTTCGTGAACGCGTAAAAATTACGAATCAAGTTACTGATAAATCAATAGCATATAACCTCAAAAAAATTGCGATGTTTCGTTTTATAGAGTCAGTTTTAATGGTGCATGGGGTGATTCGTCGAGCTCATATTCAAAGAGCGTTTATGGTTGAATCTGCCACTGCAAGTAAAGTTATTGCTAATTTCAAGAAGGCGTCGCCGAGTGCAATAAAGATGTCACGTGATGCTAAATATGGGGGAGGAAATATTAATGTACGTTCAATTAATTTTGAGCCAATGTTTTTGCAATCATCCCCACATGAATTTTTAGCAGCAGTGGAGCTGATGGCTGGTCAGCAAATTATCGAAATAACGCAGATAATTTCTTAAGGAGTTAACCATGTCTAACGCCCTTAAGCTGGTGCAAATCGGTAAACGAGATCTGCAACTTGACGATGATATGTACCGCAATTTGTTAGAGCAGATCACCGGCGCACGTAGCGCCAAAGGTTTGAGTGAGTCGCAGCTCAATGCGGTGGTGGATGCCATGAAACTGCGCGGCTTTAAGCCCAAGCCGAAGGCACAAGCGCGGGCGGCTGAGGTGCCGAAAATTCGCGCCATTTGGTTAACCATGTATGACCAAGGCTTTGTGCGCAGTCGAACAGAAGTCGCGCTTAACACCTACGTTAAGCGCATGACCAAAGCCGGCAACGGCCAAGGCATTGACCGCATAGAATGGTTAAAGCCAATGCAGGCTGTAGTGGTATTGGAGGCATTAAAGAAGTGGCATTATCGCGGTATGGCTGATGCGATTATCGTCCGTGGTGGCCGCGTTCCGCCCAATGATAAATTGACAGGCCCCGCAGGCTATGAAAAGTTAGCCGCACACTATGAGGAGTTTTATTGTGGGAATAAATAATGCTGAGTTTTTGTTTTTGGGTGGGCCCCTTCACAATAAAAGAGTTTCTATAACAGTAAAAGATATCGGATGCTCACCTGATTACTTCGAGGTTCAACAAGAAATCCTCGGCCACGGGTTTGAAGTCATTAGATATGTCTTAAGAAAATTGGTAAGTTCAACAGGGTTTACTCGTGAAATTTATGTTGATGGTCGTCTATCAGAAGATAAGCAAAACGATTTATTGCATGAGTGGGTACTAACCTAATCCCATGAAGATGGGATCTCCCATGCCGTATACTTAACACACCTCGCCATGCGGGGTGTTTTTCTATCTGGCAGAAGGTGACAGCATGAATCAATCAACAAATCGTACAGCCAATGCCGCGAACGAAGAGAACGGCGACTTTTTTGGTTACGACAATATCAGCCTAGATGATGTTGAGCGTATTGCCGAAGATGAAGAATCGCAGCGTTGGCCTGAAGCGATGCGGCAAATCTATGCCATGTTCAAGCATGAGTTAGGTGCGCACGATGTTGATACTAAAATTGCTATTGCCCTGCTGAATCGTATTTGTCGTGAGTTTGGCGGCGTGCAATTGTACTTGCCCCGTGGTCGCCAGTTAGAGTCCGAGATCCAAAACCTATCTATTTGGCATGAGTTCAAAGGCGATAACGTTGAGGAGCTGTCGCGCAAATACGATAAGAGTATGCAGCATATCTATCGGGTTATTGCTAAGATGCGCAAACGCGAAGTGAAGAACCGACAACCAGAATTGTTTTAAGGGACAGGGTTATGAAGAAAATACCGCTATTATTTTTAATTTCCACAGTATTTGTTTTTGGATGTAGTAATTCAGATGATGATTTTTCCTTTGAAATTAATCAACGTGACATTGAACATTCAGAGATAATTAAAGATGCTGGTTCAGTTTTATCTCAGCTTTGTCCTCCAGTAAAGAAGGCGAACAGTGTAAATGCTTCATATCAGAGCGATGTCGTTATTGGATATGAATCTAAAAACAAAACAGGTAGTTGGGGTGATGAGGAACTAGATCTAACTAAGCCTATTAAAGAAGCTGGTATGCTTGGATACCGATCAGAAAAATACGGTTGGACTTATGATATTGAGTTTAAAATAAAAGATGATAGAAGCGGCCATACACACTGGATATATGTTGGTGGTGACGATAATGGTATTAATGGGTTTCTTGTGGCAGGGAAACAAGAGAGCCTTGATTTTTGCAAAATAAATGCAACTATGCATGATAGTTATTTTTTACCAGTTTCAGTAAGTGAATAATTCTCGTTAGTTAATCCCCCTTCACTATAAAAAGCACAATCCGATTAGGCTATTTTAATCAGGTTGTGCTTTTATGTTTTCACCTTCTCCGTTATCTCATTATGCTTTTTCAATTGCGGGATACTCACCTGAGTTTATTCATGCGGTGCGCTTTGTACTGATTGAAGAAGGCGCACTCAATCAAGACGGTACACCCAAGCCTAACCTTGGCTATGTCAACGACCCTAAAGATGCGGGCGGGGAAACCAAAGGCGGCATTAGTAAACGCGCTTTCCCAAGCCTTGATATTGCCGCGCTCACCTTAGATAAAATAGTTTCTATT
Source organism: Shewanella sp. SACH (assembly GCF_001887095.2). Classification (NCBI taxonomy): domain Bacteria; kingdom Pseudomonadati; phylum Pseudomonadota; class Gammaproteobacteria; order Alteromonadales; family Shewanellaceae; genus Shewanella; species Shewanella sp. SACH. The sequence goes on from NZ_MPDG02000002.1 coordinate 340,241, forward strand.
TATCACACTCATTATTGGAAACCTGCCTATTGTGCGCAGTGGTCTGGCCCTGTTGCGCTGTATACCTTCGATGCAGCCGTGCAGCATGGCGTGACTAATGCGCTGTTGATGCTGCAAGAAATCGCTGGCACCAAAGCCGATGGCAAGGTTGGCCCCGCGACTCGCGCCGCTGTTAATGGCTGCGATACCGAATACCTGTGTGCCCGTTACGGCCTGCGCCGTGCGCGTTTTTATGCCCGTATCATCATAAAGAATATTACCCAAGGTCGATTTATTGAGGGCTGGCATAACCGCTTAGTCAGCCTGACCAATGCGGCATGGGAGCTTCAGTAATGGGTAAGAACTGGGACTACTCAAAATTTAAGGGGCGCGAGATGCGCCTTAATGCTGAACTGCGTTTTTACCACACAAGCGAGCCTGTACCTCAGCCGCCGCTCTTTAGCCATTGCGGCACTATGCAAGCATTTTTTGAACATGCTTGGCATAGCGTTTCTCAATGCGATATCCGCATTCATCTCGACCAAACCATTGTGCCTAGTGGCACTGACAAATTATCAAAACTTAGGAGCTTACGAGCATGTCACTCTCTCTAATACTTGGCGCTGCCAAACTTGCTATGGAAGTTGGCCCTACCGCTATCCGTGGTATTTCATCCTTGTTCGGTGGCAGCGACACAGCTAACAAAGTGGCCGATATGGTGCAGTCGGTTGACAGTGTGTTTGGCGATAACAAAGCGGGCGCACAGCTGGAACTTGCCAACCAACTGCAAAAACTACCGCCCGAAAGCTTGGTGGAACTTGAGCGCATTAAAGTGGAAATGGAAAAGGAAATCACCCGCCGCCAAGAGCTTGCGCTTAACGATAAGCAAGCCGAGCAGCACGAAACCCAAGAGACCATTCGCAGTGGCGACAAAGCCGAAGATCCTTACATCCGTACCACGCGGCCATTAATGGCTCGTCAGTCTATGTGGGCAACTATCCTCTATTGCTTTTTGATGGAAGGTTTACATGCCTTTGGTTATGGCGTGGGCATTGATGTGTCAGTTGCTGCGCTGCTATCGAGCCCCGCGTGGGCTTACTTAGGCTTACGTACCCTCGATGGCTTTGCACCGCACCCCAAAAGTAGCGGTCAGAAAGTTGTCGGTGCCATTGCCAACATTATAAAGGTGCGTTAATGACTGACCCTTTTGATCGCGCTCAAGCAGTCGAGCAGGCGTTTAGAGATAACGCCATTGCCCGGCAGTTAGATCACCCCGTTGAATCGCCATTAGTTGATAAGCACGGTAGCCGTTTTTGTATTGCTTGCTGTGAGCCAATCCCGTTGCCTCGCTTAGCCGCTAACCCTAATGCAGTGCGTTGCATTGATTGTCAAACGGCTAAGGAACGCTAATGGAGATTTGGCTAAAAGCCTACTGGCCGATGGTTTGGGCAGCATTAAGTACCGCAGGCGTAGTCATTCTTGCACTGTTATCTAAGACATACGCTAAGCATGAAGACCTCGCTAAGGTTGAAAAGAAAGTGGATGACTTAAAGGTACATGTCGATAGCTTGCCGACTCAAAAGCAAATCACAGAATTGATGCTTGAGCTGGCAAACACGCGCGGTGAGATTAAAGAACTCAGAGCGAACATTCAGCCCGTGGAACACTTAGCAAGACTGCTATTAGAACAGCGTTTAAAGGATGATAAATAGGGGATCATATGTCATTTAAAACATTATTAACCGAAGACCAACGCCTTGTGATCCTGCGTTCGCTGCTTGATATGCAAGGTTACGAGGCTAACGAATCTATTGTGGATTCGTGCCTTGAAGCATACGGCCACAATATTAGCCGCGATCAAGTACGCAGCCATTTAGCATGGCTTGAAGAACAAGGTTTGATTACTTTGCGTACCATGCAAGAGTGCCACATTGCCCGTCTTACTGGCCGTGGCGAAGATGCCGCCACAGGCCAAGCCACTGTGCCAGGTGTTAAGCGCCCACGGGCATAAGGGGGCGGTATGTCTAATCTCAGCAATGCAAAGAGTAGCCGTAAGTCGAAAGTAAATTTACTGCCACAGGAAATCCGCGATCAACTGCATGCACTGCTGCGCAGTGGCACCATGCATCAAAAAGATATTCTTGAAGCCGTTAATCAAATGATTGATGAAGCAGGTTTGCCCGAAGATGCCAAGCTATCGCGCACCGGCTTTAACCGCTTTGCGAAAAAGTTTGAAACCATTGGTGAACGTATTCGCCAAAGCCGCGAAGTCGCCGAGGTATGGACCGCCAAACTAGGCCAAGCACCCACCTCTGACGTGGGTAAATTGCTGCAAGAGTTTGTGCGCACTATGGCCTTTGAAACCAGCATGAAAATGATGGACGCATCCGATGAAGAAGATGCAAAACCCATTGACCCAAAAGCCCTAGGGCAGTTGGCATTAGTCATACAACGTGTTGAAGCGGCCGCGATGTCGAGCATTAAAGTTGAGAAAGAGATCCGCAGTGCCTTTGCAGTTGAAGCCGCAGACAAAGCCGAGAAGGTCGCCAAGGCAGCAGGCTTAAGTAAAGAAGCGGTTGAGCTATTCAAACGTGAAATCTTGGGGATCGCATAATGAGCATTAAGCAAAAGGTATTAGGTGCCGCTGCTGGTGTTGCGCTGGCACTTGGCAGTTCAGCCAGTACCTTTGATCCTGCCTATGAAGCCTCAGTACTCAGTCGCTTTGACCCTACCGCTGTATTGCTTGGCTACCAAAAAGATTGGATAGCTGATGAAGCACCATTAAAGATTGGCGAGAAGTCGCGGCGAACTGGGCTAACTTGGGCTGAGGCATGTGATGCCTCACTGTCTGCCAGTGCGGCACGCGGCCAAGGTGGGACCAATCATTTCTATGTGGGTTCCAACAAGGAAATGGCGCGGGAGTTTATTGATGCTGCGGCTATGTGGGCCAAGGTATTCAATAAAGCTGCGGGTGAAATACAAGAAGAGCTATTTATTGACGATGGTCAGGACGGTAAAGAGATCCTGACCTTTGCCATTTACTTTGCATCCGGTTTTAAAATACAAGCCTTGTCGTCTAACCCGTCAAACCTGCGCGGTATGCAAGGTAACGTAACGATAGATGAAGCCGCGTTTCACGAGAAGCTAGCTGAAGTGCTTAAAGCTGCAGTAGCGCTTACCATGTGGGGCGCAAAGATACGCTTGATCTCAACCCATAACGGCACTGATAACCTATTCAATACCCTGATTAATGATTCCCGTGCGGGTAAAAAAGATTACTCAGTGCACCGCATCACCCTTGATGATGCTTGTGCCGATGGCCTATACAAACGCATCTGTCAGGTACGCGGTAAAGAGTGGAGTCAAGCGGCTGAGGATGAATGGAAAGCAGGCTTGATCAAAGCCACTGCTACCGAAGAAGACGCCCAAGAAGAATACTACTGTGTACCTAAGAACGGCGGCGGTGCTTACATTAGCCGTGGCCTGCGTGAACGCGCCGCGATACTCGATGCGCCAGTGCTGCGCTTTACCGGCTCAACCTTGTTTAACCAAGCCAGCGAACATGCCCGAAAGGGTGAGATGCAAGAGTGGTTAGAGCAATCCGTTGAGCCTGTGCTTAAAGATTTGCCTGTAAACCTACGCCATGCACTGGGTGAAGACTTTGCGCGCAGTGGCGACTTAACCGTGTTCGCGCCTATCACAGTTGAAGAAAACACTAAGCGCACTGTGCCGTTTTTAGTTGAGTTAAAAAACGTGCCGTTTAAGCAGCAAGAGCAAGCGCTGTATTACATCTGTGATCGCCTGCCAAGGCGTGATGGTATCTATCTCGATGCCCGTGGTAACGGCCAGTATCTAGCCGAACAAGCCCGTTATAAATACGGTGCTGAGGTGGTTGAGGTGATGCTGTCGGTGGCGTTTTATCGCGAGAACATGCCGCGCTTTAAAGCCTTGTTTGAAGATGATGAGATCATGCTGCCTAAGCATGAGGATGTGATTACCGACTTAGGCCAGATCCAAATCTATCGTGGTGTGCCAGGCATTGATGATAGCCGCACCACGGGCAGTGATGGCAACAAGCGCCACGGCGATAGCGCGGTCGCTATCTTCTTAGGGATCTTGGCATCAAAAGCTGACATTACCCGTTATGAACTGCACACCATTAAAGCCGAACAAAATGAGCAACACCGCAAGTTCTTTGGCACAGCCGCCGATAACAACCGATTTGACGATACGTCGCAGCAAGACTTGCGCGGCAAAGGGATAAGACTATGAGCAGCATTTTAGACCCGTCAACGGGCAAGCCTTTTAAAGCAGACAAACAGGTAATGAGTGAAGACATTGCCCGTGCCTATACCACTGGGGTGCGCAACCCCCGCGCTAACCCCGTAGCCTCAACCTTAACGCCGCACCGTTTGGCGGCGGTGCTGCGCAGTGTTATCGACGGTAACGACCCCGAAGCCTATATGACACTGGCCGAAGAAATTGAAGAGCGCGACTTGCATTACTCGGCGCAGCTGCGAACGCGCAAACTTGCCGTGGCTGCAATAGCGCCAACCGTCGAAGCTGCCAGTGATGATGCCATTGATGTGCTGATGGCTGAGCGGGTGCGGGAGATCATGGACGATGATGCCATCCCCGAGTTGTTTTTCGACTTGCTCGATGGCTTAGGCAAAGGCTTAGCTGTGGTGCAAATTTTATGGGATACCCAGTCCACGCCGTGGAAACCGCAAGATTACAAATGGGTAGACCCGCGTTACTTACGCCAAGACCAAACTACCTTTGAACAGATATTACTGATTAGTGAAGATGCACCATTGGGCGCGGCACTTGAGCCCTATAAATTTATTATCCATACCCCGCGATCTAAATCGGGTAGTGTTTGGCGTAATGGCCTAGCGCGGCTTGTGGCTGTGATGTACATGCTTAAGTCGTTCACGATTCGCGATTGGTGGGCGTTCGCTGAGGTGTTCGGCATACCCGTGCGCATTGGTAAGTACGGCGCGAACGCCAGCACAGATGACATTGATACCTTGATTAATGCCATAGGCCGTATTGCCAGTGATGCCGGCGCCGTTATCCCCGAGTCGATGAAAATTGAACTGGTTGAAACGGCCAAGGGTAATGGCGGTAATACGCTGTTTGAGAACATGGCGCGCTGGTGTGATGAGCAAGTATCAAAAGCGGTACTCGGCCAAACCATGACCGCCGATAACGGCAGCTCGCAATCGCAAGCAACTGTGCATAACGAAGTGCGTATTGATATTGCCAAGTGGGATGCGCGACAACTTGAGTCGTCAATCAATGAGTACTTGATCAAGCCATACATCATCCTTAACTGGGGTGTGCAGTTACGTTATCCGAAAGTGCGGATCAAGGTGCCTGAGCCAGAAGACTTAAAGATGTTTGTCGAAAGCATCACGCCATTTGTTGACCGTGGCCTAAAGGTATTAACCTCTGACATATCGGATAAGTTTGGCCTAAGCATAGTGAAAGAAGGTGAAGAAACCCTCATGCCACTACAGTCGGGCGGTATGCTTGATATGCCAATTGCAACTAATCGCCAGCATGCGCAGCGCATAGCCATTAACCGCGTAATGAACACAGCTGATGCTGAGATAGATGTGCTAACTAACGAGGCTATTGGTGAGTGGGTACAAGTGGCCGAAGAGTTTATGAACCCGATTATTGAGCTCGCTAACAAGTCAGCCAGCTATGAACAGTTCGCGGCAGGTTTACCTGCACTGCAAGAGCAGCTCGGCGCGGAGCAGTTTATTGCGCAGATGGCGCAGTACATGTTTCAGCTACGCGGCTTAGGGGATAACCAAGATGGCTGATACGCTGGTACCAAAAGAAGCACTGGCATGGTTCAAGCGCAAAGGCATTAAGCCAGGCTTTGACTTTCGTGATGTATGGAAGGAAGAACAAGCCAATGCTTTTACTGTCGCTAAGATGATGAACGCGGATCTACTGGTTGACGTAAAACAAATTGTTGAAGATGCCATTGCCAGCGGCCAGACGTTCGAGCAGTTCCGCGATATCCTTAAACCGCTGTTGGTTAAGTCGGGTTGGTGGGGTGTGCAGACGATGGAGGATCCATTAACACAACAATCAAAGCTGGTGCAACTGGGTAGCGAAGGCCGTATAAAGACTATTTATAAAACCAATATGCGTACCGCCAGAAGCGCAGGCCAGTGGGAACGCATTCAGCGTAATAAGCGCACCTTGCCTTATTTGCTTTATCAACTGGGGCCAAGTGAGCAACACCGTATCGAGCACGTAAAGTGGAATAATACTTTACTGCCAGCGGATGACCCTTGGTGGGACACGCACATGACGCCCAACGGCTGGGGCTGCAAGTGTTGGATAAGGCAGGTAACACAGTATGAAGCCGACAAGCTGATCGCCTCGGGTAAAGTGTCCACTACTTCCCCCGCGAGTAAAAATAAGCAGTGGGTAAATAAGCGCACCGGCGAAGTAGAAGTTCTGCCAGAAGGCATAGAACCAGGATGGAACTATAACCCAGGCAAAGGCCGTGAAAATATGCTTCTAGATGACCTAGCGATTAAAGAAGCGCGGATGCGTCAAACGCTCACTGGTGACGCTTAACTTGCGATTGGCTACAAAGTTACTCGCAAAAAAATTTAAACAAGCCTGACGCGATTTAAACAGGGTTTAAACATGGTTTGACTTGATGTTTTGGGTTGGCTTGTCGTTGCACGCTTGCCAACCTGATTTTTTAGGGTAATCTTTAAACGCTCAACGCCCCATAGTAAATCCGTAGTGCCCGCCTTTTTTATTTGCACACCACCCCAATATTGAGCAATTGACGTTATTTATCGTCAGTTGCTTTTTTTTTGCATGCTGAACTCCGTTGTTAATCAATTGCAGATTATCCATACCAACCACGCTTAGGAGGTTGCTATGTAATTCTTAACGGAGTTCTCACCCATGACAGTCACTGCCCTAACCGCGCTTTGTTTCAACATGATGGCACTCGAAGCCAATGCGCCAGGCATTTGGCTGCCGATGATACCCGCAGGAAACTTTACAGGGATTGATGGCCGTTCATGGATGAACCCTAATCCTGATGCTGTTGTCGCCAGCTTTACCAAAAAACGTCCGTTCGACGTTGAACACGCTACCCATCTCAAAGCGCCCAATGGCGAGCCTGCCCCAGCTTACGGTTGGATTACCAAGCTTGAAAACCGTGCTGGTGAGATTTGGGGTTACGTCGAATGGAATAGCGATGGCCGCGAAATGATTGATGAGAAGAAGTATGCCTTCTACTCACCAGGTTTTTCACATGATCCAGCGACAGGCATTGTCTACAGCCTAGCAAGCGCTGGACTCACTAACAGCCCAAATTTAGATGTACCCGCCCTTAACAGAAAAGAGGATGACCCCATGAAGCTGCCAAAGCTTTTAACTGACCTGCTTGGCCTTGGTGAAGATGCCAGCGCGGAACAAGCCGCCGTTGCTATTAATGCCATTAAGCAAGCTGAACAGATTGCGCTTAACCGTAGTAATGCGCCGGACTTAAACAAGTTCATTCCGATTGAGACGCACCAAGTTGCGCTTAACCGTGCTGCCACAGCCGAGACGGCACTTAACGCCATTGCAGATAAAGAGATTGATGCACTGGTACAAACCGCGATTGATGCGGGCAAGGTCGCACCGGCTAATAAAGATATGTTTATTGGCATGTGCCGCGCGGAAGGCGGCATTGAGCAGTTCAAAACGTTTGTGGGCACCGCTCCAGCAATTGCCACCAACGCACAAAAGAAGCTGTCTGTTGATACTAATGGCGCGGCTGTGCTTGAAGAACATGAAATCGCAATGTGTCGCAAGATGGGCGTCTCTAAAGAAGATTTCCTAGCGGCAAAAAAACAAATGAACGTAGGAGCTAACTAATGGCTACTGAAGCACAAGTGTTAACAGCACTACAGGCCACGATGTCAGCGGCCTATACCAAGGGTTTATCTGCGGCAAAACCGCAATGGTCAATGATTGCTACCGAAGTACCAAGCTCAGGTGCCGCCAACTTTTACGGCTGGCTAAAAGATTTACCTGGCATTGTTGAGTGGACGGGTGCACGTCAGCTGGCCGACATGGGTAAGCATGGCTATTCAATTGAAAACAAAACCTTTGAAAGCTCTATCTCAGTATCTCGCGATAACGTAGACGATGATCTAATCGGTCACTATGGCGTGATTGCTCAGAACTACGGCGATCAAGTGGCCTACTTCCCTGACACCTTATGTTATCCAATTCTGGCCGCTGGATTTACGACGCTGTGTTTTGATGGGCAGAACTACTTTGATACTGATCATCCATTAGCGACCACAGTGCCGAGCACTTTTTCAAACGTAGTCGGTAATCCTTTAACGGATGTTGGTGAGCCTTGGTTCTTGATTGATGACACTAAAGTGCTTAAGCCTATCGTGTTCCAGAACCGTCGCCCATTTGTGTTTAAAAACATGAATCCGAACGAAGAATACACTTGGTTTAATAACAAGTACGCAGCCGGTGTTGATGGCCGTTGTAACGTCGGTTTCTCTTTCCCGCAACTCGCGATTGGCTCTAAAGCAGCATTGACGAAAGCTAACTATGAAGCCGCAAAGAAACAATTGCAGAAGATGAAAAAGGTTGATGGCACGCCAATCGGTGTTCGTCCCACTAAGTTAGTTGTGGGGCCTGACAATGAAGCCGCTGCGAAGGCGTTGATCTCGATGATGCTTGTGGATGGCGGCAATACCAACATCTATTACAACGATGTTGAGATTGTTGTTTCCCCCTTAATTACTGCGTAAGCCATTGTGATTAAGCATGGCGATGTTGCGACACCGCCATGCTTAAAAGGAGTTCAACGTGAGTGGACAAACAACCAAAGCCCAAGTGGGTAAAGCCAAAACCGTTAAGGCCGATGGCGCTTCAACAGCAGCAACAGTGGCAACGGGTACTGCCATCAATGCGCCGCAAACCGAACAGAACGCGGCAGTAAGTGGTGATGAAGCTAAGGCCAAAGTTGATGCAGAAGCAAAAACTAAGGCAGAAGCAGACGCGTTAGCCAAGGCTGAGGAAGAAGCCAAGGCGAAACAGCAAGCAGAAGAACAGGCTAAAGCCGAAGCTGAGGCTAAAGCCAAAGCGGAAGAACAAGCCAAACTCAACCTAGCAAATCAGGAAGGTTCAAATGAAGGTGATGTATCAAAAGCTAATGATGTCACTAATGGCGCTAACGGTAATGCTCTGCACATCCTTGGCGCCTTTACAGTACGCGCTAAATCGGACGCTGGATTTTGGCGCTCGGGTGTGCAGTTCCATCGTCTCACAGAAACATTGGTGCTCGTGGTTGATGGAGATCATGTCGGCCAGAACGATATATCTACGCTTGAGCATGATGCAGAACAGGTTGTGTGTCTCACTCGTGAAAAGGCTCAGCGTGTTCACAGTGAACCGAACTTGGTTGTGGAAGACGTTGACCTTGAAACCCTTATCGATCCAGCCAGTGTAATAGCAGAGTAAAGGCGGCAGTGATGGCAGTGTATGCAACTAAGCAAGACTTGATTGATCGTGATGAGTCGATGCTGTGGAACTTTGCGATTGACCGCACCACAGGCGAGCTAAGCGATACGTTTATCAATCAAGCGTTGGAGCAAGCGGATGATGAGATTAACTCATTTATGACGCGCTACGTGCTGCCCTTGGCCGTTGTGCCAAGCATGTTGAATAAGCTCGCCATCACTATCGCATTCTATTGGTTAGCGGATCGTGACCAGCAGGCGACGAACTTACTTGAAGAACGTTATAAAAATGCCCTCACTACATTGCGCGAAATCGGCTCAGGCAAACGCGACTTAGGTTTGCCCGTGACCGATAAGCCCACTGAAACTAGTCTGGGCAAAGTGGAGTTAGTGCAAAGCAATGAGCGCATCTTCACCCGCGATAGCTTACGGGGCGTTCTGTAATGTCGCTGAGCGTGCAGGTTACAGGGACTAATGAGCTGCAACGTTATCAGCAGCTCATGCAAACCCTTGGAGATCCTAAGCACAAAACGGAATTGTTAGACGCCCTTGGTGGCATTGTTGAAAGCCAAACTCGGAGACGAATCGCCGATGAGAAATCATCTCCTGATGGTAAGCCTTGGGCTGAGTGGAATTCTGCGTATGGCAAGACTCGCCACGGTAATCAGAGCTTGCTACAGGGAGGAGGAGATTTACTCGATTCAATCCAGTACGTGGTGGAAAAAAATCAAGTGCGCATTGGTTCCCCACTACCTTACGCCGCAGTGCATCAAGACGGCTTTAGCGGTGCGGTTCAAGTGGATGCGCATACGCGCCTTATTACACAAGCATTCGGCAAGGCGTTGGCGTTCCCGGTGTATCAATCAGTCGGTGCTTTTAGCCGGCTAATGAATATCCCGCAGCGTGAATTTTTAGGCTTAAGCACAGACAACCAAAACGAAGTGTATGCCGTGCTTGGTAGCTTTTGGGAAGGACTGATCCAATGACAACCAGACCCGCGTTTAGCGTTGTAGGCTCAACAGTATGGGCATGCCAGCAAGTGGTTAACTATCTCAAGCCCGAGCTTGAAGGCACAGATAAGCAGCTTGATCGGGTGCAAACCGTCGAACGCCACATAGGCAAGTTTGATACGCCAGCGGATATCAAACGCTGGATAGCGAATCGCGATGGCGGCGTTCGTGTCGCTGCGCTGCGTGTGCCGCAGTACGAGAGCATTGGCAATCGCATCATAGGTACTGTGAATTTTGTCGCTTACGTATTTACCACTGACCAGTTCGGCTACCAAAAGGACGAACGCGCCGAAGTGATTGCGGGCAAGTTAGCAGGGTTATTGCTGCGCCGTGGTGCCATGCCAACCGCTTACAGTAAGGCCGAAGCGGTGCGCGGTGACAATCTTTATAGCGCGCAAGTAGACGAGCTTGGCCTTGCAGTGTGGTCGGTTAGCTGGACTCAGCAATGGTATTTAGATGAAGAGCTCGACCTAAGCACACTCGACAATTTTGAACGCTTTGGTATTAAGGCCGAATTAGCAGACGGTGCGCCACCACTTGAAGGTTTAGTGGAATTACCGCAGTAACGCCTGCAGTGCTAACGACAAATAATTTTATTAACAACAGGAACATAGCCATGTTGATCCAGATTAAACCCGCTAAAGCTGCGGTGCCCGTGCGCAAGCCGAACGGCGAATACCTTAAGGCCAACGGCGAAAAGGTTGAGCGTTCATCATTTTGGGTGCGTCGCCTAAACGATGGCGATGTAATCGAAGTTAAAACAACAGCCAACAAAGCGAAAGCAGGAGCATAACCATGTCACTCGGTAGCATCCCCAATGATATTAAGGTCCCTCTCGTTTATATCGAGATCGACAACTCTAACGCGCTATCGGGTACGCCTGCACTTGCGCAAAAAGTATTAGTGATCGGTCAGCAGCTGGCCGCAGGTACTGCTACAGCACTGACCTTAAACCGTATTACCAACAGCGAAAGCCAAATGGATGCGCTGTATGGCAAAGGCTCAATGCTGGCGCAATCGTTGAAGAAGTTCCGCAAGTCTAATGGCTATACCGATGTATACGCCTTGGGTGTTGCTGACTTAAGCGCAGGCAGTGCGGCCAAAGGCGAGATCACTATCGCTGCGACTACGGCCAAAGCGGGTGTGATTGCCTTATTAATCGCGGGTGAGTCGGTGCAAGTGGGCGTGGATGAAGCCGCGACTGGGGCAACTATTGCGACAGCAATGATTGCTAAGATCAACGCTAACACTAACCTGCCCGTTACCGCCGCGCTTAAGGCCGCCACCACGGAAACGGTAGAGTTAACGGCTAAATGGAAAGGCCAAACCACTAACGACATCGATGTGCGTTTCAATTACTACGATGGCGAGCAGCTGCCAACGGGCGTTACCCTAACCTTAGTTGCCATGACAGGCGGCGCCGGTACACCGGATATGGATGACGTTATCGCCGTTGTGCCTAACGAGTGGTACAACCATATCGTGATGCCGTACAACGACACCCAAAGCATGAACAAGCTGCGCGATGAGCTAGTGAATCGTTGGGGCCCACTCAAGATGATTGAAGGCATTGCTTACACCGCGTTTCGTGGCACCTTTGCTGAGTCTGGTGTGTTTGGTGTAGCCCGTAATGATTACCTGTTTACTTGCATGGGTACCAATAAATCGCCCCACTCGCCATGGGAATGGGCAGCGGCTTACGCAGGCCAAGCCTCTTACTCACTGGGTATTGATCCCGCGCGCCCACTGCAAACGCTGGTGATGACTAGCCTGTTGCCACCGGCTAAAGAAATCCAGTGGGACCCAACCGAGCGTAACCTTTTACTTGGTGATGGCATTGCCACTTATATGGTGACGCCAAGCGGTGAAGTGGCGATTGAGCGCGAAGTGTCAATGTATCGTGAGAACAGCTACGGCGACCCTGACCCAAGCTACTTGGATATCACCACCCCAGCAACCTTGGGCTACTTGCGTTATTCACTGCGCGTAATGGTAACTAACCGCTTCCCGCGCCACAAGTTAGCTGGTGACGATGTATTAGCGCGACTTGATCCAGGTCAGCCCGTAGTCACACCGAAGATCATGCGTAACGCCATGCTTGAACTCGCTAATAACGACTGGGTACCAAAAGGTTTGATGGAAGACTTCGACGGTTTTAAAGAGACGCTCGAAGTGTACCGTGATAGCAGCGACAAGAACCGCCTGAACTGTGTGTTCAAGCCTGACATCGTTAACCAGTTCCGTATCTTTGCTGCGTTGATGCAGTTCAAACTCTAACAGGAGCATAAGCACATGGGACAAATCCTAGGTGAAGTGGTTATTCGTGCCAACAGTAAACAGCTGAAAACGAAAAAGGGATCTACATTAAACCCAGGCGGTTACACCCGTACTCCACACGTTGGCCCTGGTCGCGTGTGGGGCCAGTCAAATGAGTACACAGTGCCAACCATTGCGGTAGTGATCGCCGCAGATGAAGACGTAGATGTGTTAGCCATTAACGCAATGACCAATGCGACATTGACATGGGAAGGCGACAATGGTGTTGACTATATGATGACCGATGCCGCACCGCAGGCCCCGTTTACTATCTCCGATAGTGGCGATGTTACTGGCACGTTCCAAGGTAATAAGGTGGAACGTATCTAATGGCCGTCATGACGTTTGAACTAGAGCATGGCCTCAAAGTGGGCGATAACATCCACCTTGAGGTGGGGCTGCGTGAGCTAACATCGGGTGATTATATTGATGCCCAAATCGCGGCGGAGAAAGTGATTGTGCAAGACGGTAAGGCCATTGCCTATACGTCTGACGTGATGTACGGCTTGCAGCTGCTGGTGCGACAAGTGGAATACATCGGCAAAGTGCAAGGGCCTATTGATGTTAAGGAACTGCGCAAGCTGCACCAAGAGGACTTTACTTTGTTACAAGTTAAAGCCTCAGAACTTGACCAGTTAATCGCGCAGGAGCTTGAGGCACGGGGGCGAGCTTAAGGCGCTAGCCGATATTTGCGAGGACTTGCAGCTTGCTATGAGTTCTCGCATTCCGCTTAGCGTCACTTCTACTATGTCTTTGCGCCGCCTTGTTCGTACCTACCGAAAGTTAAGAGAGTTAATCCATGGGCCAGCAACTTAAAACCGATATTGTATTAAACCTTGCTGGCAACCTTGCCGCTAAAGCGCGTCAGTACGGCACATCGATGAGTGACTTTGCCAAAAAGAATGACACGGCAATGATGATGGTAAGACGTTCTGTATCTGCTGCTGGCAGAGGTATTGATACCCTAGGTAATCGCTATGTGGGTGCTGTTGCTGCTATGGCTACAGGTGCTGCTGCTCATCAATTTGCCACAATAGATAGGCGTTTAAGTCGTCTAGCCATTTCAGCTGATATCACAACTGATAAAGCAAAAGAGCTTTATGAGCAAATTCGTCAAGTTAGTAACGAGAAAGGTATTAGGATTGATCCAAAGGAAGCGCTGAGTGCGGTAGAGGAAATTCTTACCAAGACAGGCGACCTTGAATTTGCGATTAAAAACTTACCAAACATGTCAGCGGTTATTCAGGCCACTGGTGCATCAGGCCAGAATATTGGTGGTATTTTTACTGAGCTGAAAAAACTAGGTATATCCTCTTCTGAAGATGCGATGAAGTCGATTGATACTTTAAATAAACAAGGTAAAAGCGGTGCGTTTACCTTGGCTTCATTAGCTAATTATGGCCCCCAGATTTTTGCGGCTTATGCCGCAACTGGTAGACAAGGTACAGAGGCGGTTACAGAGTTGGGGGCTGCTCTACAGGTAATTAGAGAAGGTTCAGGGTCAGATGCAGAGGCAGTTACCGCTTTTACTTCAATAATTCGAGATATAACAAATCCAGATAGAGTTAAAAAATTAAAAGAGTTGGGAAATATTGATGTGTTTGATCCGGAAAAATTAAAATCCGGAGTTGAACAAATGCGCCCGCTTAGTCAGTTAATGACAGAAATAACTGTTAAGTCGAAAGGACTTTCTACAAATATTGCTCAAATCAATTTAACGGATGAAGCTAAACGGGCATTAAATCCACTAATAGCAGCTTATAAACAATCGGGTGATGCGAACGTTTTCGATAAGTTTATGGTAATAACCGGAGATGGTTCCGCAACATTAAAAGATGCTGAAATTGCGGCAACGGATTTAGCGTCTAGTTTTCAGCGAATTAATAATGAAGTCGAAAGAGCTGGTAATAGTGCCGCTGCTGGACCATTCAAAGAAATAGCAGATGCTATTAATGGAATTGATCAAGATACTATTGATAACTGGCTTAAATGGGCTTCGGTAGCTGCAGTCGCTGTTGGGACTGTCGTTGCTGCCAAGAAAGCCGCCGATGTTTATTCATGGGGGAAGAATGCTTTCGGCGGGAAAGGTAAAGATGGTAAAGGTGGTGCGGGTGGTATTGCTGACATGGGCGTGATGCCTGTGTATGTAGTCAACATGGGTGCGGGCGGTATGGGTGGTGCTATGGGGGCTGACATTACTGATGCCATGGGTGGCAATAATAAAGCCAATAAAAGCAAATGGAGCAAAGTCGGCTCTGCTGCAAAAACTGGTGCCGCAGCTTTAGTAATGTACCCGATAATTGATTCAATAGCTGATGCCATTATTGGTGATACAGACTTTGGTAAATGGGCTAAGGCCACCACACTATCAGATGTTTTTCCAAGTATCTTTGGTGAAGAAAAAATTAAAGATGTCGCCAAACCTAGCGCGAGTTTTGATTCAAAAACTCAAACAGATATCAACAGCTATAGCAGAGCGCTTGAAGGTAGCATTGATCTTAAGCTGCACTTAACGGATGAGCGGTCAAAGCTGACTGTCTCTAAAGCGCCTCCTGGCATCACCGTTGATTCAGATACTGGCATTAACTAACCCCACGTAAAGGAGTTTTAAATGGCATTTGAAGACCGTTTAACCGCCTCGTTTCGGGGCGTTGAATTTTTACTTGAAGAGTCTGATGGCGAAAGTGGTCGCCGCGCGATACCCCATGCGTACCCAAAAAAAGAACTGGGTTACACGGAAGACAACGGCAAGGTATTAACCCAAGAGCGCATAAGTGGCCGTGTGGTTGGCGCGGATTATTTTGAACAGCTTAAAGCGATTCTTGAAGCATTAAACAAACAAGGCCCAGGCGAACTAATTCACCCTTGGTTTGGGATTAAAAAAGTTCAAGTTGGCAAGGTTAGCCACAAGTTAATTAATCGAGTTGATGGCACGGCGACCATTAACTTTGAAGTATTTGAAGTGGGTGAAAATTTATTCCCCAATGCTAAATCTGATACTGCTAACCAAGTTAAAGCCGAAGCGGATAAAACCAAAGACGCAGTGAATGATAAGTTTGCAAGCGATTTTGATATCAGCACGCTTGATGGTATGGGCGATATGGTAGATACATTTTTGGATGATTTAGATGAACTGACCCGCGGCTTACCATCACTCCCCGATGACCTACGCCAATGGACGGATCGCTTAATGCGCACCAAAGATAGCGTAGGTAAGTTGCTTGCTTATCCTGGTGATTTAGCGCGTGAGGCTATGGGCTTGCTTGAAGACATTAAAGGCGTGGTTAAAGACCCGATCCGCGCCCTCGATGTTTATGCCAATGTACAAAACCGTTGGGACGGTATGCGTGCAGAGCTGGGGGCAACGGGTGGTTTGTCACGCAATATATCAAGTGAAGGCGGTATGGCTGGCTCAGTACCTAAGTTTGCTAACCCTTCTAAAAATGCGGCGATCCTTGCCAATGCTGAAGCCTTTAAAAACCTAACATTAAACAGTGCTGTAGTGGCTCAATGTGCCGCCCTAGGTGAAGCCCAGATAGTGAATAAACTCAATGATGAAGCGCAAGTCATTGAGAGCTTATCGGGTGCCGAACGCAACGCAATATTAACAGGGCAACAATTAAAAGACCTTGGTTATGGTGTTGCGGATCAACTGGCATTATATGCAGCAGCTGCGGTTGAGTCTGGCAGTTCAGCGGTATGGCGGCAGATGCGCGTATTGCGCCAAGCCGTGTTGGCCGATACTCGTGCCCGTGCTGAATTATTACCGCAAGTGAGCTTGTATCAAGCTAAAGAAAGCGTGCCGGTTGCGTTAGTCGCATGGCAGCAAACGGGTAATACCGAGCGCCGCGACAGCATAGTGCAACGCAATGGCTTTGCTAACCCCGCTTTTATTTTACCTACCGATACTGTTGAGGTGATTAGCTAATGAGTGAGGCAATTGTATTAAAAGCGGGTGGCAATATTTATGAAGGCTGGACCAAGATCAGCGTGACACGCTCGCTTGATGCGATGTCAGGAGCGTTTGATTTAGAGCTAACGTGGCGGTGGCAAAATAATGAAGAGCAATACCGCAAATTTGTTATTCCCATAACGCAGGGCCAAGCCTGTACTGTAGACATTGGCGGTGAGCGTATTATTACCGGCTACGTTGATGATTGGGTACCAAGCTATGACGAGTCAACGGTAACGATTAGCGTGAGTGGTCGCGATAAAACCGCCGACCTAGTTGATTGCTCTATCGACTACCCCAGCGGCCAGTTTAACAATCAAACGATTTCGCAAATTGCTGAGGCAGTGTGTAAGCCATTCGGCATTAAAGTTATCGTTAATACCGCTGTGGGTGAACCGTTCCAACGTATTCAAATTGAGCAAGGCGAAACGCCGCATGAGTTGTTATCGCGCCTGGCTAAACAGCGTGGCGTGCTGCTAACCAGTGATACTTTTGGCAACTTAGTGATCACCCGTGCTAGTAAAGTTAAAGCGGGTGTGTCGTTGATATTAGGCGAGAACGTAAAAGCGGCTCGGGGGCGTTTTAGCTGGCGCCAGCGCTACAGTAATTTCACCATTAAAGCCGCAGGTGCGGCCCATGGTAATTGGGATTCTGCTCCTATTTCTGCGGTGGGGGGTATCAAAGCTGATATTAAAGATCCTCAAATCAGCCGCTATCGCCCATTGATAATTGTCAATGAAGAAATCACTACCGCAGAAGGTGCGGCTAAGCGCGGCCAGTGGGAACGCCAACGCAGCATAGGTAAATCCAATACGGCTGAATACACAGTAACTGGATGGCGCATTCCGCAAACGGGCAAGCTGTGGAACATCAATACCCTCGTACCTGTTGTTGACCAAATACTAGGGCTTGATGAAGAAATGTTGGTTTTATCAGTGATGTTTAGCGAAGACGATGCGGGCCGTCTAGCTGTGATTAGCGTGGTAAGACCCGAAACGATGGATATCCCTGCTGAGGTGGTTAAAGATACTAAGTTAGGCGGTGGTAAATGGTAACTGAACGTTATATTGATCGCTTACTTGCTCCTCTTCGCCGCCGTATTACGGGTATGTTAACCCGCGCTGTTGTAACGGGGATTGTTGAAGATTTGCAGCGTCAAAACTTACAAGTGAAAATGCATGCTGATGAGTCAGCAGATAACATTGAACGCTTCCAAAATTACGGTATGAGTTCGTATCCACCAGAAGGCGCTGAGGCGATTGTGGCGGCGCTGGGTGGCTCGCTATCTGGCTTAGTGGCTATTGCAGTTGAAGATAAAAAAGTACGGCCACAGGGTGAACTTGGCGATGTTTTTCTATACCATCTTGAAGGTCACAAAATCCGCTTAACCAAAGACGGTAAGATTATTCTTACTGCTACTGATGTTATTTTTGAAATACAAAACAGCTTCACGATTGGAGCAACCGACGTTATTTTCAATGCCTCCAACTCATTCACTATTATCTCACCAGAGTCTTTAATTCAAGGTCCTCTACACGTCACTGGTGGCATATCAACAGACCTCGGTATTTATGCGGTAAGCGGCATTACTTCAGACAGTGTTATCACTGGTTCTGATTTAAGCGCGAACAGTATTAGTTACCTTGGGCACATCCACCAAGACGCTGAGAGCAGACCGACTACACCACCAGAGTGAGTTAGTTATGAGCGCCATCGTGTTCGACATGATGAAAAATACAGGTTTGCTGATTGAGTTCAATAACAGCGAGGGTGATGGTATCAATAATGATATATCCACCCTCGTTTTGATCTCACTGTTTACCGATGCCCGCGCTGATGATTCCGATACCTTACCTGATAATTCTGACGACCTACGCGGCTGGCCTGGCGATACCTTTTCGATTCAACCTTGGGGTAGCAAGTTGTGGTTGTTATACCGTGAAAAGATGACCACCGAAGTGCGCAATAAAGCCGTTAAATACGCAGATGATGCGTTAGCGTGGATGCTGCGTGATGACGGTTATGGCGTGACAGCAAAGAGTGTGGTGGTGACAGGTTCTATCCCCAAGTTTCAAACCCTAGCCTTAAATATTGTGATCACTAAACCCGATAACTCAGTGATTTCTTTTACTGTATCAAAACGATGGGAGACACAAAGTGCCGTTTAATGTACCCACGCTTAGAACACTGATTGAAAGCGGTTTAATCGACATTGAAGCCTCGTTAGATACCATTCTGCCCAAGTTTGGTATCGAGCAAGCGCTTAACTCTGCGGTAAGCGGTAGCCTACGCGATTTATATGATTATCAAAGCTGGATAGTGCGCCAGGTAATCCCCTCATCTGAGTCAGAAGATCAAACGATTATCGACACCGCTCGCTATGAAGGGATCATTCAAAAACTGGCAACTAGCGCAAGCGGCCCTGTGACATTTGCAGGTAATACCGCGCTACCAATTGACACTGTGATGACGCATTTAGATGGCCGCTTATATAGAGTGACGCTATCGAATGCGCCCTCCGGTGGCAATGTAGTAGTGCAAGTTGAAGCAGAGGCCGCAGGCATTGCAGGTAATTTGTTAGCTGGTGAAACGCTAACCCTTATTTCAACTGTGCCAGGCATTCAACCCAATGGTATATCTGGCGGTATTACGGGTGGTGCAGATCTTGAAGCTCCACTTAAAGTGCTTGAGCGTTTATTGTTCCGTAAGCGCAATCCGCCAATGGGCGGTGCTGTACACGATTATGTGGGTTGGTGCCGTGAAGTGGCAGGCGTTGATCGTGCGTGGGCAGTAGACAATTACCAAGGGCCAGCCACTGTTGGTTATGCCTTTGTATTTGACTCACGCCCAGATATTTTACCCATCTATTTAGACCAAGTCGCAATGGCTGATTATATCTATCGCCATAAAGATCCAGCCACAGGCGCTGACGTTGGCCGCCCAGGTGGTATCGAGGCGGTTTACATTCCGCTTACGCTTAAAACCACCAATTTAGCAATCACAATCAATCCAGATAATGCCGACCTGCGCGATAGCGTTACCGCGAGTATTAAAGGCTATTTTAAAACCTTAAACCCAGGTTCAACACTGTTATTAAGTGCTGTACGAACAGCGATTGGTTCCACTGTGGGCATAAACGATTACGAGCTGGATTTAAGCGCTGATGTCACAGCAATAGCCACCGAACTGCATGCATTAGGAGCCATTACATGGGGCACTCCGTAGCACAGTGGACTAATGCATTATTAGCACAAATGCCGCGTGGGGTGTTATGGCAGCGAGCGACCTCGCTTGATTTGTATAAGTACACCCAAGGCTATGCACCAAGGCTAGAACGCGCCGAGCAAAGCGCCGATAACTTGCTGCTTGAGATGCGCCCTGAAACCACATTAGCGCTATTGGATGACTGGGAACAGTACTTGGGCCTACCTGAGTGTGTGGCAGAGCCTGTATCCAATATTGAATATCGTCGTTATGCCGTAGTTGAGAAGTATCACCGCAAAGGTGGTCTGCAAGCTTGGAACATCCAGAAATTAGCTACCGATTTGGGCTTCACAGTCGAGGTTGATGAGACGTTCCCGCACCACTGCTTGCGCTCATGCACCTACCCTCTGTGGGAACAGAAATACCGCTACATCTTAAGGGTAAATGTTTACGGCATACCAGGTGCGTACATGACCTGTTTAGATGATGTATTAACCCCACTGCTAACGTCTGATGCACGAGTGCTTGAATGCACATTGCAGCGTTACAAAGTGGGCGGATTATTTTACGAGTTTTATTACGCCGTTTAGGCATTTTTAGCATCAACAAAACCGCTTTAAACGGCGTTTAAATGAATTTAGATTAGGAGAGTTAACATGCATCCGTTACGCAATGGTTCACAAGCAACAGAACGCCCAGCAGCAAAGCCATTAACTGGTTTAGCTGGATGGTTTACTGAATCGGGTGATGCTAATCGTCCAAGTTATCCAGGTGCGGATTGGTTTAACCATGTGATTGCTGAGTTTCTTAATATACTAAGTACTAGTGGGATAGTTTTTGATCCAGAAACTGATACAAACCTAAAAAATGTTATAGATGGTCTTGCAAGGCTTACTGGGGCTGATTTTAGCGGTAAAGTTAAAGCAAATGGTATCACATCTACCGCTCACTACGGGGGTGTAATAATCGGTGACAACCCAATTGGTCAGTCGGGCGGTGACTGGCCAAGTACTGTAGGTTTAAGAGATGCGACAACTGTAAGTCGCAAGTTAGTTAATGAGCCGACAGACTGCCACGCTTTTTCTGACAAAACAATTATCGATAACGCTTCAGATTACGGTGGATATGGAGCATTTGATGCTACAACGATTCTGCGCGGAGATAATACCCATAATCACGTTGCAGCATATCAAGATAGAGTTCAGTATCAAGGAGACGGGATTCTAGAGAACTCATGGGGCATGATAATGTGGCCCACCGCGACAGGGGCGGGAACAATACAGAAACGAGTAGGGTTGCAAATTAGAGCTATTGAAACGACAACAGCAGTCGTTGAAAGTAATCGCGGTATTGATATCAATCCGAAAGGGTCATTAAATGAAAATATCGGAATTCATGTACGCAATGGTTCTTGCGTAAACGTAAAACCAGTCTCATATTTTTCTGCACAAGACGCTAATGGATATAGTTTCTATACGAATAGTTTTGGAATGATGCATCAAAAAGGCAAAGCAGGTTTTGGCGGTGTGTTGCCAGGTGATGGGGCATTTAGTCTGAACTCAGCTGAACTCGGTAGTGCAGTAATAGCGAGTTTATCTTCAGACGACTCGAACGGCGCATTTGTCGCAGTATCTGGCGATAACCGTGTGTCATTTATTGCTAACGCAACATTGCTCGGGTATTGGGATGTTATCGCAAAATCACGTGCATTTTCTCCAGCAACAGACAACACGCAACCAAACGGACAAGGTATCAGGCGTTGGTCTGTAATTCACGCGGGAACAAACGCGATTAGTACATCAGATGAACGATTAAAATCATTTTTAGAGATAGAACAAGCCGAAAAAGATGTCGCTATAAAACTAAAAACAATGATTAGAAAGTTCAAGTTCAATGAGTCTATTAAGGAAAAAGGGGCTGGCGCCAGAATACATTTTGGAGTTAATGCCCAAGAAGTAGGACAAGTTTTTTACGATCATGGGCTTGACCCGCATCATTACGCGTTATTTTGCCATGATAGCTGGGATGATCAATACGTCACAGAGCAAATCAATAAGGGTGAAACAATAGAGCTAACAGAGATTGTTGACGAGCCAGAGTTTGAAACTGTGATTGAAGAGTATCTAGAGTTAATAATTAATGAAAAAGGCGAAGAAGAGTATAAGTCTGTATCAAAAGAGGTTATACGCCAAAAAATAATAGAAGTGCCTGATGGATTAGACGAGGATGGAAAGCTAAAAGTTAAAAAAGTGCCAGTTATGAAAAAAGTAACCAATCAGTCAACAGTGATGGCTGAACCAGTATTCGAGCAGATATTAGAGACTGCTAAAGGGGATAGATACGGCATACGATATGAGCAGTTGCTGGCATTTATTATTTCAGCCACCTAAAAGACTAGGTAATTGAGCATGTAGGAAACTGCTCAATTACCTAGTCTTTACTGCTAATTTTTCTCGGCGCGGCTCAGCCGCCTTGGCTAATATTTATGCTTGAGTGAGAGTTTTAAACTGAGCTTAGTGAGTAAAAAGACAACGGATGCTGATGCATCCGTTGTCTTGTTTCATTTGCAAATTAGGCAAACGCGAAGGTCGATTGGTAATGTTCAATATTAATGTTTAATCGCAGTGATGGGCTAATAGCGATTCTCAGCTATTCAATAACATAGATAATTATTGGGGAAAAATTAAGCATCTCGCGGTAAACCCTTTTCGATAATACGCACCATGCGTTGGGTTTTGCGTCGCGCTTTTTGTTGTTCAGTTGCGGCGGTGTCGGCAAGGCGCGATTGCTGAGCATTGAGCGCCCATTCGATATGTTCACGCACTATCTCATCGATATCGTCACTGTCATTGCGGGCGTTAAGTGCGGCAATAATGCTTGGGCTTGCGGGGGCGTTACCCAGCGCGACTGCGATATTACGTAGCCAGCGTTTATGACCAATTCGGCGAATGGCGCTGCCTTCGGTTTGCTTTAGAAATTCGGCCTCGCTCCAAGCAAAAAGGCTGAGAAGGTCGGGCTGTTTTAACTGGGGACGAATATGGAAGTCGGTTTCGGCTGTGAGTGGCGCTTGGCGATTGATGGGGCACACGAGCTGACAATCATCGCAGCCATAGATGCGATTGCCCATAAGTGGCCTAAATTCTTCAGGAATAGCGCCTTGCAGCTCGATGGTGAGATAGGAAATACAGCGTCTGCCATCGACCACATAAGGTTCTACGATTGCACCTGTTGGGCAGGAGGTGATGCAGGCGACGCAACTGTTACAGCCTTCTTGGATTGGAATATCCACAGGCAGAGGCAAATTGATCAGTAGCTCACCTAAAAAGAACCAACTACCCGCCTCATGGTTGAGTATGAGTGAGTGTTTACCTGTCCAACCTATACCGGCTTTTTCGGCTAATGGGCGCTCGAGTACGGGCGCTGAGTCGACGAAGGGACGGAAATCGGCGGCATCGAAACCGAGCGCAACTAACTCTGTACTGATTTGATCCCCCAGCTTTTTAAGCCGAGCGCGGATCAACTTGTGGTAGTCGCGGCCCCCTGCATAACGGGAGATATAACCTAAGTTGGGATCGGTGAGATTTGTGGCAAAGCCTGCTTCGGGTGGTAAATAGTCCATCCGTACGGATATCACTCGCACTGTGCCCGGATGCAATTCTTGCGGGCGAGCGCGCATCATCCCGTGGGTGGCCATATATGCCATTTCGCCATGAAACCCTTTGTCTAGCCATGCTTGGAGTTTGGCTTCTTCGGCCGTTAAATCTGTATCGCAAATACCAACTTGTGCAAATCCGAGTGCTTTTCCCCACGTTTTTATTTGCAGCGCGAGCCGCGACAGTGTGCTGGCATAGGATTGGTTGGGGATTTGATTGGCTAAAGTCGACATGGATTCATTGCAGTGAGGCTCTTGGCTAGGTGGCAATATGATAGCAAGTTTTCACTTGTTACGGACGAGTTTACTCTGTGATCGTGAATGAGAGGTTATTTTCTTTGGGGCATATGTTTATTTGCAGCAGGGATTGAGTCTATGATTAGGTTTAATGTTTCCCGTTTGGTATCCGTATGCTGAGTGCGTTTCCCCTTAGGGCGTGTTTTCTTGCGATGAGCTTATTAGGCCTGATGCCTAATCTTGTTTTTGCGGTGCCTGACAAGTTGAAATTGGTGACCGAAGCTTGGCCTCCAATGAGTTACGAGCAAGATGGCGTTCCCCAAGGTTTTGCGGTGGACTTAGTCAATACCCTGCAATCGAGACTGGGCCAGAGTGAAAAAATTGATGTGTTACCTTGGGCACGGGCGTATTCGATTGCCAATACTTCGGCGAATGTCTTACTTTTTGCGACGTCTATTAATGACGAGCGTGAAGATCATTTCGATTTTATCGGCCCGATTGCAACCAGCAAAATTGCTTTGTATGCGAGGGCTGCAGATCCCATTGCACTCGATCAACTTGCCGAACTTCAATCTAAAGATATTGTGGGGGTTTATCGAGAATCTGCTGGGGCGCAGCTGTTACAACAAGCCAGTGTGGATAACTTGCTGGTGGCGAGTTTTCCGCAGCAATCGGCTAAGCAATTACTGTTCTCTCGAATTCGTTTCTGGTGCCAAGCGGATCTTGCGGTTAAGCAGATACTTGAAGAAGTGGGCGCAAGTGAGGCAGATATACGCCAAGTGTATGTCGTATCTGAGATTAATCTGTATTTAGCCTTTTCTAAAGGGACGTCGGCGGCCACGGTCACGAGTTGGCAAACAGAGCTTGAAAAAATGAAAGACTCAGGGGAGTTTAGTCGTTTATATCAGACATGGTTTGGCGCTTTGCCACCGCCCTTACAGCATCAAGTGTTTTGGCATAAAAGCGTTTAATTCTCGCACGTAGCCTCATTTTTGGCAGCTTTAACACAATTCCTTCCCGCATTTTTAGCCTCATAAAGGGCGTCGTCGGCACGTTTCAGTAGGCTGGCAAAGTCTTTGTCTTGATAGGTATTTTCAGTATTTGTTTGTGGCGCTAAGGTTGCGACTCCTGCGCTAACGGTCAATTTGAGTTCAGTGGGTAAATCTTCTGCGCCTAGGCGGCTAATATGAGCTTGCAACTGATGGGCAAGTTCACAAGCACGTTCAGCATCCGTGTTGGGTAAGAGAATTAAAAACTCTTCACCACCGATACGGCCAATAAGATCTTTATTACCCGTTAGGGCTTTACCTGCGCTTGCGATCGTCAGTAAGGCGCGATCGCCCAGTTCATGGCCGAAGTTATCGTTAATTTTCTTGAAGTGGTCCGCATCAAAGATTATCACCGAAAAAGGGCTTTGTTGTTTTAAGGCTTGCTGAAAATATTGCGCGGCTTGGGCATAAATATGCCGACGATTAGGGAGTTTGGTGAGGTAATCTGTGAGGGCGATGACCTGCAGTTGGCGATTTCTCTGTACTTGTTTATACGCAAATATCGACACTATTGTCAGGATAAAGCCCGTCAATAATAAAATAATGTGTTGTAATGATTTATTCTTCTCGAGTAGCGCGAGTTCTTGTTCTTTAAGGTTTTGGTTTTCAATCAAACGTTGATTTTCAGATTCAATCCGACTGGTATCAAACTTCACTTTTAATTCTGTGGTTTGATGTGAGAAGGAGTTGTCGTCGATCTTTTTGGTGAGGGCGACAAATTCCAGCAATGCGCCATAGGCCGCAGGTAAATTATTCATTGCCGCATAGACGTCACTTTTTAGCTGTAATAGTTGGGTGAGTCCCCGATCATTTTGCAGAGTACGAAAGGCTTTTTCCCCTTGTTCGAGCTCGGTAAGCGCTTCTTCATAGTGTGCTTGTTGAAACTTGATATTGCCCATAAAGAGTTTCATGAAGCTGTAATCGGCGAGATCTTTTTCGTTAATCACAGCAGCGGCTTCAGTTAAATATTTTTCCGCCTCGTTAAGACGATTAAGTTTGATTAAGCTGTATGCAATATTTGTCGCCATAGTGGCGGCCGCTTTTTCCAGCTGATGTTCCTTAAAGTATTGGTAGCTTAGCAAGAAGTTATCTATGGCCTGTTGATGTTCACCCAGTTCATCTAAGGCAAGGCCTATCTCTGAGGTGACATACATTGCCTGTTCTTTGTTATTGTTCTTTAAATAGAGTGCTTTAAGTTTAGTGTAATAACGGATCGCACTTTGGGGATCGCCATAACGTCTAAAGCTGGTGGCCATATCGGCAAGATTGATGTTAGCCCAGCCGGTTAAATTCAGTGACTCGTAGAGATCTTGCGCTGTTATGAGGTCGTCTAATGCGGCAGAAAAATCGCCAATATAGGAATACAGGGCGCCGCGAAGGCTACGTGAGTCGGCAATGAGTTTAAGATCTTCATGCTCATAGGCACGCTTAACGCTGAGGTTATAACCTTCCATCGCGCTATCTACATCACCATTTAACTGCAAAAACCAAGAATGACAAAGCATGAGGTCGGTGATGAAATGCGGAGAGGCGGTTGGCGGAATATTGGTCAGTGTTTGACTCGTATTCTTAACTGCCAGCGCTATGTCAGTATCCGTTTCGGCACTTTGATCCCAACATTTCAGTAGCTGCAGCTTTTCATTGCGGGCGACATCATCGGTTGCAATCAGTTTACTCAATAGCGCAAGATCACTCTTAATTGCTTCGCGGGTCATGGTCTCACCGCTTTCAAATCTTTCAAATATTTTATCAACCTGAGTCTTTTCTTCAGCCATAGCATGACTGAGCGGCAGTAAAAGCAGCCAAAAGGTAAGTGATAAAGATATAAGTGGACGTAGCAAAAATGGTTTCCTGTTCGCATTGAAATCAATAGCTAATAATGAGCTTAGCATAACTTGTTTGTTCATTTTGAATATAGATGCATAGCAATTTTGCATTCAGCTAGCTATCAAGGTATAAACTTCGCCTTGGAAATCATCCTAAAAAGGAATCACCCTTGAAAAAATTACTTTGTGCTGCCCTACTCATGATGAGCGGCGCGAGCTGGGCGGGCTCAGATTTAGAAACCTCGGGCGATGTATTGCATCTATTGCTCCCCGCAACGGCAATGGGCGCGACATTATTCTATGAAGACGGTTACGACGGCAGCTGGCAGTTAATTCAGGCGGCAGTATCGAGTCGATTAATTGTTGAAGGCCTAAAATATGGTGTGAGCAAAGACAGACCCGACGGTAGTGGCGACGATTCGTTCCCATCAGGTCATACTTCAGATAGCTTTATGGCGGCGACGTTTATTCAGCAACGTTATGGCTGGCAATATGGTTTACCCGCCTATGTCGCTGCATCGTATGTTGGCTATACCCGAGTGGCGAGCGATCAACATTACCTAGAGGATGTTTTAGCGGGTGCTGCAATTGGCGCGCTAGCGGGTTGGTATTTTACTCAACCCTATGAAGGTATTACTGTCACACCGATAGCGGGTAACGGCGTTTATGGTTTATATGTGAGTGGTCAGTTTTAAGTTTATTTTTTGAATGAATGTTAATCGAGATTTTTTATGAGTGAATTATCAGCTGTTTACCGTGAAACTGCCGAGCAGATTTCTTACAATGTCGCGAATAAAGTGCTGCCAATGGCAAAACTACCTGACGGATTATTAGCCGCATATCAAAGCCTGTGCGCCGAACTGTTGGAAGACAGAGAGGGCAAATTTAGCCAAGCTTGGGCATCCTTGCCAGCTAGCGCGCGTAATCTCATGGAACAAGCTGCATTCCATGGTTTTTATATTGCGAATGCTTGGTTGCAGTTGAGTCGTGTTGCCCAAGAGATTTCTGAGCAGGCCGATACCGATGGTGAGATCCAAGAGCAAGAATATAACGGTATCTTTACCCGTTTAGCCGATGAGTCGCTCAAAGAAAGTCTACGTAAATTGAAAAAGGCACGTACCGATCGCTCTATGCTCAATAGCTTTAAACAGGTGATGGCGCCTTAGTTTTTATTGAAATAAGCGCTGAGTCTGAAAATCAAAAAGCCCGTCACTTTGCAGTGACGGGCTTTTTGTTGGCACAAACGCTTAGCTAAAGCTGCTTTGCCACGACTCAAGTCGCGGCAACGCTATGCTTAGAACGAAGTGCGTTTGTAGCGGCGATATTCTGGACTCCAGAAATTGCCTTCAATTGACTGTTGTAAGATTTCATCGCTCATTGGTAGCGTTAACCCTTGTTCAACTGCAACTTTACCCACAGCGAAAGCGATGTGTTTACTGACCGCGTGGATATCTTCCAGTTTCGGTAATAATGGGCCGCTACCGTCGATCGCCAGTGGTGAGCATTCCGCGAGTGCGCGGCTTGATGCCATTAACATGGCATCGGAAACGTGTCGGGCACCTGAGGCTAAAACACCTAAGCCAATACCTGGGAAGATAAAGCTGTTGTTACACTGGGCAATCTCATAGGTTTCACCATCGACCACAACTGGCTCGAACGGGCTACCCGTAGCGACTAATGCTTGACCTGAAGTCCAATGCAAAATGTCTTTTGGTGTCGCTTCAACACGGCTGGTTGGGTTAGACAGTGGGAAAATAATCGGGCGGGCACAATGGCTGTGCATAGCGCGAATAATTTCTTCGGTGAATAGACCCGGTACGCCAGACACGCCAATCAGCACGGTCGGCTTAGTGTTGTTAACCACATCCAATAGCGAAATATTGTCGCTGAAATTACTCCAGTTTTGGATATTGGTGCATTTCTGCGCCAATTTTTGCTGGAATGGCAACAGGTTAGGCATGTTGTCTAACAATAAGCCCCAACGGTCAACCATGCACACTTGAGTGCGAGCTTGCTCGTCGCTGATCCCTTCGGACACCATTTGCGCCACGATAGCTTCGGCGATACCGCAACCCGCGCTACCCGCACCAAGGAAGGCAATACGTTGTTGATTTAATTCAGTACCTGCAGCTTTACAAGCGGCCAGCAATGAACCGACAGCAACGGCAGCGGTACCTTGAATATCATCGTTAAAGCAGCAATAGCGATCTTTATAACGCTCTAAGATAGGCATGGCGTTCTTTTGGGCAAAGTCTTCGAACTGGATCAAAGTGTCTGGCCAACGCACATGTACAGCTTGCATAAAGGCTTCGATAAACTCGGCGTATTCTTCGCCACCGATGCGCGGATGGCGCCAGCCCATATACATAGGATCTTCTAACAACTGCGGATTATCTGTGCCTACGTCTAAAGTGATAGGCAGAGTATAAGCCGGACTGATGCCACCACAGCTAGTGTAGAGTGATAACTTACCGATAGGGATCCCCATGCCGCCAATACCTTGATCGCCAAGGCCTAAAATACGTTCACCGTCGGTAACAACGATGATTTTAACTTTTTGGCGAGTCGAGTTATTGAGAATGTCATCGATCCTATCTTTATTCGGATAAGAGATAAACAAACCACGGTTGCGGCGATAGTTTTTCGAGAAACGTTCACAAGCCAAACCTACCGTCGGCGTATAGATGATCGGCATCATCTCGCTGATGTTATTTTGTACTAAACGATAAAATAAGGTCTCGTTAGTGTCTTGGATATTACGTAGGTAAATATGCTTGTCTAAGTCGTTGTTGAAACTTCTAAATTGATCGTAGGCGCGGGAAGCCTGCTCCTCAATCGTTTCAATGGCATAGGGAACTAAGCCTTCGAGGTTAAAGAAAATACGCTCTTCTTCAGAAAATGCACTGCCCTTGTTAATCAGCGGGGCTTCAAGAATGGCAGGTCCTGCAAACGGAAGATAGAGGGGGCGTTTATTATCGTCCATGGGTAACCTTTTGAGTTATTGTTTAAGTGGTCAATACGTGCTGTAAGTCACGTAAGGTTATCATGAAATGTGATCTTTGTTGTCCGTGGAACGAGGTATTTGTGGTTTTTTTTGCAGCAGTAAAAAAGTCAGCTGTTTTAAACAGGATTTATGAGGTACTTCAGATGGAATTGTTATGCTGTTGCTTATGCCTAAGCAACTTTAGGTATAGCTTAAATTGGATATAAAAAAACGCAGCCTAAGCTGCGTTTGATGTGACAAACTTATGTTTTGCGTTATTCACCGCGATACTTAAGTGATAAGCCGCGAATAAAGTTACGCAGGATTTGATCGCCACACTCTTTAAAATTCTTATGATCCGGATTGCGGAACAGCGCGCTCAGTTCTGATTTTGACATTTGCACTTCGGCTAGAGCCAAGGCTGCAACTATGTCTTCTTCACGCATTTCGAGGGCAACTCTGAGTTTTTTGAAGATTAAGTTATTGTTTAAACGCGATACTGGCGCTGGGATTTCTGCACCTTCACGTAGGCCACGCTTTTCGATGATAAGGCCGTCTAGGAACTGACATAGAGTGGTGTCATTACAGGCTTTGTAACCTTCTTCCTCTTCTTTGTGCAGCAGAGCAATGATCTCTTCTGTTGGCACTTCTCTTCCAGCTTTGGCAAAAATTTTAATCATTTTGGCATTGTTGAAATCAAACACGAAGCGCAAACGGCGCAAAATATCATTATTAATCATGGTCATCTCTTGGCGCGGCTGCGCTGTCTGGTTTAAGAGGCGGTATTATATACCCAAACCGCCTCAAAAGCAGAATTTAGCAGGAATTTAACGCAGCGTAGCGAATGCTATTTATGACTTTGGCATAAATAGCTGTCATGCCATCTTAGCAATCAACCTTTAATGACGTTGTACCAATAGATAAACAGTGCCGCGAAAATCAGCAGATAACTCAGGCCAAACCAAGAGAGTAGCTTCATCTTAGTGCCATATCTATCGGCTTCGGGGAGCTGTTTGCTGGTCATTAAGCGGTAGTTTAACCAAGCAAAAATGACTGTGGTCATAAAGGCCAAAATCATCACAAACTCGAGTAGCGGCAACAGTGCGCCTTTAAAGAAGAGGATCAGCAATAAGCCAAAGGCACTGATGGCGAGCATGATCCCAGTGAGGCGTTTGTCTGAACTGGCCTTTGAGGTGAGTAATTGCCAGCCCATATCTAAGGTGCGGCTGTAGCCATCGATAACGGTTACTGTGGTGCTAAAAATACAGAGAAAAGCCACAACACCAATAAGATAACGACTCTCGCCGCCCATGACTTGGCTGTAAAGGTTGATCAATTGATTAGCAAATTGCGCGCCTGAATCGGAAAAGTGCTCACCACTGCCGTGCATCACTAAGGCGCCCAAGGACAGAAACACGATCGCGAGGATCGCGGTGATGATGTAGCCTAAGTTAAAGTCGAGCAGCGCCTGCGCTTTCGTGACCGTCTGGCTTTTTTGTTTTTCGAGCAACCAGAGGGAATTCCAAGCGCTGACTTCAATCGGTGCCGGCATCCAGCCCATCATGGCGACCAGAAATCCCACATGGGCCCATTGCCAAGGTGAGGGAGAAACAAAATTGCTCGCTAATGGCTGAGCATGATCCCAAGCTAAGGTCACGGCAATTAAGGTGGTTAGGGTTAGGGCGAACATGATGATCTTAGTGAGTCTATCGAGTAGTTGATAATGGCCTAAGATCAGCAAAGCCAATGAACTCAGCAATACCAGCAGGGCTAACCAATCGATGGGAAGCGGAATAAATTGGGTCAACATAGCGGCGGTGAGCATGCAAACACCCGCAGTGCTGGCGAAGGCGGCGATCACATTCAGTCCAGTAAATAGCAGCAAATAACCTCGGCCCTGTTTGAGGTAACCGTGCAGTAAACTCTCCCCAGTGGCGGCGGTGTAGCGTGCGCCAGCGGCAAAGAAGGGATACTTAAGTAAATTCACCCCTAAAATGACCCAAGCCAATTGCCAGCCAAATTCGGCGCCCGCTCGAGTCGAGGCGACTAAATGCGATGCGCCAATCGCCGCTGCGGCCATAAGCACACCGGGCCCCATAGCTTTAATGCCAAGCGTCAGGTGTGTTATCCAAGAGGATGAAGGGGAGGTTGTCGAGGATTCTGTCATGTCGTTATTAAAAGTACCTGTTGAAAATTAATCTGGGGAATCGAACAAGCCCTTATGTTAAGGCTGCGCTCATGCTAAAGCTGTGCTAACGCTAAGTGAGTGGCTCAACATTAAAGGGAAAGTGATTGAACTGAAAGTCGTTTTATTCAATTTATCTATTTAATTTTTGGCTGAGCAAGGCTTCAATTCGTTTTAGGCTTGCTACCATCTCGACTACGTTTTGTAATAACGCATCATCAGGTTGTACAGATGGACTCGCTGGATGTGGGCGCTGAGTAAGACGTTCTTTTTGTTCTAATACGCGGGTTCTAAATTGAGGCGCATCAACTATGCCGACTAAGCTTATCAAGGCGCCTGCGCCCGATTGCCCTGCGGTTTCTACCGTGAGTTTATGCAGACCAAATAGGCGCATAATTGGGCCTTGGATCAATGCCATATCGGTAATTTTGTCCAAAGGCACTGTATTTTCGGTACGAGTTAATATTCCGCGGCGCACAATCAACTTATTACTGGTGAGCTCGGCACTCATATTACGAATATAGCGGCGAGTTCCCCACAGCCCGATTGGAAACCAAAGCAATAACAAGGGAATGCCGACTATGCTGAGGCTGAAATAGGCGGCCCCTGAAAGCAACCAATACAAACCTAGATTGGACTCAAACTCTGCTTGATGAATGATCTTGTCTTCCATGTTTCTTCCTTAAATTCTGATATTCAAGTACCACGATTTGTCTCGTTAGTTGAATTTTCTAGTGCCTAGACCTTTTTGATTCTCGCAGAAGGAAAGCATATTGTCTCAACATGTAACAAAAGTTTAACTTTCATTATGATCCCATTGACTTTGGTTTGTAACTCATTACCTTGTGTATTGTTAATTTATGGTTTTCTAATGGTTAATATAATTTTAATAAAATAGATAAAACAAGGGATATGTATGAACAGACCTCAGATTCTACCCAGTGCTTGTGCCATCGCGATTGCTTTAGCATTTGCGCCAACAATAGCCCATGCTGCCGATAAAGGCGCAGAAAAAGTTGAACGTATTGAAGTGACGGGTTCTCGTATTAAACGTACAGATATCGAAGGCCCTTCCCCGATCCAATCGATCAGCAAAGACGATATTGCTAATATGGGATTCGATAACCTACAGCAATTGCTCGAACGTATGCCTGCGAACGGTGCTGGTGCGTTTTCTACCCGTGGTAATAGCCAAGATTCAACTGCCAACGGTGGCGCGTCTATCAGTTTGCGTGGTTTAGGTCCTGATGCGACCTTAGTGTTGATTAACGGTCGTCGGGTTGCTGCGAGTGCTTTTGCTGAAGGTATTACTAATTCTTTCGTTGATATCAATAATATCCCTGTTTCAGCGATCGAACGTATCGACATACTCAAGGACGGTGCATCGGCTATTTATGGCTCTGATGCGATTGCCGGTGTGGTCAACATTATCCTGAAGAAAGACATTGAGGGTATTGAAGTCAATCTCGGCTACGGTGATGCTTCAGGTACGGGTTACGATGAAACCACTGCGAACATGGTTTGGGGGATGAAGTCTGATAAGGGCAGTGCCTCCGTTATTCTCGATTATTTTAAAAATGGTACCTTAGCTGCGACTGATTTAGGCCGTTTCGGCAGTGCAGATCAGACTCCTTATGGCGGTGAGGATTTCCGTTCTTCCCGTGGTTTTCCTGGTTATTTTTATGTTGATGGGGTGAAAACCATAGATCCAGCCTGTCCACCTGATCGGGCGACGCCAAGCGGCAGCTGTGTATTTGATTATGGGCCATATAACCTTGTTATTCCTTCTGCAGAACGAGTGGGAGCTATTGGGCAATTCGAATATCATTTCAATGATGATTTAACTGCTTTCCTTGAATTAGCTGCCCAGCACAACACGTCGGAAGCGGGCGGTGCACCAACACCTCTTGATGAGGATGCAGGCTTAACCGTACCAGGAACTCACCCAAATAACCCTTGGGGGAAAGATATTGAAATTGGTCGCTTCCGCACCGTTGATGCGGGTGCGCGTCGTTGGGATATCGAGTCTGATACTCTTCGTTTAGTCGCAGGTTTGCGTGGCGTAGTTAAAGATTGGGACTGGGAAGCTTCGGTGCAAAAAGGTCGCAGTGAGTCCACTCAAACGGGGGATCGCAGCCAAGGTTGGGTCAGAACCGATTATTTACAACGTGAAATCGATGCGGGTCGCTATAATCCTTTCGGTGGCACCATGAACTCCCAAGATGTCATTGATGACATTACCACTAGTTTAGTGCGCCAAGGTTTGTCAAACATGACTT
This sequence comes from Shewanella sp. SACH, assembly GCF_001887095.2. Classification (NCBI taxonomy): domain Bacteria; kingdom Pseudomonadati; phylum Pseudomonadota; class Gammaproteobacteria; order Alteromonadales; family Shewanellaceae; genus Shewanella; species Shewanella sp. SACH. The sequence goes on from NZ_MPDG02000002.1 coordinate 374,434, forward strand.
CCTATGCAGCTAACATTTCAGGTCAAGCATTTACCCTTGCTGGTCGCGATATTATGATGGCGGCTGGAGCTGAATATCGTGAAGAAGATGTCAGCGATGTGCCCGATGAACAGTTCCAACGTGGATTGATTTTTGGTACTGAAGCAGTCTCTGCGGCGGCATCACGTGAGCAATATGCAGCTTATGTTGAATTATCTATTCCGGTAACGGATAACTTCGAGCTACAACTTGCTGGTCGTTATGATCACTATAGTGATTTTGGTTCAACGACTAACCCTAAAGTTGCCTTCCAATGGGGAGTGACTGACGAGATAACGGCGCGTGCTTCTTGGTCTACGGGTTTCCGTGCACCTTCTTTAGCACAAATAGGTCTTGGTCCATCGCGTGAAAGTAGTTTCTTCATTGATACTTACCGCTGCGCTGCTGATAGTGTTGATTGTGAAGCTTTAGATTACAACACTGAATTTGAAGGCAACTCGGAGCTGGATGCTGAGGAATCCGAAACTTGGAACGTCGGTATGATTTGGGCGCCAAGCCAGAAATTCGATGTTGGTTTTGATATCTATAGCATTACACAAGATAACAAAATCGATAAACAGCCGTTAGGCGATATCTATACCGCAAATTGTAATGATCAAAACAGCACTGTATGTGAGCGTTTAGCTCCACAGGTGGGTCAGACTTTAGGTCCAATCAGTATCATCCATTCAAGCTTTATCAACCTAAGCTCACAAGATGTGCAAGGGATGGATGTTTCGAGTCATTATGGCGTTGAGTTGGATAGCTATGGTGATCTGAAATTTGGACTTGAGTACAGTTATTTACATAGTTTCGAAAAAGATGGCCTAGATTACACCGGTGAGTACAAGTTCCCTCAACATCGCTGGTTACTTACTACTAACTGGACTATGGATAACTTTGCCGCCAACATTAATCTGAGTTATATCGGCGAGTTTGAAGATACACCAGATATCAATTTTGATGGCGTCCTCGACTTCGAAAGCAACAAGTCTCGTATGGTTGATGCTCAAATCTTAGTCGACATGTCAGGTACTTATCGCTTCAATGAAATGTTCAAACTGACATTGGGTGTAAACAACGTATTTGACGAAGAGCCACCATTTGCGATCGGTGACGGTGATACCGACCTTTACGGCTATGTTATTTCAGTACATAACCCTATGGGTCGCTACATCTACACTAAACTCACTATGAACTTCTAATATTAAGCCTACGTGCTTTATATCAAAGTGTAGTGAAATCGAAACGGCGCATTAAGCGCCGTTTTTTATGGGCAGATTTGCACTAACGCAAACTCAGTGTATCTTCGTTAGGACACGAATTAACCGGACTAAAAGGACGTTGCAATGATCACTTTATATGGCACACCGCGCAGTCGCGCATTACGAGTTGCTTGGGTGTTGGAAGAGTTGGGCGTTGATTGGGATTTTTCCTTTGTGGATATGACCAAAGGTGCGCATCGCAGCGCGGCATTTTTAGCGATAAACCCCTGCGGTAAAGTGCCTGTGCTAACTGATGATGAGCTAGTGTTATCCGAATCTGCGGCGATTTGCCTTTATCTAGCAGAAAAGTATGGCGGGGGTAAGTTGTTGCCACCCGCGGGGAGTAACGCATCGGGTTTGCACCATCAATGGGTGAGCTTCATCATTACTGAGCTTGAGCAGCCGCTTTGGACTTTGGGTAAGCATAAGTTTGCTTTACCGGAGGAGCAGCGTCATCCGCAGATCATGCCTTGTGCGGTATGGGAGTTTGATAAGGCGGCTGCATTGGCCGAAGCCATGTTGCCTGAAAGTGATTTTTTGCTCGGTGATGACGTTTCGGTGGCGGATATTTTATTGGCCCATACCTTAATGTGGGGCACATTGTTTGAACAAGCCATTCCACCTAAACTCGCCGCTTATCGCGATAGGTTGTCTGCGCTGCCGTCGCGTCAATCGGCTTTGCAGAAGATGGATGCTGTGGTGGCTGCTAAGGGTTAATCAGGCAGAGTAGCTGATTATTTTAGCCTTGAATGATTCAGGTGCATTCCCACCATTATCTGAAAATCATTATGAGAATATAAAAAGGGCAGATAGTGATATCTGCCCTTGCTGTTAATGCGAGTACTAAGCTTCTGGATTTACACGCTTATAGCTGAGTCGCGGCCCATTTAGCACGGCTTTCACGGCTTTCGCTCATTTTGGTCGGTTCACGGAAGGCTTTATAGGCTTCCACGTCCAGTGCGACTAAGCTGACGTCGACTTCTAGGACCAGTTTGCACTCTTTCTTGATGCGCCAAGCTGCCGTGTTGTACAGCTCAGTAAAAGGCAATGAACTTAAAAATTCGGGGTTGTATTGAGTGTAAGTGGCTTGAGTGGGGTACACCACGAAAGCTAAATGACGCTTAGGTTCTTTTTTAAATAATTCTTCAATGCCATCGCAGGTGTTAAGTACTTGCATCTCAATGATGTCATCAATATCGAGCAGTTTCTTTTGCGCCAGCTCAGGTGCCGCTTGTTCGCCACTTTCCCAGGCTAATACATCGGCTTCGCTATGGTTAGTTAGCGTGCCAACTTGAGCCGCACTTAAGCTCAATGATTGGCGTAAGTAGCTCATTTCGATGGCATTCAAGCCAATGTTTTTAGACATAATCGTGTTCTCAATGCAATGAAAGTAAAATTAGTATTTAATCTTTAGCCAGATTTCCTCAACCCATTCCCAGAACGACTCCCAATAGATATCGGTAAAGCCGCCGTTTTTCCAGAAATGCACTTGGCCATCTTGGTCGATACAGTAAAAGGCATCGCCCTGCTGACAAATGGCAATCATGTCCCTTGGCATGCCGATAGACCAAGCATAACAAGTGACTTCAGGCAGATAGGTGTGTGAGTAGGGATCCGATGCAGTTACTGGCTCTATCGTGCCGTAAATCACATCACTGGCATACAGCAGGTATTCTTTTAGCTCCCGCGGCAATGAAATCAGGATTTGCTCTTCGACTTCGACGAGCTGCTCAAATGTGGGTAATTCGAGTGGTACAGGAACAGTTTCGCTGCGTTCTTGGAGTTGCTCAATGATGTCGTGCATGGCGTTTCCTGCTGATAGGGCTATGGCGCGGGATTATATACCCAAACAACCTGAAGATGCAGGATTCAGCGAGAATTTAACGCACTTTAGGCAAGGCGGCTATTTGCAGACCTAGCGGGCTAAGTTAAAAATAGTCAACACTGCATAAAGTGCGTTAAAGCTCGCCAGGAAGGAGTGCCTAGGGCACTTCACTTCCGTGTTGCATCAATTCAAAAGGTGGCCGACATTCTGTCATTGATGCGCCTTGAATTGAAGCACCCTAGGCACTCTGAAACTCGTATCTTCAGGTTGCTTGGGTATCGACTTAAAAAGACGTTCGATGCGAGAGAGTGCTTTTTTTCAGCTTATTTTTAATATGGTTTTTCAGGCGCAGTAAAATATAAAAAAAGCGCTGGCACCTTTGCGGGAGACCAGCGCAACAGTGGAAACGATTGCGGGTTAAGCGACTGAGACTCTTAATAAACTGGCTTCATCGACCCGTTTATAGTTAAGCCATGCTTTGTGGTACAGCTTGTGTGATTCTTGGCGTAATTTAGCAATCTGCGCGAGTTCAAACTCACTGAGTAACCTTTGCTGTTTACGAGCATTGGCCTCAATCCTCTGCACTTTTTCATATACCTTGTGCTCTGGGCCGTTTTTGATATCGGCGATATCCTGCAAATGCAATTGCACCTCGGCAATCATGCCCGATTGGGGTAAACGCACCAGCAAGTTGAGATCGCGATAGCCAGATGCTTTGGGTTCGGCAAAGCGGTTCTTTTGTTTCACCACTTGGGTCTGCTCGTTCAAGGCTTGGTAAGCCTGCATCAGATCTTGAATGCTGTCAGTCACGATACTTGCCCTTGCCAGGTCGGTAATTTGGCTGGCGTCACCGTTAAATTTTGTCGCCACTTTATCGGCAGCTCTTTGATAACTCTTCACCGGAGGAATAATCACTTGAGTCTGTGAATGATGGGCAATTCGGGTAAGCAACTGAGCCAGCTCAGCCTGAGCATCATAGGCTTGGTGATGGAGAACGGATAAGTCATTCGAGGCTTGACGAGGCGCATCAAAGGTCTGACTGCTGAGTGCGTATAGACCTTGTAGATCGTGGCTTTGTGCCTGTCTTGCACTGTAATTACCACGTTCTGTTTTTGTGTCACTGACGTCAAGAGAATTTGCTACACCAGCGCGGCTCGATAATAAGAGTAGAAAAATAAAAAAGGTACGAAATAACTTAGTCATGCGGCCTACTTCCTTATGGGTGAGTTGTACAGGTCACCCATCCACCATAGGCTTCTTTTGCTTAATTAAAGCTGAATCAATCATTAAGACTTGTTCATCTTGCGCATGGGTTCACATTCATCACTCGGGATTGAGGAGTTTAGCCAAAAAAAATGGCGCCACCTGTGACAGTGAGCGCCATTGTTGTTGCTCAGCTTATGCAGCCGAGCGGCGATTTAAATCTGGCTTACCAAATTTTTACGCGTTTTTCTGGTGCGATATACATCGCATCACCGGGTTTCACATCATATGTGGTGTAGAACTCAGGCATGTTAGACAGAGCACCCAGAGCACGGAATTCAGCAGGTGAGTGTGGATCGGTCGCTACGCGGTTACGCATCGCTTCTTCTTTGGCTTTCGCGCGCCAAATTTGAGTGAAACCGATGAAGAAACGTTGATCGCCCGTTAAGCCATCGATGACCGGTGCTTCTTGACCATTGAGTGATTTCTTATAGGCGCGGTATGCGATAGTCACACCTGATAAGTCACCAATGTTCTCACCTAGCGTTAAACCACCGTTGACGTGCAAATCGTCAAACACAAAGTAACCGTCGTATTGTGCAATCAGCGCTTGGCCGCGGGCAGAGAACTCTTTCAAGTCTTGCTCAGTCCACCAGTCACGCATGTTGCCTTCGCCATCGAACTTAGCACCTTGGTCGTCGAAACCATGGCCCATTTCGTGACCGATAACGGCACCAATACCACCGTAGTTGACTGCATCATCAGCCGCCAAATTGAAGAATGGCGGTTGCAGAATTGCCGCAGGGAAGACGATTTCGTTCATGGTTGGGTTGTAGTAAGCATTAACCGTTTGTGGGGTCATGTGCCATTCGTCTTTGTCGATTGGCGCGCCCAGTTTGGCTAATGACTTAGCATGTTCAACTTCGCTGGCACGGATAGCGTTACCGATTAAGTCGTCAGCCTTGATGCTCAGCTTGCTGTAATCTTCCCACTTGTTCGGGTAACCGATTTTCGGGTTGAATTTTGCTAACTTATCCGCCGCAGCCACTTTAGTGCTGTCGCTCATCCAGGTTAAATCTTTGATGCTCTCGCCGTAAGCGCCACGAAGATTTTCCACCAGTGCTTGCATGCGGTCTTTGGCTTCAGGCGTGAAGTGACGTTTAACGTACACTTTGCCGACAACTTCACCCAGCATGCCGTTAACAGAGGCTACGCCACGCTTCCAACGCGGTTCTTGCTCTTCTTGACCGTTTAAGGTTTTAGAGAAGAAATCGAAGTTTTCGTTGTCCAGCGCTTCACTCAAATAGTTCGCCGCATGCGTCAGTACTTGCCATTGCATGTAGGTTTTCCAAGTGGCTAAATCGGTCGTTTTTAAAACCTCGTTCAGACCTTGGATATAGCTAGGCTGGTTAATGATGATGTCGGTTTGCTTGTCTGCGCCCAGCGCTGTTAAGTAGACAGTCCAATCGATATCCGGTGCCAGTGTTGGTAGATCTTTCACTTGATATAGATTGTAGGTTTTCGTGCTGTCGCGGTTTTCAACCACATCCCAATGCTTAGAGGCAATCGCTGTTTCTAGGGCAAGGATAGACTCAGCGCTGGCTTTAGGATTAGCAAGACCCGCAAGAGTAAACATCTTTTCTATGTGAGCGACATACGCTTTACGGATATTAACGAAACGTTCTGACTCGTTAAAATAGTAGTCTTTTTCTGGCAGGCTTAGGCCATATTGATAGAGATGAGTCGCGTAACGGCTAGAGTTTTTCGCATCGATATCGATATAAAATGCCATAGGCGTACCCGCGCCAGCGATTTGGCTGTGGGCGAAGTACTTCACTAATTCATTCTTATCTTTTAAGGCGTTAATGGCATCGAACTCACCTTGGATTGGTGTCACGCCCAGTTTGTTGAGTGTGTCAGTATCCATAAATGAACGATATAAATCGGCCACTTTTTGCTCGTCTGTGCCAACGGCCAGATTGGGCGTTGCTGCCACTTCTTCGATAATGGCTTTTACGTCGTCACGTGATTTTTCACGTAAATCGTAGAAAGCGCCAATGCTAGTGCGATCGGCTGGGATCTCAGTGTTTTTCAACCAAGTGCCGTTAACATATTTGTAGAAATCGTCCTGTGGACGAACCGCTTTATCAAAATTAGCGAATTCAATACCAGAACCCAGTACTTGAGTTACAGCAACTGCGGTGGCTGTTTTAGCGGTTTCAGGTGCTTTAACGTCGGCTGGCTTGTCATTACAGGCAGTCAGGCCTGCGATAAGTGAGGCACACAGTCCCCCAATGAGTACTTTTCTCATGTCGTTTCCTTCGAGTTTATTATTGTGCCCATTATTGGGGCTGTTATTTTTTGCAAAATGGGATTGCTTCAGGCGCAATGAACTATGTTAATGCCTTACTAGGAATCTAAACAAGGTCATTACAGTTTTTATCGCGGATTTATCTTGAGTCATATGTAACTAAAGGTTACCAGTTACAGTCTTAAGCTCATTAGCGGCAAAGTTACCGTATGCAAGCCTTTTCAGGTAAGCGAGCACTTAGCTTTCTCTTTTTTACCCGCGATTAAATTAGCTGCCTGATCGGCTTCGCGGGATTACCTGCGACTACGGTTTTAGCGGCTACATTTTTTGTAACTACGGCGCCAGCGCCTATGATGGCGTCGTCACCAATAGTGACGCCTGGCATTATGATAGCGCCGCCACCAATCCATACCCGTTTACCGACCTTAATTGCTTTCGCGGTTTCTATACCTGAGCAACGCAGCTCGGCATCGAGTGGGTGACTCGAGGTATAAAACTGTGCATTGGGGCCGACCATAGTCTGCTCACCAATAGAAATAGGCGCATTATCCTGCAAGGTGACATTCACATTGATAAACACTTTGTCAGCAAGGGATAGGTTGGCGCCATAACTGATAAAAATCGGCGTGGATATCGTTGCGGCTGGTGATTTATGGGGAATGAGCTGCTGGCAGAGTTGGCTGTACTCTGGGGTATCTTGGTCAATTATTTGATTTAATTGTCGATTCAGCCGTTGCTGCTGAGCTCGTAAACTTAATAGTTCGCTGGCAAGGCAATCATATTCTTGGCCAGTGATCATCTTTTGGAATTCAGTCATGTCATCTTTCCCTAGGGTGACTGTCGTTAATGCGTAAGGGCTAAATAGAAACACATCGCGTGCTGAGCAGCAATTCTTTGCCCTTTGAAGTGGTCGGCCTCATAATATGGCAGTTTTCTTTATTGAAGTTGAGTATTAACGTGCGTTTAGACAAATTTATCTGTGAGAGTACCCCACTGACTCGCTCATTAGCGAAAAAAGCCCTGCATCGCGGTGACATCACTTGCGATGGCATAGTCGTCAAAGACTCGGGCTTTAAAGTGACTGAAGGTATGCGTGTTTGTCTCGAGGGCGAGCCTATTGCCTTAGTGGGCGTACGTTATTTAATGCTCAACAAACCGGTCGACACCATTTGTTCAACGATTGATGAAACCTATCCATCGGTATTGAGCTTAGTGGATGTGCCCAAGCCTGAAACCTTGCACATTGCTGGTCGTTTAGATGCTGATACCACAGGGCTAGTGCTGATCACTACCGACGGCCTGTGGTCGCATAAAATCACTTCACCGAAGAAAGAATGCGGTAAACGCTATTTAGTGCAACTCGCCGATCCTGTGGATGCCGGCTTGATTGCAATATTTGCCGCTGGCGTTGAATTACGCGGTGAAGATGGCTTAACTAAGCCTGCATTGCTGGAGATTATTGAGCCGCAATTAGTGCGACTCACCATCACTGAAGGTAAGTACCATCAAGTGAAACGTATGTTTGCTGCTGTGGGCAACCACGTGCAAGGGTTACACCGTGAAAGTGTGGGCCAAATTGAATTAGATCCCGCCTTAGCGCTAGGTGAATGGCGTTATTTGACCGCCGAAGAAATAGCATCAGTTTAACTCAAGGAATCTACAGAAATGCCGCCCGAGTTTGACTCGTGGCGGCATTTTTATTGGTGCGATAAAATCTGACTGATTACTGCTTCTTTAAAACCAAATCACCGCTGATAGTGTTCATTTTTACACTGGCTGCACCCGAACCGGTTTGGAATGACAGCTCGGCGCGTGGCACGTATTTCTGCTTTTTAGGTTCATCTTGGGTTAAGGTATTTTTGATCTTGCCACCTGGGCCGCCGTCTAAGTCAAAGCTGGCATCTGGCATATCGGCAAAAGTCACTATGATATCGCCACTCACACTTTCTAAATTAGCTCTGTTGAAGTTTTTCGCCAGTGACACTTTTGAGTCACCGCTGACGGTTCTGAGTAGGATTTCCTTAGCGAGGCTAAAGTTAGCATTCACTTCGCCAGAAACTTGTTCAACCATCACTTTTTCGGCCTGAGTTTGACTTTTTAAGTCACCACTTACGAGGCGATAGTTCATTTCTCCTTTACTGTCAGTGTCTTGAATCGTGCCTGATACTGTCTCTAATTTCACTTTACCATCGAGTGCTTGAGTGATGATGTCGCCTGAGACTGTGTGCAACTCAGGTTTGCCACTGAGGTTGTTAGCTTTGATATCGCCACTGACGGTATTCAAATCGAGTTCACCTTGAGCTTCGGCGACTTGCAGATTTGCTGAAATAGTATCCGCACTGAGTTTTACTGTCTTTGGCACTTTAATGGTGAGCTGCGTGCCTTTGTCATTACTGCCATTGTAGTGGCGGGGCATTTTGTCTTCGATATTCAGACTGTTTCCCTGTTGCTCAAACACAAAGCCTTCGCTCAATTCATCGAGTGTGCCTGTGACGCTGACTTCACTCTTATCCCAGGTTTGAATCGTCACATCGCCGCGCTGGACTTTGATCTGCAGTTGGGTGTCGCTGCTAATATTAAGCTGTTTATCAACACTTTGCGCTGCGAACACATTGCCCATCAAACCTAAATAGAGTGTCGAAACCAATAGACTGGCTTTAGTGAGATTGAGGTTACTCATAGGGTGTTTCCTTGTGTCGAGTTTCTAATGGGTAGTTTTTGGCCCTGTTGCAATAGGTCGAGCTCACGTTGCTGCACCCAAAGCCAGAGTTGCCAAAGTTGTTTATCGGTTGGATTTGCTTGTAAAGCTTGGTAAATCTGGGTTGCCGCGCGTCTTAGTTCCGTCAAACCTTGCTCAACGGGCGCGCTGAAACTGCTGGTCTGCCAAGCTAGCGCATTCGTTGTCTGCTCTAGGTTATCCACTTGCGCTTGGTGCGATGCCGCGATTTGGGTTAACAGTAACTGTAAGGCCGCATCCCCTTGTTGCTCTGGCATAGCTGAGTTTTGGGCAAGCTCTGTCTGCTGTGTGGTTAATTGATTGAAATAAGGCAATTGGCTATATCCCAATGCCACTAGCATGATAAAAGAGGCTGCTATCGCCCACTGTCGGCCGTTCTGGGATTGGCGTGTTTGGGAAACCAGCGGTTTGTCCATACGCTTTTCAATGCCTTGCCACAGATCATGGGTGGGCGACATTTCTTTGGGAGCGCTATTGATCAGTTGCTCAAGCTGTTGTTCACGGGAAAGCGGCGTTAATGTCATTACAGCATCTCCTGTAGTAGTTGCTTAGCTCTGTGGTATTGGGTCTTGCTAGTGCCGACGGCAATGCCAAGTAAGTCAGCGATTTCATCGTGTTGATAACCTTCGATGGCGCAGAGTACGAACACCATGCGTGCCCGCTGCGGCAGTTTGAAAATCAACTTATCTAATCCGCTATAACTTTCATCTGAACTCATAGGTTCAGTCTCATTTTCCAGCGGAATAAATCGTGCCCAGAATGATTGTTGTTTACGAATACTGCTCAAGGCTTGATTGACACAAATGCTGTGTAACCAAGTCGAAAACTGACTCTCACCTCGAAATTGCGGCAACTTCTGCCACACTAAAATAAAACACTCTTGGGTAATTTCTTCCGCCATAGTTTTATGGCCGCAAAGGCGCAGTGATAGGGCATAAATACGTTGGTGATGGCTCTGATACAGCAGTTTAAATGCGGCTCTGTTGCCTTGGCTGGCTAAGGTGGCCAGTTCAAAGTCAGACATTGCGCTATTGAGTGGGAGTATCCCTGCCGTCACTGTCATTCCCTGCCATAATTATTAAGTGTTGTAGTTTTGACGCACTGAATGCAGCAAAAGGTTTGGAACTGTAAAAAATATATTTTATTAAGATTCATTATCCAGCGTAACATTTTTGTAATCTGTAGTAGAATCCGCCCGAAAATATACAGTTAAGCTGATGAAGTTATTCATTTTATACCAGTTGGTATGGTGATGTTTATATCGGCGTTGAGACGGTATATTTAACAAAATTAACACGCATTACTTTGAAAAATATGTCGGCATCATCTTGATGAACTAAGCTAAAAATAATGAGGTGCTTTCGATATGTGAGCTTTAATTCACAAGCTACTTAGGTATTGGATATGAACTTTTCATGTATTGCTACACTTGCGCTGTTAAAGGCCTAATTTACAGCTATCTTTTTAAGATAGATTATTTATTCGGGGACTTTCTATGTTTATCCGCTCAAAGTTGTTACTCAGTGCAGCTGTGTCTATTTCGGCATTAGTTGCCATGTTTGGATTACAACTCCATTCAAATTCGGTTAAGTCTGAGCTCTCCCATGCCGCTCAAAGTGTGCTTGAGTTAGAGCGTGACGTCTTAATTCTGCGTAAAAACGAAAAAGATTTCTTCGCTCGCAAGGATTTAAAATATGCAGAGCTACATAAGCAAAGCCACATGGCAATCGACGGCATTGTCCCCGAGTTAGAGAAAGTCTTTAAAGAATATGGCGTGTCCAAGGCATCGCTTGAAAGTTTCGACAGTAATTTAAATCAGTATCAAGTTGCTTTCTCTGAAGTGGTGCAGCTACAGCAGGAGATTGGCTTAACACCCAAAACGGGGTTGTACGGCACATTGCGTTCGGCGGTGCACAATGTTGAAACGCTGCTTAAGCAATATAATCAGCTCGAACTCGAAGTGGCTATGCTGCAACTGAGACGTAATGAAAAAGATTTTATGCTGCGCCGTGAGCTAAGTTATGTTGAAACCTTCGATGCCAATATTGGCAAGTTCAATGACAAGCTGCGTTCTTCGAGCTTAGATGCTGATACTCAAAATAAAATTGCAGAGCTTATTACTCAGTATCAGAAAGATTTTAAAAGCTTAACCAATAAAGAGCAGCAACTCGGTTTGACCGAGAAAGATGGCACTATGGCGCGTCTTGTCGCGGCCAACCTACAAATTGAAAGCAGCGCGAATGACTTACATAACCTAGCGCTTAAGGCGATTGATGATGCTGAGAGCAGCAGCGTTAATGTAGGTATTGCTGTGTTTATCTTTATCACGTTGCTGCTATCTTTCATCACCTATCTGATTATCCGCAGTATCATCGCGCCGGTTGAGCGTATCACGCAGATCATTGCTCGCATCGAAGTGAGTAAAGATCTGACTTTGAGATGCGATGCGTCCACGCAAGATGAACTTGGCGAAATTGCACAGCACTTCAATAGTATGGTGAGTAGCTTCCAGCAACTGATTGAGCAAGTGATTGAGTCGGTCGCGACAATTAACACCTCCTGTAAGCGCGTATCCGAAAATGCCATGCTTGCCTCTGAAGGCGTAGGTCAACAGCTCAATGAGACTGACATGGTTGCAACGGCGATCACTGAAATGGGCGCAACCATTGACGAAATTGCTAAAACAACTGAGTTAGCGGCATCAAAAGCTGGCCAGACCCACGATAATGCGCAAAGTGGCCAATTAGAAGTCGAGCAAACGATTCATAAAATCCAGTCACTTGCTGAGCAGCTCAATAGCTCTGCTGCGGTCGTTAATGAGCTGGAACGTGACAGCGAGACAATCGGTAGCGTGTTAGATGTGATCCGCGGTATTGCTGAGCAGACCAACCTCTTGGCCTTGAATGCGGCGATTGAAGCGGCGCGTGCGGGTGAGCAGGGCCGTGGTTTTGCCGTGGTTGCCGATGAAGTGCGTAACTTAGCGATGCGGACTCAATCGTCAACTCAAGAGATTGCGAACATTATTCAGACCTTACAGACGCGTACTCGCTCGATTGTGCAATTGATGGAATCGAGCCAAAAACAAGGCGTTGAGAGTGCGGAGCAGGCTGCTAGTGCTGGTGCGTTACTCAAGCTTATTAATACCGATGTGCGTAACATCATGGACATGAGTACTCAAATTGCCGCGGCGATTGAAGAGCAAAGCATGGTGGCGGCCGAAGTGAACAAGAACGTGGTGGTGATCCGCGATATCGCCGAAGAATCCTCCCATGCGGCAGATGCCAATGCGTCGGCATCGGATGAGCTGAAAGCGCAGGCTGAATTCTTATTCCGTGCGGTCAGTAATTTTAAAATCTAATATTTAAAAGCCAACTCTAATCTAATGAGCAGAAGCTAGCTTAGAAAATACACTAACAAAAACGCACTCCGAGGAGTGCGTTTTTATGTCTGAGTGATTAGCTCTGCAAGCTTAGTGATTCGTTAAAACAGCACACTGTGCATTGGAACCACTCAGATTAGTCAGAACGTTCAGTGACTATGATAAGTGACAGAACTATTAGTGACGGAACATGGCAGAAATAGACTCTTCGTTGCTTACGCGACGAATTGCCTCGGCCAGTACCGCAGACATAGTTAACTGAGTCACTTTAGCCACTTTCAACATTTCTGGGCTTAAAGGAACAGTGTCAGTCACAATCACTTCATCAATCACTGAGTTAGCGATATTTTCAGCCGCTTTGCCAGAGAACACTGGGTGAGTTGCGTAAGCAAATACGCGGTTCGCACCATGTTCTTTTAAGGCTTCAGCCGCTTTACACAGAGTGCCGCCTGTGTCGATCATATCGTCAACGATAATGCAGTCACGACCTTGAACATCACCAATGATGTGCATAACTTGAGCAACGTTTGCTTGTGGGCGACGTTTATCAATGATCGCTAAATCAGAATCATCCAACAGTTTTGCTACTGCGCGAGCGCGAACAACACCACCGATGTCTGGAGAAACAACGACTGGATTATCTAAGTTCTTCGCTAACATATCTTCTAGCAGCACTGGGCTACCGAATACGTTATCAACGGGAACGTCGAAGAAACCTTGGATTTGCTCAGCGTGCAGGTCACAGGTCAGAACGCGGTCAACACCCACGCTAGACAGGAAATCGGCAACGACTTTTGCAGTAATCGGTACACGGGCGCTACGAACGCGACGGTCTTGACGAGCATAACCAAAGTAAGGAATAACGGCTGTGATACGGCCAGCAGATGCACGGCGCAGCGCGTCAACCATCACGATGAGTTCCATCAGGTTGTCGTTTGTCGGCGCGCAAGTGGATTGGATGATGAACACATCGGCACCACGTACATTTTCGTTAATTTGGACACTGATTTCACCATCGCTGAAACGACCAACCACTGCGTCTCCGAGTTTGCAAAATAGACGATCGGCTATCTTTTTAGCGAGACTGGGGGTGGCGTTCCCAGCAAAGAGCTTGATGTCGGGCACTGTATGAACCTCAGGCGTTTGCTTTATATTTTAGTGGCTAGAGTAACGACGATATAGGGACGGGAGGAACCCGAGGCGTTATCGTTAAGTGGTTACCCTAGAAGAAAGTAGTTTAAGGGTGACTGAGTCGCGTGATGAGCGGCGAAAGATTCATCCCTTGTGCAACAAATCCTTGCATTTCAGACGGTAATTTCGCCAAGGCTGCGAGAGCTTGTTGCTGTTGTGTGAATTCCCCGAACACGCATGCGCCTGTTCCTGTCATTCTCGACGGCGCATATTCTAGCAGCCAGCCTAATGCCTTGGCAACTTGAGGGTATTTAGAAACGACTAGTTTTTGACAATCATTTGCCCAAGGTTGGCTCATTAAGGTATCTATGGCCAGTTTCGGGGTATCACGCGGTAAAAGTGGATCTTGGAATACGTCGGCGGTGGAAACATGGGCATCGGGTGCTATGACTAAGTACCAAGGCTCACTCGGATTTACTGCTTGTAAGCGTTCACCCACACCTTCGGCAAAAGCGGCGAAACCATGAATAAAAACAGGAATATCGGCACCCAATTTAAGGCCGATTTTAGCCAATTCTTCGGTCGATAATTGGGTATGCCATAACTTGTTCAATGCCACTAATGTGGTCGCAGCATCGGACGAGCCGCCGCCTAAACCGCCGCCCATGGGTAGCCGTTTATCCAGCCAGATCTCAGCGCCACCGTTAAAGCCCGTGGTTTGCTGTAATGATTTTGCGGCTCGCAGAATTAAGTTATCGCTGTCAGCGACAACGCCCGACATATTGGAGTGCAAAATCAGTTCAGGGGTTTCAGTGACCTTAAAATCGAGCATGTCGCAGCAATCGATAAACTGAAACAAGGTTTGCAGTTCGTGGTAACCGTCGGCGCGGCGGCCATTAATGTGTAAAAACAAGTTGAGCTTGGCTGGCGCAGGCCAATTGCGGGAAATTGCAGCGGGCATGTTAAGGTTGTTCTCCGACTAAGATCGCGGGCTTGCCAAGAGCTTGCCATTGATTCAGTTGTAGTTTGAGTTGTAAATCACCACGTTCAAGCTTTAATTGATGGGGCACACTGGCGCCGCTCTGGGATTGCCAACTTAAAAATGCGACCTGCCAAGGTGGCGGGGTTTGAGTATTGGTTAGCTGTTTAGGTTTGCCTTGGCTATCGCGTACGATGACCTGATCATTGGGGCCAACTTGGCCTGTGATCCACAAAGGTAAATCGGCCAAGGGGATGGACCAACCGCTGACACGCTCGAGTAAACGTTGGGCATTATCGTCGCGAAAGTCTTTGCCATCGATATGCAAATGGGCCGAGTTCGGGGTTGAGTTAAGCGTCAACACAGTCGTACCTAGCATTGTGGTGAGTGTCAGTTCGTCGCGATCTTCACTGTGGCGCCAGTAGATATTAGCGCTGAGCTTATCGTCGGGGGTTTTTATCGCCAGTTTTCCCTGTAATTCCCAAGCGGTTGCTTGGCGCGCATCCGTGACTGTGATTGGGCTTAGGTCAGTCATCGGCGGCAAGGTTTCACACCCCGCCAGCAAGAGTAGGGCG
>NZ_MPDG02000002.1:389866-465815 GCF_001887095.2 Shewanella sp. SACH
CCCCGCCAGCAAGAGTAGGGCGCTTAAGGTAAAACAAGAGAAAATGGTTTTTGTGAGGCGCTTCAAATTATTCATCTATGACTGATATACCAAAGTCCTTATGATACGAGGGCTTGGAAAGAATACCAATGCCAAACGTAAAATTTCCATCGGCGGTCACTTAGATTTGTTCCTTCGGGGCAAATCCAGCCTTACCTATCATTGATAGAAAATTTAGGTAAGAAGTTAGACCTTTATTCGGTTTTGTTAAGCGTATTCTGTTTTTAGTTGGGCCGATTCAGTAGAATGCCCTTATTAAGAGAGTCGCCAAGAATCTAGAAAGAGTCAGATGAGCCTTGTAGCAATCGGTATTAACCATAAAACAGCCACGGTAGACCTGCGCGAGAAAGTTGCCTTCTCTCCGGACAAAATTCATGACGCTATGAAAAGTCTGGCCAGTCGTACACGCTCGGGTGAAGCCGTTATTGTCTCGACCTGTAATCGCACTGAGTTGTATTGCAACAACGGCGATGAGGCCGACATTATTGCGTGGCTTGAAGAATATCACGGCCTTGATCATAAGGACGTCGCGCCTTGTCTCTATAATTATCACGGTCAGGATGCCGTCAGGCATTTGATGCGTGTGGCCTCTGGGCTCGATTCGTTGATCTTGGGTGAGCCGCAAATTCTCGGCCAAGTAAAACAAGCATTCGTTAAGGCCAAAGAGGCTGGTACGGTTGCCTTAACCATAGATAGACTCTTTCAAAATACCTTTTCGGTCGCTAAGAAAGTCCGTACCGATACTGAAATCGGCGCCGCCGCAGTGTCAGTGGCATTTGCCGCGGTTAGCATGGCGAAACATATTTTCTCATCCATATCGACCACAAAAGTGCTATTGATTGGCGCGGGTGAAACCATAGAGCTGGTTGCGAAGCATCTTAAAGACAACGGCGTGGCTTCAATGGTGGTGGCAAACCGGACGTTAGAACGTGCTCAAGGCATGTGCGAGGAGTTTGGTGCAACAGCTATTACACTGGCACAGATACCAGATTATCTCCCAAAAGCCGATATCGTGATATCCTCTACCGCCAGCCCTCTGCCTATCTTAGGTAAAGGCATGGTCGAAAAAGCGCTAAAGCAGCGTCGCCATCAACCTATGTTATTGGTTGATATAGCAGTTCCCCGGGATATTGAGCCGGAAGTCGCCGATTTGGATGACGCGTTTCTGTATACAGTGGACGACCTGCATAGCATTATTGAACAGAATATGGCTTCTCGAAAAGAAGCCGCCGAGCAAGCTGAAGTAATTACTGAAGAACAATCTTTCTTATTTATGGATTGGATCCGTTCTTTAGAGTCGGTCGACAGTATTCGCGAGTATCGCAGCCAGAGCATGGCGGTAAAAGATGAGTTAGTGGAACGCGCCCTGAATAAATTAGCCCAGGGCTCAGACACTGAGCAGGTATTGATTGAACTAGCCAATCGCCTGACCAATAAACTTATCCACGCACCGACACAGGCCCTCACGGCAGCGAGTCGTCAGGGCGATTTGAATACTCTCGGTCAGTTAAGATCAGCGCTTGGATTAGATAAAAACTAAGGTTAGCGAGTTAAATGAAGGAATCCGTTATCCGCAAGCTGGAAGGCTTGCTCGAGCGCAATGAAGAAGTCATGGCTTTGCTGGGTGATGCTAGCGTCATTTCGGATCAAGACAGGTTTCGCGCGTTATCGAAAGAATATGCCCAGTTAGAAGACGTTGTTGCTGGCTTTAAAGCCTATCAGCAAGCGCAGGTCGATCTCGATTCTGCCAAAGAAATGCTGGAAGAAGACGATGCTGAAATGCGCGAAATGGCGCAGGAAGAGATGAAAGCCGCTAAGGCTAAGCTCGAGCATCTTGAAGATGAACTGCAAATTCTATTATTGCCAAAAGATCCTGACGACGATAAAAACGCCTTCGTTGAGATCCGTGCAGGTGCAGGCGGTGATGAAGCGGCGATTTTTGCCGGTGACTTATTCCGCATGTACAGCCGTTATGCCGAAGCAAATCGCTGGCAGATCGAAATCATGAGCTGTAACGAAGGCGAACATGGTGGCTTCAAAGAAGTGATCATGAAGGTCAGTGGCGACGGCGTATACGGCAAACTTAAGTTTGAGTCTGGCGGTCACCGCGTACAACGTGTGCCAGAAACCGAATCTCAAGGCCGTGTGCATACTTCAGCGGTTACTGTGGTTGTATTACATGAAGTGCCTGAAGCAGAAGCGATTTCAATTAACCCAGCCGATCTGAAAGTAGATACTTTCCGTTCATCGGGCGCGGGTGGTCAGCACGTTAACAAAACCGATTCTGCCATTCGTATTACCCACATTCCAACGGGGATCGTGGTGGAATGCCAAGATCAACGCTCGCAACATAAGAACCGTGCCCAAGCCATGAGTGTACTGGCCGCACGTATACAAGCTCTTGAAGACGAAAAACGCCGTAGCGCCGAAGAAACGACCCGTCGTAGTCTGGTTGCCAGTGGCGATCGCTCCGAACGTGTACGTACTTACAACTTCCCGCAAGGCCGCGTGAGCGAACACCGCATCAACTTGACCTTATATCGCTTGAACGAAGTGATGGAAGGCGATCTCGATGCTATTTTATTGCCTCTGATGCAAGAGCATCAAGCCGATCAGTTAGCCGCACTGGCTGACGAGCAGGGGTAGTTTTGTCAGATCAATCTAGCATAGCCGAAGCTCTGCAATGGGCTTATGTGCAGTTAGCATCAACCTCTGAATCCGCTCATCTGGATGCAGAGGTTTTGTTGTTATATTGCCTCAATAAAAGTCGCAGCTATTTATACACTTGGCCTGAAAAATCCTTGACGGTTGAGCAGTGGAAACGCTTCCAGCAAATGGTGCAGAAACGCCAAAAGGGCGTGCCTGTGGCACATATTGTCGGTGAGCGCGAATTTTGGTCACTGCCTTTTATCGTCAACGACACGACTTTGATCCCGCGTCCTGATACGGAAATTTTAGTCGAAACCGCCTTGAACATGCCGCTTTCTACCTATGCCAAAGTGCTCGACTTAGGAACAGGCACTGGGGCCATTGCGCTGGCGTTGGCGTCTGAGCGTGAGTCTTGGCAAATCACGGCGGTCGATAAAGTCGATGATGCCGTGGCTTTGGCTATCGCGAACCGTGAGAACTTAAAGCTGCCACAGGTTGATATTCTTCAAAGTGATTGGTTTAGCGCTGTAAAGTCGCGTGACTTTGATTTAATCGTCTCAAATCCGCCCTATATTGATGAGACTGACGAACACTTGCACCAAGGTGACGTGCGTTTTGAGCCCCAAAGCGCGTTAACCGCCGCCGAGGAAGGCTTTGCCGATCTGTATTATATTGCCAACACTGCCCGAGATTACTTAAAGCCTAACGGCTATATCCTGCTCGAGCATGGCTTCGAACAGGCGGTAAGACTCAGAGCTAAGCTTATCGAACTGGGCTATGAAAATGTCGCCACAGTGCGAGACTTTGGTAGCAATGACAGATGTACTATGGGTAAATGGGCAGAATAACGCGCTGCTTTAAGTGAAGATATTTACCCAGTTATACCGATTTAACGAACGCCATTGGTTATCGCCAATGGCGTTTTTGTTTTCTAAAGAGTCACCTTAAGCAGATGTTAAGCTGACGATCGCAAGCCTTAAACATCACAACGCTTTCACCATAAAGAATTTACTGCCGGTTTCTGGGTAGGCTTGTTGTATCCATTGCACGTGATAGCCGTGGCGCTCATAAAAAGGCTTAGCTTGAAAATCTAAGGTATCGAGTAGGGCAAATTGGCAGCCGCGCGCTTTTGCTTGGCTTTCTGCCTCTAACAATAAGTGCGTGCCGATTTTTTGGTGTCTTAGGGCGTCATCGACCCACAGGTAATCAATTAACAACCAATTGCCGAAGGTTTTACCGCTTATTCCTCCTAACAGTTTGCCTTCAGCGTCTTGTAATTTGAGGCCGAGATTTTTACGGCTAAGCCCTTGCCATTGGGCTTGGTTAAACTCGACGATTTTTTGTTTTACGGCATCGGCGAACTCGGTTGATTCATCGTTAATTAAGCTTAAATTCATCGTCTCTTCTCGTTTGATTTTTTATGATGTTAGCTCTGGCTATCTAGGCTGATAGGCATTGGTATGCCGTCACGGATTAGGGTAAACTAGCGCCTTTGTCACTGGCCATAAGTATCGTAATGGAAACTTTTTACAGTCTATATCCTGCGGTTAAACATCTGCATTTTACCTTTATCGCGTTAAGCGTGTTGCTGCTTACCGTGCGCTTTGTTCTGCATCTGCGCCAATCGGCTTTGATGGAGAAGAAACTGCTCAAGATAGCGCCCCATGTTATCGACACTTTCTTACTGCTGTCGGGCTTAACCCTGTGTTTTATGATCCAGCAATTTCCTTTTGTCGATCCTTGGATGACCGAAAAAATCGGTGCTGTGGTTGCCTATATTGTCCTAGGCGCGATTGCCATAAAGGCGAACAGAAACAAGTTGTTCAAAGTGTTTGCTTACTTAGGCGCGATAGGCTGGTTGGTTTATGCTGCTAAATTGGCTCATTTTAAACAAGCGGTATTATTGGGTTAATGGGTAACTACACTCTGCAAGATGGCATTTCATTGCCCGAGTCGGCATTGGATGTAGGTGCGCACCTTGGATTTTCTAAACTAGAAGCCGCTAAATGGGCTTGGTTTGAAATGGCGGGAGCCGTATTAAGTCATTACTTGGTTGACCAACAACAGCGTTTTAATGCGCTGTTGCATTGGTTTTACGAGGATTTAGGCTTTTGTGTCCGCGATAACTACTTTAGTACTGAGGCAGCGGATTTAGGTACTTGCTTAATTAGCCGCCAAGGGAATAGCACTACGCTGGCAACTGTCTTGATGTTACTGGCGAAGCAGTTAGATCTTGAGCTTGAACCAATATTGCTACCCGGCAATACGGTGCTGCGTTGCAAGATTGCCGGTGAAGTGAGTTATCTGGACCCTTTGACGGGC
Organism: Shewanella sp. SACH; assembly: GCF_001887095.2. NCBI lineage: Bacteria > Pseudomonadati > Pseudomonadota > Gammaproteobacteria > Alteromonadales > Shewanellaceae > Shewanella > Shewanella sp. SACH. The sequence goes on from NZ_MPDG02000002.1 coordinate 394,877, forward strand.
AAGGAGCTCAGCCGTCACCAGTTGCATGTGTTAGTGCGCGGCGAGTTAGGCAATGCGGCCGAGCTTAAGGCGAGTTACTTAAAACCTGCAACGGTGAAGAAACTGCTGACGCGTATGCTGCATGAGCTAAAAGCCGGTTGCATAGTGTCGCATCAATTTGAGGCGGCGATGGAATGTTGCAGTCTCCTGTTGCAATGGCATAGCGATGATGTGCACCTCAATCGTGAGCGAGCCTTTATCGCGCAGCAGCTGGGTTGTATTAATGTGGCCGCTGCTGATTTGCAGCATTTTGTCGATAACAGCCCCCACGACCCCGTGATCGAAATCGTGAAGATGCAGCTCAAAGAATTAAACGAGCATGCCGAGATTTACCATTAAAGCAGAGCCTTTCGGGGCTCTTCTTATTTATCAACGGTTCAATCCAATCAGCAAAAATAATAACACTGGGCAGATGAAAGTTTGACCCAGGGACTTAAAGGTTAAGTCTCTAATAAAAATAAAATAATAACTGTATTAACAGGGAGAAATTAGCATGACAAGCACGGCTTTAGTGACGAACGATGCCACGGCGTTAGGGATACTCGCGACAATTCTAGGTTTTGTATTTTATACCAGTAGCAGTAGTCATCCTTTTTGGCAGAAGTTTTATCGTTTCATTCCCGCACTTTTATTGTGTTATTTTTTACCCTCTTTATTGAATACCTTTGGGGTGATCGACGGTAATACCTCACAACTGTATTTTGTGGCGTCACGTTATTTACTGCCAGCGTGTTTAGTCTTATTAATATTAAGCGTTGATTTAAAAGCTATTTTAAGTTTAGGGCCGAAAGCCTTAATCATGTTTTTAACCGGCACTGTCGGTATTGTTATCGGTGGCCCGATTGCCTTGCTGTTAGTGTCGATCATCGAGCCCTCTTTAATTGGAGTTGATGGTCCTGATGCGGTATGGCGCGGCATGACGACCTTAGCCGGAAGCTGGATTGGTGGCGGCGCAAATCAAGCCGCGATGAAAGAAATCTATGCGGTAGGTGGCAATATTTTCTCTGTGATGGTGACAGTCGATGTGATTGTCGCCAATATCTGGATGGCCGTATTGTTATTTATGGCCTCAAAGGCGAAAGAGATTGATGCGAGAACGGGTGCCGATACCTCAGCAATTGAAGCGTTAAAAGACAAAGTTGAAAAGTATCACGCTGAAAATGCCCGCATTCCTAATCTGCGCGATCTTATGCTGATTGTCGCCGTTGGTTTTGGTATCACAGGTATCGCTCATATGGCCGCCGATTTCCTTGGACCATTTTTTGAAGCGAACTACCCTTGGACCGAAGATTACAGCTTAACCTCTAAGTTCTTCTGGTTAGTGGTGATAGTCACAACCATTGGTTTGGCTATGTCCTTCAGCCCTGTGCGCCATTTAGAGGCGGCGGGGGCATCAAAAGTGGCGTCGGCCTTCCTTTACATCTTAGTGGCGACGATTGGTCTGCACATGGATGTGAGTAAAGTGCTCGATACGACTTTGTACTTTTTAGTGGGCATTATTTGGATGTTAGTGCACGCAGGCTTTATGTTATTGGTGGCTAAGTTAATTAAAGCCCCGCTGTTTTACATGGCCGTGGGTAGCCAAGCGAACGTCGGCGGCGCAGCATCTGCCCCTGTTGTTGCTGCAGCATTCCACCCCGCTTTAGCGCCTGTTGGCGTGCTGTTAGCCGTATTTGGTTATGCGTTAGGGACTTACATGGCGTGGCTCTGTGGCCAGCTTTTACAAGCAGTTGCGGCATAGCGGCCTTAGCCCTATATTCAGTTCATCGCTGGGAAAGGTTCCAGCATTTTAGAGAGAAGTTGCGATGAGTAATAAAATCATAAACCTAGGTTCAATCGAGATTGCCAACGATAAACCTTTCGTGTTGTTTGGTGGCATGAACGTGCTTGAGTCTCGCGATCTCGCTATGTCGATTGCTGAAACCTACGCCGAAGTGACCCAAAAACTGGGTATTCCTTATGTGTTTAAGGCGTCCTTTGATAAGGCGAATCGCTCCTCAATCAACTCTTACCGCGGCCCTGGCATGGAAGAAGGTTTGAAGATTTTTGAAGAAATTAAAAAGACCTTTAACTTACCTTTGATCACTGACGTGCATGAAGTGCACCAGTGTGCGCCTGTTGCTGAAGTGGTTGATATCATTCAGTTGCCAGCATTCTTAGCCCGCCAGACAGATTTGGTTGTCGCTATGGCAAAAACCGGCGCTATCATCAACGTGAAGAAGCCACAGTTTTTAGCGCCGCACGAAATGCGCCATATCATCACTAAGTTTAATGAAGCGGGTAATGACGAGATCATCCTGTGTGAACGTGGTTCAAGCTTTGGTTATAACAACTTAGTCGTTGATATGTTGGGCATGGATGAGATGAAACAATCTGGCTACCCAGTGATTTTTGATGCGACCCATGCGCTGCAACGCCCTGGTGGCCGTGCCGATTCTGCTGGCGGACGTCGTGCACAGGCGACCGAGTTAGCGCGCAGCGGTATGGCGCTAGGTTTAGCGGGTCTATTCATTGAAGCACATCCCGATCCTGATAACGCTAAGTGCGACGGCCCATGTGCCTTGCCTTTGCATCAGTTAGAAAATTATCTGAAGCAAATGAAAGCGATCGATGATTTGGTTAAGTCCTTCGATCCAATCGATACCAGCAAGTAATCGCAAGCTAAGACTTAATGAATTAGTGACTTAATGATTTAATCCCAAAGCCTCGACCCGTTCGGGGCTTTTGTTTTTCAGCTGAAAGAATCGGGTTGCCATAACCCTGTAGCTATCTGAAACATTAATGTTTTATGATGAGGTTTGCCTTACCCTCGTCTTTATTGCCGACCTGATTCTTTACGGAATACCTTCATGTGGATCTTACTAACTTTGCTGGCGGCATTTATGCAGGCTTGGCGTAATGCATTTCAAAGCCAGCTGAGTAAAGAGGTGAGTGTCGCGGGCGTGACCTTAGCGCGTTTTATTTGGGCTGGGCCAATTGCCGCCGTGTATCTGGCAGGTTTAAATCTTTGGCAGGATGTCGGTATTCCCTATTTTAGCGGCCGTTTTATCGGCTTTATCTTAGGTGCATCGGCAATGCAAATCCTCGCGACGGGTTTGATGGTGAAACTGTTTAAGCTGCAGAACTTTGCCATTGGGGCTGGGCTGGCTAAGAGTGAAGCTGTGGTTGCGGCGATATTAGGCACAGTGTTTTTTGGCACTCATTTATCACCATTAGGTTGGTCGGGTGTATTACTGGGCGGTGTGGCGATTTTTCTGATGAGTGCCAAACAAGGTCTTCGAAGTCTGTCGCTCAATACGGTATTGATTGGTTTAGCCTGTGGTACTTCGTTTGCGCTGACATCGCTTTGGGTGCGGGAGGCGAGTTTGTGTTTGAATATCGGCTTCCCCCATAGCGCCGCTTGGGTGCTGTTATTCGTGATTAGTCTACAGACCTTAGTGTTAGTCAGTTATCTGTTACTTAAGGATAAATCCACACTGGCCGCGTTATGGCAGCGACCTAAGCTAACCTTACTCACTAGTACCGCCAGTTGTTTAGGTTCTATCGGCTGGTTTAGTGCTATGTCGCTGCAGGCAGTGCCTTATGTAAAAACCTTAGGCCAAGTTGAAGTCTTCTTTATGATCTTAATTGCCACCTTTTGGTTGAAGGAAAAAGTAAAGATAAAAGATATGCTTGGATTAATCCTTATTGCTATCGCCGCCATTTTAGTGATGTGGGAATAGTTTCAAACTCATTGATACCATGTCGATTTTTTATACTAGAATAAAATGCGATTTAGCCAGTTTATATCAAGCTGACATGAACTGAGATACAAACATATACACGTCTTGCAGCTTAGATTTTGATACCATTTTTAACCGAGTGCTGTGCGAGTTAAGGAACTAAACAGAGAACTATGCGAAGAAAAATAGCAAAATTAAATCTGCCATTGTGGCAATGGCTGGCAGTGATATTGTTTCCCATAGGGGTTGCTGTGGTCGCAAGTTATCTCTCTGCGCAGTATTTTGTGGAAGATAAAGTCAAAGGTGTGGGGGGGATTTATGTTGGTCACATAGATACTTTGATCTCTCATGCCGATGAAATCAGTCATTATGCATTGGCGCTGAAGGACACTGAGTGTCAAGAATTACACAACTATATGTTGTTCCAGCCTTACTTTCGCTCAGCTTTAATATTTGATTCGCAACGTGTTTATTGTTCATCTAAAACAGGTGATATCGACGTTCCTTTAGGCATAGTCAGTACCACTGAAAATCTTGAAATACCTAACCAGTTTATTATTGGCGGCACGCCTTTTATGCCTGAGGTGCCTGCGATAGTGGCATCAAACTGGGAACCGATATCTAAGCACGGCGCTGCTGTGATTATTGAAGGGCAATATTTATTAGACTCCTTTGTACAACCCAATGTGTTTCCCAGCGCAGTGATCAATGCCGCTTTATCTATAAATGGTAAAACGATTCCAGAGTCACCCGAATTTAAACAAAATGAGGTGATGACGCTCGATTCTGACAAGCACAATTTTTCAGTGTTATTAGCAATGTCACCTGCCTTTTTCTGGCATTTCTTTTGGATATTTTTGGCCATTTCTTTGCCCGTTAGCATAGTCTTGATTACGGGTACTATCCTATTTGTGCTCTATTCAAGGGTTACTCGCCATTCCCTTGCCGATGACATTCGCAGTGGGATAGAGAACGAAGAGTTTTTCTTGGTTTATCAGCCAGTGATTTGTGCCGAGGACGGTAAGGCAAAAGGCGTTGAGGCATTAGTGCGTTGGCAGCACCCACAAATGGGCTTAGTGCGGCCTGATTTGTTTATTCCCATTGCCGAAGAGGGCAAGTTAATTGTCCCATTAACCAACTATATTTTTGAGCGGGCATTAAAAGATTTTGCCGATATGAAGGTCGAACCGGGCTTTAGAATTGCGTTTAACGTGGCGCCAGAACACTTTACGCAGGATGATATTGAGTCGAAATTTATTCATCTGCGGGATTCCCTGGAGCGTATTGGCGTTAAGCCGTTGATTGAAATCACCGAACGGCAATTATTAACGCCGGATATTTGCCAGTGTATTGAAAGCTTGCGACAGTTAGGGATTCTAGTGGCAATTGATGACTTTGGTACTGGGCAAACCACTTTATCCCTGCTGCAAACGATGCCGTTAGACTATCTGAAAATTGATAAATGCTTTATCGATACCATAGGACAAGATTCTGTCACTTCCCATGTGCTCGATACTATTATCGAGCTTTCCCACAAGATGAATTATGTCGTGGTGGCAGAGGGGGTTGAGACGCAGGAGCAGGCGGATTATTTAACCAGTCGCCAAGTGCATTTTCTACAAGGGTATCTCTTTGCTAAGCCGATGAAACTCGCCGATTTAAAGCTATGGTTAGTTGAGCATTTTAAACATTAGCATCATCAAACCAGTCAGCAATAAGGGCATCTAGGTGCCCTTATTGCTGTTCAAGCGTTATAGCTAAAAGTGCGTGTTAAAGGCTTTGGTTTAAGCCTCTGGTTGAAAGCTTAGCGTTAAAGCCTCTTTTTAAAGTCTCTTTTAAAGTTTCTGGTTAACTGCTCTGGCAAGAGGCTTAATCAAAGACTATAGCCCGTTTCTTCGTGTTCCGATAAATCCAAGCCGTTAACTTCTTGTTCTGTGCTGACACGAAGGCCGCCAAGTAGTTTACGGATGATCACGAACAGTAACCAAGTGACCACAGCTGTATAAGTGAATGTTGCCGCGACCCCGATAATCTGTACCCCAAGTTGGTCTATCATGGTTTCGTTCACGGCCGCAAAACCGTAGCCGCTGAAGACGCCTAATTGGGTCGAGCTAAACACTCCGGCCAAAAGGGTTCCGAGAATACCGCCGACCCCGTGTACGGGGAAAACGTCTAAGGAGTCATCGATCTTAAGTTTCTGTTTGATATAGACCGTTGAGTAAAAACACACGATCCCGCCGAGTAAACCAATCACTAAGGCGCCCGCTGGGCCAACATAACCAGACGCCGGAGTGATAGTGCCTAAGCCTGCTACCATGCCGGTGACTATGCCAAGGGCGCTGGGTTTACCAAACTTAATCCACTCAATTGCTGCCCAGGTCATCGCGCCCATAGAAGCGGCGAGATGAGTTGCTAAAATCGCCATGGCAGCGGTGCCATTGGCGCCGAGTGCGCTACCACCATTAAAACCGAACCAACCGACCCACAGCATGCCCGCACCTGTGACTGTCATGGTCAGGTTGTGCGGCATAATCGCCGAGTTTAAAAATCCTTTGCGCGGACCTAGCACTTTAGCCGCCACGAGCGCTGCAACCCCGGCGGTAATATGCACCACGGTTCCGCCAGCAAAATCGTACAGTCCTAGTTGGGCTAACCAGCCTCCGCCCCACACCCAGTGGGTGATCGGCGCATAAACCAATAATAACCAAGCCCCTGAAAAGATGAGCACAGCTGAGAATTTCATCCGCTCGGCAAAGCCACCGATGATCAGTGCCGGCGTGATGATGGCAAAGGTCATTTGAAATAGCATAAACAGGGGCTCAGGAATATCCCCACTGAGACTATCGCGGCCAACGCCTGACAGTAATGCTTTACCTAAGCCACCGATAAAACTATTGCCCGCATCGAAGGCGAGCGAATAACCTATGGCAAACCATAAAACTGAGACAAGGGCGGCGATAGAGAAGCACTGCATCAATATCGAGAGTACGTTTTTACTGCGTACTAAACCGCCGTAAAATAAGGCTAATCCGGGTAAGGTCATCAACAACACCAGCGCGGATGAGCTTAAGATCCACGCAGTATTCGCGGCGCTGAACTGACCCTCATCGGCGACAGCATTGGTCGCCAACATACTGAATAATATCAATAGATATTTAAAACTGAGTCTGAAGTTCGCTAGCATCATAGGGCATCCACTCCTTCTTCCGAAGTGCGAATGCGCACGACTTGTTGGAGTTCGGTCACAAAGATTTTGCCATCGCCCACTTTACCCGTATGGGCAGCGGCAATAATGGCTTCGATAACGGCTTCTTCTTGATCGGAGTGAATGGCGACTTCGAGCTTCATCTTAGGCAAAAAGTCCACTGCGTATTCGGCGCCACGATACAATTCTGTATGGCCCTTTTGGCGGCCAAAGCCGCGCACTTCAGTGACTGTCATGCCATGGACGTTGAGCTGAGTTAAGGCTTCACGTACATCGTCTAATTTGAACGGTTTAATGATTGCGGTGACCAGTTTCAATTTTTTCTCCAACAAACTTCAGACTCAATTTATTGGAATAAAGCAGGAATCAGGCCATATAAACAAAGCATTTATTATCATTGCGTTAACATTCAGTCGCACCGAAATAGCATCATGAATTGATGCAAAACGGTGCAAAACAGAATCAAACCGCCCTGATTTGGTGCGTTTTATTGGTGCAAGATGAGTTCTGCTGGCAAGTATCTGTGCAGATAGTGTCGAGTGGATATAAAGCGAAGGGAGTCAGCGTTTTAATGCGCTGCATGAATGCGGGGAATTAAATCGTGATTTACAGATTATCTTGATTAAACATTAGGTTAACTTTAATTGAACTAGGCTAGTTGTGCTCGCTTAAACTGCTAGCTGTTTGACTCGCGCCCAAAGCTCGGCATTGACTGGCGCACTTAAACCGTGCGCTTGTGCACGCTCACAGATATAGCCGTTAATTTGGTCTATCTCGGTTCGCCTTTGATGCGCAATATCTTGGTGCATCGACGAGAAGTTCCCAGCTGTTAGGCGGATCACTTGGTAGACCCTGTCGTGCAAAAATGATTGATCAAGCGACACGCCATCATGTGCGGCAACCATGACCAACTCATCGAGAATACCCTTAATCATTTCACTAAAATCTGGCTCAGCTAGTTTGCCATTGGGGCATTGATATAGCGCCGTGAGCGGATTGATGGCGGCATTGACTGCGAGTTTTTGCCACAGGCAAGGCACAATCGCATCGACCCATTCACTGCTCGGAATGGCAGCCAGCAAAGCGTTGCGATAATGCTTCGTCAGTTCAGCGCCTGTGAAATGCCCCAGCTGAGTCAGCCCTTGTCCGGTTTGCTTAATCAGCCAAGGGGCTTGGCGTAACACCCCTTGAGACGTTGTCCCTAGGCTTAGCCCTCTGCCATTGGCTTGCGCATTAATCAGCGGTGCCAGCGCTAAATGAGGTCCCATGCCATTGTGTAATAACAAAATATGGCATTGGCTAGGCAGTTGCTTGAGCAAGGGAGAGAGCGCATCGAGCACTTGATAGGCTTTAACGCAGACAATCACCAGACGGATATTGTCGAGCGCATCGGCAGTTAAGATAGGCACCGAATACGGGATAGCTTGTATCTGTTGATGGTCATCTGCAGACGCTAATGGGGTGAAATTCAGTACTTGCTGGCTAGATTCGAGAGCATTACGGCCGATGAAACCGACATTCATGCCCGCAACTGTCAATTGGCGACAGATCAGTTGCCCAACGGCACCTGCACCTAAAATGGCAATATCCACAGCATGAGTCATATTCGCAGCCTTGAAATTTCTGTATCAGCGCCAATTGAAAGCGTTCGGATTAATCTTCCCGTAACTGCGCAGCACGGAAGTATTTGCCATAGGCCCAATTACAAAAGTAGAACAGCGCTATGCCCGCAAAGTCGGCAATGACATCCGCCACAGAGGCGCTACGGTAGGGCAAACGCGATTGCACTAGCTCAATTAAAATGGCGTAGCTCGCCAATGTGAGCGATAGCCAATACCACTTAGGTTTGAAAGCAAGGTAGGAGAGATAGGAGAGGCAAAAAAAGCTCCCAAGATGGCCTACCTTGTCGATATTCGGAATACTTTGCGAATAGGTTGGTCTGGAAAATACCAGATAACTGATCACGACAAAGGCTACGGCTAAAGCCAGCTTAAATAGGGTGTTTTTAGTTATCACAAATATGTTTGCATTAGCTTAGAGTGGGGCAATGATAGGAAAATCCACCACTAAAGTCATCCATGATTACGCTTTTATTCTAGGCTTTACCTTCAACTTAGGCCTGTGTGTGGGTAAACTAGCTGCATATTAATTTGATATGGGACATAAAAACTATGCCTTCAATGGATATTGTGTCAGAAGTGAATGAAGTTGAACTGCGTAATGCGGTTGATAATACTAAGCGTGAGCTGGCGACACGTTTCGATTTTCGCGGTAAAACGGCTGACGTGGAATATAAGGACCATGTGGTCACGTTAACCGCTGAAGATGACTTCCAATGCCAACAATTAGTGGACATTTTACGTATGCAACTGAGCAAACGTAATGTGGATCCGTCTTCGATGGAAGTCGATGAGAAAGCCATCCACAGTGGTAAAACCTTCTCCCTAAAAGTGAAGTTTAAAGAAGGTATAGAAACCTTAATCGCTAAAAAACTGGTCAAGCTAATTAAAGACAGCAAACTTAAAGTGCAAGCGTCTATTCAAGGCGAGAAAGTACGAGTTACAGGTAAAAAACGTGATGATTTACAAGCTGTCATGGCGTTGGCACGTGAGTCTGAGTTAGGCCAGCCTTTCCAATTTGATAACTTTAAAGATTAATCGAGCAAATTTGGTTTAACGTGATGCAGTATCGCGTTTGTAATTTCGTCTTTAAATGTAAAAGCCCCCACACTAAGGTGTGAGGGCTTTTTTATATTGATGACATAAGTGCTATGAGACCTTAATCCGATTTTGCTGGTGCACTTTTTGACGAATCATCCATTAATGATGTGCTGGGGTGCGGCGCATACTTGTTGACTAAGATAACCAAAAACAACACAGGAAAACCAATCACACTGGCGGCGACAAAGAAGTTCACATAGCCAAATGCGTCGACATAAGCCCCCGAGAAGCCCGCGATAAACTTAGGGAACAGCAACATAATCGAAGACAGTAAGGCATATTGCGTTGCACTGTAGCCGCTGCTGGTGAGACTCGATAGATAGGCGATAAAAGCCGCCGTGGCGATTCCTGCGCTAAAGTTGTCTACGGAAATGGCAAAGGTTAAAAAGGGTACGTTGTAGCCAATCACTGCCTGCCACGCGAATAACAGATTGGTTACCGCAACCAGCAAAGCGCCAAGGAAAAGGATCTTCATCGTGCCATAACGCGCTAACAAAACACCGCCGAAGGCTGCGCCGACTAAGGTCATGATCAGGCCATAGATTTTACTCAAATAGGCAATTTCTTCTTTAGTGAAGCCCATATCCACATAAAAGACGTTCGCCATAATGCCCATCACAATATCTGAGATCCGGTAGCAAGAAATCAGCAATAGGATGAGGATAGCGCTGCGGCCATAGCGTTTGAAAAAGTCGATAAAAGGCAAAATACTGGCCGTGTATACCCAAGACATGCCAGCAGCGATAATTCTTGGATAAGTGGCGCTTAAGCGTTGCTTTAAGGCTAATTCGGTTGCATCGGCGGCGCGGGTATCGACTTCGGGCTCACGGCTAAAAAGTGTGGTCAAAATCCCCACGGACATTAATCCCGCCATAATCAGGTAAGAGGTTTGCCAGGCGACTAAGTTGTATGCTGTGTTACCGGGTTCGACCCAAGCCGCTATGGTGAGTGCACCTGCGGTGGCGATAATCATGGCGCTGCGATAACCCACTTGATAGGCGGCGGCTAATGCGGCTTGCATCTTTTCTGGGGCGGATTCAATCCGAAAGGCATCAACCACAATATCTTGGGTGGCGGAAGCAAAGGCGACCATTAACGCGAACAGCGCCAAGCGCTCGAGATCCTTGAGCGGATCGCTGAACGACATACCTAAGATAGCCCCCACCAATAACAGCTGAGCGAACAGCATCCAGCTGCGGCGTCGGCCTAGAAAGCGAGTTAACAGCGGCAGTGAGAGTCGATCGACTAAGGGCGACCAAGCCCATTTAAACGCATAGGCCAAGGCTATCCAGCTGAAATAACCGATTGAAGTGCGATCAACACCGGCTTCACGCAACCAAAAGGATAGCGTTGAAAATACCAGCATTAATGGTAGACCGGCGGAAAAACCCAGTAATAACAGGATTAAAACCCGCTTGTGATAATAGACACTGAGCGCATCGAGTGTACGTTGAATAAAACCTGTTGCGGACATAGGTATGAGTCTAAGTGTTTAATCCGCCTAGCTTACGGGTAAGGTGCCATAGGGTTCAAGGGCTAATGGCATTCCTTTTGTACAAGGCTCTCGTTTGGCGCATTTTGGTGATTGAATATAGCTTAAGCGTTAATCTTCTGTTGCTAAGCGTTTGCAGTGATTTTCATCGTCAGCATTAATTGTCGGCATTGATTGCCTGTATTAATACCTTGAGTAAAAGAGACCACAAAAATGAAGGGGGAGGAATGAATTACGCGATAAAAAAGGCCCTGATAACAGGGCCATTTTCTATCAATAGGAATGCTGAACTTAAGGTCTTATCCCGACGCATCCCTGCGGCACTCGGCCGCCTAAACTCAGATAGTCACAGCAATCATTCACTTGCTTACGCAGGTATTGATTGCCGCGGATCACACAGTCAGGCCACCTGTTAAAGCTGTGAAGCAAGTGCCAAAACACTTTTTCAGTTTCCGTTTGCGCTTCGCCAGTCGAATTCAATTGCTGCCATTCTTCTAACGTGTCCCATAAGTAAAGTTGCACTTCATGGAAGTCGAGTTCTTCACTCAAAAACGCTTTTCCATAAAAGGCGAGTTGGGGCGCTTTATTATCGATGAACTCAGTTGCCGTCATCGTTTGCCTCCTTTCTGTTTGCTATAACAGTATAGATGCAAAATTAGCGCTTTTGCTCGAAATTATTTTTGGATTACTGTTTTGGTAATAACTTAGCGGTTTTCAATATGATAGGTGTCACAGGGACATCAGGCCAATTGAGCTTAGTGTTCGTGCCTGTCTCAACGACAGCCATAGCTTCGAGGACTGTTTTACCTTCAATCACTTCACCAAATACGGCATAACCCCAACGGCGTTTGGATGGGTCGAGCTTAGTATTGTCGGCCACGTTGAAGTAGAACTGGCGTGTGGCTGAGTGCGGCTCGTTTTCCCGCGCCATGGCGATAGTGCCTATGCTGTTGGTGAGACCATTTCCAGATTCGTTGATTATCGGCTTGCCGTCTGGCAACTCTTCATACTTAGGGGTGAGTCCACCGCCTTGCACAACAAAGTCACTGATCACACGGTGAAATATCGTGTTGTCGTATTCGCCTTTGACGACATAAGTTAAAAAGTTATCGACAGTGATCGGTGCGCGTGTCCTATCTAGCTCGACCACTATTTTGCCTAAGCTAGTGTCAAACTCGACTCTGGGATACAAGGTATCTGCCTGAATGTCGAGTGCGAGGCTATTGTGACTCATAAAGAGAAATAAGAGGGCTGATATCCAACGGAGCATATTGATTTCCTTATAATAAACTGACGCTTTTATTGTTGTAGAAACTGATTAAGCTCAGGATCATTGAGAATTTCACCTGTGAGTTGGCCGAGTAATTTATTCATATCCAGCTCTAAGGTCGCAAAATCAGGTGTTAAAGGGCCTTTCAAGGTGCCTTTTGCCTTGTAACGTTTAACCAGTTCTTGGGTTGAGTTTTTGGCTTGCACTGCGATTAACACACTGTGTTTTGCCTCATAGCCAAAAGTCTTTTTAGTGACATCCATTTGCAATTCTTCTAATTGAATTTGCACTGAATTAGTCGCGCTAGGATCGATTTGATAACCCGCTTGGCTAAAGCCGGCGCGGAATACTTCATCGAGCAGCAATTTAGGCGGTTCACTCGGGCCGACCAAACGTGTTTTTGTCCCTTCTTCAATAAAACGCGCCACGAAATCGACGGTGCGTGTATCGACGGTTTCAAGAGAGATAGGAACACGTTGCGCGGTTTGTTGGCTGATATTGGGCACTTGGGGACTGAAAGCCATATGAGTCGGATTTTGGCTGGCACAGCCCGCGAACAGCAGGGGGAAAGTCAAAGTCAGTAATAGCCGTTTCATGGGATCTCTCGTACAAGTAAAAGTGGCTACAGCATACCAGAAATCACTTTTGATGCCACAGAACACCTCGATTCAGTTGGAGTACAGCTTTTAGTGATAATATCCAGCGTTCACTATGGGTTAGTTCATTTCTTTAGGTGCAAAATATGCCAAAACTGTCGTTAATTTCGTTCATTGTGAGCCTGACACTGGCGTCAAGCATCATGAGCACCAATGCATTCGCGGGGGATTCTGCCCATATACTCGGCGGCAGTTTAGGTTACGGTAGCCAAGAGTTTGAAACTAAGAATGGTAAATATGATGCCGGTGACACCCTGAGTGGCGACTTATATTACCGTTATATGCTCAACGAGCATTTTGGGTTTGAAGCGGGTTATTTAGCTGGTTCCGGTGGTGTTGCGAGTGCGCTTGTCAGTATTATCAGCGAGATAAAAAACTTGAGTTATAACGGTGTTAGAACCACAGCCTACGGAGAGTATGCGTTGTCTCGCGGTAACAGCCTTTATGCCAAGCTGGGCGCTGCCTACACTCAAGTGAGCTATGAGATGGATAAGCAGGAGATGGACTCGAACGATGTCGGCTTTTATGGCGCGGTTGGTTGGCAATATCGCTTTAAGTCAGGATTCGGTTTGAATTTGGAATATGAATATCTTCCGATGAAGGAGTTAGCGTTGCAGGGGATAAACTTTGGAATGAGCTATCGATTCTAGTCCTGCTTAGCATCTAGCATTAAAGCGCCTTTGGGCGCTTTTTTCGTTTTATAACCTAGGACGATAAAGCATTAAACAGAATACTGACTGGTAACAAAATGACAACATTTTGACCTTGCACTCTTTTAATGCAAAGGGGGACGGGTTAGAGTAAAAATTCGATGTTTAGAATGAGAGAGCACAGATGCTCCCGCGTTATTTCTGTAAGGCTTAGTCATGTTAACGATAGCAACGCAAATCGCCCCAGATAGCCTGATCAATCCGAAGGGGTTACCCCATTTCGGGCATTTCGATGGCATAGTCAAAACCTTAGGTTTAGCGGACTTTGCTTATTTCAACACTATGGATAAACCCGCTTCAGCGTGGGCCAAGCATTTCGATTATAAACAGTTTCAGTTTGTCTCTTTGGTCACGCCGCGTTATGTCCTTGGTATCGCACTCGCCGATATTGCTTACGTCGGCAGTGCGTTTTGTTATTTATACGACATAAAAACCAACACTCTCACCCAGCTTGATTGGCTAAAACCTTTGAGGTTTGGCTATCAGATGACGCCATCACCCGCTGAGGGTAAAAGTCGTATTGGCCGTAAAGGAGCGCAGTTAAGTTTTGAGATTGTAGAGGGCGGTTGGCGGTTAATCATTGATACTAAAAATATTCAAGCCGATGTGACTTTGCACTCAGCACCCTTAAGTTTGCCTATGGCCATGTGTAGTCCTACTGGATACAACGGCTGGACTTACACACAGAAACATAATGGTTTGACGGTTAAAGGTAGTTTGACTGTATCCCATGAGCCGCAGCCGCTGAATCACGCTTTAGCTGGTTATGATTTTTCGGCGGGTTACATGCGCCGCGATACCAGTTGGCGCTGGGCGTCGATCAACGCGCGGATCCATGAGGGCATTATGGGGCTTAATTTAGCCGCGGGCGTCAATGAAACCGGCGCTACTGAAAATGTCTTCTGGATTAATGGCGAGCGTCATTTACTCGGGTCAGTGCAATTTGAGTTTGATCGACACGCCACGCTCGGCGCCGAAGTCTGGCGAGTCTACAGTCAAAATGGTCAAGTGGATTTACAGTTTGCGGCGCGCAATTGTCGCCGTGAAAAGCGTAATTTGCTCTTGCTTAAGAGTAATTTCCGTCAATTCATCGGTCATTTCAGCGGCACGATTACCGATAATCAAGGGCGCAGTTATCAGTTGAATAATGTGCTGGGACTTGCCGAAGATCACTATGCCCGCTGGTAACCGTATGCGGGTCGTAAAATGCGACTAATCGACCACTGTTGTCTGTGTTGTGGCGTTTAATGCGGATTATAAAATTCGCTCAGAATCGATATAAAAAACACTAAAAATAATCATAAAACAACAAGAGAACAGGACGACCTTATATGGATATCGCCTCGCTGATCCAGCACCCCGAAGTGTTACTGCTCGTGCTCGCGCCGTTGTTTTTCGTGTGTATTTTACTGGAATGGTATTTTGGCGATAAAAAACAAAAGCTACCCTTGAGTGCACGTTATCGCGGCCAAGAAGTGCTGTGTAATTTCAGCCTTGCGGCCATGCATCAAGGTGCCGATCTACTCACTGGCTTGTTGATCGCTAAGCTGTATCTGGCGATGTTTGGTTGGAAGTTATTCGATATTGAAATGGGCCCATTAAGCTTTATTGCCTTGATGGTTGCGCAGGATTTTTGTTACTACTGGTTCCACAGGGCGAGCCACAGAGTGCGTTGGATGTGGGCGGCTCACGTGGTGCACCATAGCTCTGAGAATATGAATTTTAGCACCGCGTTTCGCCAGAGTTTAATGTATCCGTTTGCGGGCATGTGGGTGTTTTGGTTGCCGCTGGTGGTCATAGGTTTCGACCCAAACTGGGTGGTATTTGTGGTATTACTCAATCTGGGATTGCAATTTTTTGTGCATACCCAAGCGATTAAATCACTCGGACCGTTGGAATGGGTTTTCAATACACCGTCACATCACAGGGTGCACCACGGTCGTAATCCCCAATATATAGATAAAAACTATGCGGGTGTGCTGATTATTTGGGACAAGCTGTTTGGCACTTTTGAGCCTGAGGTAGAGACTGTGATTTACGGTATCACTGAGCCTGTGAATAGTTTTAATCCCCTTAAAGTGACGTTTAGCGAATGGCGAGACATGTTTGCTGAGGTCACCGCGACAGGCTTGAGTGTTAAACAACGACTACATATCTTGTTTGCTCCGCCTTCTAGCAGTTTAAAAAGCGAGGAATAACTATCCACTGCATTTTCCAAGTTAAATAGCGCAAATGGCTAATAGAGTCTTGAATTTAGCCTTGCTAGCCTATATTCCGTTTTTTGCCACTGTTTTGGTGTAAAAATGTACAATCCCATACTTTGGTGGTACTTTTTGGGATAAGGAATTTAACTTGGGAGGACGTATCATGATGGATGAACCTCGATTATCCGCGGAGGAGCTTGCTTGTTTTAGCGAACTTTTTTCGCCGACTCGTGTGGGCACTGCCTTGACTAACGATCCCCTGGTCAATCATGTGCTCACAGTCACAACTGAAGTGCCGCAAGTTATCGCTTCGATTCTCGGTAAGGCAAAACTCACTCTATTAGCCGAAGTCGGGCCTTATAAACTCTGGTTTCCACTACTGATGAAAGTGGATGACTTTGGACAGTTTCAACCCACTTTAGGCGTGCCTGAAGTGCTAGATGCTTCGGGAGTGGAGCGCAGTTGGCGGTTAACCCAAGCCGATGATGTGTGGATATTCGACCACGATCAAGGTGAGCAATGGTCAGTTGCCTCGTTATCCAGTTCTGGCATGGCTATTCGCGCTAAATCACAGCAGCAATTTAAGCAATTGCTAGGCAGTAAAGATCTGCAATTGCAACTGCCCAATGGCGAGACTATGCGCGTCGATATCGAGCCTATTCGTAGCGAGAAAGGTCTGGCCTTCGTTAAGTTTCAGGCTGAAACCGAAGAGCGTGAAGCGTTACGTCAATTCTTATTTAGTCGTCACCGCAGTCAGCACGCTCAGCTCTACCGTGACTTACGTTAGTACCTGCATTGCAACAGTTTTCGGCCTTGTGTTAGTTTTCCTGTTATCTAAAAATCTCAGTTCTGCAACTCGAATGTGAAATCCACGGATTTAAAAACTGCCATTTGCGATTGCAGTGCTTTTCGCCGATTGTTACCTGCCAATCTGTCGCCCGATGGATTAGAATGGCGTTGAATTCAAAACATCAGAGCGAGCGGTATGCACGTACATATTTTAGGAATTTGTGGAACCTTCATGGGTGGTCTAGCGTTATTGGCTAGGGCAAAAGGGCACAGAGTGACGGGCTCGGATGCCAATGTCTATCCTCCAATGAGCACGCAACTAGAGGACCAAGGCATTGAGCTTATTCAAGGTTTTGATCCCAGCCAGCTGGGTGAAGCAGGGCATTATCCTGACTTAGTTGTCATTGGTAATGCCATGAGCCGGGGTAATCCCTGCGTGGAAGCCGTGTTGAACATTGGCATCCCTTATACCTCTGGCCCGCAGTTTTTAGCCGATCATATTTTGCCTGAGCGTTGGGTACTGGCAGTGTCTGGCACTCACGGTAAAACCTCGACTTCTAGCATGTTAGCCTGGATTTTAGATGATTGTGGTTATGCGCCTGGGTTCTTAATCGGTGGTGTACCGCAAAACTTTGGTGTGTCGGCGCGTTTAGGCAAGACGGCTTTCTTTGTGGTTGAGGCCGATGAATACGACAGTGCCTTCTTCGATAAACGTTCGAAATTCGTGCATTATCATCCACGTACCTTAGTGATCAACAATCTTGAGTTCGATCATGCTGATATTTTTGCCGATCTGGCCGCGATTCAAAAACAGTTTAATCATTTAGTTCGCACTGTACCTGGCGAAGGAAAGATCGTTTGGCCCGCCGATTCCCATGCCGTTAAGCAGACGATTGATATGGGGTGCTGGAGCGAGCAAGAAACCTATCATTTAGCCGAATCAGCCAACGGTTGGTATGGCAAAGCCTTAAGTGATGATTGCCATCGCTTTGAAGTGTTTTTTGATGGTGAGTCCCAAGGCATTCTCGAATGGGATTTGATTGGTCAGCACAATATTGAAAACGCCATGATGGCCATTGCTGCCGCGCGTCACGTGGGCGTTAAGCCGAGTGCTGCAATTGAAGCCTTAGCTAAGTTTATGCCACCTAAACGTCGACTCGAATTACTCGGAACGGTTAACGGCGTGAGCGTATACGACGACTTTGCCCACCATCCAACGGCGATTGCGACCACGTTAAAAGGCATGCGGGCTAAGGTCGGTCAGAGCAAGATTACTGTGGTACTCGAGCCGCGCTCAAACACCATGAAGAGCGGTGTCCATAAAGACACTTTAGCTTTTTCTATGATGCAAGCCGACGAAGCCTTTTTATATCAAGCCGATACCATCGACTGGAATATGAAAGAAGCCATGGAAGCGGCGGTGATCCCTGTTACTGTGTTACATCAAATTGATGATGTGGTCGCCAAAGTGGCGGCAACGTCCAAGGCGGGCGACACCATAGTGGTGATGAGTAACGGTGGCTTTGGCGGGTTACATAAGAAGTTACTGGCCGCATTAGAGCAGCGTTCAACTGCAGAGCAGGTTTAAGATGAGCTACACAAAGTCGACAAAGGCAATTAGCTTAGCTTGGACGGGCGCCTCGGGCGCCCCCTATGGCCTTAAGTTGCTCGAGTGTCTGTTGGTATCGGGTTATCAAGTGTTTTTGATGATCTCCAGTGCCGCTCGCGTAGTATTAGCGACTGAACACGGTTTGCAGTTAAGCGCCAACAGCGACAAAGCCCATGCCCAGCTGTTGGCTTTGCTGCACGAAAAAGGCGTGATTATCACTGGCGAGTTAGTGGTGTTAGGCAAAGATGAGTGGTTTTCACCGCCCGCATCGGGCAGCGCTGCACCTAAACAAATGGTGATTTGCCCTTGCTCGACGGGGACGTTAGCGGCTGTGGCTACCGGAATGAGTAATAATTTACTCGAACGCGCCGCCGATGTGGTGATTAAAGAGCGCGGCCAACTTATCCTAGTGCCGAGGGAAACTCCTTTTAGTGCCATACACTTAGAGCATATGTTGAGCCTTTCTCGCCTCGGCGCGACCATTATGCCCGCCGCCCCCGGTTTTTATCACAATCCCAAATCGGTTGAAGATCTGGTAGACTTCATGGTCGCTCGAATTCTCGATCATTTGGGCGTTGACCATGCATTAACGAGTCGCTGGGGTTATGACAAACAGTCTAACCGCGACCTCGACAATTGAGACTTATATGAAACACACCACCGAAGTGATGATCTCTGCGGAAGAGATAAGCCAGAAATTGGATCAAATGGCCGAGCTAATCAATGCCCATTATGCCAACAGCGAACGTCTGCTGATGGTAGGCTTGTTAAAAGGCTCAGTGGTCTTTATGGCTGACCTGTGTCGCCGAATTAAAGGCCATGTTGAAATCGATTTTATGTCGGTTTCCAGTTATGGCAATGCTATGACCAGCTCACGGGATGTGAAAGTGCTGAAAGATGTGCAATCAGATATCGCCGGTCGCGATGTATTGATTGTGGAAGACTTGATTGACTCAGGTAACACTTTAAGCAAAGTGCGCGAGATGCTGTTACTGCGCGAGCCTAAGAGCCTTGCACTGTGCACCCTGCTGGATAAACCAGAACGTCGTGAAGTGGATGTGAAGGTCGATTTTATCGGTTTCACTATCCCTGATGAGTTTATCGTGGGTTATGGTATTGATTATGCAGAGCAATATCGCAATCTACCTTACATCGCGAAAGTCGTGCCACTCGATTAAGTGTCCGATACCGTTTAAAACTCCCGCAACAGGCGGGAGTTTTGCTTTTTACGGTTATATAAAAAATAGTATAAATAATTGAACCATTAAAGATTGGTTTTTCAATCGATTAGCTAATTTTTTGCTTTAGTTCTGCAACCCATCATTGTAATTGTGTTTTTTAGCACCATCTTATTACTTTCTAATGTGTAAGGATCGGTACAAATATGGCGAATATTACCCATGCTCTGGTACTCGAAGGGCTTAAAAAAACCTATAAAGGCGGTGTCGAAGCGGTCAAAGGCATCAGCCTCACCGTCAATCAAGGGGATTTCTTTGCCTTGCTCGGCCCCAATGGTGCGGGTAAATCCACCACGATTGGTATTATAAGCTCCTTAGTGCAGAAGAGTTCAGGTTCGGTCAAAGTCTTTGATTATGATATCGATAAGCAGCTAGAACACGCCAAGCTTTGTATTGGTCTAGTGCCGCAAGAGTTTAACTTCAACCAGTTTGAAACCGTACTGCAAATCGTGGTGAATCAAGCGGGTTACTATGGTGTGCCTAAGCCTGTTGCCCTTGAGCGCGCCAAAAAATACTTAAGCCAACTGGATTTGTGGGAAAAACGTAATAGCCAATCGCGGGAATTATCCGGCGGCATGAAGCGACGGTTAATGATCGCCCGCGCCCTGATGCACGAACCTAAGTTGTTGATTTTAGATGAGCCTACCGCAGGCGTGGATATTGAACTGCGTCGCTCTATGTGGGAGTTCCTCAAACAAATTAATCAGCAAGGCGTGACGATCATCCTGACCACCCATTACCTTGAAGAGGCTGAAATGCTTTGCCGTAATATCGGCATTATTGATAAAGGCATTTTAGTGGAATGCACTAGCATGAAGGCGCTGCTCAGTAAGCTGAATATGGAGACATTTATTCTCGATCTGCGTCGCGATACATCAACGGCACCAGTACTCGATGGCATGGCTTGTCGCTTAACTGACTCTCATACCTTAGAGGTGGATGTGGTTAAAGAGCAAAATCTCAACGATGTCTTTAGCCAATTAAGTGCGGCTAATATAGAAGTGCTATCGATGCGTAACAAGTCTAATCGCTTAGAAGAACTCTTCGTCGAACTCGTGAAGAAAACTCAGGGAGTCTCTGCATGAACCAGCTCTATTTTATCGCCTTTAAAAGCATCTTAAGCAAAGAAATCAATCGTTTTACGCGAATTTGGATCCAGACCTTAGTGCCGCCTGCGATTACCATGACCTTGTATTTTTTGATTTTTGGTAACTTAGTCGGCAGCCGAATTGGAGAGATGGGCGGCGTATCTTATATGGAGTTTATCGCCCCAGGTTTGATCATGATGTCAGTGATCACTAACTCTTACTCGAACGTGGCGAGCTCATTCTACAGTGCTAAGTTTCAGCGTAATTTAGAAGAGCTGATGGTGGCTCCTGTGCCCCATTATGTGTTGATTGCTGGTTATGTTGGTGGCGGCGTGGCGCGCGGTTTATGTGTCGGCCTAATAGTGACGCTTGTGGCCATGTTCTTTGTTGATATTAGCTTGCATCATGCTGGTTTAGTGATAATGACAGTGTTTTTAACCTCAGTGCTATTCTCCTTAGGTGGCTTGATTAACGCTGTTTTTGCTAAAAGTTTCGACGATATCAGTATCATCCCCACTTTTGTACTTACCCCATTAACTTACCTTGGCGGGGTATTTTACTCCCTGTCACTTTTGCCACCTTTCTGGCAAGGCGTGTCGGCACTCAACCCTGTGGTCTATATGATCAACGTGTTCCGCTATGGCTTTTTAGGCTTCGCCGATATCAGCGTGCCATTATCCATCGCCATTATGATCGGTTTTTGTGGCGCCCTGTGGACCTTAGCTTACTATTTGGTCTCACGTGGGATAGGGTTACGTTCGTAACTGCTTAAAATCAAGATTGAGTTTTGAAGGGCATAAATTTTAATGCTCTTTTTATACCAATCACATTAAATATCTAATCAGTTCAGAGCCTCACAGGCATCCCAATCCAAGGCGCATTGACGTAGAAATGGTTATTCCCTTTTAAGTCAATGCAACACCGGAGTGGGATGCCCGTGAGGCTCCCGAAGGGTGGCTGATGTTAACGGCATGGCAACGCGCTTTATACTGCGTTCAAGGCTTTCGACAGAGCACCACTATGCCTTCAAGCCTCCGCCTTGTCTAAAGCGCGTTGAACTCCTGCTGAATGAACAGATATTTAATACGATTGGTATTATACGTAAATTTTGGTTTAGGCATTATTTTGCTTCATTTGTTATAGGAACTTGTTAAGGTAAATCTATAACTCGGCTCGTCGTTTTTAAGGGTAAAAGTATGAGAAATACTTTATATATGCTTGTTGTGAGTTGTTTATTTGGCTGTACTAATGCAAAAAACGAAACGGTAGCCACTGATAACCTCTCTGATAATAGTGCTAAGGTTGCAACTTCACCCTCACAAGATGTTGTATTAAATCCACTGCAAAAAGTAGCTCCAGCACCCAAAGGTGTTAATTCATCTACTGAGAAAAATAAATTATATCGTTATCAATTTAATGGTCGTCAGTTTACTACCTCAACGGAACAGTTAGTGAAAGGAACAGTGGTTTACGATACGCAAATGTCTGTATTTGGAAAGCTAAAAGGTTCGTTAGTACTTGTTAGTCAGTTGCCATTATCAACATTCTCCCCTGGTTTTAGCATTGATAACATTGCCGAGAATACCTATCGACTGATCCCACTCGATAGCCGTATTTTTTTGCTTGATGTGCTTGAACATCTGCAGGAGTTTGGTCAGGCTGAGTTGGAAGTTGATTATAGTCCAATGGATAAAACACCCATTATTTAGAGAGTGTTGGGCATCAGTACAGATAATAAAAAAGCCGCAAATTGCGGCTTTTTTAATTTTGGTTAATCTTATTATTTACGGCGGCGTAGTGCTGCCAAAGGTAACAAGATGAATGATAGCCAACCTAAACTACCACCTGAAGATTTACTCGGTGTTTCGACTGGAATGTCATTTACTTTTATTGACACAGTACTTACCACGTCGTCCATGCCATCATTTACTGTCAAGGCAAACGTGAGTGTTTCAGTTGCACTTACTTGCGGCGCAGTGAAGCTCAACGAAGCCGAATTTGCACCGGTTAATGTTACTGTATTTCCTGACGTTTGAGTCCAAGAGTAAGTGAGTACATCACTGGCGTCAGCATCAACTGCTACAGCGTTTATACTAACTGCTTCACCTTCTTTAACTTCGGTTGCACTAGGGGTTAAATTAACGGTTGGAAGACTATTATTGTTTACGGTTACTGACACCGTACTTACAACATCGTCAGTACCATCATTCACGGTTAGTGTAAATTCTAATACCTCAGAGGAATCCAACAGTGGTGCGGTTACACTTAATGATGCAGTGGTTTCACCTGTCAGTGTCGCTGCAGTTCCTGAGGTTTGTGCCCAAGAGTAAGTAAGGGTATCACTAGTATCTGCATCAACTGCTGTTGCATTGATGCTTATTGATGCACCCTCTTTAACTTCTGTAGCGCTAGGAGTCAAAGTGACGATTGGACGATTATTATCATTTACTTTGATAGATACAGTGCTAACAACATCCGCTGTACCATCATTCACTGTTAGCATGAACTCTAAAACCTCATTGGCGTCAACACTTGGTGCATTGAAACTTAATGATGCTGTATTGGCTCCTGTCAGCGTAGCAGTCGTTCCTGAGGTTTGTGTCCAAGTATAAGTGAGGACATCATTAGCGTTAGCATCAATTGCTGTTGCATTAATGTTAACGGCATCTCCTTCTTTTACTTCTGATGCACTTGTAGCTAAAACTACACTAGGTACGCGGTTATCACAGGCATTGAGATCGCCCGCCGTTTGTTCATTAAACACACTCGTTACAATATTTGAGAAGGTAATGTTATCGACAATCCAACCAAATTCATTCGAGTTAGTATCTGAAACAATACGGAAGCGGAAACGAACTTCGTTACCATTTAATTTAGTACCGAAGTTCACTGTTTCATTCGCGCCTGGGAACGCCATGAAGCCAGTAAAGGTTTGACGTCCAGGAAGTAGATCTTCGAGTACACCCGTATAGCCAGCACCTTCAAATACACCACCAACTTGTGTTACATCCGCCCAATCGCCTCCATTGATACTGATTTCTACCACACCGCCATCATAGTTTTCTTCAATTTCAAAGTATTGGAACCAGCTAATTTTAAAGTCGCCACCATAGCCAACAGTTACAGGCTTAGTCTCGTAAGCAACGTCTGAAGCAAAACCGTTGTTGGCGATACGAAGGTATTGAGTGTCAACAGGGAAGTAGTCTACATAATCGTTTTCAAGTTTCGCAGTGCCTTTGGCCATATCACCACCGCTGATGACGTGCTCTTTAAAATCGACTAACCCTGCCTGATTCTCCATATCACTTATAGACATATTGCTAACAGGGGCTTTATCTTTGAAGTCCATGTTAACTGTAGTAGTAAAGCTATACTCATCAGCCTCAGTTCCTTCATCTAACGATGGGAACGTCAGTTTTAATACTACGCTATCTGCAGTTGCAGCCTCATTGAGCGTCAGTTCAATAGGAATACTCGTCGCTTCAGCAAATAAGTCAAGAGAACCAAATGTGACTTTGCCATCATTTGCAAAGGTAATATTTTGGCCACTTGTAACCTCAACCTTACCTTCTAGTCCTTCAAATGTTTTGCTGCCTCGGTTAGTTATTGTGAAGCTAACCGTTCCTGTCTCACCTTTATCAAGAATGCCATCTTTACTGCAATAACCTACTGTCAAGCCTTCGTAATCGGCATTGACTGTGTGATTGCTAACTCCAAAACTAGATAGTTCAGCTTTATAAGATTCTACAACACCTTGATGTTTGGCATCGTAGCGAGCGGGTGAAACAGCACCAAGACCCATACCACGACGAGCAAAGGCTTTAACGAAAAGCTCATAGTCTTTCGGTTCATTTGCGTAGGCTGCGGCAAGTAAGGCGTCACGAGCCTCGGTATAAGTTGGCGCAATTGGTGTCATCTTATAAGCGGCAACGAGGTAGTTCATCATCATGCTTCGAGCTTCTGCAAAGCTATAACGTTCGTCGTTGATTAATGAAACATAACAGTCCCAAAGCATTGCGGCCCAAGGTTCACCTGCATCATGGACTTCAGCATTACCATTGACATCAGCTCCAGTTCCTTTGCCAAGTTCAACATTACCGAAGGTTAGTGGGTTGACTTCCATATCAGTACTATAAGGGTAGTTACGTATGCCGTTAAAGAAGGATGCAACATAAGTAATTGCAGCATAAGGTTTTTGGAATAACTCGTTGCCAGGGATCAGTGCATCATTTTCTTCAGAAATCACTAACAATGCATGGAAATCTCCCCAGCCTTCGCCCATCGAACGGCCTTGTTGGTTGATTAGACCTGATGAGTTACCTACTAAACGGTTACTGATGTAGTGCCCCCATTCGTGGGCAACAATCGCATTATCCCAAGAGCTATCTTTAAATGGCTTAGTATTGAACATGGTGACTGTGACGGGTTTAGTCGCATCGAGTTGCGCATAAATCAATGCGCCATCATTTTTTGATAAACCAATACTAGGGATTTTAACTGTATCATCGGTGCCACCCATAGGTGCTGGTTCTACAGTGCCAGAGTTATTCGCAATAAGCACACCAATAGCACCTGCTTGCTGAGCAAACTTAGCTTTAACGGTAAATCCACAGACACCACGATCGATAATGGCAATTTTTCCAGCTAATTCAGCAGTATTTGTTGGTGCACTACAACCATCGTTAACAGGAGCTACTCCGTCAACTAAACGAACCACATCGCCACTGATTTCAAATTGACCTTGTCCAAAGCTGGCGCGTTGTGTTGAATCGAGCAAACCGATAGCTGCATCAGAAGTCACTGTAACGCCATAGTCTTCACCGTTCACGGCATCTTTGCTATCCCAGAGATACATTTGCATTCTAGGTGATCGGCCATCAGCTGGTGTACTCATGTTGGCATTATTAAAGCCTGAGTTGTCTTGAACTTCAGCCCTAATCGCATCACCTTCTTCGCCGCCACGACCATAGTTTTGAGCTTGAGCGTTACCCGCTGCTTCATCAAAACCGTGATCATAAAACAAATCATGTAGATAGTTGTTCATGTAGAACAAGTTAACGATCGATGCCTTACGGTTATTAACTGAGCTTTCAGCTTGAGTTGTATTGTATTTGTAGTCGAAGGTTTTATCGCTGGTGATCTCAGCTGTAAAGTCGCCGTTGGTAAAGCCATCTGGAGCAAGGGCGTCCACGTAAGCAAATACGTTATTACCAGAGGTGGTTGTAGCCTCTTCTGCTAACCAAGGGTCCATTGTGCTGATAGGGCCTGAAGTGATAGTAACCATAGGAGCATCTAAATATTCAGTCGCATCGACTTGGTCTTTGCTCATCGCGGGGACAACATTACCATGAGGCCCATCCCATGGAATACCTTGTTCGTCAGCGTATATACGGTAATTGAATGCAGCTTCCTGTGCGGTAAGATTATGTTTAAATAAAACTTTGTTATCTACATCACTAATGACAAAAGAATAGAATTCAGAATCCACACTTTCATTGTCGGCGACTTCAATTTCGACATAATGCGCAGGAACAAGTGAGCCCTTTAATTCAAAAAATACCGGTTTAGCTCTAGGTTCCCCCTTAAGCATTTTTGAACTATTAGACGCGGCTACATTAAAGGACTGATATTTACCAATCTTAGACGTCGCACTGATGCTCACATCGGCAACGCCCATTGCTCTTGATGCAGCTTGTACTGCATTTTCGGGATCATTGAAATCTGTTTTTATACCTTTCAATTCAGTGACATTGGCAGTGCTTGTGGGTGATAAGCTGCCAGAAGTTGCGACTAAATTAAATTCACGATCCATTAAAACATTGAAACTGCTATTGAATACCTCAACTCCTTGATATTCTTGTTGATATTTTGCAATCATAGCGCCACGACCAGTATCGTGTAGGCTTGCTAATATTGGCTTCAAATTGGTGTTTTTACTTGTCGATAATCCGGTGACTTGATTGAGGTAAAAATCTGCAGCAAAGGCGAGTTTGTACTTAGCATCTAATGCACCCATATCTGGGGTTCTTTGACCAGATTTCGCCCATTGGAAAGTCGCAGTGCCAGTTTGGACATCATACTGATCTTTCATACCGCTGACTGAGTTAGCGGCCTGAGTTTGTTGACTGTTGGTCAGGTTATTTGAGATTTGGTTGATACGGAGTGTATTGTTGTCTGCATTGGCGGCAGCTGAAAGCAGCGCCGCTGATATGGCGATCGATAGTTTTGTCTTCACAACTTCTTCCTTGTCAATTAATGCTTTCAGCACTATAGGGAACGTGCATTTAGCTTGATTGTTATAGTTATGCTGCAATCTTTGATTTTAGCAATGAAGTTGTAACACAGTTTCACCACTCAGTTAACACCTTTGGTTGAAAAAAGACCTATGTCACATTTTATGGGTCGGCACATTATTTATGGTGGATTTACTGTTTTTCCTGTTTAAGGCTTAACCGCTCTGACTATTGGGTTTTGTAGGCTGATTAAGGTTTCTGTTGATTGGATTTCATCGATCGATTGAATGCGATTGATGAGTACGTGCTGTAAACCATCGATGGATTGGCACATTACCTTTACGAAAATACTGTAGTTACCTGTGGTGTAATAGGCTTCGACGACTTCTTCGAGGGCGTTGAGTTTGGCTATGGCGGCGGGGTAATCGCCTGCACTTTTAAGATTGATACCGATGAAACAGCAGACGTCATAACCTAGGGCTTTAGGGTTTACTGTGATCTGCGCGCCTGTGATGATCCCCGCTTGCTTCATTTTCTCTACCCGAACATGGATAGTGCCAGCACTGACGCTAAAGCGTTTAGCGAGTTCGGCAAAGGGCGTGCGGGCATCCTGCATTAGGGCTTCGAGGATATGATTATCGAGTTGATCGCGCTGAAATGCGGTATCCATAAATAAACTCTCTATAACGTAATGAATTGTCATAAAGTTACGTTTTTTTATGGGGAATTGCTACCGATTTTGCCCGTCTTAGTTGATTTTAGTGATCATTGTTCGCCCAAAGGCTCACAAAAAGGTACTTCTGCGCTAAAAGTCATACTGACACCCGTGTAGGGATGTTTGATGGTGAGCTCTGCCGCATGCAGTAATAGGCGTGGTGCTAAGGATTTGGCCAGTGGATCGGCATAAAAACCATCACCTAAGATCGGATGACCTAGTGCCATCATATGCACGCGTAATTGGTGTGAGCGGCCTGTGATTGGCGTGAGTTTCACCAGCGTCGAGCGTTTGGCGCGACTTATTACTTGGTAGTGAGTCAACGACGGTTTGCCCACAAGATGATCGACTTTCTGCTTGGGGCGATTCGGCCAGTCGCAGATCAGCGGATAATCAACGCTACCGGTATCATTTTTGACATGGCCAGCGACCCTTGCAAAGTAGGTCTTGCTGGTTTCTCTATCGTGGAACTGACGTTTTAATTCACGTTCGGCGCTGCGAATAAGGGCGACAACGATTACGCCTGAGGTCGCCATATCGAGGCGGTGGACGATTTGGCTATGGGGATGTTCAGCTTTTACCCGAGCATAGACACTGTCGTAATGGGCTGGATCGCGACCGGGCACAGACAACAATCCCGAAGGTTTGTTTATGACGATAATGTCTTTATCTTGATAAAGAATATCGAGCCAAGGGGTTGTCGGTGGTTGGTAAATAAAATCAGTCATAATGAGGCCTATTCGTCAATGCGCCGCAAAGATACTCTGCTAGGCTTGAGGGTGCAAGTGCGGCGCCCAAAGATTGCCTGTGGCAAGAACCTTTCTGAGATGACTAAAGCACCGAAGTAAAGCGCATTAGTTGATGATTTGCTGATAGAGCTGTATTTGAGTTCTTGCTATAATTACGCTCTTTTTTGTTAATGACCCTGTTGAGCCTTTGAAGCCATGAGCCAGCCAGAGATATACACTCCCGAGAATCTTTCTCACGTCCATAACCGCCTTGAGTTATTGGCGCCTGCAAAAAATGCTGACTACGGTATCGAAGCCATTCGCCATGGTGCCGATGCGGTATACATAGGGGGGCCCGCATTCGGTGCGCGGGCAACGGCAGGTAACAGTGTTGAAGATATCGCGCGACTCTGTACTTATGCTCATCAATATCATGCTCAGGTATTCGTCGCCCTCAATACCATTTTGATGGATAACGAACTGGCCGATGCCGAAAAACTCATTTGGCAATTGTACGAAGCCGGTGCCGATGCGCTGATTGTGCAGGACATGGGTGTATTGCAACTCAATTTGCCGCCGATTGCCCTGCATGCCAGTACACAAATGGATAACCGCAGCCCAGAAAAAGTGGCGTTCTTAGAGCAAGTTGGTTTTTCTCAGGTGGTGCTCGCCCGCGAATTAGGCTTGAGCCAAATCCGTGATGTGGCCGCGCATACTAATATGCAGCTCGAATTCTTTATCCACGGCGCTCTGTGTGTGGCTTACAGTGGTTTGTGTAACTTGAGTCATTCCTTTAGTAACCGCAGTGCTAACCGCGGTGAATGCTCGCAAATGTGCCGTCTGCCGGGCAATCTTAAAACCCGTCAAGGCGACGTGTTAGCGCAGAATGAACATTTATTGTCTTTAAAAGACAATAACCAAACTGAAAACCTCGAAGCGCTAATCGATGCGGGCATTCGCTCGTTTAAGATTGAAGGTCGCTTAAAAGATTTAAGTTACGTTAAAAACGTCACCGCGCATTATCGCCAAAAGCTAGATGCGATTATGGCGCGTCGCCCTGAGTTTAAGGCTTCGTCCCACGGCCGCTGTGAACATTCCTTCATCCCCGATCCTGAAAAGACCTTTAACCGCGGCAGCACAGATTACTTTGTTAACGAACGTAGCCAAGGCATTAAAGATTTCCGTTCGCCAAAATACATAGGCGAAGAAGTCGGTAAAGTGGTCAGCATAGGCAAAGACTTTATCCAAGTGAGCTCAACCCATGAGTTTAATAACGGCGATGGCTTAGCGTTCTTCCCTGCGAATTTTGCCATGGCAAAACAATCGGATGACAAACTGCAAGGCCTGCGGGTTAACCGCGCCGAAGGCTTAAAACTGCATATATTGCAGGTGCCAAAGGATTTAAAAGTCGGTATGACCTTATATCGTAACCATAACCAAGCCTTCGAAGCACTGTTATCGAAAGAATCTTCTAAGCGGATTATCGGCGTCGATTTACGTTTGAGCGACACTCAAGACGGACTGGCGCTGACCTTGACCGATATCTATGGCCTAAGCGCCACAGTCAATTTAGTGGTCGAGAAGACACTTGCGACAGATGTCGACAAGACCTTGCAAAATACCCGCACTCAGCTGGGTAAGCTCGGTAGTACCGACTTTGTTTCCCGCAGTATCAGTATCGATACGGCGCAAGCATGGTTCTTGCCAGCGTCTGTGCTCAATGGTCTGCGCCGTGATGGCGTTGCCGCCTTAGAGGCTGCCCGTGTACAAGGTTATGTGCGTCCACTGCCGTGGAAACATAATCAAGATGCAGTGTATCCCGTCAAGCATTTGAGTTACTTAGGTAACGTCGCTAATGAGAAGGCCAAGGATTTTTATCAACGCCACGGCGTAATTGAGATCCAAGACACCTATGAGAAAAACGGCGTCACCGAAGACGTGCCATTGATGATCACTAAGCATTGTCTGCGCTTTAACTTCAATCTGTGTCCGAAGGAAGTACCAGGCATCAAGGCCGATCCTATGGTGCTTGAAATCGGTAACGATGTGCTCAAGTTGGTATTCGACTGTCCTAAATGCGAAATGATGGTGGTCGGTGAAAACCGTCAAGTGCGAGGCCAGAAACACCTTTAACACTTGTTATTAGGAGCATTGCCCAGTGCAATGCTCCTAACACCCATTCAGCTAACATCTGCGCGCCTACATCTGCCTACCTATCATTGATGTTGTTCTCACCATAGCTACTCCCATATTTTCATCAAAGCCCGATATTGCACATGCGACGATCAGCGGATATCTTATTGAAAATAATATCAATAATAAGGGATGTTAAAATGGGATTGTTAGACGGTTTACTCGGTAATGCTTCTGAGGTTGATTTACAGGAATTAGCCGAGGAATTAAGGCCCATCATGGGCATTCAAGAAGAATTAAAACTCGCCTACAAAGTGATCCGCGATTTGTTTATTTTCACCAATAAACGTCTGATCTTAATTGATAAGCAGGGGCTTACTGGCAAGAAAGTTACTTACCATTCCATACCGTATAAATCCATTACCCATTTTGAAGTGGAAACCACAGGCCATTTTGATATGGATGCCGAGCTCAAAATCTGGATCTCAGGCCAGAGTGAGCCTTTAGTCAAAGAACTCAAGCGTGGTACGGATGTCGTCGGTATTCAAAAGACTATCGCCACTTTTGCGCTTTAGTTTTAAGTGTTGCTACTTAGATTTCCATTACTTCTATCGAGCTGGCGATTAAGGTAAGTAAGACAAATAAGGTAAGCCAAGTTAAATCAGGGCTTACCGCATTATCTATACTACCCTTCATATCAATTGGTACTGACATTATCCATATCAACTTGATTAATTTAACAATATCGCATTCGTGCTGGTGGTGTGCTCTATCGGCTCTCCTGCCATAGTGTAGGTTTCGGAGAGCTTGAGCTTACCTTGCTCATCGTATTGATTGTGGATACCGACCCAGAATTGTGCTTCTCCTTGGATCTGTAAATTACCTTCTTCGGCAATGTGGCTATTGGGATGATAGCGCTTCATTGAATAAAGCTTACCTTGCTCGTCGTATTGATTGTGGATACCGACCCAGAATTGTTCTTCTCCTTGGATCTGTAAATTACCTTCTTCGGCAATGTGGCTATTGGGATGATAGCGCTTCATTGAATAAAGCTTACTTTCGTCGTCAAATTTTAAGTGGTAAGACAATATCGGCTCTTTGGCGTCGACATCCGCTGCGGCTTGTGTTTGTGCTTGTTTCGCTGTGGTATCGCCATTGAGTCTGTGATACTTGTTGCGGGACAAATATGCGCTATTGCTGCTATGGCTAGCACTGTGTTCACTGTTATCTGAACGCTGGTTTAGCCCGTCATTTTCCCAATCAGCACGATCATAATCAAAGTCATCGCTCTCGTCTTCGCTTTAATCATAGTCACTGATGTCGCAACAATCGTAGCCATAATTACGGGGCTCTGCGTTATCCCATTCTGCTTCGTCATCTTCTTGAGTCGATAGAGGCTGATTAGCATCAAAGTAGTGACGACTTTCTATAAGTTGGCCTTCTTCATCTAGCCAAACTTCACGATACACTTGTCCTTGGGGCGTAAAACGCTGCCAATGGCCGATATCGAGGTAACGGCCATCAATAATTTGGATTGTGCCAGTTTCTAAGATTAAACCTTGAGGTGATAAGGATTTAGAGCTAAATAAATCCCCTTGTGTACGGGTGAGTAACCAGCGAATAGTGCCATCTTCATAGTATTCGATGCGAGTGTCGGCAATACCGTCTTGATAGTATTCCCTTTGATTATTCTCAAGATGATAGCCGCAGCGGGTATTAGAGTGGCTCTGATAGGATTCGAGGATCCCCTTTTTGTTATAAAAGCTGGATTCTCTGAGGTAGCCTTGGCCGTCACGCACTTCATACTCAGAGATAGTGCGAATGGTGCCATCTTGGTAAAACCAGCGAGCAGTGCCGTCACGGTTGCCTTGGGTGTGCGGTAAATACATTTGAACTTGCTGGTTTTCGTAATATTCAATAAAGGGCTCTACCGAGAGATTATTTTGGTATTGGCCTTCGCCAGAAAGCACGCCGCTTTGGTAATAGCTTTTAAACAGACCTTCTCTGAGTCCCTTTTCAAGATAGATCTCAAGGGCGAGTTGGCCATTGTCATGGTACCAATAGGCAGTGCCTTGTTCTTTGCCATTCTCGAAGGGGATTTTCTCTTCGAGCTGACCATTGGCATACCATTTTTCTCGGTCGCCGTGGGCAATACCGTTATTGAAGTTGAGTTGTTTGGCGAGCTTTCCATTTGGATGCCACTCTTTACGCTCCCCTTCAATCAAACCTTCAGCATTGAACTGCTCTCGCCATGCGATATGTCCGCTTTCATAAAAGGTTTCGACGCTTTTACCCATGTCATTAATGAAGATGGTTTGCTTGATCAAGCCATTGGTGTGAAACCAAAACTCTTGCACTATATTGCCATGCTCATGAGTAATTTCGGCTTGTAGGGCGCCACATTCGTAGTACATATACTCAATGCCGTGGATTTTATTCGCCACCATAGGGCGGTTAAGCCATAAATTCCCAGATTCGTAGAAACGCGCCAAGTTGTTGATATAGTTGCCACTGCGGTCGAGTTCGGCGGTTTCTCTTATTTTGCCATTCGTATGATAACGGGTGACATACATGCCATTCGCGTGGCGATCTTCACTTTGCGTTTTCTTGCCCTCATGGTCGTACCATGTTTGTTTGCCGAGTTGTAGGTCATTAACAAAGTGGCCTTCAAAAAGCAGTGTCCCTAGGGCGTCGAATTGGCGCGAAATCCCATTACGCTCGCCAAAGTAATTTGAATCGACGGCTTGGGTGAGGCCTGGACTTTGGGTGACAATTCTCAGCATACCCGCGCCGTCTTCAGAATGGAGTTGATGGTAAGTGCGATGCAGTTGGCCTGTTAAACTGGCGTAATCTTGAATGTCGCCTTGTACTATATTGTCTGCATCGAGCGTAAAGTGGCTTATCAATAAAGCCACTAGATTGTTAAGTTCAACTTGCCATAATGCTGTTGTCTGGTCGTTCGTTTTTGGGATGATACTGCAGACTTTGTCTTTGCCGAGCCAAAAGTGTTGCTCGGGAAAAGGGGATTGATTGCCGATTTCGAGGCGGTCGAATTCGGTTTGGTGAAAGTCGCAGCAT
The DNA here is from genome assembly GCF_001887095.2 of Shewanella sp. SACH. Classification (NCBI taxonomy): domain Bacteria; kingdom Pseudomonadati; phylum Pseudomonadota; class Gammaproteobacteria; order Alteromonadales; family Shewanellaceae; genus Shewanella; species Shewanella sp. SACH. Next base: position 428,506 of record NZ_MPDG02000002.1, read on the forward strand.
TCATTGGCATTTTCCCAGCCTAAGAGTTCTATGACTTGGGGCGTATCGTAGTGATAGAGAGTTAAGCCGTGGTTGGCATTTTCTTCACAAGCGGTCGCGTCTGCCTTTGTCGCATGGATTTTTAAGCTGAAGTGACGCTGGAATAGCGGCGCAGCGACTAACGGCTCCTGCGTTTGCTCTTGGCTGGGGACTTGTGGTTCAGTATGAACATAAATGTCTTTCGGATCGCAGCTAGTTTTGCTTGAGGGAAATAATTTGGCTTTTAGTGCGCGAAACAACGACATTGGGGGAGATCTCCATATCCATATGTAAAACAATAAGCTTATCTGATGGGTACTCATGGCCCTTGAGTATTTCAGTGCGCATATCATAGCGGTTAATGGTTTCGTTTCTCAATGTTTGATTGTTAAAAATACAGTTTAATCAGCAGAGAGAGCGAATAAAAGCAGAGGAATAAACACAAAATGCTTGATAACTTTTTTGCAAAATTACCCACTGATTTATCGGCGGAAGTGTTTGAAAAACTGGCGGGTAATGACACTGTGACCATAGAGCGCATTGTCTCTAATGGGCAATATACCCAAGCTACCTGAAGATACGAGTTTCAGAGCGCTTAGGGTGCTTCAATTCAAGGCGCATCAATGACAGAATGTCGGCCACCTTCTGAATTGATGCAACACGGAAGTGGAGTGCCCTAAGCGCTCCGTCCCGGCGGGTTTTAACGCACTTTATGCCGTGTTGGCTATTTTTAACTTAGTCCACTAGGTCTGCAAATAGCCGCCTTGCCTAAAGTGCGTTAAATTCCCGCTGAATCCTGCATCTTCAGGTGGTTTGGGTATCTACCCGAAGCTCAATGGTACGATCAAACTCAACATGAATGGGTGATGTTACTTAAAGGGGAGGCGACGCTTGAATTTGAACAAGGTGAACCCGTTACACTAACCCCAGGTGATTACTTAACGATTGTGCCCCATCAAAAACACCGCATTGCTTCGACTTCTAACAGCTCAGAAACCCTATGGCTCGCGGTATTTTACGATTGATGAGGGCAGTCGCGTTAACACCGCCGACTAACGATTCTGCCATAGCCAACTGGGCGTATTGAGCAAGTCTTGGCCTTGGATCTGCGTTTGGCCTAAGGTTTTGTCTAAGGCCAAGGTATTGCAGTGTTCAAATTGACTTAAGGCATTAATAAGCCGATTAGCATGGGAAACCACCCACAGCTGACACTCCTCTGATACCTTAGCAATTAAGCGTGCCAGCGCAGGCAATAAATCTGGATGCAGACTGGTTTCTGGCTCGTTTAACACCATAAGTTCTGGCGGTCTTGGGGTCAGTAGGGCGGCGATTAACAGCAAATAACGCAAGGTGCCGTCCGACAATTCACTGGCATTGAGTGGCCTTAATAAACCATGCTGATGAAATGCGAGCACTAAAATGCCGCCCGCTTGAGGCTCGATTCGAACCTTAGCACCGGGAAATGCATCGCTCACCGCATGATCGAAAGCCGATTTATCGCCTATCTCAAAAATGGTTTGAATTGCCGAGGCTAAATCACGGCCATCGTGGTGCAATACCGGCGTGGCCGTGCCTAATTGTGGTCGCCGTGCAGGGGCTTCTGCATCGGTTCTGAAGTGATCGTAAAAGCGCCACGCGCGGATACTATCGCGAAGCTTGAGCACTTCTGGGCAGCGCTCGGGATCGGCAAGCTCGGTAAAAATACTGTCGCCAGTTTGCAGGTGGGCGCCTAAGATTATCCAGCCTTTTCCATCAGCACTGCGGCTTTTCACCATAGGACCACGGCGCTCGACTAACACTGTAGAGGGGCGATACTTAGGTCCGTTCCAAATGGCTTCGCGCTTGATTTGTGGATCTAAGCCAAACAGCGTAGTAGCGTCGGGTTCAGGTAAACCGAGTTCAATAAGATAGCTAAAGTCCTCGCCGGCAAAGCCGAGCTTTAAGCGTTTTGGCGCTTGCCTGACGGTGGCTTCAATGGCTGTGTCGCCCGCTAACATGCTTTTGGTGAAGTTTTCTGGCCCCGCCCAAAAGCTGGAGTCGAGTCCGCCTTCTTGGGCTAATGCGTTGACGACACCGCCTTGCGCCGTTTGTGCCAGTAAACGTAGCGCCTTGTATAGATTCGATTTACCACTGCCATTTGCCCCTGTGATCAAATTGAGTTGCCCTAGGGGCAAGACGATTTCACGCAGAGAGCGATAATTGAAAATGGCGAGTGTGGTCAGCATAGAATATCCAAGACTGAAACGAGCAGATAAGCCCGTAAATTTTTCGACAACGTAAATTAAACAGGGCGATAAAACAATGCTATTTACAGTAGTACTTTATTGAGCACGCGTTGCCAGTTGCCACCCATAAAGCGGTCGCGGTCGGTGGCTTTAAAGCGTGCCTTGGCTAAGGCATCGTCGATACGGCTCATGCGATCGATATGATTTAGCTCGGGTATCACGACATGCCTTGGCTCTGCATCAAAACCTAGCACGCCTTTTGCCCTCAGGCTGTACCACCATTCTTGATATTCTTTAATGCCTTGGGCGTTATTGTTATCAAGAGCCAGTAAGTTTTCTTGGCCACGCAGTGGGAAGTCATTGGCGATTGCCACACTATCCACACCGCCGACACGCGAGACGTATTCCAGTTGGCGAATATAGTCATCGATCGTGGGCACGGCATTATTGGTGAGCCAGAAGCTCATCATAAATACGCCGAATACGCCGCCGCTATCGCCGATGGCGCGGATCACTTCATCGGGTGAACAACGGGCATGGTTAACTATGCCGCGCGCTGCACCGTGACTCTGCACTATGGGAGACTTCGTGATCTTAGCGACATCTAAAGCGGTTTGGGCGCTGGAGTGACTCACATCGACCAAGATATTGGCATGATTGAGTTTGGCGATAAGTTCGCGTCCATGGGTGGTGAGCGGCTTGTTGAGTCCGCCATTGGCATCACTGTCTAAGGCGCCGCCGGCAAAGGTATTGCCATAGTGGTGGGTGAGCTGTAATACGCGCAGCCCTTGTTGATGGAATTCATCCACCCGTGCCCACTGATTAGCTTCACTGTCTTCTTCGACACAATCTGCGCCTTGGATTTGAAAGAATACCGCAGTGCGCTGGCTGTCGCGGGCACGTTGAATATCTCCTCCCCTCAGGCCTTGCAGTAAAATATCGGGATGATCGCTCACCCGTTTAGCAGCCTGCTTAATGCTTTCCATGCAGGCTTTATAGGTGCGTTTGTAGTTTTGAGTGCCATCGGCTTGTTCTATGGTCTCAATCGCCGAAATATCGCATATATAAGCATCGAGTTTAGAGGCTGTTACATCACTTAAGTCATCGGGAAGGAAGGATAAACCATCGACATATATCCGCCTCTGTGCGGCGGCAAAGCTAGGTAAACTGGCGAGTGGGCTTAACAGGGTTGCTGCGCCAAGACCTTTAAGAAGAGTACGACGGTGGTGATTGACTGCCTTGATGGGCATGCTCGGTTCCTATCAATAACTCAAATGTAACTTCTTTATACCTTTTTAGGGCGTAGAAGTCTTTGATTAAATCCCTTTTTTGGCCTTTATCCCCGAGCTGGAGTTGTGATGATTTGTTATTGCCAAGCGGTTTCAATTATCGCTTATCGCAGTAAATGAAAACCCTTGGCCTGTGGCTATCGTGAAGATATCGTGAAGCTATAGAGTGGCTTCAAGCATGGCTTTTGCGAGTGAATTAAGGCCGTTGGTGCGTGATGGGCTGAGCTGACCTTCTAACCCCAATTGTTTGAAGTAAGCTGTAGGATCAAATGCTTGGATCTCAGCGCGACTTTTGCCATGGCAGGCGCCAAGCAATAATCCGATCAATCCCTTAACAATGCGGGCATCGCTGTCGGCTAAATAATAGTGCTTCCCAGCCTGTTCGAGATGATAAATCCACGCATCACTTTCACAGCCTTTTACTTGAGCGGCTTCGACGCGAAGTTCTGGGCTTAAACTCGGTAAGTCTTTCCCTAGCAACATAATTTGGCGATATCTTTCCTGCCAGTTAGGTGCCTTGGTAAAACGCGCTAGCAAGGTCTCGGCATCTTGCACTGAATAGTGAAAATCGGTCTCGCTTGGCATAGGCATAGTCGAATCTGTCATAGGGCTAAATCCTGTCTCACTTATTTGAGCGTAACTTATCTTGAACGCATGAGTCGCGTGGTTCAGTCGTTAAATACTGGATCACAGCAGCAAGTCTTTTACCGAGGCCAACGCGGCAATAAAGCGGTCGATATCGTCTTTATTGGTGTAGATACCGATAGAGGCGCGGCAACAGCCCTTAAGATTCAGACTCTGCATTAATGGCATGGCGCAGTGATGGCCGCAGCGCACGGCAATCCCTTGTTGGTCCAGCAAAATGCCCACATCTTGATGATGTTCATCGGCAAGATTAAAGGCGACGACGCCAATATTGTCATCAAAAGCGCCGTATAAATGCACTTCACCGAGCGCGCGCAATTGGCTTTGTAAATAGTTAACTAATTCAGCTTCATAAGCTTGAACCTGCGGTGTGAGCTCGGTTTGTAAAAATGTAATGGCCGCGCCCAAACCTATGACTTCGGCAATTGGCGGCGTGCCCGCTTCTAAGCGATTCGGTAGGCTGCCAAATTCTGTCGCTTCAAAACTCACGCGTTTAATCATCTCGCCACCAGTTAATAGTGGCGCGAGATTATCTAAAGCGTCGAAACGGCCGTAAAGCACGCCAACGCCAGTCGGACCATACATTTTATGCCCCGAAAAAACGTAAAAATCACAATCGATTTCAGCCACATCCAGCGTTAAATGCGCCACTGCTTGCGCACCATCAACTAAGGTTATTGCACCTTGGGCTTTTGCTAACTGAACTAACTGAGCCACGGGATTGACTGTGCCTAGGGCGTTGGAAACATGGCAAAGCGCGACGATTTTTGGCTTTAACTCGAGCAAGGTTTTATAGGCGCTGACATCTAAGCGGCAAGCTTGATCGAGAGGGATAGGCTTAATCAGCGCACCTGTGCGTTTCGCCAGCTCCTGCCAAGGTACGATATTGGCGTGGTGGGCGGCGGCGTCGATTAATATCACATCGCCTGCGCTTACGTGTGCAGTGAGTCCAAAGGCGACTAAGTTGATTGATTCTGTGGTGCCGTGGGTAAAGATGATTTCTTCGCGGCGTTCGGCCTTTAAAAATAGTTGCAGTTGATCGCGCACTTTTTCATAACTTAAGGTCGATCGCGCCGATAACTGGTGCGCCGCGCGGTGTACATTAGCATTGTCGTTAGCGTAAAACTGCGCCATGGCATCTAACACCATTTGCGGTTTCTGGCTGGTGGCTGCGGTGTCGAGATAACACAAGGGATAGCCATCAAGCAGTTGATTTAACGCTGGGAATTGCGACCTAATTTTAGCATTGCGCTGCTCTGCTTCTAATGAACAAAGAACCGCTGTGGCATCAGGAGAGGCACTTGCCGAAGGATGTGAGGTAACAGTATTCGTCGCTGTGTGAGTCACAGTATTTGGCGTAGGCGATGCAGGTTGAGTCATAGATGAGGCTAAAGGCAATGAAAAAGGCCAAGGGATCTTCTGTGATCTGCCATGTTAATGCAAGTTTTAGCGGTTTGTTGAGGTGTAGGTATTGGAAGGCGGTATTGAGCGTCTAATTTCACCAACGTTTGTTCAAACTTCTGCCCTCTGGTATTTCGCGCGCCTTAAACGGGTTTTGACTTTCTAACATATCATCGAGCTTAGCTATGATGCGATTTTTCTAATGTTTAAGTTTTTCTTTTAAATTCAGCTAATACTTTACGCTCAATTCAACCACCCAAAGTGAAAACTGCGACTATTCTCAATGGGACGTCCTTTGATATCGGTGTTTGTTGGAGACCCGTTTTATGGTGCAGTTTTTAAAAGATTTACGGATTAAACATAAGATGATCGCCCTCGTTGGGGTGATGTTAGTGCTGATCCTGATTTTGTCTGGTTTTAGTTTGTTGAAAATGCAGCGAGTTTCTGAGGAAATCCAAGGCATTGCAAAGGAAAATATTCCATTAGTGAGATTATCAACCGACGTCACCATTAAGCAGCTCGAAAGCTCGGTCATTTTAGAAAAAGCGTTTCGTGCGGCGGATATTGAAGCCGCATCGAGTCAGCCCATTTTAGCGGCGTTTATTGCGGATGTGATTCAGCATAAAGAAGACATTAATAAGGAGTTACTCTCGACTCAGTCTATGCTCAATGTGGCATTAAAAGAGGCTAAAAATCCGCTATTACATGAAAAAACGCAGCAGTTAAATCAAGATATTGGCACGATTATTCAACGTTTTGGTGACTATGAAGCTTTACTTGCCACTGTCATCACAGGTATCCAGCAAAAAGAAGAACCAGCCGCTTTAGCTAAGCGGGTTGAATCCTTAGAGGTTGCGCAAAACGAGTTTAATACTGAGCTAAGTCAGTTCGTTGAGCGGTTAGAGCAAATGACTCAAACCGCGGTTTCTGTGACTGAGGACGAAGAGCTTAGGGCGATTTATGGCTTAACGATTATTTCTATCGTGTCTTTAGTCATAGGCTTATTGATTGGCATCGCTTGCAGTCAATACATGGTCAAATCTATCAATCGGTTACGTAATTCTGCCGCTAAGATGGAACAGGGTAACTTTAACCAAGAGCTGCGCGTCGATTCTAAGGATGAACTGGGCGAACTCACAGTCAGTATGAATCAAATGGCGTGGACCTTAAGTAAAACTGTCGGCCAAGTGATTGCTCGAAGTGAAGAAATTGCCTCTATGGTGACCGAGCTTAATGCGGTGGCCGAAAATAATCGTGAGGCCATGTTAAGGCAGCAAGATAATACCGACCAAGTCGCCGCCTCTATGACCCAAATGGCGGCAACGATCACTGAAGTGGCGAGCAGTGCAGAAACCGCTTCATACTCAGCGGGACAAGCCGAGCATAAGGTGAAAGAAAGTTGTGAGGTTGTCGATGCGAGTGAGAAAATCTCCAAACAGTTAGTTGCCAGTGCCCAGTATTCGAATCAACTTATTCAACAGGTTCAAGCGAGTACCGGAAAAATCCTCAACTTTGTCTCTGTAGTCGATGCGATAGCGGGGCAGACGAACTTGTTGGCCTTGAATGCATCGATTGAAGCGGCGCGGGCGGGAGATCAAGGACGTGGGTTTGCTGTGGTCGCCGAAGAAGTGCGGGCGCTGGCAACTCGTAGCCAAACCGCCACGCAGGAGATCAGCGATCTTATCCAAACACTCGTGAAAGATGCTAAGTCCTCAGTCGAATCCTTCGCCAATAATGATAAGCAAATCAGTGAGTCATCATTGCTCGTTAATCAAGCCAAGCAGCACCTATTTGAGATTTTAGATGCCTTAACTGAACTGACTCAGGCCAATGCTCAGGTCGCGACCGCAAGCGAGGAGCAAGCCGTCACCGCTGAGGATATCAGTGAGCGGATTAATGAGATTCGAGATTCAGGGGAATTGGTACTTGGCAGCGCCAATGAAACTGCAAAAGCCAGTGAGTCACTGTCTCAGCAGGCCAATTCACTAAGGGAAACCATGCAGCAGTTCAAGGTGCGTGCTGTTTAATTGAAAAATAAAAGCGAAGTCTAGGACTTCGCTTTGGGCTTAACTTATTGTCTTTTACAACTCCTGTTTTTAGAAGTTATAGGTGACACCTAACATAAAGTTGCGTCCCATCAGTGGAGCGTAATCTTTAAGTAACGAGGTGTGTGGCCGCGCGTCTTGGTCGAGTAGATTTGTGCCTTTGACATAGAACAGCATGTCACCCGCAGAAGTATATAAACGGTATGTGACGGCGGCGTTCACTAGCGCATAACCGGCCGTTTCGGTTTCATTTTCGGCGGTATCCGTTTGTTTAGCATAGCCAATCGCGCCGACTTCAGCGTGCCATTGTTGTTGGTCAAAGTTTAAAGTTGAACCGATACGCATGGGCGAAATGAGTGGCAAGTTACCACCATCGACCAACTTGCCGCGGGTGTAATCGCTGAACATATCCAATGACCAAGTATCGTTGAACGGGATACTGGCTTGGGCCTCGAGGGAATAAAGCTCGGCATCGCCTTGGGTGTATTGGTAAACCGGTAAATCACCTTCAGCATCGCCGTTGATTATGTCAGAGGCGATTAAGCCCGTATTTTTCTCGTAATAGAAATTATTGACTCGGTTGTAGGCCATGCTCAATGAGCCTGTCCACGCACCCTCTAATTTGCGCAGGGTTAAGTCGATATTGTTGGCGACCTCTTTATCGTTATTGCCACTGTTAGTGATGATTTGACCATTTTCAACGCTGAACTGCGAACCAAGCTCAAAGCTTTGGGTGGCATCGTGGGGACCATAGCTGTAAAGCTCTTCGGCGGTGGCCGAACGTTGGGCGCGGGTGAGCGACAGTCCCAAGTTATAGGCGGGATCGAAGTCCCACACCATACCCGCCGATACGGTGAGATCATTATCGACTAGGTCTTCGGCTTGGTAGGTTTGTTCGCCATTTAGTGTGTCTAACGTCATGCTGTCTGGCGCTAAGCGGTAATGCTCTAAGCGGCCGCCAAGCTCGAAGCGAAAATCTCCGACCTTACGCTCTTGCACGATAAAGGCGGCTAAGGTATCGGTTTTGCTGTCTGGTGTCAGCGCTTCTTCGCCTTCAACGGCAAAGTCACGGTGCACGGCATGCAGCCCCATAGTGCCTTGCCACTCACCCCAAGGACGATTGTTAAGGCTTAAGCGCGCTTCACTTTGCTTGTTAAAGAAAGTCGTGCCGGCTACCCCATCTTCTTCCTCAGCATGTTGATAATCTGTATAGCCAGCATCAAAACGCAGTTTACTGAAGCCAGCAAATGGATCTAACAAACCACTGTGCAGCTGCCATGCAGTTTTCTTTAAATCTATGGTGATATCGGGTGCATCGGCTTCGCCGCGGCCGGGAATACCGTAATTCGATTCAGTGCGCGCGCCGGATACGCTGACAAATCCCGTGTCACCCGTATAGCCAACACCTGCGGCATAGTCGTCGAGTTTTTGGTTACTGTTCGCCAGTTTTCCATGGGTTTCGGGCAGATTGGCAATGGCATTTCCCGGAATATCGACATCGTCGGTAATGCGGTGGGTGCCATCTACATGCCAATTGAACTGACCATTGCCACCATCGATATCCCCGTTAAAGGTACGGCCATTACTGGCTGTGTCGTAGCGAGTGCCAAATTGCCCCGACAGCTCATCGACTGGGCTCTCGTGGTAGCGCTTATCCACCACATTGATCACACCGCCAATGGCGCCGTTCCCGTAAAGCAATGTGCCGGGGCCGCGCAGGATCTCAATTTGCTGCGCCGAGGCGGCTTCTGCTGTTACCGCGTGATCGGCCGATACCGTCGATGCATCACCAACAGACAGGCCATTTTCAAGCACTTGTACTCGAGGACCGCCCATGCCGCGAATGATGGGGCGACTCGCCCCCGCGCCAAAGTGGGAGGCTTGAACGCCGGGCAATTTTTCTAAGGTGTCACCTAGCGTCGGCTCGATATTGAGCTTGAGTTGATCTTCGGTTAACACACTGATTGGCGTCGTGCTTTCGAGCGCAGAGCGGGCGAGCGGCGATGCGGTCACGACAATGTTTTCCATCGCCGTTTTGGTTAGTGAAATATCCTGGGTCATCGCGCCAGTGGTTATCTGCAAATCCCTATCAACATGCTTAAACTCGGCATCGCTAATGTGGAGATGGATATGACTATTGTCGGCGACAGTTAACTGATACTGGCCCTGAGGATTTGTGGTTGTGCTCGTCCCACCGTCGATGCTGACAAGGGCGCCAGCGATAGGTGCGCCTTGCAGATCGGTCACTTGACCTTGTAATTGAGCGGCCATAACCGGTGAACACACGCCAGCCACTGCTAGCGCTATTGAAGATAGTGCAAGTTTCATTGTGCCTTTCCTTTAGATAAGCAAAAAAATAGATTTTTAAATGATTGAATTTGCTTAAAACAGTAAGGGCGGTGCACGCACGTTGAAGTGGCGTAACCAAGGTAAACTCGGTTGTTGATAAGGTTTCTGCGGGATGCTTTCAGCTTGCTGCAATCCCATCGGCGGCATAAGCACAGACGATGGACCTGCATTTTGCTCATGACCAAAATCGCACAGGAAACAGTGGGCATGCTCATGTTCCAAACTGTGTTCAGCAGAATGCGACAGCGCAACCGATTGGATGACAATCAGCCACAAGCCGAGCAGTAGCCAAAGCCACGTTCTGTGAGTCGGGGAACTTGAGTGAGTCATTATTCTTCTATGGGTCAGAGTTATCTTAGCGCCGCACCAGTCGTCGAGCGCGAGATACAGTTGATCCTAATTTGTGACCCGACCCTACTTGAATTGTCAGTCTTGGGTCTAGTTAACTTTTGTTAACCAAGAATACTTAATCGGTTTCGATGATGGGGTAATTTAATCTATTAACTTGTTTTTATTATTGATTTTAATCATTTCAATTTATGTGGATTGACGAAGATGAAGGTTTTAAGGCCCTATTTACATCCTCAATCGATTCAGCTGATAAGCGTATTGGGCGCGAAGTTTCCCCTCGCTTAGGTTCACTTCCTTGCGCTTTGCTGACTGTACTTCTTATCTGACGATATTATCGTCGCAAAAATGTCACTGCTTGTGCAGTGGCGGATAAAAAGACTAGGGCGTGTTGACGTTTCGAGATTGAATTTTGTTCGCTCTGGCAAGTTCGTGATCGCGAAACGAGGAGTGAAGTGTAGTTATTCTACTCAAATGACGAGTGACAAAGAGCAAGAGCTTGCCAGACGAACCCTTCGGGCAGCGTTTGGCTGGCATTTCTGCCGCGTTATCGCCCGTTTATGTAGAATAACTACACCACACGGGCTTTGCCTTGCATAAAAGCCAGCCAAATCGCTGCAAAAACAACCCTGAAACGTCAACACACCCTAACAAACTGTTGTAATATGTAGCGCTAAATAACGACTAGAAATGTGAATTAAATGGGCATGCGTATTCTTTGGTTTTTTGTGTTAACGCTCAGCATTCTTCCCGGTACCGCTGCGGCATCGGATATTGCTAGCAGTGTCAATGGAGGTTCAAATCGCCTTGCCGACGGCGGTGATTTTGAACTGGGTATGAGTGTTTACGGGGTCAACCAAATTGATGTTCGGCAAACCGATTCCGGCGCTGCGCAATTGTCGCTGTTGGTCAGTGGCATGTATCAGTACAAAGGCATGTTTGTTGAGATGATCCACCAATCTCAGGATGGGGTTAATCTTGGGGTGAATCTTTGGAGTTCAGAGGATTGGTCCTTTGATCTGTTATTGGCGAATTTACAGGGTTCATGGTCACGTCCAGATGTGGACCCCAGCACACTCGATGAAGCTGGCCGCAATGCTTATCTACTATCGGAAGATTCGCTCTATATTGGCGCAGGTTTTCGTGCCACGCGTTACTGGGGCGATAACTACGTTTTCCAGTACAGATTAGTATCTGATTATTATGATGATCAGGGTATTCAGAGTTCCGCCAGATTGGGTAAGTCTTGGCAGGTACGTAATTGGAATTTTCACGTATTGGGGAGCGTGGGCTACTCATCAGCCACCTTGAATCGTTATCTTTTTGGTGTCAGCAAAGAAGAAGCAACCGAACTCTTTCCCGAATATCACCCGAGCAGTTCTTTTAGCTACGGCATGGAGCTCGGTGTTGCCTATCCGCTGAGCGAGAGTTTTGTATTTAGAGCCATGTATCGCTTCAATGTGTTATCCCAAGAAGTGACCGACAGCCCTTTCAATCAAGCTGGCTATGCATCGTACTTTAATGCCTCTATCAGCTATGTGTTTTAGGGGCGTGGGCATGAAGCGATTTTATTTATGGCTAGTGTTACTGAATGCGCCTTTTTTTGCTTGGGGTCAGGACGATTCGGTGATTTTTACTGCGACCCCAGAGCGCTGCATTGCGCTCCATAAAGGGCAAACTTGCTATCAAGATGTGTTGTTTCGATGGCAAACACCTGCGAGCGGCGAGTATTGCCTCATACTCACTGACCGCCAGCACCAGCTAATCTGCTGGAGCGGCAAAGCCATGCAAGAATACCAATATAGTTTTGAAGGCGATAAAACGGCGACCTTTAGTTTGATCCGTAATGATGATGTGCAACCACTGGCGCAGGTCAAAGTAGTGGTGACTTGGGTTTATAAGGCCCCTAAACAGAGTCAGTCAGGTTGGAGGTTATTCTAATATGTCAGTTGAAAAGCACATCTTAGTGGTCGAAGACGATATCTCGCTGGCAGAGTGGATCAGTGATTATTTACTGGATCACGGTTACGAAGTCACGGTTGCCAGCCAAGGCGATTTTGCCTTAGAGATGATAGCCGAAGAGATACCTGATTTAGTGTTACTCGACGTGATGTTACCCGTTAAGAATGGTTTCGATGTCTGTAAGGAAGCGAGGGCATTTTATGCTGGACCCATTCTCTTTATGACGGCTTGTGTTGAGGATGGGGATGAGATCCGCGGATTAGATGTCGGGGCAGATGATTACCTGACAAAGCCGATCCGGCCACAGGTGTTGTTAGCGCGGATAAAAGCCCTGTTACGCCGTGTGGGTGATGAGGAACAAAAACAACAGTTAGTGTTTGATTCGCTGGTACTCAATGCGACGGCCAAATCGGTCACTATTGATAAACAGCCGTTGGATTTGAATGCCAATGAGTTCGATGTGTTGTGGCTGCTGGCATTGAAGGCGGGCACGATAGTGAGTCGTAATGAACTGGTGGCTCAGCTTCGAGGCATTGAATACGATGGCCTAGATCGCTCGGTTGATATTCGCATATCGCGTTTACGCAAAAAATTGCAGGAAGCGTTAAGCCAGCCCTATAAAGTGAAAACCATCCGTGGCAAGGGATACCTGTTTTGCCGCGACGAAGGTGAGCAAGCTTTATGAAGAAGTTGATGACTTCACTGGTGCTGGTGGTGCTGGTGGCCATTGCGAGCCTAGGCTGGTCGATAAGCGAGTTTGCCAGTCTGCTAGATCATGATAATGACACGCAAACCCCAGCCACTCACCTCGCCGCATTAAAACTACTGGGCGGCACACTGGCGCAAACGCTCGATAACGATAGCGTTAACAATCACAGTTTTATCGCAAGCTGGAACCAGCTAAATTCAGAGCAATTGTCTTTAGCGAGTGAAGCCGATTTCGTTTTACCCTCAGCCCTAAAAACCGCGTTTTATGCTGGGGAATCACTCCTGCTGGAGTCCGATGACGGCATCTCCTTGCATTATTTACTGCCAAAAACGGGGCAGGTATTGAACATTAACACCGATATCGTCACGCCCACCGATGTCAGCTTTGACTTGAATAAGCTGTATACCATGCTTTTTTATGGCGGCGTGGTGCTGATTTTGTTGGTGTGGGTGTCACCCTTGATCCGTCAGCTGGTTAATCTCAGTAAGGCGACCCAAGCGTTTGGTATGGGGGAGTTGCAGCAGAGAATTCCTGTTAGAAAAACGTCGTACATAGGTACTATTGAAAGCGAATTCAACCGTATGGCGGATCGTATTCAGCAATTGATCGATGACAATAAACTGCTCAGTCGAGCTGTTTCTCACGATTTAAAAACTCCGATCGCACGGCTAAGATTTGGCATTGAGGCGCTGGAAGAAACCCAAAGCGAACAGCTCAGAGTGAAGTATTTCCAGCGCTTGAACCGCGATCTAGACACTATGGAAGACTTGGTAATGACGTTGCTGAGTTATGCCCGCCTCGATGAAGCGAATATCCAGCCCGATTGGCAGTCGATTGAACTCAATGCTTGGCTACTCGAAAAGTATCAAGGTCAAGTGTACCCCGATTTTTCGGTTGAACTGGTTCCCTATCCCACAGCTCTCAAGATCAAGACAGACCCTAAGTACTTATCAATGCAGGTGAATAATTTGCTTAATAATGCGCTGCGTTTTGGTAAGGCAAAGATTCGGCTGACGTTGGCAGTCGAGGAGGGCGGGACCTGGTTACACGTTGACGATGACGGTCCAGGCATAGATGAACTGGAGTCTGCGCAGGTGATTAAGCCTTTTGTACGAGGTCAGCACAGTCGTGGAAATTCCGGTCATGGCATGGGATTGGCGATTGTCGACAGAATTGGTTGTTGGATGAATGCCCCATTACGTATTGGACGCTCCCCTGAGCTCGGTGGCGCTCGCATGTCACTAAAATTCAAGGCTGAAGTTTAACGCTGGAGTTTAGGGTTGGAGATTTAGACCGGAATTTAAGGCTGAATTTTAAAGCGGAGTTTAAGGCAAGAGTTTAAGACTGGATTTTAATGCTGCATAACCATCAGGCAAAGCGAGCAATGTCTCGATGTAGCGATAAAACAGCACCAGCCTAGAAGCTAGGCTGGTGCTCGTTTGATTCGCAATTAACCTTTCACATCGACATTGTTAAGTATGTAATCCGTGTCGTAGATACGTGAACTGGTATTTTCTGGTTTGCTATGTAAACCTGTGACTTCGACCATGACAGAAGTTTCTTGATTCATCGTCGAACTCCCCCACAAAATGTCGTTACTGCTGTTCTTTCCTACCCCAAATTGGCCCACTGCGTCACGATCGGTTTGTTCGCGAGTGAAAGTGAAGTAGCTATAACCTGCCTGTTTGCATAACTCAGCCGATTTACGCATGACGTACTTTCGGGCCAATGCGCGGTCAGTGTTGGTATTGCCAACAAAGCTAATCTGCCAGCTATCGGGTGCAATCTGTGCGGTTTCAAAGCCTTTACCGAAAGACCAAAATTGTTTTTCGGTATCGTATGAAGTGGCGCAAGCTGAAAGCATCAGGGCTAATCCAGCACACAAAAACGTTTTTTTGATCGATGTCATGGTCTTGTCTCGTCAGGTTAGTTAGAAGCTATAGCTCACGCCAAGAGTAGTAACCCACTGGTTGCTACTGTCGATTAGCGGAGAGTCAGCCATGTTGGCAGCTATGTGCGAGTAACCAGTGGCTTGAGTAATGTCTAAATGCTTAGTGACTGGAATAACCAAAGCGTAACCTAGCTTATATGCGAAGGTGCCGTCGGCTTGATAAGCAGGGCGCTGCGCCGTGGCTTCAGATGACGTCACACCTGTGTAGTAGTTTGCGAAGTCTTTACTGAAATAGTGCACACCCGCATAAGGCACCAGATCCCCAAAGCCCAGATTTATTGGATGGTAGTAGGTGATATCAGCTTGAAAACCATCATAAACATTTGTCACATCGTGTTGGAATTTGGTTGATAACGTGCCTGTGCCTAAATGAATGTCGGCGTTTAAACCCAGATCGCCACTGAATTTGCGATCCTTCATGCCAGTTAAAATATCGGCGTCATTGGCATCAAAGCCGGGATTGGCAACCACAAAAATGCTGAAGTTAACGGCACTGTCGTTGGTGCCTAAAAAGCGGTAGTTGATACCGGACAGATCGGCGTTGAAGTCCTCTCCGTGGTAGCCGCCATTGAGGTAGATACCTGTCTGGTGATCTTGACCCTTATAAAACTGACTGCCAGTAGCTCCACCTGCGCCAGCAAAGAACTGATCTTGATGACTATAGATATTACCGTTACGAATGTAGGTATTGCTTTCAGCAAGCGCGTGGCTCGACATCAAAACACTTGTGATTACAAAGCAAAGTTTTTTCATTTTTTTGATCCTTAAGACATCTGTCTAGTGACTGTGGCGCCACTATATTTCAGTTCTTAACAGGACTCTGTATCCGAATGTAACCTGAAGCATTTTACCGGAGGACCGTCGAAGGGTATCGGGCTGAGTATGCTGCTGCGAGTTTAACGAGGGTAATACGATAGCTTTGTGCTTGGTCAGTGTAAGAGAGTTTGGGGTAGAGGGTTTGCCGTTAACCTAAAGCGAGGTGCGACAAGGAGGCGGTATTTAGAATGGGAAAGTGGCGTTGAGCTGAATGAAATCAATAGCATCAGGTGTATTGGCCTGATGCTATTGGTTATTCAAACGACTTAGCCGGCTAAGCCTAGGGGCTAAGCCTAGGGGTTAAGCCTAGGGGTTAAGCCTAGGGGTTAAGCCTAGGGGTTAAGCCTAGGGGTTAAGCCTAGGGGCTAAGATTCGGGGGCTAAGATTCGGGGGCTAAGGGCAAGGTAATCTGAATTTATCGGACAGTTCGTTTAATCGCACTAATAGCTCAGACGATAGTGTGACTTTTAGGCTGTCGATATTTTCTTTCAGTTGATACAAGTCGGTGGCGCCGATAATGTTGGAGCCGACAAACTGACGTGAGTTAACAAAGGCTAACGCCATTTGCGCTGGCGTGAGTTTGAACTCGCGGGCCAAATCGACGTAGGCTTGCGTGGCCTCCAGTGCCATTTGCGAACCTGTGTAACGGGCGAAACGCTTAAACAAGGTCAGGCGTGCACCTTCAGGCCATTGGTCGTTGCAGTATTTGCCGGTTAAGGCGCCAAAGGCCAGTGGTGAGTAAGCGAGCAGCGGCAGGTTTTCGCGGTGGCTGATTTCGCTCATGCCGACTTCGAAGCTGCGATTGAGCAAGTTATAAGGGTTTTGCACACTCACAATACGCGGCAGACCATGTTTTTCGGCCAGTTGCAGGTACTTCATCAAGCCCCAAGGTGTTTCGTTCGACACACCGATATAGCGCACTTTACCTTGGCGAATGACTTCGGCGAGGGCTTCTAGGGTTTCGAGGATCGGCGTTTGATGTTCTTGATCCTGTTGATCGTAAAACAGTTCACCAAAGAAGTTGGTATTTCGGTCGGGCCAATGGATTTGATAAAGATCGATAGTGTCGATTTGGAGGCGTGCTAAGGAGGCATCGACCGCTTGGTGGATGTTGTTCCAGTCCAGCGCCATATTCTTGCGAATATAATCACTCTTACCACCCGGTGCGGCAATTTTAGTGGCAATCACTAGGTCGTCACGGTTGCCGTGTGCCTTGATATATTGCCCCAGAATACGCTCGGTTCCCCCTTGGGTTTCGGGCTTAGGTGGGACGGGATACATTTCCGCCGTATCGATAAAGTTGATGCCATTTCCTATGGCGTAGTCCAGCTGTGCAAATGCTTCGGCTTGGGTATTTTGTTCGCCCCAAGTCATAGTGCCCAAACAGATTTTGCTGACCTCGAGATTAGAATGCGGTATGCGTCTGTATTCCATCTATTTCTCCTACGAAAACTCTCTTAGTTTGAGGCTACCAAGCTTTTGCTGTAAAGCAAAGGTTAAACCATAGGTTGAAATGTTAGTGCGCTAAAAATAGCCAGCCCGCTAAACGGTATTGCGCACTTTTGAGGCATGCCATTGGTTGAAGTTTGTTCTCTGAGTCGCGCTTTTAACGGTTTTATCGCTTTGCTGCACTGAGATGGGGATTTTGGCTTATTTTTGTAAACCTTAGGTATGACTAAATCAGTAATAACGTATTTATGAATAAATTGTTATAAAACTACATTTATAGATCGCGGCGAGTTTGGAAGTGAATCTATGTCACAAAACGGCGTAAATTTACGTATCTAACTTACGAATTTGCGGCGGAATGTGACGCCAATATCGGAAACTGGGTTAACAAATCTCTACCCTGAATTTATCTAAAAATTTTTCATGGTTGATATTTGTGATGGCAGATTTTTCAAACCAAATTGTAACGATCAAAAAAGGCCTCGACTTGCCGATTGCTGGCGAGCCGCGACAGGTCATTGAACTCGGTGCTAAGCCATCCCAAGTGGCTGTTCTGGGTGAAGAATTCGTTGGGCTTAAGCCGACGATGTTGGTCGAAGAGGGCGATTGGGTTCAAAAGGGCCAAGCCCTGTTTGAAGATAAAAAAACACCGGGCGTGTTGTTCACTGCACCCGCTAGTGGCCAAGTCGTGGCGATTAACCGCGGCGAGCGCCGAATTCTACAATCGGTTGTCATTCGTTGTGATGACGGCGAAAACCGCGATGGACAGATTTCCTTCGAAATCCATCAAGACATCGCCGCTTTAGCAAGGTCAACCGTTCAGGCGCAATTAGTGAAAAGCGGTCTATGGACTGCACTGCGTACGCGGCCTTTCTCGCGCGTGCCTGCGCTCGATAGCACGCCCGCAGGGATTTTTGTTACCGCAATTGATACTAATCCACTGGCCGCCGATCCGCGTTTGATCATCGCCGAGCAAACCGAGGCTTTTAAAGCTGGCTTGCTGGTGTTGAGCCGCTTAACCGAGGGCAAGGTTTACCTGTGTCAGGATAAGGGCGAAGCGATTGTGAAAGAGGCATTGCCGCAACTTGAGCTGCGCCGTTTTGACGGGGTTCATCCTGCAGGTTTAGTCGGCACTCATATTCACTTTATTCTACCTGTGAGTTTAGAGCGTCAGGTATGGCATATCGGCTATCAAGACGTGATTGCCTACGGCAAGTTATTCCAAACCGGTGAGTTATATACCGACCGCATCGTCGCCTTAGGTGGCCCGAGCGTGCTAAATCCGCGTTTACTGCGCACTCAGTTGGGCGCCGAGTTAAGTCCTTTAGTCAGTGATGACATCAAACCCGGCCAAAACCGCGTGGTATCGGGCTCAGTGTTATCTGGCCATACCGCGGTTGGTGTGCATGACTTTTTAGGCCGATTCCACAACCAAGTGTCAGTGCTGAGCGAAGATGCGCAGCACCATGTGCTTTCTTGGGTACGGGGTGGCTCGGATAAATTCTCTATTACCCGCGCGGTGACATCACGTTTGTTTGGTGCCACTAAGCTGTTCGAATTCACTACCCATCAGGGCGGTTCAGCCCGCGCCATGATGGCCTTTGGTCAGCTAGATCGCGTGATGCCACTGGATATTTTACCCACCTTGCTCGTTCGAGACTTAGTGGTGCGTGATACCGATGAGGCGCAGGCCTTAGGTGCATTGGAGTTAGATGAAGAAGATCTGGCGCTGTGTACTTTTGTGTGTCCCGGCAAATATGACTTTGGTAAAGAATTACGTGCCTGTCTAGATGTTATCGAGAGGGAAGGTTAATGACTAAGCAAGTTAAAAAACCTGATTTACAGCAAGCCCCAGATTTACAAGAAGCTACTGATTTACAGGAAGAATACTACGCAACGGGTAAGTCGATGAAGGGCTTTTTGCGTTCACTCGTCATTGCCAGTGGCCACAGCACTAAGGGTAAAGTGCATGTGCGCGACGCGATTGACGTGAAACGTACCATGACGCTAGTCGGTTTGTGTTTACTGCCCGCCATTTTATTCGGTCTATATAACATTGGCCTACAGGCACAGCTTGCGCTTGCGGGCGGCTTATCGACCCCAGATATTTGGAAGTTAGAAATCTTTAATACCCTGTTTGGCGGCCTTAGCCAAGACACTGGGATATTAGGTTTATTCCTCTATGGTCTTAGTTTTTATCTGCCGATTTACCTGACAGCGCTGCTGACCAGTTTGTTCTGGGAAGTGGTATTTGCGCGGGTTCGCGGCCAAGAGTTGCACGAAGGTTTCTTCGTTACAGCCCTGCTATTTACCTTAATCTTGCCAGTATCGACACCGCTATGGCTGGTGGCCATGGGGATTTCCTTCGGTGTGGTTGTGGCTAAAGAGCTGTTTGGCGGTATGGGATATAACTTCCTTAACCCTGCGCTGGCGGGCTTGGCTTTTATCTACTTTGCCTATCCCTCTGAAGTTGCAACCATTAAACAGCTGGTTGCCGTTGATGGTTTCTCTGGTGCGACTGCACTGGCACAAACCGCAGCGGGCAAGCTGAGCTTTGCCGATTACGCTTGGTTTAGCGCCTTTAGCGATCCTAATTGGTGGAACAACTTTTTTGGCTTCACCGTGGGCGCAATTGGTGAAACCAGCACCTTAGCGATTTTGATCGGCGGTTCATTACTGCTGATCAGCCGCTTAGCCGACTGGCGCATTGTGCTCGGTGTGCTGCTGGGCATGATTGCGACTGCAACGCTGTGTAATTACATCGGTTCTAGCAGCAATGACATGATGGCAATGCCGTGGACTTGGCATCTAGTCACTGGTGGTTTTGCACTGGCGATGATGTTTATGGCCACCGATCCTGTGACCACTTCCTACACTCGCCAAGGCAAATTTGCCTACGGTGCTTTGATTGGTTTTATGACAGTGCTTATCCGTGTCGCTAACCCCAAAATGCCTGAGGGCGTGATGTTAGCCATTCTGTTCGCCAACCTTTGGGCGCCGCTGTTCGATTATCTGGTGGCCCGCGCCAACATCAAACGGAGATTAAAACGTCATGGTCTTTAAGAAAGATACTGTGGTGGGGACCATGATCTTCACCATCACGCTCTGCCTCCTGTGCTCGTTTATGATCACAGGCACTGCAGGCATATTGAAAGAACGTAAAGTCGCCAAAAAACGTGACGAAGTGAAGCGTTATGTGTTGATGGCAGCCGATGTGAACTTAGGTCAGGACTCTGATTTTAGAGAGATTTTCGCTAAATCGGTTAAGCCATTATTGATCAACCTAGACACAGGTAAGGTGGATTCCGACGCTAACGTACTCGATTTTGATGAGCGTATGGCGGCGATTAATCCTGAGACCTCAAGCGCACCGAAAAAGGACATCGCCAAGATTAAAACCCGTGCGAACGATGCCCGCGTATTTAAAGTGCTCGATGCCGACGGCAAGTTAGACAGTGTGGTTGTGCCTTTCTACGGTAAAGGTCTGTGGTCGATGATCTACGGCTATGTGGCGGTTGAACCAGATTTCAACACCATTAAAGGGCTAGTGGTGTACGAGCACGGTGAAACCCCAGGTATCGGTGACTTTGTGACGGATCCCCATTGGTTATCACTGTGGAAGGGTAAGCAATTATTTGATGAAAAAGGCAAATTTGCTATGCGCCTCGTTAAAGGCGGCGCTAAAGAAGGCGATGTCCACGGTGTCGATGCTGTGAGTGGCGCGACCATGACAGGCCGCGGCGTGCAGCGCGCAATGGAGTTTTGGTTTGGGGTTGAGGGTTTTCAAACCTTCTTCAATCAGCTGAAAGCGACGGCCGCGCAGGGTGAATTGCAAGGTGAGTTGGGAGAGGCAAAATGAGCAACACTTTATCCATGCGTGACATGTTAACGGGGCCAGTGTTTGCTAATAACCCCGTCGCGATGCAAGTGCTGGGCGTATGTTCGGCGCTGGCGGTCAGTAACTCAATGCAAACCGCTGTGGTAATGACGCTCGCAGTGACCTTTGTGTTGGTGTTTTCTAACCTGATTATCTCTGCCATCCGTAACTTTATCCCGACCAGTGTGCGCATTATCGCGCAGATGACGGTTATCGCCTCCTTGGTGATTATCGTCGACATGGTGCTGCAGGATGTGGCCTATGAGTTATCTAAGCAACTTTCTGTATTCGTTGGGTTAATTATCACTAACTGTATCATCATGGGCCGCGCTGAAGCCTTCGCCATGAAGTATCCACCGCATTTAGCGGTCGTCGATGCGCTCGGTAATGCGACAGGTTATGGCTTGATTTTGATCAGCGTCGCCTTTGTACGCGAGCTGCTAGGGACAGGCAATTTATTCGGTCATAGCGTGTTTACCACCATTGAAAACGGCGGTTGGTACTTGCCAAACGAGATGTTCAAGTTACCTCCGAGCGCCTTCTTCCTGATCGGTGTGCTGATTTGGACTATCAATGTGATCCAGCGGAAACGGGGTTAAGGAGCAGATATGGAACACTATATAAATCTATTTTTGCAGGCCACTTTTATCGACAACATGGCGCTGTCGTTCTTCTTAGGCATGTGTACTTTCTTGGCCGTGTCTAAAAAGGTGTCAACTGCCTTTGGTTTAGGTGTAGCCGTGATAGTGGTGATGACCTTAGCCGTGCCGTTAAACCAGATCATTTACGTCAAAGTGCTCGCGCCTGGCGCGCTGTCTTGGGCGGGATTACCCGGTATCGATTTAAGTTACCTGCAACTGATCACTTTCATCGGTGTGATTGCGGCGTTAGTGCAAATCCTTGAAATGTTTTTGGATAAGTACATTCCTAGCCTGTATGACTCCCTTGGGATCTTCTTACCTTTGCTCACAGTGAACTGCGCGATTTTTGCTGGGGTGATCTTTATGGCGAACCGTGATTACAACTTCGGTGAGTCAGTGGTGTTTGCTATGGGCTCGGGTCTTGGCTGGGCGGTGGCGATTGTGCTGCTGGCGGGACTGCGCGAAAGAATGAAATTCAACGCGATTCCCGAAGGCTTACAAGGTATTGGTATCACCTTTATCACAACAGGCTTGATGGCGCTGGGCTTTATGTCTTTCTCGGGGATCTCGCTGTAAAGCTACAGTAGGCGAGCCAAGAGTTGAGAAAGTGAAACCAGATTCTTTTTAGAAAAGAGCTAGAAAAGGGTAATACGATGGAAATGGCAATTGGCATAGGCATGTTCACGCTAGTGGTCTGTCTATTGGTGATAGTGATTCTAATCGCCAAAAAGCAATTAGTGGCTTCGGGTGAAGTGACGATCAGCATCAATGAAGATGCCGAAAAAAGCATTCAAGTTGCGGCGGGTGACAAGTTACTCGGCGCCTTGGCGAGTCAGAGTATTTTTATTCCGTCAGCCTGTGGTGGCGGCGGAACCTGCGGTCAGTGCCGAGTGAAAATCAAATCGGGCGGCGGTGATATTCTGCCGACTGAAATGGGCCATATCACCAAGAAAGAGGCTAAAGAAGGTTGTCGTCTCGCCTGCCAAGTCTCAGTGAAAACCGATATGGAGCTTGAGCTCGACGAAGAAATTTTCGGTGTGAAAAAGTGGCAATGTCAGGTGATCTCTAATGATAACAAGGCGACTTTTATCAAGGAGTTATTGCTTGAGTTACCGGCAGGTGAAGATGTTCGCTTTAAAGCGGGGGGTTATATTCAAATTGAAGCGCCAGCCCATGTGGTGAAATACGCTGACTTTGATATTCCTGAAAAATACCGTGGCGATTGGGACAAATACGGCCTGTTTGATATAGTCTCGACCGTCAATGAAGAAGTATTGCGCGCTTACTCTATGGCCAACTATCCCGATGAAAAGGGCCGCATTATGCTGAACGTGCGGATTGCGACGCCGCCATCGGCCAATGTGCCAGCGGGCAAGATGTCATCTTACATCTTCAACCTGAAAGCGGGCGATACAGTGACGATTTCTGGGCCATTCGGTGAGTTCTTTGTGAAGGAAACCGATGCGGAAATGGTGTTTATCGGCGGCGGTGCGGGCATGGCACCTATGCGTTCACACATTTTCGATCAGCTTAAGAGTAAGAAAACCACACGTAAAATGAGCTTCTGGTACGGCGCCCGTTCAACCCGTGAAGTGTTTTACCAAGCGGATTTCGATGCCCTAGCGGCCGAAAATGACAACTTCGTTTGGCATGTGGCGTTATCTGAGCCATTGCCTGAGGATAATTGGACTGGCTACACTGGCTTTATCCATAATGTGATTTATGAGAATTATCTTAAAAATCATAAGGCACCAGAAGATTGCGAGTACTACATGTGTGGTCCTCCAATCATGAACTCTTCAGTGATTAAGATGCTCGAAAGCCTAGGTGTTGAACCAGAAAACATCCTACTCGATGACTTTGGTGATTAGCCGTTAAACTTAAGCTAGAGCTAGAGCTTAATCAGAGCTTCAATTAGCGGTTAAAGCTTGAAACTTATAACTCGCGTTAAGGCAACTTAACGCGAGTTTTGTTTATTGCTTGTTAGCGTTTTTAAGTTCAAAGCCTCTAACAATGACATATGCGATAAGGGCAAATATAAATACGATAAGATACATCCATGCGATACTTTGCAAAGTTTCAATAATTGTCCGATAGATCTCAATAGTCCAACGTTCTAGAGTTAGCTGTAGAATTTCAACATCTTTATGTCGAGCGGAAATGTAGCGTTCTAAATCATAAATTCTAACTCCACCAGAAATGCCCACAACGTATGTGGCAAAAATAATATATTTTTGCCAAGCGGCACTGATTGAATCTTGAATTATTCGAGAAAATATTTCTCCCAGTGGTTTTTTGAAAATCGAAACAACTAGAAATGAAACGGTTATAGATAGTGCAAATGTAATAAACAGTAATGTAAAAAACATGCTCTCTCCTTAGAACAGATAATCAAATTGAAAACTTTACCAGCCATTTAAAATCAACAACATAATCTGCTTTCGGCTTACGTTAAAGTGAATTGTGATTGAGATCGCTTTAAGGATTTGTGCCTAGTGGGTGTCAATATTTGTGAATGACTTTGCATTTAAAAACAATCAAACGAAGTTTGAAAAGCATAAAGTCGCCTCATAGTTATCAGTCTGTACTGGTCAACTCCATTCACTTTTAAAGGCTCAGTCCAGACTGTCATTCCAAATTTCAAACACAGCAACACTAAAAAAACTTGTGATATGCTTGCCGCTTTCAAATCTGGCCATTGGCCAATTACGTTAAGGATAACCCATGCGTTTGAGTGTTATCAGTACCCTGTTTACTGGTTTTTTATTATTTCCAAGTGCCAATAGTATTGCCGCATTACTAGAGACTGGGACTGAAAAAGCGCAGAGCGTGCAAGGTGATAAGTCGATTGCCGTTGAAAGCCAAACCGCATCTTCAGTATCGAAGGTGGCGGAGATTAAGATCTTAATCCAAGCCGCGATAAAGGATTCGCCACAGCCATTTAGTGGCAGTGTTATCCTGCTTGAGCAGGGCAAGCCGCAGTTTGAACTGCAAAAGGGCGAAGGTATTAGTCAAGATTCGCGCTTTGTGATGGCATCGCTCTCTAAACAAATCACTGCAACCTTGATATTACAGGCACTCGATGCGGGGAAACTCGACTTAAATCAAACGCTAAATCATTACCTTTTTGGTGATGCGAAGGGAGATAACGAGGCACTAAAAGGCACTGTGGCGGGTACAAATTCAAGTGCAAACGCTTTAAATCCCAGTCGTTATGACGAGCGGATTACGCTACACCAACTGCTGACTCATACATCGGGCGTCGATAAACTGGGTAAGGCCAATCGATTCGAGCCGGGTAGCCAATTTGAATACTCCAACTTCGGTTATTCACTTTTAGGGCAAGTGCTTGAGAAGGTCAATCACCAATCCTTTGCCGAGCAAGTGGCGCAGTTTGCAACGCGATACCAGTTTAATGGCCTGAGTGCTGAGCTTGGCAGTATTGAGGCTATTCGCGCCAAAGTGCCTTCACTCGCCATAGGTTTACAGGAAAGCGAGGTGATTGCCCCTGCTGACTTAGTGCTTGATGAAGCTTTGTTGCCCGCAGGGGGATTAATTGCTTCAGCGCCAGCTTATGCCGCCTTTCAGTATCTATTACATTCTGGCAAGTTGATGAGCGCAGAGAGTTATCAACGGATGACAACGGCGTATACCGAGATCCAATTCTTATGGCCGAATATGCGCTATGGCTATGGGGTGAGGATCAATAAGGACGATGGCCTCGTCGAATACAGTCATACGGGCTATTTATCTGGCTATATGTCGATGACACTGCATTATCCCGAATTTAATTTGGATCTGGTGATGCTGGAAAATCTATCGCTAAATCTTAATGATCGCACTCGAGTATTTGAACTGCATAATCAGATACGTCAAATCATTCGTAGCCAGTTACTGCTTGCTAAAGTGTCTAATGTTAAGCCTTAAGTCTCTCCATTATGTTGGCTAATAGACGGCTAAGTCAGATGGTGTGAGTCTCGAAAGCATAAAGCCCCAACGTTAGGGCTTTATGCTTGGTACTCGTTGGTAGTTAAGGTGCTAATCGTTACCAGAAGCGCTTTCTCAGTGCGGTTTCAATTTCGATATCAACCCTAAAGTACTGCAAAATCGTCCAGACTGAATCGACTAAAGCTTCGGTTAGGGCGGGATAATCATCCTCGATTAACTTGTTTATCTCATCGACCGTATCATCGATATATTCCTGCACGCTTTCTTCAAACTCCGCTTGGGTGGCCTGATTGCGGAAAAAGCTAAAATCATTCAGTTTTTCAATCAGCAGATCGAGCTGTTCTTCTATGCCTTTAAATTGGGCGACAGTGATATCGGGATCCTTTGCGATAAGTTTAAAGAAGCTCTGCACTTTGGTTTTGAGATCGAACAGCGTTGGGATTTGGTTTTTATCTGAAGCCGCATTACTTACCTCTAATTTGGCCTTTTTAGACGCTATATCTAGTTGGCCAGTAGGAGCGTTATCATCCGCAGTCTCGGTTGTCTGCATATTTGAGATAGGCTTAGTTTCAGTCTGGGCGTGAACTTGAGTCGGCTGTTGCATTGTTTCGCCATTAATATGTTGCATCAGGCGACGGCTGAAATAGCTTTCTGGCTCCGCTACTTCGAGTGCTCGCTCAAGCTGAGTTTCACTGTAGGAGGCTATTTGCAGCAGTGCTTCGAAAATCTCCTTATATTCCTGCTCTATAGCTGCGATCAGCGGGCTATTGCCGCGGCAGTTCTCAGTTGTTAAGTCGGCGCCATATTGTTGCAATAGCCTTAAGATCCGCACCGCCGTTGATTCAAAGCGAGGAAACTCGATTGAGCTGCCACCTATCACTGCGCAAAGGGCGGGGGTGGTGTCTTCAGCATTGATGGCATTAGGGTTTGCGCCATGTTCGAGTAGCGCTTCTACGCAGGACTGCGCGCCGTAGTAACAGGCGCACATGAGTGGCGTAAATTGCTCATCTACTGAGAATTCTTCAATTTTAGCTCCGTGGCGCAGTAAGAGTTCAACAGTATTACGTCGCATGGGGCCAGTGATTTGATCCCACCAGTAGGTCGAAATCGCCTTGTGTAGAATGGGCGAGTTATCATGGCCGCAATGGGTAAAAATATCCCCGCCTTGGTTAATAAGCCATTCAAGTAGTTGGGTTCGACAGGAGATAGCCGCCGCAGACACATAGTTAGTGTTGTAGATATTGGTGAGGTTTAAATCCAGCCCCTTGGTGAGCAGATATTCCATCACTTGAATAAGTGTTGCTTGATCTTCTTTACCTGAACCACGCTGGCAGAGGGTGAGTAAGGTCGGTTCATCCACTGCACCAAATTTTTTATTGATATCCATGCCATATTGCAGGAACAGATCGAGGAACTCGGGCAGAAAGGTTTTGTTTTCGACCATTGGATAAATCAGTAGTCGTAAGTTCGACCAGACTAACATCTCATAGGCTTTACCCGTATTTACAAATTCGGCATTAGGATTAGCGCCATATTTGAGCAAGAGTTCAAGGGCTTGATAGATGTAACTCCGTTTATTCACATCGGTAAATTTGGCGAGGTCAAGATATTGGTTGAGCAAGGGGGAATGGTCGGCCTCGGGCGGAGTCATCCTATAGATGCGATTAATATCGACGGTGACCTTAAGTAGCTTTTCGATAATGCCAAGGTCAAATTCTGAGGTCAATGCCGCATAGACTAAACTTTTGGCGTGGGAGTCAGCTTTGAGCTGCGGATAATGGTCTAGCAGATATTCAGTATATTCTTGTGATTTGGCATAAACACAAAGCTCTAGTAAATTGGCATCGTCCCAGAAGCTGCTGTCGTTGGCCATAATATAACGGGACTTTTTAAATTCAGGAAAGCGTTTTACTAAAGGAGCAAAGGCTTCAATCCCCCAAAATCCGCTCGAGGAGATAATATTTTCAATTAGACTTAATTTACCAATGTCTAATGGGATATCTTTATTAATGATATGCAGGAATAGATCTTTACTTCGTTCATCATATAATATTTCTAGCGGGTGGTTTACTTCACCATTGGTCCAAAAGCTCACCGGTTTATTGATGTCTAACTTAGCTGTAAGTAGAAGATCGATCATATCTCTACGTTGATGATCCTGATAGATATACTGCGGATTAGGATGAAATAGATAGTTGAGCCAGCAATTATTGTATTGATTTTGAAAGTAAAGATTGGCACCAGAGTCTAGGTATAGGGTAACGAGTTCAGAGTTATTATATTCAATAGCCGAATGCAAGGCACTGAAGCCATTGCATTCGATTTTAGCGCCTTTGTTGAGCAAGTATTTTATAAGCACTAAATCGGACTGAGGACGGCAAGATAGAGGAACTAATATGTTACAGGGCGAAACATTGAGATCAATAAAATTGAGATCTCCACTATCGGTAAGAAATTGATCAACTTTCTTTATTTTAGCCGAGGTCGAAAGTGTGTTATCTAGGCATATTTCCCGAAGAGTGAGTTTCTTATTACTAAAAATCCAACTGAGCATAATGTTCCCTATTTAATGCCGTTAACAACATGGTATCAAACGCCTTTCAATTTATTAAAAATTGAGCGAGGTAAAATTGCCATATTTTAATGCAATTAAGTTAAGAAAAACTATGCCCTAAGACTGATAATTAAAATCATCTTGCTGTATAACAATTTTTTGATAAAAATTGACAATGCCAAACAAGTTGAATCATGGCTATTTGGCATTGTTACTTCAGTCTGAATTCCGCTTTGTATTCTATTTATTAAGTTCTAGCAGCATCGGCATTTCGCAGGCGTCGTGGCCTGTGTTGCCTAGGGGAGAGGATAGATGCACAAAGCCCAATTTCTCATAGAGTTTTACGGCTTCATTTAACGCGGCTGTGGTTTCTAAATAGCAGCTTTGATAACCCGTTTCGCGGGCGAAATCGAGTGCCATTAACGCTACGCGCGTTGCAAGTCCTTTGCCGCGAATTTCGGGCATAAAGTACATTTTCTGCAGTTCACAGACCCCCTCATTGTTGGCTAACGGCGCAATACCAGCGCCGCCTAAAATGCGCCCCTCTAATTCAATAATCCAATAGCTGGCGCCCGCTTGGGAGTAAATCTGGCTGAGGCAATCTAAGGTCGGGTCGGCCACGCTATAACCTTTATCTGCGGTTAAGCCGTATTCGGCCGAGACATCGCGGATGACTTTGGCAATCGCGGCATCATCTTGGGCTGTGGCTTGGCGAATGTGACAGCCACTTTGGTGTTTGGCGTTATGTACGGCTTGGTTATATAACATGAGTGCCTCTTCGATTTGTGAGGTTTGTGCTGGGGTCAGTTGGGCTAAGATCTCTTGAAATAATTGATTTTGTTGAGTATCTAATTTCAGGAGTAACTTCTTCCCCGCGGGCGTAAGTTGTACGACTAAACAGCGACTGTCCCGAGGATGAATTTGACTCAGGGCAAGATTTTTATCAATCAGATGCTTAATGGCTCGGCTCGCATTGGACTTATCTATGCTGAGTTTGCAGGCCAGCTCTTTGATGGTCAGCGGCTGCTTGCCTATCTCAAACAAGGCGTGGGCTTGCACTGGCGAGAGGGGCAAATCTCCAAAGGCGGCGTTGAGCATGCCTAAATTCCTCACCAGATAGCGAGATAAGTGCCTGAGTTGGGCGGATGAGCCTGATTCCGCCGTTTGCTTAGCGTGAGTCACAGGCTTAGCTGGATCTGGAGTCGATGGTGCGTCTGTTTGAGCCATAGTCGAATGGGTTTGGTTGCATGTCACAACTAAGTTAGCGGGCTTCAACTGCGCTTGCAACATGTTACTAACAAGTTTGTGCGTAAATATCGGGATTTAATAGCGGCGCCATGGCGAGAATAATCGCTTGGGT
This sequence comes from Shewanella sp. SACH, assembly GCF_001887095.2. Classification (NCBI taxonomy): domain Bacteria; kingdom Pseudomonadati; phylum Pseudomonadota; class Gammaproteobacteria; order Alteromonadales; family Shewanellaceae; genus Shewanella; species Shewanella sp. SACH. The sequence goes on from NZ_MPDG02000002.1 coordinate 458,093, forward strand.
GTAATTACTTTCACGGGTCGCGTGGCCGTGGGTGAGCAAACCTATGGCACCGCCTTTTTGTTTGATATTGACGGTATTGAACAATCTATCCATCACATGCCCGAGTTCTTCACCTGCTTCTAATGCCCGATAAACCTGCATTGGCAGAGGTAAAATTGCGCTGCGGCCAATGGCAAGTTGGTCTTTATGCCCAATGGCGATATAGGCGAATGTGGCTGGGCCAAAGTCGAAACAATCGACACCGCCTTCCATCGCAAAATAGTAGTCGGCTTGAGTATCTTGTTGATCCTGTTGTTGACAGTAGTGCACCCGATTAATCGCCCCTTGGCGAGTGTCTTTATCTGTCATTGGCTGCGCAGCAACACCTGAAGGCGCATCCATACCGCTGGCTTCTATGATACTGTCAGGGAACAGTTGTGCCATCGCTTTGGTTGCCGCGTTGATTTTTACTGGGTTTTTAGAACCCACTTTTATCTTGATAATGTTTTGTTGCATATAAGTTATTTATTTCAGCTTTTAATGTGGACGCTCGTTTGAATCATTGCTTAAATGGTCTGAGGTGTCTAAGCGTTTGGGTTTTCTATTCTGCCACAGTCGTCGGCGAAGCTCAGTAAAAAGCCAACAGTAGGGGAGGCAATAGCCAGCCTTAGGGACTAGGAAGCGACATATGACTATTGCTCCTTCAGTTATGTAGGCTGGGATAGGCAATTGAAGGAACCAAAACCAAGAGATAATAATAATGAAATTCAACAAACTCGTGATCGCTATGGGGATGGCCTGCGGTGTAATACTCGCCGGCTGTAACGATAGCGAAGATAGCACTACGCCCACCGAACCCGAAACTCAACTGCAAGCTTTTGCCCCCAACGGTTTACTCAAAGCCAATATTCGCCGCACCACCTACGGCGTGCCACATATCCAAGCCGATAACTTAGAAAGCTTAGGTTTTGGTAGTGGTTATGCGCAGGCACAGGACAATTTATGTGTGTTAGCCGATGGCTTTATTAAGGCTAACTCGCAGCGTTCCATGTACTTTGGCCCCCATGCGTCGATTGACTTCACTACGGGCCAACCCACAGCGGAAGATAACGGCAACTTGATCTCTGACTTTGCCTACAAAGCGTTAAAGATTAGAGCGCAAGCCGAAGAAAAATGGCCACAGTTTAGTGAAAACTCTCGGGCGCTGATCCAAGGTTTTACCTCTGGTTATAACCAATATCTTGCCGATGTCGAAGCGGGTAAACAAACGGCAGAACCTTTCTGTGGCGGTCAGCCTTGGGTGAAACCCATAGTGCCAGAGGATGTGGTGACTTATTTGTTTTCAATCGCTTTGTTACCGGGCGCAGCTAACTTTCTCGATTTGATTTTTTACGCTAACCCGGGGGATGCGCAGGAATATATGCCGCGTATCGTAGGGCCTGCACCCAGCCAAGACCAAACCGCATTTGTGGCCGATATGCAGTCTAAGTTGATTGCCCGCGCGGCCCGCTTCACCACGCCAGAGACCAATCCCCGAGGATTAGGCTCTAACGGTTGGGGTTTAGGTAAAGATAAAACCGAAAACGGTAAAGGCATGGTGCTCGGCAATCCGCATTTCCCACACACGGGTAACCTGCGTTTTTGGCAGTCCCATATTACGATCCCTGGGCATTTAGACATGATGGGCGGCTCGCTTGTGGGTATGCCTGGGCCGATTAATATCGGTTTCAACAAAGATTTAGCGTGGACTCATACCTTCTCAACCGCCGAACATTTTGTGATGTATAACTTAGAGTTAGTCTCGGGCGATCGGATGCAATATCTGTTCGATGGCAAACCAATGCCGATCACCAAAGAGACAGTATCGATTCTGGTGAATGCTGGTCCTGCCGGCATGTTAGTGGCCGAGAAGGATATTTACACCACGGCAAAAGGCCCTATGGTTGAAGCGCCACCTGCTTTAGCGCCTTTTGGTTGGGATGATGGCAGCGCCTTTATGATCCAAGACGCCAACATGGGCAATATGGACCCCGTTGACCATTGGTTAGCGATGGACATGGCGACCAATAAAGAAGAGTTCCAACAGGCCTTCAAGGATTACGACGGCGTCATCTTCAATAACACTATGTACGCCGATAAAGAGGGCAATGCTTTCTACATCGACGACTCGACAGTACCGGGATTGTCTGAATCGGCAGTGGTGTTGTTAAAAACCTCGCCAGACATTAAAGCGGCTAAGGCGCAGGCCGGATTTACGATTTTACCCGGCAACACATCGCTGTTTAGTTTCGATGGCCCAACACCTTATGCCCGCGCGCCAAAGCTTGAGCGTACTGACTTTGTGCAAAACTCCAATGACTCATTCTGGTCGACTAACTTGAATGAACCGCTGACTTATTTCTCGCCCATGTATGGACCAGAAGCGGGGCAATTGTCGCTGCGAACGCGTATGGGCTTGAGCTTAATGCAGGATGCGGCGGGGGCAGATGGCAAGTTTAGCTTGGAAGAACTCGAAGCGGCTGTGTTGTCTAATCGCAGTTATCTTGCTGAGTTAGTGCTGCCTGATTTGATTGCCCAGTGTGATGCCCAAGGCAGCACGCCTGTTGTGGTGTCGGCGAGTTTATCTAAGGATGTCACTTCGGCGTGCACGGCGTTAAAAGCGTGGAATGGTAAGCAAGATAACGACAGCAAAGGCGGTGCTTTACTGCGTGAGTTTGCCCACCAATTCAGCCAAACGACCATGTTGACCCAAGGATTCGATCCCGCCAATGCGGCGACGACACCTAAAACCTTGACCACAGATGGCAGCGCCTTAGTGGCCTTGGCCCATAGCGCACTGAATCTTGAGGCGGCGGGTTTTGCCTTAGATGCGCCATTGGGTGAGGTACAATTTGTGGAGAAATCGCTGCCGGACGGGACGCCAAGCGGGTCGCGTTTACCTTGGCCGGGTAGCCACAATGCCGAGGGTGGATTCAACGTGTTCTCGACCAGTCTGTCGGGTGACGACACTTTAATCCCGCAGCACAAGTACGCACCTGTGATGGACGTGGTTACTGGCAAGGCGATGAGTTCTGGCTTAACGGCGAAGGGATACCAAGTGCGTTATGGGTCGAGCTGGATGATGGCGGTGAACTTTACTGACGAAGGGCCAGTGGCGCGGGGAATTTTAACTTACTCTGAGTCGAGCAATATCCTAACGCCTGCGTTTGCCGATCAAAGCATCTTGTACTCAAGCGAGAAAAGTTTCCGTCCGTTATTGTTCAAAGAGGCTGATATAGCGCCAGCCGTGGTGTCGACCACTGAGCTCACGTTACAGAAACCTTAAGTTTGATTTTGCATTTATCGTTAACGGCTCACTTCGAAGTTGGTTCCGCAGTGAGCCGTTTTTTATGGCGTTTTCGACTGATAGCGATTTGTAAAAATTTAACATTAGCGGATGTGATCTTGATCGACTTTGGCTATCGATATGCGGCATTGGGTCTCGTTTTGTGGCTTTTTGTGATCTAGGTCCAATTCGGTGTTTTTCTCGGCGCTTATGCTATGTCACTGGTTTTAGTTTGAGGTAAAAATATTGTGTCTTTAAGCGGTTTTTTATGTGTTTTTTTTGCTGCTGCATTGAAAGCTTATTACATTAAATCAGCGATCTAGATCTCAATATCAGTTTATTATGAAATTCCCTTACATAAAGCCGAGTCAGATCAACTTTTATGGGCTTTTTTTGGTTATCCTTACGACGAATTTATTATGCTAGTCACACCGTAAGGTAACTTTTATATGCAAAAAGATGCGACCAGTGTTCTTGGAACACCTCAAAGCACACAGAATCTAGATTCAACGAAACACTTACCTTGGACTCGCCAAGATACGACTTGGATGTTGAGTTTATTTGGCACAGCCGTTGGCGCTGGAATTTTATTTTTACCCATCAATGCGGGCATGGGCGGCTTTTGGCCTCTCGTACTAATGGCAGTGATCATCGGTCCTATGACCTATCTTGCCCACCGCGGTTTATCTCGTTTTGTTTGTTCATCAAGCATTCCCGGTAGCGACATCACCCAAGTAGTAGAAGAACATTTTGGTGTGGGTGCGGGTAAAGCCATTACCATACTGTATTTCTTCGCCATCTATCCGATTGTATTAATTTACGGTGTGGGTATTACCAACACAGTCGATAGCTTTATCGTCAATCAGTTGGGCATGGCATCGCCACCACGCTTTATTTTATCGGGTGTATTGATCCTTGGTATGATGGCTGTGATGGTTGCGGGCGAGAAGTTCATGCTGAAAGTGACACAATTGCTGGTATATCCGCTGGTGGGTATTTTGGCCTTTATGTCGTTCTACCTGATCCCAGAATGGAAAATGGATGCCTTGCAAGTTGTGCCAGAAGCGGGTGCATTTTTAGGCACAGTGTGGTTAACGATCCCAGTATTGGTGTTCGCCTTTAACCATTCTCCTGCAATTTCACAGTTTTCAGTGTCATTGAAACGTGACCACGGCGCCAATGCTTCTCGCAAAGCTGACGTGATTTTACGTAACACTTCGATGATGTTAGTGGGCTTTGTGATGTTGTTTGTGTTCTCTTGTGTGCTGTCGTTATCGCCAGCCCAATTGGCAGAAGCGAAAGCGCAGAACTTACCGATTCTGTCTTACCTAGCCAACGTGCATTCAAGTGGTTTTGTGAGCTACTTTGGTCCGTTAATCGCCTTTATCGCGATTGTGTCCTCTTTCTTCGGCCATTACATGGGCGCGACAGAAGGCATGAAAGGCGTGATCGTTAAGCAGTTACGCTCAAGCGGCAAATCAGTCGCTGACGCTAAGATCAACAAGTTCATCCTAGGCTTTATGTTTGTCACTATCTGGGCTGTGGCTGTGATCAACCCAAGTATCTTAGGCATGATTGAAGCCTTAGGTGGCCCAATTATCGCTGCTATCCTGTACTTGATGCCTATGTATGCCGTGTATAAAGTGCCAGCGTTAAAAGCCTATCGTGGCCGAATCAGCAATATCTTCGTGATCATTGCAGGTTTACTGGCGATGACGGCGATTCTGTTTGGTTTCTTCCGTTAAGTTTTGCGAGTGTAGTGAAGCTTAACGAGGAGTTAGCGTTAGGTTTTTAGTCTGAATCGTGACTCGTAAAAAAAGGATCGTGCCATTGGCCCGATCCTTTTTTATTGCGAATAAGCTATTGAAGGACTTATTTTTCTTCGTACATTAAATAGTAACTCTGCTTCATCCCTAAGGCTTGATAGGTTTGCTGGGCGGCGAGGTTTTCTTGCTCGACATATAAACGGAAGCTGGCAGCGCCACCATTGGCTTCGGCCAGTTGTTTGACTTCACTGTAGAGCTTGCCATAAATGCCTTGGCGACGATTTTGCGGGCGAATATACACACTCTGGATCCAGTAATAATCCTTGGCGCGCCAATCGCTCCATTCAAATGTCACCATAAGCGAGCCGACTATCTCACCTTCAATTTCGGCGACGAGGTAAAACCCTTTTTGCGGGCTCTCAAGTAGCGTGCCCACGCCGCGGGTTAGTGTCGCTTCATCTAAGGCTAAGCCTTCGGTTTCTTGGGCCATCGCCTGATTAAATTGGACTAAGGCACTGAGGTCCTGAGCCTTAGCTTTACGGATCAACATACAACAACTCCTAGGCGGTTATTGAGTAATACCGCTCTTGTTTAGTGAACAACCATTTTGTGGCTTACTTTAGCATGGAACATTGTGGGATAACGAGTTCGACAGTCGCGGTTTTGGCGGAGTGAGCTTAATTGTTGTTGCGGATTTTTGTACGACTAAAGTCTTATCTGCTAGGCTTGTCTCTAGTGCCCTTTTTCTGAACTAAGTGAGCATATGATGGGATTCGTTAAGTCGACACGCCGCTATAAACTTAAGGTGTTGCCCGTTGCTGATCTGACTGCTGATGAGCAAATAAACCATCGACTGCATTTTATCTTAACTTTGTTGAGTTTTGGTTTGTGGGGACTCGTTTGGTGGTGGTTGATCCTGAAAGCCAAGGGCAAATCTGACTTTATTTTCAGTGGTTTTGATGACGATTACTGGAGTTATTTGATTGAACGTGAGCAACCGCCAGCAGCGCTTTATCGTCAGCAAATTGCGCCAAATAAAGTCACAGAATATTTTGATGCTTAATCAGAAAAACTAACATTTAAGCGGCCAATTTAACAAGGTCAGTTTGGTTAATGTTACTGATTTTAAGACAGTTTAGCTCAACGTGACCCAGATCATCCCTCTATGAAAACCCCTCTGCTAGACTCGGCGATTGCCTCATGTAGACTGAGAAACTAGCGCGCTAGTTTTGGTCTTTGCCCCATCATAGTTTCGAATTCAAGGTTATGAATATGACAAAACCTAAGTCGTCGGCATTAGGCCGTGTTTGGTCTCGCTGGATGTCAGTGCCGCTGTGGCTGCAAATTGTTATTGGTATGGTGCTAGGCATTATTGTCGGCGTTATTTTTGGCGAACAAGCCACTTGCTTAAAACCGCTGGGCACCTTATTTGTCAATGCCATAAAGATGCTGATCGTGCCATTGGTGTTTTGCTCGCTGATCGTGGGCGTTACGTCGATGCAAGACACCGGCAAGATGGGGCGCATTGGCTTTAAATCCTTTGGGTTTTATCTGTTTACCACGGCTATCGCGATCAGTATCGGCCTGCTTGTTGGTTATGTGCTGCAGCCCGGCGCAGGCTTAGGATTAACGCTGGCAGAAGGCGCGACTCAAACCGCCAAAGCTGTGCCTTCATTAGTCGATACCTTGGTTGATATAGTGCCGACAAATCCGATTGCGGCCATGGCAAGCGGCCAAATTTTGCAAGTCATCGTATTTGCCATCGCCTTAGGTATCGCATTAGTGCTGATTGGCGAGCACGGTAAACCTGCGATTAAAGTGTTCGAAAGCCTCGCCGAAGCCATGTACAAACTGGCTGACATGGTGATGAAACTCGCACCCTACGGCGTCTTTGGGCTAATGGCTTGGGTGGCGGGGGAGTATGGTATTGATATGCTTTGGCCCCTGATCAAAGTCATCATAGCCGTATACCTTGGCTGTATTATCCACGTGCTGGGTTTCTATAGTTTTTTGCTGCGCGGATTTGCGAAGTTAAGTCCGCTGCAGTTTTTTAAAGGCATTAGCAACGCCATGTTAGTGGCGTTTACCACGTCTAGCTCTGCGGGCACGCTCCCTGCAAGCATGAAGTGCGCGAGTGAAAACCTAGGCGTTCATAAGAAGATTTCTAGCTTCGTGTTACCGCTGGGCACTACCATCAATATGGACGGCACTGCGTTATACCAAGGCGTTACTGTACTGTTTGTGGCGCAGGCGTTTGGCATCGACCTGACTGTCGTCGATTATCTCACCATTATTTTAACCGCGACTTTGGCTTCTATCGGCACTGCGGGTGTTCCCGGTGCGGGTTTAGTGATGCTGACGTTAGTGCTGACAACCGTAGGGCTGCCCTTAGAAGGGGTGGCATTGATAGCGGGGATTGACCGTATTTTAGATATGGTGCGCACTGTGGTGAACGTTTCCGGTGACTTAGTGGCGACAACTGTGATTGCCAAGTCTGAAGATGAGCTGGATATGGCGCATTACAATGCCGACACGGAGCAAAGCGCCGTGCTAGCCGAGCAAAATATTGCCCTTGAAACGGCAGCAGAGAATAGCGCCAAAGTCTAGTTGGCTTCAGTTGCTGGCTGTGAAACTAAAAAACCGCCAATGGCGG